>CAVQIH010000012.1:0-268829 GCA_963712585.1 uncultured Chloroflexia bacterium
GGAAGCGCTCGCAGAGCCGCTTCGCGATGTGCCGCGCGGTGGCCGGGTGGCTCGCGAGATGGTCGAGCAGCTTCTGGACGTCGCCCTCGCCGCGGCTCCGCCGCGACCGACAGGCCGAAGACCTGCTTCGAGTCGTTGTCGTGGTTGGCGGTCCGATACGGGTAGGCGCCCGAGGTATTGAGGTTGTCGATACCGTGGCCGGTCAGGCAGCGCGAGGCCTCGACGACGTCCATCTGCGAGTAGCCGGCGTCGACGCCGACCGTGTGCAGCTCGAGCAGCTCGCGACCCTGGTTCTCGTTGATCCCCCCGGTCACGCGGTTGCCGACCCGCCGCGGCACCGTGTTCAGGTAGTTGTCGAGGTAGTAGAGCATCGCCGGGTGGAGCGAGGCCGCCTGGAGCAGGTCGCGGAAGCGGCCGAGCGCGTGCGGCCGGATCGCGTCGCGCTCGTAGGACGAGATCGAGTACCGGTCGAAGCCGTCGTCCACGAAGACGTTGAAGTGGTTGAACCAGAAGTCGGTCAGGACCTCCTCGAGCTGGTTCCTCCCGTGGACGGCGCGCACGACCTTCGCGTTCATGAGCTCGTCGAGGATCACCCCGATCGCGCGCGGGTCGGCGTTGGAGAGGGCGAGGATGCGCGTGGTCGTGTAGGCGAGGGTCGGGTACCCGGCGAGCCGCTGGTCGAGCTCCGGGTCGGCCTGCGGGTCGAGCTGCTCCTCGATCCACTTCGTGGGGCCGCTCTCGAGGACGCCGTCGATCTCGCCGGGGCGGGGGCCGTACCCCGCCCGGCTCAGCAGGTGCTGGACGACGCGGGATCCGAGGGTTTCGGGGGCTGGCACAGGGCTACCTCCTTGGATACCTTGGACCGGAAGGATGCCCGTTCGGTTGAAGGGCCGCAACAGGACCTCGGTGGGGACCCGGTGAGCCCGGTCACGTCAGACCTTCGGCAACTCGGCCACGCCCGGTCGATCTCGGCCTGCGGCAGCACGTAGTCGTCCAGCTTCCCGGCGAAGTACCGCTCGTAGGACGCCATGTCGAAGTGGCCGTGGCCGCAGAGGTTGAACGCGATCGTCTCGGCCTTGCCGTCCTCCCTGCACCGGATCGCCTCGTCGATGGCGCCGCGGACGGCGTGCGCCGCCTCCGGCGCCGGTACGATGCCCTCGGCCCGGGCGAAGAGGACCCCGGCCTCGAAGGTGGCCATCTGCTGGACGGCTCGCGCCTCGATCAGCTTGTGTCGTAGATCTCGCAGATGCTGCTCGCCATGCCGTGGTAGCGCAGGCCGCCGGCGTGGATCGGAGCCGGCATGAAGCCGTGGCCGAGCGTGAACATCTTGACGAGCGGCGTCATCATGCTCGTGTCCCCGAAGTCGTAGGCGTAGACGCCGCGCGTCAGGCTGGGTGCAGCCGCAGGCTCGATCGCCACGACCCGCAGGTCCTTCGCCTTGCCGGTCAGCTTGTCCGCGAGGAACGGGTAGGCGAAGCCCGCAAAGTTGCTGCCGCCGCCGATGCAGCCGACGACGACGTCGGGGTAGGCTTCCGCCATGTCCAGCTGCCGCTTCGACTCGATCCCGATCACGGTCTGGTGCCCCGGCGCTGACGGTCACGCCGCTGTTCGAGAGCGAGACGATCCTCGTCGGTGAGCGTGATGTTCACCGTCGCCATGTCGGGCCGGCGTTGCCGGCTGATGATGATGCTCGCGACGGTGGCCGCGTCGATGGGGATCGCGACCGAGTCGACCGAGACGCTGGCCGCCGGGTTGATCGTGAAGGTCGCCACGGCGGCGGGCGATAGGTTGCCGGCGGCATCGAGCGCGTAAGCGCGGAGGGTGTAGGTCCCGTCGGCCGGGAAGTCCGTGTCGGGGAACGGATCCCGACCAGCTCGTCGTGCCGCCGCTGTGTTGAGGAACTCGATGGTGCTGCCGAAGTCAACCTGTTCCAATAGAGGCCGGTCGCTCGGACGCTGCACCTGACCATCGAGAGTCCGGCGCCGCCGGCGTTGATCGTGGTGCCAACACAATGGCATTGGCCCAGCTCGCGGCGTTGAAGAGGCCGCCGTCGAGCCGGAGGTGATCGAGGCCGAAGGCGGCGTGGCGTCGTAGGTCCAGGTGAGAGTGTTCGAGGCCACGTTGGCGTTGATGGCCGCGTCGTGGACCGCGCTGAGGGAATGACGACGTCATCCTCAGCGCCGTTGGGACCAGGTCCAGCTGCTCGCCCTGGCCGAGCCGCCGAAGTTGGCCACGCTGGCGTTGGTCGCTGAGCATCGGCGTGGGTGAAGTCGTTGACCGCCTTGGAGACCGTGGCCGTGACGCTGATCGAGCCGCTGTTGGTGGGCTCGCCGACGATGAGGCCAGGGTGACGATGCGCGGCGGCGTCGGTGTCCGGCTGAGCTGGATGCTTGATGCTGGGGTTGCGCGCGTCACGGTGGTCGGCTCCACGTCGACGGTGACCGGACCGTTCGGCCGAGCGCGACCTCGAAGGTGTAGTGGCTCCTGTTGACCGCCGCGAGCTGCTGGTGCTCCCGTTGCCCAGGCTGATGTCGCTGAGGTCGAAGCCGCTACGCCGCTGAAGGCGACGGCGACGTTGATCAGACCGTCGTCCGGGTCGGGCGCGCTGGAGCTCAGGACCAGGCTCGGCGCGATTGCGTTGATCACGATCGCCTCGCTGGAGCCGAGGCCACCGGCTGCGCCGGGGCGACCAGGGTCAGGACCGTGCTGTCGTGGAGCAGGTCGATGTCGTCGAGGGCGAGCGCGGAGGTGGTAGACGTAGTCCAGGTCCGGAGGACGCTGACCGGCCGCGACCGTGAGCCGAAGGTGAAGCGCGCCCGTGCCCGAGCCACTGGCGTCAGGGCGTCGCGTCGTTCGAGCGTGAGCCGCGGGTCCCGGTGACCACGCACCGACTGCTGAAGGCGACCGTGACCGGGATCACCGCCGAAGCGCATAGGCGCCATCGGCAGCCGTCGAGGTCACGTCGGCGACGGTCGGGGGCGTCTAGTCGGGCTGGCCCATGGTGAAGTCGCTCAACGAGGCGATCTCGTCGCTGGTCGTCGCGGTCGCGTCGCCGTGGTCGAGCTCCACGCGCCGGCGCTGATCCGCTTGACCACGAAGACTTCGGGTTTGCACGCCGAGGACGTCGCGGGGACGAAGGCGAAGGTGATGTAGGGCGAAGGTCCAGGGCGCCGCCCTTCGTCAGCGTCCAGCGGCGGCTGATGCGCCGCGTCGGGTCGATGCCGGAGGTGGCCAGGCGGCCATGCGGCTGTGCTGGCGGCCGTCAGGTCGTCGACGTTGAAACACCCTGCCCGCGCCGGAGATGGTGACGCTGACGGGCGCGAAGTCCTGACCCGGCCGACCTCGAAGACCTGGTCAACTGCTCGTCGAAACCACTGGCTTTGTAGGTTGCCGACGACGTGGCCTGGCGTCCCGGCCGGCCGGTAGACGCTGCCACCCGCCGCGACGATCAGGGTGTCGCGCTGGTCATGCAGCTTCCCGCTGGGAGGTCGAGCGTGCCGCTGCTCGACGACGACGTGCCGATGTCGGTCGCGGACGATCGCTAGGCCGCCGCCTCGTCGACGATGATGTTCGAAGTCGTGGCCGTTGACCATCCTACCACCTGGGCGCTGTCGAAGGTGACCGTCGTCCTGCAACTGCGAAGGTTGGGCTGCCGTCGTCGGCGGTGAAGCTCCTGCAACGAGGATCTCGCCGCCGCCGGCGCGTCGTCGAACCCGGTGTTGACGCCCGGACTGATCGTGGATCGAAGAAACTCGGTTCCTGCCCGCGTGGATTGTTGCCGTCTTCACGCCGGTGTTGAACTCCACCAGGCCACCCGTGGCGTCGAAGACGGTGATGTTGGCCCTGGAGTTGGCCCCCCATGCTGAGCGGCTTGTCGGTCACGTCCTGGTTGTTGGTCCCGCTCGAAACCGTCGACGAAGGCGCGAGGATGGCCGGAGCTCATGGTCACCAGGTCGTTCACGCAGCTTGTTGGCTGGCGATGCGATCGAGTTGATGCTCGAGGCGCGGCCGCCGTTCACGGCGAGCTGGTTGGCCGCCTCGACGGTGGCGATGTCATTGTCGCCGCTGGCGGTGACGTCGAGGTGTCATCATCGACGGCTAGGTCGACCGCCACCCGGCGAGGTTGCAACGGCGGACGACTGGAAGCGGCTGCCATCGTCGGCGATGTCGTAGATCACGACATCGACGCCGGCGGTCTGCACCGACGCCGCCGTCCAGTTGCTCCCGCGGGTGTTCCAGTCGGTGGACGTGGCGCCGATCAGGCGCTGCGACGATGACGATGTCGCTCCCCCAGCGAATGCCGCCGAGGCCAGGGCGGAGGGCGAGGGTGGCATCGTCGACGACGGCGTCCCGGATCGTCCCCCTGGTTCAGGCCGAGGGCGTTCGTGGTGGTGTACTGGAGGGTCTCGGCCTGAGTCGTCGTCGCTGCGCACGGTGTAGGTGAACGTCAGCGTGGCCGTGCCGTTCGCCGCTCGCGAGCACGTGGTCGCGCCGGGCGAGCCGGTCGCGAAGGTTGTAGCTGCGGGCGCCGGTTGACCGTGATGGTCTCGCGAGGCCAGACCGTGATGGGGATGACGGCGGCTTGACGATCTGTTCGGGGTCGCCGAGGTCACGCTGGTGACGGTCGGGACGACGCCATCGACGACGAGGGCCTTGTTGGCGCCAAGCGAGCCGGCGGCGCCGGGTGCGGCGAGCGTCAGGACGGCGGCGTCGCCGGCGAGGTCCTTGATCGTCCGGCCAGCGGCGCCCGTCGAGGCGTAGTCGAGGTCGGGCAGCTGTTGCTGGAGTGACTGTATAGGGCGAAGGTGAAGCGTGGCTGTGCCGGTGCCGCTGGCGCAGTTGGTCATCTGCCGCGGGTCCGCCGGCGTGCCCGTGGCCAGCGACAGCGTCGGCGTACCGGTGACGGTGACCGGCTTCTCGCCGAAGGTGACCCGGACCAGATCGCGCCCGATTCCGTAGGAGCGACCGCCGTCGACGAAGGGCGACGTTCGTGACCGTCGGGGCCGTCGCATCGATGTTCCCGATCGCGAGTCGCTGAGGCCGCGAACCTGCTGCCGGTGGCGGTGGTGGCGGTGTTGGTCGAACTGCCTGGAGGTGTCCAGGTGCCGCTGGTGAACTTCCTACGCCGAGCGCCCGCGGCGCGTCGGCGCCGGCGCCGAGGTCGCGGCGGCCAAGGTGAAACGCCGCGTCGTAGGTCGTGCAGAAAGCCGCCCGCGGGCGTCAGGTCGAGCAGCGGTTCACGCCGCCGGCGGTTGATGCCCGAGCCGCCGATGCTGGCGCGGTCGCCGGCCGTCGTGGACCTGGTTGAGCGTGCGCAACCGCGCGACCGACGCGAAGGCGACCTGCGGCCGGCGCGTACGCCGTCGCCGTCCCGATCGGAAAGGCGACGGCGGTGGAACCGATCTATCGCGACTGGCATCCGTAGATTGCGACGACGTGGCCGGGCCGCCGACCTGGTGGAGACGGCCGCGCCGAGCTCACGATGGCCGTGAAGACACCGGTCGTGAGGCTGCCCTGCTGGAGCGTCAGGTTCCCCACGCCGTTACCGATGGCGATGCTGGTCAGGGTGAGGCTGCTGGTCGCCTTGTTGATGGTCATGCTCCGAGCCACCGCCGATTGATCGATCGTCTCGAGGCCACCGTTGAACGTGACCAGGCGGTTGCTGCTGGCGAGGATGTGATCTGAACTGATCGTGGCGTAGGTCGCCGACCGTGACCTGGCCGCCGTCGATGATGCTGAGGGTGTCACCGCCGGCGATCGCGAGGTCGCCGACCACGGTCAGCTGATGATTCCACGCCCAGGCCGCTGACGCTGGACGTCGCCGCTGACCAGCGCGCCTGCGCTGCTGATGGTCAGGGCGCCAGCTCGTTGATCGTCAGGCTGGATCGTCCCGATGTCAGGTCACGATGGGATCGGTTCCGGTGACGATCGTGACGTCGTCGCTGGTCCGGCTGGGTCGTGGCTCCCGACGAACAGGACGAGCCCGTCCTCCAGTTGGCTTGCCGTGGTCCACGACAAATCGGTGCACCCGCGCCTCCTCTTTCGCTGGCCGCCGCCGTGTACGGGCCGACGAACGGACCGCCGTTCCCAGCGGCGCCGCCCCGACCGGCTGGACCTAGTCCGTCGCCGTATCGGAGATCGCGCGCGCCAGGTTGAGGCGGCCGTTGCCGGTCTGGTCGACGGTGCCGGCCGCGTCGGCGTTGCGCGCGAGGCGCCCGACGATGACGCCGTTCGAGGCCGACGGATCCGCCGCGCGCAGCAGGGCGGCCGCGGCCGAGACCTCCGCCGCCGAGGCGGACGTGCCGGTGATGGACGTGGTGCCGCCACCGAGAGCGATCGTCACGATGTCCGTGCCGGGGGCGCCGAGGAAGGTGTCGGCGCCGTAGTTGGAGCTGGCGTTGAGGGCGTCGGTCTGGTCGGTGTTCGAGACGCCGATGACGCCCCGGTCGCCGGCCGGGTAGGTCGGGGCGTCGGAGGCGTCGTTGCCGACCGCGGCCACGAGGACGACGTCGTGGGCCCAGGCGTAGTCGATGGCGGCCTGGAGCGCGGGGCAGAAGCCCGGGTTGCTGAAGCTCATGTTGATGACGTCGGCGCCGTTGTCGGCCGCCCAGACGACGCCCTCGATGATGTCGCTGTCCTGGCCGAGGCCGGTCGCGTCGAGGACGGTGACCGGCATGACCTTGACGCCCGCGTAGCCGACGCCGGCGATGCCCGCGCCGTTGTCGGTCGCGGCGGCGATGATGCCGGCCAGCGCAGGTGCCGTGGCCGTTGGGGTCGGTCGTCGCCGTCGGAGCCGTCGAGGATCGACGTGCCGGGGACGAGCTGGCCGGCGAGCTCGGGATGGGACGCGTCGACGCCGGTGTCCAGGAGGGCGACGACGGCGGTGCCGGACGGGCTGACGGTGCCGTAGACCTGGTCCCACCCGATCATCGGCAGCGACCACTGGTCGGCGTAGCTGGTGTCGCTGGGGACTCGGCCTCGGTCGTCGCGGGTCTGGTCGGCATCGATCGCGCCGACCGCGGGGTCGGCCAGCAGGTCGGTCACGACGTTCGCCGCCGACCGGGACTTCGACGCCGTGCATCCGCAGCTGCGGAATGGCATCGACGTCGGTGGCGCCCGCCGCCTCGATGGCTGCCACCTGGTCCTCCGCCGAGGGTGCCGGCGACGAACGTCACGATGAACGGCTGGGTGGTCGGCTCGGGCGTCGGCTCGGGGCTCGGCTCGGCTCTTCGCTCGGGCTCGGCTCGGCGGCTCGGCTCGGGGCTCGGGCTCGGCTCGGTGGTCGGGGTCGGCTCGGCGCTGGGGCTCGGAGCTGTCGCTCGGGCTCGGCTCGGGGCTGGGGTCGGCTGCTCGCTCGGGCTCGGCTCGGCGGTCGGGCTCGGCTCGACCGACGGGCTCGGGGTCGGGCTGGGCTCCACGCTCGGGGCGATCGGGGTCGGCTCGACCGACCCATTCGCAGCGGCGCCGGCCGTCGCGACCGACAGGGGCGCGAGCAGATACGCGACCAGGAAGAGCACCTGGATCGCAGCGACGATCCGAAGGCGATGCATCGAGCCGGTGCGGCTGGGACCGGACAGCGGAGTCCTCAGTCCCCCCGTTTGACGGTGATTGGTCCCCCGCGCGATGTACAAAGCCGGACCTCTGTTGCCGACAGGGCCATCGAGGTCCGGCCTTCGGGATTTCGAGGCGACGATCCAACGGCGCGGCGCCGCGCTTCGGATTCGAACTGGTACTGTTGGCGACCCGCCGACCCCAACTTCCCCGTCGCTTTGCGGGAGAATAGGCGGCTCCCCGGCCGATCCGCCCTGGTCCGATCGGGCGATTCTGGGCACGCGATGGTACTAGCCGGGTCCCATGCCGAACGGCCTGTCAGGGCGGGGTCAACTGGACCTTGACGCCCCCACGCCCGCCGAATGGCGTCAGGGAAGACGCGGCTGACCGCGTCGTTGCCAAACGTGCACCAGGAGGGAACGAGTGGGCCCCGACCAGGTGCTGACCGGGCGCTGACGGCGGTTTCGTGCAGGGGCCACGTCGAGGGCTTTGCCAAATGCGTCATAGCGGGGCGCGTGGCAGGGACTCGCAGACGTGCGCCCGCCTGGTGGGCATGTGGCAGGAAGTGGCCTCGGAGACGTGCGAGGGGCTCCGTCAAATGCGTCATGGCACGGGCCGCTGGCAGGAACCCGTCGGCTCACGCCCGCCCGGTGGACAATTGGCAGAAGACCGGCTGTGGTGCCGCGCGAGGCCCGGCGCGAGGCCCGGGTGGGGTGCTGGCCGGCGCGACGACGAGACGGCGGCGCCTGTCACAGGGGTCGATTCCCGGTCCGGTGGTAGGGTGCGCGGGTGACCCGCCTCAGCGTCCCCGCGGATCCGGATCGACCGCCCGTATCGGTGCCAGGAGACGTGGCCCTCGAGGCCGGAACCGCTCGCGCGGCCGGCCCCTGGTGGGCCGCGGCGCTGTCGGGCGCACTGGCGGCCGGTGCGGCGATGGCGGTCGCCGAGCTGTTCGCCGGGATCGTCCGCGACGCCCCCTCGCTCGTCATCGCCATGGGGACGCTGGTCATCAGCTTCCAGCCGCCGGGTGCCAAGGACCTGATGGTCGGGCTCTTCGGGACCAACGACAAGCTCGCCCTCAACGTCCTGATCGTCGGCGCCGCTGTCGCGATTGCGGCCGTGGCCGGGCTCCTCGCCGCGCGGCGCTTCTCGATGGGCGTGGCCGTCTTCGTCTGCTTCGGGCTCCTGGCGGCGATCGCGGCCGTGCGCCAGCCGCTGGTGTCGCGGCCGCTCGGGCTGGTGAACGCCGCGCTGGCGGTGGCCGTGGGGCTGATCGTGCTCCGAGCCCTGCTGGCGCTCGCGGGCCGGGGCTTGCCTTCCTCGGTGATGCCTGTCGGCGCATCGATGCAGCGAGTCGCATCACCGACCGGAGACGCCTCCTCCGGGGTGCCCTCGGCAGGGGTGCCGGCAGGGTGCCCTGGCAGGGTGCCCTCGGCAGGGGTGCCCTCGCCGGGGTCCCCGGGGTGCCCGGGCCGCCGGGCCGCCACGACCGGGGCCGGCCGACCAACGCCCGACTGGTCGCGTCGGCGGTTCCTCATCGCCAGCGCCGGCACCCTCGGGGCCGTCGTGGCGGCCGGGGGAGTCGGTCGGCTGCTCGTCGATCGACCGGCCGTCGAGGGGGTCGTCAGCACCTCGCGGCTCCCCAGCCCGCTCGAGGCCGTCCCGCCGCTGGCGGCCGACGAGGCCCTCGCCGTACCGGGCCTGACTCCGCTCGTCGTCCCCAACGAAGACTTCTACCGCATCGATACCACGCTCTTCGTCCCCCAGGTCGACGCCGAGACGTGGAAGCTCGCAGGTCAAGGGCATGGTCGACCAGCCGCTTACCTTCACCTACGACGAGCTCCTGGCGATGCCCCTCTTCGAGCAGTACGTGACGATCGCCTGCGTCAGCAACAAGGTCGGCGACAACCTCGTCGGGAACGCGCTGTGGACGGGCGTGCGGCTCAAGGACGTCCTCGATGCGGCAGGTGTCCAGCCCGGCGCGACCCAGATCATCGGGCGCTCGGTCGACGACTTCACGGTCGGCTTCCCGACGTCGTGGGCGATGGCCCCCGAGCGCGAGCCGATGATCGCGCTCGGCATGAACCGCGAGCCGCTACCGGCCGACCACGGCTTCCCGGCGCGCCTGATCGTGCCCGGGCTGTACGGCTACGTGTCGGCCACCAAGTGGCTGGCCTCGATCGAGCTGACGACGCGCGAGGCGGTCGACGGCTACTGGGTGCCGCTCGGCTGGGCCAAGGACGCCCCGATCCTGACCCAGTCGCGCATCGACACCCCGGGGAGTGGCACCAACCTCGCCGCGGGGGACGTCCAGGTCGCGGGCGTCGCCTGGGCCCCCGATCGCGGGATCACGCGGGTCGAAGTCCGCATCGACGACGGTGAGCTGGCAGCCCGCCCAGATCAGCCGGCCGATCTCGAAGTCGACCTGGGTCCAGTGGGCGCTGGCCTGGTCGGCCACGGCCGGAGAGCACAGCATCGAGGTCCGGGCGACCGACGGCAGCGGCGATGTCCAGACGGACCAGGTCACTCGGCCCGATCCCGACGGCGCCCGCGGCCACCACCGCATCTTCGTCACGGTCGGCTGAGCCGTGGCGGGCCGTCGGAGGGGCGACGAGGACGCTCGATGAACGTCGTCTTCCTGTCGCCGCACTTCCCGCCGAACGATCGCCATGTTCTGCATCCGGCTGCGCGAGCTGCGGCGCGACCGTCCTCGGGCTGGCCGACGCCCCGTACGACTCGCTCCGGCCCGAGCTCCGGCGGCGCCCTGACCGAGTACTACCGCGTCGACGACATGCACGACCACGACGCCCTCGCTCCGCGCGCTCGGCTACTTCACCCACCGCCACGGGAAGATCGACCGGCTCGACTCGCTCAACGAGTACTGGCTCGAGACGGAGGCGCGGCTGCGGACCGACGTTCAACATCCCCGGCATCCAGGCCGACGAGATCGACCGGGTGAAGCGCAAGTCGCTGATGAAGCGGGTCTTCGAGCGGGCCGGCATCCCGGTCGCCCGGGGCCGGCGTCTGCCGGACCGCCCGCCGCGGCGCGCGCTTCGTCGCCGAGGTCGGCTACCCGATCATCGCCAAGCCGGACGTCGGCGTCGGCGCGGCCGCGGACGTACCGGCTCGAGGACGACGCCGACCTCGAGGCGTACCTCGGCGACAAGCCATCGATCGACTACATCCTCGAGGAGTTCATCTCCGGCACGCTCGCTCACCTACGACGGCCTGGTCGACCGGGCGCGGCCAGGTCGTCTTCTCCTCGACGCTCACCTACGGCGCTGCCGGTCCTCGACGCGGTCCGCGGCGGCGACATGTACTACTGGATCGCCCGCGAGGTGCCGGCCGACCTCGAGGAGGTCGGCCGGCGGATCGTCCGGCGCCTTCCGACGTCCGCGAGCGGCCGTTCCACTTCGAGTTCTTCCGCCTCGCCGACGGCGAGCTCGTCGCGCTCGAGGTGAACATGCGCCAGCCCGGCGGCCTGACCGTCGACATGTGGAACTACGCCAACGACATCGACTTCTACCGGGCCTGGGCGCGAGGTCGTCGACGACCGGCGACGCCGAGTCTCGAGCTGACCCGCCCCTACCACTGCCTGTACGTCGGGCCGGAAGGCCGGCCGCGTCTACCGGCTCCGCCACGAGGAGGTGCTCGCGCGCTTCGCGCGACCTGATCGTCCACCACGAGCGGATCGACGACGTCTTCGCGGCGGCGATCGGCAACTACGGCTACATCCTGCGCGCACCCCGATCTGGAGCCGCTCCGGGAGGCGGCCGCGCGCCATCCAGGAGGTCGTCCCGTGACGGAGCGAGCGGCCGATGCACGTCGAGGACGCCAGCTGGTCGAGCCCCGCCCTCGACCAGGACATGGGCCTCCGGGTCTACGGCCACGACGGCCGGCCGCTCGTCGCCTTCCCGTCGCAGGACGGCCGCTTCTGGGACTTCGAGGGCTTCGGCATGGTCGAGGCCTGCGCCGGCCTGATCGAGGCGGGCCGGGTCCGCATCGTCGCCGTCGACGGCATCGACTGGCAGAGCTGGACGAACCGAGTCGGCCCACCCGGCGGACCGCGGCTCGCCGCCACGAGGACTACGACCGCTACCTCGTCGAGGAGCTCGTCCCGTTCGTCCGCGAGCAGACGGCGTGCGAGACGGCCTGGGCGACCGGTGCGAGCATGGGCGCCTACCACGCGGCCAACTTGCTGTTCCGCCACCCGGACGCTGTCGACGGGCTCATCGCCATGTCGGGGCTCTACCAGCGTGCGCGACTGGGTCGGCGAGCACATGGACGACGCGGTCTACTTCAACTCCCCGCTGCGCTACCTGCCCGGTCTCGACGACCCCTGGTACCTCGAGCGCCTCCGCGAGGCCAAGATCGCCTTCGTGGTCGGCCAGGGGGCCTGGGAGGAGGCGATGCTCGTCGACACCCGCGCCATGGAGCGCGATCCTGGCGGCGAAGGGGATCCCGGCCATCGTCGACTACTGGGGCCACGACGTCGAACCACGACTGGCCGTGGTGGCGGCGGATGCTGCCCCACTACCTCGAGGTCCTGGGGGCCTGATCCCGTCCGCTCGCTCGCCCCGAGGAGCGTCGCCGCCTCGTCGACCGTCAGCGCTCTCTCCCGCCAGCGGGCCAGGACATCGATCCGTTGCTGGTCGCGCGTTTTCAAGGTCAGTCTCTCCCTCATCGGTGGAGACTGACAAAGTCACTGAGCAGTTAGCAGTGCCACATTCACTGAGCACTGACAGTCGCTCGCTCCGGGCTCCCGTTCCTGCTACTATCGGGCGTCGCGCCCGTGTAGTCGCCAGGAGGTTGGCCGCGCCGCGCGCAATCCTGACGAACCGTTATCGAGGATCGATCACCGTGGCTCATTCGCCTCGCGGCTGGACCGGCGCCCGAACGCCGTCCGCGATCAAGCGCGTTCGAACGACCGAGCGTCGTCGCGCGGTCAATCAGCCCCGCCGCACCGAGGCGAAGACCCTCGTGGTCAAGGCGCTCAAGGTCGCCATGGGCACCGCCGAAGGCGATGCCGCAGAGGCGCTCGCAGGCGCGATCAGCGCCCTCGATCGAGCCGTCAAGTCGGGCGCGATCCACCCCAACGCCGCTGCCCGCCGCAAGTCCCGGCTCGCGCTCAAGGTGAACGCTGCCCTCAGTGGCGAGCAGGTCCAGACCGCGACCAAGGCGAAGTCGACCGGTCGAGCGGCCGCCGCGAAGGCCGCCAAGGCGCGCGTCGCCGCCGCCAAGTCGGTCAAGGCCAAGACCCCGCAGACGGCCGCCGGCAAGGCTCGCGCCGCGCTCACCAAGGCTGGCCGGGCCGAGGCGGCCCCGGTCCGCAGCTGTCGCGGCAAAGGCGCCGACCCAGGACGCCGAAGGCCGCGGCCGCCAAGAGCCACCACGAAGGCGACTGCACCCAAGACGGCGGCTGCCAAGCCCACGGCGGCCAAGCCCGCTGCAGCGAAGACCGCCGACCGCCAAGGCCGCGCCGGCCAAGGCCACGCCGGCCAAGGCCGCGCCGGCCAAGGAGGCCGACCGCCAAGGCCGCGCCGGCCGAGAAGCCGACCGCCAAAGCAGCATCCGTCGTCAAGTCTGCCCTGAAGGCCGTCACCAGGGCCGCTCCGGCGAAAGCCGCCGCCGAGAAGAAGCCGGCCGCGAAGGCCCCGGCTGCGAAGGCTCCGGCCAAGCCCGCCGCGAAGGCGCCCGCGAAGTCGAAGAAGACCTCCGACTCGTAGGCCGCGGTCCACTCGATCGCCCGAACGCCCCGTCAACCGACGGGGCGTTTTCGATTCCGGAGGGGCCGGCCCAAGACCCCCTCATGGCACGTAGACTCCGGTCCGTATGGCGCCTGGGCTCGTTGCGCTCCTGGTGTTCTCGGCGGTCCTGCACGTCAGCTGGAACGTCATCCTCAAGAGCTCGGCCGACCCGCTCGAGGCGTCGAGCCGGATGGTCGCCGTGGCGGGGCTGGCGTCGACGCCGCTGGCGCTGGCGGCCTGGCTCCTGCTCGACCGGCCCGGGCTCTCCGCGCAGGGCTGGGCCCTGGCGGGGCTTTCGTCGATCGTCGAGCTGGGCTATTTCGTGCTGCTCTCGGCCGCCTACCAGCGCGGCGACCTCTCGACGGTCTATCCCCTCGCCCGCGGGACGGCGGCCTTTGGCGCCGCGGTCGCCGGCGTGGTCATCCTCGGGGAGCAGCTGACCACCCTCGCCCTCGCCGGCGTCGCGTGCCTGCTCCTGGGTGGGTGGCTCGTTCGGCGGCCGGTCGCGTCGGGCGCCGCCGTGCGGTTCGCCATCCTGTGCGGCGGCACCATCGTCACCTACTCGCTCATCGATCGCGTCGGATCCCGAGAGGGGCCCTCCTGGCTCTACGGCTGGGCGGTCTGGGCCGGCATGGCGCTCCTTCTCGGTGGTTGGGTGCTCGTGCGGCGACAGCTGGCTGCCCGATCGACTGTACGGGCCGCAACCTCGCGGGGCTGGCTGGCGGACCCAAGGGCGGCCGGGCGCGGTTGGGCGGCCTCGCCCAGTTGGGCGGCCGGCGCGGGCTCCCGCGGTTGGGCGGCCGGCGCGGCCTCGCCCAGTTGGGCGGCCGATTGGGCCCGACCTGCGGCCGCGGGCCTGGTGATGCTGACGGCCTACCTGATCGTGCTGGCGGCCTACTCGGTGGCTCCGCTCGCGCTCGTGGCCCCGGTCCGTGAGTCCGCGGTCGTGCTGGCCACAGCCTGGGGGGTCATCGGGCTTCGAGAACGAGAGGGAGCGGCCTCGCGGCTCACGGGTGCGCTCGCAATCGCCGTCGGGGCGAGCCTGATCGCCCTGGGCTGAGGGCCCTGATTGCGCGCGGGCGCGTCGGGCGCTTCAGGCGCTCGGGCGCAAGGCCTCCGCGGTGATGCCTGTCGATGCATCAGCGCTGAACGGGCGGCCCGCGGCCACCCACGGGCAGCGGCTCGCGGCTGGGCAGCCGGTGGCGCTGGACCGGCAGACCCGTTCGGGCGCCGGCTCCCCGGCGTCGCCGCAGGCGGCGCGGGTGATGCGGCGAGTGGCATCACGGAGAAGACCATTCGACCCGCGGCCGAGGTATTCACTCAGGAAGCCGCGGGGCTTCGAGCGGTCGGAACGAAGAGCACGGTGTCGACCGGGACGGGGGTCGCGCAACTCGGGCAGTGCGCCACGACATCGATCGCGCTGCCGCACGCTGCGTGGCGCGCCTCGCTGAAGGGGCCCGCGGGCTGGAGGTAGCGGTCGCCCCACACCTTGAGGGTCAGGATGATCGATCCCAGCTCGGCCCCCTTCGGCGTGAGTTGGTACTCGTGGCGCCGCGGGCGCTCCTGATACGGCACCCGGACGAGGATGCCGTTGTCCACCAGGCCTCGAAGCCGGCCGGAGAGCACGTTCGTGGCGACGCCCAGCTCACGCTGCATGGCCTCGAACCTGCGGACCCCGAGGAAGACGCAGCGCAGCGCCCCGAGGGTCCAGTGGTCTCCAATCACGTTAAGCGAGCGCAGGATCGAGCATTTCGGGGCAGGTTGCGAGGTCTGCGTCACTGTTCGACTCCCTGTGACCGAGTGGGGCGTGAGCTAAGCAGGGCGTAGGTCCAGGTTCGCACCGGGGGCTTGGGTTCGGCCGGGGTGGGCCATCGATCGATTCGACCCGCTCGACCGAGTTTCTCAGGACAACCTACCGCAAACGCACCAGTTGCGATGAGCAAGGGAGACCCTCCCTCAAACGCGCCTGCCGTTCAGGCTTGCCCGGCTGCCGTGCTCGACCCAGCGGGCGAAGTCGTCGGCGGCCCCTTCCAACCATGGGTTGATGACCGCGAACGGGATCAGCTGTGGAGGACGTCGTCGGGGGTGCGCTCCACGCCCGGGATCCGCCCGAGATGATTGTGGAGGTCGATGATCACCGGGCAACGACCCCGCCAGAGCCGGAGAGCGCAAGCCGCCGCTCCCAGAGGAGCGCGGCCGCCAGCTCGAGGGGGGTGATCTCGACGAGCGGCCGAGCGGCCGCGCTCATGTCGGCCAGCGGGTAGTCCAGGGTCGCCGGCCCGCGGCCCCCGAGGCTGATCAGGCGGCCACCGCCGCCCAGGACCTTCTCGCGCGCCTCGTCATCGCGCCATCCCGCGGGGCTGTCCGGCAGGAGGATCGCGGTGTAGCGCTCGCCGACGAGGTAGAAGGCGCCATGCAGGAAGTCAGCGGTGAGCATGCCCTCGGCGCCGATCGCCGGCCCCTCCTTGAAGATGAGGGCGCCTTCCTCGGCAGCCGCCCACCCGGTGCCTGAACCGATGACGTGGATCGCGCTCGCGTCGGTGAGGAGCTCCGCGACCCGCTCCGCCTGGCTCGGCCAATCTCGGAGGGCCCGATCGCTCGCGGCCACCGCGGGGATGAGGTCAGCCGGGCGCAAGCCTTCGGGATCGCCGAGGATCCGGCCGGCCAGGAGGGTGAGGATGGCGACGCTTGCGATATACGACTTGGCCGAGAGCCCACCCTCCGGGCCCGCCAGCATGGGGAGCGCGAGGTCGGCCTCTGCCGCGACGGCACTGGGCTCGTTGTTGGTCACGCCGATCACCAGGCCGTCGTTGGATTCCTTGAACCGCTCCATCGCCCGTCGCGTCTCTTCGGTGTTCCCGCTCTGGGACACGGCGACCAGCACCCAATCGCCATTTCGCGGCGTGGCCTCGATCTCGGACGCGAATTCCGCCCAGGCCGTGACGCCGCCACGCCGCAGCCACCAAGCCGCGGCCAGACAGGCGTTGTAGCTCGAGCCCATGCCGGTGAGCAGGATTCGCGAATGGGCCGCAGTGGCGAGCCGGGGCTCGCGCAGCAGACTGCTCGGGGCCGCGTACGAATTGAGGATCCGGGCGATGACCTCGGGCTCCTCGGCGATGTCGCGCCCGAACCTGGCGCAACGCTCGGGCTCAGAGAGACCCATCGAACGCCTCCGATTCCAGACCGACCCCGACGCCCTCGCGCCCACCCATCGATCAGTCGGGCAGGGGCGCGGGCGGCAACGGCGTGGCGGGTGGGACGAGCTTGGCCGGGCTGCGCGGGCGGGCGACGGCGTAGACCAGGCCGCCACCGAGCGCGCCCAGGAAGGTGACCAGGAGCAGCGTCCCAGCCGTCTGCGCCTGTTGGCTCCAGTAGAACTCGCTGAACGCGTCGACGCCGGTCACGCCCGCGGCAGCGAGCCGCGCCGGACCGTCCTTCTCGGCCAGGTAACGCGCGTAGACGCAGCTGGCGCCGCCCCGGCAGGAGATCGGCCCGCCGAGGCTTTGGTCACGGTAGCCGTTGTCGGCGTAGAAGAAGAGCGCCTTGACGCCCAGAAGGAGGAGGGCGAAGGTCAGCCCGGTGACGAGGCCGGCAAAGCTCGCGTTGGCGACGATGCGGCCGAGGGGCCCGGCCCGACGGTCGGACCGCTGGTTGGCGTAGTAGCCGATCAGCAACCCCGAGAGGGGGCTGAGCAGCCAGTAGATCGGCTCGATCGGAATGGTCAGCAGGAAGCTCACCCCGATGGTCAGGGCCATGCCGATGCCGACGTAGGCGGCGACCACCGCCCCGCGGTCGACGATCCGGCTCACGAGAGGACGATCTGGGACGCGCGGAAGGTCACGCGGGGCGGCCGCGGAACGGCTGGGCGCCCGAGAGCGCCGCGCGACCCAGGTAGACGGAACCGGCGCCCAGCTCCTCTTCGATCCGCAGGAGCCGGTTGTACTTGGCGACGCGCTCGGAGCGCGACGGGGCGCCGGTCTTGATCTGGCCGGTCCCCATCGCCACCACGAAGTCGGCGATGGTGGTGTCCTCGGTCTCACCGGAGCGATGGCTGACCATGGCGGTCCAGCCGGCCCGGCGGGCCATCTCGATCGCCGCCATCGTCTCGGTCAGGGTGCCGATCTGGTTGAGCTTGATGAGCACCGAGTTCATCGCCTTCTCGGTGATCCCGCGGGCAATGAAGGCGGGGTTGGTGACGACGATGTCGTCGCCGACGAGCTGGACCTTCGAGCCGAGGCGGGCGGTCAGCTCCTGCCAGCCGGCCCAGTCGTCCTCGGCGAGGCCGTCCTCGAGCGAGATGATCGGGTACTTGGCGATCCAGCGCTCCCACAGGTCGATGAGCTGGCCCGAGTTGAGGGTCCGGCCTTCCCGCTCGAGGAGGTACTGGCCGGTGGCGCCCCGGGTTCCGGTCCCCTCGACGAGGATCGAGCTGGTGGCCGGATCGAGCGCGATCGCGATCTCCTCGCCCGGCCGGTAGCCGGCCTTCTCGATCGCCTTCAGGATCACTTCGACGGCCGCCTCGTTGGAGGGCAGCGACGGCGCGAAGCCGCCCTCGTCGCCCTGGCCGACCGAGAAGCCGCCGTCGTGGAGGATTCCCTTGAGGGCGTGGAAGACCTCCGCGCCGGCGCGCAGGGCGTCGGCGAAGGTGGCCACACCGACCGGCGCGACCATGAACTCCTGGAAGTCCGTGGAGTTCACGGCGTGCTTGCCGCCGTTGAGGATGTTGAAGAACGGAACCGGCAGGATCCGCGCGCCGGCGCCGCCGAGGTACCGATATAGCGGCAGGCCGAACGAGGTCGCCGCGGCGTCGGCGCAGGCGAGCGAGACGCCCAGGATGGCGTTCGCCCCCAGGCGGCCCTTGTTGGGCGTGCCGTCGAGGGAGATGAGCGCATCGTCGATCCCGGGCTGGTCCGCAGCGTCCGAGCCCAGCAGCGCCGGGGCGATCACCTCGCTGACGTTGTTGACGGCCTTGAGGACGCCCTTGCCGCCGAAACGAGCCTTGTCGCCGTCGCGGAGCTCGACCGCCTCGTTGGCGCCGGTCGACGCGCCGGACGGCACGGCCGCCCGGCCCATCGCCCCGTCCTCGAGGATGACATCGACCTCGATGGTGGGATTGCCCCGCGAGTCGAGGATCTCGCGAGCTTCGATGAGCTCGATGGCAGTGCTCATGCGTGGTGCTCCTTGGCGGCCGCCAGGCGAGCCGCCACGGCGGCATCCTCGGGCGTGCGATCTGGAATGACGGCGATGCCGGGAAGCTCGCGCCCCTCGAGCAGTTCGAGGGACGCGCCGCCGCCGGTCGAGATGTGGGTCATCTTGGGCGCCAGGCCCTGCTGCTCGATGGCGGCGACCGAGTCGCCGCCGCCGATGACGACCGTGGCGCCCTGGTCCGCCAGCTGGGCGACGAAGCGGGCGATCTGGCGCGTTCCCTCGCCGAACACGGGGATCTCGAAGACGCCGAGCGGGCCGTTCCAGAAGATGGTCTTGGCCGGCGCCAGCGCATCGCGCATGAGCACCAGGCTCTGCTTGCCGACATCGACGATGTGCCAGGACGCGGGCAGCCTCTCGGTCGAGAGGGTCTTGTACTCGCTGCCCCGGGTGACCTCCTTGGCCACCACGACGTCGACCGGCAGGACGAGCGTGACGCCGGCCTCCTCGGCCGCTGCCAGGATCGCCTTGGCGTCCTCGATCCGGTCGGGCTCGGCGAGGCTCTTGCCCACGCTCTTGCCCTGGGCGAGCAGGAAGGTGTTGGCCATGCCGCCGCCGATGACCAGCGTGTCCACCTTCTTGACGAGGTTGCGGAGGACCTTGATCTTCCCCGAGACCTTCGCCCCGCCGATGATCGCCGCGAACGGCCGGGCGGGGTTCTCGAGGAGGTTCGAGAGCATGCGGATCTCACGCTCCATGAGCAGCCCGGAGTAGGCCGGCAGGAGCTGCGCCACGCCAACCGTGGAGGCGTGAGCGCGGTGGGCGGTCCCGAACGCGTCGTTCACGTACACGTCGGCGTACGAGGCCAGCGCCTTCGAGAAGCCCGGGTCGTTGGCCTCCTCGTCGGCGTGGAAGCGGAGGTTCTCGAGGAGGAGGGCCTCGCCCGGGCGGAGCCGCTTGACGGCGTCCTCGGTCCCCGCACCGAGCGCGTCGCCGGTGACCGGCACGGACTGGCGGAGGAGGGCCGAGAGGCGCTCGGCGACCGGCCGCAGGCGGAGACCGTCCTGGACCTTGCCGTCGGGGCGGCCGAGATGGCTGGCCAGGATCACCCGGGCGTCCTGGTCGAGGAGGGCCTTGATCGTGGGGAGGGCGGCCCGGATCCGCTGATCGTCGGTGACCTTGCCGTCCTCGAGGGGCACGTTGAAATCGACCCGCACGAACACGCGCTTGCCGCGCGCGTCGAGGTCGCGGATGGTTCGTTTCTCCATCGTACGTTCCTTGGCTGGGCCGTGGCTCGTGGTCGGTTACAGGCGCTCGCCCACGTAGCGGACGAGGTCCGCGGTGCGGCAGCTGTAGCCCCACTCGTTGTCGTACCAGGCGATGACTTTGGCGAAGCGGCTGGCGATGACCATCGTGAGGGCCGCGTCGACGATCGAGGAGCGGGCGTCGGCCCGGAAATCGGTCGAGACGAGCGGCTCGTCGCTGACCCCGAGGATGCCGGCCATGGGGCCCGCCTCCGCCGCCCGGAAGGCCGCGTTGATCTCCTCGGCCGTAGCGTCCTTGGCGAGGTCGACGGTCAGGTCGACGACCGACACGGTGGGGGTCGGCACGCGCAGGCTGAAGCCGTCGAGCTTGCCCTTGAGCGAGGGGATGACGAGCGAGAGCGCCTTCGCGGCGCCGGTCGTCGTGGGGATGATGTTCAGGCCGGCCGACCGCGCCCGCCGAGCGTCCTTGTGGGCGACGTCGAGGATGCGCTGGTCGTTGGTGTAGCTGTGGATCGTGTTCATGAGCCCGCGCTCGATGCCGAAGGTGTCGTTGAGGACCTTGGCCACCGGCGCCAGGCAGTTCGTGGTGCAGCTGGCGTTGCTGATGATGTGGTGGACCGCCGGATCGTAGACGCCCTCGTTGACGCCCAGGACGAGCGTCACGTCCTCCTTCTTGGCCGGGGCGCTGATGATCACCTTCTTGGCGCCCGCGTCGAGGTGGGCCCGCGCCTTGTCGGCATCGGTGAAGCGGCCGGTCGACTCGATGACCACGTCGACGCCGAGATCGCGCCAGGGCAGCTCGGCCGGCGAGGCGATCTGGAGGACCTTGATCGTGCGCCCGTCGACCACGATCGAGTCAGCGGTGTGGGTCACCGTTCCTGGGTACGCCCCGTAGGTCGAGTCGTGCTTGAAGAGGAGCGCGTTGGTGGGCACGTCGACGATGTCGTTGACGGCCACGACCTCGATGTCGGGGGCGCGCTCGATGAGGGCCTTGAGGGACTGGCGGCCGATCCGACCGAACCCGTTGATGCCGACCCGGACTGCCATGGCGTGAAACCCTCCTGTGGTCTGTAACGCTTCGTTGAGGCCCGTCCGGGTCCCGGTCCAGCCGGGCTCCGGCCGAGCCTGATCAGGTCCTCGCGGCGATGGTGCCGAGAGGACGCACGACAGACTCGGGATCGCTCCCGAGTCGTTCGAGGACGAGGAAGAGCGCCCCGACGAGCCCGACGTCGGGGCCCAACTCGGCCGCGACGACCTTGGCCCGTCGGCCCGCGGCGCGAAAGGTGGCCCGGGCGATCTCCGCCCGAGCCGGGGCGAGCCAGCGCTCACCCTGGGCTTCGGCAATGGAGCCGCCGACCACGATCCGGTCCGGGTCGAAGGTGTTGACGAGACCCGCGCAGACGGCCGTGAAGGCGCGTCGGGCGCGGCCCATGATTTCGACGCAGCCGGCATCGCCGGCCTCCTCGCCGGCTGCCACCTCGCGCGCGTCGAGCGCGGCCGGGCCGATCTCCGCGGCCCGGGCGGCGAGGTACGGGCTGGTCCCCCGCTCCACGCTGAGGCGCGCTTCCCGAGCCAGGGCGACGCCCGAGGAGACCGCCTCGAGATGGCCGCTGCCGCCACAACCGCAGGGCGGCCCGTCGGCCTCGACCGGCAGGTGGCCGAACTCGCCGGCCGTGCCGTCCGGGCCTCGTAGCAGGCGGCCGTCGCTCAGGATCGCTCCGCCGATGCCGGTCGAGATCGTCAGGTAGAGCGCATCGCGCAGCCACGGGCGGCGCCGAGTCCATGCTCGGCGAGCAAGGCCACATTGGTGTCGCGGTCGAGGACCGCGGGCAGCCCGAGGGCATCGGCGACCGCCTGCGCCAGGGGCACGTCGTGGAAGTCCGGCCCCAGGTTGGGTGGGTCGACGACCACGCCGGCCCAGGGGTCCACCGGACCCGGGCTCGAGATCCCGATCGCCGCGAGTGCCTCGCGGGTGGCTGTCGGGGTGGCGTCACGGACGCCTCGGAGGGCCTCGATGCAGGCCTCGACGATGGCGCGGGGACCTTCGGACGTGGGGGTGCGCAAGGCAATTCGGGAAACGCGAGTCCCATCCGGGAGGACGACCGCGGCGCGGACCTGCGTGCCGCCCATGTCGAGCGCGAGAACCGGTCGAGCGGACAGGGAGGGACCTCGTGATTGCGTTCGGGCTGCTCGGGCATTCTAGCAAAGCGCACCCCGCTTCCAGGAGGGGCGCTGTGGCCCGGAACGTGGGGGCCGAACGGACGTGCGAGCCACCGAGCCCCCGCAGGACGGCCGAAGGCCCCCGCCGTTGCCGGCGGGGGCCTTCGAGCAGCGTCGTGACGCGGTTCGGCGTCAGCCGCCGATCTTGAACACCTTGGTGCCGCACTTCGGGCAGGTGCCCGACAGCGCCGGCTTGCCGTTCTTCATGGTGATGCGCTGCGGATTCTGGACTTCGACCTTCATCTTGTCCTTGACGCAGTAGGCCTCAGCCATTGCTCTGGTCCTCCCTTCGGGTTTCCTACGACGCGCGAGGCGAGCGCCCCGCGTCGTCGGTCACGATCGATCTGCGAGCGACGGCCGCCAGCAATCCGTCGCTGCCCGACGCTTCTGCCGATCCATTTCGGCGAGGATCGCCAGGGCCTCGAGTCCCGTCTCTACGCAGGCCTCCTCGGCCCGCTCCTTGGCCTCCCCGACCGCGAACTCGCCGGTGGTGCGCTGGGCGAACACCCCGCAGACCACCCCGGCTTTGCAGCCGGCCAGGCCGGCCAGTACCAGGAGTGCCGACGCCTCCATCTCGAAGTTGAGGACGCGCTGGCGCGCCATCTCCTCCGCCAGGTCGGGATAGCGGATCGGGAGCTGGGGGATCGGGCGCCCCTGCGCTCCGAAGAACCCCGGCGCCGTCGCCGTGATCCCGACATGGGCCCGGTTCCCCAGCCGCGCCGCGGCCTCGACGAGGGCCAGGGTCGCCTCGTAGTTGGCGACCGCCGGGTACCCGTCGTAGACGAAGAAGCTGGTGGTCGACTCGAGGCGGACCGCGCCGCTCGTGACGACCAGGTCCCCGATCGCGATCTCCGGTTGGAGGGCGCCGCAGGACCCGACCCGGATGAAGGTCGGCCGCTCGGTGATCGCCAGGATCTCGGCAACGACGATCTCGACGTTGTCGGACCCGATCCCGGTCGACACGACCGAGACCCGCTCGCCCCTGAAGCTCCCGGTGACACTGGCGAACTCCCGGTTGCGCCGCTCGAGCTCGATCGAGTCGAGACGCGTGGCGATCCGGGCGGTTCGATCGGGGTCGCCGGGGAGGAGGATGTACTCGGCCAGCTCTCCTGGACCGAGCCCAATGTGGTACTGCCGTTCTCCAACTGGGAGTGCGACGCGGTGATCCGCGCTCGGCAAGACCTCTCCCCTTGCTCAGGTGGCACTGCACAGGCGCCGAACCTGCGGGCGAGGATAGTCCGGCGTTCTCACGAGCGTCAAGCTCGGCGCCGAGCTTCGGGCCGAGTTCGGGGCGGGGCTCGCCGCGCATTCCGGACCACGGCGGCGGAGCTCAGTGTTCGCGGGACCGAGCTCCGCCTGCCCGCGGCGACGACGGGGCCACCTCGATCACGCTCGCCGTTCGGGGCCTGGCATACCCGCGATCGTGGCTAGCCGCGCCGCGATCCGCCTCGAGGAGCGCCAATTCCTCCGCCATCGCCGGGCGCCGATCGCCCCCGTCGATGCGAGGCCGAGCATGATCAGGGCAAGGGCCAAGGTGCCCTGCTCAGTCGATCCGCCCACGCTCGATTCGTGCCCGCCCGCTCGGCCCCCGTCGGCGGCGCCTGAGAGCGCCAGGCCGACGAGGATCGGTACGTCGCTGGTCGGCTCGGCACCCGTATCGGCCCAGTCGGGAGTGGGTTCTGCGAGGGGGATTGGCTCGCCCAAGCTGCCCACCCTGGTGATCGAGCCCGGGTCGGACACTCGCACGAACGGGGCCTCGGCGGGGCCGCTGGCCCGCCCGATGACATTCACGGCATCACCGGACCCGAGCAGGGCCTGGAACGCCGTCGCCTCGCCGAGCAGGACGACCCTCCCGACCGCGGTGCCGTCGTCCAGGTCGAACCCGTCGGCCGAGATCGCCGTCACGAGGCCGCCGACGCGGACGGTCTGCCCGACCAGCGGGGCGAGGCCGTCGAGGTCGGCATCGATCCACGCATCCGGGACGCCGGAGGCGCTGGCACTGGGGGCGATGTCGGCGGCGCCGCCAGCCGGGCCCGAGCCGGAGTCCGAGCCCGCAGCAGCCCCAGCGCCGCTGCCGCCGGCGACGACCGGACCGAGACGGATGTCGGCCCGCGACCGCGGCACGATCGTGAGGCGCCGATCGGTGGCCGACGGATTCGCGATCCGCACGAGGCCGACGATCGTCGCGGTGCGGCCTTCCACCAGCGCGGTCGAGGGGATGCCCGATCCGGCCAGACCGGCGACGGGGACGCGGTCACCTCCGACGCGGACCTCGGCCCGCCAGCGATCGCCATCCTTCTTGACGTCCAGGACCGTAACCAGCAACCGAACGAGGCGGTCACCGAGTTCCTCGCCAGGGGCACGACCGAGGGCCGCCGGCACGGGGACCGAGTCCTTCCCCAGCACGGCGATCGAGTCCGCGAGGATCCGGGGCGTGCCATAGGCGATGCCGACTTCCCCGCTCACCCGCACCCGCGTTCCCACGCTCGGGACGGCCATCGTCGGCGCCAGCCGGACCTCGATGCCGCCGGTCGCATCCTGGATGACGATCCGTCGGCGGCTCGAGTCGAGGAGGGTCGCCGGCGCCGTCACCACGCCGACCACGGTGACCGTCCGGCCGATGGACCCGCGGGCCGCTCTGATCGCGACCTCCGCCACCGTCCCGCCCGCGCCGGGGTTGGGTGACGTGCCGGGCGCCGGGGTAGCCCCGGGCGCACCGGCGTCGAGGCGGACGAGGTCGGCTCGATCGCGGAGCCAGATCCGGAAACCCGGATCCCCCGCGGTCGCATAGCGCCCGAGGATCCCGACCAGTCGGTAGCGGCCGCCTCGGACGAACAGGGAGCGGGCGATTCCAGCCGACGTGTCGGCCCGAACGCGGAACCTCCCGCCGTCGACTCCCTCGAACCAGATCGTGAGGTCGCCGGTCGAGGAGCGCCGTGGCCCGTCCACGAGGCGGCCTTCCAGGGTCACGAGGCGTGCCTCCGTGGCATCGCCGAACGCGGGGACAGTGGTTGGCAGTGCCGTCGGGAGCGTGTCGGGTCCGAGCGGCTGAAGGCCGCCGGACTTGATCCGCAGCTCCAGCTGGCCGTGGGGGCGCGCGAGCGTGCCCGTCAGCGACAGGCGATCGCCTCGCGCGGGCAGGGTTACGCCCGCCCCAAGGCGGACGAAGATCCCAGCCGATGGCATCTTGCACGGCGATCAGGCGAGCCTCACCGATGCGCCCGGCCTCAGTCGTCACGATGCCCTCGACGACGACCCTGGCGCCCAGGGGCCGTCGGCGGGCCTCGGCGATCGCGACTGGGCCAGCGGCCGGAGTCGAGGACGGGATCGGGGTGACCGTCGGGACCGGCGTCGCCGAAGGGGCGGGCGTGGGAGTCGGCGCGGCCGTCGGCGTCGGAGTCGGCGTGGGGCTCGACGTGGGGTCCGCCGTGGGCGTGGGAGTCGGGCTGGCAGAAGGGGCTGGCGTGGGAGTCGGCGAAGGCGTCGGGGCGGCCGTCACGACCAGCTCGCCGGGCCCTGTCGCGTTGAGGCGGTACCCCGTTGAGCCTGAGCCACTGCTGTCCCGCTGGCCGAGCGGCCCGGTCGCGGCGACGACATCGCCCCGTGCCACGGATGCCCCCGCCAGCGCGCCCTCGCCGGCCACGACCCGGATCGGGCCGCTGCCGTCGTCGACGAAGATGCCGAGACCGTCCGCGAGCGCGTCGGGGGCTTGGGTCACGGTGCCCGAGATCGTCACCCGGCGTCCTTCGAACCCCTCACCGAGCGCTCCGGTGGCCACCAGCTCGGGGGCGGGCAGGTCGCCGGCGCCGAGGTAGACGATGGCGGCCTCGGCCAGCCGGAGGGTCAGCTGGCCGTAACGAGACGCGATCTCGCCCGTTGCGGTGAGCCGCGTGCCGGCCGGCACTCTGACGGCCGGCGCGGCATCGAGATACAGCGCGATCCCCGCCGTGGCGTCCTGGACGAAGGCCGCCCGACCCGTCTCCAGGGCTCCGAGATCGGTGGTCAGCACGGCCTCGATCGATACGGTCGTCCCCAGGGGCAGGCCCCGAGCATCGGCGATCGTCACGGTCGTGGGGCTCGGCGTGGGCGTCGGGGTGGCCGTCGGCGTCGGGGTGGCCGTCGGCGTCGGTTGGGGGTCGCCGGCGTCGGTTCAGGGGTCGCCGCTGCTGTGGGCGCGGATGTCGGCGTAGGTTCGGGGGTCGGCGCGACGGTGGGGGCCGGGGTGACCGTTGGGGAGGGCGTCGGTGGCGGAGTCGGCGTCTCCGTCGGCGGCGGTTCTATCGTTGGCTCGGGGCTGGCGGTCGGCTCGGCCGTCGGCGACGCCGTCGGTTCGGGGGTCGGCGAGTCGCTCGGGCTGGGCAGCGGCGGCTCGGTCGGCGAAGGGGTTGGGCTTGCCGTGGCAGGCGGGGTTGGAGCGGGCGTGGCCGTCGGGCTCGGAGTGGGAGCCGACGTGGGGGCCGGGGTCACGCCTGGGCTGACCGTCGGACTCGGAGTCGGAGCCGTGGAGGGCGTCGGGGATGGAGGTGAGGCGACGTTCTGGGGCGTCGGGTTCGGTCGGACGATCCAGTCGGCCGCGTTGTCGTTCGTGTCGCTCGTGTTGCCGGCAGCCCCGCCGGGTCGCCGCTCGAGGCTGGAGCCAGCCGGCGGCGCAAGGGCCGCGGTCCCCTCTACGAATGCGTTCGTCGCATCGCCCCAGCCGATCGCGTCGATCGGCTGACCGCCGATTGCGCGGAGCACGAGCGCCCCACCGCCCGCCGCGAGTCCGCCGGAGTAGACGGCATCTGCGCCCGCGGCGAACGAGCCGGCGGAATTCGCCAGCAGGAAATGACGTCCGGGCTCGAGCAGCAGCGAGGTCGCCCACGTCGCCTTGCGCGTCACCGTCGCGCCCGACGACGTCGCATACACGAGCTCGAGGCCAGCCAGGTCGAGGGAGGTAGGACTGGCGTTCGTGAGCTCGATGTACTCGTCGGAGGCGGAGGCGCCACCCGTGACGACTTCGCCGACGAGCAGGCCGGTCGACGGGGGCCAGCCGACGAGGGCGACCCGGCCCAGCGGGCCGGACTGCGGGAGCCGATCAGGCGGCCCCGCTGCGAAGGCAACGACGATGAGGGAAGCGAGCGCGACTGAAACGACGCTCCTGGCAGCGCGCATGGACGGCCTCCAGGCGGGAAGGGGTTGGGGCGGCTGGGCACCTTGTAGCGCCCGTCGCTCGACCGACCCTTGTTGGGGGGTCATCGCGGCCTGCACGCGGACTCTCCGCCGGCTGCACCGCGGCTCATCGGCGGCTGCACGGGAACGCGCCGCCGGCTGCACCGCGGCTTACTGGCAGCGGCTTACTGGCAATGGCACGGCGGCGTACCGGCAATCACCCCTCGCGTTACCATGGCGGCCACCCGAGTGTGGCAACCCGCCATCGGGCTCGAGCGTCCGCCCGACCATGCGGCGGACCGCCGCACGCGATCACCAGACCAAGGAGACGACGTGGCCCGCGCCAAGAGGACCGATCGCGCCGAAGCGCGCCGCCGGTATCGTGCCGCGATTGCGGCTCAGCTCGAGGCGCAGGCCGAGGGCGAGGGCGACGACGACGAGGCACCTGAGCTGGCGGCCGCGGCAACGCCACGCGTCCCGCGTCCTCGGGGCACAGCCCAGCCGGAGCCCGCGGCGGCACCCCGGGGATTCCTCGGCCCGCTGCGCGCCGCGGCCCACCCCGCCGACATCCGTGGCGACATCGCCGCCTTGCCCCACGTCGCACGCACGTCGAAGGCGGTCTGGCTGCCGGCCCTCGTCATCCTCGGGGGCGGGATCATCGGGGTCGTGCCCGCGTTGCGGGAGAACGCGATCGGGATCCTGGCCTTCCAGCTAGCCATCTATCCGCCCCCGATGATCCCCGCCTTCCTCGCGGGGATGCTCGCGCCGCGCGGCGCCTGGCTGGTCGGCGGCTTGATGGGCGCGCTGTCCGTGATCGCCCTCGTGCCATTCGCCCTGACCTACGAGGGGTCGACGGCAGTGCCCTTCTCGCCCGACCTCCGGACGGCGTTCATCCTCCAGGCGCTCCTCCTCTCGCCGATCACCGGGATGGGCGTCGGTGCCTTCTCCGGGTTCTATCGGAGGTTCCTACGCCTGGCCGGACCCCAGCCGCAGCGTCGCGGAACGTCGAAGCCGACGGGCAAGCGACGCTGACGTCGCGAGCCTCGCGAACGTCGCTGAGGTCCGGCGCCGGCGTCTTGCGTTAGTGCCGTCAGCCGCCAGATGTGCATCCAACGCAAACCCCCGGCCCCGGCATGCACCAGATGCACACAACGGTGCGCTCCAGGCATCGAACGCTCCGGAGTTTGCACGCCATGCAAGACGCCCTCGCGTTCGGCCGAACACGGCACCGGTTCTTGCACCAGGTGCAAAGATCCGAACGCTCTGGGCCGCTGAGGGCGCCCCACCTGCCCGTTGCTTGCACCCGGTGCACATGGGTGGTGCCGGACTGCCGGGTGCCGGACTGCCGGACTGCCGGGTGCCGGACGGCCGGGTGCCGGACTGGCGGGTGCCGGACGGCCCTGCCGACTGAAGCCCACCGGCCCAGCGCCCGCCCGAACCCACCCACGCCCGAGCCGCGGCCCCGCTGCGCGATTTGACACGGGCCGGTACGGTCTTGGGTAGCTCATGCTCTTCTCCGGCCGCTCGCCGCGCCGTCCCCCGGTCCTCGTCCTCCTGACGCTCGCGCTCATGGTGGCGACCGTCGCGGGGCTGGCACCCACGGTCGCGCCCCCTGCCGAGGGCCGATCCCCGACCATCGGGCCGCGCAACCCCGCGATCCGTACCCTCAACCACGAGGTCTACGGGTACCTGCCGTACTGGCGACTCGACTCGGGGACCGCGGATCGGCTGCACTACGACCTGCTGTCCACGATCGCCTTCTTCGGGATCGGGATCGAGCGCTCCGGCGCCCTGGCGACCGACGGTCCCGGCTACGGCGCCTACGTCGGTGCTCGCGCAAGCGAGATCAGCGACCGCGCCCACGCCTGGGGCGTGCGGGTGGTGCCCACCTTCCAGCTCTTCGATTCGGGCAGCCTGCCGGACCTCAAGGCGTTCCTCGGCAGCCAGGCGGCCCAGGCTCGCTTCATCGAGCAGGCGCTGGCGCTCATGGCCCGCCGCGGCGCGGACGGCGCGAGCCTCGACTTCGAGCCCCTGCCGCCATCGCTGACCGACGAGTTCGCCGCATTCGCCCGCCGCTTCCGAGCCGCTATGCGTGCCCGGTTCCCCGACCCGCAGCTCGTGGTCGCCGCGTCCGTCCGGGCGACACCCGAGCAGATCGAGCTCCTGGCTGGAGCGGCCGACCGGATCTTCGTCATGGCCTACGACTTCCGGACGGCGGGTTCCGCCCAGGCCGGTCCGGTCGCGCCGATGACCGGCAGCCCGTCGGTGAAGACGGCCCTGACCACCTTCCTCCGCAACGCCCCGGCCGCCCGGCTCATCATGGGCGTCCCCTACTATGGGTACGACTGGCCGGTCCACGCGCCCACCGCCGCCAGCCTCGTCCGCACGCCACGTGGTGACTACGGCGGAGCGTGGAGCCTCACCTACGCCGGCGCGCGCCAGTTCCTCGACGCCCATCCGCAGACCTCGCTCCACCAGGACAGGTCCGCGGGCGCTGTCTGGTTCTCGTATCACGATGCCGACCTCGGCACCGATCGCCAGGTCTACTTCGACGACGAGCGGAGCCTGGCCGCCAAGTACGACTACGCGATCGCCCGGGGTCTCGCCGGGGTGGGCATCTGGGCCCTCGACAACGACCGCGGCTACCGTGAGCTCTGGGATCTCCTCCGCGATCGCTTCTACGGGCCCACCCACGAGGTCGTGGTCAAGGGATCGGTCTTCCACCTCGCCCGCCGCGACGGCCTGGTCCGCGCGGAGATCTCGATCCGGGTCACGAACCAGGGCTCGATCCCCGAACGAGGCATCCTCTCCTGGGTCCTGCGCGACCCGAGCGGCCGGCCGATCGCTTCCTCGAGCCGCACCATCGGCGTGAGCCCGGGTCGATCCACGCGCCTGGTGCTGCCGGTGGTGATCGGCTCGTACGCCTCCGTCCGAAGCGGTGCGTACACCCTGGGCGTCGCCTTCCGCACGCCCGATCGGACCTGGAGGGCGGTCCGCTTCGCCTTCGCGGCTCGCCGCTGACCCGGCCGGCGCCACACGAGAAGGCCGTCGTCCGTCCAATCGGCACGAAGGGTTCACGCGGACTGTGCGGCCCTTCCGGAACGGAGCCCGAACCAGTCGCCTCGTGCGCTGGGGTCCGAGGCGAATCGGGCGGCGGCGCTCACTCCGATGGGGCGCCACCGACCTGCCGGCCGACTCGGAGCGCGGCCGGCCACAGAGCCCCGGCGCCGATCGGGCGCCGGGGCTCTGTCATGCCATCGGGTCTACCATTGAAGGACCATGCAGACCCGCCTGATCCGGCACTCTGGGCCCACAGCGGCCTGGCCGAGGAGCATCGGGGTGGCCGCGATTCTGGCCATCGCCCTGGCCGCCTGCACCGGCACGGGCGCCTCGACGACCCCGAGCACGCCTGCGCCGGCGAGCAGCCAGGCGACGACGCCCAACCTATCGGTGGGCCGCACCCAGACGTCCTGGGGCGAGATCTGGGACGCGCTGCCATCTGGCTTCCCGGCCTACCCGGGGGCGCGGCCGGCCGAGACCGGCGACGGGCCGGCCAGCGCGACGTTCAGCACCGCCGACGGCGTTGAGGCGGTCCTGGCCTGGATGCGCACCGCGCTCGAAGGGGCCGGGTACAGTACGACCACCACGACCGGACCGCTCGAGGATGGCTCTCGCACGATCAAATCGACGGCGTCGAGTGTGGGCTGTCGAGTGCAGACGACGGTTCGGCCGCTCGGCGGCGAGACGATCATCGGCATCCTGTTCGGGGCGGCCTGCCCGTTCGACTGAGAACGGCCCGGTCCCACCGGACGGCCTGTGCGGAGGTGCGACGACGATGAGGTTGCGACCGATGGAGATCGTCGGCCCGCTTCTGCTCATGGCGATCCTGACCGGCCTGCTGCTCCTGCTGGTGGTGGCGTCACTGCCGCGAAGCTGAGCCCCGGAGGGAGCGGGAGCCCGCGGCCGCCGGCCGCCCACCTACTGGAGGAAACCCGCTCCCGCCACGGGTTCCACGGCAAAGACGCGCGGCACCAGGCCTGTCCGCTTTGGGTACTCCCGCAGGACCGCCTCGCGCAAGCGATCGACCGCGGCCGGTCGCACCAGGTTGACGGTGCAGCCGCCGAAGCCTGCCCCAGTCATCCGGGCCGCCACGACGCCTTCGGTAGTGGAGGCGATCTCCACCAGCGCATCCAGCTCCGGCGAGCTGACCTCGTAGCGGTCGCGCAGCGACGCATGGCTGGCGGCGAACAGCCGGCCCACGGCCGTCAGGTCACGCGCCTCGAGAGCAGCCACGGTCTCCAGCACCCGCTCGTTCTCGGTGACGACGTGCTCGACGCGCGCGAACGTCTCGGCATCGAGCAGTGAACGCAGCTCCGGCAGCATGGCCGGGGCCACGTCCCGGAGCGCCCGCACATCCAGGCCCCGCTCACGCAGGAACTCGACCGCCCACTCGCAGCGCGCCCGGCGGGCGTTGTACTCGGAGGTGAGCAACCGCCGCGGCGATCCCGTGTGGCAGACCACGAGCCTGACCTCGTCGAGGGGCAGCGGAATCGGCCGGTACGCCAGCGAGCGGCAGTCGAGCAACAGGGCCATCCCGGCGCGCCCGAGCGACGAGGCGAACTGGTCCATCAGGCCGCAGTTGTTACCCACGTAGGCGTTCTCGGCACGCTGGGCGATGCGGGCCAGGGTCATCCCATCGGTCGTCGGCCCGGCCGGACCGGACAGCGCCCAGGCCGAGGCCAGCTCCATCGCCGCGGACGATGACAGGCCGGCCGAGATCGGCAGCGTGCTCGCCACCACGCCCCGCAACCCGTGAGTTCGCTGGCCGGCCTGGCGGAGCGCCCAAGCCACGCCGGCCGGATAGTCGAGCCAGTCACCGCCGGCCAGCCCGATCGCGTCGAGATCGAAGCCGCCCCGCTCACCGGTCTCCAGGCGGACCAGCTCGACCCGGCGGTCCTCCGTGGGAACGAACGCCAGCCAGATCTCGAGGCCGATGGCCGCCGGCAGGACCAGCCCATCGTTGTAGTCAGTGTGCTCGCCGATGAGGTTGACCCGGCCGGGCGCCCTGGCGATCTGGATGCGTGCCGAGTCGGCACGGGCAAGCGGTTCGAGCTCCAGCAGGCGCTCGCGGATCCAGGTCGGCGTCAAGATGGCCGGATCGAGCTCGCCGGGGCCAGGCGAGCCCGGCTGTCGGCCGGCGTCTCGGGCCTCGTGGCCCCCCGATGCCGTCACGAACTCACCTCCCAGGATCGACACCCGCGGGTCCACCTCACGATGGTAGCCCTCGCGGGGGCGACCGCGCGCTGCCCCGGACCGTCACGAACCGAGCGCCGCCGCGATGATGTCCTGCCCGCGGCCGCCCGGCTTCAGGAGCTCTCGCCGCTCGAGGGTCGGTGGGCGGCTGGACGCTCCAGCGGGAGAGTCGGCCACGGCCGGGGATCGGGCACGGGCTCGAATTCGCCGGTCGACGCCGAGACGGCGTACGTCCAGCGCGGGCCCACGCGCGCGATGGTCGTGAGGGCGGCGGCGGCAGCCTCGAGGTCGGCCCGCGTCGTGGCCAGGCCAAGGCTCAGGCGGACCGCCCCCGGCAGGTCCGGGTGACCGCCGGCCCGGAGCTCGGCCCGAATCGCCGCCGCCCGCTCTTCCCCGATCCGCAGGAGATGGAGCAGCAGGGGATGTGCACAGAAGCAGCCATGTCGCACGGCGATCCCGTACTCGGCGCTGAGGATCGCGGCCAGCTCACTGTGGTGATAGCCGGCCAGGTTGAAGGTGAGCAGCCCGATCCGCGGGTGATCGTCCGTCCACGTGGCGTAGAGATCCAGGCCGGGGATCCGCCGCAGCAGCTCCCGGCCGTAGGCCGCCAGCTCGAGCTCCTCGGCTTCGATGGCGGCCATCCCGTAAGCCTGCAGCGTCCGGCAGGCGATCGCCAGGGCAACCGCGCCGACGACGTTCGGCGAGCCGGCCTCCTGGCGATCCGGCAGTGGCCGCCAGAGGACATCGTCGAGGGTCACGAACTCGACCGCTCCACCGCCGAGCAGGAACGGGGCCTCGCCGGACAGCCAGTCGCCCCGGCCGACCAGGACGCCGGCGCCGAAGGGCGCGTAGAGCTTGTGCCCTGACGCGGCGAGATAGTCGATCCCGAGGGTCGCCACGTCGATCGGAGCGTGCGGGGCGAGCTGGGCCGCGTCGACGAAGAGGCGGCCGCCGTGGCGATGGACCAACTCGGCGATCGCGGCCAGCGGCCAGATCTCACCGGTGACGTTCGACGCGCCGGTCGTCGCGACGAGCCGCGGAACGTCGGCCGGGAGCTCGCCGAGCGCCCGATCGAGGGCCGAGAGCAGCTCGTCGGGGCTGCCCGGGACGGGCAGATGGACGGCCTGTCGACGGCGCCAGGGAAGGAGGTTGGCGTGGTGCTCGACAGCAAAGGTGATGACCCGGGTCCCGGGCGGGATCGAAGCGGCCAGCAGGTTGATCGAATCCGTCGTGTTTCGGGTGAAGAGGACGACCTGGTCGTCCGGCACGCCCAGGAAGGAGCGGACGGCCTCGCGGGCCGATTCGTAGAGGGCGGTCGAAACCTGGGAGCGGAAGCCGGCGCCGCGGTGGACGGAGCTGTACCAGGGCAGGATCTCCGCGACGCCCTTGGCCACAGCCTCGAGCGGCGGGGTGCTTGCCGCGTAGTCGAGGTTGACGGCTCGGACCTCGCCGCCGGTCACGAGCGGCACGGTCCCCTCCTCGGCGACGAGACGGGGTCGCGGGACGGCTGACGTCTGGATCGTCACGGTCGCCTGAGACAGTACACGACGCGGCCGCCGCTCCTCACCGCTCCGCCCGGATCTGATCGCAGAGCCAATCCCATGACAGACAACCTTACGGCGGATACTCGGCAGGAGATGCCAGTGACACCCTCGGAGCCGGAGGCGGCGACGACGATCACGACGCTCAAGCGGTCCGGGCGACCGCGGCGGAAGCGGGACGTATAGCCACGACGCGGATGTTGGTGACCCGAGCGGCTGTCGCGCAGCCACGTGTTGGTTGTCTGTCCAGTGTGGTGCTGGCAAACAGGCCTCAACAGCCGGGTGGCGAATGCCAGTCGGTATCCGGCATAGGAGTGCTGCCGAAGATCCGTGTGACGACTAACCGTCCGTCCGGGCTCCGAGCGATGCGCTCGTCGCAGGCGCGGCGGCGCGGCGGCGGCGGCGCAGCGGGCGGCGGCGGCGCCGCGGCGGCGGCGGGCCGGCGACGAGCTTCCGCCGAAGGTGCCAGTGGCTGCCGTCGCCGGCTGGCGGCGGCGGCCGCCTGCCGTTCGGCCCGTCCGGGCGGGCCGTCCGGGGCTGTGATCGGGCCGCGGCGTGGTCGATGCTCACGCCGTGTCCGAGATCATTCATGGCACCCAGCACCGGCCCCTCGTCGCGGGTCGATCCCTGTTCGACGACGCCGACGAGCTCGGCGGTCGTCGTCCCGGCCTCGTGCCGGCGCACGGGCCGCTGCCGCGAGTGCGTCGTGGAGATCCAGCGCGGCGGCGACGAGCTGTCCCCGCCCACGACCGGCCGGAGGCGTTCCTGCGGCCGACGCTTCCGGCTCGCCTGCCAGGCGCTCGTCGAGCGGACCGGCGCGACGTCGAGTTCGCGCGTCCTGCGCCGCCGCCTGCGCATCCTCCTGCGCCCCGGAGGGGCGAGCCGCTCGGAGCTCGACCCGGCGGTCACGCGTCGAGGGCGACCGCGTCGTACCGCGACGGCCAGGACGTCGGCACGATCGGGGCGAGCGGACGCCTCCTGGGCGTGCGCCATCGACGTCGGCACGACGACGGTGGTCCTCGAGCTGGTCGACCTCGAGACGGGCGAGTCGATCCAGGCGGCGGCGCTCGAGAACCCGCAGCGGTTCGGGGGCAGCGACGTCATCACCCGGATCTCGTACGAGGCGGAGCAGCCCGGGCGAGCTGCGGCGGGCGCTCCGGCGTGCCCTCAACCACGAGCTCAGGTCGCCTCTGCGCGGAGCTCGGCATCGACCGCCGCGACGTCCTCGAGGTCGTCGTCGTCGGCAACTCCACGATGCGCGACCTCTTCTTCGGCCTGGACGTCGGGCCGATCGGCCGACGGCCCGTTCCGGTCCACGGTCGAGCGCGAGATACCGGGCCGGCCGGCGGCGAGTCGACGGCCGTCGCTCGTCTCGCGCCACGAGCTCGGCGCTGCTGGTCAACCCCCAGGCTCGGGTCTACGGCGCGCCCCTCATCGCCAGCCACGTCGGGGCGGACGCCGCCGCCGACCTCGTCGCGGTCGACTGCCGTGGGCCGCGGCGGTCGTTCCTGCTCGTGGACATCGGCACCAACACGCGAGGTCGTCTCATCGGCGACGGCGAGCGGTTCCTGGCCGCGTCGAGCCCGGCCGGCCCGGCCTTCGAGGGCGGCCTCGTCCGCCACGGGATGGCCGGCTGCCGACGGCGCCATCGAGTCGGTTCGGCTCCTCGACGGCGGCTTCGACTTCCGGACGATCGGCGACGTGCCACCCGAGGGCATCTGCGGGTCCGGCCTGGTCGACCTCCTCGCCGAGCTGCGGCGCGGCCGGCTGGATGACCGCCGCGGGGCGCTTCGCCGATGGCGCCGGCGAGATCGCGTCGAGCCCGACCGCGGATCACGTTCTCCCGCGGGACGTCGGCCACCTCGCCCAGGCCAAGGCGGCGAACGGCGGTCGGCCAGCGGCATCCTGCTCCGCGCGCGCTGGGCTTCGGCCCGGCCGACCTCGACCGCGTCTACCTCGCCGGCGGCTTCGCGAACGCCATCGACGTGGAGCCACGCCATCGCCATCGGGCTCCTCGCCCCGGTCCCGGCCGAGCGCGTCGTCCGGGTCGGGCAACGCGTCGATCCGCGGGCGCCGACGGCGCTCCTGCTCTCGCGCCGCGGCGCGGCGCGCCTCGAAGCGCCTCGTCGGCCGGATCGAGCACGTGGAGCTCGAGGCCGAGCCCGGACTTCTTCGACCTGTTCGTCGACGGCTGCCGGTTCGAGCCCCTAGCCGGCGGATGAGCCCGATCAGCGGCCGGAGCGTCGACGATCCCCCTCGGAGGCGCCCGCGTGACCGCCCACGCCGAGCTTCCGCGAGCACGCTCATCGCGCCCGACGGGTTCCTGACGATCGTCGAGCTCGTGCCCTGGGCCGGGCCCCTCCAGGACGAACGCGGCGGCCGCGCGCTCTGGCATGGCCGCGGAGCTCGCGGCCGACCCGCGGATCGCCGCCCTCAGCATCACCGACAACGCCGGCGGCCACGCCCTGGTCAGCCCGACGACCCTCGCCGAGGCGCTCGTCGCCCGCGGCCACGACGTCATCGTCCACGTCGCCTGTCGCGACCGCAACCGCAACGCTCTCCAGAGCCTCGGCTGGGACCTGGCGAGCCGCGGGCTGACCAACGTCCTCGCGCTCTCCGGCGACTACCCGGTCGAGGGCTACGAGCGGCCTGCCGGCCCGTGTTCGACCTCGACTCGGTGGCCCTGCTCGAGCTGTATCGCGGCGTTGGGCGTCGCAGGCCGGCTGCCGCCCGACGGCTTCTTCCTCGGCTGCGCGGTGAACCCTACAAGCGCCTCGAGCGCGACCTCATCCCCCAGTACCTCAAGCTCGGCCTCAAGGCGCGCACCGGCGCCGACTACGTCATCACCCAGGTCGGCTACGACGCCCGCAAGCAGGACGAGCTGCTGCGCTGCATGCGGCCAGGGCGTCGCGATCCCGGTGATCGCCAACGTCTACATCCTGACGCACGCCGTCGCCCGCATCTTCAACGCGGGCAAGGTCCCCGGCTGCGTGGTCACCGACGAGCTGCTCGCCGTCGTCGAGCGGCCAGGGCAGTCTCGCCCGACAAGGGCCGGGCGTTCTTCCTCGAGCTCGCCGCCAAGCAGGTCGCGATCGCCCGCGGCCTCGGCTACCGCGGGGGTCTACCTCGGCGGGCACCGGGACGGCCGACGGAGGTCGAGCGGATCCTCGAGCTCGCGGACGGCTTCGGGCCGGACGACTGGCGCGACTTCGCCCGGGAGATCCAGTTCGGCCAGCCGGGCGAGTTCTACCAGTTCGAGCGCGACGCGACGACCGGGCTGGCATCCGACCGACCGTGAGCCGTCGCTACCGGCGCTCCTCGACCACCGGCCGCACGGCGGCGCGCGCGCCGCCGCGTCCCCCTCGCCTACCGCTTCGAACCGGCTCGTCCACGACCTCGTCTTCACGCCGGGGACGCGCGGGCTTCCGGCTCGGCACCGCGCTTCTACGAGCGAGCGGAGCGGCTGCACCTCGCGCGGCCGCTCCACGTGCTCGAGCAGGCGGTCAAGGTCCCGCTCTTCGACTGCCGCGACTGCGGCGACTGCTCGCTGCCCGACATCGCCTACCTCTGCCCCGAGTCGCAGTGCGCGAAGAACCAGCGCAACGGCCCGTGCGGCGGCTCGCACGACGGCGATCTGCGAGGTCGGGCGACCGCGAGTGCATCTGGGCCCAGGCCTACACGCGACTCAAGCCGTACGGCGAGGAGCTGACGCATGCTCGACCGCCCGCCCGTCCTGACCGACAACGCGCTGCGCCGCACGAGCGCCTGGGCCAACACGTTCCTCGGCCGCGACCATCGCCTGGCGACGCCGAGACAGGAGAGCCACTGATGCGGACGACCCGGACCGGCACGCCCTTCCTCGTCATCGGCGAGAACATCCACGCCACCCGGGTGGTCAAGCGGACGGGCAAGCACATCGTGGTCGACGCCGACGGCCGGTCGACGCGATCGCGCTTCACCGATCCCGATGGCGAGCGCAACTCCTGGCCATCCCCCGGGCGATCCGCGACGGCCGGGACTTCGCGGCGGGCAAGGTCAAGCACGTGCGAGCGGCCATTCTCGCCGGCATGAGGGCGACGCGAGCGCGACGCCGCCGACGGCCGGGCCTACCTGCAGTCGATGGCCGCCCGCCAGGAGGCGGCCGGCGCCGACTGGCTCGACCTCAACGTCGACGAGGTGAGCCGCCGACCTGGAGACCCAGAAGGCGGCGATGCGCTGGCTGGTCAGGACGGTGGAGCAGGTCGCCAGTGTCCCGATCTCGCTCGACTCCTCGAATGCCGACGTCATCGCGGCGGGGCTTCAGGCATCTCGGGACGGCACGCGTGAGGCGGCCGCCGCAGCGCTCGCGGCGGGACCGGCTGGCTTGACCACCCGGCCGCTTCTCAACTCCGCCTCGAAAGACCGCACCGACGTGCTCGACCTCGCGGCCGCGGCCGGCTGCCCGGTCATCGTGACCGCCGCCGGCGGGACCGCAATGCCTACCAGCGCCGGGGAGCGCGTCGTGAACGCCAGCGCGATGATCGAGCGGGCGCTGGCCCTGGGCATCGCCGCTGGGCGCCCTCCACGTGGACACCTCGTTCTGCCCGTCGCCGTCGACCCGGAGGTCGGGACGCATTTCATCGAAGCGGTCCGCCGCCTGCGTCAGACGTTCGGCCCCGAGCTCCACCTGACGGGCGGGCTTCGCAACGTCTCGTTCGGGCTTCCGCTCCGCCGGCTCCTCAACGACGTCTTCATCGACCTGGCCGTCGAGGCCGGGGTGGACAGCGGCATCGTCGACCCGATCGCGACCGACCTCGGACGGGTCTTCGCACTCGATCGCGGCGCGCGAACGTATGCCCTGGCGGCGGACCTGCTCCTGGGTCGCGATCCCTACGGTGGGGCCTTCATGGCCGCCTACCGGGCCGGCGAGATCGAGGTGGCGGTCGGCTGACCCACCGCGGCAGCGCGGGGCCGGCGGGCTCGCGATTCGGCGGCGCGGGGCTCGCGGGCTCGCGATCGACTAACGACGGCCGAGGGCGTCCCGCCGGTCGAGGCCGTCCCGGCGGTCGATGTCGCGCAGCGTCAAGCCGTCCGGGTCGAGGGTCCGCCAGACCGAAGGATCGATGCCGCGCACCTGGATCGCGTCGAGCAGCCCGACCAGCGAGGCGCGCCCAGACGCCAGGAGCCGCTCGACCACCGGCAGGGCGATCGCGCGACGCAGGGCGCACGGCAGCGGCCGCAGGGTCCCGTCCTCGACGAGGGCGGTCGCAGCCACGCCCTCGTCGGCCAGGCCGGTCACGAGCGCTCGGAGCACTGCGGGTTGGAGCGACGGCATGTCGCCGGCGGCAACGACGACGACCTCGGCCCGGGCGGCCCCCAGCCCGGCGCGAACTCCGGCCAGAGGGCCGAGGCCCGCGGCGGCGTCACGGACGACGCCGATCTTGACGTCCGCGCGGCCGGGCCCCCGGCCGTGCCCGGGCTGGGGCAGTGACGGCCTGGGGCCGTAGGGCGCGATCGCCACCAGGACCTCGTCGCAGACCTCGGCCAGAGCCAGCACCGGCAAGTGCAGGAGCGGCCGGCCTTCCACGATCACGGCGAGCTTGTTCGAGCCGAACCGGCGAGAGCGGCCGCCGGCGAGCACCAGACCGCTGACCTCGGGGACCGCGCCACGGGCGCCACCCTGCCGTCCGTGGCGGCCCTCGGTCATCGGGCGGCTCCCGGCGCCCGCGGGCCGGGCAGGTGGCCATCGGGCGTGCGACGCAGGAGCCCTCGCCGATCGAGATCCTCGAGGATCGCCAGGGCGTAGCGCCGGCTCGTTTTCGTCGCGTCGCGGAAGATGGCCGGCGAGAGCGGTCCTGCCGCCGCCAGCCGGAGCGCCAGCGCCTCGAGCTCGCCGTACGTCTGCGCGGCATACGCCAGGTCGGGCTCGAGGCGGACGATGCGCCCGCTCGCCTCGAGGGCCCGGATGCCTTCGGGCGGGCAGCGCGTCGCGCGGACGGCGGCCATGAACGGGGGTGGCGCCGCCAGGGCCAGGGTCGCCTCGAGTCGGTCCATGGCGATGCGAACCTCCGCCGGCAACCCGGGCGACCGGCGGGGGTCGCGCACGAGGTCGCCGTCACGGGCGAGCCGACCGTTTCGAACCAGGTCGTCGACGAGCGCTGCCACCGCCGCCGCGGCCTCCGGCGGCGCGATGGTGGCCCTCCGCCGCAGCGAACGGGCCAGCCGCGGCCGCAGCTCGGCCAGCGCCAGACCGGCGGACTGGGGCTGGCCGGCGTGATGGGCCGCGACCTCGGCCAGCGCCTCATCCGCGAGGGCTTCAGCGAGATCGCCCGCCAGGACCGCGGGTCCGAAGCGCGCGGCTCGATCGTCAGTGAGCCCGGGGAGGATGCCGGCGTCCGAGGTGATCGCTCCGTGAAGCTCGACGAGGGCCGCCGCACGGGTCCGCGGATCGCCCGCGTCACGGATTGCCAGGACGGCTGCGTGCGTCAGTCGACGACGCGACGGACCCACGGGCGGTCGCGGGTCGAGGACCCGGCCGCCTCCCGAAGTGAGGGCGGGCGATGGGCGGCGGAGCGCGAAACGGTCACCGGCGGCGACGGCGACGGGCTCGGCCAGGTGCAGCACCGTCACCAATCGGCCGTCCGCCTCCACGTCGGCGCGGTTGCGCCGGATCCTCGCGTCGACCTGGGCGGTTCCCAGGTGCAGCCGCAACGGCACTCCATCTCTGAAGGGACGGCCTTCGAGCCTCGCGGCGCGGCCGAGATCGGCGGCCGGTCGCAGCTCCACCAGGAGGCGATCGGTGACGACGACCTCGGGATCGGCGGTCAGGATGACACCGCGGCGAACCGACTCGAGCTCGACGCCGGCGAGGTTGAGGGCCACCCGGCCGCCACCCTCGACGCGCTCCCTGGTCTCGCCGTGAACCTGGATCTCGCGGACGCGGGCCCGGCCGGAACCAGGCTCCACGCGGAGCTCGTCGCCACGCGCGATCGGGCCACCGCGCAGGGTCCCGGTGACCACGACGCCGCGGCCGTGGACGACGAAGGCCCGATCGACGGCCAGGCGCGGCCGCCCGCCACCCGCCGCCGTAGCGCTCGTCGCGGCCGCCGCGGCGGCCACCTGGTCGCGCACCTCGACGAGCGCGCGCACCAGCCGGTCGAGCCCCTCGCCGTTCGCGGCCGAGACCGCGACCACCGGCGCCCCGGCGAGGCTCGTCCGCGCCAGCAGCGACCCGACGGACTCGCGGACCGCGGCCGGTCGGGCGTCGTCGGGCCCGCACAGGTCGATCTTGGTGACAACGGCCAGCCCGTGCGCGATACCCAGGGCATCGAGCAGCTCAAGGTGCTCGAACGTCTGCGCCCGCGGCCCGTCGTCGACGGCCACCACGAGCATGGCCGCGTCCACTTCACCCGCTCCGACGAGCATGTTCCCGACCAGGCGGTCATGGCCGGGAACGTCGACGAAGTCGAGCTCGCTCCCGTCGGGGAGGGCCAGGTGGGCGTAGCCGACGTCGATGGTCATGCCCCGCCGACGCTCCTCCGGCAGGCGATCGGCGTCGATCCCGGTGAGCGCCCGCAGCAGCGCCGTCTTGCCGTGGTCGATGTGGCCGGCCGTCCCAATGGCGACGGTCATGAGGGGCCGGCCCGCCGGGACCTTGCCCGTGGTCCAGCTGAGGCGGCCAGAGCCGCCTCCGGTGAACCGGCGAGGACCGGCCCCAGGCTCGTGGCCAGGGCCACCGCGAGTCGCTCGTCGTCGGCCGGGTCGACCGTTCGCAGGTCGACGACCACGAAGTCATCTTCGATCCGTCCGACCACGGCCGGACTTCCCGACCGGAGGGCGGCCAGCACGCGCTCCGCCGAGCGGACCCTGAGCGCGAGCCCCCATGATGGGAGTGTCTCGCCCGGCAGCGAGCCCCCACCGACGGTCGAGGACAGGGTCGTGATCGTCACGCGCCCGTCGTCCAGCCGCGCCGCCAGCACTTCCGCCCGCGTCCGCAGCTGGGCGGGCCTGGCGGCGATCATCCGCCAGACCGGGATCTCGGTGGCGGCGACCCCGGCCCGGTAGAGGGCCAGCGTCGCGGCGACCCCCGCCAGGATCGTCTTGTCGGGGCGCATCGCCCGGGCGAGGGGATCGCGACGGATCCTGGCTACCAGCGTGGCACGGCCGACGATGAGGCCGGCCTGAGGTCCCCCGACCAGCTTGTCGCCGCTGAACGTGACGAGGTCCGCGCCAGCGGCCAGCCGTTCGGCCGGCGTCGGCTCGTGGGCGAGGCCGAAGCGCTCGGTCGGCAGGAGCGCCCCGCTGCCGAGATCGTCGACCACCGGAGCTCCGAACCGGCGGGCCAGAGCGGCCAGCTCGGCCGGATCAGGGGCCTCGACGAAGCCCTCCATCCGGAAGTTCGAGGGGTGCACCCGCAGGACGAGAGCGGCCCGCCCCGACTCCAGCGGTTCGGCGAAGTCGCCCACGCGAGTCCGGTTGGTCGTCCCGACTTCGATCAAGCGGGCTCCCGCCCGCCGCACGATCTCGGGGATTCGCACGCCTCCGCCGATCTCGACGAGCTCGCTCCGGGCAACCGCGACGCCGCGCCGGCCGGCCAGGCCGACGGCCAGGGCGAGCGCCGCGGCGTTGTTGGTGGCAATGAGGGCGTCCTCGGCGCCAGTCAGCGCCATGAGGTGCTCCTCGGCAGAACGGAAGCGGGCGCCACGGCGGCCGGTCAGGCGGTCCAGCTCGAGGAGTGACGGCGCCCTCGCTGCGGCGGTCGCTGCGGCGATCGCGGCAGCGGGCCAAGGAGCGCGGCCGAGGTTCGTGTGGAGGATCACCCCCGTGGCATTGATCGCGGCCACTAGGCCGGCGCCGGCCGGGTCGGCGTAGGCCGCGAGGCGCTCGGCCACCTCGCCCGCAAGCCCGGGCAGCGGCGTCGGTGGCAGCCCGCCCGCCAGGCGGTCGCGCTCGTCGGCGATGACGGCGCGCGCGACGCCGAGCAGTGCCTCGTGCTCGCGGGCGGTGGTGAGCGACCGCGCGGCGGCGAGGAGCCGCTCCACGCTGGGCGGCCGCGCGGCGGAACGAGCCATCGGCCAAGGATAGGGTGACTTGGGGCGCGCCGTCCTCAGATTCGCCGGATCCGGGCGAGCCATGCGTGCACGTACTCATGGGGCATGAGCGTGTCCAGCGACTCCTGGTCGATCGCCTCGACGACCCAGCCCTTTGCGAAGCTCGCCCGAAGGTCCCGTCGAGAGATGCGCGTCGGACCGTAGCCGAAGGGGTTCCGATCGCTCCAGCAGAGGACGACACAGGTTGCTCCCGGCCGCACCACGGCCCGCAGGCCGGCCACATAGGGCCGACGCTGGTCCGGTTCGAGGCAGTGGAACAACCCGACGTCCAGCGCACAATCGAAGACCCGGCCGAGGCTGCCCAGGTCCAGCGCGTCGTGCACCAGGAAGACCGGGTTGAGGCCGCGCGCAACGGCCTTGGCCTGTGCCTTCTCGATCGCCGCCGCGGCGAGGTCGACGCCCGTGACCGCGTGGCCCCGAGCCGTGAGGTACAGCGCGTGCTCGCCCGTCCCGCAGCCGACATCGAGGACGGAGCCAGTGATCAGGCCTGCCTCGGCGAGCCGGACGATGGCGCCCTGTGGCCGGCCGACATCCCACGTCGGCGTGCCTTCATACGCGTGGTCGAAGAAGGTCACCAGCTTGCCTTTCCCGTCGTCGGCGGGGCCGGTCCCGTCGGGCCGGGGGTTCAGCCATGGGGCATGGCGGGTCGCTCGGCACAGCCCCAGTCGAGGAACATCATCGCGCCCCCGACCGAGGTCGGGGGCGCGATGGCGCGCTGGGAAGGGTGGACTCAGAAGACGCGGATCGACACCTCCGCGGGGGCGAGAAGCAGCTTCTTGAGCTCGTCGTCCACTTTGAGCAGCGAGATGTGGGCACCCGCCATCTCGAGCGACGTGCAGTACTCGTTCACGTAGCTGCGGAAGACCTTGATGCCCTTCTCGGCGAGCTTCTTGTGGGCGATGCCGTACAGGAGGTAGAGCTCGCTGATCGGCGTCCCGCCCAGTCCGTTGACCATCAGCGCGACCTCGTCGCCCTTCACGAACGGAAGGTCGGGGACGATCGCGTTGAGCAGGATGTCGACGATCTCGTTGGCGCTGACGAGCTTGGTCCGCTGACGGCCCGGCTCGCCGTGGATCCCGATCCCGATCTCCATCTCGTCGTCGGCGATCTCGAAGAGCGGGGTCCCGCGGACGGGCGGAGTGCACGAGCTGAGGGCGATGCCCATCGTTCGGACCTGGCCGATGACCTTGTTGCCGACCCGCACGAGCTCGTCGAGGCCGGCACCCTTCTCCGCGGCGGCGCCCACCGCCTTGATCACGAAGAAGTTGCCCGCCACGCCGCGCCGGCCGACCGTCCAGGTCGAGTCCTTGACCGCCACGTCGTCGTTGACGAGGAGGGTCTCGACCTTGATCCCCTCCGCCTCGCAGAGCTCGCGGCCCATCTCGAAGGCGGCCTTGTCGCCGGTGTAGTTGTTGACGATGTGGAGGACGCCCTTCGCCGAGTTCATGAGCTTCGACGTCTCGACGACGAACTCGACGGGCGGCCCGGCGAAGACGTCGCCCGGGCAGGCGGCGTCGAGCATGCCGGGGCCGACGATCATGGTGTGGGCCGGCTCGTGACCCGAGCCGGAGCCCTGGATGATCGAGACCTTCTTGTCGGACGGCATGTCGGCCCGGTAGATCAGGTTGTACTTCGGCTCGTACTTGAGCGCACCGCCGCTCGCGAGCTGGATGCCCTCGAGGAACTCGGGGACGAACTGCTTCGGGTCGTTGACGAACTTCTTCACGCCTGTTCTCCTCACTTCCCGTGCTTCTCACGCCATGCGGCCGCGACGGCCTGCAGGATGACGCCGATGGCCGTGGCCCCGGCGTCCACCGAGCCGATGCTCCGCTCGCCCGTGTACGCGGCCCGGCCGCGCATCGCGAGCATGGACTTGGTCTCTTCGGCCGCCTTCACCGCGACGTCGGCAGCCTTCTGGATCGCCTCGACTCCAGAGTCCTGCCGCGTCGCGGGGTCGGCAAAGCTGGCTTCGAGGCTGTCGGTCGCCGGGACGAGCGCGTCGAGGAGTGTCTTCTCCCCGAGTGACGCGCCGCCCCGCGCCATGATCCCGGTGATCGCCGCCCGCAGGATGGCGACCACGTCCTCCGGGGCGAGCTCCGTCTTGTCGCCCGCAGCCGCCCCCGCGCGCAGGAACGCGGTCCCCCAGATGGGGCCGCTCACGCCCCCGACCTTGCCCGAGAGGACGATCCCGACCTTCTTGAGGATCGTCCCGACGCTCGTGTGGTCGAAGGTGTCGTAGTCGCTGAGGACGACCTCCCATCCGTTCCTGAGCGAGTAGCCGAAGTCACCGTCGCCGACGACCGAATCGAGCTGCGCAAAGTAGACCGCGTTGTCGACGATCGTGCTGGCCGTCGTCTTCAGGACGAGATCGAGATCGTCGAGCGACGACTGCGTCATACGAACCTCCCTTCTGTGGCGGTGCCACCGGCAGGGCGATCAGGAAGCGAGGCAGGCTTCCAGGTCGCCCAGGGTGATGTAGTCACCGGGTCGTGCCCCGCTTCGATTCGCGAGCACGACCGTCTTCTCTCCCCCGGGGTCTCCGAGGGACGACACGACCAGGATTGCTTCGCTGTTGTCCTCCTCTTCGGTGTACCCGTTGACGGTCATGAAGCAACGGAGGCCGGCTCCGATTGCCGCGAGGAGTCCGTTGCGTGAGTCTTCGATGACGAGCACTTCGGCCGGTCGCACCCCAAGGCGCTCGAGGGCGAGCAGGTAGATGTCGGGGGCCGGCTTCTTCTTCGCCACCACGTCCCCCGCGAGGATGAGGTCGAAGCGGGCGGCCCGCTCGGGCCCGACCGCCTTGTCGAGGATCGCCTTCACCGACAGTTCAGCGGACGTGGAAGCGACCGCGAGCGTCCAGCCGGCATCCTGGGCCGCGGTGATGATCCGCTTGATCCCGGGCCGCGGCGGCAGCCTCCCGGCCTCCACCATCTCCGTGTAGATCTGCGGTCTTGCGCTTGTGCCACTTCGCGAGCTCGGCGGCCTGGCCCTCGGGGTCCCCCGGCAGACCGTTCGCCCGAACGAAGTCGGGCGTCAAGCAGGCTCGCCATCCGTTCCTTGCCGCCGGCGATCAGGAGCTTCTGGCCGTACTCCTCCTCGGACCACTGCGACCGGTAGCCCGAACTCTCTGAAGGTCTGGTTGAAGGCAGGCAGGTGGCCGTAGCGCTCGGTGTCCGCGAGGACGCCGTCGCAGTCGAAGATGAGGGTGCTCACCAGGCCTTGCCCTCGCTGCCGAACATCCGGATGTGGTGCTTGGCCATCTCGAGGACGGCCGCCCGCTGGGCCTTGAAGATCGACGGCGGGTCGTACTCGCCCGGGTGCTGCGGTCATGTAGTCGTAGCCCGACTGCATGAACGCGATCTTCAGAGCGGTGGAGATGTTGACCTTGGCGCAGCCGCGCGCGATGAGGTCGGTGAACTGCTCTGGCGTCATGCCCGTGCCGCCATGAAGTGCGACCGGGATGCCGGTCGCGGCAACGATGTCGGTCACACGCTGGTTGTCCAGCTTCGGGGTCGTCTTGTACATGCCGTGGGCGTTGCCGATGGCGGGGGCGAACACGTCCACTCCGGTCGCCCTGACGAAGTCGACGGCGGCCTCGAGCGACTGCTCGTTCACGCGCTCGTCGTCCGCCATGTCCTCGACGCGCTTGAAGCCCTCGATCTCGCCCTCGACCGCGGCGCCGTACCGGCGCGCCTCGGCCACGACCTCGATGCACTGGCGCTTGTTCTCCTCGACGGACAGCTTCGAGCCGTCGAAGAGCACCGAGTTCCAGCCCGCCTCGAGACAGGTGCTGATGACGTCCCGCTCGGGACAGTGGTCCAGGTGAAGGGCGACCGGGACGGTGATGGGACGGGTCATCTCGACCCACATGCCATACAGGACGTCCCGCCCTAACTGCTTGACCGTCTTGACCGACGTTTGAATGATCAGCGGAGCCCGCAGCTCTTCTGCCGCGGCAAGCACCGCCTCGAGCGTCAGGTCGTTGACTACGTTGATAGCCGCGACACCGAAGTGATCCTTGAACGCCTTTTCAAGGATCGCCTGGGTAGGCACGACAGGCACGCTGCACCTCCTGCCGGGGACGCAACTCTCTGTTCAGCGCTTCTCGAAGGAATAGGCCGCCAGCCCGACGCACCTGCCAGCCTGGAGACCCCGACATCGCGCGCGATGTCTCACCGTGCTATCGCCGATCACCTCCCCGTGCTGCCGAGCGCCGTCCCAGGGACATCCGACCAGTCCCGGCCATCTCTCCGGCCCCGTCCAGGACGGCGCGGGCGTTGCCCTCGTCGACGATCAGGACGTCGATGACGCCCGCTCGCAGGACTCCCAGGATCGCCTGTGGCTTCTCTGTCTCGCTGACGACCGCGACGACGGTCTCGATGCGGCGAAGGTCCTCGATGGAGAGGGCGATCAGCCGGCTGCTGTGGGGCGAAGCGATGAGGTTGCCCCGTGTATCCACGTAGTTGCCCAGCACGTCTCCGACGGCGCCCTGGTCGCGGAGCCAGGCGATCTCCTCGGGGGAGAGACAGCCGCTGCGCACCATGGTGCAGGCATCGTCGGTACCCCCGATGCCCACCAGCGCCACGCTGGCTTGAGCCGCCAGGCGGAGCGTGTGGGCGACGGCCTCCTGCTCGAGGAGTCGGTCGCGCATCTCGGCGCTCTCGACGTAGGCGGGCGCGTACAGGGGTTCGGCTCGTCCCCCGCACCTCTCGGCCAGCGCCTGGCAGATCTCATTGGGGTTGGTCGGCGTGTCCACGCGGGGTGAGCCACCCATGGCGCTGGCAAACGTGCAGTCGAGCCTGTGCCCGGGTCGGAAGAAGCGAGGGACCTCGCCAGTGTCACGCCCATGGCTGACTGCCACCACGGTTCCATCGCGAAGCCGCCGCTCGAGGTACTGGGCGGCGCCCCGCGCGACCGCCTCGCGCTGCGACTGAGGATCGGTTCGGGGTTGGCTGACGATGGCGTCAGAGAGCCGGAAGACTTCGCGGAGCTGCTCTTCCAGGTCGAGGTGGAGCCAGGGCGGGGCCTCGATGTGGATGCTCACGACCCCCGACCACCGCGCCCGCTCAAGGAGCCGCTGCACCTTCGGACGGGACAGGCCGAACTCGCGCGCGGTCTCCTGCTGTGTCCGGCCGTCCATGTAGTACCGGTGGGCGATGCGGGCGAGGAGCTCGTAGTCGTCCAAGCCGAAGTCTTCGGGCAATGGAACACCTTCGGCGCGTGATCAGATGCTCACTCGTGGACAGATACGCAGTCTATGCCCAACGCGGAGGCCATACAAGGGCTCGCTGCTGCGATCGTCGGAAACGGGTCGACCGGATGCGGACGACTTGGCGGGAGCGCATGGGAGTCGAACCCACCGCGTCACGTCGAGCGTGGCGCCACCGGTTTTGAAGACCGGGGGACCCACCGGGACCCCTCCGCTCCCGCATCGGATGGTAGCGCGGGCGTGCCCAGCCCCGGTTGGCCGCCGGGTCCCCGCCGCCCGCCGCCCCCTTATCATCGGCCCATGTCCAGGCAGACCATGTCTGAGCACCCCGAGCCAACACGGCCCGAACCGCCCCAGGCCGGCCGGCCCCAGCGTGCCGTGGCACAAGCATCCCCGCTCCGCCTGACCGAGCTCACGGATTGCGGGGGCTGCGCGGCCAAGCTCGGGGCCGACCTGCTCGCCGACGCCCTGGCCGACCTGGGGGCCCAGCGTGCACCCGCGGAGCTCATCGTCGGCCTCACCCCTCCCGACGATGCCGCGGCATACCTCGTGGCCCCCGATCTGGCGATCATCGGGACGCTCGACTTCTTTCCCCCGCTCGTCGACGATCCTCGAATGTACGGCGAGATCGCCGCGGCAAACGCGTTGAGCGATGTCTTTGCGATGGGCGGCCGAGTCCTGTTTGCCCTCTCGATCGCGGCCTTCCCCGAGGAGCTGCCGCGGGAGGCGATGGCGGCGATCTTCGACGGCGCTGCGGCCAAGGTTCGCGAGGCGGGCGGAGCGCTCGCCGGCGGCCACACGATCCGGGATCCGGAGCCGAAGTTCGGGCTCGCCGTCGTCGGCGCGGCTCACCCCGATCGCCTCCTGCGCAAGGGCGGGGCTCAACCGGGCGACGCCCTTGTCCTGACCAAGCCGCTCGGCACGGGGCTCCTCGTCAGCGGCAGCCGCCAGGGCATGACGGAACCGCGACCACCTCGCCCGGGCGATCGATTCGATGTGCCGGCTGAATCGGCCGGCAGCCGAGACACTCGTCGCCGCAGGCGTGCGCGCGGCGACCGACGTCACCGGCTTCGGCCTGCTGGGGCACGGGCTCGAGATGGCCCGGGCGTCCGGCACCCGGTTCGTCTTCGAGGCCGCGACCCTGCCGGCGCTCGAAGGAGCGCGGACACTGGCGGCTGCCGGCGTGGAGACCGGCGGGGCGGCCCACAACCGGCGCTACGTGGCGCCGGCGCTCAGCGTCGGGCCGGAGGTTCAGCCCCCACTGGTGACGCTCGCCCACGACCCGCAGACCTCGGGAGGACTGCTCGCGGCCATCCGGCCCGCCAGCCTGGCTCGAACCCGGGCCGCCCTGCTAGCCGCCGGCGTGGAGCACTGGGTGATCGGCCGCGTGGAAGCCTCAGCCGAGCCGGCGGTCGCCCTGACCTGACGCCGACCGTCGGCGCCCGGCGCCGATCCCGCGGGGACCGGCCCTGCAGGCACCGGGCTACAGCTCGGCGGTGCGCTCGGTCGGGCCCGTCTGCCAGCGCCAGGTCATGGCCGCCCGAAGCGACGACCCTGGCTCCAACCGAGCCAAGCCCGTCCCCGGGACGCCACGGTCGGCGAGAGCCGGAGCGTTCGGCCAGGCGGTCTGGGGCTCGACGCAGAACGACTCCGGGCGAGTGTGAACGACGATCGTGCGCAGCGGTCCGTCGGACGCGATCTCGAGCTCGCGATCGGCCCATCGGATGACGGCCGGCGACGCGACATCGGGATAGACGTGGTCGAGGGCCCGGCCATCGACCGCTGGACCGGCGCGCAGGTCGGTGATCGCGTCCACAGGGTGGCGCCGGCCTGTCGGGATGAGATCGCGCGTTTCGAGCACCTCGTCGCCTGCCACCCGAACACGCGCCCCGCCGCCCATCCTGAACCAGGGGTGCCAGCCGAACGAGGCCGGCATCGAGCGCTCGGCTACCACCTCGGCCTCGGCGACGAGCCCGTCGGGCGATAGCCGGACGCGCTGGCGGACGAGTCCGCCGAACGGCCAATCCCCGCCCTCGAGCCGGCAGCTCAGAACAGCCTCCGACGGCGTCACCCGCTCGACGGACCACGGCCGACCGTACACCACCCCGTGGATGGCGTTGGGTCCGTCGTTCGGCTGGAGCCTGTGGCGGACACCATCCCAGTCGAGAACGGCGCCCGCGATCCTGCCCGCCCAGGGAGCCATGAGGAAACAGCCCCAGGAGAAGGACCGATCGGTCGGGTCCGGCGGACCGACCAGCAGCTCCCCGGCATCGACCGTCAGCGAGCACCAGCGGCCGCCCCGATCCGGGTCGATCGCGAGTGCGGTGCCACCGGCGTGGAGCTCAATCATGCGCCCAACCCCGGGTGCCCGGCGCGTCGCCTGCCGTCAGGCAGAGCGGACGGAGGCGCCCGATGACCGTGGACCACGGGCAACCCAGGGGCGAGTCCAGACTGCACGCCCATGTCGACTAAGTGGGAATCACGGGACGGCTGCTCTCGCGGACGATGAGCTCGGGCTGGAGCAGGGTTGGCTGGGAGGTGAACGCGTCTGGGGCCCGCCGCGACTGTCTCGCCTTCTTGATCGATTGATCGATCTCCCGGACCGCCAGGGCGCCAACATCCCCAAGCGGCTGGTGGACGGTCGTCAGGGGCGGCCAGAAATGGGACGACTCGGCGATGTTGTCGACGCCCACCACCGACAAGTCTTCGGGCACCCGGCGACCGAGCCGGTGGGCCCCGTGGAGGACCCCGAGCGCCATCTGGTCGTTGCTCGCGAAGACCGCGTCGATGCCGGGCCGCTCCTCCAGAAGCCGGTACAGGCCCTGCTCACCGCTCTCCGCGCTCCAGTCGCCCTCCACGACCAAATCGTCCGATGCGACGACCCCACGCTCCTCGAGCGCCTCGCGCCACCCTCGCCGGCGCTGCTGGGCCTCCCACCAGCTGAGCGGGCCGGTGATGATCGCGACCTGGCGGGCCCCGCCCGCGAGGAGGTGCTCGGTGGCCACGCGGCCGATCGCGTGGTTGTCGATGCCGATCGACGGACAGGCTTGCTCGTCCGGCCGGGCTCGCCGACCAGGATCACCGGCACGGGCAGGTCCGGGCTCCTCGTGTGGACCAGTTGCGGTTGTCGCCGACCTCGGGGATCGCCCAGATGATGCCGTCGACCTGGCGGGCGACGAGACTGTTGAGCAGCTGTTCGACGTCGTCCGTCTCGGGCTCGTGGATGAGGTTGAGGGAGATCGCGTAGCCCATGCTCGGCCGCCTGCTGCTCGATGCCGGTCAGCACGCGCGACGGTCCGAAGTACTCGAGGCCGTAGGCGACGACGCCGAGGATGTGACTGCGGCCCTGGGTGAGGCTGCGGGCGAGCATGTTGGGTGCGTAGCCCGTGTCCGTCGATGACCCGCTGGACGCGCTCGAACGTCTCGGCGGCGACATCGGGCCGGTTGTTCAGGACGCGGGACACCGTCTGCGTCGAGACGCCCGGCGGCCTCCGCCACTTCCTTGATCGTCAGGCGCCGTCGTAGGGCCATCAATACGTGCTCCGATGCTAGCCGGCATCGGTCGGTCGCCGCAATCGACCATCTTGACGGCGGCTGGGCGACGATGCTAGGTTGTTACCGTTCCCGTTAGCGCTAACGGGAACGGTAACAGGCGCTGCAGCGGCAATCAGGAGTCTCGGTCGAGTCCACGTCCTTCGGGAAGTCGTCGACGCCCGGCCCACGGCGCTCCCCGTGGCGCGCCAGACCAGCAAGGCCCTCGGGAGGCGTCGAGCCACTCGGCCGGATGGGTTGCAGCGATGCGTTCGCGGAGCGCCGACGCCGGATGGAGAGGTCGGCGTCGAACGAGTCGAAGAACCCTGTTCGAGCTCGGGTCGGGGCGTGATCGAGGGACGAATGAGCTCGACTGCATCGGCAATTCCCAGCGGGTCGCCGAGTGCCTGGCCCGGCGCGGTGATCTTGGAGGAGGTGCCGATGGTGTCAGGGACGGCCTGAACCGCGATCGACGGCAGGCGCCGGCGTGCGGACTCGAGCCGCTCCGCATCGGCCGGACGCTGAGCCCCTGACCACGGCGCGCTCCAGCGAACTTCGAACCACACCATCGGAGACGGAGACCAGACAATGACGAAGTCTGCGATCACTCCCCAGGATCGCGATGGCAGTTCGGTGATGCGCCGTCCTGGTGGCCGCCTGCTCGCTCGGGCAGCCTCGACCGCCGCCAGCGCGGCGGCGCCGACGCGCGGCCCCGTCCGTCGCAGCGCCGCGGCGCCCACCGCGGCCGCAGCCGCGAAGACCTACAAGGACCTGACGGTCGGCTTCATCCAGACCGGCTCCGAGGGCGGCTGGCGCGCCGCCAACACCGCGTCCTTCAAGGAGACGCGCGAGCAAGCTGGGCATCAACCTCAAGTTCTACGACGCCCAGAACAAGCTGGAGAACCAGCTCACGGCGTTCCACCAGTTCATCGCCGGACGACGTCGGTCAACGTCATCATCCTCGCCGCGCTCGAGGCGACCGGCTGGGACGACGTCCTCAAGGAGGCCAAGGCCGCCGGCAAGATCGTCGTCCTCGAGGACCGCCGCATCGACGCCGCCCGAGGACCTGTACGCCACGTACATCGGCTCCGACTTCACCCTCGAAGGGCCGCAAGGCCGCCGTCGAGATGTGCAAGCTGCTCGAAGGCAGCGCCAAGAAGAACGTCGTCGAGCTCGTCGGCAACGTCGGCTCGTCGGCGGCCATCGACCGCGGCAAGGGCTTCCGCGAGAAGATGGGCGACTGCGGCATCACCATCACCGAGACCCAGACCGGCGAACTGGGGCGTCCACCGAGGGCAAGGCCGTCATGGAGGCCTTCCTCAAGAAGAGCAAGGACATCCAGGGCGTGTTCGCCCAGAACGACGAGATGGGCCTCGGCGCCGTCCAGGCGATCAAGGAAGCCGGCCTCAAGCCCGGCAAGGACATCAAGATCATCACCGTCGACGCCACCAAGGGCGCGCTTCAAGGCGATGATCGCCGGCGAGCATCAACACCGTCGTCGAGTGCAACCCGCTGCTCGCCCCGCAGGTCTACGAGGCCGCCCTCAAGGCCGTCAACGGCGAAGACGCTGCCCGAAGTGGGTCCCGTCGCAGGAGGGCGAGTTCTTCGCGCCAGGCGACGCCGCGCAGAGATCCTGCCGACCCGCAAGTACTAGAGCCGGCAGTGCAGGCCTGACCGCGTCGAGGAGCGATCGCGGCGCGGAGCCGCCCGCTCGCCTCCTCGTCCACCGCACGTCCAGGCATCGCAGGGTAGCGCCGTGTCAGACACCGGCACGCCTCCTCGTCCATGCACGGCATCGACAAGGCCTTCCCGGGCGTCCAGGCCCTCGCAGGGCGTCGACTTCGCGCTCTGGCCGCGGCGAGATCCACGCCCTCGTCGGCGAGAACGGCGCCGGCAAGTCGACGCTGATCAAGGTCCTGACCGGCGTCGAGCGGCCCGACGCCGGCACCATCACCTTCGACGGCCAGGACGGTCGCACGTCCGCTCGCCGCAGCACGCCCAGACGCTGGGCATCAGCACGGTCTACCAGGAGGTCAACCTCTGCCCCAACCTGCCGGTGGCCGAGAACATCCTGATCGGCCGCGAGCCGCGGCGCTGGGGCCGGATCGACTGGCGCGCGATGAACCGCCGGGCCCGCGAGATCCTCCGCGGCCTCGACATCGACGATCGACGTCACCCAGCCGCTCGGGCTCCTACTCGGTCGCGATCCAGCAGATGGCGGCCATCGCCCGGGCGCTCGAGATCTCGTCGGCCAAGGTCCTCATCCTCGACGAGCCGACCTCGAGCCTCGACGCCCACGAGACCGAGCAGCTCTTCGGCGTGATGCGCAAGCTGCGCGGCGAGGGCATCGCGATCGTCTTCATCACCCACTTCCTCGACCAGGTCTACGAGGTCGCCGACCGGATCACGGTCCTGCGCAACGGGCGCGCTGGTCGGGACCTACGCGACGGCCGCGCCTGCCGCGCTTCGAGCTGATCACGCAAGATGCTCGGGCGGAGCCTGACCGAGCTCGACGACATCGGCCGGCACAAGATGGAGAGCGAGCCAGCGCATCGGCGCCGGCGAGCCGCTGCTCGAGGCCGACGGGCTCGGCCGGCCGGGCTCGATCGAGCCGTTCGACCTCGAGCTCCACGCCGGCGAGGTCGTCGGCCTGGCCGGCCTGCTCGGCTCGGGCCGGACCGAGATCGCCAGCCTGCTCTTCGGCATCGACCAGCCCGACCGACGGCACGCTCGACGATCGACGGCAAGCCGGTCGACGACTTCTCGCCGCTCGGCTCGATCGAGCGCGGCGTCGCGCTCTGCCCGGAGGACCGCAAGGCCGAGGGGATCGTCGCCGACCTGACCGTGCGCGAGAACATCGTCCTGGCCATCCAGGCCGGCCGCGGCTGGCTCCGCTACCTGAGCCCGGCCGAGCAGTACGAGATCGCCGACGAGTACATCAAGCTGCTCAACATCGCGACGCCCGTCGGCCGACCAGCCGGTCAAGAACCTGAGCGGCGGCAACCAGCAGAAGGTGATCCTCGCCCGCTGGCTGGCGACGAACCCGCAGGCTGCTGATCCTCGACGAGCCGACCCGCGGCATCGACGTCGGCGCCAAGGCCGAGATCCAGCGGCTCGTGCTCGTCGCTGGCCGAGGAGGGCATGTCGTGCGTGTTCATCTCGTCCGAGCTCGACGAGGTGCTGCGCACGAGCCACCGGATCGTCGTCCTGCGCGACCGGGTCAAGGTCGACCGAGTTCGCCGGCGAGGTCGACGAGCAGCGCGATCATGCAGGCGATCGCCGGGGGCGGAGCATGAGCACGCTCGGCGCCGTCGCTCAGCCGGCAGCCGGTTCACCGAGAGCCAGGCTCTTCTTCCCGCTCGTCGCCCTGGGGCTCATCCTGCTGTTCGACCTGATCTTCGTCCCCGGCTTCTTCACGCTCGAGGTGAAGGACGGCCACCTGTACGGCAGCCTCGTCGACATCCTGCGCAACAGCGTCCCGACCGTCATGCTGCTCGCGATCGGGCATGACGCTCGTGATCGCCACCGGCGGCGTCGACCTGTCGGTCGGCGCGGTCATGGCGATCTCGGCCTCGGTCGCCTGCGATCCTCATCGACCCCGGATCGTCGGGGTCGACCTGCAGGCAACATCACGACCGTCGTCGGCGACCCGACCTTCAGCTTCGCGCCGCTGCCGGTCGTGATCCTCGTGCCGCTGTTCGTCGCGACCCTGTGCGGCGTCTGGAACGGGGTCCTGGTCGCCTACGGCGGGATCCAGCCGATGGTCGCGACGCTGATCCTGATGATCGCCGGCCGCGGCATCGCCCAGCTGATCACGAACGGCGATCAAGATCCAGCATCTTCTACGAGCCGTTCGCGTTCATCGGCAACGGCTGGATCGTCCTGCCGGTCTCGCTGTTCATCGTCGCCGTGCGTCTTCGTCGTCGCCTGGCTGCTGACCCGCCGGACGGCGCTCGGGCTGTTCATCGAGTCGGTCGGGATCAACGCCCGGTCGAGCTTCTACAGCGGCATCAACGAGAAGCGGATCAAGCTCTTCGCCTACACGTTCTGCGGCTTCTGCGCCGGCATCGCCGGGCTCGATCGCGGTCTCGAGCATCCGGACCTCGGACGCCAACAAGATCGGCCTGTACATCGAGCTCGACGCGATCCTCGCGGTCGTCATCGGCGGGACCGCTGCTCGGGGCCGGCGGCCGGTTCTCGCTGCTGGGCAGCATCGATCGGCGCGCTCGTCATCCAGGCCACGACCACCTCGATGTACGCCATCGGCGTCCCGGCCAGCGCGATCACTCGCGATCAAGGCGCGTCGTCGTCATCATCGTGATCCTGCTGCTACTCGCGACCAGGCGCAGGACCTGCTGCGATCCGCCGGCTCGCGGCTCGCGCGACAGGAGGCCGGCGCATGATGCAGACGCTGCGCGCGTCCGGCTCGTCGAACAACCGGCGGTTCCTGCCGCTCGCGGCGACCGATCGCCCTGTTCGCCGTCGCCTACGTCCTCGGCGCGCTCGTCGTTCGCCGGGCATGCGCGACCGGCAGGTCGTTCTTCAACCTGTTCCTCACGACGCCGTTCCTGCTGATCAGCGTCGTCGGCGAGACGTTCGTCATCCTCTCGGGCGGCATCGACCTGTCGGTGAGCGGCGTCGTCGCGCTGACGACCGTCGCCTCCGCCGCCCTGCTCGCGAGGCGGGCTGGGACCCGTGGCTCGTGATGCCGCTCATGCTGCTGATGGGCATGGCCATCGGCGCGTCGATGGGCTTCTTCATCACCTACCTGAAGGTGCAGCCGTTCATCGCCACCCTGGCCGGCATGTGGTTCGCCCGGGGCCTGTGCTTCTTCATCAGCGACGACGAGATCCGCGATCACGACCCGCCTGTACGACGTCCTGGCCGGGACCCGAGATCCTGATCCCGGGCCTGGCCGATCCGGTCGACCAAGAAGGGCGACTACATCTCGATCCTCGTCGTCGTCGCGCTGGTCGTCCTCGCGGTGGCGCATGTTCGTCGCCCACTACACGCGGCTTCGGCCGGACGGTCTACGCGATGGGCGGGAACAACGGCGCGAACGAGCAGTCGGCGCGGCTGATGGGCCTGCCGGTCAACCGGACCAAGATGCTGGTCTACACGCTCAACGGGTTCTGCTCGGCGCTGGCCGGCATCGCCTACAGCATCTACGTCGGCTCCGGCCACGGCACCGCACGCGACGGGCTTCGAGCTGACGGTCATCGCGCGCGGTCGTCATCGGCGGCACGGCGCTGACCGGCGGCGAGGGCTACCTCCTCGGCACCCTGTTCGGCGTGCTCATCACGGCGCTCATCCAGACCCTCATCCAGTTCAACGGGCAGCTCAGCTCGTGGTGGACGCAGCATCGTCATCGGCGGCGCTGATGCTCGTCTTCATCGGCGTCCAGAGCCTGCTGGCGGCGCGGAACACGCGGCAGCTGCGCGGGATCGAGGCTCGGCGGCGTCGGGACGAGACCTGGCCGGCGCCAGGCGCCTGCGGCGGTGGCGCGATCGGCGGGTCTGCGATCGGGGCGGCCGCCGTCGTCGTCGCGGTCGTGCGGGCGTCCAGCTCCTCGGTGCCTTCGCGGGGCGGGTCGCGGGACGGCGCGGTGCCGGCGGATCGACGGCCGGCGCCGGCTGCGAGCTCAAGCCGTTCCGCCAGGATCAGGCCGCCGGCCTCGTGCAGGGCGGGTGCGGTGATCGCCTACGAGCGCAACGGCGGCGCCGCCTGCGTCGACGAGCTGTACGCGATCTACCCGGACGGGCGGATCACCGGGGACAACGGCAGGCCAGACAGGTCGAGAGGCCAGATCGCGCCGGCCGACGTCGCGGCGCTGCTCGTCCGACATCAGCGCCCTCGGCTGGTTCACCGACAACATGTACTCGACCTCGCACACCCCGTGCGGCCAGTGCTTCACGTACTTCACGGCGGTGTCGCACAACGGGCAGGCCAAGACGGTGCAGGCGGTCGACGGCGGCACGGACGCTCCGGCCAACTACTGGCTCGTGACCGGCAAGCTGTCGGCGATCCTGCCCAAGTTCACCGCGGCGCCGTGATGACCGAGGACGAGCGAGGCGATGAACGCGCGGACGGCCCTCGTTCCCGCTCGTCGCGTGCGCGCTGCTCGTCGGCGCGCTGCGGCTACATCGTGACGCCGGCAGGACGACAGCTCGCCGACGCCGGCGGCTGACCGGCGGCTGGACGCGCGGTCGCCACGAAGGTCGAGGCAGCCGCCGAGCGGCGACCTGCACGTCGACGTCACCATCCGCAACGACACCGGCGACTGGAGCGCGATGCAGGCGACGCCGGCGCGGCCGGCCGTCCTCACCACGAGCGACGGCAAGACGACGGACTGCGGCACGGTCTTCGTCGGCACGGGCGGCACGAGCCTCGCGCCCGGGCTTCCAGATGCGCGGCTACACGGGCGGCACGAAGGCGAAGCCGAGACCCAGCTCCTCTACGTCGAGTGCGCAGGGCGCCGCGGCTGCTGCCGGATCGAAGCCTCTCGATCAGCTACAGCTACGTCACGGGCGAGTTCAACTACTACTCGCCGTCGACTCCAACGAGCGCCAAGCTCGACCTCGATCTCGACAAGGTCGCCACGGACCTGACGTATCCGGTCGCCACGCCGGTCGACGGCCTGATCGAGAAGCCGGGCGACCAAGATCGACGCCATCAACAACTGCCCGCTCACCCTCACGGGGGTCGACGCGCACCGCCGACGGCCTGGAATTCCGCTGGCACACGGAGAACCCGACCGCGTACCCGACCTACGTCCACATCGGGATCCCGCCGGTCATCGGCTCCGACGGCATCATCTACGGCCTCTACGAGAGCCCCCATCTCGCGGACACGCCGATCACGCCGGCCGGGCAATCGGCGGACTGGACGACCGAGGTCGCGGTCCCCAAGGACGTCACCGGCCTGTACATCCTGCGTGAGCGTCGAGTCAAAGCAGCAGAAGAACTTCGTCAGCCATGCCATCGACATCACCGACCACGTAGCCTCGGGGAGTGAAGCACGATGAAGCCGCTGGGCCAGTTCGAAGTCTGGTTCGTCACCGGCAGCCAGGAGATGTACGGGGACGCGACGCTTCGCCAGGTCGCGGCGAACGCCCGGCGGATCGCCGACGCGCTCGACGCGCTCGGCAGGCGATCCCGGTGCGGATCGTCTACCGGCCCGGTCGTGACGTCGCCCGAGAGCATCGCCGCGGCCTGCCGCGAGGCGAACGCGACCGACGCCTGCGTCGGGGTGATCGCTCTGGATGCACACCTTCTCGCCGGCCCGGATGTGGATCGGCGGGCCTCCAGGCGCTCCACAAGCCGCTCCTCCACCTCCACACCCAGTTCAACCGCGATCTCCCCTGGGGCGAGATCGACATGGACTTCATGAACCTCAACCAGTCGGCCCACGGCGACCGCGAGTTCGGGTTCATCGAGACCCGCCTGCGGCTCGCCCGCAAGACCGTCGTCGGCCACTGGCAGGACCCCGACGTCGCGCGAGCGGATCGGGGCCTGGTCACGGGCGGCCTGCGCCTGGCACGAGGCGCACCGCCTCCGGGTGGCGCGGTTCGGCGACAACATGCGCCACGTCGCGGACACCGAGGGCGACAAGGTCGAGGCGCAGATCCGTCTCGGCGTGGCGGTCAACGGCTACGGCGTGAGCGACCTCGCCGCCGCGATCGGGTCGGTGTCCGGAGCCGACGTCGACGAGCTGCGTCGCCGCGCTATGACGCCGACTACGACGTCGTCGCCCGAGCTCGGGCCGGACGGAGCGCGCCGCGCCGAGCTGCGCGAGGCAGCCCGCATCGAGGCCGGCCTGCGCGTCTTCCTCGAGGTCGGCGGCTTCGGCGCCTTCACCGACACCTTCGAGGACCTCGACGGCCTGCGTCCAGCTGCCGGGCCTCGCCGTCCAGCGGCTCATGGCCGACGGCTACGGCTTCGGCGCCGAGGGGGACTGGAAGACCGCCGTCCTGGTCCGCCTGCTCAAGGTGATGGCGACCGGCCTGCCCGGGCGGGACCTCCTTCATGGAGGACTACACCTACCACCTCGACCCGGAGGGGCCGAAGGTCCTCGGCGCCCACATGCTCGAGGTCTGCCCGTCGATCGCCGCCGAGCGACCCGCGCTGCGAGATCCATCCGCTCTCGATCGGCGCGCAAGCCGGACCCGGTCCGGCTCGTCTTCGACGCCGCGCCCGGCGACCGGCGGTCGTGGTCGGCCATGATCGATCTCGGCGACCGCTTCCGGCTCGTCGCCAACGAGATCGACATCGTCGAGCCGACCGAGCCGCTGCCCACGCCTGCCGGTCGCCCGGGCGGTCTGGCGAGCCGCGGCCCGACCTGCGACCGGCGACCGAGGCGTGGCTGATCGCCGGTGGGTCGCACCACACCGTCCTCAGCCAGGCGATCGGGATCGGAGCCCCTCGCCGACTTCGCCGAGATGGCGCGCATCGAGCTCCTCTCGATCGACGAGGACACGACCGTGCGCGCCGTCCGCAACGAGACTGCGCTGGAACCAGGCGTACTACCGCCTGGCCGGCGGACTCTGAGGCCGCAGGAGGGATCCACGTGGCTGCGAAATGCGCGATCGGCATCGACTTCGGGACAGAGTCGGGCCGCTCGGTCCTCGTGTCGCTGGCGGACGGCCGAGAGCTGGCCCAGTCGGTCTACGGATACCGGAACGGGGTGATCGACGATCACCTGCCCGCTCCGCACGGGGGGCAACGCCTGCCGCCTGACTGGGCGTTGCAGGATCCCGAGGATTACGTGCGGACTGTTCAGCAGACCGTGCCGGCCGTGCTCCGGGCCTCCGGTGTGGATCCGGTCGACGTCGTGGGCGTCGGCATCGACTTCACCGCCTGCACGATGATGCCCACGACCGCCGACGGGACACCGCTCTGCGTCCTGCCGGAGTGGCGGGCGAATCCGACACGCCTGGGTCAAGCTGTGGAAGCATCACGCGGCCCAGCCGGAGGCGGACCTGATCAATGCGACAGCCCGGCGCCTGGGTGAGAGCTGGCTGGCGAGGTACGGCGGCAAATACTCCTCGGAGTGGTTCTTCAGCAAGGCGCTCCAGATCCTCGACGAGGCCCCGGAAGTTTACGCGGCGGCGGACCGGCTCCTCGAAGCCGCCGACTGGATCGCCTGGCAGCTCACCGGCTCGGAGACACGTAACCTGACGACCGCCGGCTACAAGGCGATGTGGTCCAAGCGCGACGGCTTCCCCCGCGGCGAGTACTTCGCGGCGCTCGACCCACGGTTCGCCCGAATCGTGGACGACAAGATGAGCCGCGACATCCGCGCCCTGGGAGAGCCTGCCGGCGGGCTCTCGCCCCAGGCGGCCGCCTGGACGGGCCTGCCCGCCGGGACGCCCGTCGCCATCGCCAACGTCGATGCCCACGTGTCCGTCCCCGCGGTAGGGGTAACCGGGCCAGGAACGCTCGTCGCGATCATGGGGACGAGCATCTGCCACATGGTCCTCGGCAGCGAACTGCACGACGTCGAGGGGATGTGCGGCGTCGTCGATGGCGGCATCCTGCCCGGCATGTTCGGGTACGAGGCAGGCCAGTCGGGGGTCGGCGACATCTTCGCGTGGTTCGTCGACAACTGCGCTCCCGGCGCCATGCGCGACGAGGCCGCGACCCGGGGCGTCGACCTCCACGCGCTCCTCGAGGCCGAGGCGGCGAAGCTGCGGCCCGGCGAATCGGGCCTCCTCGCACTCGACTGGTGGAATGGCAATCGCTCCGTGTTGGTCGACGTCGACCTGAGTGGCGTGCTGCTTGGCGCCACGCTCGCGACGCGGGCACCGGACGTCTATCGCGCGCTCATCGAGGCGACCGCGTATGGGACGCGGGTCATCTGCGACACCTTCGCCGAGAACGGAGTCGCGGTCGACGACATCGTCGCCTGCGGCGGACTCCCGGAGCGCAATCGACTCCTCATGCAGATCTACGCCGACGTCACCGGGAGGCGCATCCGGGTGAGCGCGTCGTCACAAACGCCGGCGCTCGGGTCCGCGATGTGGGCGGCGGTCGCTGCGGGCGGGCGCGCCGGAGGCTACGACACGATCGAGGACGCCGCGGCGCGGATGGCCCACCTGCGCGACGAGGCGTACGAACCCATCGCCAGTCACCACGCGACGTACGACCGCCTCTACCGCGAGTACGTGCGCCTGCACGACTACTTCGGGCGCGGGGAGAACGACGTCATGAAGACGCTTCGGGGGATCCGCGCGGATGCCGTCGGGCATGGGGGCGCCGGACCAGCCGGCGCGGGTGCCCCGCATGTCTGAGCGCTCCACGGACAGCGGGAATCTCCGCGAGCGCGTCTGCGCAGTCAACCTCGGCCTGGTGAAGGCGGGGCTCGTGGTCCTGTCGTTCGGCAACGCCAGCGCGGTCGACCGCGATCGAGGGATCGTCGCCATCAAGCCGAGCGGGGTCGCCTACGAATCGTTGCGTCCGGAGGACATCGTCCTGGTCTCGCTCGAGGACGGCCGGCTCATCGAGGGAACGAAGCGTCCGTCCTCCGACACACCGACCCATCTGATCCTCTATCGGGCGTTCCCGTCGGCGGGAGGCATCGTCCATACGCATTCGGTCCATGCCTCGAGCTGGGCCCAGGCTGGACGAGAGATCCCCTGCCTGGGGACGACCCATGCGGATCACTTCCGGGGAGCCGTGCCGGTGACGCGGGCACTCTCCGATCAGGAGATCGCCGGAGACTACGAGACGCATACCGGCCTGGTGATCGTGGAGCGCTTCCAAGCCGGCGGGATCGATCCTGCCGAAGTCCCGGCTTGCCTGGACGTCAGGCACGGCCCCTTCGTGTGGGGAGCGTCGCCAGAAGAGGCACTGGCGAACGCGATCGCGCTGGAGCATGTCGCGGCCATGGCGCTCAAGACGCTGGCGCTTGCCCCGGGGATCGGTGCCGCGCCCGAGGCGCTGGTGGAGCGCCATTTCCATCGCAAGCACGGAGCCGGCGCCTACTACGGCCAGCCCTGACAGCGGGGTCGCCCTCGACGCCGCGGCCGCAGCCGACTTCCTCGGCCGCGGACAGAGACTCCTGAGCTCGCTCGGCTCGACCTTCGGCTCGTAGTGCTGTCGCGCTCTCCCGTCGGCTGCTTCGCCGACGCGGTCCCGGAGCGCCACGGCGTCGTCACCGGCCGGATGGGCCGTCTGGCCCCAAACCACGGGACTACCGGCTCATCCCATCTATACGCCTAAGGCATATATAAGCTCTGTACGTATATGCGCCCTGGGCGAATACCTCCCGGGACCACGCCAGGGCGCAAAGGAGCGGACCGTGCTGCGTGGCGACGACATCGACGAGCTCCAGGCCTCGCTGCTGCGGACACTGGCGAGCGCACAGCGGCTCAAGATCATCCACCTGCTTGGCGTCGGGCCGTCTGAGGTCAGCGAGATCGCGCGCGATCTCGGCCTGAGCCAGACGGCTGCCTCCCAGCACCTGGCCGCCATGCGTTCGGCGGGCCTCGTCACTGCCCTGCGCGACGGGCGGACGGTCCGTTACTGCCTGACCGATCCGGAGATCCCGGCGGTGTGCGGTCTCATGCGCGACGTGCTGGTCCGCCGGCTGTCGCGCCTGGGCGACCTCGCGGCAGCGGCCAATCGGCCAACCGATTCCGTCGTCCACACCGATCAGGCGGGGCATCGATGAGCGATTGCCTGTCCCTCGTGCTCTTCTCGGGGACCGCCGACAAGCTCCACGCCGCGGCCACCCTGGCCGCCGGTGCCGCCGCCATGGGTCGACCAGTCAACGTGCTGCTCATGTACTGGGCCCTGGACGCATTCCGCGCGGACGGCATCACCGCGGACCACGGCCTCGCCTATGACTCCGAACGGCCCGGATCCAGTGAGCCGGTCGACGGCGCGGGGGCGATCCCGTGGCTGGAGACCTTCAGGCAGGCGAAGGAGCTCGGCGAGGTGACGATCTGGGCCTGCTCCGGATCGCTCTCCACGCTCGGGATCGATGCCGCGGCCCTCGATCCGCTGGTCGACGGGTCCGGCGGGGTCGCCACGTTCCTGCTGGCCGCCGACGACGGCCAAATCCTGTTCATCTGATCGCGCGCCACATCGCCGCAACGAACAGCCTCGTCTACTGAAGGAGACGCCGTCATGACCGCCACCGCAGCCGAAAGCGCCCTCGAGACCATCGCCGCCGACAAGGTCGTCGACGCCCGGGGCGCCGCCTGTCCAGGCCCGCTCCTGGAGGCCAAGAAGGGCATCGGCACGCTGCCGATCGGCTCCGTCCTCGAGCTCTGGTCGAGCGATTCGGTGACCAAGGCCGACGTCGCCGCGTGGGCCGGCAAGGTGGGCCATGCCTACCTCGGCTCGTTGGCCGCAGACGGCTACGACCGCGTCTTCGTCCGCCGCGAGAAGTAGGTGGTCGAAGGCAACCGGCCAAGGCTGGGGCACCGGACTATGCCGCCGGCAGCCACCCGGCCAGGAGCAGCCGCCCGATGACCGCGCTCGCCGCCACCGAGGTGCCGCGGAGCACGAAGCCAGGGTTCGCCCCCCGGATCCTGGTCTTCTCCACCAACAACATCTCGGACCCCGGGATCGACCTGGCCGGGAGCTCGCACCTGCACTACTCCCCGGGCGTCGTCGTCATCGGGCTGCCCTGCACGAGTGGGATCAGGCCGTCGTGGATCCTCCACGCCATCGAGCGCGGGTTCGACGGCGTCTTCATCGCCGCGGACGGCGACGAGTGCGCCTACCTGGTGGATTGTGCGAAGCGGGCCTCGCGGATCGTGGCTGACGCGCAAGCGCTCCTGCGGGCGAACGGCCTCCAGACCCAGCGGTTGAAGATGGCCGCCATCTGCTCCGTCTGCGCCGATCCGTTCACCAAGTATGTCCAGCAGTTCACGCAGGCGCTCGCCGAGCTGGACCGGCCGGAGGAGGCACGTCATGGACTATGACGTGCTGGTCGTGGGGAGCGGGATCGGCGGAATGGAGTCCGCGCTCAAGCTCGGCGACATGGGCTACCGCGTCCTCCTGGTCGAGAAGGAGGCCAGCGTGGGCGGGAAGATGATCCTGCTCAGCAAAGTCTTCCCCACCCTCGACTGCGCGAGCTGCATCTCGACTCCCAAGATGGCGGCCACGATCCACCATCCCAACATCACCGCACTCACCTACAGCGAGGTTGGAGGGATCACCCAGAGCGGCGAGGGGCATTTCAGGGCCAGCATCCGCCAGAAGGCGCGCTTCGTCGACGAGGCGCGCTGCACGGGGTGTCAGCTCTGCGAGATCGCCTGCACCGTGGCTGTGCCCGATCAGTTCAACGCCGACCTCGTGGCCAGGCGGGCCGCCTACATCGCCTTTCCCCAGGCGGTGCCGAAAAAGGCGGTCATCGAGCGCGCGGGCGCCTCGCCCTGCTCGCATACCTGCCCGGCCGGGATCCCTGCCCATGGTTACGTCTCGCTGATTCGGAGTGGCGAGTTCGAGAAGGCTTTCCAGCTGGTTCTCGACGTCACGCCCCTCGTGGGGACGCTGGGTCGGGCCTGCTACGCGCCGTGCGAGGCCGACTGCACACGCGGCCTGCTCGAGGGGACGCTCCCGATTCGGCGCCTGAAGCGCTTCGCCGCGGACACCCATTACCGGGGCGCGGACGGCCCGGGGATCACCGCCCCGGCTCCCAACGGACGAAAGGTGGCGGTCGTCGGCTCCGGGCCGGCCGGCCTGACCGCCGCCTGGCAGCTGGCGCGGAAGGGCTACCTGGTCAAGATCCTCGAGGCCGCCCCGGAGCCCGGAGGCTTCCTGCGCCTGGCCATTCCCGCCTATCGCCTGCCGGCCGAGGTCGTCGAGCGCGACATCGAGAACGTCACGGCGCTGGGCGTGGAGATTGCCACCGGCACGCGGGTCGACGACCTCGAGGACCTGCGCGGCCAGGGGTTCGACGCGGTCCTGGTGGCGACCGGAACGCCGCGGTCTACGACGCTGGGACTGACTGGGCAGGACCTTCACGGCGTCGTCACCGGCCTGGAGTTCCTCCGTGGAGTGAGACTCGGCCAGGCGGCCGACCTGCAGGCAAAGCACGTGGTCGTGGTCGGCGGAGGCAACGTGGCCATGGACGCCGCCCGCACCGCTCGACGCATGGGGGCCCGCCAGACGACCGTTCTCTACCGGCGCGGCCACCAGGAGATGCCGGCCCACGTCGCCGAGGCGGAGGACGCCCGCCAGGAGGGCGTCGAATTCCAGTTCCAGGTCGCTCCCGTCGAGGTGCTCGATGACGGTCGCGGCAGTGTGGGCGGTGTGCGCTGTCGCCGCATGGCGCTCGGCGCGCCCGACCAGTCCGGTCGCCGGCGCCCGGCGCCAATCCCCGGCAGCGAGTTCACCATCGACTGCGAGGCGGTGATCATCGCCATCGGCATGGCCCCCGACACCGAGACGTTCGCGACGCGAGTGTCGGCCAACGCGGACGGCACACTCCGTGTCAACCCCCAGACACTCCAGACTCCCGTCCCGTACATCTTCGCGGCGGGCGATGTCGTGACCGGTGCCACCGACATCACGCGGGCCGTCGGGCAGGGCCGCCGGGCCGCCTTCATGATCGACCGTTGGCTCCAGGGTCACGAGCTCAGCGGCTTCGACGACGAGCTCCCGGTCGTCGACAAGCTGCACGTCCTGGAGCGACAGCGGCAGTACACGCATCGCGAGCCGCCCGCGCCAGCCGTGCGGCCATCCGTCGCACCTGGCGATTTCGCAGAGCTGGAGCCGCCGATGGGCGAGGCCGAGGCGCGCGAGGCCGCCGGGCGGTGCCTCGACTGCGGTGTGTGCTCGGAGTGCGGTGAGTGCGTGGCTGCCTGCCCTGCCTTTGCCATCGACCTGAGGATGCGCGAGCGAGAGCGCAAGGTCGAGGTCGGTGCAGTCGTCGTCGCCACCGGCTTCAGGCTGTTCCCGGCCGATCTCAAGCCGGAATACGGGTACGGCACGTTCAAGAACGTGATCACCGGGCTGCAGATGGACCGCCTCCTCGCCCCGACCCGACCGTTCCACACGATCCTCCGGCCGGGCGACGGCAAGGTTCCCGAGCGCATCGCCTACGTGATGTGCACGGGCTCCCGCGACGAGACCGTTGGCAACCCGCTGTGCTCCAAGTTCTGCTGCATGTACTCGATCAAGCAGAACCAATTGATCATGGGGGCCCTGCCGCTGGCCGACGTGACCGTGCACTACATGGACATCCGCGCGGCCGGCAAGCGCTACGACGAGTTCTACGAGCAGGCCAAGTCCATGGGGGCCACCTATGTCAAGGGCCGGGTGGCCAAGATCACCGAGAAGGACGACGGCAACCTCGTCCTGCACTACGAGGACATCGAGCACGGGGGAGCCCTTGCCGAAGCTGAGTACGACCTGGTGGTGCTGGCGGTCGGCGTTCAACCGAACAGCGACGCCCAAGCCCTGTTCCCGGCCGGCGAGCTGTCGCTCGACGAGTACCACTTCGTGGCAGAGCCGGACGAGGACCTGAATCCCGGCCAGACCAGCATCCCCGGGGTCTACGTGGCCGGCGCCGCCTCCGGGGCCAAGGACATCACCGACTCGATCCTGCACGCGGGCGCGACCGCGGCGCAGGTCGCGGCCCACCTCGAGCGGCTGAAGGTGCCGGCATGAGCGAGCGGCGGATCGGGGTCTACGTCTGTCACTGCGGCGGGAACATCTCCGACTACGTCGACGTGGACGAGGTCGTGGCCCAGGTCAGGGGCGATGCCGACGTGGTCGTGGCCCGCACGGCCATGTTCGCCTGCTCGGACGCCACCCAGCAGGAGATGCTCCAGGACATCGCGGAGCACAAGCTCGACGGCCTGGTCGTCGCCTCGTGCTCGCCCAAGCTGCACACCTACACCTTCCGCGGAGTGGCGGCCCGGGCCGGTCTGAACCCCTACGAGTACTCCCAGGTGAACATCCGGGAGCAGTGCTCCTGGGTGCACACCGACGACCCAAAAGGGGCCACCAGCAAGGCAACCGGCCTGGTGAAGGCGGGCATCGCCCGAACCAGGCTGACGACGCCCCTCGAGCCGATCGTCGTCGAGACGGTCCCCAAGACGCTGGTGATCGGGGGTGGCATCGCCGGCCTGCGGGCGGCGATCGGGCTGGCGAGGATCGGGCTCGGCGTCTTCCTGGTCGAACGCGAGGCGGAGCTCGGGGGCTGGGTGGGCCGCTTCGGCCCGATGTACCCCCACGGGCGGGACGGCGCAGAGCTGATCGCCGGCCTCGTGCAGGAGGTCCGGGCCAACCCTTCGATCACCGTGTTCATGGGGGCCGAGGTCGTCAGCAAGGCGGGCAGTTTCGGCAACTACCAGGTCGGCATCCGGGTCAAGTCGACGCCGCCGCAGACGATCCAGCTCGAGGTCGGCTCGCTGGTCGTGGCCACCGGGTTCGATGCCTACCAGCCGGAAGCCGGGGAGTATGGCTACGGGATCGGAGGCGTGCTGACGCTGCCGGAGTTCAAGGAGCTGATCGACCGGTCGGCGGGACGGCTCACCTACCAGGGGAGGCCGGTCGGGACCGTCGTCTATGTCTACTGCGTCGGCAGTCGGCAGGCCGCCGAACCGCCCGGGGCCAACGCGTACTGCTCGCGCTACTGCTGCGCGGCCACCGTCCAGGCCTCGATCCAGGTCGCGGGGCTCGACCCGAAGGTCCACCAGTACCACCTCTACCGCGACATGCGGACGTACGGCCGGTACGAGCTGCTGTACACGGAGTCTCGGAAGAAGGGCTCGGTGTACGTGAAGTTCGCCGATGGTGCTCCACCCGCCGTGACCAGGCTGGATGACGGGCGGCTGATGGTCAACGTGCGAGATCTCTTGACAGGCGGCGAGGAGCTCGCGATCCCGGCAGACCTGGTCGTCCTGGTCACCGGCATGGTCCCCCGGAGCAACGCCGATCTGGTGCGGGCCCTCAAGGTGCCGGTGGGTACGGACGGGTTCTTCAACGAGATCCACCCCAAGTTGCGGCCGGTCGAAACCGTAGTGGATGGCGTCCTCATCGCCGGGGCCTGTCAGGGGCCGAAGAGCTCGGCCGAGGCGGTGGCTTCCGGTCTGGCCGCCGTCACCCAGAGCGCCGCCGTCTTGAAGAAGGGCTATGCCGAGCTGGATCCGCTGATCGCGGAGGTCGACACCGACGCCTGCAGTGGATGCGGCGAATGCCTCGCGGCCTGCCCGTACGAGGCCATCCAGATGGCCGACCTGAACGGCCGGGCGGTCGCCGTCATCAGCGAGACCGGCTGCAAGGGCTGTGGCGGATGCGTGCCCCTCTGCCCGGAGAACGTGATCGATCTGCGGGGCTATGCCGATGCCCAGATCACCGCCATGATCGACAGCCTGCTCGAGGTCCCGGTCGGATGAGCGCCCCGCGAGAGACCCGCGAGATCGTCCGCGAGGAACCCCTCATGCGGCGGCGGATCCTGGCCGTGCTCGCGGAAGGGCCGCGGACGATCCCCGAGATCGGCGCCGCGATCGGCAGCCCTACCCATGAAGTCCTGCTTTGGGTGATGGGCATGCGCAGGTACGGCTACATCGCCGAGGTCAAGGGCGACAGCGAGGACGGCTACTTCCGATACCGGGCCCTGGAGAGGGTCGCGCCATGACCAGCGTGACCGTGCAGCAGCTGGATCCGGACCTGTACTCGCAGCTCCAACGGTTCGGCGCGACCGACATCTCGGCCTGCTTCAACTGCGGCACTTGCACCGCGATCTGCCCATTGTCGGAGCACGACGCGACCTTCCCCCGGCGGATCATCCGCTACGCACAGGTCGGCATGAAGGACGCCCTCCTCTCGAGCAAGGAGCTCTGGAGCTGCTACTACTGCGGCGAATGCTCGGAGACCTGCCCCACGCAAGCCGGTCCGAGCGAGTTCATGGCCGCCGCCCGGCGCTTCGCGATTGCCAGCTACGACCGAACGCGACTGGCGCGGACGATGTATACGAGCCCCATCGTCGGGACCCTGGTCGCCGTGCTCCTGGCGGCCTTCTTCGCCCTCTTCATGTACGCCGGTCGGGGCCCTCAGAACACCCGATCGCTAGCCCTCTTCGAGTTCGTGCCAGCCGAGCTCGTTCACGACATCGGCATCGCGGTCATGATCGCCGTCTTCCTGGCCGGCCTCGTTGGCGTGGCCAGCATGGCGAGACGGATCGGGCGCTCCGAGGGCGTCGGCTGGCGAACGGTAATCGGCAGTCGCCCGGCGATTGGCCGATCGCTGCGAGCGCTCTGGGTCGCGCTTGGGCGCGAGTCGCTCGGCCAGCGGCGCTACCGGAACGAGTGCGAGTCCGCCCAGGAGCCGTTACCCTGGTACCGCCGTCGGTGGCTGCTCCACGCGACCATCATGTGGGGCTTTCTGGGTCTGTTGGGCGCCACGATCCTCGACTATGGCCTGGCCCTGGCCGGCGTCAAGGCGACCGGGACCCCGGTGCCGATCTGGTACCCCGTTCGTTTGCTGGGGACCGTCGCAGGCGTAGCCCTCATGTACGGCACGACCATGGTCATCAGCGACCGGCTGCGCGGCGCCAACCGGTCGGTCGTCCATTCCACGTCCGCGGACTGGACGTTGCTGACGCTCCTCTGGCTGGCCGGCGTGACCGGCTTTGTGCTGGAGCTCGCGCTCTATCTGCCGGACGCCCCGACCTGGGGCTACTGGGTATTCCTGTTCCACGTGGCGGTCGCCATGGAGCTCGTGCTGCTGGCCCCGTTCATGAAGCTCGCCCATGCCGTCTATCGGCCGGTCGCCCTCTTCTTCGTGGCGCTCGCCCAGGCGCCCGGAGACGGTGGCTCCGGCCACCCGACCGGCAGCTAGCGAGGCGACTTGTGACGACGTCAACCGTGATCCCGGGCTTGGATCGGAACCAGCAGGCCCCGACCGCCTGACTACCGAGGAGGTATCTGATGATGTCGATTCTGCCGCGGGTGGCGCACGAACACCACGAGCGACTCCTGCACCACGTCGATCAACTCCCAACCGTGGGCGACCTGATCGGGGTACTCCCGCTCGCCGAACTCCGCCCGGATCGGCGAGGCGTGCGGCTTCCTGAGCGGGCTCCTCATTCCCCACATGGAGGCCGCTGAAGGGACCCTCTACCCGGAGCTCGAGCGCCTCCTCCAGAACCGTCATTCGATGACACCGATGCGGCGCGAGCACGCCGAGATCCGGCGGCTGGTGGGCGAGCTCGGGCGGTTGCAGGAGGAGATGGACGGCGGCCGGTTCTCGACCGGCGAAGCGGTCGCGCTCCGTCGTGTCATCTTCCGCCTCTACGCGCTGCTGAAGGTCCATCTCGCCGAGGAGCAGCTCTACATCGGGATCGTCGAGCACGGGGTCTCCGCCGAGGCCGCCGACGCCCTGGCGAAAGCGATGGAGCACGTCGGGACCGCGGAGTTCTGATCGAAGCCAGCCGCTTCGGCACACCCCGCTCGAGGCCGCTATGCTCCAGACGCATATGGATGCGTCGAGCCAGAGAGCGCGGAGGACCGGCGGACGACCCGGGGCTCAGCACGACCTCGAGCCTGGCGAGGAGCCTGCGGGACTCGACGACGGGACCGGGGTCGACTCCGCGACCGTGGCGTCCGACCGCGACGCAGCCGGCGTGCCGGTCCATCGCGGATGGGCTCCGCTCGGCGGGCGACGGCGGTGGATGGAGCCGTTCGTGCTCGTCCTTCTCGCGGGTGGTGGCGCCCATGGCTACGCGATCACCGGCCAGCTCGAGGAGATGGGCATCACCGGTGGTTCGGTCGATCTCGGACAGGTGTACCGCACCCTGCGCGACCTCGAGCAGGCCGGCCAAGTGACCTCGAGCTGGTCAACCGAATCCGTGGGTCCCCAGCGGCGCGACTACGAGCTGACCGAGGCCGGCTACACGGCCCTCGACGAGTGGGCAGCGGTCATGAAGGCGCGAGCACGACTCGTCGCCGAGTTCGAGGCGCGCTACCTCGAGTCGGTCGCCAGCCCCAGGCGGTGGGCCCAGGGGGGCGATCCTCCGCGGCCCTGACGGTACCGGCCGCCAGCCGCCGCCTACAAGGGCTCGGCGACGGCGTGCTCGATGCCCCGGGCGAGCAGGTCCTTCTCCTGCACCGACAGGTTGTGGTCGAGGACGCCCAGGTAAAGCTCTTCTTCCGCAAGGTGGACCTTGAGGATCGCGTAGAGGCGGTAGAGAGCGCGCCGCAGGCCCATGCCCTCGGCCGGGTTGAGGCCTCCCGTGGCAAGGTCGGCCCGGTACTCACCGAGAGCGTCGATGAGCCGACGGAGGTCGGCGTGCTCGCGACGCATCGGGGCCATCGAGTGGCGGCCCTCCATGAGCCTTTCGAGCCGCCCGTAGAGGGTCGTCTCGATCGCTTCCATGTGCGGGACGAGCTGACCGACGATGAAGCGGTATTCCGCCTCGAAGCTCACGCGGAAGGCGGCCGGGGGCTCACGGCCGATCATCTCCGCGAGCTCGGGCAGACGATCGACGTGCGCCTCGATCCTCTCGTGATGCTGGTGGCTGGTCCGCGCGAGCGACTCGGCGTCTGGCGTGTCCGTGGGCTCCGGGGGCATGGCCAACAGTGTACGGGGCAACGGACGCACTCTTCGCGCCTGACTCACGGCCCTTGCGGTGGCGCCCGCGCCGCCCGAGGATGACGGTCTCGGGAGGTGCCGCCCATGACCGACTGGCGCGACCGGCTCAACGCCGATCCCCTGCCCTGGCTCCTCGAAGACGAGACGCCCGCCGTCCGGCACCTGGCACTCCGCCAGCTGCTCGACCGGTCGGCCGACGACCCCGACGTGATGGCGGCGCGGGACGCCGCGACGCGCGCCGACCCGATCGCGGCGATCTTCGCCGCCCAGGATCCGGCCGGCTGGTGGGCCAAGCCGGGACCCGGCTACGCCCCAAGTACAGCGGCACGGCCTGGCAGCTCATCTTCCTCGACCAGCTGGGGGCCGACCCGGACCAACCCGCGGTCGCCGCGGGCTGCGACTACGTCCTCTCCCACTCCCAGGCGACCTCGGGCGGCTTCGGGGCGTCATCGGTGCGTACCTCGTCTGCACCGCCGCCGTCGATGGTCATCCACTGCCTCAACGGCAACCTCCTGCGCGCCCTGGTGGGCTTCGGTCGCCTGGACGACGAGCGGGTTCAACGGGCCGTCGAATGGCAGGCTGCCGCCATCACCGGCGAGGGTGAGATCCGCTTCAACGCCATCACCCCCGGACCGGGCTTCCGCTGCGGCGCGAACGAGGGGCTCCCGTGCGGCTGGGGGGCCACCAAGGCAGTCCTCGGCCTGGCCCGCATCCCGCCCGAACGGCGCGGCCCGCGCGTCCAGCGGGCCCTCGACGCCGGGGTCGACTTCCTCCTCAGCCGCGACCCTGCCACCGCGGACTACCCAATGGGCTACGGGAACACCAAGCCGAGCAGCTCGTGGTTCAGGCTCGGCTTCCCCTCAGGCTACGTCGGCGACGTCCTCCAGGTGCTCGAGGCCCTCTGCGAGGCCGGCGCGGCCCACGATGGTCGCCTCGGCCCAGCCGTGGCGTGGCTGCTCGGCCAGCAGGACCGCGCCGGCCGCTGGGAGAACCGCTACGCCTACGCGGGCAAGATGATCGTCGACATCGACCAGCCGGGCCGCCCGAGTCGCTGGGTCACCCTGCGCGCTTGTCGCGTCCTCAAGGCCGTCGCTTAACCATGCGAGCCTCGACCGCCGGCGCGATCCGGGGGTCCCAGCCTGTCCGCATCCGGACCGCGTTACACTCCCGGCAACCGCCGTGGGAGGAGGCACCCGATGCCGAAGGGCTACGTCCGGCTCACCCACCCGCTCGTGCGCGATGCCCGCAGCGCGCCGTTCCGGCAGGCGACCTGGGAAGAGGCGCTCGACCGGACGGCCGCCGGTTTGCGCGTCGCCAGCGAGCGGGGCGGGACGCGGAGCTTCGGGCTGTTCAGCTGCTCGAAGGCGACCAACGAAATGAACTTCGCGGCCCAGAAGTTCGCTCGGGCCGTCATCGGCAGCAACAACGTCGATAGCTGCAACCGAACCTGACACGCTCCCAGCGTCGCCGGTCTGGCGACAGTCTTCGGAGCCGGGGGCGGCACCAGCTCCTTCCGTGAGGTGGAGGAGACGGATCTCGTCGTCCTCTGGGGCTCGAATGCCCGCGAGACGCATCCGATCTTCTTCCATCACCTCCTCAAGGGGATCCACAACGGGGCGCGCCTCTACGCGGTCGATCCGCGCCGGACGAGCTCGGCGGCCTGGGCGGACGGCTGGCTCGGGCTCGACGTGGGAGCGGACATTGCGCTCGCCAACGCGATCGGTCGCGAGATCATCGCTGCCGGCCTGGAGCATCGCGGCTTCATCGAGCACGCCACGACAGGCTTCGAAGCCTACCGGGCCAAGGTCGAGCCCTACACCCTCGCCCACGCCGAGCGGGAGACGGGCGTCCCGGCCGACCTGATCCGCGAGCTCGCCCACGCCTACGCCACGGCCCCCCGGGCGATGATCTGCTGGACGCTCGGCATCACCGAGCATCACAACGCGGTCGACAACGTCCTGGCCCTCATCGACCTGGCCCTCCTCACCGGCCACGTCGGCCGCTACGGGAGCGGCCTCAACCCGCTCCGCGGCCAGAACAACGTCCAGGGCGGCGGTGACATGGGCGCCATCCCCGATCGGCTGCCGGGCTTCCAGCACGTCGAGAACGAGGAGCTGCGGGCGAAGTTCGAGGCGGCCTGGGGAGTGACCATCCCGCCCAAGCGGGGCTGGCACCTCTCGGCGATGTTCGAGGCGATGGAACGGCGCGAGCTCACCACCCTCTACGTGATCGGCGAGAACCCGCTTCAATCCGAGGCCGACCAGGCCAAGGCCCGGCACGCGCTCGAGGGTCTCGACTTCCTCGTCGTGCAGGACATCTTCCTGACCGCCACCGCCCGAGCTCGCCGACGTCGTCCTACCAGCCTCCGCGTCCTGGGCCGAATCGGAGGGCACGGTCACCAACAGCGAACGTCGCGTCCAGCGCGTCCGGCGCGCGCTGGACGCCCCCGGCGAGGCTCGCGACGACCTGGCGATCCTCTTCGAGCTGGCCCGCCGCCTCGGGGCCGACTGGGGTGCCCCCGATCCGGAACGCGTCTGGGACGAGCTGCGCTCCCTGAGCCCGATGCACGCAGGGATGAGCTACGCCCGCCTGGATGCCCTCGGCGGCATCCAGTGGCCCTGCTACGACGAGGACCACCCGGGCGAGCTGTTCCTCCATTCGCGGCTCTGGGAGGACCCGCTACCCGGCCGGCGGGTGCCCTTCGTGCCGGTCGACCACAAGCCGCCGGTCGACCGGCTCGATGACGACTTCCCGATCCGCCTGACGACCGGCCGCCGCCTCGACTCCTACAACACCGGCGTCCAGACGGCCGGCTATCGGTCCCCGTTGCGGCGCGGCGAATCACTCGACATCTCGCCGGAGGACGCGGCCCGCCATGGCCTCGCCGAGGGCGAGAAGGTCCGCGTCGTGTCGCGACGGGGCGAGCTCGTGGCTCCGGTCCGGATCGATAAATCGCTCCGTCCGGGCCTGACCTTCATGACCCTCCATTTCCAGGACGACGTGGCGACCAACCTGCTGACGATCGACGCGACGGACCCCAAGTCCGGCACGGCCGAGTTCAAGGCGACGGCGATCCGGATCGAGAAGCTCACCGCCGCGGCGAGTGGCGGGGCAGGTTGACCGGAGGCGGCGATGGCCGAGTGGATCTACTTCATTCACCCGCCCCGCGAGAACTTCGCGGACACCATGACCGACGAGGAGATCGAGGTCTGGGGCGTTCACTTCGAGCGCTTCGAACGCCTCCTGGCTGAGGGAGTCCTGGTCCTCGTCGGCCCGACGCTCGGCCAGGTGAACACCGGCATCGCCATCTTCGAGGCCCCCGACGAGGCGAGCGCCCGCCGGCTCATGGAGGAGGACCCGGTCATGCCGGCGGATTCGCGCGAGGCGAGCTTCGGCCGTTCCGCGTCTCGCTGATGCGCGGACGCGACGGGTAGGCGCGGACGCGACCTGCGCCGGCGGCTCCACGCCCGGACTGGCGCCTGGTCCGATGCCTCAGGGATGGGCGTCTCTGGAGGGACCGCCCGGCTCGCCCTGGCCGGGGGCGACCACGACCTCGTCCTCGCAGGTCGCGCAGCGGTAGAGCTGCGCTCCGTGGGCAAGCGCGCGCTCCACGTCGTGGTCGGTCGGCGAGTGGTGCTCACGGCGCTCCATGCGGACCTTCTTGCCGCCATGCAGGTGGAACAGCTCCATCGACGGGAGCGGGTTGATCACGTTGACCCTCCTTCGGCGCTGGTGGAACCAGCCTAGCGGCGCGGGTCAACGGAACGGCCCGCCGTGGCGCCGATCCAGCATCGGACGCTGGCCCGGGGTGGCTACACTCGTCGTGGATGGACCTCCACGTCATCGCGCCGCTCGCGTCCCCGGCGGAACGTGCCGCGGTGGACGCCGTGCTCGATCCGGAGATCGGGCCGGCGAGATCGCGCTGGTTCGGGGCTCCCCGCGACGCGAGCGCCGACGGGCGAGCCGCTCGCGGGGGCCACGGGGCCCGAGCGCGCCGCGACCTGCTCCTCCCCGCGTTGCTCGCCGTGCAGGGCCGGGCCGGCTGGATCAGCCAGCCAGCGCTCGGCTACATCTGCCGCCGGCTGACCGTTCCACCCGCCGAGGCGTATGGCGTGGCGACGTTCTACGCCCTCCTGTCGCTCGAGGAGCGACCACCAGTGGTGGCCCACGTCTGCGAGGATCTCGCCTGCCGCCTGGCGGGATCGGAGGCGATCTGCGCGGACCTCGAGCGAACCCTCGGGCCCGAGAACGCTCCGGCCCGCAATGGGACGGTGGCCTGGCGGCGGAGCCCGTGCCTGGGTCGGTGCGAGCGGGCCCCCGCCGCCCTGTACACGGTTGCCGGTGAGGAGCCCGAGATGGTAACCGCGGCGCCGGTCGATGCCGCGCTGGTCATCGGCGCCCTCGACGCGGCAGCCGCCGGGCAGCAGCTCGCTCCCGTGGGCGTGGCGACGGCTCCGACGCCAGAGCGCCTGGCCGAACTCCGGCGCTCGATTCCGCAAGCGGGCTCGGGGGACCTGCTCCTACTGGGCCGGATCGGCCTTGCCGACCCGCGAAGCCTCGCGGACTACCTGGCTCGGGGAGGCTATCGCGGCCTCCGGCGGGCCCTCGAGCTCGGCCCCGAGGCGGTCGTCGAGGAGGTCACTGCGGCGGGCCTGCTCGGCCGCGGCGGGGCTGCCTTCCCGACCGGCCGCAAGTGGGCCGCGGTGGCCGCTGCCCCTGCCCGTCCCCACTACACGGTCTGCAACGCCGACGAGTCCGAGCCCGGCGCGTTCAAGGACCGCGCCCTCATGGAGGACGACCCGTTCGCGGTGGTAGAGGCCATGACGATCGCGGGCTTCGCCACCGGCTCCCAGCGCGGCTACCTCTACCTGCGCGCCGAATACCCGCCTTGCGCCGAGCGTCTGGCGAACGCCCTGACCCAGGCCCGGGAGGCCGGCTACCTCGGGCCGGACATCCTGGGCTCCGGCTTCGCCTTCGACATCGAGCTCCGGCGCGGAGCCGGGGCCTACGTCTGCGGCGAGGAGACGGCCCTCTTCGAGTCGATCGAGGGGCGGCGCGGCGAGCCCCGCAACAAGCCGCCGTTTCCGGTCGACGTCGGCCTCTTCGGCAAGCCGACCGTGGTCAACAACATCGAGACGCTGGTCAACGTCCTTCCGATCGTGGCCGATGGTTCCGCCGCCTTCAGCCGCATCGGAACCGCCGGCTCGAGCGGCCCCAAGCTCTTCTGCCTCTCGGGCGACGTCGCCCGCCCGGGCCTCTACGAGGTCCCCTTCGGGACGACCCTTCGGGAGCTCCTCGAGCTCGCCGGCGGGGTACGGGACGAGGACCCGGCCCACGTCCCTGCAACCGCGGGCACCAACGACGCGAGCGGTCCGGGCCCGCTGGAGGTGTCGATCCAGGCCGTCCTCATCGGCGGAGCTGCGGGCACGTTCGTGGGCCCCGAGAGCCTCGACCTGCCGCTCACCTTCGAGGCAACACGGGAGGCCGGGGTGTCGCTCGGGTCCGGCGTCGTGATGGTCTACGGCCGCAACGCGGACCTCGGCGAGGCACTTCGGCGCATCGCGGCGTTCTTCCGTGACGAATCGTGCGGCCAGTGCGTGCCCTGTCGGGTCGGCACCGTCCGCCAGGAGGAGCTCGTGGCTCGCGTCCTGGCTGGGCGCCCGAACGGCTCGCTCGAGGCCGAGCTGGCGCTCTTCCGGGACCTCGCCCAGGCGATGCGCGACGCCTCGATCTGCGGGCTTGGCCAGCTCGCCTCGATCGCCATCGCCTCCGCGTTCGAACAATTCGACGTTGTCCCGGGTCGGGGCGCAGCTTCGGATAGGCCCGCCTCCCCCTCGGGGACGCCGCGATGACGCTCGACCCGATCATCCTCGAGCCGCCGGCGCGACCGAGCCGGCCGCCCGAGGCGCCCGGGCAACCCGTCCGGCCCTTGGTGGAGCTCATGCTCGACGGACAGCCGGTCGCGGTGCCCGCAGGGTCGACGATCCTCGACGCGTGTCGGGCGGCTGGCCTCGACGTGCCGACGCTCTGCTTCCTCGAGACGCTCACCCCGGTGAATGCCTGTCGCATCTGTGTCGTCGAGGTCGCCGGCGCTCGCGCGCTCGTGCCGGCCTGCTCGCGACCGGTGGAGCCCGGGATGGCCGTTTCCACCGACTCCGAGCGCGTCCGCCTGAGCCGGCGCCTCGTCCTCGAACTGCTGGGGTCCTCGGTCGACCTCTCGACCGCGCCCGAGGTCGCCGGCTATCTGGGCCGCTACGGCGCCGATCCGGGACGCTTCGGCCCACCGGGCCCGGCCATGGCCCCCGCTGAGCGCGACCGGCGCGAGGCCGGTCGCCATGGCCCCGTCGGCGGAGAGACGGCCGAGACGGTCGCCCAGCCAGTCAAGGTCGACAACGAGCTGTACGTCCGCGACTACGCCAAGTGCATCCTCTGCTACAAGTGCGTAGAGGCGTGCGGGGTCGATGCCCAGAACACGTTCGCCATCGCGGTGGCCGGGCGCGGCTTCGACGCCCACATCTCGACCGAGGCGGGCGTCCCGCTCCCCTCGTCGGCGTGCGTCTATTGCGGCAACTGCATCGGGGTCTGCCCGACGGGCGCCCTGATGTTCCGAAGCGAGCACGAGATGCGGGCCGCAGGTACCTGGAACGACGCCTCCCAGGCCCGGACCGACACGATCTGCCCGTACTGCGGCGTCGGCTGCGCGGTGACCGTGCACGTCCAGGACGACCGGATCGTCAAGGTCACCTCGCCCCAGGAGTCGTTCATCACCGGCGGCCACCTCTGCATCAAAGGCCGCTTCGGCTTCTCCTTCGTCCAGGAGCGTCCGCCCGAGACGACGGCCGAGGCCCAGCCAGGGTAGCCGGGACGCTCCGCAGATCCGCCGCGGACGCGGTTTGAGCGCACCGAGGGACCTCCGGGACGAAGGAGAACGCTGTCATGTCGCCCCGTGCAAGGGGCCGGCCCTCGTTTGCACCTGGTGCAAACAACGGCGGCGCCAGGCCGGCCAGCGCTCCCGGGTTTGCACCCCATGCAAGAAGATGGACCGAGCCACCGTGTCCGTGGCGGGTCTTGCACGGGCTGCTCAGGAACCGACGCCTTGGGCCCTCCTGAACCCGGGCCGGTGCTGTTGTGTGCACGGCGTGCAAAGCGAGTCTAGCCAGACGATCGCAGTGGAGGTCCGCCGCTCGGCACCCGGACCGCCGCGGGCGGCTCAGCCAGCCAGGTCGATGCGATCCGGACGGGTGTAGACGTTGAAGCCGTCGCCTCGCAGGAAGCCAACGAGCGTCATCCCCAGCCGCCCCGCGGTTTCCACCGCGAGGTCGCTCGGCGCCGAGACCGCAGCCAGGATGGGAACACCGGCCACGGCTGCCTTCTGGACCAGCTCGAAGCTGAGGCGACCCGAGACGAGCACGATCCGCTCGTGCAGCGGCAGCTCGCCCGCCAGGAGCGCCGCGCCGATCAGCTTGTCCAGGGCGTTATGGCGGCCGACGTCCTCGCGGACCGCCAGGAGCCGCCCACCCGGCTCGAAGAGCCCGGCCCCGTGGAGTCCGCCCGTCACCTCGAACACCGGCTGGGCCGCCCGCAGCATGCCTGGCATTCCTACGAGGGCCGCCCGTCCCACCGTCGGTCCGGGCGGCAGCGGCTCACAGCGCAGCACCACCTCGTCGATCGAGGCCTTGCCGCAGATGCCGCAGCTCGCGGTCGCCACGAAGTGCCGCTCCGCCACGGCCGAGGGGTCGAAGGCCGAGCGGAGCCGGACGGTCAGCTCGTTCTCGGGCCGGGCGAGCGTACCCGGGTCGCCGTACTCGAAGCCGCCGATCGCAGCACGCTCGATCAGGCCCTCGCTGAGGAGGAAGCCCGCGGCAAGCTCCTCGTCCGCGCCGGGGGTGCGCATCGTGACCGCCACGGCCGTCGGCGGCTGGCCCGGCCCGGCGGCCCGGATCTCAAGCGGCTCCTCGCCGACCAGCCGGTCGATCACCTCGTCGATCGCCGGGCCGCGGACCCGCAGGGTCGGCCGCACCCCCACATCGTGCTCCGGACCGGTCCCGACCCCACTCGAGGCCGCCTGGGCTCCTCGTGCCTGGCTCATCCGGGTCCACCTCGCGGCGCCGGCTCGCGTTTCCCGAGCCGTCCGGCCAGTCTAGCTTGGGCCCCCATTCCGCCCGCTCCGGGAGCATCATGGAGACGGCCCGGAACCACCATCAGGAGACCATGCGTGGATCCCAAGACGATCGCCCGTGCTCGCATCGAGGAGGCGCGCCCCGCGCTCATCGAGATCAGCCATCGGATCCACGCCCATCCTGAGCTCGGCTTCGAGGAGATCGAGGCGAGCCGGCTCCTGGCCGGGACGCTCGAAGGAGCGGGCTTCGCGGTCGAGCAGGGAGTCGGCGATCTGCCGACGGCCTTCGCTGCCCGCTCCGGACCGGGTCCGCTGAGGGTGGCAGTCTGCGCCGAATACGACGCCTTGCCGGAGGTCGGCCACGCCTGCGGCCACAACATCATCGCGGCCGCCGCGGTGGGCGCCGGCCTGGGGCTCGCCGCGGTCGCACCCGAGGTCGGCCTCGAGATCGACGTCATCGGGACGCCGTCCGAGGAGGGCGGTGGCGGGAAGATCCTCCTTCTCGAGCGGGGGGCCTTCGCGGGGGTCCACGCGGCGATGATGGTCCACCCGTTCCCCTTCGAGGCCGCGGAGTCGCCGATCATCGCTGCCTCGCATTTCGAAGTCCGGTACCTGGGCCGCGAGGCCCACGCGGCGGCCTACCCCGAGCGCGGGCTGAACGCCGGGGATGCCCTCGTCGTCGCCCAGACGGCGATCGCGCTGCTGCGCCAGCAGCTCCCCGCCGCCGCCCGAGTCCACGGGATCGTCACGCGGGGCGGCGCGGCCATGAATATCATCCCGGCCGACACCGCGGCAGAGTACATGGTCCGCAGCACGACCCTCGCGGAGCTCAACGACGTGAAAGCTCGCGTCCTTCGCTGCTTCGAGGCGGGGGCCGTGGCGACCGGCTGCCAGGTGGCGATCCGGGACATCGGCCCGCCCTACGCCGAGATGCGCCCCGATCCGGACCTGCTGGCCGCCTATGCGGCCAATGCCCGGACCCTGGGGCGGCGGCTCTGGCCCGACGGCGACGGACCCGCGCCCTCGCCGGTCTCGACCGACATGGGCAACGTCTCACTGGTGATCCCCGCAATCCATCCCGCGCTGTCGATCGACTCCTACCCCGCCGTCAACCACCAGCCGGGATTTACCGCCGCCTGTGTCACAGATGCCGCGGATCAGGCGGTCGTCGATGGCGCGATCGCAATGGCCTGGACTGCCATCGACGCGGCGACCGACGAGCGCCTCCGGGCACGCCTGCTGGACGCAACCGAGCGCCGCCCTTCCTGATCGAGGGCGCGGAGCCGCCTTTCATCGCCGGCCACGGCCAGCTGCGCGATACTTGGGGGCGGAGGCGCACCCTTGACTTCCCCCCGCGACCTGAGCTCCGCGCTCGCCGACCGCCTGATCACCCCGCACGAGGCCGCCGACCTCATCGCCCACCTGGGTTTCGAGCTCGTGCACGGCGACCGGCCCGACGGCCCGGGCGGGGCGAACCTCCTGGTCGCCCTCCGCGCGAAACCGACGCTCGTTCATTTCGATCCCGAGACGATCTCGTACTGGACGTTCACCGACGGCCACGGTCGGCTGGAGCAACTCGATCGGGCGACACACCTGCCGCTCGAGCGCGCCTTCTCCTGGGGCCAGATCCGAATCGTCGATCGGCTCGGGGTCTCCAACGTCTTCCTCGGTTTCGGGGGCGCCCTACATGCCGAGGCGGTAAACGCGAACACTACGGTCGCGGTCTTCGCGACACCCGCGCCCATCTTCCGCGCCGGTGGCCATAGCCAGGAATCCGATCTCCGAGCACTCGAGGTCGGGGCGTTCTTCGCGCGGGTCAAGATCCCGATCGACTTCCAGGCCGGCGTGGAGAGCTCCGTCGGTCAGGTGACTCCGTTGGCGCTCTACGCGACCGCGATCGGCGACCTCCGCGCACGTCTCGGGGCATCCGAGGCCCTCCGCGAGACCCGGCCCGAGGTGAACCAGTGGAGCCGCCGCGAGGCGCTCCGGCTGCAGGCGACTGCTCCCGAAGAGTGGCGCGCCGGCGCGGCACTGCTGCATAAGCTCGGGCTCAGCACCTGAGCGCTCGCAGATGAGGAGGCCGCGTGCGCTCAGGTGGCGCCGCGCAGCGCGGCCGACCGCGGCGAATCAGTACGAAGTCGACCGGCGGCTGGCGAAGCAGTCGTTGCAGTAGACCGGCTTGCCGCTCGTCGGCCGGAACGGCACCTGGGCTTCGCGGCCGCAGGACGAGCAGGTGGCGGTGAACATCTCGCGCGGGCCGCGCGAGCCACCGTTGGAGCCACCGCCGCGTGAGCCGTAGCCACCCCCGCCGTCCCCGTAGCCGCCTCCCGCGGCGCTGTAGCCGCCCGAGTCGCCACGGGCGGCCTTGCGGCTGGATCGGCAGGAGCTGCAGCGACGCGGCTCGGTGAAGCCACGGCTGGCGAAGAACTCCTGCTCGCCCGCGGTGAAGGTGAACTCCTGCCCGCAGTCCGCGCAGGTCAGAGTTCGGTCCGTATACAAGGAGATCACTCCTCTCGTGCGCGGCGTCCGCGACTCGTTCTCGCGGAAGCCGTGAGAGGAGCGATCGTGTTGCCGTGCAGGTCTGGCCCCGGCGTTCCGGGCGTTGTCGGCGGGGATGCTACCGGAACGGATCGCGAATGGGAAGATGGGATTTGAATGACAACTGATCAGGCCCCGGGAGCTGTGCCCGGGGCCTGATCAGTTCGCGTCCTTGGTGGGCCGCCGGCGCCCGGATCGCGGCATCCTCACCGCGGGTCCGAGCCCAGCCGCCAGGCCTTAGTACGCCGTGGCGCGCCGGCTGGCGAAGCAGTCGTTGCAGTAGACCGGCTTGCCGCTCGTCGGCCGGAACGGCACCTGGGCCTCGCGGCCGCAGCTGGAGCAGGTGGCGGTGAACATCTCGCGCGGGCCGCGCGAGCCACCGCTGTAGCCACCGCCGGCGCGCCGTAGCCGCCCGAGCTGGCGCCGTAGCCGCCGCAGTCGCCACGGGCCGCCTTGCGGCTCGCGCGGCACGACGTGCAGCGACGCGGCTCGGTGAACTGGCGGCTGGCGTAGAACTCCTGCTCGCTCGCCGTGAAGACGAACTCCTGGCCGCAGTCGGCACAGGTCAGGGTCTTGTCCGTATACAACGAAGAACACTCCTTCTCGTGCCGGCTTCCGCGACCTGGTCTCGCGGAAGCCGTGAGAGGAGCGTCGTGTGCGCCGTGCAATCTCTGATGCCCGCTCTGCGGGTGCAATCGACTCTACCCGAAAGGAGCCGTCGAAGGCAATAGCCCTGCGGCGCCGTCTGTCATGGCCGGTTGGGGAGCTACCGTCGGTCGATGACGATCACCTGGGCGGGCCCCGGCGGATCCTCGCGCGCATGTCGTCGAGCGCGCCCCGCATGCCGTGGATCGCCTCGAGCCACCAGGTGGCGCCCGCCGCGGCATAGGCAGCCGGATCGCCGGATCCGGAGGCGTCACCGCCGGAGGTCTCGCCCCCGACGACCACCTCGAAGGGCCGATCGCTCTGCCGCAGGCCGGCGATCAGGGCGCCCATCTCCCGGATCTCGTCGGGGCTGAGCATCCAATCCTCGGGCCCCACCGATCCGGCGCGGAGCGGGAAGACGCCGTCCCAGCGCGCGGCGCGCCGGAAGGGCGCCTGGCGCGGCCATCCGCCGGCCACCCAGATCGGAATCCGCGGGCGCTGGACCGGCCGAGGCACGAAGGTCGTCTCGTGGACTTGGAAATGCGTGCCCATGAAGCCGAACGGCTCGCCCGACCAGAGCCCGTCGATGATCGCCAGCGCCTCGTCCAACTTCGCCGCCCTGACTCGGCGGTCGGCGTCCTCGCCGAACTGGCTGAAGTCGGTGGGTGGCTCGCCGAGCCCGACACCGAGAACGAACCGGCCGTTCGACAGCACGTCGAGCGAGGCCGCCTGGCGGGCCACGATCCAGGGGCGCTGGCGGGCCGGTGGCGTGACCAGGGGTCCGAACACGAGCCGTTCCGTAGCGGTGGCGATGGCTGTCAGGGCGATCCAGGGGTCGACGATCGGGACCGCCCAGGCGGGATCGAAGACAACGGTGTCCCAGATGAAGAAGCCGTCCCAACCGGCCTCCTCCGACTCACGGGCGAGGGTGGCCAGCGTGGCCGCGTCGCCGTACTCGCCGAAGTTCGGGGCGTAGATCCCGTAACGCATGGAGCCTCCCGGCGGGGTCAACGGGACGCGTCGACACGTCCCATGATGCCAGCCCCGGGCGGACGCCATACCATGAACCGATGACCGCCGCCCGCCGAAGGACCAGGCCGCCGACCCCGCCGTCGGCGCCGGTCGACGGTCACGTCGCCGACCCCATCCTGCCAGCCGGTGCATTCGAGCCGGTCATCCTGGAGGGGCGCTTCGTCCGGCTGGAGCCGTTGACCCTCGCCCACGTCGAGCCACTCGTGGCCGTGGGGCTCGATCCCGAGCTGTGGCGCTGGATCCCCTGGCCAGTCCGAACGGCAGGCGACATGCGGGCCTACGTGGAGGCGGCCCTCGCGATGCAGGCGGCCGGGACCGGGTTGCCCTTCGCCACGATCGAACTCGCTTCCGGGCGAGTGGTCGGCAGCACCCGCTTCGGCAACATCGACCGACCGGACCGGCGGGCCGAGATCGGCTGGACCTGGCTCGCCCCGCCCTGGCAGCGCACCCGCCTCAACAGCGAGGCGAAGCTCCTCATGCTCGAGCATGCCTTCGAGCGCCTGGGCTGCGTCCGCGTCGAGTTCAAGACCGACTCCCTCAACGAGAAATCGAGGGCGGCTTTGCTCCGCATCGGTGCTCGCGAAGAGGGCATCTTCCGCAACCACATGCTGACCTGGAGCGGGCGGCTCCGGCACTCGGCCTACTACAGCGTTATCGCCGAGGAGTGGCCGGCGGTGAAGGCGGCCCTCGTCGAGGGACTCAGCCGGGGCAGCTGATCGGCAGAGGGTGACGCCCGCCCCGACCGACACGGGCCGAACGACTCTGGGGCCGGCCCCGCCGAAGCGCCATTCTGAGAGCATCGTGGCCGAGCTGATTCCCGTGGACCTCACCGAACCCCGCGCCCAGCTGAGCGAGGCCTATACGACCGCCCCGCGCGACCACTCGCGACACGCCTTCCACGTGCGTGGAAGTGGCGGGGGCGGCGAGTCGGATCATCGCGACCGGGCTCCCCGGCCAGAGCGTGGCGTCGCGCCGGCCCTACTCTGGGAGCCGGTCGAGGATCCCTTCGCCCCGGAGCCGGGGCAGAGCGTCCGTTGCCGGGCCTGCGCCCATCGCTGCGTCATCCGGCCAGGGCGGCGCGGGATCTGCGGCGTGCGCGAGAACCGCGGCGGCCGCCTGGTGACGCTGGTCCACGGCGAGGTCGTCGCCGCCCACGTCGATCCGGTCGAGAAGAAGCCGCTCTTTCACTTCCTGCCGGGTAGCAGCTCGTTCTCGATCGCGACCCGCGGCTGCTGCTTCCGATGTCGCTTCTGTCAGAACTGGGAGATCGCCCAGGCGCCGCGGGAGGGCCTCGAGATCCCGAGCGAGACGCTACCCCCGGAGGCCGTGGTCCGGCGGGCTCAGGTCGCCGGCGCCCGGAGCATCGCCTACACGTACGTCGAGCCGACCGTCTTCGTCGAGTACGCCTTCGACACCGCGCGGCTCGCCCGCGCCGTGGGGCTGCGCAACGTCTTCGTGACGAACGGCTACGAGACGCGTGAGGCCCTCGACCTGCTCAGTCCCGTCCTCGACGCCGCCAACGTTGATCTCAAGTCCTTCAACGACGCCTTCTACCGCAAGTACTGCGGAGCCCGACTCGAGCCAGTCAAGGAGACGCTCGTCACCATGCGGGAGCTCGGCATCTGGCTCGAGGTGACGACGCTGCTGATCCCGGGTCTCAACGACGACCGCGCCGAGCTGACGGCGATGGCCCGCTGGATCCACGACCGGCTCGGGGCGGACACGCCCTGGCACCTGTCGCGGTTCTTCCCGGCCTATCGCATGGGCGACGTCCCGCCGACACCGATCTCGACCCTGGAGCTGGCGGCCGCGATCGGCCAGGCGGCCGGACTCAAGTACGTCTACCGGGGAAACCTGCCGTCCGAAGCGGAGGACACCGACTGCGCGCGATGCGGGCGGGCGCTCCTCAGGCGGCGCGGGTTCCGCCTCATCGAGAACGCCCTCCGCGATGGCGCCTGCCCCCACTGCGGGACACCGCTCGCGGGCGTCTGGGAGACCGCCACGGAGTAGCCCGGTCCCACCCATGAGCGACCTTCGGGAGCGTCAAGCTCGAGAGCGCCGAGCGGCACATGCCGGGAGCTTCTACCCGGCGGATCCGGTCGCCCTGGCGGCACTTGTCGACCGACTCGCGAGCCCGGGTCACCCAGAGCACCCGGAGCGCTCGGATCGCCCGGATCGCGCCCTCGCTCCCGTCGGTGTCCTCGTCCCCCACGCCGGCCTGCAGTTCTCGGGAGCCGTCGCTGCTGCCGGCTGGCGCTTCCTGGCCGCCGATCCGCCGACGACGGTGATCGTGGCAGGCACCAACCATTTCGCGGGCTGGCTCGATGGCATCGGCGTCTGGACCGGCGGCGCGTGGGCCACGCCGCTCGGACCCATCGAGATCGACGGCGAGCTCGCCGAGGCGATCGCGGGCCTCGGCGAGCCCTTCCGTTCCGAGCTCGACGCCCACCTCGGCGAGCACTCCATCGAAGTCCAAACGCCCTTCCTCGCTCGGCTCCTGCCAGGCGTGCGGATCGTCCCGCTACTGGTTTCGCCGGGCGCCGACCGCTGCGCCGTGGCCGGATCCCGCCTGGGACGGTGGCTGGCGGACGCCGCCCCGCTCGCTCGCGTCGCCCTCGTGGCGAGCTCGGATTTCGCCCACTACCCGCCGGCTCGCACGGCAGAGCTGGTCACCGACCGTCTCCTGGGGTCGATCTTGGGCCTCGACCCCGAGCGGCTGGTCACGGAGGAGCGGACCCTGCGGGTGGCCGGCCTGCCGGGCCTCGTCTGCGGGCTCTGTGGGCTGGAGCCCGTCACCTTTGCCCTGGCCGCCTGGCAAGCCATGGGCGGCCGGGAAGTGCGACTGTTGGCCGCCGCGACATCAGCTGACGTTCCCGAGGGCGACGCGCGGCGGACGGTGGGCTACGCTGCGGTAGCCTGCGTGCCCTGACCACGAGCACGCCGCCTCGGAGGAACCGATGTCCGCCCAGCCCGTGACCGCCGCCTACTTCTACCGAGTGCGCTGGGGCCACCACGCCGAGTGGCTCGAGCTCTTCGAGCGCAACCACCTGCCGATCCTGCGAGCGCAGATGGAAACCGGTCGGATGCTCGACGTCCGGGTCTATGAGCCGCGCTTCCACGGCGATGGGCGGGCCGACTGGGACATCATGGTCACCATCACGTATCGCGACTGGGGGGCCATGGAGGAGCACTCCGACGCGGCGATCGCCGAGCGACTCTACCCCGACCGGGAACGCTTCAAGGCCGAGGAGCGGCGCCGCTTCGAGCTCCTCGACGCCCACTGGGACGTGCCGCTCCAGGAGCTCCGGCTGGCCTGATGCCGGCGGTCCGGCTTGACGCGCGCGGCACGGCCGATGTACGTATGAGCGGTGCGGACTGAGAGCGGTCGACCCGCCCCCCGGCGTTGAGGACCGCCCCGCCCTCCCCCGAAGTCGAGCGCCTGGCCATCGCAGCGCGGGCGTGGGAGCCAGCCGGCCGCTCACTGCTGGCCCGACTCCCGGATGGCGCCGGGGCACGCGCTCTGGACGTCGGTTGCGGCCCCCTTGGCTGGTTGCGAATCCTGGCCGACTGGGTGGGTCGTCACGGCTCGGTGGTCGGCAGCGAGCCCGATCCGGCGGCGCGCGAAGCGGCGACCGCGCTCATCGCCCGCGAACGGCTCGGCCGGGTCACGCTGGTCGATGACACCCTGCTCAGCAGTCGCCTCGAGCGAAGCTCGTTCGACCTCGTGCACCTCCGCTTCCAGCTCGGGCTCCTGGGCCATGTCGAGGCGAGGATCGCGGCCTGCCGGCGTCTGCTGCGGCCCGGTGGTTGGCTTGTCCTCGAGGACGCGGACACCGGTTCATGGCACTTCAACCCGCCCGCTCCGGCGACCGAGCGGCTCATCTCCCTGGCGGCCGAGGCGATTCGGGCGGGCGGCGGCGACCTGGACGCAGGCCGCTCGCTGCCCGAGATCCTGCGGGGCCACCGGATCGTGGCCGCAATGGATGCCCACGTCCTGGTCCTGCCGACCGGCGATCCGTACCTGCGCTGGCCGATCCAGCTCGCGAGCTCGCTCTCCGCTCGAATCGGCGCCCGCGTCGGCGCCGGCGAGCTCGGCCTGCTGAGGTCCGCGGCGGACGCCGAGCTTGCCGACCCGACCCGCTGGGGCACGACGGTGACGCTGATCCAGGCCTGGGGTCGGGTCCCGCCTCAGCCCAGCCGCTGAGACCCTCCGCCCGAGCCCGGCCGGCCGCCCCGGAGCGCAGCCGGCCGCCCCGCCCCCGGGTCCGGGAGCACGACGGGTCAGCCCATGCCGCCGATGTCGATCGAGTAGGCCTCCCAGACGAGGTCGGCCCCGTGTTGGCGGTGACGAACGATCGTGCCCATCAGGCGCTGCATCTGATCGCGCACCTCGTCGACCGGACGCTCCGGGGCCCGCGTCATCATCTCGAGCTCGGCTGCAATCGTCGCCTGGATCTTGGGATGCTCGTCGCGGAGGTGACGGACCTTGCCCGACAGGTTCGAGGCGAGCTCCAGGATCTCAGCGTAGAGGCCGTGCTCGCCCTCGGTGCTCCGAACGTGCTCGTCGACGGCGTTCGCCAGCTCGGCCAGCTCGTCGGCGACGGTCGCGCGCCAGGCGCTCTCCCGGCCGGGCGCCGGGGCCGAGAGTGCCGCCTCGAGGCCGATGAGGGCGTCGCGCATCTCGATCCTGCGCTCGCGAGCGTCGCGAAGCGCCGGCGTCAGCTCCGTCTCGTCGTGCTCCATCGCATGAGTGTGAGCCGCTCGGACGCCACCGTCCAGGGCCGCGTGCGCAGGGCGGCCCACGCCCGCTCGGCCGCGCTCGCGCCCCGCTTAGCCCAGGGTCGGGTGGGTCATCGCCTCGGGCCGTACGAGCTCGTCGAACTCCTCGCCGGTCAAGTAGCCGCTCGCCAAGGCGGCCGCCCGGAGCGTCGTGCCCTCGTGATGGGCCTTCTTGGCGATCTCGGCCGCCCGGTCGTAGCCGATCCGGGGCGAGAGCGCCGTGACCAGCATCAGGGAGTTGCGGACGTGCTCATCGATCCGCTCGACGTTGGCCTCCAGGCCGACCACGCAGTGCTCGGTGAAGGAGCGGCAGCTGTCGGTCAGGAGATCGATGGCATGGAGCAGGTCGAAGGCGATCACCGGCTTGAAGACGTTGAGCTCGAAGTTGCCCTGCGAGCCCGCGAAGCCGATGGCGACGTCGTAGCCGAAGACCTGGACGCAGACCATCGTCAGCTGCTCGCTCTGGGTCGGGTTCACCTTGCCCGGCATGATCGAGGAGCCCGGCTCGTTCTCCGGCAGCTTGAGCTCGCCGAGACCGGCCCGCGGCCCCGAGCCAAGCCAGCGGATGTCGTTGGCGACCTTCATCAGGCTCGTGGCGAGGGCCCGGAGGGCGCCCGAGGCGAAGACCGTCGCCTCCTGGCCGGCCAGTCCGGCGAACTTGTTGGGCGCCGACTCGAACGGCAGGCCGGTGAGGCTCGCGATCCGCGCGGCGACCCGCTCGCCGAACTCGGGATGGGCGTTGAGCCCGGTCCCGACGGCCGTCCCCCCGAGGGCGATGCGATGGAGGCCTGGCAGGGTGGCCTCGATGTTGCCGAGGCCCTGGTCGAGCTGGTCGACGTAGCCCGAGAACTCCTGGCCGAGGGTGAGCGGGACCGCATCCTGGAGGTGCGTGCGGCCGATCTTCACGATCCCGGCGAAGGCCGCCCGCTTGGCGTCCAATGCGTCGCGGAGCTCGCGAACGGCCGGGATCAGGCGGGTCTCGATCTCCGTCGCCACCGCGATATGGAGCGCGGTCGGGAAGGTGTCGTTCGACGACTGGCTCATGTTCACGTGGTCGTTGGGGTGGATCGGCTTCTTGCCGCCCCGGACCCCGGTCGCGACCTCGTTGGCGCGCGCCGCGATCACCTCGTTGACGTTCATGTTCGACTGGGTTCCCGACCCGGTCTGCCAGACCCGCAGCGGGAACTCGCCGGCCAGCGCCCCCGCGACGACCTCGTCGGCCACACGCACGATGAGGTCGCGCTTCTCCGGAGGAAGTAGCCCGAGGTCGGCGTTGACCTCCGCCGCGGCCCGCTTGAGGACGCCGAAGGCCCTGATGATGCCGACCGGCATCCGGTCGTCGCCGATGTCGAAGTGAAGCAGGGAGCGCTGAGTCTGGGCGCCCCAGTAGTGGTCGGCCGGCACGTCGATCGGACCCATGCTGTCGGTCTCGACGCGGATCGCCGGCGGGGCGATGGTCTCGGTCATACGGGGTCCTCGATTCGCCTGCGGCGGCCGCGGGCACCCGCCTGCGGGGCGGCCGGCCGTCGCGTCACCAGTATCGTCCAGAAGGCCGGCCGCAGGCTGCCGAGTACGCCTCCCGCTCGGCGCGTTCAGCCGGTCCCACCAGGCGGGGCCACTACGCTCGGGACCCCCCATCGACCACCCGCCCCGAATCCCGTCCGGCAGGCTAGGATCATCGGGCAGCGTGGGCTTCGGCGTCCCGGCGTCGCTGCAAGCCCCGGAGGTACCGCATGCTGACTCTCGGCTACAAGGCGTCGGCGGAGCAGTTCGGGCCGCGCGAGCTGCTCGAGTTCGGGGTGGAGGCCGAGCGCTGTGGGTTCGACAGCGTCCTCGTCAGCGACCACTACCAGCCGTGGCGCCACACCGATGGGCACGCGCCGTTCGTGTTCGCCTGGCTCGGCGCCCTGGCCGCCCGGACCGAGCGGGTCGCCATCGGGACGAGCGTGGTGACCCCGACCTTCCGCTATCACCCCGCCATCGTCGCCCAGGCGATGGCCACGATCGGCTGCCTCGTTCCCGGGCGTCCGGTGATCCTGGGCGTCGGAACGGGCGAGTCGATGAACGAGGCGCCCCTGGGCATCGAGTGGCCCGACCAGAAGGAGCGCTTCGCCCGCCTCAGGGAGGCGGTCGAGCTGATCCGCCAGCTCTGGGCGAGCGAGTTCGTGACCTTCGAGGGCGAGTTCTACCGGACCCGTAACGCGACGGTCTACGACCGGCCCGACGATCCGGTCCGGCTCTACATCGCGGCCTCGGGGCCCGCCGCCGCACGGCTCGCCGGGCGAGTTGGCGACGGCTTCATCTGCACGTCCGGCAAGGGCATGGACCTCTACGCCGAGACCCTCCTGCCGGCGGTCGCGCGACGGCGCAATGAAGGCAGGCCGCGCCTACGACTCGATCGAGAAGACGATCGAGATGAAGGTCTCCTTCGACAAGGATCGCGATCGAGCCCTGGGGGACACCCGGATCTGGTCGGCCCTGGCGCTCCCCGGCGAGGCCAAGATGGGCGTCGAGGACCCCCGCGAGATGGAGCGGCTGGCGGCCACGGTGGTCGATCAGGCCCATCGGCGCTGGCTGGTGTCGGCCGACCCGGAAGAGCACGTCGAGCAGCTCAGGCCCTACCTCGAGCTCGGCTTCACCCATCTCGTCTTCCACGGCCCCGGTGACGACCAGGTCCGCTTCCTGCGCACGTACGGTAGCGAGATCCTGCCTCGCCTACGGGCCCGCTGGGGCTGACCGGGCCAATCCGGGCCGCAGGGCTCAGCCCTCAGCTGGAGTCCGGGTCACCGTCAGGCTGAACCCGCGTCGCCTCAGCTCCTCGGCGTAGAGCGGTCCGGGGACGGCGATTTCCGCGGGGACGACGCCCCGCGGCGTGATTCCCCGGGCGTTCATGATCGCCTTGATCGAGCCGTCCCAGCCGGTGGTGCGCTCCATGGCCGTGAAGCCCGTTGCCTCGTCGAAGCGGTCGATGAGCTCGACGAGGACCTCCGCCGCATGTCCGTCCCGACGGCCCTTCGCCAGGACCCGGACGATGACGAGGTCGGGCTCGCCCGGCTTGGCCCGCAGCTTCGGGTCGAGAAGCGCGTGGAGCACGTCGCGTGGCACGACCCGCACTCCACCGACCTCGATCGGCTCGGTCTCCAGGAGGCCCGCCTGCATGTAGGCCTTCCACTCCGCAAAGTGGCCCGGCCAGCGAAGGGTCTTGTTCCAGAGCGTCCTGAGCTCGCCCTCGAACGTCCAGGGCATGGTCGAGGTCCCGCCGCCGGCGACGAAAGCCTCCATTCGCCCGATCGGTTCGGGGAACTCGACGAACTCGTAGTCCTCCTCCTGGAAGGTCGGAACGTCGACCCGCTGGCCGTCCCGGATGAAGTGGGCGACCCCGTAGTACTCGTTGGTCAGGCCGGCGATGTTGAAGGTCAGGATGTAGCGGAAGGGGGGCTCGGGATGGAGCGGGTTGCCGCCGTCCCAGAAGGTCACCTCGTCGGTCTCGTCGAGGAGCGACATGGCGTAGGTCGTCAGGCTCGTGCCCATCCCCGGCACCTGGCCGCAGTCGGGCACGACGGCGATTCCGGCCGCCTCGGCCTGGGGGCTCAGGGTGAGCTGCTCGCGGACGAGGTCGGTGCTGCCACCGAGGTCCGTCATGCACGCCCTCGCCTCGATCGCCACGCGGGTGATCGCCGGGTTGTGCCAGTAGGGCACCGCCGACAGGAACGAGTCGACCCCGTCGAGAAACGCCTTGAGCCCCGGCCGATCGGTCACGTCGACCCGGCGGGCTGAGGCGATCTCGCGGCCGACAAGGGCGTTGATGCGCGAGGCCGCCGCGCGGGCCACCTCGAGATCGGCGTCGGCGACGAGGACCCTCGCGGCGTCGCCGAACCGGGCCATGTCGAAGGCCGCCGCCGTCCCCTGCCGACCCGCCCCGACCACCGCGTACGTGTAGCTCACGGTCGCCTCTCAGTCTGCGCCCACGGACCCTTCTGCGGTCCATTGTCCCAGCGCAGCCAGGCCGTGGTGCAACCGGTGCGCCAACCGGGCCAGGCGCGATCACGGGGGCAGCCCCGGCCGCTCCCGGCGTCCGCTATCGTGGGGACCCGGACCACGTGTTCGAGGCGGGCCCGGTCCGCATCAGGGAGGCCGGCGATGGTAGTCCGGGGGCTGCCACTGGAGCGATGGACGCATCGGGTCCTCGACGACGAGGGGCTCGCGGCGATCCACGCTGCCACGCTGCGGATCCTGGAGCGGACGGGCGTCGAGGTCGGCTCGGGCGGAATTCGCGCCGCGCTTGCCCGGGAAGGCGCGATCGTCGACGACGCAGCCCGCCGCGTCCGCTTCCCCGCCGGGATGGTGGAGTCGGCCTTGGGGCGGGCGCCACGCTCGTACACCCTGGCGGCCCGCGACCCCTCCTGTGACCTGCCGCTCGACGGGCGGGTCGGCTACCTCTCCGTCGACGGCAGCGCGGCCGAGATCCTCGACCCGGAAACCGGGCTGCGGCGCGCCTCCACGGGAGCCGACCTGGCGCTCGTCACGCGGCTCGGTGACGCGCTGCCGGAGATCGGCTTCCTCTGGCAGGGTGTCGAAGCCGGCGACACTCCCGCGGCGGTCCGCCCGCTGCACGAGCTCCGGATCCAGTTCTCGAACAGCTCGAAGCACGTGCAGCTGATGACGGCGACCACGCCGATCGCGGCGGAAGGCGCGGTGGCGATGGCCGCCGCGGTCGCCGGTGGCGCCGCCGCGCTCCGCCAGCGCCCCATCCTCTCGAGCTTCCAGGTGAGCCTCAGCCCACTGGCCTTCGACGGCAGCGCCCTCGAGGCGGCGCTGGTGTACGCCAAGGCCGGCGTGCCGGCCGGCTTCGTGGTCATGTCGATCGCCTGCGCCACGGCGCCGGCGACACCGGCGGGCGTCCTCGCCCAGTCCAACGCGGAGGTGCTGGCCGGGGTCACGATCCTGGAGACGCTCGTGCCGGGCGCACCGACGTTCTACGGGGCGTGCCCCACGGTGATGGACCTGCGGACCGGCCTGGTCGCCTGCGGCGGACCCGAGGACTTCCTCTTCCAGATCGCCCTGAGCCAGCTCGGGCATCGCTACGGGCTGCCCACCAGCATCGGCACGTTCGCCCCGGGCGCCAAGCAGTCCGACTGGCAGGCCGGGCTCGAGAACGGTCTCTCCGGCCTGGCCAGCCTGCTTGGCGGCGCCGACATGATCTCGGGGGCCGGCCTCCTGCACGCCGCGGCGGTCTTCTCGCTCGAGGAGCTCGTCCTCGACGCCGAGATCTTCGGGCTCCTCTGCCATTTGGCCGAGCCCATTACGATGACCGTGGCGGACCTCGCCGAGGAGCTCATCGACGAGGTCGGCCCCCGGGGGACCTTCCTCGCCGAGCGCCACACCGCCGCCAACATGCGCCGCCTGTGGATGCCCAAGCTGTTCGATCGCGGCTCATGGGAGGACTGGGAAGCTGGCGGTCGGCGCGGTCCACGCGACCGGGCCGGCGACCGGGTTCGAGCGCTGCTGGCCAGCCACGTCCCCATAGCCCTTCCCGGCGGCGTGGCAGATGAGCTGGACCGGATCGTCGCCGAGTACGCCCGGTTGGCGGAGGCCGGCTAGCGAGCCCGAACCCGGTTGTTCTTGGGGTTGTGCTCGAGCTCGACCAGGCCCAGGGCCTCCAGCAGCGGCGGCACGTACATCCCGAAGCGGCCGCGGAGGCCCTTCTTGAGGCCGTACCAGCCGCCGACCGGGTTGTCCGGCGAGCGGCCCCAGGCCTCGACCGTTCCCTCGGCGGCCGGCTTCTGTTCGTCGGCGATGCCGAGCGGCATCCAGTCGCCGTGGGCCTTGAGCATGGCCGCAAGGTCGTCGACGCAGCGCAGGTGGTAGCGAAGCTGGGTCGTGCCGACCTGGCAGACGAGGGCCGGCGGGTCGGCGGCCTCGTCCCGCCACATCTGGTAGTCAGAGCGCCCCGGTCGGGGTCTTCAGGAGCCACGGCTGCTCGCGCGTGCCGAGGCCTTGGGCGCCACTCACTTCGATCTCCCCTCCTCGCTCCGCCCCGGCGTCGTCCGAGTGTAGCGTCTTGCGCGCAGCCTCCCTCGCCGGCGCGGGCGCGACCCGGCCAGGCCTTACTGGTAGCGGACCTGGAGCGAGTCCCGATAGATGTCGCCGGGGGCGATGTAGGCGGCCATCGCCTTGTTGGCCGGCCGGAAGATGACGACCTGCTCGGCCCGTTGCTCGAAGCTCGTCTGGTGGACGGTGCCGCCGGCGACATCCGAATCGCGGATCTTGCCGACTCGCAGCCACACGTAGACCGCGACGTTGCGGGCGTCGAGACCCGGCGTCGTCACGTTGTAGTGGCGCTGGTTTGCGTGATCGGCGGCCCCGTTGGGGCCCTGCCAGCTGAACCACGTCCCCGACGACGACCAGAGGGTCTCGCGGGTCGTGACGTCGACGATGTCGACCTGGTCGACCCGCACGGACGCCTTCTCGACACTGCTCCCGCCGATGACGACCGGGATGGCGAAGCCAAGCGGGATCGAGGTCACGATGTCGAAGATCGACTCGAGCGGGTTGGAGGAATCGAACTCGGGGATGACCCGGAAGTCCTCCTTGGCCTCTTTCCAGGTGAGGAGCGCCGGACCCTGGCCGGTGATGACCGCATCGTTGGCCGACTCCCCGGTAACTAGGTCCTTCACCGAGCCGGCGATGTCGATCACGTCCTGCCAGTGGTCGGTCACGAAGGAGACCGCGAAGCTGCCCAGCGAGGCGTCCTTGCCGCTGAACTTGGTGACCTCGAAGAGCTCCTTGTAGTCCTTGTTCATGTTGGTGAAGTCGACCTCGGAAGTCGTGGCGTGGCTCTCGTACGTGCCACCCTGGACCGCCACGTCGACGCCCGAGATCTCGTGGGTGTCGCCCCAGTACTCGGTGCTGATCTTGATCGAGTAGTTACCCGACCAGACGTACATGGCTGCGGACGGCCAGTCGAGGAAGCCGGGCCAGGAGGCCTTCACCATCCAGGTCGTGTAGCCCTCGGTGGCCGAGACGCCCTTCAGCGAGTCTGACGAGGTGACCCCTGGTGCGATCACCAGGTACTCGGAGTCCTCGTCGCCGCCGTAGACCTTCGGGGAGGCCGTCCCCGACAGGCCGGCATGGCTCGGCGAGGTCGCCACGATGTTGTACGTCGCGCTGGGGTCGGCCGGAACCTCGGCCGGCCCGAAGCGGCCCTCGGCGTCGACGGCGAGGGTGGCGAGCGCCGGGCCACCGGTCGACTTCGTGATCGTGACTGTGGCATCGGAGATCGGGACGCCGTGCCGATCGACGACCAGGCCGGAGATGCTGGCCTTGGTGGCCTTCTCGAGCGAGATCGTCCGAGTCACGTCCTGGCTCACCACCACGCTGAACTCCTGGTCGGGGACGCTCCAGTAGCCGTGCTTGACGACGGCGAACGAGTAGGTCCCGGTGGGCAGGTCGTAGACGAGCGTGCCGTTCGAGCCAGTGCGGTCTTTGAGGTCGGTCCCCACGAGGTAGACGTCGGCGCCGGAGAGCGCCTTGCCGGCCTGGTCCACCACCTTCAGGCGCAGCACCCCGTGGTTGTCGGTGGAGAGCGACACCCGGGCGATGGGTTTGTCGCGGGACAGGGTCAGGCTCTTTGGCGAGGTCGGTTTATAGCCGGCCTTGGTGGCCGCCACGGCATACGCTCCGAATGGCAGCTCCTCGTAGGTGAAGAAGCCGTTGGCATCGGTGGTCTTGGCCGGCTGCCCGCCGCCAATCGTCACGGACGCGCCCGCCAGGCCCGGATGCCAGTCGCTCTTCCCCGTGATGTCCGCCGAGGTGTCCGCGACGTAGCCGTAGACGACACCCTTCTGGCGGACGAAGGCGGTGAAGGTGGCGGCGTTGTTGCCGGTCGTGTACTCGGCGCTGGTGGTCGTGACCGTGTAGCGCACCGGGACGGACTCGTTGGCCAAGGCGAGCGGCGGCGTCCAGTCGGTGGCGAAGTGGATTCGCTTGCCTGGGGCGACCGACCCGATGCTCAGCGTGGCGACCGCGCTGCCATCGACGGTGACCGTCACCTTGACGCTCTTGGCGGTCTGCGTGCCCCGGTTAAGGAGCGAGCCCTCCAGGATCGTGCGATGGGTGACGATCGCCTTGCGCGGGTTCTGGGCGAACGTGTCGAGCTCGACCAGGACGTCCGCCCGCAGAGGGAACCCCCCGTCGAGCATGAGGGGGCTCGCCTGGAGCTGGCCATTCGCGAGCGGCCACAGCTTGAAGCGGGCCCGCTTGATCTTGTCGATGGTGACGGCCGCGTCGTCGATGGCGAGGAGGCGGAGCGCTCCGCCCACGGTCGCCAGCTCCGTGGCGTGCTCGGGGTTCACGGCGTGGAAGGGGCTCGTGGGAGGCACCGAGGCCACATCGGGCAGCTGGGTCACCCCGCCCGACCCGAGGTCGATGGCGGCGACCCGCAGATGGAGGTTCTGGGTGTCGGTCCACTCGGCATAGGCCTTGCCGCCGGCCGTCCCCATCGAGACCTGGGTGTTGCCGCCGCCGTTGTGGTCGGAGCCGAGGAGGCCATCGACGACGAGCACGTCCCGCTGGACCTGGCCGCTCGCCGTGTCGACGATCGCGGCCCGGATCGCGAGCGTCGGCGTCGGGCCCGAGCCCGAGCTGCGTTCGTAGCCGACGACGAGGCGCGTCCCGTCGAGCGCGAGGTCCGCGTACCCGACCCGCCAGCCGCTCGGCACTTCTGTCACCGGGTACTGGCGCTGGAACCAGACCTGGCCGTCGGTGATCCGGAACTCGGTGACGAAAAGCCGCCAGTCCTTGCCGGTGACCGCCCAGACGCGGTCGGCGGACGCGGCGAGGGCGACCGAATGATGACCCTGGAGCACGAACGGGGCGCCCGTCGACTGCATCGAGGCGTCATAGGCCGCAACGACGACGCCCCACTTGCTCCCCGTCGGATTGCCCGTACCCTCCGATCCCGCAACGCCCACGACGTCCTGGGCGATGACGACGCCGCCCGGCACGGCGGCCGCGTCATGGTTGCCGACGACGAGCTTCTCGCCCATCGGGCGCTCCAGGACGCCGACCCCGAGGCTGGGGGCCTTGACGAGCGCGCCGGCCGACGTGTAGCGCTCCCAGCGGGTGCGCTTGTCCTTCCCGACGTAGGTCAGTAGCAGCGACCCGTCTGCGAGCTGGACGACCGAGGCGTCCGGCCCGCAGCCGCACCAGCCCTCGCTCCCGAAGGGCGCGTAGCCGCCCGCGGTGGAGAAGCCCGTCTCGTCCCAGCCGGGGCTCACCGCGCTGGAGGATGGAGCCCACGCGGCCACGCACGAGATGGCAAGCACCGCGACCAGCACAGAACGCGCGACTCGATGAGCACGCATCAGACGCTCCCTGGGTCGACGGCGCACCCGCCGCGCCGTGTCGACGCGCTTGGATCATCGCCAAGCGCGGCCCGGTTCGGGTAGAGCCGAATGTCCCGCCGTGGGCCGGGCGATTACCAGCGCTGGTGGACGAGCGGCGCGATCAACTCCGCGTAGAGCTCCCGGATCGCCTCCATCGTCGCCGGCGGCAGCTCGGGCAAGTCGGACGCCGCTGCGTTGGCGCGGGCCTGCTCCTCCGTCTTCGCCCCGGGGATGACCGTGCTGACGCCCTCGTTCATCAGGATCCAGCGGAGCGCCCAGGCGCTCATCGGCTGGTCGGGCGGGAGGAGCGCCCGCAGCCGTTCGACCGCCGCCAACCCTCGTTCGTAATCGACGCCCGAGAACGTCTCGCCCACGTCGAAGGACTCGCCGTGGCGGTTGTAGGCGCGATGGTCGGTCTCCTCGAACCGGGTGTCGGGGCGCATCTTGCCCGAGAGCAGGCCGGACGCCAGCGGGACCCGCACGATGACCCCGACGTCGCGTGCCTTGGCCTCGGCCAGGAACCGGTCGGCCGGTCGCTGGCGGAACATGTTGTAGATGATCTGGACCGAGGCGACGCCTGGGAACTCGATCGCCTTGAGCGCCTCCTCCACGCGCTCGACGCTGACGCCGTAGTGGGCCAGGATGCCGGTCGGCCTTGAGCTCGTCGAGGTAGCCGAAGATCTCCGGCCGGTAGTAGGTGTCGGGATGCAGACAGTGCAGCTGCACGAGGTCGAGGGTGGCGACGCCCAGGTTCTCGCGGCACCGCTCGGCCCAGTCGCGGAAGTTGGCGAGGGTGTAGTTGGCGACGTCGACCGGCGCCCGCCGGCCGATCTTGGTGGCCACCACGAGGCGCTCGCCTGACCGCTCGCGAAGGAAGCCGGCGAGCAGCTTCTCGCTTCGTCCGTCGCCGTAGACATCGGCCGTGTCATAGAAGGTCACGCCCGCGTCGGCCGCCGCATGGAGCGCCCGCAGGCTGGCGGTATCGTCGACCGTGCCCCAGCTTCCGCCGATGGCCCATGAGCCAAAGCCGATTTCACTCACCATGTAGCCGGTGCGGCCGAGTCGCCGGTGGCGCACTGCTCACCTCCGAAGTAGGGCGGGTGTCCCGTCGGCCCGATTCTGCGCCCGGCCGCGAACGTCCGTCGGCCGGCCTGAAAGCGGACCGCAGAGGCGGGCAAGTTGGGGACCAACGGCCCTTGGGCTCTGGCAGCACCGCACCGGAGAGTGCGACCATCACCGCGGATCAGCCGGACACTGGAGGACCAGCGCCCATGGCCAGGCACGCAGAAGCTCGACGCGTGGGTCGGAGAAGTCGCCGCACTGTGCCAGCCCGACCGCGTCCAGTGGTGCGACGGCTCGCCAGCCGAGTACCAGGAGATGCTGCGGCTGATGGTCCAGGCGGGCACGGCGATCCCGCTCGATGCCGCCCGGCGCCAGACAGCATCCTCGTCCGCTCCGATCCGGCCGACGTGGCGCGCGTCGAGGACCGCACGTTCATCTGCTCGAGGACGCCAGGAGGACGCCGGCCCGACCAACAACTGGGCCGACCCGGACGAGATGAAGGCCACGCTTGCGCGGGCTCTTCACGGGCTCGATGAAGGGGCGCACGCTGTACGTCATCCCCTACAGCATGGGCCCGATCGGCTCGCCCATCGCCAAGATCGGCGTCGAGCTGACCGACTCGCCGTACGTCGTCGCCAACATGCACATCATGACCCGCGTCGGGACGCAGGTGCTCGACGTGCTCGGCGAGGACGGCGAGTTCGTGCGCGGCCTGCACTCGGTCGGCGCGCCGCTCGGCCCGAGCCGACCCCGACGTGCCCTGGCCGTGCAACGCGCGAGCACAAGTACATCTGCCACTTCCCGGAGACGCGCGAGATCTGGTCGTTCGGCTCGGGCTACGGCGGCAACGCGCTGCTCGGCAAGAAGTGCCACGCGCTGCGCATCGCCTCGGTCCAGGCGCGCGACGAGGGCTGGCTGGCCGAGCACATGCTGATCCTCAAGCTCACCAGCCCGGAGGGCGAGGTCCGCTACGTCACCGGCGCCTTCCCCTCGGCCTGCGGCAAGACCAACCTGGCGATGCTGCACCCGACCATGCCCGGCTGGAAGGTGGAGACGATCGGCGACGACATCGCCTGGATGAAGTTCGGCCCCGACGGCCGGCTCTACGCCATCAACCCGGAGGCCGGGCTTCTTCGGCGTCGCGCCGGGCACGAGCATGAAGTCGAACCCGCAACGCCATGCTCACGCTCGGCGAGAACTCCATCTTCACCAACTGCGCCATGACGCCCGACGGCGACGTCTGGTGGGAGGAGATGACCGACGAGCCGCCGGCCGAGCTGATCGACTGGCTGCGCCGGCCGTGGACGCCCGGGTGCGGCCGCAAGGCCGCCCATCCCAACGCGCGCTTCACGACGCCGGCCCGCCAGTGCCCGGTGATCGCGCCGGAGTGGGAGGATCCCGAACGGCGTGCCGATCGACGCGATGCTGTTCGGCGGCCGGCGCGCCGAGCGTCGTGCCGCTCGTGACCGAGGCGTTCGACTGGCAGCACGGGACGTTCCTCGGCTCGACCGCGGGCAGCGAGACGACGGCCGCGGCGGTCGGGCAGGTCGGGCCAGCTGCGCCGCGATCCGATGGCCATGCTCCCCTTCTGCGGCTACCACATGGGCGACTACTTCGCCCACTGGCTGCAGGATCGGCCGACGAGGACCGACCCGGCCAAGCTGCCGCGGATCTTCTACGTCAACTGGTTCCGCCAGGACGACGACGGCCAGTTCCTCTGGCCGGGCTACGGCGAGAACAGCCGCGTGCTGAAGTGGATCTTCGAGCGGGTCTCGGGCGACGGCGCGGCCGTCGACACCCCGATCGGCCGGCTGCCCGCCCGGGCGCCATCGACACCCGCGGGATCGATGTGACGTCCGAGACGATGCGCCGATTGCTCGAGGTGGACGTCGCGGCCTGGCGCTCCGAGGTTGCGCTCATCCAGGAGCACTTCGCCCGCTTCGGCGATCATCTCCCCGCCGAGCTCGTGGCCGAGCTGAGGGGTTTGGAGGAGCGCCTCGAGGCAGCGGCCGGCTGAACCTGGGGCGGCCGGGGCCATCCGATCGCCAGGGCGTAGACTCGCGCGATGCAACCCACCGGGGAGCGAGTCGGACCGCTCGATCGCGGCACTGGCGCCACACGGGTGCACTGGACGCGCCCATGGGACAGCCACGCGCGGCGGGGGAGTCGGGCCAGCTTCCGCCGGTTCCTCCTCGCCATCGCCGCGTGCCTGGTGTTCCTCGCCGCGTGCGGCTCATCCTCGGTGCTCCCTCAGCAGGCGCCCCTTGCTGCTTCGACCAGCGCGGCCTCCGTCTCGACGCCAGCAGCGCCGAGCGCCGCCACATCGCCGGAGTGGTTCTCCATCGCGATGAGGGACGTTCGGACCGGCCAGACGTTCTCGATCAAGGACTTCGATGGCAAGGTCGTGCTCATCGAGACGATGGCCGAATGGTGTCCGACGTGCCTCCAGCAACAGGGGGAGGTCGCCAAGCTCCACAAACTGCTCGGCGGCTCGAGCGACCTCGTCTCGGTCAGCCTCGACATCGACGTCCATGAAGACGAGGCGTCGCTCAAGGAGTACGCGACGGCATTGGGCTACGACTGGCGCTTCGCCGTCGCCCCGCTCGAGGTGGCCCGGGCACTCGGCAACCTCTACAGCGCGGAGTATCTGAACCCCCCGTTCTCGCCGATGCTGCTCATCGACCGCAGCGGCGCCGCCGTCAGCCTGCCCTACGGCGTCAAGACCGCGGAGTATCTCCGGGACACCCTGGACCCATACTTGGCTGAGTGACCGGCGGTGGACGTCGCGCTCACGTCGTTCTCGCTGGGCCTGCTCGCCACGGCCAGTCCGTGCGTCCTGCCGCTCTACCCCGGTTTCCTCGCCTACCTCAGCGGCCAGGCCGAGATCCGATCAGGAGTGCAACGCTTCCTTCTGGGCCCGTTCGTCATGGCCGGCGTGCTGAGCATGATGCTCGCGCTGGGGGCCGTGATCGCGGCGCTGTCCGTCTCGGTCGGTAGGGCGCTCTCCGTCGTCATTCCGCTGGCGGACGCCGCGATCCTCCTGCTCGGCGTCCTCCTCCTCCTCGACCACAACCCGTTCAGGAGCCTGCCCGGGATCAGGGCGCCGGTCCTACGCGGTCCCTTGCGGAACGCCTACATCTATGGCCTTCTCTACGGCCCGATCGCATTCCCCTGCTCGGGGCCGCTCATCGTCGCGGTCTTTGCCGTGTCGCTCACCCTCGACGAGGCGCTCGCCAAGCTCTGGGTCTTCCTCTGGTTCGGCTTCGGGTTCGGCACGCCGCTCCTCGTCCTCTCGATGCTCTCCGGGGCACTCCAGCGGCAGCTTACGAGACTGTTCGCCAGGCATGGCCGGATCGTCAATGCGCTCGGTGGAGCCCTGCTCATCGCAGTCGGCCTCTACGACCTGGGGCAGAACTGGGAGATGCTCGCGGCCTTCTACTCCTGAAGATCGCGGCGGAAGGCGGGCGAAGAACGGCTCGCTTCCGAAGCCATCGAGCGCGCATTCAACGTCCCCGACCCGACCGGGACGCGTCACCGCTGCGACGTGGGTGCAGGAGTGGTCGGGGCGGCGGGATTTGAACCCACGACCTCATCGTCCCGAACGATGCGCGCTACCAAGCTGCGCCACGCCCCGACCGATGAGCCCCGCAGAGAAGGGGGGCTCGGAGCCCGTTGAAGGGCCAGAGGATCATAGCAGGGCGTCGGCCGGCCAGCGCCCGCGGTGTCAGCGCCCGCGGGCGCCCCGCTCCTCCGTGCGGTGCTATCGTCGAAGAGAGCCGATGCAGGGCTCGGACCAATCACGGACACGCATCGGGCCTGAACGCCCAGGAGGCCACCGATGGAGAACGCGCCCCCACCCAACGGATCGACCCCTCCGGCTGACGAACCGACGATCCCTGCCGACGAGGCCGCCCCCGCGACGCCGTCCGCTGAGCTGCCACCGAGCGCCGCTCCGGCCGAGCAGCCGACCACTGCGGCCGAACCGGCAGCACCGAGCCCCGTCGCACCCGCGCCACCGCCGCCACCGCCAGCCATTCCGGCCCCCCCGACTCCGGGCGCAGGCAGCCCGGCCTGGCCGGGAGCTCCGACGGGCGAGCCATCATGGGCCGGCCAACCGACCGGCCAGGCCCAATTCGGCCAGCCCGCATCCGGCCAGCAACCGAGCGCGGACAACCCGAGCGGCTACCCGGTCCGCGTCACCTTCGACCGCAACCAGTCGATCAATCGGCTGTGGGGCATCCCGCTCTTGGGCGTCGTGGTCCGGGCGATCCTCTGCATCCCCCACTTCATCGTCCTGTCCCTGTGGGCAATCGGAATCGTCTTCGTCTACCTGGTGATCTGGATCCCGATCCTGCTCATGGGCCGCTACCCGGGGTGGGCGTACGGGTTCGTCGGTGGCTTCGCCCGCTGGTGGCTGCGGGTCGTCGCCTACATCGTCCTCATGACGGCCGACTACCCGCCCTTCTCGACCGCCCGTGGCTACGCCGTGGAGCTCGACTTCGACGAAAACCAGCGCCTCAATCGGGCCTGGGGAATCCCCGGCTTCGGACTCTGGTTCCGCATGCTCCTGGCCATCCCGCACTTCATCGTGCTGTGGCTGTTCGGGATCCTCGTCGGGGTGCTGAGCCTGATCACGTGGATCCCCGTGCTCCTCTTCGGCCACTACCCGTCGTGGGGCTACGACTTCGTGGGTGGCTTCTATCGCTGGTACGCCCGGGTCGGCGCCTACATCGGGTTCCTGGCTTCCCCCTACCCGCCGTTCTCGAAGGACTGACCAGACGCCGCTGACGGCCGATGCGCCCGAATTGGAAGCACCACGACCGCGGCGGCAAGGAACGAGGCCGACATCACGGTGAACGCGACCGGGAAGCCAGCCGCGTCGCCGAGGGCGCCGATCAGAGCGCCGATCAGAGCGGCCCAGGCCGCCCCGACGACGAACATCAAGGTGAAGTAGGCCGAGAAGGCGACGTCCCGAATGGCAGGGCGGGTGACGTCGGCGAGGAGCGCCTGCAGCAGCGCTGATTCCTCGAAGACGAACGCACTCATGAAGCCGAGCGCCAGCCAGACCAGGGGTAGCGTCGACCCCGCCGCAACGAACGTGAACAGCGCGCCGGCCCCGAGGAGATACGAGCCGACGAGAACCGGCTTGTGGCCGACTCGGTCGCTCAGCCAGCCGGCGACGAGGGGACCGGGCACGCTGCCCACCAGCAGCAGCGTGTACATCAGGGCGACGGTCGTGGTGTCCAGGTCGAGCACCCGGGCGAGGTAGAGCGGGACGAAGGTCGTCACGATCCCGATCCCGCGGCCGGCGGCGGCCACCGACGAGGCAGCGAAGAGCCACAGGAGGTTCGGCTCGCCCGCGAGCTTGCGGAAGGCGGCCATGGTGCTCCCCTCCTCGAGCGCGAGGGCCCGGTCGGCGCCCGTCTCGCGAACGAAGACGAGGATGAGGAACGCCACCACGATGGCCGGAACGCCGACGGCCACGAGTGACACCTCCCAGCCCTGGGTCGCGATGAGCCAGCCCCCCGCCAGCGGAACCGCCACGGTGCCCAGGTTACCGATGGCGATGTGGACGCTGATCGCCGAGGCGCGCCGATTGGCCGGGTACTGCTCGGCCAAGAGCGCGTTGCCGACAGGGTGCTGAGGCGATCCCCCGACCCGGGCAACCACCGTCGTCACGCCGAACGTGAGCCAGCTAGTAGCGAGGGCCGCGGCACTCATTCCGGCCCCGAAGACCAGCCCTCCAGCCCCCAGGATCGCCCGCCGCGAGATGACTCGACCCAGCGGCCCGTAGACGACCTGGATCGCTCCGGACAGGAGGTTGCCGATGGCGACGAGGTAGCCGACGCCCTCCACGCCCACTCCGTACCGGGCGATAACCGGGATGAAGACGAGCGGTAGGAGGGCGGTCTGGGCGTGGAGGAGGGCATGCTGGAGCGACAGGAGGGTCAAGGTGACCCGTGGGCGTACGTCGACCCGCGAGGCAGGACCGGCGACGATTGGCTCGGCCGGCGCTTCGGCCTCCGGCAGCGGTTCGGACATGCGCGCATCCTGCGGTACCGGCCGACCGATTGCAGGGCCGATGCTCAACCGTGGCACGGAGGGACCGCTCGCAGGGTGCGCCTGGAGTACGCTCGCGGGGTCCGCATTCCGTTTGCGGAGCCTCACCGCCCGCCCGAGCGGTGCGCCCGCGTCCCGCGCGCCGCGAGCTGGGGAGGAGCCCGATGTTCGTCACCCTGGTCCATGTCCACGTCAAGCCCGAGTCCGTCGCCGACTTCATCGAGGCGACGCGGACGAACCACGAGGGCTCGATCCGGGAGGCCGGCAACATCCGCTTCGACGTCCTCCAGGCCGTCGACGACCCCACGCGTTTCGTGATCTACGAGGCCTTCGCCGATGCCGCCGGGGCGGCTGCCCACAAGGAAACCGCGCATTACCGGGTCTGGCGCGACGCCGTGGCGGATTGGATGGCCGAGCCCCGCACGGGGGTCCGCTTCGACGGCCTCCTTCCGTCGCTGGGCGGGTCCTGAGGCGTGGCAGCCGGACCGCCCGGACCGCCCCACCGCCCCGACCGCCCTCACCGCCCAGGCTCAGACCGAGGCCCGCTCGGGCCCTTCACCGTCGGGCGCCTGCCGCGGATCGACTTCGGACGGGGCACGCTCTCCGCCCTGCCCGCAACGCTCGCCCGCCATGGCCGACGCGTCCTGGTCGTGACCGGGGCTCGACTCCTTCCGGGAGAGCCCCCGCTGGACCGAGCTCGTGGACGCCCTGGAATTGGCCGGCCTGACCTCGCTCGACCTTACCGTCTCGGGCGAGCCCTCGCCGGGCCAGGTCGACGACGCGGTCGCCCGCTTTCGCGGCGAGGGGATCGAGGTCGTCCTGGGGATCGGTGGGGGAAGCGTCCTCGACGCAGCCAAGGCGATCGCCGGGCTGCTGCGGACGGGCACGTCGGTGACCGACCACCTCGAGAACGTCGGGCCGCAGCTCCCGTACACCGGACCCGAGACCCCGTTCGTGGCGGTTCCGACGACTGCCGGCACCGGAAGCGAGGCGACCCGCAACGCGGTCCTGAGCGTCCGGGGAGCGGGCGGCTACAAGCGCTCGTTTCGCGACGAGAGGCTCGTCGCGCGCGACGCGATCGTCGATCCGGACCTGCTGCGTCGGCTGCCCGCCCGAGCTCATCGCGGCCGACGGGATGGACGCCCTCACCCAACTCCTCGAGTCGTACGCGTCGCTTCGGGCGGGGCCCTTCACCGACGCGCTGGCCCTCGGCGCGCTCGCGGCAGCCAGGGACGGCCTGCTGCCATGGCACGGCGCGGTGCGCCGCGGCGAGGATGACGATGCCGCCCGTTCCCAGATGGCGTTCGCCTCCCTGGCCTCGGGGATCACCCTCGCCCAGGCCGGGCTCGGCGCGGTCCACGGGCTCGCAGCGCCGCTCGGGGCGCTCTTCCCCGTGCCGCATGGCATCGCCTGCGGGGCGACCGTCGCCGCCGTCACGCGGGCGAACGTGGCCGCCCTGCAGGCCGGCTCCTCCGACAGCCCATCGCTCGCGAGATACGCGACGCTGGGGCGAGTGCTCGGGGACGACGCCCGGCTCGACGATCGGACGGCGCGGGCCACCCTGGTGGCTGTGCTCGACGCCTGGACCCAGCAGCTCGAGATCCCCGGGCTGGCGACGTACGGGATCGGGTTGGGCGACCTGCCATCGATCGTCGCCGGATCGCGTGGCAGCAGCATGCGCACGAACCCGGTCGTTCTCAGCGACGCCGAGCTGATGAGCGTCCTCGAGGCCTGTCTCTGAAGCAGGCGCTCTGACCGAGGGCCCGGTCAGAGGGTCGCGATCAGGGGGTGGTCGTAGCCCCAATTGCAGGCGCGCCCCCCGCCACCCGTGGCTGGACGAGCGCAGCGGCCGGTTTCTGGACGAGCGCGGCCCCGGCGATGATCAGCGCTCCGGCCGCGAGCTGGATCGGGGTCATGGCCTGGCCGAGCACGACGGCCGCCGCCACGACTCCCACGACCGGCTCAGCGAGCATCAGGACGGCCGTGCGAGTCCCCCCGATCAGACGCACCCCGCGGAGCAGCCAGACCTTGGCGATGGCCGCCCCGAGGGTTCCGGCCACCAGCGCGGCTCCCCAGGCGCTGGGCGAGCCCATCCAGACCGTCAGGCGGCCCACTGGGCCATCGACCGCGAGAGCCACCGCCCCGGCCAGGATCGCGCCGGCGGTCAGGATGATCGCGGTCGCCTGCTCAGCCGGGACGCTCGGGTAGCCGGAGCGCGATACGACGAGGTAGGTGGCCTGACAGACCGCCGTCAGAGCGGCGAAGAAGATCCCCGCCAGCGCCACGTGCGCACCGGGGCCGATCTGGCTGCCGACAACCCCAGCGAGGCCCGCCAGAGCCAGGATCAGCCCACAGAGCCGGGCGGAGGTGAAACGCTCGCGCCCGAGCGCCACCGAGGCGATCGCCACCAGGATCGGATAGGTGAAGTAGATCGAGAGCACGAGCGCGACCGACATCGTGCCGTAGGCGGCGAACAGGGCCAGGCTCAGCGCCGCGTTGGCAGCCACCGCGAGGGAGAGCGCGGCCAGCTGTCGGCGCGGCAGGCCGCGAAGCGCGACCCTGGCACGCCGGCCGGAGAACACGAGTACCGCCAGTGCAACCGCCCCGATCGCAGCGCGCAACGTGGTGAAGGTGGCGGCGCCCATCCCGGCTCCGTAGGCAAGTCCCGAGAGCGTGCCGAGCAGCCCGAAGGAGCCGGCCGCGCCGAGGACGCCCGCGACGCCGCGGGCATAGCTCGAGTCGGCAATCGGGTGCTGGCGGATGAGCCAGGCGGCACGGGTTTCCACGGGTTCCTCGCACTCGATCGGGCGGCGCACGCCACCCGTCGGACCGAGAGCCACCGGCTTGCGCCTCGCCGCCCCCGGTCGATCGACTCCACCCTACGAATTGACGGCTGGGGGGTCCAATCGAGGCCGCCGATCGTCCCGATCAACGGTTTCGAAGAGCGGCTCGAGGGCGGGGGCGAACGAGGCTGCCCGGTGGTCGTCGCGCGGCACGGCCTCGGTTGCCCGCCCGGGCAGAGCGGGGGCATCGGCAGCACCGATCGGAGCCATCGGCGATTCCGTGGTCGCGGGCCTCCACGACCACCTGCGCGGGCTATGCTGGCGTCGCCGGCGTGGCCGGTGCGTGGCGGCGGCAGCAGCGGCGGGCGCGGGCGGGTCGGGTAGTGGAGGCGAGGCGTGCTCCTCGGCCAGGTCGAGGCGTTTCTCGAGGTCGCTCGGCGGGGGAACGTCGGGCGCGCGGCCGCGGGCCTGTATCTGAGCCAGCCGGCCCTCACGGCCCGAATCAAGGGCCTCGAGGACGAGCTCGGGGCGATCCTCTTCGACCGGACGCCGCACGGTATGCGGTTGACCCCGGCCGGCTCGGCGTTCCTGCCGTACGCGGAGCGGGCGGTCCTGGCCCTTCGAGACGGGATCGCACTCATCTCGGACGTGGAGCATGGCGTCGCCGGCGAGCTGGCGATCGGTGCCACTCCGGCCATCAGTACCTACGTCCTGCCCGAGATCCTGGCGCGCTTCGCCGAGCAGCGACCGAAGGTGCGCTTGAGCGTGCGAACCGGGCTGACCGAAGAGATCATCGACATGGTCGTCCGCGGCGAAGTCCAGCTCGGCCTCACCCGTGAATCACGCGACCGGCGTGTCCTGATCCGACCCCTCTACGAGGACGACCTCGTGCTCGTGGCGCGCCCGGATCACCCCATCTCGGCGCGCGGCGAGATCGACGTGTCGGAGCTCCACGACGTGCGCTTCGTCCTGTTCGACCGCTCGTCCACCTACTACGAGCAGACGAGCACCCTGCTCCGAGACGCCGGCATCTCGCGCGACATGGTCATGGAGCTCGACAACATCGCCGCCGCAAAACGGATGGTCGAGCACGGCCTCGGAGTGGCCCTCCTGCCGACCACGGCCGTGTCGGACGCGCTGGTGTCGGGCGCCCTGCGCAGCATTCGTCTAACCGGCGTCCAGCTCGTCCGGCGACCCGTCGTGCTCGTCCTGCGCCGGACGCGGACGGCCCGACCGCCCGCCGCCGAAGCCCTCTGCGAGCTGCTGGGCCACGTGCCTGATCTCATTCCGGGCACCCGCCGCCCCGACTGAGGCCGCGGGTTCCGCCGTCGGCGTCGGCTTCATCGCGCTCGTCTCCCGGGCGTCCACCCCCTGAGGCGGGTCCCGCCAGCGTCGGTCCAGAGGAGCCCTGCGCTGTCGGGAAGCGGCGCTTCCGGGTCGCGCAGCGCCGCGATCCAGCTCCGCCCAGACGCTGGGAAGCGAGCTTCCATCAGGGCACCCAGCTCGCGCAGCAGCCGGCGATTGCGGTGAGTGCCGCGCAGAACCCAGCACCCGGTCACGCGCCAACCAGACAGGTTTCGGCTGACCGCCGCGAGCTTCTGATCGAACGTCCGGAAGGCGTCGCCGACATCCAGGAGCAGGTCCCAGACCTCCACGACCGCCGCTTCGCGACGACGAGGACGAGCCAGCAGCACGTCGACGACCCGACCGCGGGGGCCGACCTCGACCGGCACCTCGGGACGGGCCTCCCATGATCCAGCGCGGGCGAGCTCGATGACCGCGTTCTGGCGACGGAGGTGCTCGATGTCGCGCGGCAGGCTCGAGCCGGGGCTGTGTTCCAGGAACGCGGCCAGCTGTTCGCCGATCGCCCCGGCGGCGAGGGTCCACACGGCGAGCGGCGCGTTGGATCCCTCGCCGCGCTCGAGCTCGCTCCATCGGGGTTGTGAGAGGCGGGCCCGATGCGCCGCCTGGGCTTGCGTCAGGCCGGCCGCAGACCGGGCGTCGCGCAGCGCTGTTCCAAGCCGGGCTCCAAGGTGCCGTGCGCGCGCGCGGCCCGCGACGAGGGTGGGCGTGTCCCGCCTGCGCGTGAGGTTCGCCGCGGCGTTGCTCGACGGGCCGGCCGATGTCGCCATATCGACCCAAGCATTACCGGAGACGCTTTGCGCCCGGTTATCGGGCGGGCGCTGGCGAACGGACCTCCCGAGCCGTCCGTGTCAGCCCGCAGGCGTGGCCGATCGTGCGGGAATGCGCCGAGATCGATCCTGCGATCTTCAATCCCGCACCCGGCGAGGGCGAGAAGACAGGCCCGGAGGGGCGGAATCCCATCCCCTTACTGCTGCGAGCAGTACGGCGCCACAGTCGGAGATGGGACGGGGCGGGAAACGCCGGTGCCCCGCTCGCCGAGCCGAGCGGGGCACCGAACACGAGAAGGAGGCAGGTTGGGACAGGCTAGAAGGCCTCGAGGTAGCGCTCGAGCTCCCATTGCGTGACCTGGGTCCGGTACTCGTCCCACTCGGCCCGCTTGGCCTCGACGTAGTGGCTGAGAACGTGGTCGCCCAGGGCCTCGCAGATGACGGGATCCGCCTCGAGCTCGGCGATCGCCTCGCCGAGGGTCCCGGGCAGCTCCTTGATGCCGCGCTCGGCGAGATGCGCGGCGTCCATCTCGAAGAGGCTCTCCTCGACCGGTTCGGCCAGCTCGAGACCTTTCTCGACGCCGTCGAGGCCGGCCGCGATCATCGCCGAGAAAGCGAGGTAGGCGTTGGCCGAGGGATCGGGACAGCGCACCTCGACGCGCGTCCCCTCGATCGACTTGCCGGGCGAGACCATCGGCACCCGGATGAGCGCCGAGCGGTTGATGCGCCCCCAGGTCAGGTAGGTCGGGGCCTCGTAGCCGGGAACGAGCCGCTTGTAGCTGTTCACCAGCGGGGCCAGGACGGCGATCATCCCGCGGGCGTGGGTGAGGATCCCGGCCATGTACGAGCGGGCCACGTCCGACAGCCCGTACTTGGCCTCACCGTCAGGGAAGGCGTTGCGGCCCTTCTCGATCGAGAAGAGGCTCTGGTGGGTGTGCATGCCCGAGCCGTTGATGCCGAAGATCGGTTTGGGCATGAACGTCGCATAGAGGCCGTGCTCCTGGGCGACGGCCTTGAGGGTGAACTTGAAAGTGATCGCGTTGTCGGCGGTCCGCAGCGCGTCCGCGTACTCGAAATCGATCTCGTGCTGACCGTCGGCAACCTCGTGGTGGGCGGCTTCGACGCGGATGCCGAAGGCCTCGAGGGCGTCCACCATGTCCTGACGGACTTCCTGGGCGAGGTCGGTCGAGAAATCGAAGTAGCCGGCCTCATCGTGGGGCAGGGGGCGGACGGCCCCGTCGTCATCGCGCCGGAACAGGAAGAACTCGAGCTCGGGGCCCATGTTGACGATGTAGCCGAGCTTCTTGGCCCGCTCGACCTGGCGGCGAAGGACGTAGCGCGGGTCGCCCACGAACGGCTGACCGTTGGGCATGAAGACGTCGCAGATGACGCGGGCGGTACCGCGCGGCCCCGAACCCGGCTGCCAGGGGATCTCAGCGAACGTGGTCATGTCTGGCATCAGGTACTGATCGCTCTCGGCGATCCGGGTGAACCCCTCGATCGACGAGCCGTCGAACCAGGTGCCGTGCTTGACCGAGCCTTCGAGCTGATGGATCGGGATCGTGACCGCCTTCACGATCCCCAGGATGTCGGTGAACTGGAGCTGGACGAACCGGATGCCGTCCGATTTCGCCTTCGCGATGAGCTCGCTCGCGCTCGCCTCGACCACCGATGGACGCTCCTTCCCGCTGTGAGTGTCAGTTGGGTGCGGGGATTTGTGGTCCTGGCACCAATTCCTGCGAAGCAACCAGGGACAAGGGGCAGGATATCAGCGCCGGCACCCGCTAGACGGTGGCGGAAGGGGACGTCGATTGTTCAGATTGCACAAAGTCGCGGAGCACCACCCGGACGGCGACCGCGAGGGCAAGGCGAAGCTCGGGGTCGCTCAGGTCCCATCCCCCGATCGACTCGATCCGCCTGATCCGGTAGGCGACGGTGTTGCGGTGGACGCCCAGGGCATGCGCGGCCTCCGCCAGGCCGGGGTGGTCGAGCGCCGCCTGGAGCGTACGCAGGCGGCTGGCGACGAGCGCCGGTCGTCCGGCGAGGAGGGGCTCCAGGAGGCCCCGGGCCAGCCGCGAGCCGTCGGGCAGGTTGTGCAGATTGCCGAGCAGCCGGTAGGCGGCAAGCCGCTCCGCGCGTACCAGCGATGGGCCGGCGCCGTATTGCTCGGCCGCCTCGAGCGTGGTGCGGGCCTCCGCCTCGGCCAGCGGCCGTGCCGCGGCATCGATGAACGGCCGCGAGATGACGACGGTGCGGCGCAGGAAGTCGGCGATCCGGCCGGCCACGACGAGCCCCTGTGGGTCCGTTGCGTCCGCCACAGCGACGAGGCGGTACTCGAGGCTCTCCGAATCGCCGCGCAGGGTGAGGCGCCGGTTCGAGGCGAGCATCCGCAGCTCCGCCCGCATCGCCTCACGCTGGTCGACGCTCTCGAGATCCTCGGCGCCGACCTGGCGAGCGACGATGACGACCCAGGGCGGCCCGTCGGGCGGCAAGGCCTCCGAGCGGCGGGCAACCTCTCGCGCCCGCTCGACGGCCACGTCACGGGCAAGCTCGAGGGCGAGGAGGGCAGCGGCCCGGGCCGAAGCCATCCGCTCGAGCTCCGTCGCCGGTCCCTCGCCGAGGAGCACCAGGTTGCCACGAATGAGAGGCTCGCCCGTCAGGCCGACTCGGTCGCGGCCGCTGGCGTCCAGGGGGGCTGCCGGCAGCGGGACCCGCAGGGCGACACCGCCCGCCCGAGCCAGGTACTGGGCCGCGGCCGCAACGGCTTGTGGCGATTCGGCCGGAGCGTGGATCGCCAGCCGGTCGCCGCGACGCCCCTCGAGGACGGCGGCCCGGCCGAGGAATCCCCCGATCGCGGCGAGCAGAGAGCCCAGGTCGGCGCCCCCGAGCGCGAGCCCCTCGAGGCGGCGCTCCAGGAGCTCCGCCTGCCGTTCGATCTCGGAGTCACGGTTCACCAGGAACCCGACGACGGTTCGCTCCAGGCCCTGGGCGTCCACCCCAGACACCAGGAGCGTGGGGATGCCGGCAGCCGCGGCGACGTCGGCCAGCGCCGCGACCGACACCGAACCGTCCGGCTGCTGGCTGGACTCGGTCGCTTCCGCCAGCAGGAGCGCCGCGACACTCGCGCGGCGGAGGGCGTCGACCAACGCCTCCAGGCCGGGCCGGTCGGGAGCCACGACGGCCAGGGCTGAGCTCGACACGATCGCCAGATCGCCCCGGCCGAGGGCGTCGAACGCCGGCACGCGCGCTCGGAGCACCCGCACCCAGCCGAGCTCGCGCTCGTCCATCTCGGGGTCGACCGGGGCGACCGAGATCGCGCCGGGGAGGATGGTCCGCCGAAGATCCCCGAGGGTGGCCATCGACCGACGACTCAGCCCGGCCTGCCGGATGCGATCGGGGTGGCACCGGCCCCCAATGGACTCCCGCCACCGCCCGCTGGCTGCCGAACCGCCACGAGGTCGGCGAGCAGGCTCCCGAACTCCCGCTCGAGGTTCACGTAGCGGTCGGCCCGGGCCACGATCGCCAGCGATCCGTCCGGGCCGAGGCGGGTCCAGATCCGCCGGCGCGGCAGGTAGAAGGTGAGCGTCAACCCGGCGATCAGGCAGAGGAAGGCCAGCCACACGATCCCCTGGCCCGGATCCTGCTTGGCGACGATGCCGGTGTAGGCGCCGACGCCGATCAGTCGGATGGAGAAGTCCGCCGCGGGCGTCGCCAGCGTGCGGCCCTCGGTCAACCCACCGACGAAGACCGCCTCGTAGAACGGCGTGCCGTCCGCCTGCGTGCCGTTGGCCCGCGACCCGATGACGGCCAGGAGCGGGGCGCCGTCGGCGGCGCGGTCGAGGAGGAGTTCCAAGCCGATCGCGCGACCCGGCACGGCCAGGCGTCCGTACGGGCGACCGGCGCTCTGGCCGTCGAGAGGGACCGGGCCCTGCCAGAGCAGCCCGCCGGCCGCATCGCGGATCTCCAGGTCTACGGCCGGACCGAAGAAGTTCTGATGAAAGCTGAAGCCTGCAACCGTCAACGGGTCGTTGACGCGGATCGTCTTGCGGGCCAGAAGGGCGCCGTCACGGTAGACGGCCAGATCGGTTCGGAAGTCGGCGAAGCGACCGTCCGCGGTCTGCGGCGCCTCGAAGCCGAGGTTCTTCACCACCAGGTTGCCAGGCGTCCCCAGCCGCTGGACCGGGACCGCCTCTCCGGCCGGGATCAGGATCCCGGCCTCGAACCCGAAGCGGCTGGTCACCGCGGCCGCCACGAGGAAGAGGACCAGCCCAAGGTGCGTCAAGAGCGTCGCCAGCTTCGCGTACTGGTTTCGGTCGCCGTACTGGTAGCGAGTACCGCCGACCTCGGCCTCGCGCACCCGGAAGCGGTGCCTGCGGAGGACGGCTCGGAGGGCCGCCGGGTCGACGGAATCGAGCGCAGCTCGGTCGGGCAGGCTGGGATCGAAGTACCCGTCCGGCTGGACCACCCGCACGTCGCGCACACCTCGCCAGAGGCGGGGAACCCGGTTCAGGGTGCACACCACGATCGAGGCGACGAGGAGCACGAGCAGCGCCCCGAACCACGGGGCCGTGAAGACGCCGAACAGGCCGAGTCGCTCCATCACCCCGACCGCGGGCGCCCCGAGGACCGCGTCGTAGCGGGCGTGGATGAGGGCCATCTGGGCCGCGTAGTCGGCCTGGCTCCGGAAGGCGAAGCCCGGCAACTGCTGGAGCGTCATGCCGATGACGCCGGCCAGCGCCAGGAGGACGATCTGGAGGACCGCGAAACGGACCGACGTGAGGACCCGGTAGACGGCTCGGGCCACGCCGCCGAATGGACCGAGCGGAATCGGGCGTCGGAGGGTGACCCCGCCGGCCGTCACGCTGGCCATGGGCGATTCCCCGCGGGCCGGGCGCGCCGGCGCTCGCTAGGGACGGCCGGGTCCGACCGGCAGGCGCGGCTCGACCGGCTGGGCGCTCCTCGCCTGGTCGAGCTGGCCGCCCCGCTGACCGGGCAGCCCGATCGTCGTGGAGGTCAGCGGCCCGCGCAGCTGCCGCCGGTCGTCCACACGCTCTACGAAGCCGACGACCCGGTTCTTGCCCAGCCGCTTGGAGACGTACATCGCCTCGTCGGCGGCGATGAGGAGAGCGTCGGATGTCGCTCCGTCGTCGGGGTAGGCAACGAGTCCGATCGAGAGCGATGTCATCATCGAGCGCCCGTCGACCTTGAAGACGATGTCCGCCACTCCCTCGCGGATCTTCTCGGCCACGACTCGCGCCCCACCTTCCGAGGTCTCCGGCAGCAGCACGACGAACTCGTCGCCGGCGTAGCGAGCCGCGACGTCGATCCGGCGCAGGCCGCTTCTGATCACCTCGGCGACCGCCCGCAGCACCCGATCACCGTGGTGATGGCCGTACGTGTCGTTGACCTCCTTGAGCCCGTCCAGGTCGGCCATCAGGAGGCAGAACTGCCGCCGCGTCCGGACGCTGCGCTCGATCTCGCGGTCGACGGCCGCGAAGAAGAAGGTCCGGTTGTAGAGAGCGGTCAGCGGATCCAGGGTGGAGAGTCGTACCGCCGCATCGCGGGTGGTCCGTTGCTCGCCGGCAACCATGAGGGCCACGAACGCCAGCAGGACCAGCGCCGTCAGGTCGATGCCGATGGTGGTCAGGGTCGGCATGTCGAGGGGATGGGCGGCCGGGCCGACGAGGATGGCGGTGAAGAAGCCCGCGGCGGCCTCGATCGCCAGGATCAGCGTGACCGGCGCGCTGACCACCAGTGCCGCCCCCGCCACGACGAGTGCGTAGGCGAAGAAGAAGGGGCTCTCGACGCCACCGGTCAGCATCACCAGGACCGTCACGAACCCGAGCGCGACCGTCCCCTCCACGACGAGCTTGAGGGGACCGTAGGGCGTCGGCGGGACCAGGTCGTGGGCGATCAGGACGAGAAAGCCGCCCATCGCCAGCAGGACCAGGATCGAGGTCTGCGTATCGGGCCACAGGCCGCTGATGATGACGATGATGGCGCTGGTCAGGATGAAGGTCCAGGCCACCGTCCGGATGACGCGGTCGAAGAGGGCCGGCTGGGTTCGGCCGGCCATGGAGTCGGGTCCCGCCGCGCGTCCGTAGGCGGCCAGCAGCGCGCGGTCGGAGCCGGCCGACCGCTCGGGCTGCGGAAGATAGGCGTCGGTCAGTCGCAGCGGAGCCTGGACCACCGGCCCCGGCCCAAAGGCCAGGGCCTGGCTCGCGCCCGAGCGGAGGCGGTCGCGGCCAGCCGCCCACACGATCACCGCGACGCCAAGAAGGACGACGTTCGCGGTGACCGTCGCGAGGAACAGGACGAGGAGCGTATCGACCGCCACTGCGCTCCCTCGGGATCGATGTCGCCTCTGCGACGCGCAACCCGCCAATCTTAGCGAACGCGGCCGCGTCAGCGTTGGTGCCGATCCGAAGAACGGTGCATTGATGCGCCGCCGCCCCGACGCCGGTGCCGCGGGCAGGATGCCTGTCCCGGGCCGTGACTCGCCGTTGCCGTCTCATCGGTCGTCTGCTAGCCTCGCCGGGCCGGGGGCGGTCCGGCTTGAGACCGGCATCCAGGAGAGCCCGATGCCCCAGGCACGCGCCCGGCCACCCCGGAACGGCGAGGAGGTCAGCCCGCTCGACAAGCGGATCATCGAGCACCTCCAGCGCGACGGGCGGAAAGCCTTCACCCAGATCGCCGCGGAGATCGGGGTCTCGGAGGCCTCGATCCGGGCCCGGACGAACCGACTCGTCCAGCGCGGGATCATCCAGATCGTCGGCGTCACCGACCCCCTCAAGCTCGGTTTTCAACAGGTCGCCATGGTGGCCATTCGCTGCGAGGGGGAGCGGCTCGTCGAGATCGCCGATGAGGTTGCCGGCTTTCCCGAAGTCTCCTACGTCGTCATCACCGCCGGCACCTATGACCTCCTGGTCGAGGCCGTCTGTGAGGACAACGCAGCCCTCCTACGATTCCTGACCGACCGGGTCCGCCAGGTCGACGGCGTCCGCGAGACGGAGACATTCGTGTATCTGAAAGTGGTCAAGCAGGTCTACCAGTGGGGGACCCGCTGAGGTCCGCGCCGGAACGGGATCGATCGGAGGCGTGCCAACGGCTGGAGACGGGGCGATCCGGCGCGTCCTGATCGTCGCCCGTTGGTATCCGTCACACGATGACCCGGCCAGGGGGAGCTTCGTGGCCGATCTCGTCGGTGCGCTCGCCGCCGAGGGCATCGAACCGGTCGTCGCCTCGTTCGAGCACGTCCCGATCCGCGGCTCCGAAGAGACCCGGGCGCTGAGGCGCGCCGCGGCCCGGGCGACCTGGGCCCCGACCCTGACCCGTCCCGACGCGCTCAACCGGCCGAGCGGCTGGGGGGTGCCGGAAGTCCCTGTCGCCCGCCTCCCAGTCATCACGGACGCCGCCGTGCGCGGAGACGCGGACACGCTCGAGGCGCATGCTGCGCCGTTGCTCGCCTTCGGGCTCGGGCTGGCCGAACGGTGGCCTTTCGAGGCCATCCACGCCCACACCGTCCTCCCCGACGGCCTGGCGGCCGCCCGCTTGGCGGCGGCCCTGGGGCTTCCTTTGCTCGTCACGGAGCACGACTCGACGATCCCGCGGCGACTCGGCGATCCGGCAACGGCGGAGCTCTATCGGTCCGTCCTCGGACCCGGCCGGAGGCTGGTCGCGGTCAGCGGCTCCTCGGCCCGGGACCTGGCGGGGATCCTGGGCGTAGCGCCGGAGGCAGTCGGGGTCATCCCGAACGCCGTCTCGCTCGACCTCTTCGGCGGCACTCCATCGTGGTCACCCGCTGCGATGCCGTCCAATCAGCTCCTCTACGTCGGCGCCCGGCGTGAGCACAAGGGGATCGACACGCTGCTGGGGGCGTTTGCCGCAGTGCGGGCGGAGCGCCCGACGCTGCGGCTCCGCCTGATCGGACGGGCGCCCAGCGAGGCCGACGACGCGCGCTGGCAGGCGCTGGCCGCCGAACTCGGCGTCGCCGACGCAGTCGCGTTCGAGCCGCCCGCCAGCCGGTCCGAGGTGGCCGCCGCCATGCGACAGGCAACGGTGTTCGTCCATCCCAGCCCCCACGAGACGTTCGGGATGGTCGCCGCTGAGGCGCTCGCCAGCGGGTTGCCTGTGGCGGCGACACGGTCGGGCGGTGTGGACGAGATCCTCGGCGACATCGGCACCTATGGCGAGCTCGCAACAGGATCGGATGCGCCGGCGCTGGCGGCCGCCATCGGGCGCGTCCTGGACCGCCGGGCGACGTTCGACCCGGCTCAGATGCGAGCGCACGTCGCGGAGGCCTTCGGACCGACGGTAGTGGCGTCACGGACGATTCGCGCCTACGAGGTGCTGCGAGGCGAGGCCGCGGCGGCCGACGGATACGGGAATCCGGCACGCGGCCCGACAACCCCCGGCTTCGGCGACGCTTCCGCGGCGGCCTTCAGCGAGGGTGCACCTCGGGCGTTCCGAGCGCCCCTCGTCGTCGCTCTCAACCGAACCGCGGCGGTCCGCGGGGCGATCCTGCTGCCTCCCCCGCTCCTGGCCCGGCTGACGGTCGTGACCTCGCCGGCCTCGGAGCGCTCCCCGGAGCCGCTTCCAGCAGCCGGGCGCTGGATCGAGCTGGACCCCGACCGGCGGTTTCGCGAGCTGCTCGCAGGGCTGGAGCCGCCCGGGCCGGACGCAGGTCCCGCAGAGCGCGCTCGCGAGGGGTTGCTCGGACGCCGCCGGGAGCGAGCGCGCCGCGAGCTGGTCGCCCGCCGTGCCGAGCTCCGGGCCGAGACCGAGGCGAAGGTCCTGCGTCAGGCCTGGGCGTCGGTCGAGTCCAGTGGCCCCGGGTCGGCGCGGGATCGAGAGGCCGGCCGGCCGGCCGGCGTGCTCTGCCTCTACGCCGACGACCTCGATCCCGCCGGACCGTTGTTCGCGGCCGGTGCCCCGCTGGTGCCGGGCGCCTGGCGGTGGCTCGCCGACGCGTGGGATGCGGCGGGTCGGCCGTGACACGGGTAGACAATGGAGCGAGCGCCCACGACGGGCAGGTCCGGGAGGTGCCCATGCACGCCAGGCTGATCGCCTTCGGGCGGCTCGAGATCGAAGGCCAGGAGTTCGCGGCCGACGTCGTCATCGAGCATGGGGTGGTGCGGCGCCGCAAGAAGGGCCCCTCCAAGCCGCTACGGGGCCGCTACGGGCACACGCCACTCTCCTCTGAGGAATCGATCCCCTGGGGAGGCCGCCGTCTGATCGTCGGGACGGGCGCCGAGGGGCGCCTGCCCGTGACCCGCGAGGTGTTGGGGGAAGCCGAGGCGCGGGGCATCGAGCTGATCGCGCTGCCGACGGCCGAGGCCTGCGCCCTGCTCGGAGAGACGGACGCCAAGGACACCTTCGCCATCCTGCACGTTACCTGCTGACGGTCGCCACGCCGGATGGCGGCCGCCCTGCTCGGCTGCGAGGAGACCCATGGACCTGATCCAGGCCGGGGCACTGTGGCTGCACGCGCTGGCGACGGTCATCCTGCTCGGCTACTACGCGCTCCTTGCCCTCCTCATCCTGCCGGTGCTGCGGCGAACGCTGGCGGGACCGTCGCTCGGGGCGGCCATCGGCGCGATCGAGCGCCGGGCACTGCCGCTGGTCGTGGGTGCGGTCGCGGTCTTCCTGGTGACGGGCGGATACCTCATGCTGACCGACACCCGTTACGGTGGGCTCGGCGACTTCTTCGGGACGAGCTGGGCGATCCTGATCCTGGTCAAGCACGCGGTCGTCCTGGTCATGGTTGGGATCGGGGTGTACGTCGACCTCCTCGTCGTGCCGGACGTGGCCCTCGCCGCGACCGAGCCCGACCGTGACCTCGCGATGCATCGGCTGGCGACCGCCGCGAACGCCATGACGCTGCTCGGCGCGCTCGTCCTCCTCCTCACCGCGGCCGCCCAGGCGAGCTGACCGGCTCACAGATCGGAGATCCTTGACGTGACAGTTCCGCTCGAATCGGATGGAGCGATGCAGAACCACGATCTGCCCGACGATGACCGGCCCGCCGACGCCCAGCCCGCCGACGCCCGGCTCGCCGATCTCCCCGACCACGTCCGCCGCAATCGGTCCGCCTGGGATCGCTGGGCCGTCGACTACGCCGAGCCGGGCCGGCGCAACTGGGCAGACGAGCCGAGCTGGGGAATCTGGGGCGTTCCCGAGACCGAGCTGCACCTGCTACCCGACGTGACCGGCCTGGACACCATCGAGCTCGGGTGCGGAACGGCCTACGTCTCGGCCTGGCTGGCTCGTCGCGGCGCACGGCCGGTCGGCATCGATAACTCGGCGGCCCAGCTCGCCACGGCGGCCGAGCTCCAGGCGGACTTCGGGATCCATTTTCCGCTCATCCACGGCAACGCCGAGACGGTGCCGCTTCCTGACGCCAGCTTCGACCTCGTCATCTCGGAGTACGGGGCGAGCATCTGGGCCGATCCGCATCGCTGGATCCCCGAGGCCGCCCGCCTTCTACGGCCGGGCGGACGCCTGGTCTTTCTGACGAACGGGACCCTGCTCATCCTCTGCGTCCCCGACGAGGCCGACATGCCGGCCGGCGAACGCCTGCTACGGCCCTACTTCGGGATGCACCGTTTCGAGTGGCCGGAGGACGAGTCGGTCGAGTTCCATCTCGGCTACGGCGATTGGATCCGGCTCCTGCGAGGGAACGGCTTCGAGATCGAGGATCTGGTGGAGATCCGAGCCCCCGAGGACGCCCCGACGCGCTGCCCGTTCGTGACCAGCGATTGGGCGCGCCGCTGGCCGAGCGAGCAAGTCTGGAAGGCCCAAAAGCGCGGGGCGTGAGACGCACCCCGTGAGCGGCGTCGATCCCCATCCGGCAGGCTGAGGGAAGGTCCCATGCACGCGCGACCCGCGGTCTTGTCGGACGCCACCGTGATCGCCCGCATCTACAGCGAGGGCATCGCCGACGGGATCGCGACCTTCGAGACGCGACCTCGATCGGCGAGCGACGTCGTCGCCTGGTTCAACGAGCGGCACCCCATCGTGGTCGTGGAGGACGCGGGCGTGGTCGTCGGTTTCGCGTCGACCTCCACCTACCGGCCCCGCGCCTGCTACGCGGGGGTCGCGGAGTTCTCCGTCTACGTAGAGCGGGCCGCGCGCGGCCGGGGCGCCGGGCGGGTGGCGATGGCGGCGCTGGTCGCCGCGGCGGAGGCGGCAGGCTTCTGGAAGCTCGTTTCGCGGATCTTCGAGGAGAACGAGGCGAGCCGGCGACTTCTCGCCGCGGTCGGATTCCGCGAGGTGGGGGTGTACCGCCGGCACGGCCGACTCCACGGTCGCTGGCGAGACGTGATCATCGTGGAGCGGCTGCTCGGCGACGCGCTCGAGGAGCACCCAGGGGGCTGACACGTGACACGCGCGGACAGGCCGGCTGCGCGAGCGCGCAGCCGGATGCGCAGGCAGGCCGGGTGCGCGGGCGCGGGCGGGAATCGCGGCGTATGAGATGTCCGGCATCGTATGCAGGAGCCCTGCGGTCGGGATCCGCGGCCAATCGTACGGGCCGGTCACCCGGCAGCCCAGCCCGAGCGTGGCGGCGGTCGTCGGGCGGGTGGATGCCGGCGCCCGACGGCAGCGGTGGCCGGCCGAGGGCCCGATCCCTGGATATCACGCACCACGTCCATATCCAGCAGAAAGTCCGGGTCCCGCGAAGCCCTCGTGGCAGGGGCCACGGCGATCGACGCCGGCGGCCGAAGGCGGCGCGATCACGTCGCCAACCGTCGAGTGGCAAACCCCTCGAGCCGCGTGAGGGCCTCCGGGAGGTCCTCACGACCGAAGCCGATCCGGAAGTGGTTCCCGGCGTGTCCGAAGACCGAGCCCGGCAGGAGCAACACGCCTTCGGCCTCCACCAGCTCGGCCGCGAAAGCGTCGATCGGGACCTCGGCAGCCAGCCGCGGGAAGCCGATCGAGCCACCCCGCGGGCGAACCCATTCGAACGTCGTCGACCAGTCGCTGAAGAAGCGATCGAGGCGGGCGAGGTTCGCCGCCACGATCGCCCGAGACCGGGCCAGCACCTGTTCGCGTGCCCGGAGCCCGGCGATCGCCAGGATCTCCGAGGGCGCCGACGAGCAGATCGTCGTGTAGTCCTTGAGCGCCGCGCAGCGGGCCAGGAGCGCCCGGTCGCGCGTCGCCAGCCACCCGATCCGCAACCCGGCCATGGCGAACGACTTGGACATCACCCCGAGTGAGACGCCGCGCTTCGAGCGCGTCGCAGCCGGCGACCAGCCGATCGTCGGGAACGACCTCGAGGTAGCGATACACCTCGTCGGCGAGCAGGTGGATGCCGGCCTCGGCGCAAAGCCCGGTGAGGGTGGCCCATTCGGCATGGCTCGGCAGCATGCCGGTCGGGTTGTGCGGAGCGTTGACGACGACCAGGCGGGTCTCGGGCTTGAGCTCCCGCCGCAATCGCTCGACGTCGAGGGCCCAGCCATCGGCTGCGTGGAGCCGGTGGAGGCCGACCTCGGCGCCCGTCGCGCGGGCCACCTCGTAGAGCGACTGGTAGCCGGGCCAGGTCACGATCGCGTGATCGCCGGGTCCCAGGAGCACGTTGCTGAGGCAGAAGATCGCCTCCTCGGCGCCGGCGAACACGAGCACCTCGTCGCCGACGACCGTGTCGTAGAGGCCGGCGATCTCCCGCCGCAGGAGCGGGTGGCCGGTCGACTCCGTGTAGCCGAGCCGGAGGCCATCCCACAGCGCGCGGGTCTCCTCGTCGGCGAGGGCGAGGAGCTCGGCCATCGGCCAGCCCTCGACGTCGGAGGCGCACAGCAGGTAGCGGACCGCGAACTCCCAGCGGGCGAAGTAGCGCTCGAGGGCGAAGTCGGCGATCCGCATCGGCCGAATAGTGCACCAGGCGGCGGCCCCAAGGGTGCCAGAAGGGCCGTCCAGCACTGTCCCAGCCCGGGCCTCGGAGGCGAGACTCGTCGCGAACTCACCCATCGGGAGGCCTTCTAGACATGACCGCGACACGGCAGCAGATCGATGACTTCTGGCACCTGAAGCGCTTGGCGGTCGTCGGCGTCTCACGCGACCCGAAGCACTTCTCACACCAGATCTGGCAGGAGCTCCGCCAACGCCGCTATCAAGCGCTGCCGGTCAACCCGAGCGCGACGGAGCTGGACGGCCAGCCCTGCTACGCCCGCGTGCAGGACATCCAGCCGCCGGTCGAGGGGGTCGTCATCATGACGCCGCCCCGCGTCACCGAACAGGTCGTCCGCGACTGCGCGGATGCGGGCGTCGAGCACGTCTGGATGCATCGTGGGGCGGGCGGCGGCGCCGGAGCCGTCAGCCCGGCGGCCATCGAGTATTGCCAGGAGCACGGCATCGATGTCGTCGCCGGATTCTGCCCCTACATGTTCCTGCCCGGCACGCCGTTCTTCCACGGCATCCACGGCTTCGTCAAGAAGCTCACCGGCAGCTATCCGAAGTAGCGGCGATGGCAACTGCCGCGATCGTCTATCGAAGCCGGACCGGCATCACCCGCAGGTTCGCCGAGGAGATCGGAGCCTTCCTGGGGGCACGCGGCATCGAGGCGCAGGTCACGTCCGTCGGGGAATGCGACATGGCCTCGCTGGCCAGCGTCGACTACCTGCTCCTCGGTTGCTGGACGAACGGACTGATGGTCGTCCTCCAGCACCCCGATCAGCCGTGGATCGACTTCGCCCGCGACCTGCCGACCCTGCCCGGGCCGCGCGTCGGCCTGTTCACGACCTACAAGCTCCTGACCGGCAGCATGTTCAGCGAGATGCGCAAGCACGTGGTCGGCAAAGTCCCCGCCATCGATCTCGAGCTGAAGTCACGCAGCGGCCACCTCTCGGAAGCGCACAAGGGGGTGCTCGAGTCGTTCATCACCCCCAGCTAGGCTGACCCGACGGCCAGCCCGCCACAGGGCTGCCCATCCCAGGGCTAGCCCGCCACAGGGCAGCCCCCCGTGGCCGAGCCCGACACGACAGTTGGCGCCGGGTCGTGACCGACCCGGCGCCACCGTTTGTTCGTGTGTCCCGAAGAGGACGGGCGGCCAGCGCCGCCCTCGGCCCGATCGCTAGGACGGGTCCGCCTGGCTGAGCAGCTCGGCCGGCCGGGACAGCTCGGGCAGGTGCCCGTGCGGCAGGTGGAGCCCGCTCGGGTGGCCATGCGTCCCGGCCTCGACCGGCGCCTTGTGCTCCGGCTCCGCCTCGATCGTGACCCGGGGAAGCCAGGCCAGGAACGACGGCAGGTACCAGTTCCAGTCACCGAGCAGGCGCATGACCGCCGGCAGCAGGATGCTCCGGATCACGGTGGCGTCGATGAACACCGCCACCGCCAGGCCGAGGCCCAGCTGCTGGATCATGGCGAACTTCATCGTCACGAAGACCGAGAAGACCACGACCATGATCGCCGCCGCACTGGTGATCGTGCCGGCCGTGACCGAGATACCCCGACCGACGGCGGCCCTGGAGTCGAGCCCGCGATCGCGGGCTTCCTTGATCCGGGTGAGGATGAAGAAGTGGTAGTCCATCGAGAGCCCGTAGACGATCGTGAAGATCATCAACGGCACGAAGCTCTCGATCACCGAGCCCGGCGTCACCCCGATCGTGCTGGCGAACCAGCCGTCCTGGAAGACGAGGGTCATGATCCCGTAGGCAGCCGCGGTCGAGAGCAGGTTGAGGCTGATCGCCGTGGCCGGGATGACGATCGAGCGGAAGGCCACGAGGAGCAGGAGGAACGACAGGCCGAGGACGAAGACGAAGACCAGCGGGATGCCGTCGGTGAAGATCCTGGTGTTGTCCATGACGTTCGCGGCGTCGCCCGTGACGAGCGCCTCCACCCCGGGGAGCTCGCCGAAGACCGATGGCACCACCGTGTTCCGGAAGCGCTCGACCGTCGCCTGGTTCGCCGGATCGTTCTGGTCGCCCGGCATCACGAAGCTGACGAGGGCCGTCGATCCGTCGCCTGACGGCTGGACGTTCATCGGCTCGCTCACCCCTCCGTCGGCCAGGGCGGCCGCCTCGAGCTTGGTGACCGCGGCCTGCGTGGCGGGCTCGTTGGCCCGGGTCACGACGACCTCGAGTCGCAACGTCGTGCCCTGCGGCCATTCGGCGTTGAGGAGCTTGATCGCCGCCACGCCGTCCACGTTGGGCGGGAAGCTGGTGATGTCAGTCGAGCCCATCCGCAGGTGGCTCAGTGGAGAGCCGACGGTCAGGAGGGCCAGGATGGCGACCGCTCCGAAGAACGCCGGTCGACGGACCACCACGCCGACGATGCGGGCCCAGATGCCGGTTCCATCGGTGCGCTCGCGGCCGAGGAAGGGGACGCGTCCCCGGTTCACGCGATCGCCGAGGATCGCCAGGGTCGCTGGGAGGAAGGTCAGGCTACCCACGACGGCGACGAGGACGACGCCGATCGTCGAGACGGCCATCGAGTCCAGGATGTTGACCCTGATGATGAAGAGGCCGGCGAGCGAGACGGCGACCGCGAGACCCGAGAAGAAGACGGCCCGGCCGGCAGTCCCACTGGCTGTCTCGATGGCGGCGATCTTGTCGCGGCCGTCGCGCCGCTCGCTGCGGAAGCGGGTGATCATGAAGAGCGAGTAATCGACACCGACCGCCAGGCCGATGAGCACCACGAGCTGGCTGGTGCTCATCGCCACTGGCGAGACGAGCTGGCTGTAGATGCCGAGGATCCCGAAGCCGGCGAGCAGGGCGGTGAGGGCGAGGACCAGGGGCACGACCGCGGCGACGACGGCACCGAACGCGATCAGCAGGATGATGAAGGTCGCCGGGAGCGTGAGCTTCAGCGAGCCGTCGAGGTCGTCGCCGACGAGCCGGTTGAGGTCCTCGTTGATCAGAGTGTTGTTGAGCGCCCGGATCTCGAACGCCTGGTGGGCGGACCGGATCTCGTCGAGGACGGGCCGCACCGCGGACGCCTTGCTCGTGACGGCGTCGGCGTCGCCGACGATCGAGCCGATGATCTGGACGCTCGTGCCGTCGGCCGAGAGGAGACCGCTGGTCGGCGGAACGGCGTACGGGTCGATGACCTGCGCGAAGGCCGGCTCCCCCGAGGCGTCAGTGACCGCGCGCAGGCGCGCCACGATGTCCGTCACGGCGCTTCGGTAGGCCGGATCGGTCGTCGTCAGGGAGCTGCTGCGAGCGACCAGGTAGAGATCTTCGTGGGGGATGCTGGTGCCAGCCGAATTGAAGATCTGGTAGGCCCGCCCCGATTCGGTCCGTGGCGCGTCGTCGCCCATCTGCGAGAGCGTCTTCGTGCCGCCCATGGCGATGCTGAGCACGAAGAGGCCGATGGTGAAGACGAACCAGGCGGTGGCGACCGGCCAGCGGTGCCGCGCACTCCAGGTGGCGACACGGACGGTCAGGGGCTTGGCGGAGGAACCGGCGGCGAATGGGAGATGCATGTCGAGGTCTCCTGGTGGTGATGCTCGACACTCTCGGGCCGGCCGGGCGCGAGATCACTGGGCCGCGGTCCACAGGTCGGTAGCGACGTAGGACGCGCCCATTTGCGACGAATGTCGCTCTTGCGCCCTCGTCGTTCGGCCGAGGCGGGGCGCGACAGGTTGATCACCCACGGCGCGCGAGCCGGGGTAGGGTAGATCGCGACGGCTCGGCGCGGAGCCGCGCGACACCGGAGGAAACGCGACATGAAGCTCGAACTCGGACCGCGAAAGCGGATCGGACTGGTCGCCCACGACAACAAGAAGCAGGACCTCATCGAATGGGCGCGCTACAACCGCCCGCTCCTGGCGCAGCACGACCTCATCGCGACCGGCTCGACCGGGGCGCTCCTGGAACGAGAGCTCAAGGTCAAGGTGACCCGGGTCCAGTCAGGCCCGCTCGGGGGCGACCTCCAGATCGGGGCAATGATCGCCGAAGGCGCCATCGACTTCCTGGTCTTCTTCTGGGATCCCCTCGAGCCCCAGCCTCACGACCCCGACGTCAAGGCGCTCCTGCGGATCGCGGTCGTCTGGAACATCCCCGTCGCCTGCGACCGCGCCACGGCCGACTTCATGATTTCTTCACCGCTCATGACCGGGCCCTACGAGCGCCAGCTCCCCGACTACACCGCCCACCTCACCCGAGAGCTGCCGAGCGCCGCCAGCGCCTGAACGGACACCTCGGCCGCTCCCTGCGGCGTCGGTTCGGGAGCCGTCCGACCCTTGCCAGGCGTGAGGTCTGGTCATGACGGCGCGGTGTTCACGGCGTAATGTCACCCATGGATCAGTCCGCCTGTCGTAACCTCGCTGCCCGTCCGGGCGGCCACGTCGAGCGGCTCCTCCAGGGTGTCCCATGCGCGAACGCACACTGCGGGCGTGTCCTGTTGCGCGCACATCAGGCGCGACCAACCTGAGAGCGGTGCAGCCGTCCTCACCGCATCTGCGCTGACGCGATGAAGCCCGAGCGCGAGGCGCTGTTCCGAGCCCTCATCGAGAGCATCCCGGGGGCCGTGTACCGCCGAAGGGCGGAGCCGCCCTGGCTATTCGTGTACGTCAGCGACGCCATCGAGTCGATCAGCGGGTATCGCGCGAGGGATCTCATCCCGCCCGGTGCCCTGGCGGACGCCCTCCTCCCGGTGCCCGAAGACCTGGCCACGGTCACGGATGCGGTCAGGGACGCGGTGTCGACCGGGAAGCCGTATGAGCTCGAATACCGCGTCAACAGCGCGGACGGGACCACCCGCTGGGTCCAGGACCGCGGACGCCCCGAGCGCGACCCGAGCGGCACGGTGACCTGGATCGACGGCGTGATCTTCGATGTCACCGAGCGCAAGCAGAGGGAGCGGGAGCTGGTCGAGCACCGGGCCCTGTTCAAGGCCCTCATGGATAACACCCCGGATGGCATCTACTTCAAGGATGCCGAGAGCCGCTTCACGATGATCAGCGCGGGCTTGGCCAAGGGCTTTGGCCTGCGCGATCGCTCGGAGGCGGTGGGCAAGACGGATTTCGACTTCTTCACGGACGAGCACGCGCGGCCCGCTTTCGAGGATGAGCAGGAGATCATGCGGACGGGCCTGCCCGTGATCGATCTTGAGGAACGGGAGACACGGCGTGACGGGGGCGATACCTGGGCTTCGACCACCAAGCTGCCCCTGTTCGACAGCGAAGCGAACGTCGTCGGTACGTTCGGCATCTCCCGAGACATCACCGCGCGCAAGCAGGCGGAGAGGGAGCTCGCGGAGACCAATCGGCGCCTCGAGGCGGCCATCGCCATGGCCACCGAGATGACCCTGCAGGCCGAGCTCGCCAACGCGGCCAAGAGCGAGTTCCTGGCCAACATGAGCCACGAGATCCGCACGCCCATGAACGGCGTCATCGGCATGACCGGCCTGCTGCTGGACACCGACCTGGACGAGGAGCAGCGGCACTACGCCGAGATCGTGCGCACCAGCGGCGAAGTCGCTGCTGGCGATCATCAACGACATCCTGGATTTCTCCAAGATCGAGGCGGGCAAGCTCGAGCTGGAGACGCTGGACTTCGATCTGCGCGCCCTGCTGGACGACTTCGCCGCCATGCTGGCCGTGCGCGCCCACGAGAAGGGGCTGGAGTTCATCTGCGCCGCCGCGCCGGACGTGCCGGCCTATCTCCGCGGCGACCCGGGCCGCCTGCGCCAGGTGCTCACTCAACCTGACCGGCAACGCCGTCAAGTTCACCCACGAGGGCGAGGTCGCCGTGCGGGCCAGCCTGGTCTCGGAGACCGACGACGGAAGTCGTGCTCCGCTTCTCGGTGAGGGACACCGGCATCGGCATTCCGGCCGACAAGCACGAGCTCCTGTTCCAGAAGTTCACCCAGGTGGACGCCTCGACCACGCGCCAGTACGGCGGCACCGGCCTGGGGCTGGCCATCTCGAAGCAACTGGCCGAGCTGATGGGCGGCGAGATCGGCGTCGAGAGCGAAGAAGGCCACGGCTCGGAGTTCTGGTTCACCGCGCGCCTCGCCAAGCAGGCCGAGCGGGAACGCAACCTCGCGCCGCCGGCCGAGATTCGCGGCGTCCACGTCCTGGTCGTGGACGACAACGCCACCAACCGCGAGGTCCTGACGTGCCCAGCTCCGGGCCTGGGGCGTGCGGTCGGAAGAGGCCCCGGACGGCCCCGTCGGCCCTGCAGGCGCTCTGACGCGGGCCGGACGACGCGGGCGATCCCTTTCGCGGCGGCCATCCTCGACATGCAGATGCCCGGCATGGACGGCGCGGACGCTGGCCCGGGCCATCAAGGCGGACGAGAACCTGAAGCGACACCCGCCTGGTGCTGATGACCTCCCTGGGCCAGCGGGGTGACGCCAAGCGCATGGAGGAGATCGGGTTCTGCCGCCTATCTGACCAAGCCGGTGCGGCAGTCGGAGCTGTTCGACTGCCTGTCCGCCGTGCTGGCCGGGACCGCCGGTGAGCCACGCCAGCGCAGCCCATCGTCACGCGCCACACGATCCGCGAGATGCGCCGGGGCGCGGTGCGCATCCTGCTGGCCGAGGACAACATCACCAACCAGCAGGTGGCCCTGGGCATCCTGAAGAAGCTGGGGCTGCGCGCCGACGCCGTGGCCAACGGCGCGGAGGCCGTCAAGGCCCTCGAAACCATCCCCTACGACCTGGTGCTGATGGACGTGCAGATGCCGGAGATGGACGGCCTGGAGGCCACCCGGCAGATCCGCGATCCCGCAATCCGCGGTCCGCAATCACGAGATTCCCATCATCGCCATGACCGCCCACGCCATGCAGGGCGACCGGGAGAGGTGCCTGGAGGCGGGGATGAACGACTACGTGTCCAAGCCGGTTTCCCCGCAGGCCCTGGCCGAAGCGCTGGATAGATGGCTGCCGCGGGACGTCGACGTTCCAAAGGCGCCCGCGCCGGCCGGGCCCGGGGCCGCCGGCCCCGCGAGCGCAGCCGGGGCGGAGGCGCCGGTCTTCGACAAGGCGGGCATGATGGACCGCCTGATGGATGACGAGGACCTGGCTCGCACTGTCGTGGATGGCTTTCTGGAGGACATCCCCAGGCAGATCGAGGCGCTGAGGGACTGCCTGAGCGTCCGGCGACGCCCAGGGCCGAGCGCCAGGCCCACACCATCAAGGGCGCGTCGGCCAATGTCGGCGGCGAGGCCCTGCGCTCGGTGGCTCTGAAGATGGAGAAGGCGGCCACGGCCGGCGACCTCGAGACCGTCACGGCCCGTCTCCCCGACCTCGAGTCCGAATTCGGCCGACTACGTGAGGCAATGACGGACTTCGCCCGCGGGATCAGACCCAAGCGGGATGGACCCGCATCGTGAGGGTCCTCATCGCCGACGACGACGCCACCTCGCGCCTCGTCCTGACCGGGGTGCTGCAGAAATGTGGCTTCGAGGTGGTGGTCACCAAGGACGGCACCGAGGCCTGGGAGGCGATGCGGCGAGCCGATGCTCCGATGCTGGCCATCCTCGACTGGATGATGCCCGGGCTCGCAGGGGTAGACGTGTGCCGGCGCATTCGAAACCTGTCGTCAAGGCAGCGGCCCTACCTCGTCATCCTGACGTCCAGGGGCGAGAAGACCGACATCGTCGCGGGATTGGAGGCCGGAGCCGACGACTACTTGGCCAAACCGTTCGACCCTGGCGAGCTCCGCGCCCGAATCGATGTCGGCCGGCGCATGATCGACCTGGAGGCGAGACTGCTCGAGGCGAACGACGCGCTTGCCCACGAGGCGATGCACGACCCCTTGACGGGCGCCCTCAACCGCCGGGCGTTTGCCGAGGTCCTCTCCCGCGCGCTTTCCGAGGAACACAGGTACCACAACGGGCTGGCCCTTGCTATCTGCGACGTGGACCATTTCAAGAAGATCAACGACGCGCACGGCCACCAGGTGGGGGACGAGGTGCTATGCGAGATTGTCCGGCTGGTGGCTGGCAACCTGCGCGGGCACGACGTCGTGGGTCGCCATGGTGGAGATGAGTTCGTGCTGCTCGCCGGGCACGTTGGGTACGTCGGTGTCGGCGTGATCTTCGAGCGCGCACGGGCAGCGGTCGCAGATCGCCCAGTCCACACAAGGGCGGGGGACTTGTCCATCACCGTCAGCTTCGGCGTGAGCGTGTGGGGAGAAGGGGAAACCGCGGATGAACTGCTCGCGGCCGCCGACGTCGCCCTGTATCAGGCCAAGAACGCTGGGGGGAACAGGGTCGTACTTGCCGGTGAAGGGACCCCGTCGATCACCTAGCCGTCAGCAGCGTGAGCGCCAGTTCCCCGACCACAGCGCCCACCTCACGCGAGAGCTGCCGAGCGCCGCCAGCGCAGCTCGTGAGTCGCGACAGAGACCGTCGGCCGCAACGCAACGCCGGCGCGTTCCTCGGGCCCGACATGCTGATCCCAGTGCCGAGGCCCACTCTCAGTGACGAGATCCCCGAGGACGGACCCGAGCCGGAGGAGGACGCCGAGCCGGAGCCGCGGGCGCCACTGGGAATCGTCTGGGGCACCCTTCAACGCCTGGCTCGCCGAGCGCTACCGCGCTGAGGTGCGGGTTCCGGCGAAGGAGGGCCGTGGTCGGGGCGGTGGGATTCGAACCCACGATCTCGTGCTCCCAAAGCACGTGCGTTAGCCACTACGCCACGCCCCGAGTGCTCGCGCTCGGGGAATCCCATGGGCTTCCCGACGAGCTTGCAGAACTCTAGCCTACAACGCTCCTGCTTCCGCACCGCGGGCGCGCCGCTCTTCTTCTGGTTCCGCTAGCGAGGCGCCGGTCGCGCCAGACACCGGGGCCGGGGGCTGCGCCTCGGCGATCACTCCGATCGAGATGCGAAAGCCGGCCCGGCGCTGCGAGCGGAGGCATCAGGGTACCCTGACCGATCGGCGCGTCGCCGGGGAACCAGCGCACCCATTCCTCGTTGAACGTGTCGAACTCCGCCGGGTCGCGCAACGACCAGTTGGCCCAGACGACCTTCTCGAGCGAGCTCCCCTCTGCTTCGAGCCTCGACTTGAGGTTCTGCAGGCACTGGCGTGTCTGCTCCTTGATCGCACGCCGACGACCTTGCCGGTCTCCGGATCGACGGGCCCCATCGACGAGACGTAGACCATGCCGCCGGCCGTGACCGCCCGGCCGTTGCCGACGGGCAGTCGGGACGCGTCGGCCGGCTGAAGCGCCTCCCCGGCGACCCCCATCCCCTTCCCCTGGCGGGCCGGGCCCGGTCGCAGCGGGTCCTCGGCAGGGATGCCGAACTCCCCGGGCGGCAGCTCGAATCCCGCGGGTCTTGAACTTCCCCATGAAGGTCGGCCGGATCCCGGTCGGCTTGAGCAGCCCCTCGATCTTCCCGTCGCGAACGCCGGTCTGCTCGAAGACGAAGACGTCCTGCATGAGGATCTCGTCGTCTTCGATCCCGTAGACCTCGGTGATGTTGACGACCTTGCGGGAGCCATCCTTGAGACGGGCGGTGTGGACGATCAGGTCGACGGCCGAGGCGATCTGCTCGCGGATCGACGCGCAGCGGGAGCTCCACGCCGGCCATGAGGACCATCGTCTCCAGGCGGCGGAGCATGTCCGGCGGGCTGTTCGCGTGCCCGGTGGATAGCGAGCCCTCGTGGCCCACCGTCATCGCCTGGACCATGTCCAGGGCCTCGCCGGCGCGGCACTCACCGACGATGATCCGGTCGGGCCGCATGTGCAGGGCGTTGCGCAGCAGGTCGCGGATCGTGATCTCGCCTTGGCCCTCGAGGTTCGGCGGCCGGGCCTCCAGCGTGACGACGTGCTGCTGGCGGAGCTGCAGCTCGGCGGCGTCCTCGATCGTGATGATCCGCTCGTCGTTGGGGATGAAGGAGGAGAGGACGTTGAGGGTGGTGGTCTTGCCCGAGCCGGTGCCGCCGGAGACGAAGATGTTGAGGCGGGCCTCGACGCACGCCTTCAGGAAGTCGAACATCTCCGGCGTCGCGGTCCCGAAGCGGACGAGGTCGTCCACCGTGAAGGGGGAGGCGGCGAACTTCCGGATCGTGATCACGGGACCGACGAGGGAGAGCGGCGGGATGATCGCGTTGACGCGGGAGCCGTCGGGCAGGCGGGCGTCGACCCTCGGGCTCGACTGGTCGATGCGCCGTCCGAGGGGGGTGACGATCCGGTCGATGATCCGGAGCACGTGCTCGTCGTTCAGGAAGACGCGATCGACGCGCTCGATCTTCCCGGCCCGCTCGATGTAGATCTGGTGCGGGCCGTTGACCATGACCTCGGTGATCGTCTCGTCGCGAAGGAGCGGCTCGAGCGGCCCGAGACCCCCGATCTCTCCGACCATGCTCCTCGACCAGGCGGTGACGCTCGTCCCTCGTGACGGCGAACTCGTTCTCGCGGAGGAGCTGGTCGACGATCGCCTCGACCTTGCTATGGAGCTCAGCCGGATTGGAGACGTCAATGAGCGACTCGAAGGCGATCGTGGCTTCGTCCTGGATGCGAAGCCTGACGTCGCGCAGAAACACCTCCCGAGCCGCAGTGTGAGTCGGCTTCAGGGTAGGCGGAGGCTGGACAGGTTCGACCTCGCCGGCACTCTGGGTGTCGGCTCCCTGCTGCGCCCGTTCAACCCGCCGGAGCAGGGACATGATGTACACCTCCCGCGGCATGCGAGGTGGTCCACGACGTGTGGTGATCCGGGCCTCTACGAGTGAGTGGCTGCCCGGCTCACCGGCTGGACTCGCGCCGAGAATACCCCGGCCCCGCTAGCGGGCGCCCTTGGCACGCCGATTCGGTGCGCAATGGCAACCCGAATGGGGAGCGGGCAAGGAGGGCGGGCCTCCGGTGCGATCCGCGGGTCACCATGCGGCCTGCCCGGCGCCTCCGGCCGAAGCGCCGGTCGGCGGCTGGCAGCGTCGGGCATCCCCCTCGTTCTTTATGCCGTCTGCCCTTGCGAAGCATGGAACGGAGACTAGCGGGGGAGGAGTGCCATTTGGAAGTGCCTCAAGGTCCTGTCACTCCGAGGACTTCAGCCGACGGCCGCACGATGGTCGTCCGGTTCGGCCCTCGGCCTGTCGGGCTCGCCGCGTCCGGTTGACGCTCGGATCGACGAGGCGCCCGAGCGCCGCCCTGTTCATCGGACTACCGTTCGCCGGTGACCGATCGAGCCCCGGACGAGCGCAAGTGGCTGATCCTCTCGACCGTCTCGGTCGGGACCTTCATGGCCACGCTCGACGGCAGCATCGTCAACATCTCGCTGCCGAGCATCCAGACCGCCTTCGGGGTCGGCATCTCCGCCGTCGAGTGGATCGTGGTGGCCTACCTGCTGACCGTGGGGAGCCTGCTCCTGCCGTCCGGCCGGCTCGGCGAGGTCCTCACCTTCAGGCGGGTCTACCTCTTCGGGTTCGCGCTCTTCACGGTGGCCAGCGTCCTCTGCGGGGCCGCGCCGACGGCGGAGGTGCTCGTTGGCTTCCGGGTCCTCCAGGGGATCGGGGCGGCGATGCTCCAGGCGATGGGGCCCGCGATCATCACCCGCACGTTCGTGGCGAGGGAGCGCGGCCGAGCCCTCGGGCTCAACGCGATCAGCGTGTCGATCGGGCTCACCCTCGGGCCGGCGCTCGGCGGCCTCCTGACCGAGTACGGAACGTGGCGGGCGATCTTCCTCGTCAACGCACCCGTCGGCCTGTTCGCGATCCTGTGGGCAGCGCGGATCCTGCCCGTCGAGCGGCCCGGCCCGCGGCAGCCGTTCGACGTCCCGGGCGCGGTGCTCTCCTCAGCGGCCACGCTGGCGCTCCTGCTCGTCCTCATCGAGGGCCAGACCTGGGGCTGGGCGAGCCCGGCGGTCGTCGGACTGATCGTCGCGTTCGTCGTCCTGGGGGCCTTCGTTCCTGGCCACGGAACGACGCGCTACACACCCGATGATGGCCCTCGAGCTGTTCCGGATCCGGGTGTTCGCGGCCGGCAACGCCAGCGTGGTGATCGTCTTCGCCGGCCTCTTCACGGCGACCTTCCTGCTGCCGTTCCTCCTCGAGCGAGGGCCGGGGTTCTCGCCTCTCGAGTCCGGTCTCCTGTTGACGCCGATCCCGATCGTGACCGCCGTGGTTGCCCCGTTCAGCGGCTCGTTCTCCGACCGGTTCGGGCCGCGGCTGCCGGCCGGCATCGGGGTCGTGGTCATGGCCGCCGGCCTGCTCAGCCTCACCGGGTTGCCCTCCGAGTTCGGGGTGTTCGACCTCGTCTGGCGTTTGGCGCTGATCGGCCTGGGCCAGGGGCTCTTCCTGAGCCCGAACGCGAGCGCGGTCCTGGGCTCCGTCCCCCGACACCGCCTGGGGACAGGGTCGGCCACCCTGGCTCAGATGCGGATCGCCGGCCAGGCGCTCGGGATCGCCGCGAGCGGGGCGATCGTGGCGGTCCGCCTGCCCGTCCACGTGGCCGAGTTGAGCGGCCGCCTCGGCGCCGATGCGGCGGCACGCGAAGGGCTCGTCCTCGCCATCCGCGACGCCTTCGCCGTGGCGGTCGCCGTCAGCCTGGTGGCGATCGTGACCAGCCTCGTCCGCGGCGGCCGGGGCCGCCCGCCCTGATAGACTCGGCCCTCGATGACCACCCCACCGGGGGAGCACCCGCCGGCCGAGCCAGCGGGACCTCCGCCTACCCTCCTGCCAGGTCGCCGGCCCCTGATCGCCGCCCTCCTCTCCTCGCTCGTGCCCGGGCTCGGCCAGGGCTACAACGGCGATCGGCGTGGGCTGGTCGCCTTCGGCCTGCCGGTCGCCTTGCTGGCCATCCTGGCCGGGGCGATCCTGGCGACGGCGTCGCCGACGGCGCTGGCAGCAAACCTCGTCGTGCCGGCGACGCTGATCACGCTCCTGGCGGTGAACCTGGCCCTGCTCGGCTGGCGCCTGGCCGCGGTCGGCCACGCCTACCTCAGCGGCGGTCCACGGCTCCGTGGCGGCCGGCTCGGGGTCGCCGGGATCATCGGCCTCACCCTCATCGTCGCTTTCACGGCCCTCCCTCACGTCGCCGCCGGCTACTACGGGATCGTGGCAGTCCGCGCCTTCGATCGGATCTTCGCCGGCTTCGATGAGCCGTTCGCCTTCGACAATTCGACCGCGGCGCCGGGCACGCCGGACCCCGCCGACTCGGGCCTCATCGTCGTCCCCTCGACCACCCCGGGGCCGTCGCCGACCCCGACCCCCGTCCCCACCCCGACGCCGCTCGACCAGCGGGTCACGATCCTCCTGCTCGGCCTCGACTCCGGGCCCGGCCGCAACCACGAGCTGACCGACACCATGATCGTCGCCTCGCTCGACCCGCTGGTCCGCACGGTGAGCATGATCTCGGTCCCCCGGGACACCGTGAACGTGCCCCTCGGCGACGGCCGGATCTTCGCCGGCAAGATCAACTCGTTGCTCAGCTATGCCACGCGCAACCCGGCGGAGTTCGGCGAGCGCAATCCGATCCGGGTCCTCAAGGATGCCCTCGGGGAGCTCGTCGGGGTCAAGATCGAGTACTACGCGGCGGTCAACCTGCCGGGCTTCATCCAGGCGGTCGATGCGGTCGGCGGCATCGACGTCTTCGTCGAGCGTGCGCTTTACGACGGGCGCTACAAGGAGTACGGCTTCAACGGCTTCTCCATCGACGCCGGCTGCCACCACATGAATGGCCAGACCGCCCTCGCCTACGCCCGGATCCGCAAGTCGCTCGGCGAGAGCGACTTCACCCGGGCCGCCCGCCAACAGAAGGTGGTCGTGGCGCTGCGCGACCGGGTGGTCCGCAAGAACCTCCTCCTCGACGTCCCGGCCCTCCTCGATGCGGTCGGGAACGCGGTCCGCACGGACGTTCCGCCCGAGCGGATCCCCGAGCTGGCCGCCTACGCAGAGCAGATCGATGCCGGCCGGGTCACCAACGTCGTCATCACCTACCCCCTCGTCCGCGGCGGTTCCAACCAGTACGGCTCGGTCCTCTTCCCCGACAGCGCCGCGATCCTCTCGGTCGGCGAGGCGCTCTTCCCGGCGCCGGGCGTCGCGCCGGTGGCCTGGCCGTCGCCGTCCCCCTCGCCGACACCCGCCGCGACGAAGTCAGCCAAGCCGGGGACGACACCCAAACCAACGCCCCAGCCGACGCCGACGCCGAGCCGGGCCCCGACCTGCCCGTAGCGGAGCTCGCCGGCGGTTCGGTCGCCGGAAATCAGGGCGCCTGGACGCGGTAGCCGACCCCGGGTTCCGCCACGATCAGACCGCGGAGCGTGCGATCCGGATCTGCAGCGGCCAGCTTGCGGCGGATCTGGCTGACGTAGACGTGGACGTAGTGCGCCTCGTCGCCGTAGGCCGTCCCCCAGACTGCCCGAAGAAGGCGACCGTGGGTGACCAACCGGCCGGCGTGGGACACGAGGACCTTGAGGACCTCGAACTCCCGGGGCGTGAGCCGGACCGGCCGATCGCCGACCCGCACGGTGTGCCGGGCAACGTCGAGGTGGAGCTCCCCGAGCTGGACCGCGCCGGTCGGCTCCGCGCCCGGGCCGGCGGCCCGCCGGAGGACGGCCCGGATCCGGGCCAGGAGCTCAGCGCTGCCGAACGGCTTGGTCACGTAGTCGTCCGCCCCCAGCTCGAGCGCGCGGACCTTCTCGTCCTCGCGGTCGCGGGCCGAGAGGATGAGGATCGGGGTGGCGGCCTCGCGGCGCATCCGCCGCACGACAGCGCTCCCGTCGGCATCGGGCAACCCCAGGTCAAGCACGACGAGGTCGGGTCGCCCGGCGGCCCAGCGCTCCATGGCGCCAGCGGCGTCGCCCACCTCGGTGACCCGGAAGGCGTGCCGGCGCAGGTAAGCCGCCACGCCCTCACGGGTGTCGACGTCGTCCTCGACGAGGAGGACCGTGGCGCCGGGTTCGCTCTCGCTCGTCATTGGAGGAGATCGTAGCCCCCCGCGACCGGCCGGGGGGCCCCGGCCTGCGAGCTCAGGGCTCTGCGGACATCTCCGGCGTCACCAGGTGGATGTCGACGCCCGGCATCCGGTCGAGCAGCTGGGTCGCCAGCGAGTGCCGGACCAGGCGGGTAAGGCCCCGAGGCGGGCGGTGGCCGACCACCAGGTGGCTCACCCTCCGGCTCGAGACCGCCGCCACGACCCCGCTCACGAGGTCGTCCGCCCTCCGCCGCACGATCTCCGCCCCGAGGTCGCCGGCATACTCGAGGTCCTCGCGCAGGTCCTGCTGACGATCGTGCGGCAGCCGCTCGAATTCGGGCGTCTCCACGAACAAGGCATCGAACGGCACGTGCATCGCGGCGGATACCGAGGCGGCTCGCCTGATCACCCGATGCGCCCCGGGACCGGGCTCCACGACCACCATCACCCGGTCGCCGACCGGCAACGGGCCGGCCGGCTCGATCGCGGTCATGATGTCCTGGAGCTCTTCGTCGACCCGCTGGGTGACCCGCCGCAGCGAGAGCTCGCGGAGGGCAGTGAGGTTGGCCTCGGTGAAGAAGCGATCCAGCGCGACGCGCGCCCGATCGGGCGGGTAGACGTTCCCGTGGCGGATCCGCTGGCGCAGCGCGTGGGGGCTCATGTCGACGAGCTCGATCTCGTCCGCCATCTCGAGCACGTCGTCGGGGAGCCGTTCGCGAACGGGGGCGCCGGTGATCGTCTCGACCGCGTCGGCGACCAATTCGAGGTGCTGGATGTTGCAGGTCGTGATCACGTCGATGCCGGCGTCCCGGATCAGCTCGACGTCCTCCCAGCGCTTCACGTGGGGAGATCCCGGAGCGTTGGTGTGGGCGAGCTCGTCGATGAAGGCGACCCGGGGCCGGCGGGCGATGACTGCGTCGGTGTCCATCTCCTCGACGGTCACGCCCTGGTACTCGACGCGCAGGCGGGGCAGGACCTCCAATCCCTCGAGGAGCGCCTCCGTGCGGGGCCGGCCGTGGCACTCGGCGAACCCGACTACGATGTCCGTGCCACGCTCGTGACGGCGGTGAACCTCTTCGAGCGCGCTGTAGGTCTTGCCGACCCCCGGGGCCATCCCGAGGTAGACCCGCAGCCGGCCTCGGGCACCCTCCTCGCGCTCTCCATGGTCGGCCGCCTCCGCGCGGAGGCGCGCCAGCATCGCCTCGCTGCTCGGGCGCTGGGGCTCGTCCCGCCTAGTCGCCATCAGCTCGAGCCGTTCGTCACGAGCTCGTCGGCCACCTCCACGACGATCGAGGCCCCCACGTCCTCCATGTTCCAGATCGGCCGCAGCGCCACGTGGGCCGCGGCCGCGGCCGCCTTCGCGGCCGGCAGGAGCTCCTCGCCGTAGCGGATCCCCGCCAGGGTGACCCTGGGCGCGTGGCCCGAGGCCACCATCTCGATCGCCGAGCGGATCGTTTCGAGCTCTCTGGCCAGCTCGTCCCGGGTGTCGCGATCAACATCGCTCACTTGAGGACTCCGTCGAGATCGAGGTTCAGCTCGAGGACGTTCACCCGTGGCTCGCCGAGGAAACCAAGGAGCTGACCCTCGGTGTGGCGACTGACCGCCTCGCGTATGGCATCTTCGCTCATCCCGCGGGCCGCGGCCACCCTGGCCACCTGGTACTCGGCGGCCGCCGGGCTGATGTGGGGGTCGAATCCGGACGCCGAAGTCGTGACGAGATCGACCGGGATCGGAGCGTTGCCGTTGGCCGCTCGCAGCCGATCCACTTCGGCCGTGATTCGGTCGATGAGCGCCTGGCTCGTCGGGCCGAGCTGGGAGCCGGCGGAGGCGTTGGCGTCGTAGCCATCCTTGCCGGCCGCCGACGGCCGGCCCCAGAAGTACTTCGGATCGTCGAAGGCCTGACCGATCAGGCTGGAGCCCACGGTCTTGCCGTCGACGACGATGAGGGAGCCGTTCGCCTGGGACGGGAAGGCGACCTGCCCGATGGCCCAGACCCCGGCCGGATAGGCGACCCCGGTGATGAGGGTGAGAGCGATGAGGAGGGCGACGGCCGGCCAGAGTTGCCGGCGGACGAAGTTAGGCATCTCGGTCCGTTCCTATGCCAAGTGCAGGGCGGCCACGAGGAGGTCGATCGCCTTGATCCCGATGAAGGGGGCGACGATCCCGCCGAGGCCGTAGATGAGGAGGTTGCGCTGGAGGAGCTCGCTCGCCGGCGCCGCCCGGAACGACACGCCCCGCAATGCCAGCGGGATGAGCGCGACGATGATCAAGGCGTTGAAGATGACGGCCGAGAGGATCGCGCTCTGCGGCGTGGCCAGGCCCATGACGTTGAGGGCGTTGAGCTCCGGATAGACCACGATGAACATCGCCGGGACGATCGCGAAGTACTTGGCCACGTCGTTGGCGATCGAGAACGTCGTGATCGAGCCGCGGGTGATGAGCAGCTGCTTGCCGATCGCGATCACTTCGAGCAGCTTGGTCGGGTCGGAGTCGAGGTCGACCATGTTGGCCGCCTCCTTGCAGGCCGACGTCCCGCTGTTCATGGCGAGTCCCACGTCCGCCTGGGCGACGGCGGGTGCATCGTTGGTCCCGTCACCGGTCATGGCCACGAGATGGCCCTCGGCCTGCTCGCGGCGGATGAAGCCGATCTTGTCCTCGGGGGTCGCCTGGGCGATGAAGTCGTCGACGCCGGCCTCGCGGGCGATGGTCGCCGCGGTCCGCGGGTTGTCGCCGGTCACCATGACGGTCCGGATGCCCATCTTGCGGAACTCGGCGAAGCGCTCGGGCAGGCCCTCCTTGACGGTATCCTTGAGCTCGATGAGGCCGATCGCGCGGCCGTCCCGGCGGATGGCGAGCGGTGTCGCGCCGGCATCGGCGATCCGATCGGTAGCCGCGAGGAGCTCGGCCGGCATGGAGCCGTCGAGCCCGGCGCCGATGGCGTCGACTGCCCCCTTGAGGACCGTCTGGCCGGACGACAGCCGGACGCCGCTGCTGCGGGTCTCGGCCCGGAACGGCATGAACTCGGCGATCTCGCCGGCCAGCCGCTTGAGGCCGGCCTCGTCATCGGTGCCGGCCGGGCCACCCAGCTCGGCCAGGCGCTCCCGGGCCAGCTCGACGATCGAGCGGCCTTCCGGGGTTTCGTCCTGGACCGAGGTGACGAGGGCGGCGGTGAGGGCCTCCATCTCAGGCACTCCGGGCGCCGGGGTGATGGAGGCCGCCAGCCGGTTGCCGTAGGTGATCGTGCCGGTCTTGTCGAGCAGGATGACGTCGACGTCACCGGACGCCTCCACGGCCCGACCGCTCATCGCCAACACGTTGAAGCGGGCGACGCGGTCCATGCCGGCGATGCCGATCGCGGAGAGAAGACCGCCGATCGTGGTCGGGATCAGGCACACCAGGAGCGCCACGAGGGCCACCGTGTCGACGGTGGTACCGGCGAAGAGCCCGAACGGCCGCAGGGTCACGGTCGCCATGAGGAAGACGACGGTCAAGCCGGCCAGCAGGATCGCGAGGGCGATCTCATTGGGCGTGCGCTGGCGCTTGGCGCCCTCGACGAGCGCGATCATCCGATCGAGGAAGGTTTCGCCCGGATCGGCCGTGACGCGGACGACGAGCCGGTCGCTGGTGAGCGTGGTCCCGCCGGTGACGCTCGAGCGGATGTCCGTCCCGGGCTCCTTGAGGACCGGCGCCGATTCGCCCGTGATGGCCGCCTCGTTGACGTAGGCCACGCCCTCGATGACGTCGCCGTCGCCGGGGATCGTCTCGCCCTCCTCGACCACGATGACGTCGCCCTTGCGGAGCTCGGAGGAGCCGACGCTCTTCGAGGGATCCGTCGGCCCGGCGGCGATGGGCCGTCGTCTCCGAGCGCGTCCGCCGCAGGGTCGCCGCCTGGGCGCGCCCGCGCGCCTCGGCGACGGCCTCGGCGTAGGTGGCGAAGAGGACGGTGAACCAGAGCCAGGCCGCGATCTGGACCTGGAACCCGAGGCCGGCGGGCCCGGTCACCGGCTGCCATCCGGTCCCGTTGGCGACGGCGATGAGAGTCACAAGGACCGCGGTGATCTCGACGACGAACATCACCGGGTTCTTGATCAGGAGGCGGGGGTCCAGCTTGCGGAACGCGTGGGGGATGGCCGCCCGCAGGAGCTCGGGATCGAACACGCCCCGCGGCCGAGGGCGGCTCGCCCTCAGGCTTCGCCCCGCCGAGGGTGACGAAGCGCTGGAAGCGCCGCGTGCCCCGGCCGAGGTCGATCGACATCAGGGAACGAGTCAGGCTCATGACTCAGAAGACCCTTCCGGCGTTCTGGAGCAGCTGCTCCACGATGGGACCCAGCGCCAGGGCCGGGAAGAAGGTCAGCGCGCCGACGATCACGATCACGCCGATGAGGAGCACGCTGAAGAGGACGCCGGTCGTGGGGAACGTGCCGAGCGATGGCGCCACGCGCCGCTTGGCGGCCATCGAGCCGGCGAGGGCCAGGATCGGCACGATCATGCCGTAGCGCCCGATGAGCATCGCGAAGCTGCCGGTGACGTTGTAGAAGGGGGTGTTGCCGGTCAGCCCCGCGAAGGCCGAGCCGTTGTTGCCGGTCTGGCTGGAGAACGCGTAGAGGATCTCGCTGAAGCCGTGCGGGCCCTTGTTCAGGGGACCGGCCAGGCCCTCCTGGGTGACCGTGGCGAGGGCGGTGAAGCCGAGGATGCTCGCCCCCAGCACCAGCACGACCAGCATCGCCATCTTCATCTCGTAGGCCTCGACCTTCTTGCCGAGGTACTCGGGGGTGCGGCCGACCATGAGCCCCGCGATGAAGACCGACAGGATCGCTCCGATCACGAGCATGCCGTACATGCCGGCGCCGATCCCGCCCGGCGTGATCTCGCCGAGCTCCATGTTGAAGAGCGGCACCAGGCCGGCGATCGGCTGGAAGCTGTCGTGCCAGGCGTTGATGGCGCCGGTGCTGGTGCTCGTCGTGACAGCCGCCCAGAGCGCACCGGGAGCCGCCCCGAAGCGGATCTCTTTGCCCTCCATGTTGCCGAGGGCCTGGTCGACGCCGCCCGGGAACAGCGGGTTGCCGCCAGCTTCCCCGTACATCGCCACGACGGCGCCGACGAGGAAGACCGCGGCCATGGCCCCGAAGATCGCCCAGCCCTGGCGCTGATTGCCGGCGAACTTGCCGAACGTGAAGGTCAGGGAGAAGGGGATCGCGAACATCGCGACCATCTCGAGGAAGTTGGTGATCGGCGTCGGGTTCTCGAACGGATGGGCGGAGTTCGCGTTCATGAAGCCGCCGCCGTTGTTGCCCAGCTCCTTGATGATCTCCTGGGATGCCACCGGGCCCACGGCGATCGTCTGGCTGGCGCCCTGGACGGTCGTCGCCGCGGCCGGTCCGTCGAAGGTCTGGGGGACACCCTGCCAGACGAGAATGATCGCCCCGACGACGGCGATCGGCAGGAGCACGTAGAGGACGCCCCGGGTGAGATCGACCCAGTAGTTGCCGATCGTCTTGGAGCTGCGGCGGGTCAGGCCCCTGATCAGGGCGATCGCGATCGCCATGCCGGTCGCGGCGGAGGTGAAGTTGCGGACGGCGAGGGTGATCATCTGGCTGAAGTAGCTCGCACCGGTCTCGCCCGAGTAGTTCTGCCAGTTCGTGTTCGTCTCGAAGCTGACCGACGTGTTGAGGGCCAGGTCGGGGGTCATCGGCGTGGCAGCGTTCGGATTGAGCGGCAGGACGTCCTGGATCCGCAGCAGGACGTAGCCGATGACGATCGCACCGAGGGCCATGACGAGGACGGAGAGCGTGTAGCCCTTCCAGTCCTGCTCGGCCGTCTCGTCGATCCCGCAGATCCGGTAGACGGAGCGCTCCACGGGTCGCAGGACCGGACTCAGGAAGGTCCGCTCCCCCGACATGACGCGCGCGATGTAGCCGCCGAGGAGCGGGGTGATCGCCAGGATCACCACCGCGAAGGCGACCAGGGTGAGGAAGTCGGCGACCGGCACGATCAGAAATCCTCCGGCCGGAGGAGTGCCCAGACGAGGTAGACGAAGGCGAACACTGTCGCCAAAGCGGTCAGCAGCTCGAGGGCGTTCACCGGCCCACCCGGTCGCAGAGGACCAGATAGCCCGCGAAAACCAGCACGCAGGCGACGGCGATGAGGAGGATGTGCAGGTCGGTCACGGTTCGGTTGGGCCTCCCTGAGCGCCGACCAGGCGCTCGATCGTGGCGAGAAGGGTCGGCATCGCGAACGGTTTGGGCAGGTAGCCAGCCACGTGGAACTCGGCGAGCCGGTGCGAGCTGATCGGGACGGCGCTCACGATGACGACGGGCGGGTCGCCCATCGCCTGGAGCGTGGCGTGGCGCAGGAAGCCCCAGCCCGACGAACCGGGCAGGTTGATGTCGAGCAGGACGATCCGTGGAACCAGGCCGGCGCGCGTTGTCTCCTCCGCTTCCTCGGCCGACCCGGCGACCACGACGCGATGCCCGTGCGCCTCGAGGTGACGTGCGATCAGGTCCGCCAGGGTCCGGTCGTCCTCGATGAGGAGGATCGGACGTGCCGCGTCGGGCTCACCTGCTTGGTCGGCCATGCCCCGAACGTACGGCCGAGCCCCAAGAGGCAGCGAGCCCTGCCGGACGGAAGGCGCTCAGGAGATCCTCAAGATCGACAACGGGACCGGCCGGGAGCCACCCCAGGCCCGCGGAGCGTGCGGGATCAGCTCTCCGGCGCGGAGACTCGAGGCTCGGCCGCGGCAAGCTCGATCGACGCCGACAGCCCTCCCAGCTCGCTTCGGCCGAGCTCGAGCCGGCCACCCATGGCCTCCACGAAGCCGCGCACCACCGTGAGACCGATGCCGAGACCGGGCCGGGAACCGCCGCCCTGGCGACGAGCACGGAAGAAGCGCTCGGTCAGCCGTCCGAGGTCCTCGTCGGCGACACCCGGGCCGGCATCCTCGACCGTGATTCGAACCGCCCGTCCGGCGTCGGCCGGCGAGGCTGAGACCCGGATCGCCGCCCCTGGCGGCACGTACTTGGCGGCGTTCTCCAGGAGGTTGGTCAGGACCTGGTCGGCGTACACGCCGTCGGCGAGGACCGGCGGCAGCGTCGTCGGGACCTCGAGCGCCAGGGAGTGCCCCGCCAACCGTGGCCGCAGGCGCTCGACGACCGGCTCGACGAGGTCGGCGACGTCGTATGGCTCGAGCTCCGGCCGCAAGTTGCCCGCCTCGATCCGGCTGAGATCCAGCACGTTGCGGACGATCCGGTCGAGTCGCTCGGCCTCCGTGTCGATCGAGGCGGCCATCCGCCGCCCTTCGTCGGCAGTCCATGCCACCTCGGGATCGGCCAGGTTGCCTGCTGCGGCGCGGATCGCGGCGAGCGGGGTGCGCAGATCGTGCGAGACGGAGTCGAGGAGCGAGGACTTGAGGGCGTCACTTCGCCGAACGATCTCGGCATCGGTCGCATCGGCCGCGAGGCGGTCGCGCCTCAGGACCTGGCCGATCTGGTCGGCTGCCGCCGAGAGGATCCGGGTCTCCGCTCGATCGGGCACGCCCCCGCGGTACGGCCGGACCGCCCAGAGGGAGCCGATCGGCTTGGTGTCCGCCGTGATGGCCACCCGGAATGTGCCACTCGAGCCCGTCGAGGCCCGCTCCGTCCCGCGGGCCGCGGGCGTGCCTGACGTGTGCGTCCGGACCCATTCGGCCGGCTCGTCACCAGGGGTTCGCCGGAGGACGCTGAAGGTCGGCGGAGTCCGCTCCGGTGGCTGCGCGCCGTCCCCGCCGCTGTCCGCGATCACTCGCTCCTGGGCCGCCGTGGACCCCACCCCGATCCAAACGCGACTCATCCGGGTGTCCGTGCAGAGGTGCTCGAGGACGGTCGGCAGGGCCTCGCGCGCTCGGTCGGCCGTGGCCAGCGTCCGGCTCACGAAGAACAGCGCCCGCGATTCACGAGCCCTCAGGACGGCCTCTTCCGCACGGTCCCTCTGCAGGCCCGCCAGGCGGCCGGTGACGATCGCCACGACCAGGAAGAGCACGAGCTCGAGCCATTCCTGAGGATCCGCGACGGTGAGCGTGTAGCGAGGGTCGATGAAGAAGAAGTCGTAGACGAGGAAGGCGGCGACCGAGGCCGCCACGGCCGACCAGGTGCCGTCGATGGCCGCCACGGCCACGACCGCGAGCAGGTAGAGCCCCGATGCATCGCCGAGGCCGAGGCTCCCCTCGAGGACCGCCACGCAGCCAGTCGCGACGGTGATCGAGGCGGCCACGATCGCCGTCGCGCGCAGGAGGCGGGCAGGGTCCAATGGTGATCTCGCCATTACCTCGGCATCCTAGAACCCGAGGGCCACCAGGATTCGCGCCATCCTGCGGGCCGCGCGGGCCCGATGGGAGACGGCCTGCTTTCGGGCCGCCGACCACAGGCCCACGGTGTCGCCCCCTGGGGGCTCCGCCACCGGCTCGAAGATGGGATCGTAGCCGAAGCCGTTGGCGCCCAGCGATGCCGTCGCGATCCGGCCTTCGAACGTGCCTCGCGCCAGGCGGACAGGGATGCCACCGCGAGGACCGGTCGCCTCGGGCAGGGCAAGGGCGAGGACGCAGCGGTAGCGGGCCCGGCGTTGATCGGACGGCAGGCCGGCGAGCGCCACGAGGAGCTTGGCGTTGTTGTCGGCGTCGGTGGCGCCCGCGCCGGCATAGCGGCGGGTCCGCACGCCCGGTGCGCCGCCGAGCGCGTCGACCTCGATGCCCGAATCGTCGGCCAGCGTCGGTAGGCCACTGAGTCGCGCGTAGGAACGGGCCTTGAGGCGTGCGTTGGCCGCGAAGGTCCGGCCATCCTCGACCGGCTCGTCGGAGATCCCGAGGTCGGCGAGCGAGACGAGGATCGCCCGCTGGAGGCGCAGGAGATCGCGCAGCTCGGCCAGCTTGTGGGTCGAGCGGGTCGCCACCAGGAGGCGCAGGCGGCCATCCGAGGCGCTATCCCGACTCACCGCTTCACGCCGGCGAGCACCTCCGCCTGGGTGGCGAAGAGCTGCTCGAGGCCCGCTCCGGCCAGCTCGATGAGACCGTCGAGCGCCGCCCGGTCGAACGGCCGTCCCTCGGCGGTGCCCTGCACTTCGACGAACGTTCCGGCATCGGTGGCGACGACGTTGAAGTCGACCTGGGCCCGCGAGTCCTCCGCATAGTCGAGGTCGAGGACGTGCACGCCGTCGACGATGCCGACGCTCACCGCCGCGACCTGGTGGGTCAGGGTGCGCTCCATGCCGTAGGTGATGAGCGCCGCCGCCAGCGCCACGTAGCCGCCGGTGATCGAGGCTGTCCGGGTCCCGCCGTCCGCCTGGATCACGTCGCAGTCGATGGCAACGGTCCGCTCGCCGAGCTTGGCCAGGTCGACGACGCCCCGAAGCGAGCGCCCGACCAGGCGCTGGATCTCGTGCGGTCCGCCCGCCAACCCGGCCGATCGCGGCCTCGCGTGGCGTTCGCTCGGAGGTCGCCCGCGGCAGCATGCTGTACTCGGCCGTCACCCAGCCGGTCCCGTTGCCCCGAAGGTGCGGCGGGACGCGATCCTCGATCGTCGCCGCGCAGATGCACCTGCGTGTCGCCGACCCGGATCCGGCATGAGCCCTCGGCCCACTTGAGGACGCCCAGGGTGAGGGAGACCGGGCGGAGCTGGCCCGGAAGCCGTCCGTCGGGGCGGCGATACGGTCGCGCCGATCGTCATCGGGAGGTCTCCTCCGTGGAGGGTCGCTCGGCTTGCTTGGCGGCGATCCCACAGCTCATCCAGCGCGTCGAAGTCGAGGTCGCGCAGCGCGACGCCCCGTTCTGCCGCCAGCCGTTCGACGTGCCGGAATCGACGGCGGAACTTGTCGTTCGCCGAGCGCAGCGCGGCCTCGGCTTCCACTCCCTCTCGACGGGCGAGGTTGACCGCGACCATCAGCAGGTCGCCGACTCCTCGGCGCGCTCCGCGGCCGAGGCGGCCGTCAGGAGCTCGTCCAGCTCCTCGTGCAACTTGGCGACGACACCGTCGACGGTAGGGCCAGTCGTAGCCCAGGTGGGCCGCCCGGTCCTGCATCTCCTGGCTGGCCGCCAGGGCGGGCATCGACTGGCTGATCCCGTCGAGAGCGCCCCGCGGCGAAACCGGCGCATCACCGTCGGATCGCCCGGCCTCCGATCCGGGGCGCCTCCTGCCCGAGACGCTTCGGCGGCCTCGGCCGCCCGCTCGGCCGTCTTGATCTGCTCCCATTGGCGACTCACGTCGCTTGCCGTCCTTGCCACCGCGTCGCCGAAGACGTGCGGATGGCGCCGCACGATCTTGGCGCCGATGGCGGCGTGCACGTCGGTCAGGTCGAAGATCCCCTCCTCGGCCGCCAGCTGCGCGTGCAGGACGATCTGGAGCAGCAGGTCGCCGAGCTCCTCGGCCAGGGCCGGCGTCGAGCCGCCGCGCCAGCGCGTCGTAGACCTCGTAGGCCTCCTCGAGGAGGTGCCGTGCGCAGCGACTCGTGCGTCTGCTCGCGATCCCACGGGCAGCCGTCGGGCCGGCGCAGGCGATCGGAGATCCAGGGCAGCGCCCAGGGTGACGCCTGGCGAAGGCTGCCTCGCGCTCGAGCGGCGGGAGATAGAGGCGGGCCGGCGAGATCGGCGGCCACGAGCTCGGCGACGATCGTCGTGCTCGGCGGCGTCCCGAACCGGCCGACCGCGATGGGTCGCCGGGTACAGGCGTCGGAGGACGGCCAGGGCATCGTCGCCGCCCGGACCGTGGCGCCCTGGAAGCGGCTCCACGGGAGTCGGCCGGGCTCCGCGTCGCCGGACGCCTCGGCGCGCGTCGCCAGGAGCGCGTCGCGGGACGAGGATGAGCGGCCGCCACGCGTCGATCGGGATGGCCACCAGCCGTTCGGCGGCCACCAGCCGCACGCCATCGGCGCGGGTCGAGGCCCCAGCGGATCTGCGCCTCGTTGACGAGCGCGTCGATCACCGGCGGAGGCGGCCTGCGACCGTCAGGGCGTGCTGACGGTCGGGCCGCGGGCTGTCACGTAGCTTCTCGATCTGGGCGGCGTTCTTCTGGGGCTGATACCAAGTCGTGAACCCGTTCGCCTTGATCGCGTCGACCTGGGTCGCGTCGACCTTCGGGTCTGCTCCTCGAGGATCTTGTAGAGGTAGTACCCGTCCGTCGACTGGATCGGCGTGCGTCACCGCGCCGACCGCCGGTGCGAAGATCGACGACCTCGCGCGAGGTGGCAAGCTGGTAGCGGGCGACCCAGCCGAGGTCGCCGCCGTCGCTGGCCTCGGCGCCCTCGGAGTCTGTCCTTCGCCAGCGGCCGCGAAGTCGGCCCCGCGGCCCGCGCCTGCTCGGCGAGCTGGTCATCCGGTGCGAGGCGGGCCCGCGCGCGGCCGACGAACTGGATCACGTGCCAGCCGAAGGCCGACTTGACGGGCTCGAGGATCTGGTCCTTCTGAAGGCCGTCGGCGAAGATCGCCGTGCCGAAGGCAGGATCGAGGTCGGCCTGGGCGTAGTAGGGCAGGTCCCCGCCGTCGTCCTTGGTGCCGGTGTCGTTGCTGTCGCGAACGGCGATCTCGGCGAACTTCGCGGGGTCCGTCTTCAGCTCCTCGTACGTCGCGCGAGCCTTTGCCTCCGCCTTCGCCCAGGCAGGATCGTCGGTGGCCAGAGCGCTGGCACCCTGTGGATCGCCCTTCGGCGAGTACAGGATGTGGCGGACCTTCACCTCTCTCCACGTCCTGGCCGGCGGTGGCCGCCAGGAAGATCTCCTGGACCCGTCGCTGGGGGGTTTCGCCATCGAGGATGGGGTTCAGGACATAGTCCTCGAGGGCCTGCTTGGTGACCTCGGCGCGGACGATTCCCTTGTACACGTCGAGGCTGACGCCCGCGTCCTGGATCTTCTGGACGTACTGCGCGTCCTCGCTGGCGGCCACGATGTTGGTGACACGTCCGATGGCGAACGAGCCATCTGAGAGCGTGAGAACGTCGGTGATCTGGTTCGCCTGGAGGGCGAGGATCGCGTCGAGGTAGACCTTGTCGACACCGCTCGTCAGCAGTCAGGTAGCCGATCGCGCCACCCTGGGAGGCCGAGCTGTCGGACGATTCTTGGCGACCTCGGTCCAGTCCTTGCCGCCCTTGAGGTCGGCCAGCAGCCGGTCGGCCTTCTGGCGCGCGGCGTCGGTTCTGCTCCTCGGTGGGCGTCGTGGCATCCGCTGACAGCTCCGGCTGGATCGTGATGACCCAGGACTCGCGGTACTCCGGTCGCTGGGCCTCCTTCTTGAGCTGGTCCTCGACCTGCTGGTCGGTCACCGTCACGCCGTCCTTGGCGGCGATCTGGCGCTGGAGCTCGTTGTCGATCATGCTCTCGAGGGCGGTGTCGGGCAGCTGCTGGGCCTGACTTTGGAGCTGCTGGATCCGCTGGTCGGCCTCGGATGAGCTGATCAGGCCCCGGGTCCCCTGGTCACGGAAGTTGCTCTCGGCCTCGGTCAGTCGCCAGGTGTAAGCCGCCAGCGCGGCGCGGTACTGGTCCTTGCTGATGCTCTGGCCGTTGACGGAGGCCATGGCCGCCCAATGATCGGCGTACCAGGATGCGGCGGCAGCGCCGGCCAGGATCAAGACCGCGATGATGACGACGGCCCCGAAGGCCAGGTTCAGGTACAGGTTCCGCCGTTCGCCCGACTCGCGACGCTGGCGGCCGGGCGTCACGACGGGCTTGGCTCGGAAGGTCATGGCGTGCGGAGGTCCTCTGCATGGAAGCGCCCCCGACGATCGCCGGTGGGCGGGAGGGGTATCGTACCGCATCCCTCCCGCCGATCAGGGCCTGTGCGCCCCTTCGGTGTGGGGCGGGCTAGGAGGCCTTGGCCGGCCCAGCCCGCGCCCAGGCGCAGCACCTGGCGAGCGCGAACCGGGCGCCCCCGCGAGCTGTTCACCGTGTCGAGGATCAGCGGGGCATCGCGGTAGACCGCGCTCCCAGTCGATGGCCTCGTGCCGTGTCACCACGATGACGAGGTCGGACTCGGCAAGGACCGTCGTCCAGCGGCTCCGAGGTGTGCCGTCCACCGTCGACGTCTTCGAAGGTCGGGACGTGCGGATCGTGGTAGGCGGACACGGGCGCCCCGCTCCGGCCAGCCCGGCCAGGATGTCGGCCGCCGGCGAGTTGCGCGGGTCGCGGACGTTGGGCTTGAAGGCCACGCCGATGACGCCGACCCGTGCGCCCTTGAGCGCCCGGCCGCGCTCGTTGAGCGCCTCGGCGACCAGGTCCACGACGTGGCGCGGCATCGCGAGGTTGATGTCGCCGGCCAGCTCCACGAAGCGATCGACGAAGTCGAACTCGCGGGCCCGCCAGGCGAGGTAGTAGGGATCGACCGGGATGCAGTGGCCGCCCGACCCCGGGGCCCGGCCGGAACGGCATGAACCCGAAGGGCTTGGTGGCCGCGGCGTCGATGACCTCCCAGACGTCGAGGCCCATCCGCTCGCAGAGCAGCGCCAGCTGGTTGACCAGCGCGATGTTGACGTTGCGGAAGACGTTCTCGAGGAGCTTGGCGAGCTCGGCGGCGTCCGGCGAGGAGAGCTCCAGGACCGTGTCGTTGATGCGCCGCAGGAGGGCCGCGGCGCGCGCCGTGCCCGCCGGGGTCAGCGCCGCCGACGAGGCGCGGGACGTCGCGCCGGCGCGCTGGCGGGGTCGCCCGGGTTGACCCGCTCCGGGGCGAAGGCGAGGTCGAAGTCGCGGCCGGCGACGAGGCCCGACCGCTCTCGAGCTCCTCGCGGAAGCGGGCCCGTCGGTCGTGCCCGGGAAGGTCGTCGACTGGAGGACGACGAGCTGGCCCGCGCGGAGGTGCTCGCGGACGAGTCGCGGCCGCCGACAGCACCGGCCCGAGGTCGGGGTCCTTGGCCCGGTGATCGGGGTCGGGACGCAGACGAAGATCGACGTCGCGCGTCACCGAGCGTCGCCTCGGTCGAGCTGCTGACGATCCGAAGCCGTCCGAGCGCAGCGCGGCGGCGAGCCGCTCGTCGTCGATGTCGTCGATCGGCGAGCGGCCGGCCGCGCAGCTCGTCGACCCGGCGCTGCTCGGCGTCGACGCCGACGACGTCCGACGCCCGCCTCGACGAAGGCGAGGGCGAGCGGCAGGCCGACGTAGCCGAGGCCGATGATCGCGACGCGCTCGTCGCTCACGTTGCCTCCACAGGTTCGAGCGACCGGATTCGGTGGCCGGGGTCGGGGCCGCGCCGATCGGGACGCTCGCCGGGTCGGTCGGTGCCGGCAGCTCGGTCGGGGGCTCCACGGGCCCACCGCGCGCGAGGCGCTCGATCAGGCCGAGGTAGCGGCCGGCCTCGGCGATCCCAGCGACAGCTCGCGGACCCGTGACCCGGTCCGGTACGACGCGGGCCTCGCGCTCGAGCGGGTCGTCGACGAGGCGGAGGATCGCGCGCGGCCAGGTCGTCCGGGTCGCCGGGCTCGTACGTGGCGACGGTTCCGGCCGGAAAGTAGCGCTCGACCAGTCGGCAGGCGCGAGGCGACGACCGGCTTGCCCATCGCGGCGTACTCGAAGAGCTTCGTCGAGAGGCTGAAGTCGGTGAACTCGTCGCGGCGGGTCGGGGCGAGGCCGATGTCGGCCGCGGCGATCGCCGCCGGCACCTCCTCGATCGGGATGCGACCGTGGAAGTCGGACACACCGGTCGAGGTCGAGCTCCCTGACCAGCGCCCGCACGGCCGGGACCGCGTCGCCCCGACCGTAGACGTCGAGCTCCGGCCCGAGGTCGGGACGTTCCGCGCAGAGGCGGGCAAGCGCCTGAACGGCGACGTCGAGCTCGTAGGTCGGCGTGAGGGCACCGGCGTAGACGAGCTGGAGGCGGCCGTCCTGGCCATGAAGCCGCGGGCCGGGAATCGGGCCGGGTCGAACCGGGCCAGGGCCGGGGCGTTGAGGACGACGGTGATCTTCTCGGGCGGCACGCCCAGCGCGACGAGCCGCTCGGCGAGCGCGTCGTTGACGGTGATGACCGCGTCCGCGGCGAGACTGCCAGCCGCTCCTGGGCCAGGAGCGGCCCGATGCGCCAGGGCCCGCGGCGCGCCGGAAAGCGACTCCGGAAGAACTCCGGCATCGCCTCGTGGAGGTCGAGCACGAGCGGGACGCCGGCGAGCCGCAGCGGCAGGCCGGCGAACACCAGGAAGTCCGGCAGCGTGTGCACCTGGACGAGCGCGTAGCGCCGCCGGGCGTGGGCGAGGGTCGCCGCGACCGTGGCCGCGGACAGAACGCCACGTACTCGGCCAGGTACGTGGCGATCCCCGCACCCTGGTGGCGGCTGGACGTCGAGGCGGTGGAGGCGGACGCCGTCGACCACGTCACGCGCCGCTTCGCCGGGACGGCGCAGCGCGAAGACGTCCACCGGGCGGCCGGCGGCCACGAGGGACTCGGCCTCGCGGCGGACGCGCGCGTCCTCCTCGTAGTAGGAGTGGACGATCACGCAGACGGGTCGGGGCATGCGCGTGCGGCGCTCCAGGAACGGCACGCCGACATGCTAAGCGCTCCGCAGCCCGGACGGGGGACCCGGCCGGTGGTCGTGGGCCAGGCCGGCGCCGGGAGCCGGCGTGGCGATGGTGGCGGAGCGCGCGATCCCCGTCCGCCGGTGGCAGTCGATAGCGGCGTACTGCCCCCAGCAGTAGTGGGCGGCGTTCTCGCACCACGGCCGCCCCGACCGGTCTTCGCGACGCTCCGCAGGGCCGGCTAGGTGGTCTCCGCAGAACCCGGCCGCAAGGGCTGTCGAGCCCAGCACTGGATCGACTGGAGGGCCGCGCCGGCTCTCGGTGGTGGAGGGCGGGATCACGACCCGGTATTCGCGTGCGCCTACTGCCCCCAACAGTACGCCGTGAGGGTCGGCGGCCGCGGGTGAGGCGCCGCCAGAGACATGGGGGCGTCGGCCGGCACGGCCCAGCGTGCTACCGTACGCGTCGGTCATGGCCGCCACCACCGAGGCATCGACCTCGTACCGCAGTTCTGCCTACCGACCGGGTCCGGTCGGCCTCCTCCGAGAAGCCATCGGCGAGGTCTGGTCCCGTCGTCGGCTGATCCGCTACCTCGTCCAGGCCGACCTCAAGAAGAAGGGCGCCGACACCCTCCTCGGCAACCTCTGGTGGGTCCTCGATCCGCTCCTCCAGATGGTCGTCTACGTCGTCCTCGTGTCGGTCATCTTCGACCGGACGACGCCCGACTACCCGCTCTTCATCTTCGCCGCGATCCTGCCCTGGAAGTGGTTCACGAGCGCGATCGCACGACGCGATCACGTCGGTCGTCGGCCCGGAGCGGCTCATCAAGCAGGTCCAACTTCCCGAAGCTCGTCCTGCCCGCGGCGGCCACGTTCGCCGGGATCGCCAACTTCGCCTTCGGCCTGATCCCGCTGTTCGCGACTGCTGATCCTGTTCTACCCGCACCGGCTCAGCTGGCACGCTCGTCTGCTGATCCCGGTCGATCGCCGTCGTCCAGCTCGTCTTCACGCTCGCCATCGGCGATCGTCCTGGCGGCGGTCAACGTCTTCTATCCGCGACGTCGGCAACGTCAGCCGCCACGTGCTGCGCCTGTGGTTCTACCTCTCGCCGGCGCTCTACTCGCTGCGACCAGATCACGTCGGCTCGGCAAGCGCCGATCCCGCTCGTGGCCGACGCTCATGCTGCTCAACCCGTTCGCGACCCTCTTCGAGTCCTACCGCAACGTGATCTACGGGATCGACGGGCTGGCCCGACCGACCCGTTGTGGGGGCACCTGGCCGTCCTGCTGGTCGTCTCGATCGTGTTGCTCGCGCTGGCGACGCTACTTCTTCAAGCGGGTCGAGCCCGCGTTCGCGAAGGTGCTCTGATGACCGCCGCCGAGCCGATCCAGCTGAACGTCCTGGCCGACGACCGGCGGGCCATCGAGCCGATGCCGAACCCGGCCGACGCAGCCGAGGAGCTCCCGGTCATCGACGCCCGCGACCTCGGCGTCCGCTACAGCCTGCGGTTCACGAGGAAGACGACCATCCGCCACTCGTTCGCCAACCTGCTCCGACGCGGCGAGCGGCCCTCGCGAGTTCTGGGCGCTCCGCGACGTCACGCTTCCGGCTCGTGAACGGCGAGTCGCTGGCGGTCATCGGACCGAACGGCGCCGGCAAGAGCACGCTCCTCCAGGTCCTGGCCGGGATCATCACGCCGTCCGAGGGGGCCGTCGACGTCCACGGCCAGATCTCGAGCCTGCTCACGCTCGGCGCCGGCTTCGACCAGGAGCTGACCGGCCGCGAGAACATCCTGCTCGCCGGCGCGTTCATGGGCATGGACCATGGCGAGATGGCGCGGCCGCGCCTCGGGGCATCGTCGACTTCGCCGACCTCGGCCAGTTCATCGACGCGCCGATCAAGACCTACTCGTCGGGCATGCGCGCCGGCTCGGCTTCTCGATCGCCACCTCGGTCGACCCGGACATCCTGCTGCTCGACGAGGTCCTCGCGACCGGCGACGCAGGTGTTCCGGGCGAAGTCGCAAGGCCCGCGTCCTCGAGCTCGTCCGGGCGGCCAAGGCGATCGTGCTCGTCACCCACGACATGCACTGGGTGACCGAGTTCTGCAACCGCGCGATGCTCCTCGAGAAGGGCCACGTCGTCGCCGAGGGCGACCCGGCCGAGGTCGTGGCGATCCACGAGGAGCACTCCGAACGCGAGCGCATCGAGAAGTCGGCCGAGATCCGGCGCATCCGGGCCGGCGCGCCGGCGACGTAGGTCGCGGGCAACCGCGAGAGGCCGGCGTTAGGCCCGATCAGCCGGCGATCAGCCGGCCGCGGTCCGCCACCCCACCACGGTCGCCCCGTAGGGCTCGAGGCTCAGCGCCACGCCCGTGCTCTCGACCGGAAGGTCGACCGCGCCGGCGGGTCCGTAGGCGTGCGCCACCACCGTTCCTGGGGGCAGCCGCAGACCGGCCTGCACCCGTGACGGGCCATGGTTGGTGACGGCCACCAGGCCGCCTGCCTCGCCACGCAGGGCGCCGGTGGTGACGTCCGGGTGGTCGACGCAGGCGACCTCGCGGACGCCGGCCAGCTCGACCAGGCCGGCGTACAGGATCCCCCAGGCTCCGGTCGCCGGCCCGTGGGCGTCGGGCAGGCGGCCGCAGCAGCAGCTCGACCGGCGCGGCACAGGTCGCGACGAGCGCCCGCAGCCGCGCCGCGCGACGATCAGGGCGGGCTCCGCCGTCCGGTCGACCGCGACGACCTCGCGTCCGGCCGCCGGCGCGAGCCGGACGCCCTCGCGTCGCCAGCGTCCCGTCGCCGGCCGGCAGGGCGAGCTCGTCGCCGGCCGCGAACGGGCCCCACGGCCGGACGAAGCGCAGCATCGCCGGGACGGTCCGGCCGGGGCCCGGTCGACGAGGCGGCAGCCGGCGAGTGTCGGCCATCTCGGGGATCGCCACGTCGGCGGACACGAGAGACGTACACGGCACCCGCCTCGGGCGAAGTGGTCCGCCGCGCCCGCGCCAGAAGCTCGTCCGCACGTGATGGAGCGATGACGACGTCGAGGTCAGCGGAGCCGGCAGGATGACGAGCGGCGCATCCGGCCAGGCGTCGTCGAGGCGACTCGCGCGGGAAGCGCGACCGACACGCCGGCCCGGGCCGCCAGCACGAACCCGTTGAGCCAGGCCCCGGACGAGGGGCCGCGGATCGCGCTCCGGGGTCCCAGGTCCGCTCGGCCGGCTCGTAGCGGCCCGGCGGGCGCGTCGTCGAGCCCGTAGGCCGGCCGGGTCGTACGGCGCGGACGTACTCGTGGGGGACCGGGATCGCGGCGCGGCTGACCGGCCCGATCCCCGGCCAGGCCGTCGAGGTCGTCGCCCGACCGCCCGGACGGTCGCGGCCAGCTCGCCCAGGACGCGGCCCCGCGGTCGCAGCTCGCCGCGATGGTCGGTGACGCCGAACTGGGTCTCGTGCGGCTGGCGGACGTACGGAGCGCGCCGATAGGCGGCGGGCTCGGCGTCCGTCCAGCACCAGGCCAGGAAGCCGATCGCCCCGCGGCCGAGGCTCGACCAGGCGAGCAGCCGGTCGTAGGCGGCGACGCAGCTCGGGCTCGAACTGGGCCGACGAGGCGCCGTACTCGTGGAGCATCACCGGCCGGCCCGCCCCGGCGGCGAGCGCCGTCTCGAAGGCCGCCGCATGGGTCATCCGGCGTCCCGAGGAGGCTGTCCGGGTAGAGCTCGGGCGTAGATCGGGTAGGGATGGACGGTCGCGAAGTCGAGCGCGGTCGGCCACGACGTCGGCCCGGAACGGACCCGCGCCGACCTCCTGGCTGGCCGTCCCGATCGTCACCAGGTGGTCCGGGTCGACCGCCCGGAGGGCGTCGACCAGGGCGCGTCGTCCAGGCCCGGGCGTCGTCGTCGGTCGTGTCCGGGAAGAGCCACAGGGGCGGCTCGTCGGTCAGGTCCCAGGCGAGGATCGCCGGATCGCCCCGCCAGCGCCGGGCGAGCATCGGCGGCCTGGGCCGACCTGGAGCCGCAGCAGCTCGGGATCGCGGTGCGGATGGCGGCCCGCCCGCCAGGGCACGTCCCAGTAGGCGTCGCCGACCTCGCCGCCGATGAAGAGGGTCGGGTGGAGGCAGCAGGCCGTGGCGCCGGGCGGCCGCGAGGACCTCGTCGAGGACGCCGCAGGTGGGCCTCGTCGTAGCGGCCGGGCTCCGGCTCGACGGCCGCCCAGAGCAGGTCGATCCGGACCGTGTCGAGGCCCGGCGGCGCCATCGCCGCGAAGGCCCGGTCGAAGGCGTCCGCGCCGACCCGCCAGGGCCAGTCCGGTCCCTCGACCGGGACGTAGTGGGCGCCCACCGGCAGGATCGCCCGTCCGTCCCGCTCGAGGAAGTGCCGGCCGCGACGGACGGTGCTCCGCCGGTCAGCCTACGTCCTTGACGGCGCCGGCCGTCAGGCCCTCGATGAACCGGCGCTGGAGGACCAGGAAGATGAGGATCATCGGCGCCGCGGTGATGACCGTGCCGGCCATCGTCGTCGCCCCAGTCCGACGGCGTTCCGGCGGGCCAGCAGGGCCAGCCCGACCGGCAGCGTCCGCATGTCGTCGGAGCTGGTGACGATGAGCGGCCACAGGAAGTCGTTCCAGGCCGCCATGAAGGTGAAGATCGCCAGGGTGGCCATCCCGGGCACGGCCAGCGGGAAGACGATCGAGCGCAGGATGCGCCACTCGGAGGCGCCGTCCATCCGGGCCGACTCGAGGATCTCGTCGGGGATCGAGCGCAGGAACTGGCGCATCAGGAAGATCCCGAAGACCTGGAACGCGCCCGGCGCGATCAGCCCGAAGTAGGTGTCGGCGCCGAGCGAGCGGGATCGCCTGGTGGAGCTCGACCATGATCTTGTAGAGCGGGATCAGGTTGACCTGGAACGGGACCATCAGGGTCAGCAGGAGGAGGAAGAAGATCGCGTCCCGGCCCGGGAAGCGGAGCTTGGCGAAGGCGTAGGCCGCCGCCGTCCCGAAGATGACGTTGAGGACCACGATCGAGCCGGTGACGATCACGCTGTTGAGGAGGTAGCGCGGGAACGGGATCAGGGTCGAAGACGTCCTGGTAGTTGTGCGAGCGTGAACGGATCGGGCAGGAAGCTGGGCGGGTAGGCGAAGACGTCGCCGGGCAGCTTGAACGAGGTGGACAGCGCCCAGCAGAACGGCGCGATCATCAGCAGCGAGGCGGCCAGCCAGGAACGACGCTCTTGCCGATCCGGCGGGCCCGCCGGCGATCGCGTCGCTGCCATCAGTCGCGCTCCTCGCCGAGCCGGAGCTGGACGAAGGAGAGGACGGCCAGGAACGACGAGCAGGATGTAGGCGACCGCCGAGGCGCCGCCGAGGTCGAGCCGGTTGAACTGGTCGACCAGGTCGAAGACGATCGTCCGGGTCGCCTGGATCGGCCCGCCTTGGGTCATGACGAAGACCTGGTCGAAGGTCTGGAAGCTGCCGATGATCCCGATGACGTAGACGAACACGATCGTCGGGCGCAGGCCCGGGCAGCGTCACGTGCCGGAACTGCGCCCAGCGCGCCGGCGCCGTCGACGCGCGCCGCGTCGTAGTAGCTCGCGCGGGATCGCCTGGAGGGCGGCCAGGAAGACGACGGTCTCGAACCCGAAGCCCTGCCAGATCGCGGTGACGACGACCGCCGGCAGGGCCGTGGTCGGGTCGGTCAGCCAGGCGTGGCCGGGCAGCCCGAAGAAGCGCGAGCGATGGCGTTGATGATGCCCGTTGTCGGCGTACATGCATCTTCCAGATCGTCGCCACCACGACGAGCGAGGTCATCGTCGGCAGGAAGAAGGCGGTCCGGAAGAGCGCCCGCAGGCGGAGCGAGTCGTTGAGCAGGATCGGCCGATGCCGAGCCCGAGGAGCGGGCCCGATGGCCATCCCCATGACGACGAAGAAGACGGTGTTCTGGAAGGCCCGCTGGAAGCGCGGGTCGGTCAGCAGCGTCGACGTAGTTGTCGAGGCCGACGAACTGCGGGCGGCTTGATCCCGTTGTAGTCGGTCAGGCTCCAGTAGCCCGACACGACCATCGGGATCGAGGAGGAAGACGACGGTGACGAGCACCGCGGGGGCGATCAGCAGGTAGCCGGGCCGCCGCGCCCGCGGAACCGTCGCACCATCGTCGTCGTCCTCGCCGTCGGCCCGGTCGCCGATCGGACGGCTACTTGGCCAGCGCGTCGTTCGTCTGCGTCGGCCGCGTCGTCGAGCGCCGCCTTGGCGTCGGCCTTGCCGAGGAGCGCCGCCTCGAGCGCGTCGGCGATGATCGATGTCGATCTCGTTCCACTGCGCCGACGTAGGGGAAGTGGCGTCGACGTCGACATCGCCTCGAGGAAGACCTCGAACGGCGCCTGGCCGCCGAAGTACGGCGTCGGGCTTGGTCAGCTCGGGGCTCTCGAGGGCGGCCGTGCGTGGCCGGCGCCGCGCCGGCGTAGGTGAAGACGCCGATCTGCGTTCTCGGGCTCGGAGCATGTACTGGATGAGCAGCCAGGCCGCCTCCTTGTGCTGCGCGCTGGACCGGGATGCCGAGGCCCGGTGCCGCCGAGGTAGCTGCCCGGCTGCTTCGAGTACGGGGCGATGGCGACCTTCCACTTGCCGGACTGCTCGGGCACGCCGGTCTTGAGGAGGCCCATGTAGTACGGGCCGTCCTGGAACATCGCCGACCCGCCCGTCGACGATGGCCGGCGTGCAGGTCGCCGTCGGCGTCCGACCAGTACGAGGCCGCGTGCCGTCGTCGAGGATCGCCTTCTGGACCTGGACGGCGGCGACGCCCGGCGTCGGCTGTTGAAGGCGGCCTGGGTGTTGTCGGCGTTGAGCAGCGAGCCGCCGTCCTGGAACAGGAACTGCGAGAAGTGGAAGCTGTTCGGGCGGATGCGCGTAGAGGTACTTGTCGGGCTTGCCGTCACCGTCGTGATCCTCGGCCAGCTGCTTGGCCGCGGCCCGCAGCTCGTCCCAGTTCGTCGGGCACCGCGATCCCCTTCTGCTCGAAGAGGTCCGACCGGTAGTAGAGGGCGTACGCGTCGAAGTCGTAGAGCATCGTCACGTAGTGGTCGTCGAAGGTCATCGCCTCGATCGGCGCCCTGGGCGTAGCTGGTCGGCGATCGGCTGCGCCGTTGAGCTGGCCGCCGCGACAGCGGCGTTGAGGTCCTCGAGGGCGCCGTTCGAGGCCAGGGTCGGGATCCAGGTCATGTCGAGCGTGGCGAGGTCGGGCACCTCACCGGCGCGAGACGCCGACGTTGAACTTCTCGTTGCATCGAGTCCCAGTCGAGGTCCTCGTAGTCGACCGTGATCCAGGGGTACTCCGTCTGCGAAGCCGGCGAGGGCCGGCTTGAACGGCGTGACCTCGCCGTAGTAGTCCCAGACCGTGATCGTCACGGGGGTCGTGTCGAGGCTGGGCGCGCCGTCGGCGCAGGCGCCGGCGCCCGGCCGGCGGCCGGGCTCTCGCTGGCGGCCGGCGTTGCGGCGACGTGGCGCCGCGCTCGGCGACGAGCCGCCGGACGCTCGCGACGAGCGACGAGCATCGCGAGCGCCCGCCAGGGACCCGCGACTCCGGTTCGATCGACGCATGCCTCCTTCCGTCGCTCTCCGGCCTCCCGAGCCGCGCCGGCTCGGCGCTCGCCGACTCAGACCTCGGCGACGAGGGCTCGCGTCGCGCGACCCCACGCGACTCGACGTAGAACTTGCGAGCGGTCGCCCGGGCACGTAGCGTCCGGGTGTACTCGATCGGGATCGCCGCTGCCCGGTGTAGGTGATGCCCTCGAGCAGCAGCGCCGGCCGTCCGGCTGCCTGGCCTCGAGGAGCCGCGCCTCGCGGCGCGGCAGGAGGACCGGCTCGATCGTCTCGTGCGTCGGCGCCGAGTCGGCACGCCGTAGCGTCCGGCGAGGACGTCGTACAGCGAGCCGCGCTCGAGGTCCACGTCCAGCAGGCCCGGGAAGCGCTCGGCCGGCAGGTGGGCCTGCTCGAGCAGGAGCGGCACGCCGTCGGCCAGCGGAGGCGCTCGATGCGGTGGACGGGCGCCCCGAGCCGCCAGCTCGGAGCGCCGCCGCCACGGCTCGCGCGGCCGGCTCGGTGCCGCGCCGCGACGAGCCGCGTCGCGGGCTCGAGGCCGCGCCGGCGCATCTCGTCGGTGAAGCTCCAGCGTCGCGGTCAGGTCGTGCACGATCGCGCGGCCGGCGGACGAACGTGCCGCGGCCCCGGGTCCGCTCGAGGCGGCCCTCGCGGACGAGCTCGTCGAGCGCCCGCCGGACGGTGATCAGGCTGCAGCCGTAGCTGGGCGCAGAGCTCGCGCTCCGGTCGGCAGGCGGTCGCCGGGGCGCCACTCGCCGCGCGTCGAGCGCGTCGCGACAGGTCGAGGTAGACCTGGTGGTGGAGCGGGACGGGTCCGGGCTCGAGCCGGAAGCGGGCCATCGATCCTGATCCGCTCGCCAGGCGGTCCGAAGGCCACTTGCTGATAACGTTATAAACAACTATCCTCGGCGCAGTCGGACGACCACTTGTCAAGACTCCTCCGACGGTGGCCGATGGGCGGGACGCGGTTCGATGGGCCTGAAGATCGCGGTCGTCGGCGGCGGCAGCACCTACACCCCGGAGCTCGTCGAGGGCTTCGCCGCACGCGCCGAGCGCCTGCCCGATCGACGAGCTCGTCCTGCTCGACATCGATCCCGAGCGGCTCGCGATCGTCGCCGGCCTGGCCGGCCGGATGCTCGCCGCCGGGGCTGGCCCGGGCGCCTGGTCGCAGACCGATCGACCGCGCCGCCGCCCTCGACGGGGCCGACTTCGTGGTCGTCCAGCTGCGGGTCGGCGGCCAGGCGGCGCGGCTCCTCGACGAGACGATCCCGCCTCGCTTCGGCTGCATCGGCCAGGAGACGACCGGGCCCGGGCGGCTTCGCCAAGGCGCTGCGGACGGTCCCGGTCGTGCTCGAGCTCGCCGAGGAGGCCGCCCGGCGGGCCGCGCCCGGCGCCTGGATCGTCGACTTCACGAACCCGGTCGGGATCGTCACCCAGGCGCTCCTCGACGCCGGCCACCGCGCGCATCGGCCTGTGCAACGTGGCGATCGGCTTCCAGCGCCGGTTCGCGGCCCAGCTTCGGCGTCGCGCCCGGAGCGGGTCGAGCTCGAGCACGTCGGGCTCAACCACCTGACCTGGATGCGGGCGGTCCGGGTCGACGGCGTCGATCGCCTGCCGGAGCTGCTCGGCCGACGACGGCGAGCCGAGCTCGCCGACGAGGTCGAGACTGCCGGTCGAGCTCATCCGCGCCCTCGGCGCGATCCCCTCCTACTACCTGCGCTACTACTACGCCGACGCGCGAGGTGGTGGCCGAGCAGCGCGCCGGCACCGACCCGGGCCGAGGAGGTCATGGCGATCGAGCGCGAGCTGCTCGAGCTGTACCGCGACCCGACGCTCGACCGAGAAGCCGGCCCTCCTCGAGCAGCGCGGCGGCGCGTTCTACAGCGAGGCGGCGGCCCAGCTCATCGCCTCGCTCCACGACGGCACCGGCGACGTCCAGGTCGTCGACGTCCGCAACGACGGCGCGCTGCCCGACCTGCCCGCCGACGCGGTCGTCGAGGTCCCGGCCCGGATCGATCGCGACGGCGCGCATCCGCTCCCGCAGGCGCCGCTGGCGCCCGAGATGCGCGGGCTCGTGGCCCATGCCAAGGCCTACGAGGAGCTGACCGTCCAGGCGGCGCTGACCGGCGACCGGACGATGGCACTCCGGGCGCTCCTGGCCAACCCGCTGGTCGGCGACTACGCCGTCGCCGCTCCGCTGCTCGACGCGCTTGCTCGAGGCCAACCGCGCCAACCTCCCCCGTTGGCGGATGCGGTGAGCGGAGCCCCCGAGCCGGGAGCCCCGGCCGGAGTCGTCCTCGGCATCGACCTCGGCGGGACGACGCTCCGCGGCGCCCTCGCCGCCCTCGACGGGACGGTGTTGGCTGAGGACGCCGAACCGACGCTCCAGGGCAGCGGATCGGCCATGCTCGACCAGATCGTGACGCTGTCCGAGCGCCTCCGAGCGCTGGCCTCGCGCCGGCCCGGGGGGCCGCCCCGGTCCGACCCCGCGCGACGCGCCGCTGCGCGCGGCCGGGATCGGCCTGCCGGTCAGCGTCGACCCACGAACCGGCCACCTGGCCTCCACCCACAACGTGCCCGGCCTGGCCGGCGTCGACGTGCTTGGCGAGCTGCGCCGAAGGCTGCGGACGCCGGTCATCGTCGAGAACGACGTCAACCTCGCCGCGCTCGGCGAGCTTCGGTACGGCGTGGCGGCCGGCGTGGACGATTTCGTGCTGATCGCCATCGGGACCGGGATCGGCATGGGTATCGTCGCCGGCGGGCAGCTTCAGCGGGGCGCTCGGGGCGGCGCCGGTGAGATCGGGTTCCTGCCGTTCGGCTCCGACCCGACGACGGCCGAGGCGAAGAACGGCGGGGCGTTCGAGCTCGCCGCCGCCGGGCCTGCAATCCGGGCGCGGATTCAGGAGGCGACCTCCGGCAATCGCACGATGCTGACCGAGGGGGCCACGTTCGCCGAGGCCCTCCGGGCGGCCAGCGCCGGCGACGTCGTGGCCCAGACCCTGGTCGAGGAGGAGGCCCATCTCATCGCCCTCGGCATCGCGTCGGTCGTGGCGATCCTGGATCCCGCCCTGGTCGTGCTGGGGGGCGGCGTCGGCGCCAACGATGGCCTCCTCGAGCCAGTCGGTCGCCACCTGGCGACGCTGGTGCTCGCACCGCCCCGGATCGTCACCGCGCACGTCTCGGCGAGCGGGCCACCCTGGTCGGCGCGATCGCCGCCGCCCTCGACCTGGCCCACTCGTCCGGCGCCGACGAGGGCCGGGAGAACGCGAAGCGGCCGCGACACTAGACGCCTGAGCGCTGGCCCCCGGTCACGAGGCGGGCGACGAGACCGAGGTAGGGCTCCACGGCGGTCTCCCAGTTGTAGCGCTCGCGGGTGACCCGCAGGCAGCGCTCGCGCATCGCGGCAAGCTCGGCCGGCGGCTGCTCGAGGACGTCGCGGAGCGCCCGGGCGAGGTCGGCGGGATCGGCGGGATCGGCGATCGCGCCGAGGCCGTCGGCCTCGACGATCGCCCGCATCACCTCGAGGTCGCGACCGAGGACGACCGGCGTGCCGGCCGTCAGGGACTCCCAGAACTTGTTGGGGGTCGAGAGGCGCTGGTTGAGCGAGTTCGCCGGCACCGCGATCGATCGAGACGTCGGCCGAGGCCGTCCAGGCCGGGCACCTCGTCGGGGTGGACCGGCGGCAGGGTGAAGTGGCGGCCGGCGAAGCGCGGCTCGCGGTCGCGCTCGCGCAAGCCGGTCCGCCCACGGCCCGAAGCCGAGCATGCACCAGGGCGGCGTCGCCGAGGCGCAGGACGGCCTCGGCGGCCTCCTCGAGGCCCGCGCTCGCGCCCCAGGCGGCCGAGGAAGAGGACGATCCGCCGCTCCGGCGGGATGCCCGGTCGCCGCGCGGATCAGGTCGGGCCGTGGCTCGGGCGGCGTCCAGCGCGGCTGGCAGTTGAGCAGGACGGTGGGCCGCGGTCCGGAGCGCGCCATGATCGGACCAGGTGGTCGGCGATCGGCTCGTTGACGGTCACGATCGCGTCGGCCCGGCGCACCCAGCGGCGCTCGCGCCAGCGGTACCAGGCCGAGGATCGGAGCGCGGCACGCCCGCGTAGTTGTTCGAGTCGAGGATGACGTCGATGACGTCGTAGACGACCCGTCCTGCCCGACCCTGCCGGCGCGCGGCCTGCGCCAGCTCGAGGGCGACCGCCGATCGTCAGGATGCCGAACGCGTGGTAGAGGTCGGCCGGCGGCAGCTCGCGTCGCAGGGTCGCCCACCAGCCGCGCACGTGGAGGGGCCAGAGCGCGGTCTTGCGGACGAGCGCGGGGGTGGGCGCCGGCAGGCGGCGCAGGGGCGGCACGATCCGCCCGAGTCCCCGGTGCAGCCGCCCGATGGCCCGGCTGACCAGCCCGGCTGTCCGAGCCGGGGCGCCCGGCGCATCGGCCGCCCAGCGGCCGCTCGGACGGTAGCGGTGGATCACGACCTCCCCGTCGTGCTCCTCGTCGGGCACCCCCGGGGCGGTCACCGCCGCGATCTCGACCGCGAATCCGGCGCCCGCCAGGCTCCGTGCTACCCGCAGGCCGCGGGAGTAGGGATTGGCCGCGTTGGCCACCAGGACCACCGCGCGGGGCCTCCCCGGGGCAGTCGCCTGGCTCACGCCGGACCCTGCGGAGCGGGCCCCTGCGGAACGGCGCCGGCCGACCTCGCAGCGACCTCGCCGAGCTCCGCGTAGAGGGCCACCAGGCGTTCCTCCTGGGCCTCCCAGTTCCACCGCTCATGCGCCGCCTTGAGGCAGCGCCGTCGCAGCTCGGCCGTGTCCTCGGCCGAGAGGTCGAGCACCGAGCGGAGCGCCCGCACGATGGCGGCCGGGTCCTCGGGCTCGCAGACCGCCCCGAGCGGCCCGTCCGGGTCCTCGATCAGGACGCGCCGCATCTCCGGGAAGTCGCTCGTCACCACCGGCAGCCCCACCGCGATCGTCTCGAAGAGCTTGTTCGGCGACGAGAGGACGTTGTTGAGGTTGGTGGGTTGAGTGAGGGCCAGCCCGACGTCGGCCGAGGCGACCCAGGGCAGGAGCTCGTCCGGCGGGACGCCGTCGAGGACACGAACGCGGCCGCCCGACGGCTGGGTCGGCGGCCAGGGCATCGAGCAGGTCGCGACTGGGCCCGAACCCGAGGAAGACCGCGTGCGCCCGTTCCAGGCCCGGCTCGCGAATGGCCGCCGCGAGCGCCTCCATCCCGCGGCCGGGCATGAACCCGCCGTGGTACAGGGCGATGCGATCCGTCGACGGGATGCCGGTCGCCGCACGGATCAGGTCGGGCCGCGGCTCGGGCGGGGTCCAGCGCGGCGCGCAGTTGTGGACGAGGACGATCCGGCGCGGTCGGTAGCGATGCGTCCAACTCGGCGGCGATCGAGGCGTTGACGGTGATGACGGCGGCGGTCCGCCCGATCCAGGCCCGCTCGCGGCGCGCCAGGAGCCGCTTCGCCCAGCCCGGCCGGGCAGCGTTCGAGCCCGACTCGAGGAAGAGCTCGTGGGTGTCGTAGACGACGGCACCCCCGAAGCGCTCCTGCGCCTCCAGGGCCGCGGGCAAGCCGGTCAGGTCGTGACCGTGGTAGACGTCGGCCGGGCCGGCGGCCTCGGCCGCCCGCCTGGCCCAGCCGCCGATCGTCCAGCGCCAGAAGACCAGCCACTCCAGGGCGCCGTTGCGGCGCGGCGTCGGGCCGCGATCGCCGAGGAGCTTGTAGTCGATCGCCCGGTAGAGCGCCCAGGGGAGCGAGAGGACCGCGATGATCCCGATCGCGACCGCCTCGGGGAAGGCGCTCGGGAAGAGGCGGATCCCGCGCACCATCCGGATCAGCGCCCAGCGGCGGGCCCGCCACGGGTAGCGCACCCAGACCATCCGGTTGCGGAACGTGAAGCGGGCCTGCACCGGGGCGGGGACCCGCAGGATCAGGAAGCCGTCGCGTTCCTCCCGCTCGGGTGGCCCGGACGCGGGATCGTTCGCCGCGCGCGCCACGATCGTCACCCGGTGGCCGGCCGCCGTCAGGCTGGCCGCCTCCTTGAGGACTCGGGAGTCCTTGGTGCAGTCGTTGTAGACGAACATCGCGACCCGGCTCATGCGGCCCTCACCAGCGTCGTCCCGTGAGCCTCGTGTACTCGTCGAGGAGCACCGCCATCTGGCACTCCCAGTTGTAGGTCGAATGAGCAGCCTCGAGCCCGCGGGCGGCCATCACCGCGCGGGCGGCGGGGTCGTCGAGGAGGTCCCGCAGGGCTGCCGAGATCGCCTCCGCCGAGGTCGGGTCGACGACGAGCCCGCAACCCGTCTCGCGGACGATGGGAGCCATCCCCGGCAGGTCGCTGGCCACGACGGCCACGCCGGCGGCCATCGCCTCGAAGAGCTTGTTGGGGGTCGTGAGGCGATGGTTGAGCGTCGTCGGCTGGATGGGCATGGCCACGACGTCGGCCGAGGCAACCCAGGCCAGCAGCTCGGTCGGGGAGACGGCCGGCAGGATCGCGACGCGACCGCTGAGGTCGGCCCGGGAGGCTCGCGCGCGGATCTCGGCCTCCAGGGCGCCGTAGCCGAGCAGGACGAGTGTCGGCGTTCGGGACGTCGCGGATCGCGGCCATCAGCTCCTCGATGCCGCGGTCGGGCGAGAAGCCGCCCTGGTAGAGGACGATCCGGCGGTCGTCCGGCAGGCCGAGCGCCCGGTGGAAGCGACGCTCGGGCGGATCGGGCGGAGTGAATCGATAGGAGCAGTTCATCACGATGAGCGGAAGGGGAACACCGAACCGCCACGCCATCTCGTCGGCGTAGGGCCGGTTGACGGTGATGACCCGGTCGGCGCGGCGCGCCCAGCGTCGCTCGGCCCGGGCCAGCAACCAGCGTGCGGGGCCCCGCAGGCGGGCCAGGTTGGCGGCCTCGAGGTAGATGTCGCGGGCGTCGTAGACGACTCGAGCTCGGTGGCGTCGGGCCAGGTCGAGGGCGATCGGGATCCCCATGTAGGCCATCCCGTGATACAGATCTGCCGGTGGTGCGACGCGGCGAGCGAGGCGGCCCTGGGCTCGGATGGTGAGCGGGATGGCGAGCCGGCGAATGGCCCCGACCGCGGCCCGAACGGGGAGCGGGGCGGCCGGCGCGGGCGCCGGGTGCGGCGCCGGCTGCGTGGCGTCCGCCTCGGCGACCACCGTGGATCGAGGCTCGAGCCCCGGTTCGATGGCCGAGGCGTCGCCGACCTCGTGCCTCCCGCGGAGCCGGCGGATCACCTTCCGGCCGCGGCGTGCGAGGCCCGGAAAGGGCAGGCCGTCGATCGCGGCCGCGTCGACGTGGAGGACCCGGTAGCCGGCCGGGTGCAGCTCCTCGGCTGCGAGGCCGGCCCGCCGTCGGGCGAGGACGGTCACCGCGTGGCCCCGCGCAGCGAGGGCGCTGGCGATGCGGTAGGTCCGCGAGTCGAACTCCGCCGTCGAAGGCAGCACCAGCACCGCACGCTGCCGGACGACCGGGGCGTGGGCGTGCAGCGGCCCCGTCTCGGGCGCCTCGGTCATCGAGGCGACCGCCCCGAGCCTGACGCGAGCAGCGCCGTCACGATGGCCTCCGCGGCTCCTGCCGGCGCGAGGGCAAACGAGTTGGCGCGCTCGCGTGCCAGGTGCTCTGCGCGGTCGAGCGGCGCGAGGCGCTCGAGCTCGACCAGCGCCCGAGCCCGGTCGAGACCCACGACGACCATCCGTCCGCCGGACGTGCACCGTCTCGACCCACTCGGTCGTGCCGCGCAGCACGAGGCACGGGCGTCCCGAGCCAGGCCGCCTCGCGCTGGACGCCGCCCGAGTCGGTCAGGACGGCGGCCGCATGGAGCTGGAGCGCCAGCGACGTCCGATAGCCCAGCGGCTCGACGACGCGGACGTCCGGGCCGGCAGCCGGACTCCGGCGGCCTCGAGCGCCGCCCGCGTGCCCGGGTGGAGCGGCGAGGATCGACCGGCCGCTCCGGCCGGGCCGCCGCCTCGAGGATGCCGGTCCAGGCCGCCAGCGCGTCCGGCTCGCGGTTCTCCGCGCGATGGATCGTGGCGAAGAGGTAGCCGCCCGGCCGCAGGCCGAGCCCGGGCGCCTCGTCCGCGAGCCGGTCGCTCGATCGCGGCCAGGACCGTCGGATCGCGGACCAGCGCGCCGACCCGGGCCGCGAGGTCCTGCATCAGGTCGCCGACGAGCGACGACCCCGTCGACGATCCCCTCGGCGGCGAGGTTGGCGACCGCGGTCGGCGTCGGGGCGAAGCAGCCAGCGCGAGAGGTGGTCGGCGACGACCCGGTTGAGCTCCTCGGGCATCCGCCGGTCGAAGCTGCGCAGGCCGGCCTCGACGTGGGCGACGGGGATCCCGAGCTTGGCCGCGGCGAGCGCGCCGGCCAGCGTCGAGTTCGTGTCGCCGTAGACGAGGACCGCGTCGGGCCGCTCCGCGATCGAGGATCGGCTCGAGGGCCGCGAGCATCCGGCCGGTCTGCTCGCCATGGCCCCCGCCGCCGATCCCGAGGCTGTGGTCCGGTCGGGCGAGGCCGAGCTCCGCGAAGAACGCGCCGGCCATCGCCTCGTCGTAGTGCTGGCCGGTGTCGACGAAGACCTCGTCGTGCCGTGCCCGCAGGACGGGCAGGAGGGCGGCCGCCTTGATGAGCTGCGGGCGCGTCCCGACGACGCTGACGATCCGCACGGGTCGGCCGGCTGGCACCGCCGGCCGCTCGCCCTAGCGAGCGGCCGCGGCCGCCGGTCGCCGGCGGGCGGCGGCCGGGACCCCGACGCCGAGGTAGGCGACCCGCTCGGGCAGCTCGAGCTCGCGCAGGCTGTTGCGGCCGTCGAAGAGGACCTCGAGGTCCGGGAACCAGGCGAAGTCGAGGTCGCGCGAACAGCGGGTCGGCGGTCTGGGTGACGATCGCCCGGGCGTCGGCTCGGCGTCGCCCCAGCGCCACGGGCGTCGCGCCAGCAGCGCTCGATCTCGTCGGCCGACAGGAGCGGGTCGTAGGCCGAGACGCGGGCGCCGTGGAACGGCGAGCCGCTCGATCAGCGGCAGCGCCCGCGAGTAGGCCAGCTCCTTGACGCCGTCGCGGTAGGTCAGCCCGAGGACGAGGACGGGCACGCCCTCGAGGCCGCCGAGGGCTCGCTGGATCGCCTGGATGGCGACGCCCGACCTGGCCGTCGTTGACCCGCCGCGACAGCGTCGACGAGCTCCATCTCCGGGCGCCCGGCTGAGCAGGAAGTGCGGGTAGACCGGGATGCAGTGGCCGCCGACGCCGAGGCCCGGCTGGTGGATGTGGCTGTAGGGCTGGCTGTTGGCGGCCGCGATGACCTCCTGGACGTCCACGCCGACCCGGTCGGCGTAGCGGGCGAACTCGTTGGCGAGGGCGATGTTGACGTCGCGGTAGGTCGTGTCGGCGAGCTTGCTGAACTCGGCCGCCTCGGCGCGAGCTCATCGCCACGACCTCGGCGTCGAGGACCGAGGCGTAGAAGCGCGGCCGCCCGGTCGGTCGAGGCCGGCCCGACCCCGCCGACGAGCTTCGGGTAGGTGGCCAGGTTGCGGAGCGCCGCGCCGCTGAAGAGCCGCTCGGGCGAGAAGGCGACGAAGAAGTCCTCGCTCGGCGCGCAGGCCGCTGGCGCGCCTCGAGGCGGGGCGTGAACCGGTCGCGCGTGTCGCCGACCGGCAGCGTCGTCTCGAAGATGACCAGTCGAGCCCGCGTGGACGCCCGGGCGCGATCGAGGCGACGGCGGCGTCCATGTAGCGGTAGTCGGGCTGCTGCTCGTCGTCGAGCATGACCGGCACGATGAGGACGACGACGTCGGACTCGCCGCGGCCGCGGCCGCCCCGTCGGTCGTCGCCCGGAGGCGGCCCGCCGCGTGGGCCTGCGGCGACGCGCTCGGCGAGGCCCGGCTCCTCCGTCCACGTGCGAGCGACCCGTCGTTGATCGCCGCCACGACGGCCTCGCTGGACGTCGACCGCGATGACGTGCCAGCCGTGCGACGCGAACTGGGCCGCCAGCGGCAGGCCCATCTTGCCGGCGCCGACGACGGCGACCGTCCCGGCCGTGCCGGGCTCGCCGGTCCACGGCGCGACGCGACCGCGGCGGCGCCGTGGCGGCAGGGGCGCGCGGGCAGCTCGATCGAGCCGCCGAGCAGGCTCGGGCCGGCCGACGGTGGGGCGGTCGGTGATCGGTCATGCGACGGGCAGCCTCGCGGCGAGGTCGGTCAGGTCGACCGGGTCGGCCGCTCGGCGGCGGCCTGCGAGGAGCGCGGTGGCGATGGCGACCGCCCACAGGCCGTCCTCGCCGTCGACGACCGGCCGGCCGCCGTCGCGGACGACCGCGCAGGAACGCGTCGAGCTCGGCGGCGAGCGGCTCGGCGTTGGCGACCGGGCAGCTCGGCGACGTCGCCCTCGAACGTCGGGGCGTAGCCGCCGATGAGCGTGCGGGTGCGTCGATGTCGGCGCTCGGGTGAAGGTGAGCCGCTGGGTCAGGTAGTCGAGCTCGAACATCCCCTCCTCGCCGACGACCGACGAGCTGGCGCCGCTTGGCCGGCGTCAGCCAGTTGACGTCGAGCATGCCCGGTCGCGCCGGACGGGAAGTGGAGGAGCCCGAAGAGGAGGTCCTCGTGGGTCGGCGTGGATCCGCTGGGCCAGTCTCGGCGTAGACGCGGGTCGGCCGCTCGCCGGCGATCCAGCGACAGGATGTCCGACGTCGTGGGTGGCCAGGTCGATGGTCACGCCGACGTCGCGGATGCGGGCCGGGAACGGGCCCGGCCCGGCGGCTGGTGATCGCGTAGACGCGTGCCGAGCCAGCCGGCTCGCGAGCAGCCGCCCGAGCTCGCAGGACGGCCGGGTTGAAGCGCTCGACGTGGCCGACCTGGACCGGGACGCCCGCGGGCGCGGGCGGCGGCCACGATCCGCAGCCCCTCCTCGACGGTCGCCGCGAGCGGCTTCTCGACGAGGACCGGCGATGCCCGCGCTCGATCGCGGCCAGGGCGAGCGTCGAGGTGGGCGGTCGTCGGCGCGGCGATGACGACGGCGTCGAGCTCGGCCTCGGCGATCATCGCCAGCGGCTCGGCGAAGCCGCGGCGCGCCGGCTCGCGGCCGACGGCGGCGGCGAGCGCCTCGGCGACCGGGATCGGCGACGGCGACGAGCCGGACGCCGTCGCGGCGCGACGAGGACGCGCAGGTGGTTGCGGCCCATCGAGCCGAGGCCGGCGAGGCCGACCCGGAGCGCGCGGTCGCCGGCCGGCGCCAGGCGCCGGTCATCGACGCGGCGCCGGCCGGCGACGCCGGCGCGCGGCCGGTGCGCCGACCGCGGCCCGGACGGCGTCGATGACCGTCGCCTGCTCGTCGTCGGTCAGGCCCGGGAACATCGGCAGGGCGATCGTGCGCGCCGCGGCGGCGTCGGTCACCGGCAGGTCGGCGTGGAGGCCGCGCTCCATGACGTAGGCCTGGCGATGGACCGGGATCGGGTAGTAGACGTCCGCCCCGACGCCGGCCTCGCGCAGCTCCGGCCAGGATCGCGTCGCGCGGCGGGCCCGACGTCGATCGTGTACTGGTGGAAGACGTGGGTCCGGCCGTCCGGCGTCACCGGCAGGCGCGACCGGCAGGTCGGCGAAGGCCGTCGTCGTAGCGAGCCGCGATCGCCTGGCCGGCGGGCCGTGTTCCGCTCGAGCTTGTCGAGCTGGACGAGCCCGATCGCGGCCGCCGAGGTCGGTCATCCGGAAGTTGTAGCCGAGCATCTCGTAGTGGTAGCGCGCGCGCATCCCCTGGTTGCGGTAGAGGCGGAGCCAGTCGGCCAGGCGGTCGTCGTCGTGGTGACGAAGCCACCCTCGGCGGTGGTCATGTTCTTCGTCGCGTAGAGGCTGAACGCGCCGTGCCCGAAGCGCCCGCCCGGCGGCCCCGGAACGTCGCGCCGTGCGCCTGGCAGGCATCCTCGACGACCGCCAGCCCGTGGCGGTCGGCGATCGCCGTCGATCATGTCCATGTCGGCGACCAGGCCGAACAGGTGGACCGGCACGATCGCCCGCGTCCGGGGCGTGATCGCCGCCTCGATCCGGCTCGGCGTCGATCAGGTAGGTGTCCGGCTCGATGTCCACGAAGACCGGCGTCGCGCCCGGTGTAGAGGATGGCGTTGACCGTGGCGTTGAAGGTGTGGGAGACCGTGATCACCTCGTCACCCGGGCCGAGCCCGAGGCCGGCGAAGATCGCCATCAGGGCGACGGTGCCGTTGGCCATCGGCGACCGCATGCTTCGACGCCGCAGAACTCGGCCCAGCGCTCCTCGAGCTCGGCGACCTTGCGGCCCTGGGCGAGCATGCCGGACGACAGGACCTCGGTGACGGCCTCGATCTCCTCGGGGCCGACGTCGGGGCGGGCGATCGGGATCATGCGGGCGACTCCTTGGCTGACGGCCGCGGGGTGCTCGACGAGCGCCTCCGGCATCGGGAACGTAGGCGTAGCGCCGCCCGCAGCGCGGCGCAGCGAAGCTCGTCGTCGGCGAGCGACTCCGGCTCGGCGGCGCGCCGGTCGCCGTCGCGTCGACCAGCCGCTGGCCGCAGGCGCAGACCCAGCCGAGGCGGCGGGCCGGGTTGCCGACCACGAGGGCGTGGTCGGGGACCGTCCGGGTGACGACCGCGCCCGCGCCCGACCGTGGCGAACCGGCCGACGTCGGTGCCGGCGACGACGACCGCGCCGGCGCCGATCGAGCAGCCGTCGCGGAGGACGATCGGGCTGACCGTCCAGTCGTCCGCCCGGGCGAGCTCGCCCGTCGGCGGTGATCGCCGCGCGGGAAGCGGTCGTTGGTGAGGATCGCGCCGGGCCCGATGAAGACGCCGTCCTCGACGGTCACGCCGTGGTAGACGAGCGCGCCGTTCTGGATCTTGACCCGGTCGCCGATGCGCGACGCCCTCGTCGATGAAGGCGTCGCGGCCGATGATGCACTCGGCGCCGATGCGGGCGCCCGTCCGGATCTGGGCCCGGTGCCAGATGCTGGTCCGGGGCCCGACCTGCACGTCGGCCTCGAGGTCGGCGGACGCGTGGACGCGCGCGGAGGGATCGATCAAGGGTTCACGGACTCCTGTGGGGCCTTCCGGCGGGGCGGTCCGAGGCGCATGGAGTTGCGCAGCGACGGGGTCGAGTATAGCCGAGGCGTCGTCCGGGTCAGCTCCGGCGGCGCCGTCGCAGCAGCCCGACCAGCAGCCCGGCGACGACGCCAAAGGCGACCGCGCCACGCCAGTCGAAGAGCGTTCGGACGTCGCCCTCGGCCCGGAGTGCGACGACGACTCCCGCTCCGCCTTGGCTGATGCTCACCTGGTTGCCGATGACCGAGACCGCCCCGCCCTGCTCGATGTGGACCGTGTTCCCGACGATCGTGCGGGCGCCACCCTGGTGAACGACGACCTCCCGAGCGAGCACGTTGGCCGCTCCGCCCTGCTCGAACGAGACCCGGCCGGCGACGATCCCGCCGACGAGACCGCGCTGCACCGAGACCGATTCGGCCCGGACTCCGCCGATCGCGCCCAGCGACACGGTGACGTCGCGCGCGGAGACCATGCCCATGGCACCCTGGCGCAGCTCCACGACCTCGGCGTTCAGGCCGGCCGTGGCGCCCGGTTGCGGGGAGGCCGCGGAGAGCGCCTCACCTGCGGGGACGTCGCTCGCGCCGGGTTCCGCGGCCGGCTTGGCGGCGCGGCGCCGAGCCTGGCCCGCTTTGCGCACCCGGGGCCCATCCCCTGTGGTGTCCACAGGCTCACCCGTGGAGGCGTGGGCGACCGCGGTGGCCGCCTCGCGGGCGGCTTCCATCTCGGCGTTGGCGAGCGCCTCCTCCTGGAGGGACGGCTCCGGCGGCTCGCCACTCGACGGCGTGGCGTTTTGGTCGCTCATCGGGACACCTCTCGCAAAACGCCCATCGGCATCGGCCCATCGACGCCGGGCGTGATTCCGGTCGTACCGCGTCCAGCCTACCGCGATGGCAGCCCGACCGCGAGCGCGCAGGGTATCCGGCGAGGTATTCTCCGGCCGCCGTGACCCGAGGCCGCCAAGCTCTTCTCGCCGCCCTCGGCGTGGGCGCCCTTGCGACGGGCTTCCTCGCTGCCGTCCTGATGACGTCGCCGGGGCCGGCCCCGACCGGCGTTACCGCGGTCCCGAGCACGGCCGGTCCCGGCGCGTCCGGCACGGCACCCGGGGCAACCTCGGGGTCACCCGGGCTGGGGCCGACGGTCGCCCAGACCGCCCTCCCGACCGCCACGCCGAGCCCGACGCCGATCCTGGTTGCCGCGCCCTTGACCGGGCGGCTGGTCGATCCTGCGGCGGCGGCCCATCATCCGATCGCCGTCATGATCGATGACCTGTGGGCGGCCCGGCCACAGTCCGGCTTCACCGACGCCTCGATTGTCTGGCAAGCTCCGGCCGAAGGCGGCATCCCGCGGTACATGCTCATCTTCGGCGAGAACGTGCCCGAATCGGTGGGGCCGGTCCGGAGCTCGCGGTACTACTACATCGCCTGGGCGGCCGAGTGGCGGGCTGTCTACGTTCACGTGGGCGGGTCCCCCCAGGCGCTCCAGACCCTGCGGGCCGAGGGCCAGGGACAGCTCGTCTACGACGCGGACGAGTTCTCCTACGGAGGCAAGACGGGCTATCTCTGGCGGGTGACCGAACGGTACGCCCCCCACAATGTCTACAGCGACGGGATCCACCTTCGGAAGCTGGCCAGACGAGTTGGGGCGGCCGACGGGCCGATCACGCCGGTCTGGACGTTCGCCCCCGACGCGCCCCTGGCGGCGCGTCCCCAGGGCGGAGGGATCGAGCTCGCCTACCCGGCCAACACCATCCGCTACGACTACGACCGGCGCTCCAACACCTATCTGCGCTGGGCGAACGGCGAGAAGCAGGTCGACGCGGCGACCGGAAAGCGGGTGCGGCCCAAGAACGTGGTCGTCGTCTTCATGCGGTTCGGGCCGCTCAACGACGGGCACCCCCAGAAGGGACGTCTGGAAGCCGACGTCGTCGGTGAGGGGGCTGCGCTCATCGCCACCAACGGCCGAACGGTCAAGGGCACCTGGCGCAAGCACTCCCTCAGCGAGCCGACTCTCCTCTTCGATGACGGCGGCCAGCCAATCGTCCTCACGGCCGGCCAGACCTTCGTCCAGGTCCTTCCCCTGGGCACGCCGGTCACGGTCCGCGACGGCAGCCCGGCGCCGCCGGCGCCGCGGAAGGGGCCCGCAGCGCGCTGAGCCGGGCCGGTATTCGGCTCAGCCCCGCCGGCGACCGATTCGGCCGCGGAGCTCGTCCCAGCGCAGCTGGAGGACGACCAGGAGGGCCTCGACGACGATCCGCCGGGACATCTTGGACTGGCCGACCCGCCGGTCGCGGAAGGTGATCGGAACCTCCAGGATGCGGGCCCCGCCGCGATGGGCCCGGAAGGTCATCTCGATCTGGAAGACGTAACCGCCGGCGTGGATGCCGCCGAAGCGTATGCCCGCCAGGGTCGGCCCACGCCAGGCCTTGAAGCCGCCGGTCAGGTCGCGGACAGGCAGCCCCAGGATGAGTCGGGCGTAGAGGCTCCCGCCCCGCGAGACGATGCGGCGGCCGAGGCCCCAATCGACGACGCCACCACCCTTGGTATAGCGCGACCCGATGGCCAGGTCGGCCAGGCCGGAGTGGACCGGGGCCAGCAGCGCCGGCAGATCTGCCGGATCGTGCGACCAGTCGGCGTCCATCTGGACGACCTCGGTCGCGCCCGCGGCGAGGGCGACGCGAAAGCCATCGAGGTAGGCGCGCCCGAGCCCCTCCTTGCCGGCTCGATGACGGACCCGGACCCGCGCGTTCGCCCGGGCGAGCTCGTCCGCGAGCTGGCCCGTGCCGTCCGGCGAGGCGTCGTCGACGACGAGCAGGATCGCCCCGGGGAGACGCTCCAGGATCGCCGTGGCGATCTCGACGACGTTCTCGGCCTCGTTGTACGTCGGCAGGATCACCCACACACCCGAAGGCGTGTCCGCCGCGGGGACGCCGTCGGGTGCGGCCGCGGCAGGCGCGGGCTCGGTGGCGGGCGTCGGCCGGTCGGACGTAGTCGGCTCGGCCGTCGCGGATGGCTTCGATCGGGGGGGCATCGGGGCCAAGTGTAGGGGCCGCGAGGGCCCTATTGCACCGTGACTGTGGCGACGGACCGCTCGAGCCCGCCTCCCGTGTCGCGTCCGGAGACGACGATGACCGCCGGGCCGGCGCCGTCCCCAACGGTGAAGGTGACACGGTAGCGGCCACTCTTGACAGCCACGGCCGTGGCCTTCTGAGGAGCCAGCCCGACCTGAGTGAACGTCACCGTTGGGGCAGCGCGGAGTGGCTCGCTGGCCACGATGGTGAGGGTCAGGACATCGCCGGCGGCGGGCGTCGGATCGGACGGCGTGACCGCGAAGGCGTCGACGACGACCGCCCGCCGGAGCTCGACCGTGCCGAGGCTGGTCCGGGCCGTCAGGAGCAGCGTGTAGCGGCCGGGGGTGACGAAGGCGCCGGCAGCCTTGCCGTCCCACGTCCAGGGGTGGGTCCCGGCCTTGAGAGTGCGCTCCGACCAGGCGCCCCGGATGGCCGTCCCGCTCGCGTCGAGCACGGCCAGACGGGTGACGGCGGTCCTGGTGAGGGTGAACGTGACCCTGATCTTGGGGGCGATGGCGTCACCATCCTGGGGGTGGAACGCGGTCGGCGTGGCCCGCAGGAAGCCGGCGGTCCGATCGACGATCAAGGGCAAGGTCTTGACGACGCGGTTGCCCACCGGATCGGCGAGATCGAAGGCTACGACGTAGGCGCCGTCGGCGGCCGCCTTGCCCTTACCGTCCCGCCCGTCCCAGCTGACCGTGCCGGTGGTCCCCGCCCCCTGCGTCCAGCGAGCCACGACGGTGCTCCCGTGGATCACGCGGACCTCGCCGGAGACGGCCATGTCGCTGGTCCAGGCGAGCGCCGCCCGGTCCGCGGTTCCGTCGCCGTCCGGGCTCACCGCGGCCGGGCTGACGCTGACCGTGAGGTTCGGGTCGGGCGTCTCGAGGATGACATCCCAGGACGCCGCGGCGGCGTTGCCCGCCCCGTCAAGGAGGCTCAACGCGACCCGATAGGTCCCGTCGACCAGGCGCCGGCCGGCATCGTCACGGCCGTCCCAGGTCACGGCCGCGTTCGTTCCCGGTCCGCTGATCGTGCGCACGGCAGGGCCCGGAGCGCCCTTCTCGAGCGGCGCGATCGCCACCGACCAGGACACTGCCTCGGGGGCGCTGCCGGTGACCTCGATGGCGTCCATTTGGCTGTCGCCGTCGGGTGAGAACGTCGTGGCCGAGATCGTCGAGCTCACCAGCGTCGGGGCGAGCGTGTCGATGGCGAGACCGAAGGCCTCCGGCTGCGGGCTGACGGTCGGGTTCGCGGACGGCCAGGCGTAGGTAACCGACGCCGCCTTGCCGACCAGCTGGAGGACGTACGACCCGTCGGGCAGGGGGCTGCCTCCCACTCGCCCGTCCCACTCCCAGCGCCGTTGGCCGGCCGCCAGGGCGGTGAGAGGGATCGAACCCACGAGCGAGCCGTCGGGGCGGAAGATGTTGGCAGCCAGGGAACGCAGGGCGACCCGGTTCTTCCAGGTGACGGCCAGGCCGTCGCGGCTTCCGTCCCCGTTCGGCGAGAAGGTCCGCAGCGCCGCCCCGGCCGCGCCGATGCTGGGCGGGCCGGCGTCCCCGAACGCGACGCCGTACAGCCCTCCCAGGACGTAGGTGCTGCTGGGTGGCGAGGTAGCGCTGACATAGGTCGTCCCCGCCCTCGCGGCCGCCACCCAGACTTTCGCCTCGGGCGCGGTCACGGTCCCCCACTCGGTGAGGGGGACACTGACCTGGTACCAGGTGTAGCCGCCGGCCGACCGGGGCCCGCCGGTGATCTCCATGAGCGTCCCTCGGCCGATCGTCAGGACTCGGGTCGCCGACGTCGACGGATCGGTCCGCACCGCGACGGCCGAGGCAGTGACCTGGCCGAAGCCACCGACGGCGAGCTTGCCCGCGGCACGATAGACGTCCCCGATGACCCAGTCGCCGAGGTTACCGAGCGCGTCGGTCGCCCGGACGCGGAAGGCGTAGCCGTGACCGCTCCGCCCCAGGTAGACCGCGCTCGTCGCGGAGGTGCCGAGCTGCCAGTCCCGCCATGCCCCGGCGTCGATCGAGACCTGGACGTCGTAGGAGACGACGCCCGAAGGGTCGGTCGCGGTCCAGCCGACGACGAATCCTTCGTCGGTCGTCTGGGGTGGCAAGACCACGATGCCCGCCACGGGAGGCGTCGTGTCGGGCGGCGGCGGGCCGGCGAACTTCTGGTGGAGAAGGGCCGTGAGCTCGGGGCGGATCCCGTCATAGCCGAGGGCCCACATCCCGACCCCGCGGAGGTTGTTGGCGATCGCCAGGTCGTACTTGAGCCCCAGCGACTGCGGGTCGTCGTAGTAGAGCTCCCGCCACGAGGTGACGCAGCCGTAGGTGGATGTGCAGTTCTCACGCTGGTAGGCCGTCCAGGGCGCCTGCTCCTCGTCGTCCCAACGGCGGCCGTTCTCGGTGGCCAGCTCGACGGCAACGTCGTACGTCGGGGCGGCCGGATACCCGTACTTCACCCCCGACTGCGTCTGGGCGCGGACCGCGTCGGACACAGTCGACCAGGCTCGACCGTAGTAGGGAATCCCCAGGATCAGCCGATCGGGCGAGACCCGGGTCTGGTACAGCGCGACCGTCTCGGTCAGGTCGTAGGCCGGGCCGGTCAGCGGCGAGATGGAGCCGGCGACCGACGAGCTGTCGATCCGGTAGTCGTAGCCCATGATGAAGAAGGCATCGACGCCGGCCGCGAGCAGGGCCTCGAGCTGGAAGTTCTCGGGCCGCCCGAAGGTGTCGACGGTGATCTGATAGCCCGGAGCATACGCGTCGAGCGCCGTCCGAAGGGTGCGGACGAGGTCGGTGAAGTCGGCCTCGTGGCCGGCCACGATCGGCTCGAAGTCCAAGTTGACGCCGTCGGCGCCGCGGTCGCGGACGGCCGCCGCCAGCTGCGCGGCGAGGTTCGCCCGCGCTGCCGGGTCCCCGAGGAGACGGCCCTGGAGCGTGCGCTGGGTCGAGGTCCAGGCGAAGACCGTGGCAGTCAGCACCACCCGGGTGCCCCGGGCATGGGCGGCATCGATGGTCCCGGTCAGCGTCGAGCTCGTCCAGCCGCCCCACCCGGTCGTGACATCGCCGTTCTCGTCGGTCTTGAGCAGGTTGCCGTCGGCATCGGACCCGACGCTGAAGTAGGCGATCGTCGAGAGGACGTCGTAGTCGAGGGTGGTGTCGCTGTCGGTGAGCTCCCAGTAGGGAAGGAACCCGAAGACCTCGCGTTGGAGGTTCGGCGCCGCGAGGATCTGTCTCGGTGCGGCTGCCGGGCTGGCCGCGGCGCTCGGGCCGTCGGTCGCGCCGACCGCGGCGGTGTCGGCCACCTCGGTCATCTCGACGCCGGAGAGCCGGCCGGCCGGCAGCGACCGAGGTCGGGCCCCGTCGACCGTTGCCGCGCCGACGCTGGGGCGAGGCCGGTAGCCGACCGTGACGCGCTCACCCGGCTCGAACGCGTTGGGGTCGCCGGCATGGGCCAGCCAGTCGGCGTAGTGGATGGACGTGGCGACGGCGCTGTCCGCACCGCTTGGCTGGGTCTCGGCGACGGCGAGAGAGGGTGAGGCCGCGGGCAGCATCGCCCCCACCAGACCGAGCGCCAGTCCGGCGCCTGCCCAGCGGGGTGCGGCGCGCAGCCGGGCGGCTCGGGTGGCTGTAGGGGATCTGCGCACGTGGGTCCTCGGCTGCGGGGCGGCCGACGTCTCTGGTCGTCGGCTGCGGGGCCGGGCACGAGCCACCGCTGGAACGGGCGGCCTCGCTATCGCGGGACCCGCCTTGTCGGAGGGAGCTTAGCCCCCCGGTCCCTTCCCGGCAAACGCCGGCGTCTCAGCGCAGTGGCAGGGCGAGGGTCGACTCGTTGCGGCCGCCGTCCGCGTCCCGACCGGCGACCCGCAGCAGCAGCGTCCCCGGAGCACCGGCCGCCGAGAGCCGGACAGTCGCCCGGTAGGTCCCGTTGGCGAGCCGGGTGAGCTTCGCCTTCGAGGCGGCGAGGCCAGGCTGGGCGACGGTCAGCGCCGGCGTTGACTTGAGCGGCTCGGCGGAGGTCACCGTCACCGTGATCGTCCCACCGCGAGCGGGAGCTGCGCTGCTGGAGACGATCCGGAAGTCGTCGATCGCCACCGAAGCCCGGATTGCCGCGCTGAGGGAGCCGTCGGTTGCGCGCACCACCACGTAGTAGAGGCCCCGCGGCAGCGGAGCGCCGGCGTCCGAACGCCCGTCCCAGTCGAGGCCGTACGCACCGGGCCCCATCGGGGTGGAGGCCTGGAGGGTGCGGACCACTCGGTTGGCCGCATCGGTGACCGTCCAGGTGACGCTGACCGGCCGCAGGAGGGTGAAGCTCAGCCGGGCGGTCGGCGCGAATCGACCGGCCGGTTGGAAGACCGTCGTCGAGCTCCTCACCGCCGAGAGGGCGGAGAACACAGCCACGGCAACCTGGGTTGCCGGTGGCTGCGTTGCCGGCTTCGTCGAGGGGCACGATGGAGAGCGAGTAGCGCCCGTCGGGAGCCACCCCGCCTGCGTCGGTCAGTCCGTCCCAGACGAGCTCACCGGTCCCGGCCGGGGCCATGACCCGTAGCGAGCGGACTGGGAAACCAGACGCGTCCTGGACGGCTGCCTCGAAGGCATTCGCCCCGGAGGCGATCAACTGGAGACGCAAGACGTCCGCGACCCGGTCGCCGTTGGGCGAGAACACCGTCGTCGCGCCCGGCTTCTGGGGCGGGGCCATGGCGGGGGCGACCGTGTCCACGATGACGCTCCCCATCACGTAGCCTGCGTTACCCCAGCCATCCGTGGCCGTCAGGTCCCAGCCGTAGCCTCCGTCAGGGACTCGGATCCCGGCGGAGGTCCCGTCCCAGCTGGCGGCGAAGGCATCGCCGGTGCCCCCATACGTCGCGGCCGGGACACCGCCCGGACCGCGGAACGTGAGCTGCCAGACGGCCGGCCCGGTAAGCCTTCCGGCCACCGCGATGGTGTCCTGGCGCCCGTCGCCATTGGGGGAGAAGGCGCCGCCGCCGCCGCTGAGGGCATAGGCGAGCAGTGCCCCGCCGGGCCCGGGTCCGAGCGGCTGAGCCGGGGCGAACGAGCCGCTGATGTCGCCAGTGGTCAGCCCTGGAAACACCACCAGGGAGCGGTAGTAAGAACCTGTCGCCGGGTCGGGATCGAGGTAACCGGTCGTGCCCGGGGTCCGGACACTGCTGAAGGCCTGCTCGTTGGCGTTGGCGCCCGGGACCGACCGCCAGGCCGACTCGACCGGCTGCTGCGACCCGAAGAACGTCGCGAGGTAGGCCGCAGAGCTCCCGAAGTGCGCGTCCGCGATGACCGCCCGGGCCCCCGCCGCGAACCAGCCGGCGGCGAAGTTGTCGACCCGCTGGCGGGCGACCTCCGGACTGGGATCGGGCTGGCCGGGCTCGGAGTTGCCGGACGAGTAGCAGAGGTGCGACAGGATCACCACGGCGCTCGGGGCGAGCCGGACCTCACGGGCGAGGACGGCCTCGCCGTGGTAGCGAGTGGTGTTGTTCTCGGTAGCCCCCGGCGGGTTCAACCCGAGGCCGTCCTGGGTTTCGGGCTGAAGGGTCGTCGTGTAGGGGCTGGGGAAGCCGTTGCCATGGCCCATGTCGACGACGATCGCGGCCCCCTGGAGGGCCGGCCGGACCGCGTCCCAGGTCGCGTTCGGCGTGAAGATCGTGACCACGTTGGCCGTCCAGCGGCGGGCTTCGGCCGCGGCCGCCTCGGCGTCCTCGCGGTAGGAGTCAGAGGCGCTCCCGGCCGGCCCCACGATGATGACCACCTTGGGGCCGCCATCGGCCGCGGCGACCGTGGCGCCCGCGCCGATCGAGACGCCGCCCGTCGGCGTGAACCCCATCGGCGCGAGCAGGACGGCGATCGCGATGAGGCCGGCGCCGAGCGCCGAGCGAATCGAGGGCATCAAGGGGCTCTCCCGGAGCGCAAGGGGGACGCAGACCCCCGCGGGTCCAGCCGCCAGCGTGGCCTGTGCTCGGGGGCGCGGCAATCGCGCCAAGGTCCGGGCCGGTACTAGCCCATTCGGCCGGGCGGCGGGGTCGGGGCGGGGTCTCAGGGTGCGGCCGGGCTGCTGTAGGGCTGCTCGGTATCGGGGAGCGTCCCGTCAGGGTTCAGCTGGTCGGTCGGAATCTGGTCTGCGCCGGGCAAACCGCCCTCGTAGTCGATGACTACCAGCACGTAGATGAGGTGGTCGAGATCGAGGAGCGGCTCGACGTACGCCGTCTGGACCACCGCGTTCGGGTCGCGCACGACATCGGTGATCTGTCCGATGACGAGGTCCTTCGGGTACGGCGAGCGGATCCCGCCCGTCAGCTCGATACCGGCTGTCCGTACCTGGTCGCCGATCTGGAGGCGCTGGGTGGAGTCGATGTTCTGCATCACCAGCTGGCCGCCGAGCTGGCCGATGACCTCGCCCGTGGCGTCATTGGAGGTAACCTTGCCGATCACCGTCGACGTCGCGTCGTTGATGAGGACGACCCGGGCGAAGTTCGGCCCGACCTGGGCCACGCGGCCGGCCAGGGCGCCGCCCTCGCCGATGACCACATCTCCGGTCTTGATGCCGTCGTCGGCGCCTCGCCCGATCGTCACCACCCGACGAGTCTCGAGCGTCTCGCGGCCGATGACCTCTGCGGCCACCGTCTTGTAGGTCAGCGAGCTCTTCAGCCCGAGGATCGCCGAGAGCTGCTCGTTCTCCGTCGCGATCGGGCGGAGCCGCTGGTTCTCCGCGGCCAAGCGGTCGTTATCGCGCCGGAGCTGCTCGTTCTCGTTGCGCAGCCGGTCGATCTCGCTGACCGTCTGGACGAGCGAGCTCGCTTCGCGGGCGACCCCGGTGAGGCCGTTCTGGAACGGCGCCAGCGCGAAACCGATCCCCTTCTGGACCTCGAGAACGAAGGGGCTGGACGAGAAGAGCATGAGCAGGGCGCTGACGCCGACGAGGATGGTGAAGACGACTCCCCGTCGCCGGGCCGCGCGTGTGGAGATGAGTCCAGTCATGGCCACTCTCCGATCCTCGGCCGAGGCACGGTGACAGCCTAGCGCGGCGGCCGCGAGTAGGTGTCGGCGACGAGCACGCGCTCCATCCCGTCGAGCTCCTGGAGCACGAGGCCGGTCCCTCGCGCGACGCAGGTCAGTGGGTCGTCGGCGACGTGGACCGGCATCTGGGTGGCCTCGGCGATCCGCTGGTCAAGCCCGACCAGGAGTGCCCCGCCCCCGGCCAGGACGATCCCCTGGTCCATGATGTCGGCCACGAGCTCGGGGGGCGTCTCTTCGATCGTGTCCTTGATGGTGTCGACGATCTGCTGGACCGACGGCTCGATGGCCTCGCGGATCTGGTCCGCCCCGACCTCCACGGCCCGCGGCAGCCCCGTCAGGAGGTCACGACCTCGGAGGGTCACCCGCTGCTCGTCCCACTCGCCGGGATAGGCCGAGCCGATGGCGATCTTGATGTCCTCGGCCGTGCGCTCCCCGAGGAGGAGGTTGTACTCGCGGCGGGCGAAGGCGACGATGTCGGCGTCCATCTCGTCGCCGCCGATGCGGATGCTCCGGGAGACGACGATGCCTCCCAGGCTGATGACCGCGACTTCGGTCGTCCCGCCGCCGATGTCGACGATGAGGCTGCCCGATGGTTCGCTCACCGGCAGCCCGGCTCCGATGGCAGCCGCCATCGGCTCCTCGATCAGGCGCGCCCAGCGCGCGCCGGCGTTGAGGGCCGCGTCGCGGACCGCCCGCTTCTCGACCTCGGTGACGCCCGACGGGATTCCCAGCAGCATCCGGGGCCGGGCGATCATGCCCACCCGGTCGTGGACGCGCTCCACGAAGTACTTGATCATCTGCTCGGTCACGTCGAAGTCGCTGATGACCCCGTCGCGGAGCGGCCGGATGGCGATGATGTTGGCAGGCGTCCGGCCCACCATTCGCTTGGCCTCCGCGCCGATCGCCAGGACCCGCTTGGTCTTGGAATCGATGGCCACGACGCTCGGCTCGCTGATCACGATCCCGCGGTCGCGGACGTGGACGAGCGTGTTGGCGGTGCCCAGGTCGATCCCGATGTCGCGCGAGAAGAGCCCCAGGATGGCGTCGAAGATGCTCAGGGAGGTCGGTCCTTCGTGATGGCGCAGATGGTCTCGCCAGTCACGCTGGCGGCCCGCTCGGTTCGGCGTCGTGGCCCGTGTCGCTGGCCGGGCGAACTGGCCCGGCCCTGACGGCGCGGCGCGGACGGGACGCTGTCGGGCGCCGCCACGGAGCGCGCAGCGAGTATACCGCCGGGTCCTCGCGAGCTCCGCGCCGTGCGCCTGCCGTGCTCGCGTGCCGCCCAGCGTGCCGCCCAGCGTGCCGCCTAGGGAGTCAGCCGGGCGGCCCTACCGTGCTGGCCGGTCGAAGGCCACGCCGCGGTCGCGCAGCGAGACGAAGGCGTCGTGGCCGATCACGAGGTGGTCGAGCACCTCCACATCGAGCAGCCGGCCGGCAGCGAGCGCCTCGGCGGTCAGGTGGAGATCATCCGGAGAGGGCGTCGGGTCGCCGGAGGGATGGTTGTGGACGAGGATGACTCCGCTGGCGGAAACCCGGACCGCATCGCGAAACAACTCGCCGACTCGGACGAGACTGCTCGACACGTTGCCCTGGTAGACGGTCACGACGCGCAGAACGACGTTCTTGGTGTTGAGCAGCACGACCCGCAGCTCCTCACGCTCGAGTCGGCCCATCTGCATGACGAGCCGATCGGCGATGTCCCGCGGCGCCCGGATGGTCCAGCGCGCCGATGGCCAGTCGGCCATCAGGCGGCGCCCGATCTCGAACGCCGCCGTCAACTGGGCCGCCCGGGCGGCTCCGACGCCCGGGATGGCCTCGAGCTCGACGTCACTGGCGTGGGCGAGCCCGGTCAGCCCGTCGTGGCGGCCGAGCGCCTCGGCGGCCAGCTCGACCGCGTTCATGCCTCGCGATCCGGAGCCCCAGACCAGGGCGATCAGCTCCGCGGCACTCAAGCCGCTTGGTCCCCGCGTGACGAGCCGTTCGCGCGGACGCTCCGCCGCCGGGATCTCGCGGAGGGTGCGCGGGTGGCGGGAGGACCAGGACGGATCACGGTCGGGAGCCATCGGTTCGGCCACGGTTGGTCTCCGCTGGAGGCGCGGCGGTCGTGGGTCTCCGGACCCGGGCGACGGGAGCCCGCCGATTTCCCCCGCCATCCGGATCCGGAGACGGGGCCCAAGGTAGCGGGGCAGGCTCACCGCCCCCTCATCGCCGGCTTGGCCGGGACTCGACCGGCTAACTCCCCGCCAGCGAGCGCCCCGCCAGCTCGGCCAGGACCAGGGCGACTCCGTTGAAGGCCGCGTGGGCGCTGATGGAGGCCCACAGGGAATCCCGTCGCACGAAGATCCAGCCCAGCAGGTAAGCGACGGGCAGGCGCCCGATGAAGGCGACCGCGGCCAGCCTGACCGATTCGGAGAACGTCGCCCCGCTCAGGGTGAGCACATGGACAAGAGCAAAGAAGACGGCGGAGCGGGCGACCGCCCGACCCGGTCCCAACGAGCGAAGCCAGGCCGTCGTGGCGAAGCCGCGGAAGAAGAGCTCCTCACCGAGCGGCGCGACGATGGCCGCCGCCACGATGTTCACCACGAAGTCGGCGGCCGTGCTCGGCTTCGGAAGCGGACCCTGGGGCGTGACTCCCAGCAGGGTCACCAGCACCGCGACCAGGACGATCGTGATGCCGTAGGCGAGCAGGCCGGTGGCCAGGCCGGCCAGGAGATCGCCCGCGAGCCGGCTGGCGGTGGCCGCCCGGATCCCCATCTCGGTCCAGGTCAGCGATCCGGAGCCGACGACGAGGAACCCGATCAGGCCGAGGTTGATGAGGGCCGTCAGCAGGAGCGAAATGAGGACGCCGGGCGAGGTCGTGTCATCGAACAGGCCACTCAGGGCGAGACCGGCGCCGGCCAGCAGGTTGAGCGCCAGGGAGGCCGCGAAGACCAGGAGCGGCGAGGGTCCCCGGTATCCCGTCCACCCATCCGCCCGCCGCTGGAGCGCCTGGGCCCCGGCAGCCGCGATGAGGCCCAGCCCGGCCATCGAAAGACCGCCGATGAACAGGGCCATGGCCAGGGCGCGCTCCCCGCCCGAGGCCGCGAAGGCGACGAAGACGACGGCCCCACCGACCAGCGAGAGGAGCCAGCCCGCGGCGTAGAGACCGGGGGCGGCCCGGCCATCCAGGGAGAAGACCGGGCGCCGGGTGCCGCCTTCCGGGCCGCCCCGGCTCAACCGGGCTGGGCGCGCCGGCGCGGAGCGGACCTGGGGGGAGTCGCCGGAGGCTGGGCTGTCGGAAGGCCGACTGGTCCGGTCGCGGGCACGCCCAGGTTCGTCGTCGGCGATCGGTCGGGCGGCGCCGGGCGAGTCGCGGGGGTCGGCATGGGGGACGCCATCGGGGTGGCCATCGGGGTGGCCATCGGGGTCGCCATCATCGGGCCGCCCGCCGGCGCGACGCCTGACGACGCCCCGGAGGGTGCGGGCTGGGGGGCGACTCGGCGAGCAGCCGAGGCGGCGGAAACGGGCAGAGGCGTCACGGGGGCAGCTGTCGGCTGGGGGCGTCCGGCCGGAACGCCGCGGCCGTACGGATCGGCCACCGGGGCCCGCTCGAAGTCACGGCCGCACCAGGCGCAGAGGGACCAGTCGAGCCCGACCAGGCGCTGGCAATTGGGGCACACCCGCTTGAGTCGGGTTCGGCACGTCGGGCACAGGAGCCAGCCGTCCTCGACCCGCCGGTCGCAGCCCGGGCAGCGGGGGACGTTCTCGATCTCGGTCAGCATCGCTTCCTGGGCGATCTCGCGCTCGTGGGCCTCGCCGAGACGCTCGGGCGGCCTGACGACCCGGTAGACGACCACGGCGAAGGCGAAGAAGAGCGGCGTGAAGAGGATCACGAGGGTCGCCGCCACGTACGGGAGGATCGGGTTGGCCGACCGCGTCTGCATGTCGCGGAACGCCCAGTACGCGGCCGCCAACCAGAGGATGACGACGTAGACCGCGATCGCGCGGAAGCCCAGCACCACGATCTCGTTCGAGAAGAACGACGAGATCGCGTTGCCGATGTCCTTGAGGATCTGATCCATGGACTCGGGGCTCGGTCCCTCGTGTCAGCCCTGATCGGCGAGCGGGGCCCACCGGCGTGCGGCTGCCGGGGCAGTGTAGCAGGGGTGCTGACCCGCGCGGCCCGGGCGACGGGCAGGAGGACCCACGCATGACGGTGGCCGGGGACCCAGGCCGCACAACACGCCCGCCCCGAGCTCAGCGGTACCGCGCGGCCTCCCACGATTGGCCGAGGCTTCGCCAGGTCGAGACGGCCCCGGCGACGAGCAACCCCCCGACGAACGTTCCGACGAGCAGCAGACTCCCCCCCATCATGGCCAACGGGTCCGTCGCCTCGACCAGCGAGCCCCGAGCTAGATCCCAGGCGGCCATCAGCAAGACCACGGCTGGCAGGATCGCGGCGACCGCCACGGTCAGTCCGAGGAGGAAGGTGCCGACCGCGGCTAGTGGGCGCCGGAAGACCTCGACGAGCGCTCCGCCGAGCGCCCCCGGCATCGAGGCGCCGTGGAGGAGCGCCCGGCGGACCGCCAGCCCACCGATGAGCTCGCTCGCCAGCCAGAAGGCGACCACGACGGCCAGGGCGTCTCGGGATGCCAGGAGGCTTCGGATCGCCAGCGGGGTGGCGAGATCGTCCGGAAGAATGAGCTCGTGGTAGGTGGCCTGGCCGATCCTCGGCGCCGCCCAGGCAACGGCTGCAGCCAGCGGCAGAAGACAGAACAGACGGATCGCGCTGACCCGGCCCACCATCCGCCAGGCCGACGGGTGGACCGCGCCTGCTGGCCGCCCGGGGGCAGGACCTCCGGCCCTGCGCTCGATCTCAGCCTCGGCTTCGCGCCCGAGCATGACGTCCGCGAGGGCTCCCACCACGGCGCCCGCCACGACCGCGGCGAGGACGGCGGTCAGCGCGAGCGCGACCCACGCGATGAGTCGCTCCGAAGGGCCCTCCGAGGTGATCGCATCTGCCCCGATGAAGGCGCTGACGCCGATCGGCGTGGGCAGCACCCAGATCGGCAGGGCGAAGACCAGGATCCCGCCCCGCGCCACGAACCCCGCCAGCGCGACGACCCAGAGATCCGGGCGCGTCATCGTCATGCCGGTCGTGGCCACGATCGTCGCGGCCCACGACCGGCCGGATGTCCCCGAATTCGGGCTCGGCGATCCCGAGCTCCTCGATCGTGGCGCCGTCGCCGAGGTCGCGGGTCACGGGGCCGGGGAAGGGCTGCCCCCCGTGACGAGCTGCAGCTGGCGCAGGGTGGCCTTCACGATCTCGATCTCGGAGCCGTAGCGGGCGAAATCGCCGTCGCGCAGCGCCTGCTGGGCGAGATCGAAGTGGAGGTTGGCGTAGTCGACGAGGGCCGTGACGTCCGTGGGCACCGGCGTACCACCCGGGGCGACCGAGGGCGCCGGCGTCGGTGAGGCACCGGGTGCCGGCGTCGGCCCGGGCGTCGGGCTCGGCGAGGGCGTGGGCTGACGGACCTCCGGCCAGCACGAGCTGGAGCGCCTCGGAGAGGGTGTCACCCCAGACGATCGTGGTGGGCGTGGCGACCACGATCTTGGTGAACTCCGGGAAGGCGGAGGCGGTCGACTGCAGGTAGATCGGCTCGAGGTAGATCAGCGAATCCTGGACCGGCACGACGATGAGGTTGCCCCGAATGACGGTGCTCCCGACCTGGCCCCACAGGGTCAGCTGGGCACTGATCGTCGGGTCCTGGTCGATTCGGGCCTCGATCTGGGTCGGCCCGTAGATCGACGTGTCGCGCGGGAACTGGTAGACGCGGACCCCTCCGTAGGCGGCCCCATCGTTCCGGGCGGCGATCCAGGCGATCATGTTGGGCCGCTGGGCGGGCACCATCGGCTGGAGGAGGAGGAACTCCGGGGCCGTCTCGCCGGGCATCCGCATGATGACGTAGTAGGCCTCCTCGGGCAGCTGGTTCTGGGCGTTCGTCAGCGCCGGCACCGTCCACAGGTCGTCGTTGTTGTAGAGGCTCTGGGGATTCGTGACGTGGTAGCGGGCGAACGTCCGGGTCTGGACGTTGAACAGCTCCTCGGGGTAGCGCAGGTGCGCCCGGAGCTCGGCCGGCATCTCGTCGAGCGGCTTGAAGAGCCCCGGGAAGACCCCCTCATAGGCCCGCAGGATCGGGTCGCTGGGGTCGGCCGCGTAGAACGTCAGCGTCCCGTCGTAGGCGTCCTGGACGATCTTGACGCTGTTGCGGATGTAGTTGAACGAGGAGCCCCGCAGACCGGACGCCTCGCCGAGGGTCGAGGGGTCGAAGGGCTGGGCGTGCGGGAAGCGGTCGCTGGTCGTGTAGGCGTCCTGGATGTAGACCAGGCGGCCCTCCTGGGTCACCACCAGGTAGGGGTCCTTGTCGAAGCTCAGGAACGGCGCGATGAGGTTGACCCGGTCGCCCAGCGAGCGATGGAAGAGGAGCTGGCTCTGGGCCGTGATCTGGTCGCTGATGAGGAGGTTGAGGTCGCGGAAACGGATCGCGAAGAGGAGCCGGTCGAGCGTCGAGCCCAGGCTGATCCCGGTGGTTCCCGTCCAGCGGGTCGTGGTGTCGGCGCCGGTGGCCTCTTCTCGTCCGATCGGGTAGTCGAACTCGGCCTGACGGGCTCCGACGAGGACGTAGTCGCTGGGACGCTCGCCGAAGTAGATCCGAGCCTCCTTGACGTCCGGCGCCCCGGCACTCGAGACGGTCGGCAGGTCCTTGACGATGAGCTGCGGCAGACCCTCTGACGTGACCGCGTTCACGGGGACCATGGCCAGTCCATAGCCGTGGGTGAAGACGATCCGCGAGTTCACCCAGGTGTTCGCCAGGGGGTTCTTGTCGAGGGCCATCTCGCGGGCCGAGAGCATGACCTGGCGCTCGTTGTCATCGATCACGTAGCGGTCGGTGTCGACGTCGTAGAAGTCGTAGTACTGGCGAACGGTCTGGAGCTGGTCGAGCGTCGCCCCGAGCGGCCGGTAGTCCCAGAGACGGGCGTTCTGGAACGTCGTGGCGTCATCACTGAGGGCGTCGGCCGTCAGTGGTGCGGTCCCCTGGTAATTGCTCGTGTCCCACTGGTTCAGGCCGTACGCCAGCCGCGTCATGGCCATGTTGTTCTGGATGTAGGGCTGCTCCTGGGCGTACTCGTTGGGAGTGACGGTGAAGCGCTGGATCGCCTCCGGATAGAGCGTTCCCAGGACCACCGAGGCGCCGATCCAGACGGCCAGGCCGAGCCCGATCGGCCAGAGCATCCGGGTGAACGCTCCGCCGATGACGAAGGCCGCGGTCAGTGCGGCGATGACCGTCAGCGCGTCGAAGGAGAGGAAGCGGGCGGCCTGGTCCGTGTACGAGACCCCGGCGACGACCCCGTTCGAGCTGTAGGCCAGCTCGAACTTGTCGAGCTGGTAACCGGCCGCCACGGAAATCAGGTAGAGCCCGACGAGGACGCCGAGATGCAGCCGGGCACCGCTCGGGAAGCTCGCCGCCCCACGCGCCGCAGCGATCAGGTAGCGGCCGATGCTGACGACCAGCGAGGCGAGAATCAGCCCATTGATCGTTGCCTGCCCGAGGCGGAAGACGGGGAGCTCGAACAGGAAGAAGCCGATGTCCCGCCCGAAGATCGGGTCGGTCACGGGCGCGGCGCCGGGCGGGGCGAACGTCACCCGGTGCTGCCAGAGCAGCAGGGTCTCCCAATGGCCGGCCAGGCCGCCCGCGATCGCGAGCGCGGCCAGCAGGGCGACCCCGACGAGGACCCACCGGAAGATCGGTGTGAGGTCGGGCATCTCCGGGCTGCCCAGGACCGTGCGAGCCGGCCCAAAGGAGCCCGTGCCTTCCGACTCGTCGGTCGCCCCGGGCCGACGGGGTGGGTGGCCGAAGACGTCGAAGGCACCCAGGCCGCCACCCCGGCCGGGACCGCGACGCCGGCCGAGCTCCGTGGACGTGGTGGCCTCGCCGAACCGCTCGAAGAGCTCCCGCAGCCGGTTTGGCCCACCCTCGACCGGTGGTGGCGCGAAGCGGCCGGCCAGCCAGATGTTGGCGCCGAGGACCGCGAGCACGACGAGCGCCCCGCCGAAGAAGAGGCCGAGCTGCGTCCCCACGCGGGTCCAGAAGACGCCGTCGTAGCCGACGCTGCGATACCAGGTCAGGTCGGTCAGGAAGTTGACGCCAGCGCCGGCGAAGAGGACCAGCACGAGCAGCAGGACGCCGAGGAGGACCAGCAGCACGGTGCCGGCGGTGATCCGCGGTCCGCCGCCGTCATTGGGGCCCCCGGATCGCACGCGCCTCAGCCGGCGGCCGCCTCCGCCGCCCCGCGCCCCGCGGCGCGGCCCGCGCGACGGCGGGATGGTGATCGGCTCTTCAAGGTCGGGCCCGGGCTCGTCCGGGGACGGCTCCTCGGCCACCTCGGCCTCCTCGTCTGAGTCGGGGCGCTCCGCCGTGGTCGGGCCATCGTCGGCGTCAGCGGTCTGGCTCGGGTCATGGCCGGCGCCGCCCTCAGCCGGCTCGGCGGCACCCTCGGGGTCCGGATCTTCGGGCGAGCCCGGCCGAGGAAACCCCGGGGATTGGCCTCGCCGTCCTGCCTGGCGCTCCTGGAGCTCACGCATGAAGTCGTCGAAGAGGTCGCGCATCGCCTCCGGAGTCTACTTCCCCGCGGGTCTCCTCGTCGGCGGCCTCACGGACGCCCCAGACGCTCGACTGCGTGCCGGAACGCGGTGAGGGCGGTTTCGGCGATCTGGTTCGGGCGTAGCGTGGCGGCTCGAGCCGGCTCCCACTCGATCGCTGCCACGACGACAGCCGGCACGTCCCAGGGTCGGGCCTCGTCCGCGGGCGCCACACCCAGCCGGAGCCGCAGCATCTGGCGGCCGGCCGTCTCGCGAATCATCCCGGAGAGCTCCCCCGACAGCGCGGGGCCGAGCCGGAGGAGCGGCGGATCGGGCGGCGGGCCAGCCGGCGAGGCAAGGTCACGGAAGGTCGCCAGCGAGTCACCGATCTCGACCCACAGCAACGCCACCCACCAGCGCTCGTCGATCGTCGTCGGACGCCCGATGCCGACCCGCATCAGGCGGTCTCCAAGACGCAGCTCCTGCTCGCGCAGGTACGAAGGACCGGGAGCGGGGAGCGCGGCGGTCATCGCCGGAATGCTAGCGGCGTCAGTCGGTGGGCGGATTCCCTGGGTCGGGGGGCGTCGTTGCGCCGGGGCCCTCGGCTTCGGGCGGCGCGGCCGTGCCATCCGCCGGCTGGGGCTCCCGATCGTCGGCGCCAGCGGGCGCGAGGAGGCCGGCGGCCTCGAGCTCGAGGCGGAGCATCTCCCGCCGGACCGCGTCGTCGGGGGGGGCCACGGCCGCCGGCTCCGCCGCGGACAGATCGGCCATCGCCGCCGGCCGGGGCGCCGCGGTGGCCATCTCGTCGCCGGCCAGCCAGGCGACCAGACCGCTCCGCTTCTTGGGCCGCCGGGCCGCCGCAAACGCCGCGGCGCGCAGCCCCGCCTCAACCTCGGTGAGGCCAGGGATCGCCTCCTGGTCGTCCGGGATGAGCTTGGCCCTGCAGGATGGGCAGACCTCCTCGGTCCCCGTCTCGAGGACCGCGGAGCACCAGGGACACCGCGGCGCGCCTTCACCCGCGACGTTTCGGTCGTCGGCGATCGCTGGGTCGAACTGATCGTCGGTCACGGGCACACCCCGACCGACGCGCGCGGCGTCACGCTCGGAAGGTACGCAGGCGGCCTTGCAGGCGCCCTTGCCGAGGTGCGCGGGTGCCCCACCTGGCGCCGCTCATTCCCACTCGATCGTGGCGGGCGGCTTGGAGCTGATGTCGTAGACCACGCGGTTCACGCCCGGCACTTCGTTGACGATGCGCGAGCTGATCTTGGCCAGGACCTCGTACGGAAGCTTGGCCCAGTCCGCGGTCATGCCGTCCTCGGACGTGACCGCCCGAATCGCCACCACGTTGGCGTAGGTGCGACCGTCGCCCATCACCCCGACGGAACGGACCGGGGTCAGGATCGCGAACGACTGCCAGAGCGACCGGTAGAGGCCGGCTGCCTTGATCTCGTCGATGACGACCCAGTCGGCATCACGGAGGGTCTCGAGGCGCTCGGCGGTCACCTCGCCGATGATCCGGATGGCGAGGCCGGGCCCGGGGAAGGGCTGGCGGTGAACCATCGCTTCGGGCAGCCCGAGCTCGAGGCCGACGGTCCGCACCTCGTCCTTGAAGAGATAGCGGAGCGGCTCGATCAGCTTGAAGCGCATGTCGGCCGGCAAGCCGCCGACGTTGTGATGGGTCTTGATCTTCTGGGCCGCCTTCGTCTCGGCGGTCGCCGATTCGATCACGTCCGGGTAGAGCGTGCCCTGGGTGAGGAAGTCGATCCGGCCAAGCTTGGCAGCCTCCTCCTCGAAGACCCGGATGAACTCGTCGCCGATGATCTTGCGCTTGCCCTCGGGGTCGATGATCCCGGCCAGGCGGCGCAGGAAGCGCTCGCGGCCGTCGACCATCACCAGGCGCATCCCGAGGTTCGCCTCGAAGGTGGCCCGCAGGAGCTCCGACTCCTTCTTGCGCATCAGGCCATGGTCGACGTAGATGCAGGTCAGCCGGTCGCCCACCGCTCGATGGACGAGCGCGGCCGCCACGGCCGAGTCGACCCCGCCCGAGAGGGCGCAGATGACGCGCCCGTCGGACCGGGTCGCCCGGGCATGCGCGTCGACGCGGGCGCGAATCTCGGCCACCGTCGTATCGATGAAGTTGGCCGGGGTCCAGGTGGGTCGCGCGCCGGCGATCCCGAGCACGAAGTTGCGGAGCAGATCCCGGCCGTGCGGCGTGTGGACCACCTCGGGGTGGAACTGGATGCCGTAGAGGTGGCGCCGGGGGTCGACGAGGCCGGCGAAGGGCGAAGCGTCCGTCTGGGCGGTCGCGGTGAAGCCCTCCGGCAGGCGGGTGATCGTGTCGCCGTGGCTCATCCAGACCGGCTGATCCCGATCGAGACCGCTGAACAACCGGTCCTCGGCGGTGATGGTGACGGTCGCCGGCCCGTATTCGCGCTTCGTGGTCGGCACGACTTCCCCGCCCAGCTCCAGGGCCATGAGTTGCGCGCCGTAGCAGATGCCCAGCACCGGCAGGCGGCCGCTCCAGACCGCCGCGTCCGGCTTCGGCGCGCCCTCGTCGTAGACGGAGTTCGGGCTGCCCGACAGGATGATGGCCTTGGGTCGACGACGCTCGATCTCCGACCAGGGCGTGTCGTGGGGGAGGAGCTCGCTGTAGACGTGGAGCTCGCGGACGCGACGGGCGATCAGCTGGGCGAACTGGCTGCCGAAGTCGAGGACGATGATCGTGTCCGGCTCCGACTGGCTGGACTCGCCACGAGGGACGGCGCCGCCCGGGCGGTCCTGGGGCGATCGATCCGGAGCGGGCGCCTTGAGGGCGGTCTCCAGGTATGCCTCGACCTCGGCGTCGTCGGGCGCGAGGATCCGCAGGCCCGAGTTCGCCGGCTCACCGTGGACCGTCTTGCCGCGCTCGGGGCGGGCCGGAGCCTCGCGATGGTCGAGGCTGACCGTCCCGCCCGCCTGGTCGGTCTCGGAATCGTCGCGCTCGCCGCCCAATCGCCGCCTCCGTCGTCCCGGTTCTCGACAGTCTACCCGGCGCGCCGCAGCCGGAACGCCGGCCCCGAGCCCAGTCGCTCCGCCGGAGTCCCGTAGCGAAGGATGAGGCCGGTGATCGCCCGAGCTCGCTCGGCGTCCTCGAGCTCCTCGGCTCGGTAGGCCTGGGTCTGGGTACCGATCGTGACCCGACACACCGGATTCGCCCGCAGGTTCAACGCCCAATCGGCCCCTGCCGAGCCTGCAGCGACGAGGAGGCTCCCGTCGGCTTCCCCGAGGTACCCGACGGCCGCTCGCGCCGGCCGGCCGCTGGCCCGGCCCCGCGTCTCGATGATGGCGGCCTTGCCCCACCCGGCGAGCTGCTCGCCGAGGGGATCGTTCATCCGACCGCGGTCAGCGACCGCGCTGCTGCCAGGACTTCCCTTCCCTCTGGATCGCCGGTGCGTAGACCATCTCCACCCGCTGCATCTCGGCGATCGTCCGCGCGCCCAGGGCGGCCATCGACTGGCGGAGCGCCCCGACGAGGTTCTCGGACCCGTCGGTGACCCGGGCCGGTCCGAGCAGGATCCGCGCCAGCGGACCAACGGTGCCGACCCGGATGCGCAGTCCGCGGGGCAACGTCGGCGAGGGCGCGGCCATGCCCCAGCTCGTGCCGCGGCCGGGCGCCTCTTCCGCCCGCGCCAGCGGGGATCCGAGCATGACCGCATCGGCACCCGCAGCGATGGCCTTGGCGATCTCTCCGCCGCGACGCATCCCGCCGTCGGCCACGACCGGCACATGGCGCCCGGTGGCGGCCCGGTACGCGTCGCGCGCGGCGGCCACGTCGCTCACCGCGGTGACCTGGGGAACTCCGATTCCGAGCACCTCGCGGGTCGTGCACGCCGCCCCCGGACCGACCCCGACGAAGACCGCGGCGGCTCCCTGCTCCATGAGCTGGAACGCGGCCTCGGCACTCGTTGTGTTGCCGACCGCCACCGGGATCGGCATGTAGCGCGTGAAGTCCGCGAGCTCGAGCGGGTCGTAGCCGGAGGCCAGGTGGCGGGCGCTGCTGACCTGCGACTGGACGAGGAAGAAGTCGGCACTCTGCTCGGCGCAGAAGGGACCCCAGCGCCGCGCGGCCCCCGGTGTAGCCGCAACCGCGGCCTTCGAGCCGGCCGCGTGGATCTCGGCGATCCGGCGGGCGACGAGCTCCTCCCGGATGGGCTCGGCGTAGGCCGCGGCGAGGATCTCCTGGATCTCGCCGTCGGATGCCTCCGCGATCGTCGCCAGGACCGCCGCCGGGTCGTCGAAGCGGGTCTGAACCCCCTCCAGGTTCAGCACGGCCAGGCCGCCCAGGCCGGCCAGGACGCCCGCGAAGCGGGCGTCGACGACGGCGTCCATCGCGGCTGCCAGGATCGGGATCGCCAGGGGGATCCCGGCGAAGACCTGTGAGAGGTCGACGTCAGCGGGCTCGACCGTCTCGGTGCCCGGTGCCAGCGAGACGTCCTCGAATCCGTACGTCGGACGGATCGTGTCGACCTTCGAGTGGAAGATGCGCCGCGAGGCGGCGCCGGCGGCGACCGGTGCGTCCGGTGCCTGCTGTCGCTGGGGCAATCGGCCCTCCTCGTGCGCCTCCGACGATGGGGCAGGTTGCGCCGCATTCTACACGCCGGAGGCCCCCGGCCGGCAAGCGGGGGCCAACCGGCGGCATCGCGCCAGCCAGCGGCCAGAGCCCCTCTGATCTCTGAGCAAGAGACACCCGCAAATGAACGTCACGGGGAACGCTAACTGCGGAACCCCTCGCCGGACCGACCGCCCGCCCGTTCTCTGGGCATCCGGTGAGCACGAGCCGGCCCGGATCGTGCCGTCACGGCGGGCCGTTAGCGTGGCTTGTGCTCCCCGGGCGTTCATTGGCGGTGAAAGCGCCGGGCGGGGCGGGAATCCGGAGCGATCTCGACGGCCCCACTGTCCTGCCGGGGCGGCCTACCCGATGAGCCGGTCGCCGGCCAGCGACATCTGGAACCATCGTGCTCGCCCGGGATCCAGGAGGTTCTCCTCGATCCGCCGGATCGACTCCCGGTAGCCCGGCCAGACGGCCAGCCGGCTCGCCTCCGAGGGCGCGAGCCACTGTGCCGCATCGTGCTCGTGCGAGAGCGAGGGCTCGACCCCTGACCGGAGCCGGACGGCGAAGATGACGCTGGAGACGATCGCATCGACGGCCGGCCAATGGAACTGGTTGACCTGGTCGAGATCGAAGAACGCCTCGATCGCAGAGGGGCCCAGGCCGGTCTCCTCATGGAGCTCCCGAAGCGCGGCCAGGGCGATCCGCTCGCCAGGCTCGAGTCGACCCGAGACCGGCTGCCACAGACCGGCCAGGACGCGCCCCGCGGCGCGCCTCAGCAGCAGGATCTCGAGCCGGTCGGCTTCCCGGCCGTCACCGGCCTGGACACGGAAGATCCAGGTGTCGACGAGGTCGGGGCGAAGCGGCTCACGACGCGGACTGCTGGGCCACGAAGGCCCGGTCTCGATCGCCGTCCCGGCCGCTCAGAGTCGCTCGAAGCGCTCGACCGGCACGACGAAGACGGTGGCTCCGCCGACCTCGACCTCGAGCGGATACGGCATGAAGAACTCGCCCGGCTCCATGATCGGCGGCATCGGGTTGACGACCTGCGTCCGCGAGTGGCAGTTCGCCCGGATGATCGCCAGGACGTCGTCGACTTTGGCGTCCTCGACGCCCAACACGATCGTCGCGTTCGACTGCTTGAGGAACCCGCCCGAGCTGTGGAGGCGCGTTGCCCGGTACTCGCGGTCGAGGAGTGCGTCGACCAGCGCCCCGGCGTCTTCGTTGTGAACGATCGCGACGACGAGTTTCACGTGCGGAGTATAGCCACGGGAGTGGCCCATTCGGCGTAGTACGATGCCCGGGCCGAGTCAGGCCGTTGCAGGCGAGCCGGACTCCGTCGTTCGCGGAGGGCAGGCGTGTCGACCGACCGAACCCCCGAACCAGCCGAGCCGTTGGTGGCCTTGGCCGCGGCCGCGCGGGCCCTCGCCCGGAACGACGACCTCGACCGCGTCCTCGCCGAGCTGCTCTCGATCCTGGCTCACTGGAGTCGGGTCGATCGGGCGGCCGTCGTTCTCCTCGAGGAGCCTCCCAGCCGCCTGATCCCGACCGCCGCGCTGGGGTCAGCCTCGGCGAGTTGCCTGCGCTCGAGATCGAGCCGGGCGAGGCCGCTGGGATCGCGGACGCCATCGCTCGGCGCGAGCCGACGACGACAACCGTTGGGTCGGGGGCGGCGGCCCACGTGCTGGCGGCACTGGGACTCACGACGGCCAGCCTGGTCCCCCTCGTGGTGGAACGGGCCGGTATGGAGCTCGTGGCCGGAGTGCTCATTGCCGGGCGCCTCGACGGGACGGCCGTCGAGCGGTCGGACTTGCCGCTGCTCGGCGCCATCGCCGACCTGGCCGCCGTTGCCGTCGAGCGTGCCCGGACCGAGGCCTCCCTGACCGAGCGCTCCGAGTGGTACGAGCGGCTCGCCCACCTCGATCCGCTCACCGGCCTCGCCAACCGGCGGACCTTCGACCGGGTCCTGGAGCTGGAGATCGCCCGCGCCGGTCGCCAGGCAGGCGACCTCTCGATCGCCGCCTTCGCCGTCGACGATCCGGCCGGTTCGGGGGCCGATACGCCCGCGGCGGATCAGGCCCTGCGGGTCGTCGGCTCGGCGCTTGCCGAGTCGGTGCGTTTCGTCGACACGGTCGCCCGCCTCGATGGCGGCAAGTTCGCGGTGATCGCTCCGGGAGCCGGCGGCGTGGCGGTTGCCCGTCGCGTCCTGGCGGCGATTGCGGCGCTGGCGCCGATCGAGGGATGGCAACCGAGCGTCTCGTCCGGGGTGGCCCACTTCCCGACCGATGGGACGACGGCAAACGCCCTGCTCGAGGCAGCCACCCAGGCTCTCAGTTCCGCCCGTACGGAAGGGACGGGCCAGATCGCGGAGGCGTCGCCGGCGCACAGCGGGGCGTGAGACGCCACTGCGGATCCTCGCCCGGGGCCCCACGCTGGGCCGTCCGGCGCTGACTCATCACGCCGGTGCGCGATCGGCCTCGAGGCTCGCCAGGACAGCCTGCCGAAGTCGCTCGGCGACGACCTCCGGCGGCGCGTCGGACGGAACGAGGCGCCAGCGCTCGGGCTCGGCCCGGGCGAGCTCGAGGAAGCCCTGCCGAACGCGGCCGTGGAACTCCGTGGCGAAGGCTCGACCCGCTTCGAAGCGCGTGACCTCCTGGGCGGGGCCCCGGCTTCGCCGGGCCAGGCCGACCTCAGCCGGCAGGTCCAGGAGCAGAGTAAGGTCGGGCCGCAGGCCACCCGTCGCCAGCGCCTGGAGACTCCGCAGTGCGGCCAGGTCGAGGCCGCTTCCGTAACCCTGGTAGGCGAGGGTCGAATCGGCGAACCGGTCGCACACGACGATCTCGCCGCGGTCGAGCGCCGGGCGGATGACTTCGGCGATCAGCTGGGCCCGGGCAGCGTTGAACAGGAGGGCGTCCGTCAGCGGGGCGTGCTGCGCCTCGCGGGCTTCCAGCAGCACCGCCCGGATCCGTTCGCCGACGGCGGTCCCGCCCGGTTCCCGCGTCAGCGTCACCGCCCACCCGAGGGTGCGGAGGCTGGCCGCCAGGCGCGCGGCCTGGGTCGACTTGCCCGAGCCGTCGGGCCCCTCGATGGTGATGAAGCGGCCGCCCTGAATCGTTCGCGGGTCCATCGTCGGCCGAGTCTAGCGCGACCTGCCCAGCGCCGGTTCGCTCGCACCGCCATCCCCGCTGCGTATCGAGCGGCGCCGCGAGCCGCCCGGGGCATCAGTGCGGGCCCGAGCTCAGGAGCACCGCGAACACGAGCAGCGAGCCCAGGATCAGCAGGCCTGCCGTCGCGCGGAACAGGGACCTGGCGCTCAATGGCGCACCTCGTGCGGGCGGATCCGGCGCCGGCCTTCGGGCGCGGACCCGTCACCTGGGATACCCGTCGGGCGCGCGAAAGGTTCGCTCCTGGGGGCAGAAGGGACGGGGCCGAGCTGGTGGCGCGGCGCACGCGGCCAGGCTCGGCCGCCTTGTCGAGCCTCGGCCTCAGCAGATGCGGGGCAGCTGCTCTCCCACGAGCATGTCCACGATCCGCTCGGACCCGACGAGCGTCCGGATCGTGACCGTCCCCGGGTGGTCGGCCACGACCGTGCCGATCTGGACGGCTTCGGCGCCTTCGGGCAGCGAACGAAGAGCGGCGAGGGCCGCCACCTCGTCGGCCGCGGGCACGATCGCGACGCAGACCCCCTCGTTGGCGACGTGGAACGGGTCGAGACCGAGCATCTCGCAGGCGGCCCGAACGGGACCGGGAATCGCGATGGCGGCCTCGTCGAGGACGATCCCGACCCCAGACGATCCGGCGATCTCGTTCAGCGCCGAGGAGAGTCCGCCGCGCGTCGGGTCGCGCAGGACGTGGACGTCCGGTGAGGCCGACACGAGTTCGGCGACGAGCGCGGCGAGCGGCCGGGTGTCCGAGGCGATCTCGACCTCGAACTCGAGCCCTTCTCGAACGCTCATGATGGCCACCCCGTGGAGGCCGATCGGCGCGGACAGGAGGACCACATCGCCGGGGCGCGCCCGATCGGCCGATGGAGCGACGCCCGCAGGCACGAGGCCGATCCCGGAGGTGTTCACGAAGAGCCGGTCCGCGGCGCCGCGGCCAACGACCTTCGTGTCACCGGTCACGATCCGCACCCCGGCGCGGTTCGCCGCCGCTGCCGCCCCAGCCGTGATCCGGCCGAGCTCGTCGAAGGAAAGCCCCTCCTCGATGACGTAGGCCAGCGAAATCGCCAGGGGACGGGCGCCCATCATCGCCAGGTCGTTGATCGTGCCATTGACGGCGAGCTCTCCGATGTTGCCGCCGGGGAACTCGATGGGGCTGACGACGTACGAGTCGGTGGTGAAGGCCAGTCGCTGGCCGGCAACCTCGACGATTGCCGCGTCGTTCAGGACGCCGCCGGGACTGGCCGCTCCCAACGATGGAACGACGAGGTCGCGCAGCAGCGCCGCGGACAGCCGTCCGCCGGAGCCATGCCCGAGAAGGACGCGCTCGGTCTCCGGGATCGGCGCCGGGCAAGCCACTCCCTCGGCGTCGACGGCGGGGGCCGGTCCGGTCGCCTCGCGCTGACCGCTCATCGGCCGCGCTTCCCGGCCGAGGCGGAGCCGGCGTCCGGGGTGCCCGGCACCGCAGCCCCGGTCGCGGCCAGGGGTCGCAGCGGCGACAGCTGGACGAGGGGCCGGGCCGGCGCGCCGATCCCCCTTCCCGCGGCATAGAACGCGGCGCACGTCCCCTCCGAGCTGACCATCGGGGCACCCAGCGGCTTCTGGGGCGTGCAGAGGATCCCGTACGCAGTGCAGTCGGTGGGCGTCTTCTCGCCGGTCAGGATCGCCCCGGCGATGCAGGCCGGGTGCTCCCGGGTGTGGATGTTCTCGACGGCGAACTTCTTCTCAGCATCGAAACGGGCGTACTTCTCGCGCAGGTGATAGCCCGACGCCGGGATCTCGCCGACGCCCCGCCAGGCCCGCTCACCGACCTCGAAGACCTCGAAGATCTGGCGCTGGGCCAGCGGCACACCCTCGCGCTTGACCGCCCGGACGTACTGGTTCTCCACGACATGGCGACCTTCCTCGAGCTGGCGGATCGCCATCAGGATGCCTTCGAGGAGGTCGAGCGGCTCGAAGCCGGTCACCACGATCGGGACCCGGTACTTCTCGGCGATCGGCTCGTACTCGGTCCAGCCCATCACCGCGCAGACGTGGCCCGCGGCCAGGAATGCCTGGACCCGGTTCGTCGGCGACTCGAGGAGAGCGGTCATCGCCGGCGGCACGAGGACGTGGCTGACGAGGACGCTGAAGTTGTCGATCCCCCGGCGGGCCGCCTGGGCGACGGCCATCGCGTTGGCGGGCGCGGTCGTCTCGAACCCCACCGCGAAGAAGACGACCTGGCGGTCCGGATTGGCGCGCGGCGATCTTCAGCGCGTCGAGCGGCGAGTAGACGATGCGCACGTCCGCCCCGCGGGCCTTGAGGGACAGCAGGTCGGTCGTCGATCCCGGCACTCGCAGCATGTCGCCGTAGCTGGTGAAGATGACGCCGGGCAGAGCCGCGATCGCGAGCGCCTTGTCGACCTGCTCGAGCGGAGTCACGCACACCGGGCAGCCCGGCCCGTGGATCATCCTGACGCCGTCCGGCAGCGCCTCGTCGATCCCCTGCTTGACGATCGTGTGGGTCTGGCCGCCGCAGACCTCCATCACGGTCCAGGGTCGGGTCGTGATCCGGTGGATCTCCGCGACGAGCTTCTTGGCGAGGACCGGGTCGCGGTACTCGTCGAGGTACTTCACGCGGGGGCCTCGGGGCCGGCCGACGGGGCGCCCACAAAGGCGGGTCCGTCGTCGCTGACGACGGCCGGCGCCTCCATCCCCGGTCCCATCGTGGCGAGCTCCTGGGCCAGCAGGTCGCCCATGGAAGAAAGGATCTCCAGCGTCTTGAGGGCCTCCTCCTCGTCGACGTGGCTGATCGCGAAACCGACATGGATGATGACGTAGTCGCCTGGCTTCACCTCCGGCACGTAGGCAAGACAGGCCTCCTTGCGCACGCCGCCGAAGTCGACCCGGCCCATCGGGAGGCCGTTGACCTCCCGGACCTCGATGACCTTCCCCGGGATCCCCAGGCACATAGATCGAACCTCCCTACGCGAGCCGCCCGGGGGGCGTCTCCGCCGCTCCGAGCGCCGGCGGACCGGCGACCCCGGCAGCAAGGCGGGCAGCCGCGATGGCAGCCTGACCATAGCTGATCCCGCCGTCGTTGGCCGGAACCAGGTGGTTGAGATGGACGGTGAATCCGTCGCCGCGGAGCCCACCGGCGAGCTCCTCGGCCAGACGCTGGTTCTGGAAGACGCCTCCTGAGAGGCAGACGTCAGGAATGCCGGTCGCCGCGCGAACCTCCCCGCAAAGCTCGCGGGTCAGCTCGGCGACGGTGGCGTGGAAGCGCGCGGCGAGGAGCGCCGCGGAGTCGCCGGCAGCCAGGCCCTCGAGGAGCGCCGTCAGGGTGGGTCGCGGGTCGTAGACCAGCAAGCCCTCGCGACGGGCCAGCCGGTAGGGCAGGGGCGCGGCGCTGCCGGGCCGAGCGATCATCTCGAGGTCGATCGCCGCCTGGGCTTCGTACTCGACCACGTCGCGAACCCCGAGCAGGCTGCTGACGGCGTCGAAGAGGCGTCCGGCACTCGACGCGAGCGGGGCATTGAGGGCGCGCGCCACCTGGACCCCCACCACTCCGACCTCCCGGGGGTCGAGCCGGTCGAGGAAGGCGGCCGCGAGCTCAGAGGCGATCGGCGGCCCGCTCGCCCCGTCGCCCGGGTCGCGCTCGGCGCCGAACAGGTAGCCGAGGGCCATCCGGTAGGGTCGCCGGATGGCGAGCGCACCACCGGGCATGGGCGCACGGCCGAAGCGGGCCACGCGCCGGTAGCCGAGGAGATCGGCGACGAGGATCTCGCCGCCCCAGAAGGTCCCGTCGTCGCCCAACCCCAGGCCGTCGTAGGCGACCCCGATGCACGGACCGGTCAGGCCCGCTTCGGCCGCGGCAGACGCCACGTGGGCGTGGTGGTGCTGGATCGCGATCCGCCGGCCGGCCGGGAACCGGTCCACGGCGTACTTCGTGGACAGGTACTCCGGGTGGAGGTCGTGAGCGACCCAGCGGGGCTCCAGGTCGAGCAGCCGCGACAGATGGGCGAGGTTCTCGGTGAAGGCTCGGTGAACCTGGAGATCCTCCAGGTCGCCCGTGTGCGGCCCGACGTGAGCGCGTCCGCCCCGAGCCAGCACGAAGGTGTGCTTGAGCTCCGCCCCGACGGCCAGGAATGGCTCCGGGCTGGCGATCGGCAGGTCGAGCGGGTCCGGGGCGTAACCACGAGCGCGCCGGATCAGGGACTCCTGCCCCCCGACGATCCGGGTGACGGAGTCGTCGTAGCGGGCCCGAATCCAGCGGTCGTGCTGGAGGAAGGCATCGGCAATGCCGCCGAGCCGGGCCACCGCGTCATCGTCGTCGATGACGATCGGCTCGTCGGAGAGGTTGCCGCTCGTCAGCACGAGCGGCCGTCCCGCGGCTGCCAGGAGCAGGTGGTGGAGCGGGGTGTACGGCAGGAAGAGGCCCACCCTGCGGTTGCCGTTGGTGACGGCGGCGGCCAGTCGCCGCGGCGCCGGGCCGGGCCCCCCGAGCGGGCCGGCGACGGAGCCCGGGCGGGGCCTTGCGGGCCTGACCGCGACGAGCACGATCGGCCGCGCCGGCGACGTCAGGAGCTCTGATTCGAGCCGGCTCAAGCGGGCCACCTCCCGAGCCGCGCCGAGATCGCGGACCATCACCGCGAACGGCTTCGCCCAGCGTCGTTTGCGGTCGCGGAGGCGGCTCACGGCCGCCGGGTCGGTTGCGTCGCAGGCGAGGTGATAGCCGCCGAGGCCCTTGATGGCCACGATCTGGCCGGCCAGGAGACCGGCCACCGTGGCTGCCAACGCCTCCTCGCCCTTGGCCGAAGGCCCAGCCGCCGCTGTCGCCCGGTAGGACAGCCGCGGACCGCAGACCTCGCAGGCGACCGGCTCGGCGTGGAAGCGCCGATCGGCGGGGTCCCGGTACTCCGCGTCACAGGCCGGGCAGAGCGGGAACTCACGCATCGACGTCCGGGCCCGGTCGTAGGGCAGCTCCTCGATGATCGTCGCCCGCGGCCCGCAGTTGGTGCAGTTGACGAAGGGGTAGCGGTAGCGGCGGTCGGCCGGGTCGAACAGTTCCCGCAGGCAATCGTCGCAGGTGGCGATGTCGGGCGGGAAGAGGCGCTCGATTGATGGCGCGGAAACGCTCTCGTCGATGAGGAAGCCGTCGCCCGGTGCGATCGTCACGGCGGACGGAAGTGGCCCGACGGTGACGCGCTCGACCCTGGCCCGTGGGGGGGCGTCCAGGCGCAGGCGGACAGCGAGCGCCTCAATGTCGACGAGACGACCGACGGCTTCGATCTCGACCCGGCCGGCCAGGTTCCGGACCCGGCCCGCCAGCCCGAGCTCGCGCGCCAGCCGCCAGACGAATGGCCGAAACCCGACGCCCTGGACCACGCCCTCGACGACGACCAGTCGACCCACGAGATCGACGGCAGGCTCAGAAGGGTGGGGGCCACGCGAGCGGGACGCCATGGCTACATCGTGGACCAGGACGCCAGCCCGGGCGAGGGTCAGGTGGTCATGAAAGCCGCGGGCCGTTTGGTCAGGCTCGGCGGGCTGGCCGGCCCACTTCGCGGCGACGGCATGCGGCACATGACGGAGCGACGTGCAGACGGGGCGCCTGCTACCCTCGGGCCGATGAGGGATCTGTCCGAGCGCGCACTCGAGACGGCGCGGGTTCGTGGTGCCACCCAGGCCGACGTGCGGATCGTCCGCCGCGCTGAGGAATCGATCACTGTCAAGTCGGGCCGAGTTGAAGGCGTGGCCCTGGGGGAGACCGAGGGCTTCGGCGTCCGTGTCCTCGTCGACGGGGCCTGGGGCTTCGCCAGCTCCTCGCGCCTGGAGATCCTCGAGGCCGATCGCGTTGCGGCAGAGGCAGTCCGGATCGCGCGAGCGTCGGCCACCGCGCTCCGACATCCCGTCGTCCTCGACGATCGCCCGCCGGCCAGTGGCCGCTACGAAACGCCGCTGGCCGAGGATCCCTTCGCGGTGCCGCTCGAGACCAAGCTGGCTGACCTCCTCGCCGCGGACGAGGCGATGCGCCGCGTGGACGGGCTGGCCTTCACCGAATCGCTCTATCGGGCCCAGCGCGAATCGAAGACGTTCGCAGCCAGCGACGGCAGCTACACGGAGCAGACGATCACTCACGTGGGCGCTGGCATCCAAGCCAATGCTGTCGAGGGCGACGAGCACCAGCGCCGGAGCTACCCCGACGATGGTGGCGGGTGGCAGGCCGCTGGCTACGAATACGTCCGCGGGCTCGACCTCGTCGGTCGCGCCGAGCCACTCGCGAGCGAGGCGATCGCGCTGCTGAGAGCGCCGCAATGCCCGTCGGGCCAGCGGACGATCGTCCTCGACCCGTCGCAGCTCTACCTCCAGATCCATGAGAGCTGCGGCCACCCGAGCGAGCTCGACCGGGTCTTCGGGACTGAGGCCTCCTATGCGGGGACGAGCTTCCTGACGACCGACCGGCTCGAGGAAGGCTTCCGCTACGGCTCCGAGCTGGTCGACATCGTGGCCGATGCCACGGCTCCCGGCGGACTGGGGACGTTCGGCTGGGATGACGAAGGTGTCGAGGCGCAGGCGGTTCCACTGGTCAGCGCGGGCATCTTCGTCGGCTACCTATCCTCGCGAGAGACGGCTCCCCGGATCGGCCGTCGCTCGGGTGGGGCGATGCGGGCCGACGGCTGGAACCGGATCCCCCTCATCCGGATGACGAACATCAACCTGCTCCCGAAGCCCGGCCTGAGCCTCGCGGAGATCGTCGCCGATACCGACGACGGGCTCTACCTCTCATCCAACCGGAGCTGGAGCATCGACGACCGCCGCCTCAACTTCCAGTTCGCGACCGAGGTCGCCTACGAGATCAAGGGCGGCAAGCTCGGCCGGCTCCTGAAGAACCCCACCTACACCGGCATCACCTACGAGTTCTGGCGCTCCTGCGACGCAATCGGCGACGAGCGCAGCTACGTGATGCTCGGAACCCCCAACTGCGGCAAGGGCGAGCCGGGCCAGATCGGCCACGTCGGCCACGCGGTCAGCGGCGCCCGGTTCCGGAACGTCCAGGTCGGGGTGGGTCGCTGGTGAGCGGGAACGGCGCCATTCCTCGAGGGTCGGGGGCTGTGGGCAGGCCCGATGGCCCCGCCTGGCTCGCGCTCGCTGAACGCCTGCTGGGCTACGCGGCGGCCGAAGGGGCCGGCCAGGCCGAAGTGCTGGTGATCGCCCAGGATTCGGCGCTCACCCGTTTCGCCAACAGCGAGATCCACCAGAACGTCGCCGAGACGCACGCCCAGCTGAGCCTGCGCTTCGTCATCGGCCGGCAGATCGGCGTCGCGTCCTCCGATCGTCTCGACGACGCGGGCCTCCACCGCCTGGCCGAGACGGCCGGGCGGATCGCGAAGCTGACCGCCGAGCGCGAGGATTTCGTCTCCCTGCCCTCACCGGGCCCGATCCCCACCGTCAGGGGAGCTTTCGCGGAAGGAACCGCGTCGTCCACCCCGGAGGCTCGCGCCGAGTGCGCCCGGGGCGTCATCGCCGCCGCCGACGCGGCCGGGGTGACCGCGTATGGCAGCGTCCAGACGACCACCGAGACGGTGGCCGTTGCCAACTCGCTCGGCGTTCGCGTGGCCGAGGACCGGACAGCCGCCCAGGTCATCGTCGTGGCGATGGGCCCCGACGGAGGCAACGGCTATGCCGAAGCGTGCTCCGTCGACGCAACGGCGCTCGACGGGTCGGTCATCGGGCGCGAGGCGGCCGAGCGCGCCCGGGCCGCGGCACAGCCCGCGGCGATCGCTGCCGGCGACTACCCGGTCGTGCTCGACCACTACGCGGTGGTCGACCTCTGCGACATGCTCGGCTACGTCGGCTTCTCCGCCCTGGCGGTCGAGGAGGGACGTTCGTTCGCCGAACCCGGTCGAACGGTCGGCTCCGAGCTGGTCTCGATCTGGGACGACGCGACCGATCCAACGGGGCTGCCGGCTTCCTTCGACTACGAGGGCGTGGGCAAGCAGCGGGTGACCCTCGTCGAGCGCGGGGTTTGTCGCGACGTCGTGTTCGACTCCGACACGGCCGGCCGGGTGGGTCGCCGCTCCACCGGTCACGGCCTGCCGGCCCCGAACCCCTACGGACCGTTTCCCCTCAACGTCTACATGGCGCCCGGCGAGGCCGCTCGCGACGATCTGATCGGCAGCCTGGAGCGCGGCCTGCTCGTGACCCGCTTCCACTACACCAATGTCATCCACCCCAAGCTGGCGATCGTGACCGGGATGACTCGCGACGGCACGTTCCTCGTCGAGGGCGGACGGATCGTGGGACCCGTCCGCAACCTGCGCTTCACGATGAGCTACCTGGACGCGTTGGCGGCGGTGCGCGCAGTCAGTCGCGAGCGGCGGCTCCTGCGGGGCATGCTCGGGGCCGTCTTCGTCCCCGCACTTCGGCTCGAGTCGTTCAGCTTCACCGGCGTCACCGAGCACTGACTCACCGCCGGTCCGGGTGGCGGGCCGGCGGCGTCAGTCCACCGCCGCGGTGGACGTTCGTCCGGCGGGCGTGGTCGACGTGTGCCGAATGCCGCACGGCGGGCCCGGCCCCACGATGCAGCCCTGCGGTGGACGCCCGGCGATGCCGGCGAGCTGCATCACGGAGAACACCGACGTCCACTCCCGCGCTCATCCTGGCGAGCACCTCGGTCATCCTCGCCTTCGGAACGCTGACCGTGGCCTTGGTGGTCGGCCTCTGGCTGACCGTCGGGGGCCGAGGGCTCCGCCCCAGCTGGTAGCCCGTCTCCTCGCCGGCACCGCGGGCCGGAACGTGCTGGCTCTCCGACCTGACGAGCTGGCACCATCGCGGCCACGCCGGAGGGTAGGAGGGAGGACTCACCATCGCTCGCGTGGTGTCCCGCGGCGGCCCATTCGCCGCAGAGATCCGGGGCCTGTATCTGGTTGCGATGGCCGTCTTCGTGGTGACGGTCTCGATCGGGATCGTCAACGGCCTCGACCTGATCCCGGACTGGCCAGACCGGAGCACCCTGCTCACCCATGTCCATGCAGGGACGCTGGGCTGGATCAGCCTCTCGGTCCTGGCGACGTCGCTCTGGCTCTTCGGCGGCGACGGGCCGGCGGGCCTCGCGCCGCGAGCGCTTGCCTGGGGTCTGGCGATCGCCGTCCCCTGCTACGTGGCAGCGTTCTTCATCGCCAACCCGGCTCTCAGGGCGATCACCGGGGCGACGACCCTGGCCCTGATCGCCGGGTGGCTGGCATGGACGTTCCTCGCCTACTCCCGCGGGCCACGGACCGCGCCGCGCCTGGCGTTCCTGGCCGGAATCGCGACGCTCACCTACGGCGCCGTCGTCGGGGTCCTCATCCAGGTCCAGTACGCCGCCGCCACGGTGATCCTCTCGGGCGACGCGATCGGCGCGCATGTCGCTGCGATGGCCTTCAGCTACCTGGTACTGATCGGGATGGGGGTCGTCGAATGGCAGATCGGGCCGGGCCGGCCGGGCGTCTCCCGCGGTGCCTGGGTCCAGTTCGGGGCGCTCTTCGCCGGCGGGATCGTGCTCTCGGTCGGAGCCCTGGCGGGTCAGCTCACGGCAGCCGGGGGACTGAACACCCTGGCCGAGCTCGTCGGCGTAGGGTTCTTCGTGACCCGATTGGGTGGCTCGCTGCGGTCAGTCGACTGGCTTACGGCGGGAGCCGCCCGCCACATCGCGCTCGCCGGCATCTTCGTGGTGGTCGACATCCTGATCCTGGTCTACCTCATCGTGGGCGCTATCAGCGGCGCCTTCGGGTCGACCGCCGGCGGTGGCCCCGACTTCTCGAGCATCCCGGCCTGGCTCGTGTTCGCCCTCGACCACGCGATCTTCATCGGCGTGATGACGAACGCCATCCTCGGCCTCGTCCGAACCCGGACGGCAGAAGATCGGCGCTGGCGGGCAGCCGACCACCTCGTGTTCTTCGGCATGAACGTCGGGCTCGTCGGCTTCGTCGTCGGACTGGCGATCGAGTCGCCGATCGTCAAGGAGGTCTTCAGCCCGATCATGGGCGTCTCGATCCTCGTCGGACTCGGGGTCGGGGCAGCCCGCTTGTGGGGCCCGCGCCCGCCGACGAATCAGCCGCTGGCCCGGGCCTGAAGGCGCGGCTCGGCGGCCGATCCGGCGCGAGAGCACTCGCCTACCATTCGACGAGCTTCCAGATCTCCGGCTCCAGCTCTCCGGGACGGCCGCCCACGTCAGCGAAGATCGCCACGGCGCGCTTGAGGTGATCCATCGCCTCGTCGCGGCGGCCCATGGCCTGGAGCAGGTCGGCGAGGTTGTTCTCGAGCGCGGCCTGTCGGTGGCGGTCGCCCTGGCGGACGCATCGCACCAGGGCCTCACGAATGAGCTTCGCCGCCCGCTCCCGATCGCCGCCGTCGGCGCAGACGAGGGCGAGGCTGTTGCGGGCGGCGACCTGCGTCCCGACGTCGCCGGCGGCGTCCGCCGTGGCCAGGGCCCGTCCCAGATGCGCCTCGGCGGACGCGAGGTCACCGCGCGCACGGGCGACGATCCCCAGGACGTCTGCCGCTCGCGCGATTCCGATCTGGTCGCCCGCCGACTCGGCCGTGACAAGCGCCTCGCGGGCCAGCCGCTCGGCGGTCGTTGGGTCGCCCCGTCGGTGAGCGATGGCGCTCCGGTCGGTCAGGATCGCCGAGCGGAGCTTCGCGTCGCCCGAGGCGGTCGCGCCGGCTGCAGCGACGGCTGCCTCGAGATGGCTGTCGGCCCGCTCCCAGCCCCCGCGTCGGGCATGGACGAGGGCCAGGCTGTGCTCGATGGCCGCCTGCCAGTCCGGCCCGGCCAGAGCCGCCGCCGATTCCAGGTGCGCGATGGCGGCCGCGTAGTCGCCGAGCAGCGTCGTCACCGATCCCAGGGCCTGATGCAGCTCGGCAACGGCGGGGCTGCCCAGGGCGAGCGCGGCTTCGAGGTGCTCTCGTGCCTCGCTGTTGGCGAAGACCGAGCGAGCATGCTCGCCGGCTCGGCGGTGGGCCTCGGCGGCCTCGGTCGTCCGCCCCGCCAACGCCTCGTGGTGGGCGATCAGGGGCCAGCGCGCGCCGGCTTCGAGAGCCAGCCCGGCCGGCGCGGCGAGCGCCTCCGCGACCCGGCGATGGAGCAGCCGCCGGCGGGCCAGGCCGAGCGACTCGTAGGCCACGTCCCGAAGGCGCCCGTGCGTGAAGTCGTAGCGAACGTCCGCTCCCTCGGAGGGGTCGACCTCGCGAACGATCCCCCGTCGCACGAGCTCATCGAGTCCCGCGATCGCCTCGTCCTCGCTGCGGCCGGAGGCGAGGTGAACGGTCCCGAAGTCGAACGATCGGCCGATGACGGCCGCCGTCGCCAGGACCTGGCCGGCGATCTCCCCGACGGACGCGACTCGCGATCGCAGCAGTGCCAGGACTCCCCCGGGGATCGTCCCGGCTCCGGCCGTCGGGGCCACCAACGCCTGGGCAACGTACAGGGGCAGTCCCTCCGACTCGGCAAAGAGCGCGTCGATCAGGTCGGGGGTGGCGCCGGAGCCAAGCGCCACCGACGCCATCGTGGCCACCTCGGCGCGATCGAGGCGGCGCAGGACCGTTCGCGCGATCAGGCCAGCCCGCTCGGCTGCAGCGGCGACGTCGGATTCGACATGGTCGCGGAGCTCCTCGCGTCGCCAGCTCACGAGAAGGCTGAGTGGCCGACCACGGAGACGCCGCGCCACGTAGGCCACGACTTCAACGGTCGAGGCGTCGGCCCAGTGAAGGTCGTCGACCACGATCGCCCCGGGAACGGGCCCGGCCGCCAGCGCAGCGAGGACGTCGGCGAGAGCGTCCAGGAGCCGGCTTCGCCCGAACGGGTCGGTGGCCCGTCCTGGAGCGGTTGGGGGGATCGGGCTCGCTCCCGGTAAGGGGATCAGGCGGGCCGCTTCGTCGAGGAGGTCCGGGCGGACGCTCCGCAGCCGAGCGACGGGCTCGGGCTGCTCGAGCCCCATCCGGATGAGCCCGGCGACGGCTCCGAAGGCGATCGCGCCTTCGCCGGCGTAGGCACGGGCTTCGAGTGCCCGGCCGCCCGCCGCTATGACAGCGTCCACAAACGCCGCGGCCAGTCGCGACTTGCCGATCCCAGGTTCGCCTTCCACGATCAGCAGCCGCCCGTCCGGACCCACGGACCGGTGGGCGCCGAGGAGCACAGCGAGATCGTCTTCCCGCCCGACCAGGGGGAGCCATGGCGAGCGGACCTCGGCCGAGGCCACCTCACGCCGCGCTTCCTCGCCGCCCGTTCGGTCACCCTCCGGGCGTCGCTCGGCGCCGACCCGTCCACCGCGGATTGCCTCGTACAGCTCGGTCGTATCCGCCAGCGGCGCCACACCGAGCTCGGCGTCAAGGATCCGCACGCACTCGCGGTACTGCTGGACGGCGGCGCCGGGCTCGCCCGCCCGGGCATGCGCGGTCATCAGCAGGCGGTGCGCCGGCTCGTGCAGGGGATCGAGCTCGAGCCAGCGGCGTCCGGCCGCGACCGCTCCCGCCCAGGCACCGCTCGCCATCCGTCCTCGAGCCAGGCGCTCGAGCGCCCCGGCGAGGTCACGCCGCTGAGCCTCGCGCTCTGCGAGCTGCCACTCGTCGAACGTCTCGCTGTCACGCAGAGCGAAGCCGGCCATGAACTCACCCCGATCCAGGGCGACCGCCTGCTCGAGCGCCGCCAAGCAGGGCAGACACGCCTCGTCGGGGTCGTGCCCATGTGCTCGTGCCCTGGCCAGGGCGGCTCGGAACCGACGCAAGTCGACATCGGCCGACTCGTCCCCCAGCGCCACCGCGGTTCGGTCGATGGCCAGTCCGGCACCCTGGAGCGCCCCGTTGAGGACGGAGAGCGTCCGCCGGAGCGCCCCCTTAGCCTCAGCTTCGGCCGACCCGGGCCACAGGAGCGCCGCCAGGGTGTCGCGGCTGGCGGGACGCGCCGTCACGGCGAGGTAGGCCAGGAGGGCCACAGCCTTGCGCGTGTCGACTGACAGCGGATGCTTGTCGATCTCGATCCGGACCGGGCCAAGGAGCCGGATGCTGAGGCGGGGTGGCATGCCGGTACGGTACAGCCGGATCGAGGGCGTTCGTAACGTTTCTCGGACGGGAACCTGCATGATGGCCTCGGATTCCTGGTCCTCGAGCGCGCTCATATCCCACGGAGGGACGGATGACGGGAAGGCTGGCGCTGGCGGCATGGCTCGCGACGATCGCCTTGATCGCGGCTGCCGGCATCGTCCTCGTCGCCACCTGGTCGACCGCGGTGCCCGATTCCTGGGGCTTCCGGGGCGCCACGATCGTGATCGCCGGCGTGTTCGGTACGGTCGGGGTCGTGCTGGCTCAGCGGCGGCCAGAGAACCGCATCGGCTGGCTGTTCAGCGCGATCGGCGGGCTCTTCGCGGTCGAGGCGCTGGTGATCGAGTACGTGATCGCGGGTGCGCTGGCCGTTCCGGGTCGGCTCCCGCTCGTGCACGAGCTGGGTTGGCTACTGACGTGGATCTGGGTGCCCCCGATCGGCCTGGCGCTCATCTACCTGCCGCTCCTCTTCCCGACCGGGCGGCTGGCGTCCGAGGCGTGGCGGCCGGTGGCCCGCCTCGGTGGGCCGGCGACCGTCCTCGCCGCGCTCGGCCTGGCGCTGGCGCCGGGGCCGATCCAGCAGGCGACGTTCCTGGACAATCCGCTGACGCCGCCGTGGATCGACCCGGACCTGCTTCGGGGGATCGTGGAACCTGCCGTGTTCCTCGCGTTCGGCGCCGTCGTCCTGGCGGCGCTGGCCTCGCTCGGCCGACGGTTCGGGACGGCAGCCGGGGACGTTCGCCAGCAGCTCAAGTGGTTCGCCTACGCGGCAGTCATGGCAGGGCTGGCCCTCACGCTCTACTTCATTGCGTTTTCCGTGTCGGCCAGCCCGGCCGTCGCAAAGGCGCTCGAGATCGTCATCATCCTGGCCGTCCTCGGCCTGCCGGTGGCCGCCGGCATCGCGGTCCTGCGCTACCGGCTCTACGAAATCGACCGGGTCATCAGTCGCACGCTCGCCTACGCGGTCGTGACCGGGGTCCTGACGGTCCTTTTCGTGGGGATCGTGCTCGGCCTCCAGGCGGCCCTCGCAGGCCTCACTCAGGGCGAGACTCTGGCGGTCGCGATCTCGACGCTGGTCGTCGCGGCCCTCTTCCAGCCGGTCCGGGCCCGGGTCCAGCGAACCGCCGACCGGCGCTTCAACCGCTCCCGCTACGATGCCGAGCGGACCGTCGCAGCGTTCGCCGACCGGCTGCGCGACGAGGTGGACCTCCGCGCGCTCCGCGGAGACCTGTCGGAGGTTGCGTACGAAGCCCTCCACCCGGCGCGCGTCGGCGTCTGGATCCGGTCCGGGGGAGGCACGGCGCGATGACCGGGCGAGGCGTCCCCGCCGCGCCGGCCCGGGTGTCCCGGGCAGCTCCGCACTGGCCGGCCCGGATCGTGGCCGGCGTCTCCATCGCGGCCGGGACCGTGGCTGCCCTGGTGTCGTTTGTCGAGGGTTCCCGCAATGGCCTGCTCGGCGTGATGTTCGTCGGGGTCGTCGCGGCGTATGCGATCGTGGCGGTCCTGATCATCGAGCGACGACCTGGCAACCGCGTGGGACCGATCATCCTCGGGATGGCCGTCCTCATGGCCGGCTACCTCGTGGCCGACGCCTACATCCGGCAGCCGAGCCCACCACCCGGCGGGGCGATCGTAGCGGCGGCTGTCATGGCCATGGACGGTCCATTCTTCGCCCTCATCTCGGCGCTCTTCCTGCTCTTTCCGGAGGGCCACCTGCCGTCACCGCGCTGGCGGATCGTGCTCCAGCTCGACGTCCTGTTTGCGATCGTGACGGCCGCTGGGGTCACGCTTACGCCCGGCCCGATCTCCTACTACCCGGAGATCGAGAACCCGTTCGGAATCGCCGGCTTTCCGGGCGTCGTGCTGTGGGCCCCCTTCTACCTCGGGCTCATCGTGCTGGTCGTCCTGTCGGCGCTGTCGCTGATCGGCCGATGGCGACGGGGAGGGCCGACCGAGCGGGCCCAGCTCAAGTGGGTCGTCTCGGCTGCCGGCGTGCTCGCGCTGGCGATGGGCGGTTACGGCGTCCTGTTCGGACCCGGCGCCTACAACGATGTGGCCGACCTGGCGGTCAGCGCAGGCCTGGCCCTGTTTCCGATCGGAATCGGGATCGCCATCCTCCGCTATCGCCTCTACGAGATCGACCGGCTCGTCAGCCGGACCCTTACCTACGCGGCGCTGACGGCCGTCCTCGCGGTGGTCTACCTGGCCGGGTTCCTCGGCCTGCAGGCCGCCCTCGCCCCGTTCACGAAGGGTGGGGGGCCGATCGCCGTAGCCGCCTCGACACTGGCCGTCTTCGCTCTCTTCCAGCCGCTCCGGGGCCGCCTCAAGTCGGCCATGGATCGCCGGTTCAACCGGTCGCGATACGACGGCCAGCAGATCGTCGAAGCCTTCGCCGAGAGGCTCCGCGACGAAGTCGACCTCCGCCGCCTGGACGGCGAGCTGCGGACGGTCGTTGAGCGCACCGTCGCCCCGGTCCACACCCGGGTCTGGCTGCGCGGAGCCGGGCGTTGACAGGGCCCGGAAGCCGTTACGTGCGATTGCATCACGGCAGCTTCGTAACGAATCCCGGACGCCGGCCGGGTAGAACGTCGTCATGACCTTCATCCAGTCGATCCGGCGCTCCCTCCGTCTCGGGACCACGGCCGCCGCCTCGACCGCGACGGCCCAGCCCGAACGGCCGGCCGGGGCAGGCGTGGCCTCGGGCCCGGAAGTCGATATCGCCCCCAACGATCCGTTGCTGGCCTACCTGCAGGCCGCGCCCGGCCCCGTCGACGTCGCCCATCTCGACCTGGACTCCCCGGCCGTGCGTGACCTGCGGGCGGCCGGCGTCGCGCTCGTGGTCCCCCTCGTGAGCCAGGGCGAACTCATCGGGACCCTCAATCTCGGGCCCCGCCTCTCGGAACAGGAGTACTCGTCCGACGACCGCCGCCTGCTGGCCAGCCTGGCCGCCCAGGCCGCCCCGGCCGTGCGCGTCGCGCAGCTCGTCCAGGAGCAGGCCGCAGAGATGCAGGCCCGCGAGCGATACGAGCAGGAGATGCGGGTCGCGACGCTCATCCAGCAGCAATTCCTGCCCCGCGAGCTCCCGAAGCTCAGGGACTGGCAGGTGGCGGCCTTCTACGGTCCGGCCCGTGCTGTCGGCGGCGATTTCTACGATTTCATCGAGCTGCCCGACGGGCGGATCGGGATTGTCGTCGGCGACGTCACCGACAAGGGCGTCCCGGCGGCCCTGGTGATGGCCCGGACCCACAGCATTCTCCGCGGTGACGCGGCGCGCCTGGTTTCGCCGGGCAAGGTCCTCGAGCGGGCGAACGAGCTCCTCGTGCCCGAGATGCCGGCCAAGATGTTCGTGACCTGCCTCTACGGGGTCCTCGACCCTGAGACCGGCCACTTCGTGTTCGCCAACGCCGGCCACAACCTCCCGTACGTCCGCCAGCCCGACGGGACGGTCGATGAGCTGCGCGCGACCGGGCTGCCCCTCGGACTGCTGCCGGGGATCACCTACCAAGAGGTCGAGGCGACGCTGGAGCCCGGCTCGAACGTTCTGCTCTACTCCGATGGGATCGTCGAAGCGCATGACCCCAACCGTGAGATGTACGGCTTCCCCCGCCTCCGTGAGGCGGTCGCCAGCGACGTCGCCGGGAGCGAGCTGGTCGACCACTTGCTCGAGGAGCTTCGGTCGTTCACCGGTCGGGACTGGGAGCAGGAAGACGACATCACCATGGTGACCCTGCGGCGATCGAGCGGCGCCGGAGGGCTGGCCGCCGCGAGCTTCCCCAGCGAGCGCACCCTGCTCGAGCTCAGCGTCCCTGGCGAGATCGGCAACGAGCGCATCGCGATGGACCGAGTCGCCGCCGCGGTCGCGCCCCTGGGGCTCTCGTCGGCCCGCTTGGAGCGCCTCAAGACGGCCGTCAGCGAAGCCGCCATGAACGCCATCGAGTACGGGAGCCAGGGCCGCCCGGACGTGCCGATCGACATCGCCGTCGGCCTGACCGACTCGGAGGTTCGCGTCCGCATCACCGACCGGGCGCTCTCGGGGCCGATCCCCGACGGCGAGGAGCCGGATCTCGAGGCCAAGCTGGCCGGCCAGCAGAAGCCCCGGGGATGGGGGCTCTTCCTGATCCGCAACATGGTTGACGCAATGGAGATCACCCACGACGGAACGACCCAGTCGGTCGTCCTGACGCTGGCCCTGGAAGGAGCCGAGCCATGAAGTCCGAGCGGCTCAGCACGACGGTCGAGGGCAACTCGGACCTGGTCCGCCTCACCCTCGCCGGCGACGTCGACGGCGCCGCCGATGCCGCCCTCGCCGACGCCTACGCGTGGGCCTTCGAGCTCCGCGCGCCGACGATCGTCCTCGACTTCGCGGGGGTCGATTACATGAACAGCACGGGCATTGCCCTCATCGTGCGGCTCCTCGCCGAGGCGCGCCGCGACGGACGGGCCATCCGGGCCGCCGGCCTCAGCGAGCACTATCGCGAGATCTTCCGGATCACCCGGCTGGCGGACTTCATGACCATCGAAGACGAGACCGCCGCGGGGGCACAGGCGCGGCCCTAACCACGGGAGGGAAGGATGAGCGGGACGACATTCCAGGTCGAGCAGAGCGCCAGGGCGGGCATCGTTCGAATCCACGGTGAGATCACCGCGGCGAGCGAGACCGGCCTGATGGAGGCGTTCGGGGAAGCGATCGGCGGCGGGGCCAAGGCCGTGGTCCTCGATTTCGGCGACCTCGAGTACATGAACAGCGGCGGGATCGGCCTCCTCGTGACCCTCCTCGTCCGCGTCCAGCGGGCCGGCGGGCGGCTCCTGGCGGTCGGCCTGAACGAGCACTACCGCCAGATCCTCTCGCTGACTCGCCTCGACGAGGCGATCGGCATCCATGAGACCGAGACCGCGGCGCTGGCCGCCGTCGGCTTCTGAGAAGGGGTGCACGATGACTACGGCTCAGGAATCACCCGCGAACGACCAGGGCAGCGCCGTTGGTCCTCAGCCACCGGGACCCGACCACCACCTGGTCGCGACCGGTGGATCGGCTTTCGCTGGGGGAGCTGCCGCCCGACGCGGTCAACCTGAATGTCGCCGGCCGCCGGCTGGTCGGCCCCGTCCAGGGCTTCGGCCGGCTCTGGCAGAAGACCTACCGGGTGCGCTTCGACGGCGCCGCCGCGACCCCCCAGGAGGTCGTCCGCGTCTGGAAGGCGGAGTTCGGGTCGTTCTGGCCGGGCAACAACCGCTTCTACGGTCCGCTCACCGGCATCGCTCCGGGCGAAGTGGCCCTCCTGAACCTCTCGGTTCCCGGCGGTCAGCTCCTGTCGACCGGCGTCATGGTCATCTACGCGGACGAAGAATCGTTCACATTCATGACGCCGGAGGGACACATGTTCGCGGCCTGGGTCACCTTCAGCGCGGCGACCGATGCCGACGGGCTGCAGGCCCAGGTCCAGGTCCTACTGCGAGCCAACGACCCGTTCTATGAGCTGACGATGGCCCTCGGCGGCCACCGCCAGGAGAATGCCTTCTGGGTCGCCACGCTTCGCAACCTGGCGACGCGGTTCGGGGTCACCGCGGAGCCGACGTTGGAGCAGACGCTCGTCGACCGCCGCCGCCAGTGGCGCAATGCGAAGAACATCCGCCACAACGCGGCAATCCGCTCAGGCATCTGGTCGCTGACGCATCCCCATCGTCTCCTCCGGCGGGCGAGGTCGCGCTGAGGTCCGGGTCGGGGACGCTGGGGCGGTCGGGTCGACCGCGTCGATCCGGGCCACCGCCGTCCCTCGTCGGGCGAAGCGCCCAAGATACGATCGTGAGCCACTCGGATCGAGACCTGGATGCGATCGTCGTGGGCGGCGGACCCAACGGGCTGGCCGCCGCGATCACGCTCGCCCGGGCCGGTCTGGCGGTCCGGGTGTACGAGGCCGCGCCGACGGCCGGCGGGGGAACGCGATCGGCCGAGCTCACGCTGCCCGGCTTCATCCACGACGTCTGCTCGACCGTGGTCGGAACGACGCTCGCTTCGCCCTTCTTCGCCGACCTCGACCTGGCCCGTCACGGCCTGGAATACGCACACCCCGAGGTGCCGCTCGGGCACGCGCTCGAAGAGGGCCAGGCGATCCTCCTCGACCGATCCGTGGACACGACGGCCGAGGGGCTGGGTCGCGACGGTCCGGCATATCGGCGGCTCATGGCTCCCCTCGTCCGCGACGCCGAGCGGCTCCTGCCCTGGATCCTCGGCCCGGTGCTCCGACCACCGCGCCACCCGATCGCGCAGGCCCGCTTCGGGCTGCCCGCCCTGGCGAGCATGACGGCACTCGGCCGCCTCCTGTTCCGCGACGTCCGGGCCCCCGCGCTGCTGGGCGGGCTGACGGCCCACAGCATGCTCCCGCTCGATGGTCTGGCAACGGCCTCGTTCGGGCTCGTCCTCGCGCTCACCGCTCACGTGGCCGGCTGGCCGGTCGTCCGGGGCGGAACGCAACGACCTGGCCGATGCACTCGTCGCGGAGCTGGAGAGTCTGGGCGGCGAGCTGCGGACGTCAACGGCGGTTCGCTCGCTTGCCGAGCTGCCTCCTGCGCGCGCCATTCTCCTCGACGTGACGCCCCGACAGGCGGTGGCCATCGCCGACGACCGCCTGCGGCGGCCGCTACCGTCGCGCCCTCCAGCGGTTCCGGTACGGGCCGGGGGTCTGCAAGGTCGACTGGGCCCTCTCGGGCCGATCCCTGGCGCGGCGCCGGAGCTCGGTCGGGCCGGGACCGTGCACCTGGGCGGACGGCTCGCCGACGTCGTCGCCGCGGAGCGCGCCGTCCACCGCGGTCGGCTGGCCGACGCCCCGTTCGTCCTCCTGGTGCAGGCCAGCCGCTTCGACAAGTCCCGGGCGCCCCAAGGTCGGCACACGGCCTGGGCCTACTGCCACGTCCCGCCGGCTCGCCGGTCGACGTGACCGAGCGGATCGAGGCGCAGGTGGAGCGGTTCGCGCCCGGCTTCCGCGACCTCGTGATCGGGCGCGCGACACGGACCGCGGCGCAGCTGGAGGCCTACGACCCGAACTACGTCGGGGGCGACATCAACGGCGGGATCCAGGACCTCCGCCAGCTCTTCGGCCGGCCGGTGCTGCGCTGGGATCCCTACGCCACCCCCGTGCCCGGCCTCTACCTCTGCTCGTCATCCACTCCACCGGGTGGCGGAGTGCACGGGATGTGCGGTCACCTGGCGGCGAGATCCGCGCTTCGCCGGGAGTTCGGGATCAGGACCCGGTAGCCCGACCGAGGCGGCGGCTCGCTAGCGCCAGGTGCGGGCCTCGTCAGGGTAGAGACGGACGCGCCGGTACGGCTCGCGCCCCCGCGAGCGCGAGACGAGATTCGCCCGTTCGGCCATCTGGTGCTGGAGGCGCCGGATGTAGGCGTTCTGCGGGGAGAGCTCGACGGCCTCGGATCGCTTGATCACCAGCCCGATCGCCTCCTGGGTCTCGCGCAAGGCAGCCTCGCGAGGGTCCACTTCGAGGGCGAAGATCGAGGTCAGGCTGGCCTGCATCTGCAGGATCGTGTTGCTCTTCAGGACGTAGATCGGGATCGCCCGCTCTTCCGCCTCGCGGAGCACGGGGGGCTTCTGGCGGTATTCACTTCGCAGGGTCATCACGACGTCGGCCTCGTCGGGTTCCCGGGCCAGGATCACCGGCAACTGGAGCTCGCGGACCGCCTGCTCGAGCCGCTTGCGGCTGACGCCGTGCGGCAGGACGCGGAGGGTCGGGAGCGCCGTGCCCTCGCTCGCCCGAAGCATCGGGCCCGCATCCTCGACGGCATCGTCGAGCGCCCGATCGGCGAGCGCCTCGTCATCGGCCTCCAGGACGGCGGCGTCGACGGCCGACGGGTTGACCGGCGCCGTTCCTTCCTCGACCTTCAGCTCGTCGATGGCGCGAGCGGCGGATTCGCGCCAGGCGCGCTGGCGCTCGAACTCCCGGGCGTCCCGGGCGCGTGGCTCCGGAGCGACCGGCGGGGCGCCTCGCTCGAGCGGACCGCGGTCGGCGATCTCGCCCGCCACGAACGGCCGATCTGGCGCGAAGACCACGCCGCCCGGTTCACTATCGAGGCGAGCGAAACGCTCGCCGGGCAAGGTCCGTCCTGGGCCACCCTCCGCGGTGGTGTCGGAGGCTCGGGCGCTGGGCCCGCTGGCCCGCGAGCCGGTTCCGCGGGTCGCCGGGCCGGCCGTCCGTCCCCGGGGCGTCCGCCAGCCTCCGCTCGTCCCGGGGCGATAGCCGGGTCGCACGCCCCGCTCTGGCTCGAGCAACGGTGTCCGGTAGCTGGTCTCGCCGCGCCAGCCAGGCTCGGTCCGCCACCCCTGGCCGGCCCCGACGAGGCCCGCGAACCGCTCGCCCCCCAGCTGTTCACGGGGCGACGGCCGGGGACGAGCCTGCGAGCGGTGAACGCCACCCTCATCCCGCCAGCGGAGCTCCGGCGCCACCGGATCGCCCCGTAGGAGGGCATCGATCGTGTCGGCGACATCGGAGTGAACGGTGACCCGCTCACGGTCCTGGATCTCGACGATGACGTCGAAGGTGGGCGGCGCCTTGCGCTCCAGGACGCTCTTTTGCGTGCCGACGGCGTCGGGCCTCCTCGTCGCCGAGGGTGACGGTCTGGATCCCTCCGATCAGGTCGGAGAGCGTCGGGTTCAGCAGCAGGTTGTCGAGGGTGTTGCCGTGGGCGGTCGCCGACCAGCTGGACGCCCCGCTCGGCGATGGTCCGCGCGGCTTGCGCCTCGAGCTCCGTGCCGATCTCGTCGATGACGATGACCTCGGGCATGTGGTTCTCCACCGCCTCGATCATGACCTCGTGCTGCAGCGAAGGCGTCCGAACCTGCATCCGGCGGGCCTTGCCGATGGCCGGGTGAGGGATGTCGCCATCGCCGGCGATCTCGTTGGAGGTGTCGACCACGACGACCCGCTTGCCCATTTCGTCAGCCAGAACGCGGGCGGCCTCGCGGAGCATGGTCGTCTTGCCGATCCCGGGCCGACCCATGATCAGGATCGACTTGCCGCTCTCGACGAAGTCCTTGACGATCTCGATCGTCCCGTAGACCGCCCGCCCGATCCGGCACGTCAGACCGACGATCTTGCCGTTCCGATTGCGGATGGCGCTGATCCGGTGGAGGGTCCGCTCGATGCCGGCCCGGTTGTCGTCCCCGAACGAACCGATGTGGTCGACCACGTAGAGGATGTCGGCTTCCGAGACCTCCCGCTCGAGGAGGATCACCTCGCTGTTGGTGAAGCGGGCCTCCGGCAGGCGCCCGAGGTCGAGGACGACCTCGATGAGATCGGTCGGGTCCGACAGGGCATGGACGGCCGCCACGACGTCCGGCGGCAGCGCGGCCAGGAGGACGTCGAGGTCGTCGATCGATTCGCGGCTGTGGTCGGCTGCGTTCACTTCTATCCTCACCCGATGGCCGGCACCAGGGCCGGCTCGGCGACACGCACGAGGGTCTCCTTGAGCAGGAGCGTGACGGTCGCGACGGTGGCGAACTCCGCGTCCTCGAAGGCGCGATCGACGGGGGCCTCGTAGGTCCGCACCGGCGCCATCACACCGTGATTGTGTCGGTGACTTCCTCCCCGGCCCTCCTGAGCCGTGATGACGCCGAGCCCGTAGTGCACCAGGGCCCCGGCATCCACGCCGGGGCGCACAATGACTCGCAGGTAGTGTGGCTGGTCCTCCTTGGCGACACCGACCTGGACCGATCCATCGAGCGAGGTCCCGTCTCGGCCGCCCCCCGGCGTCTCCTGGACGTACATGGAGACATCGGCGAAGCGGAGGATGGGGGCGAGGCTCGAGCGCGGAACTCGCCAGCCGGCGGTCCGGTCCCAGTCGGTGATGCGCATCATCTCGAGGCGTCGGATCGGTGCCGGGGCGACGTCCGTATAGAGCCGGAAGAGGGCGAGGGCGTCGGCCGAGCCGGCGGGACGGATGCCCGCGGCTCGCGCCTCGTCGTCGGTGCACGGGGCGACCGGCGTGGCGTCGGCTGAGCGGAAGAAGACGGCCTCCTCTCCGTACCTGGCGAACCCGGCCTGCATGAACAGCTCCACGTTGCCGTTGCGGTCGGCACACGCCACGTGGATCCGAGCGGCTCCACGCTTGGCGCCCTCGCGCAACAAGTTCTGGACGAGCCGGAAGCGGATGTCTCCCGCCTCGCCCGAGCCGATCGCGTCGAGCTCCACGATCGTCCACTCGTCACGCTGGTTGTCGCGTTCGACGCGCAGGAGGCCAGCAACCCGGCCGCCCTCCTCCTCGTAGACGTAGAGCAGGTCGTGCGGACGGAACGCTGACAGCGGCAGGCGGAAGAGGCTGAACATCCCGATCGGTGGACCTGCGACCGGAAGCCCCAGCGAGCGGGCGTCCGAGTCCTGTTGGGCCAGGCGGGAGAGCTCGCCGAGCGCGGCCAGGTCGGTCAGACGCGCCGGGCGGACCTTGCTCGGCCGCGTCCTCACCTGGTTACCTGCCCTCGACGCGTGGGGTGCGGACGCCTGCCCGCACCTTCGCCGGGATCCGCGTGCTCGGCTGCCATGGTCGCCACGAGCCGATGGAACCGCGTCTCGCCGGCGAGCTCGGGGTGGAACGACGTGGCGATGACGTTCCGCTCCCGCACGGCCACGACGCGCCCGTCCTCAAGCCTGGCCAGGACGTCCACGTCCGGACCGACCCGCTCGATGATCGGCGCCCGGATGAAGACGCCGTGAACGGGCGCGTCGCCCAGAACGGGAACCGCCACCTCGGCCTCGAACGAATTCGAGCTGGCGGCCGAAGGCATTGCGCCGGACCGTCACGTCCAGGAGGGGCAGGATCGGCGACTCGCCACCGGCGATCTCGCGGGCCAGCACGATCATCCCGGCACAGGTGCCGAAGAGCGGGGCCCCGCCGCGGGCAAGCTCCAGGATCGGCGCGCGGAGGCCCCAGCGGTCGATCAGGTGCCGCATCGTGGTGCTCTCGCCACCGGGCAGGATCAGGCCGCTGACGCCCTCGAGATGCCCGGGCAACCGGACCTCGACGCCCTCGACGCCGATGGAGCGGAGGGTCTGGATATGCTCCCTGAAGGCACCCTGGATCGCCAGTACGCCGATCTTCATGCGGATCTCCCGGGCCTGCCGCCCGATCGCCCCGATCCGACCCCGTCGGCCACGGTCGTCCGATCTCGTGTCGGTGGCCGCCCCCTGGCCGGCGTGCGGCCTACCAGCCTCGGACCGCCAGGCGCTCGGACTCCGGGATCGCCTCGAGCGCGATCCCCCGCATCGGCGCCCCGAGGCCCTTGGAGACCTCGGCGATGATCTTGGGGTCCTCGAAGTGGGTCGTCGCCTGGACGATCGCGTTCGCCGTGCGCGCAGGGTCTTCGCTCTTGAAGATTCCGGAGCCGACGAAGACGCCCTCGGCCCCCAGCTGCATCGCCAGGGCGGCATCGGCCGGCGTGGCGATCCCGCCGGCGACGAAGTTCACCACGGGCAGCCGGCCGTCGCGCGCCACCTCGTTGGACCAGTGCCGAACGGCGCCTGCAACTCCTTGGCCGCCGTGAACAGCTCGTCCTCGCGCATCGACGCCAGGCGTCGGATCTCGGCGTTCACGGTCCGGATGTGGCGCACGGCCTCGACGATGTTGCCGGTCCCGGCCTCGCCCTTGGTGCGGATCATCGCAGCGCCCTCGCCGATGCGCCGCAGTGCCTCGCCCAGGTTGCGGCAGCCGCAGACGAAGGGCACCTTGAAGGCGTGCTTGTCGATGTGGTTCTCCTCGTCGGCCGGCGTCAGGACCTCGGACTCGTCGATGTAGTCGACGCCGAGTGCCTCGAGGACCTGGGCCTCCACGAAATGGCCGATGCGGGCCTTGGCCATGACCGGGATCGTGACCGCCTCCATGATCTCCTCGATCATCGAGGGATCGCTCATGCGGGCCACGCCGCCGGCGGCGCGGATGTCGGCGGGGACGCGCTCGAGCGCCATCACGGCGACCGCGCCGGCGTCCTCGGCGATCTTCGCCTGCTCGGGCGTCACGACGTCCATGATGACGCCGCCCTTGAGCATCTGGGCGAGGCCCTTCTTCGTCACCCAGGTGGAGGTGTCGACGGACATGGGTATCGATTCCTTGCTGGGGCGCGGGTCGTGGGGGGCGGACCGGCAGCGGGGTCATGCCCGCACGGGCACGCCGTCGCCACGCGCGTCGAGATTATAGAGCAGCCGTTCGGGACGCCCGATCGGAGCGCCCACCCGTGACCGGGGTGCCGGCCCCTATGATCGGCTCCGATGCCAGCCGAACCGCTCGAAGCCCTGTCCAAGGAGGTCGTCGCCTGCCGCCGCTGCCCACGGTTGGTGGAGTGGCGCGAGCGCGTCGCCCGCGAGAAGGTGGCCCGGTTTGCCGACGAAACGTACTGGGGCCGGCCCGTCCCTGGCTTCGGCGATCCGGCGGCCCGGATCCTCGTGGTCGGTCTCGCCCCGGCCGCTCATGGCGGCAATCGCACCGGCCGGGTCTTCACCGGCGATCGCTCGGGCGACTTCCTCTTCGCCACCCTGCACCGCTCGGGACTCGCGAGCCAGCCCACGTCGACCGGCCGTGACGACGGCCTGGCGCTCGACGGCGTCTACATCGCGGCTGTGGTCCGCTGCGCGCCACCGGCCAACCGGCCACTTCCCGAGGAGCGGGACCGCTGCCTGCCCTTCCTCGCCCGCGAACTGGCCCGGCTGCCCGAGCTTCGCGTCGTCCTGACGCTCGGAGCGTTCGCCTGGGACGGCGCGCTGAGGGCGCTGGCGGCCGCCGAGATCCCTGTCCCAAGGCCGCTGCCGCGCTTCGGTCACGGCGCGGAGGCGGGGCTCGGCCGGTACGTCCTCCTCGGCAGCTACCATCCGAGCCAGCAGAACACCTTCACCGGCCGGCTGACTGCGGCCATGTTCGATGCGATCCTCGGCGCGAGCACGAGTCCTGGCCGGGATGCCCGTAGAATCCCGGCGATGAGCGAGACCTTCCCGCCGGTCGCGCACGGCCGGCATCCGCCAGGTAAACGTCTCCCCCGGCGGCGTGCCGAAGGAGCCGGTGGCTCGGGCGTGGGTCGGCCAGCTCGGGCTCGAGGGGGACGGCCACCGGGCGGTCACCGTCCATGGTGGGCCCCTGCGGGCTGTCTCGCTCCTGGGGCTCGAAGCCATCGAGCGGGTCCAGGCCGACGGTCATCCGATCCAGCCGGGCTCGGTCGGCGAAAACCTGACCACCGAGGGAGTCGAGCTGGCGGCGCTTCCGACCGGCTCCCGATTGGCCGTCGGCGAGCAGCTCGTCCTCGAGATCACCTGGCCGGCGATGCCGTGCGACACCATCGCCGCCAGCTTCCGCGACGGCCAGTCGGGACGGATCTCCGTGCTCACCCATCCGCTCGACAGCCGGGTCTACGCCCGCGTCATCGCCGAGGGCGAGGTCCGGCCGGGTGACCCGTTCGTGGTCCTGGCTCCGGCTCCCGACTCGGACGCCGAGCGCCATCGCCGGTTGCAGCGCCTCGAAGCGGCCGAGCGAGCCGGGACGATCGCCTTCTGGGATGCGGCGCGGGCCGCCGGCTTCGACGTCCGCTACGTCGACGATGGTGAGCTGCTGATGGGAGCGGCACCGGAGTTGCCGGGGCCTTCGTTCAACCTCGCCTTGGGCCTCCGGACGCTGCCCCATCTCCTGCCGGGCGTGCTGAGCTTCTTCTCTCGCGAAGGCGTTCGCGGGTGGGTCACCGCCGAGGCACCACCGTGGCCGGGCGGCGAGCCGGACCAGCGATCCATGCTGCTGGCCGTCACCCCGGGCTCGGTCCCTGAGGTCGAGGCCCCGTCGGGTGTCACGATCCGGCGCATCGACGCCGACGAGACCGGGCGGTGGGTGATGGCCCTCCTCGAGGCCGCCTCGCCGATCGAGGGCGCGGCCGCGTCGGCGGTCCCTGAGAGCGCCTGGAGGGCCATCATGGAGCGGCTGGCGTTCGATTCCGCGCGACACCGCTTCATCGCCGAGATCGACGGGGAACCCGTGGGCGTGGCGGCCCTCGCAGTCCGTCGGCGGATCGGATTGCTCGCCACCGCGGCGGTCGTGCCGGCGGCCCGTGGCCGGGGGATCCACCGGGCCCTGATCGCGGCTCGGGCCCGGCTGGCCGAGCAGCTTGCCTGTTTCGAGGTGATCGCCGCGGCGACGCCGGCCAGCACCTCCGCCCGCAACTTCGCCGCGCTGGGCTTCACGGCCGTCAGCGAGCGAGGACGCTACCCCGTCGATCCGTGAGACCACCGCGGCCAGCCGGCGCAGCAGTCTCGGCGGCCGAGCCCCGACATCGCCTGCCACTGGTCCTGGGTGCCGATCCCCGGGCCATCGAACGGGCGGCGGCCTTGATCCGCTCGGGCGAGCTCGTCGCCTTCCCGACCGAGACGGTCTACGGGCTGGGCGCGAACGCCCTCGACCCGCTGGCGGTCGCGCGGGTCTTCGCGGTCAAGGAACGACCTCGCTTCGACCCGCTCATCGTCCACCTGGCCGACGCGGCCGAACTCGAGCGCTACGTCGTTGCGGCCGATGCCCGGGACCCGCGGGTCGGCCGCCTCGCCCGGCGGTTCTGGCCCGGGCCGCTCACGGTCGTCCTCGGCAGGCGGTCGGTGATCCCCGGGATCGTGACGGCTGGACTGGACACGGTGGCCATCCGGGTGCCCGACCATCCGGTCGCCCGAGAGCTCATCCGGACCGCCGGAATGCCGATCGCAGCTCCCAGCGCGAACCGTTTCGGGCGCCTGAGCCCGACCCGAGCGGAGCACGTGGTGCGTCAACTCGACGGCAGGATCGCCCTCGTGCTCGACGGCGGGCCATCCCGGATCGGCCTGGAATCGACCGTCGTCCTCCTGGCCGGGGGACGGGCGGCACTGTTGCGACCGGGCGGTCTCCCGCGGAAGAGATCGAGGCCGAGATCGGGCCGCTGGAGCGGCTCGCCGACGCCGCGCCGGAGACGGCGGCCCTGGCCCCCGGACGGCAGCGGGGCCACTACGCGCCCGGCCCGCCGCCTCGAGCTCAGCGACGCCGGCCGGCCGGTTCACGCCCAACCCGGCGAACGCCTTGGCCTCCTCGCCGCCGACGAGGCGGGCCGCGCCAGCGCGGAGGCGATCGGAGGACCGTTCGCGGCGGTCGAAGTGCTCGCCCGCGACGGCGATCCGGTGACCGCTGCATCGCGCCTGTTCGACGCCCTGCACCGACTCGCTGAGGCCGGGCTGGACCGCATCGTCGCCCAGCCGGTCCCGGAGACCGGACTCGGTCGGGCCATCATGGATCGACTTCGGCGGGCCGCCCTCGCCCCGTGAGGGTGGGGCGTCCCGGCTCGCCCGGCGCCGCACCGGCCGGCGCTGCGGTCGATCCTCGTCGGCCCGGGCGCGCTCCTGCTAGCATGCGGCCAGCATGGACGGCGTCGTCCTCGTCCTGAACCAGAACTACGAGCCGCTCAACGTCTGCAACCTGCCGCGGGCGTTCCGCCTCGTGTTCGGCGAGAAGGCCGAGGTGATCGAGTACGACCACCAGATCGATCCGGACGCCGCGGACGAGCTTTCGCGCGCCCTCGGTCATCCGTCTCCAGTACCAGATCCGCCGGCCCCGGCCCGCGCGTGAAGCTGACCCGCCGCGAGGTCTTCACGCGGGACCGCCACACCTGCCAGTACTGCGGGCGCCAGACGCACGACCTGACCCTCGACCATGTCGTGCCGCGCCATCGCGGCGGGAGCCACACGTGGGAGAACCTCGTCACGGCCTGCAAGGCCTGCAACCATCGCAAGGGCGGCAAGACCGCTCGAGGAGGCCCGCCTCCGGCTGGTCCGCCCGCCGTTCGAGCCGCGCAGCGACGTCTACTCGCTCTTCACGCCGTACCTCGCCGATGAGCGGAACGAGGCCTGGCGGACGCTACCTCTTCCTCGGCCGGAACTAGGCCGGAGGCCGGCGCCACGCCGAGCGAGCGCACGATCCGCGCGGGGATCCCGACTGCGGTCGAGCGGGATCCTGGAGCGCCTCTGGACGGCCGGCCACGACGGCCTACGTCGTCGGTGGCTCGCTCCGCGACGTCCTGCTCGGTCGCGGCAGCCGCTCGACTGGGACCTGGCCACCGACGCGCGCCCGGAGCGCGATCCAGGCGCTGTTCCCCGGCGCGGTCTACGAGAACCGCTTCGGGACCGTGGCGGTTCGACGTGGACGCCGCGACCTACGAGATCACGACCTTCCGGACGCGACCACGCTTACGCGCGATCACCGCCGGCCCGACCAGGTCGAGTTCGGCGACTCGATCGAGGCGGACCTCGCGCGTCGCGACTTCACGGTCAACGCCATCGCCTGGGGCGCGCGGACGAGCCGGACCAGGCCCGAGCACGGTCCCGGCGCGCCCGCGACGCCGGGCTCGTCGATCCCTTCGACGGCCTCGCCGACCTCGAGCGGCGCGGGTCATCCGCGCGGTCGGCGATCCGGACGCCCGCTTCCGCGAGGATGCCCTGCGCATGGTCCGGGCAGTTCGACTCGCCGCCACCCTCGACTTCACGATCGAAGCCGCGACCCTCGAGGCGATCGCGCGGCAGGCGCCCCTGGCCGGCCACCTCTCGGGCGAGCGCCTGACGATCGGAGCTCGCGCAAGCTGCTCGCGGCGAACTGCCCGTCACGCGGCCTGCGAGCTGCTCGCCGAGACGGGCCTGCTCGCGGCGACCTTCCCGGAGCTCGCTGCGCAGCGAGGCCTGTCCCAGGACAAGATCCCAGGCGACGACCTCTGGCGAGCACACCCTGCGCACCGTCGATGCCGCCGACGGCGACCGGCTCGAGCTCCGCTACGCGGCCCTGCTGCACGACGTGGGCAAGCCGCCGACCGCCGCCGACGGTCGGTTCGTCGGCCACGATCTCGATGGGGCCGGCATCGCGGAGCGCATCCTGACGCGGCTGCGGGAGCCCCAGGCGACCGTCGAGTACGTCACCCACCTCGTTCGCCAGCACATGTTCTCGTACGATCGTGGCTGGAGCGATGCCGCCGTCCGGCGGTTCCTCCGGCGGATCGGGCCGGCCGCGATCGAGGATCTCCTTGCGCTGCGCGAGGCGGACAACGTCGGCAGTGGCCTGGCCGCCGACCATGGCGACGTCGGGGACCTCCGCCGCCGTTGTCGAGTCCAGGTCGACGCGCGCGTGCCGCTCGGCCGGGCGGACCTCGCCATCGACGGTCGCGACCTGATGGCGGAGCTGGGCCTGGCTCCCGGGCCGAGGCTGGGGGCGGTGCTCGAGGCGCTCCTCGAGCGAGTCGTCGGAGATCCGCGGCTCAACGACCGTGAGACCCTCATCGGGATCGCCCGCGGCATCACGGAGGACCGATGATCGAGCTGCTCCTGGAGGCCGAACGCGCGCTGACAGGCGATCTCGTCGATCAGGCCGAGCGGCTCTACTGGCAGGCGGTCGAGGGCGACCCCAGGAACGCGATCGCGGTCGTCGGCCTGGCTCGGGTTGCCCTGGCCCGCGACGACGAGATGACCGCCCTCGAGTTCGGTCGCCAGGCCCTTGCGATCGACCCGGACAACGTCGCCGCCCAGCGGCTGGTGGCCAGGCTCGCGGAGACCGCCCTGATCGCGAGCGAGCCCGCCCCAACGGCGGCCCACCTTCCCGACGCGTCTCCGACCAGCCACACTCAGCCCAGGAGGCCCAGCCTCGTTCGGCGTATCTTCGGAGGCAGCTGATGCGCGTGCTCGTGACCGGCGGTGCCGGCTACGTCGGTTCGGTGACCGTGGAGACGCTCGCCGGGGCCGGCCACCACGTCGTCGTCCTCGACGATTTCTCGACGGGCCACCGGGGCGCCGTGACCCCGGGCGTCCGCCTCGTCGGTGGCCGGTACGCTGACACCGCCGCCGTGGCCGCCCTCCTCGGCGAGGAGCGGATCGAGGCGGTCCTCCACTGCGCTGCCCTCGCGGTGGTCCCAGACTCCGTCGCCGACCCGGCACGCTACTACCGCGAGAACGTCGCGGGGGGGATCGGCCTCCTCGATGCCGTCCGCCGGGCCGGGGTGCGACGCTTCGTGTTCAGCTCCTCAGCAGCCGTGTACGGCCTCCCGGAGCACTCTCCGATCCCCGAGTCGGAGCCGCCCCGGCCGGTCAATCCCTACGGCGAGACGAAGCGCGTGCTCGAGGGCGCGTTGCGCTGGTACGGAGAGGCGTTCGGCCTGCGCAGCGTCTCGCTGCGCTACTTCAACGTGGCGGGCGCTTCGAGCCGCTTCGGCGAGGTGCACGATCCGGAGACCCACCTCGTACCGAACCTGCTGCGCGCGGTCGAAGGAGGTCCGGAGCTCGTCGTCTTCGGCGACGACTATCCGACCCCCGACGGGACCTGCATCCGCGACTACGTTCACGTGGTCGACCTCGCCGACGCCCACCTGCGGGCGTTGGAGGCAACCGCCGTCGACGACCTCCGTACCGGCCCGCCGAGCGGAGCGGTCCAGGCCGTCGTCTGCAACCTCGGATCGGGCGGGGGCTACAGCGTCCGCCAGATCCTGGCGGCCGCCGAGCGCGTTCTGGGTCGACCCGTGCCGCACCGGATCGGCCCGCGTCGGGCCGGCGACCCACCGATCCTGGTGGCCGACATCGCCCGCGCGGCGGAGATGTTGGGCTGGTATCCAGCGAACGGGGCACTCGACTCGATCATCGGTTCGGCCTGGTCCTGGCGAGCCGAGCATCGCGGCGCCTACGCCGTCTGACCCGCCCCGATGTACAGCGCACCGCCCGGCCGCCTTCGGATTCTCGTCGCCGCCGACGATCCGGCCATCGTCGGGGCGCTCGCCAAGGCGCTCGGTGACGCCGGCCATGAAGTCGTGGTGGCCTACCGTACCGACACGACCCTCCGCCGCTCGGAGGACGAGCAGCCGGATGCCGTCCTGCTCGATCTCGCGCTGCCGGGAGGCGACGCCATCCACCTGATCGCCCGCCTGCACGCTCGCTCGGATGCCCCGATCATCGCTCTCGCCCTGCGGCCGGACGAGGCGACCGTCGTGGCGGCGCTCGAGGCCGGGGCGATCGATGTCATGACGAGCATGGGCCGTCCGCTCGAGCTGGTGGCCAGGATCCGAGTCGCGGTCCGCAGAGGGGTTACCCCAGTGGCCATGGGTGCCACGCTCCTCGATGGCCTCCGCGTCGACGCGTCGCGACGGGAGGTCTGGGTCGACAGCCTGCCGGTGTCGCTCACCCCCACGGAGTTCGAGCTGCTGGCCGTGATCGCGGCGCGTCGCGGCGCCGTCGTCGATCACCGATCCCTGCTCCGGGCCGGCTGGCCGGACCCGCTCGACGCCGATCTCGACACCCTGAGGTCTCACCTCGGGCACCTGAACCAGAAGCTGGTGGCGGCCGGCCATCCCGGCCTGCGCAACGTCCGCGGCTCCGGGTATGCGCTGCGGATCGCCGGCGGAGAACGTCTCGGTGAGGGGGGCGACCGTCCGCGTTGAGTGAGGGTGGAGCGTCGCCGAGCCGCTCGCCCCCCGGATCGCAACCTTCGCGAACTGAACGAGAACCGTCTTGGCACTGACCGTCGCCTCCACGCGGCCTACTGTCGGCGCGTCCCCACGTGCGGGTCCGTCAGACCTATGCCCTCCGCCGAGGAACCTGCCAGATGAGCGCCCTCTCCTACAGTCCCGCCAGCGACGGCGCTTCGATCCGCCGCTCGTTCCGCGCGGCCGACCCCGACCGCGTCGGGCCGGTCGTCTGCGGCGCGTGCGGCTGCCGTCTCGAGCAGCGCAGCGAAGACCCGTCGCGTGGCTGGTACCACTTCGACGGCGCCCACGGGCGCGACGCTCGCGGCTGTTCCGTCGTCTGCGTCGGCCTGGAGCACGACGCCGCGGGGGACGCGCTCAGCCCCTTCTGATTGCCTCGCTCTCCGCGGCCGCTCCCGCGGCCGTCGTCGGAGCGTCCAGCCGATCGCCCCTGGCGGCGAGGGGATCCGGGTCCCCGAAGACGCCAACGGTGATGGCCAAGGGACTCCGCCCGTGGTCGTCACAACGCTCTGGACGAAGCCGGTTCCGTCGGCGGACGGGCCGGCTTCGTCGTCTCCGGCGCCCGGCGTCGGGGTACGATGCCGGGCATGAACGCGACCAGCGAGTGGCGGCCCCAGGCGTTCGGGCGACGGCGCGCCAGGGACGTCCGCGAGCCGCTCATCGAGCCGCTCTGGGAGGGCGAGCGGGTGCTCGCGTGGGTCGGACCGGGACGACCCGTCCGCGTCGTCGATGCGAGCGGCGTCGATCTCGGCGAGACCCACCCCGAGGTCGCCGATGCCCTCGCGGAATTCGTGGCCGCCGAGAGCGCCATCCTGGACGGCTACCTCACCGATCAGGCGACCCGGACGAGCGTCGGTGCCGCGATCGTCGGGGGGGAGCCGATGACCGCCGGCGGGATGATCGGGCAGATGGTGCTGGGCAAGGCGCCGGCGCAGGCCGAGACGCCCCGCCTCGCCCACGACCGAGGGCACCAGGTCGCCTTCGTGGCCGTCGATCTCCTCGAGCTCGACGGCCAGGCCCTCCTCGACCTTCCGCTCTTGGAACGCAAGCGGCTCCTGGAAAGCGTGGTCTTCGAGGGCGACCTGGTCCGCTGGAGCCCCTACGTCCGCCCCCCGGTGGATCCCTGGCTGGTCACCTGGCGTTCCCTCGGCTTCCGCTCGTTGGCCTTCAAGGGTGCCAACAGTCGATACCGCCCTGGCTCTACCTCCCAGGAGTGGGCCGTGGTGGAGATCCCGCGCCGCTAGGCGGGACCGGCCTGGATCCTTCCCGTGGTAGGGTCTCAGGCATGGTCGATCGCGCCCTCACGCCGACGGTCCGCGAGGAGGTCGCCCGCCTGGGCAAGGCCGACATCATGGTCGGCATCCCGAGCTTCAAGAGCGCCGCCACCATCGGGTACGTCGTCCGCGCTGCCCAGGCCGGCCTCGTCCAGTACTTCCCGGACCTGCGACCGGTGCTCGTGAACGCCGACGCCGGCTCCCCCGACGAGACCCAGCGGGTCGTCGTCGAGACCGAGCCGCCGGACTATGTCGAGCGGATCCTCCTGGTGCGGCCCACGAACCGGCTTCAACGGGTCAGCCTGACCTACCCGGCGGTCGACGGCATCGAGGGCAAGGGCGCCGCCTTGCGGCTCATCTTCGAGATGGCGGCCGCGCTTGACGTGGGGGCCCTCGTGGTCGTCGACTCCGACCTCCGTTCGATCGTCCCGGAGTGGATCGAGCTGCTCGCCGGCCCCATCCTCAAGGGCGGCTACGACTTCGTGGCGCCCCTCTACCAGCGCTACAAGTACGACGGCACGATCACCAATACGGTCACCTACCCGCTCACCCGGGCGCTCTACGGGCGCCGCATCCGCCAGCCGATCGGAGGCGACTTCGGGGTGAGCGGCGACCTCGTCCGCCACTACCTCGGCCGCGACGACTGGACGCCTGACGTGAGCCGCTTCGGGATCGACATCTGGATGACGACCGCCGCGGTCGCCGGGGGCTTCGCCGTCTGCCAGACGCGCCTTGGGGCGAAGATCCACGATCCGAAGGACCCCAGCGCCGACCTGGGACCCATGTTCCGCCAGGTCGTCGCCACGATCCTCCGCCTCGCCGGCCGCCACGCCGATGCCTGGCTTCCGATCACCGGAAGCCATGAGGTCCCCGCCTACGGGTTCGAGCGGATCATCGAGCCACCGCCGCTCCAGGTGAACACCCTGCGGCTGCTGACCGAATTTCACGCCGGGTCGCTTACGGCATCATCGACCTGGGCCAGGATGCTCGCGCCGGAGACCCTGAGCACGGTTGCCGAGCTTGCGGTCGACGCGGGGCGCCTGGCCGAGGACGCCGCGCGCCGGCTCGGCACGGCCGGCGGCGGCAGCGAGGGCGTGTCGGTGCCCTTGCCGACCGAGGTCATGGCCGACGCGGTCGCCACCTTCCACTTCCCCGACGACACCTGGGCTCGCGTCGTGTACGACCTGGTGGTGGCCGCCGACCGGGTCGACGATCGGACCCTCGATGCCTACGTCGCCGCGCTCGTCCCCATCTACTTCGGGCGAGTGGCGGCGTTCATCGTAGAGACGCGCCGGCTGGACGGCGAGGGGGCCGAGGAGCGGATCGAGCGACAAGCCCGGGAGTTCGAGCTCGCGTAAGCCATACCTGGTCGAGCGCTGGCGGGCGAGCCAGGCCGCGCTGGCGGAGCTCACCTCTGAGGTTGCGGCGCGGACCGAGGCCGGGACACCTGCCGCAGAGGCAAGTCACCAGGCCCGCTCGCCGGCAACGAGGACGGACAGGCCACGCTCGTGACGGCGCGCCACCCACTCCCGGCTCGGATCCTGATCCCAGTGGCGAACCCGGCCACGGCCGAGGAGCTCGTCCGGCTCGGGGCCGGCCTGCTCGACCGCCGCGCCGGTCGCCTGGTCGCCCTGGGCATCGTGGAGGTCCCCGAGGGGATGGCCCTCTCGGACGGCGCCACGCGGGCACGCCAGGCACGCCGGCTCCTCCAGCGGGTCCTCGACTTCGCCCCGGAGGGGACCGATCTGCGCCCGATCGTCCGAATCGGTCGGCGGGCGGCCGAAGGGATCATCGAGGCGGCCGCCGAGGAGGAGACCGACCTCATCATCTTCGGCTGGGGCGGGCGGAGCCCTGCTGATGCTCGTCAGAGCGGTCCGATCTTCAGCCCCACCATCGACGAGGTCGTACGCGATGCGCCGTGCGACATCGCCGTCGTCAAGCAACGGGGTGGTGGCGCCATCAGCCGGATCCTCGTCCCGGTCCGGGGCGGCCCGCACGCCGAGCTGGCGCTCCGTTTCGCCGAGGCCCTGGCGACCCAACACGGGGCGACCGTGGTGGCACTCCACGTCGTGCCGCCCGGGATCACCTCGCCCGTCCGAGCTCAGGCCGAGCGGGCGCTGGCTTCCTTCGTGCGAGGGCTGGTGCGCGGTCCGCTGGAGACGATCCTCCGAGAGGCGACGAATGTGCGCGCCGCGATCCTCCGCGAGGCGGACCGATCCGACCTCGTGGTCATGGGCGCGTCGGCCTTCCCGGGTCCGTCCACGCGCTCCCTGTTCGGCGCGCTGCCCGAGGCGATCGCCATGCGAGCCCGTCCGACCGTCATCGTGGTGAAGACTCGCGAGCCGCTCAGCCGAGCCACCTTCGAGCAGCTCGCCGAGCGGGCCGAGAGCCTGGCCGCCGCCGATCGGGCAGCGGAAGAATCGCGGGCCGTCCCCGTGCGCGTCGAGCGCTGGTTCGGCGAATCGAACTACCACCATCGCGAGTTCGGCGACCTCCGCCGCCTGGTGGCGCTCAAGGAGAAGCAGGGGCTGGCGATCAGCCTCGTCCTCCCGACGCTCAACGAGGCGGAGACGATCGGGCCGATCGTGCGGCGAGCCTTCCAGGAGCTCGTCGGCCGGGCCCCGCTCCTCGACGAGATCCTCGTCATCGACTCGTCGTCGACCGACCGGACCCGCGAGCTGGCCGCGGCCGAGGGGGCGCGGGTGGTCCGCCACGCGGACGTCCTGGCCCGTTACGGGAGCTACAGCGGCAAGGGCGAGGCCCTCTGGAAGAGCCTCTTCGAGACGAGTGGCGACATCGTGGCCTGGGCCGACACCGACGTCCGCAACTGGCACCCTCGGATGGTCTACGGGACCGTGGGGCCGCTCCTGCAGGAGCCCCGGCTGCAATACGTGAAGGGCTACTACCGGCGGCCCATCGTCGACGGGGGAATGCTCCGCGAGGGCGGCGGCGGCCGCGTCACCGAGCTCGTCGCCCGGCCGCTCCTCAATCTCTTCTACCCCGAGCTCTCCGGGTTCATCCAGCCCTTGGCCGGTGAGTATGCCGGGCGTCGCACCCTGCTCGAAGCGATCCCCTTCTTCACCGGCTACGCCGTGGAGATCGGCCACCTCATCGACGTCGCGGAGCGGGTGGGCCTCGACGGCCTCGGGCAAGTCGACCTCGAGCGGCGGATCCACCGTAATCAGGAGCTGGAGGGGCTCTCCCGGATGAGCTTCGTCATCCTCCAGGCGGTGATGCGCCGCCTGGAGGAACGTCGCAAGGCTCGCCTCTTCGCCGAGCTCGGGTCCACGATGAAGCTCCCCCGTTCCGGCCCGAGCAGGCTCAGCCTCGAGGTGATCGAGCTGGCGGACCACGAGCGTCCGCCGATGATCCGGATCCCGGAGTACGTCGAGCGCCGACGAGCCGCTCATCCCGAGCCGCCGCTCGTCGGCGACGCCTGAAGGGCTGGTCCCGACCATGGGCGGGGAGGATCGGCGAGGGCATCCGCTGCGCGTCCTGATCGCCCCCGATTCCTTCAAAGGCTCGCTGACATCGGTCGAGGTGGCCCGGGCGCTCGCCGCCGGCTGGCGACGGGCCAGGCCGGGTGACCGGGTCCTCCTCGCCCCGCTGGCGGACGGCGGCGAGGGGATGCTTGTCGCGGTCGAGGAAGCCGGCGGCTGGACGCGTCAGTACGCGGTGTCGCATGACCCGATCGGGCGGCCGATCCAGGCCCCCTGGTTGTTGTCAGAAGACGGCGGACGCGCCGTCGTGGAGCTTGCCGCAGCGTCGGGGCTCTCTCGGCTTACCCACGCCGAGCGCGATTGCGCCGGCGCGACCACCTTCGGCACCGGCGAAGTGCTGCGAGCCGTCCTGGATGCCGGGGTGCGGCGGATCGTGCTCGGGATCGGCGGCAGCGCGACGACCGACGGCGGCTGGGGAATCGTCCGGGCCCTGGGCGGGGTCAGCCCGAACGAAGCCCGGCCGCCTGCCGTCGACCTCGCCGGACTCGACCCCCGGCTTGCCGAGATGGAGCTGGCGATCGCCTGCGACGTGTCGAATTCGCTGCTCGGCCCGCGTGGAGCCGCCGCCACCTACGGCCCGCAGAAGGGCGCGTCTCCCGAGGACGTCGCGCGACTCGACCTCGAGCTTTCCAGCTACGCGGACGCGCTGGAAGGGGCGACCGGTCGGTACGAGCGGGACAGCCCCGGCGCCGGCGCCGCCGGCGGGGCCGGTTTCGGTCTCCTCTGTCTGCGCGACAAGCTGCGATCGCTGGTCCTGCGACCGGGCGTCGACCTGGTCATGGAGGCGGTCGGCTTCGAGGCGCTGCTCGCGGACACCGACCTGGTCCTGACCGGCGAGGGCCGGGTCGACGCCCAGACGGCGTTCGGCAAGACCGCCCTCGGGGTCGCCCTCCGGGCCCAGGCCGCCCGAGTGGCTTGTATCGCATTCGGAGGCGCCGTCGAGCCGGAAGGTTCGCAGGCGCTGGCCAGGGTCGGCACTGTGGCCATCCCGATCGCCGAGCGGCCACAGAGCCTGGCCGAAGCGATGGCCGCCGGGGCCGTTGCTCTGGAACGGGCAGCCGAGCGGGTCGCCCGCATCGTCGCGATCGTCCGCCGCCGGGGCCAGTCGGTCCAGTGAGCGCGATCGCCCGGGGCGCCGGCGAAGCGACCCGCTCACGTCGTCCGACGAGCACGGCCAGGCCAAGCGCCCGCTCCCGCCGGCGCCGGTCGCCCGACCCGATCCGGACCTGGGTCCGCGGACTCTCCCGCCGTCGACCCAGCCTCGTCGACGACGTGCTGGCCAACCTCGCCACGATCCACGGCCACCCGATCTGGGAACGCCGGCTCGATCCGACCAGCGAGCTCGTCCTCACGATCCTCACCCAGAACAGCGCCGACGTGAATGCGGAGAAGGCCTTCGAAGCGCTCCGCGCCGCCTACCCGTCGACGGCCCCACCCGAGGAGCACCGGCCGGGCACCGGTTGGGGCGGGCTCGGCCTGCCGACGGCGCCTCCGCCCGCCTGGGCCGCGGTCGAGCATGCCCCGCTGGCGGAACTGACCGACGTGATCCGGCCCGGCGGGCTGGCGAACCAGAAGGCGCCCCGGATCCAGGCCACGCTTCGACACATCCGCGAAGAGCGCGGCGACTACTCGCTCGAGTTCCTCGGCGAGCGGCCGGCGCTGGAGGCGCGCGCCTGGCTGACCGCGATCGACGGGATCGGCAAGAAGACCGCCTCGGTCCTCCTCCTCTTCTGCTTCGGATCGCCGCTCATGCCGGTCGACCGACACGTGGAGCGCGTCTCCAAGCGGATCGGACTCGTTCCGCCCAAAGCGACGGCAGACCAGGCACACGACGTCTACCTGGCCCTCCTGGAGCCCGGCCAGATGTTCGAGGCGCACGTCAACCTGATCCGTCATGGTCGCGTCATCTGCCACGCGCGCAAGCCCGAATGCATGAGCTGCCCGGTCTCCGCCCGCTGCCGCTTCGTCGATCCGAAGGCGCAGTAGTCCGCCGTCGCGGCTGAGCCATGGGCGGCCGCTCGGTCGGCGGCCGGGTCGGGGCCGCTGCGGCGCTCCTATACTCGGCCCATGGCGCTGAGCACCGGGCCGCAGGCCACGTTCCCACGGATCCTGGTCGTCGACGACGACCCGAACCTGCGGGTGGTCCTGGCCGATCAGCTCAGCGAGGATGGCTTCGAGGTGACGACTGCGCGGGACGGCCACGATGCCCTGCGACGGCTGGCGAGCGGCTGGCCCGACCTGGTGATCGTCGACCTGATGATGCCCGGGCTCGACGGGTTGAGCCTGGCTCGTGAAATCAAGCTCCAGGCCGACCTGCCGATCATCGTCCTCTCGGCCATCGACACCAGCGACAGCAAGGCCGACCTGCTGGAGGAAGTGGCCGAGGACTACATCACCAAGCCCTTCCACTACCCCGAGCTCCGGGCCCGGATCTATCGCCTCCTGCGGCGGCTCGGCGACCGGATCCCCCGCCAGAGCCTGATCCTGGGAGCGGACCTCACTCTCGAGCTCCACCACCGGACCGCACTCGTGGGGGGCCGCAGCGTCCAGCTGACGCCCACCAAATCGCGACTCCTCTACGCCCTGGCGGCGAACCTCGGGCAGATCGTGCCCACCGACACGCTCCTCGACCGCGGTTGGGCCGAGACCGAGGATGCCGAGCCCTCCTACCTGTGGGTCACGATGCGCCGCCTTCGCCAGAAGATCGAGCTCGACGCGAACCATCCGGCTCACCTGCTGACGGTTCGCGGGATCGGCTACCGACTCGTTCGCACCCCCGACGCCGAGCACTCCGCTGGGCCCGAGCGGGCGGGTGGCTCGCCGCGGGCGGGCACCCCTGACCCCGGCCCCGCGTGAGCGATCTGCCGGAACTCCCCGAGCCCAACCGCCGGGTTGGCCTTGGGCTCTCGTATCGCAGCCGCCTCACGCTGGCCCTCTTGATCGCCGCGGTCGTCCCGGTCGTGGGCTTCGGGCTCCTGCTCGCCGTGACAGGGGCAATGACCGACCCGGCCGTCGGCCGCCTCCTGCTCATCTCCATCGTCCTGGCGGCCCTGGTCGGCCTGCTCATTGCCGGGGTCGCGGCGGCCGGCCTGATGGCGCCGCTCCGGGCCCTGGCCGCCGCGGTCGACCGGGCCTCGACCGGGGACCTCGGCACGCCGATCGACATCGGCGGCGACGACGAGCTGGCCCGCCTCGCCGAGAGTCACAACCGACTCGCTGCGGACCTCGGCCGCCGCGACCGCCAGCTCGAGCGGATCCTGGCCGCGGGGTCGTCCTACTCGCCCCGCGACGGGCTCGAGTCGCTGACGTCGCGAGCGGTGCTTGACGCCCGCGAGGCGTTCGAGCTGATCGACTGCGGTGTCGAGCTCGTCGACCCGGCGGAGGTGGAGCCGGCCGAGCGGATCCCCGGCGACCCGCTCCCGGTGCGGGCCGAGCTCCGGGTCGGGCCAGAGCGATTCGGGCTGCTCACCGGCCGGCTGCCCGCCACCGCCCGCTGGGAGCGCGCCGACCAGGATCTCTTCGAGCTGTTCGCGATGGTCGTTGCGGTCGCCATCCGCAATGCCCAGCTCTTCGCCCGAGTTGAGGCCCAGAACGCCCAGCTCGTGGAGCTCAACGCGGCGAAGGACGAGTTCCTGCGGGGCGTCAGCCATAACCTCCAGACGCCCCTGGCGCGGATCCGGGCGTACGCCGAGCAGATCGCCGCCGGGCGCGAGGACGCGCGGCTGGAGATCATCTCCGAGCAGAGCGACCGGCTCTCGCGGATGGTCCGCCAGCTGCTGACCGTCACCCGGGTGGACTCGGGGGCCCTCAAGCCGCGGGCTGAGGTCGTCGCCGTGGCGCCCAGGGTGCGCCGAGCCTGGGAGGCGCTCGCCGCGGACGACGTCGTGTTCACCCTCCAGGACCGCGCCGGAGGCTGGCTCGCCATCGGCGATCCCGACCAGCTCGACCAGGTCTTGTGGGCCCTGCTCGACAACGCCGTCAAGTACGGAGAGCGCCGCCCGGTCGAGGCCACGATCACCGTCGACGGGCTGGCCGGCCGGATCCGGCTCACGATCGCCGATCAAGGTCCGGGAGTCGCCGACGCCGATCGCCTACGGCTGTTCCGACGCTTCGAACGGGGCAGCGGACGAACGGGCGAGGACGGCAGCGGCCTCGGCCTCTATGTCTCCCGGGCTCTACTGCGCGCGATGGGCGGCGACCTCGTCCTCGAGCCCGCCGCCGCCGGTCGGGGGGCCGCGTTCACCGCCCATCTTCCGGCTGAGCAGCCCGAGGAGAGCTGACGGGCCGCAGCCGGCGAACCGCGACGACCGGGAGCCCAGGCGGTGGTAGGCTCACGCCCATGGGGAGCCCGACGCGCGACGAGGCCTGGGCCCTCCTCTGCGAATGGACGCAGGGCGAGGCACTCCGCCGTCACGGGCTCGCCGTCGAGGCTGCCGTCGGCTGGTACGGCGAACACCGCTTCGGGATCTCCGGTCCCGAGCTCGAGACGTGGCGGGCCGCCGGACTGCTCCACGACTTCGACTACGAGCGCTACCCGGAGACGCACCCCCTGCGAGGTGCCGAGGAGCTCCGTCGACTCGCCTACCCGGCCGAGGTCGTCGAGGCGGTGCTCGGTCACGGCGACCACACCGGCGTGCCCCGGACCAGCCTGCTCGCCCGCACGGTCTACGCGTGCGACGAGATGACCGGCTTCGTCATCGCCGTGGCCTACGTGAGGCCGAACCGGCGCCTCGACGAGGTGGACGCGACGGCCGTCCGCAAGAAGATGCGCGACAAGGGGTTCGCCCGCCAGGTTCCCCGGGATCAACTCGAGAAGGGCGCGGCCGAGATCGGCGTTGCCTTCGAGGAGCACGTCGCCAACGTCGTGGCCGGCCTCATCACCGTCCGTGCCACGCTCGGCTTGTGATGGACGACGGTGACCGACCCCTGGCCGGACATCGGTTCGGGGCGCAGCTGGCTGCGGGAGGAGAACGCGGATGAGTGAGCCGGATCGCGACGACGTGGGAGGTCCCGCTCTCCCCCCGGGCACGGACCCGGTTCGCCGAGTCCACATGGTCCGTCGCTTCAACGCGCCCCCGTCCCGGATCTTCTCGATGTGGGCCGACCCGGCCGAGCTCGAGCGCTGGTTCCCCGACCGCGTCGAGGGGTCCCTGGCCGTCGGAGCGCGGACGGTACTGGCCTGGACCGACCGGCGGGTCTGGTGGGACGTCCTCGAGGCAGAGTCGACTCGTCGCTTCGTGTTCCGCTGGCCATGGACACCCGACGAACACCTCCAGACTGAGGTCCGGGTCGTGTTCGAACCCGACGGCTACGGGACCCGCATGACGCTCGTCGACGGTCCCTTCGACCTCCGCCTGGACGGCGCCCTCGATGCCTATGCCGAGGCGCTCGAAGGCTGGGGCGAGGCCCTGACGATGCTCCGCGCAGTCGCTGACTTCTCGACGGACGCCCGCCACCGATCGCGGTAGCAACCGGCACGGCGCGCCTGGGCGCGCTCAGGGCGAGAGGTGCTCGGCGAGGAAGCGGATCGCGATCGGGTAGCGGTATTCGATCTGGCCGTGCGCGCCATCGAACAGCTCGAAGCGCGGCTCCGGGGCGCCGAGGACGGCGAGCTCGCGGCGGAACGCCTCGGCGCCCAGGTCGAGGTGATACTCGTCGCGCTTGCCGGCATCGAGGTAGACCGCCCGCATCGAACGGAGCGCGTCGGCGTGCCGGGAGGCCATCCGGACGGGGTCCCAGGCGAGCCAGCGCTCCCAGATGTCGGGGATCAGCCGCCCGGTCGCCGATTCGAACGGGACCCGGATCGTGCCGTCGGCGTCGGCCGAGTAGCAGGCCGCCATCGCCCACTCGTTCAGGAGCTCTCCGTCGCCCGCCTTCGAGAATGCCGGCCGGGATCGGAAGTCGGCCCAGAACCGCTCGTACGAGCCCTCGTAGCTGTCGCGGAGGGTGCGCGCGCAGATGGCGAACTCGGGTTGGTAGCAGACCTCGAAGAGCGCGTCGCCGGCATGGCTCGCGAACGCCCCAAACAGGTCCGGACGGAGCATCGGGGTGACCATCGCCCCGTAACCCCCGCTCGATTTGCCGGAGATCGCCCGGTGATCGCGCTCGGCCAGCGTTCGGTAGCGGGCGTCGACCCAGGTCACGACCTCGTCGCAGAGATACGTGTGGTAGCGGCCGGTCCCGGGCGAGTCGAGGAACTGGCTCCCGCCGTATGAGGTCCAGCAGTCGACGAACACGACGATCGCCGGCGGCGTGCCCGCCTCGGCGAAGAGCGCGTCGACCAGCTCCGGGACGGTCTGCCGGAAGGCCGACCGGTTCCGCCACATGTCGAGCTGGCCGGTCATCCCCTGGATCAGGTAGATCGTCGGGAAGCGACGGTCGGGTTGCACCTCGTAGGCGGGTGGGAGGTACACCCAGATCGGGCGTCGCCAGGGGTCGCCCAGCGGGTTGTCGCGCAGGGCGGCGCTCTCGAGGATGCCTTCTTCGAGCCGGCCGCGGAGCGGCGACGACCAGGGTTCCATGGGCGACCTCCTGGAGCATGGCGGGGCCGGGCCCGAAGCCCTCCGTGGCTGGCTTCGCGGCGGGGGCTCCGTCAGCAGGTGAAGATGCTGCCGTCGCTGTCGGGTTCGGGCGGTGGGGGCGCGCCCTTGAAGGCGTCGCTCACCATCTTCCGAATCGTCGTCACGTCAGCGGCGGTCACGAACTCGGCGACCTTGGGCGGTGTGAAGGCGAACCTGGCGATGCGCTTGGTGTCGACCCGGTCCGCCAGCGCGAGCAGCGAGGGTAGCTGGTTGACCGGAACGTTCGTCCAGAGCGACTCCTTGGCGATCGTCACGAACTCGGGCAGCCGTGGAAGCATCGCGCAAGGGGTGAGCTGCTTGCGGAGCGCGATGAGGACCAGCTGCTGGCGCGACATGCGGCCGTAGTCCGAGTCCATGTGCCGGGTCCTGGCGAAGGCCAGGGTGAGCGAGCCGCTCAGGACCTGGGGCCCCGCCGGGATGCGCAGCTGGATGGTGCCCGTGCCATCCTCCTTTGGGTAGAAGTTGTCGCGGATCGGGTACGGCACGTCGATCTTGAGACCGCCGAGGGCGTCGATCACCCGGACGAAGCCGTTGAGGTCGGCCACGACCATCCCATCGATGCTCACGCCGGCGAGGTTCCCGATCAGGTCCGACAGTGCGCGATACCCACGCGACGTGTCTCCTCCGGGGAAGATCTTGGGGTGGCTCGAGGCGTAGCGGTAATAGGCGTTCAGGAGATCCCCGTAGACCCCGCCCGGGAAGTACTTCGCCACGGCCGGCGGGACCGGGACGTTGGTCAGGTTGCGGGGGATGCCGAACAGCGCGGCACGGCCGGTCGTCACCTCCACGCTGAGGAGGATCATCGTGTCCGTGCGCAGGCTGAACCGGCCCGGGCCGGCGTCGCCGCCCACGATCAGCACGTTGAGCCGGCCGTCTTGCGCCCAGTAGGGCACGCCCGGCACCGACGGAGACGGACTCGCGCCGGCCGTGCTGCCGCCAGCCGTCGCCGCCACCGCGGGGCTCGGCGAGGCCGCCCCGCTGCTGCCCCCTGCGATCGGATCGCCGACCACGGCGCCCCCAGCGCCCTGGTCAACGGCACCAATCGGTCCGTCGTCGCCCCAGTCGGGCCCCGTCGTCGTCGCGGCATCGGCGCCGAAGAGCCCGGAGACGAGGTCGTAGGCGTTGTAGTCGACCCAGGCGAAGAGGCCGTGGAGCACGATGGCGAGAACCACGAGGATGCCGACGAAGGCTGTGCTGGGGCCGCGCGCCGGGTTCGGCCAGCCGCCCCATCGACGGGCGGCGATCCGGTAGGCGTCGACGACGGCCGCGATCCGGTAGACGAGGAACCCGACGTTGACGATCAGGAGGAGGAGGAGCACCTGGGGCTGGATGAGCAGGCCGGCGACGTAGCCCAGATTCGGCGAGGTCGCCACGACGTAGGCCAGGACGAGGAAGGCCAGGACCGTCGGGAGGGCAATCACGGCGCCGCGCCGCACGGCGCCGATCCACGCCTGACCGAGGCCCGGGACGATGAACGAGAGCGCGGCGGCGACCGAAGCCGACCGACGGGCGGTGGTGATCATCGATCCTCTCGATGGCGCAACGGGTCGAACCGAGCCCGCTCGGAGGCGGTTCGACCGCGGTCCCAATCATACGTCCCGTCTCGGGACGTTCCCGGAGCCGGTCGAGCGGCCCCCCGGTCGCGATCTGCGGACCAGGTGCGGCCGGCACCGCGAACGGTGTCTTCGTACCCGATAGACTCGCCAGCCATGAGCGGCCACGCCGCGAACGCGATCAGGCAGCCCCCCGGGTGGCCTGCCGACCTGGACGCTGCGCATCGATTCGGTTCGCGGCCGTGACCGCCGGCCGCGCCCTGGCTCGCGCCGGCCTGATCGTCCTGGCGGGCTATGCGGTCGCCAGGGCGCTCGGTTGGCTGCGGGTCGTCGTCATCGGGACCACGTTCGGGGCCGGCCGGGAGCTGGACGCCTTCTACGCCGCGTTTCGCTTCCCGGACCTCATCATGAACCTCGTCGCCGCAGGGGCGATCGCCTCCGCCCTCGTTCCGACGCTCGCCGCGCTGTTCGTCACGGGCCGGGCGCCCCGAGCGTGGCGGCTCGCCTCGACGATCCTGAACCTCGCCACGATGGTCCTGGCACTCTTCTCGGTCGTCATCGCCGTCGGGGCGCCCGTGCTCGTGCCCCTGGTCACGCCAGGCTTCGACCCGGCCAAGACCGCCCTGACGGTCGAGCTGGCGCAGATGATGGCGCTCGGGCCGCTGCTGCTGGCGCTCGGATCGATCGTGACGAGCGTCCTTAACGCCGACGGCCGCTTCGCCGCCTCGATGGTGGCCCCCATCGCCTACAACGTCGTCACGATCGCGGCAGCGCTCATCCTGCCCCGCTTCATCGGCGTCCACGGGCTTGCGGTCGGGGTCGTCGCAGGGGCGGCCACCTACCTGGTGGTCCAGATCGCGCCCCTCCTGCGGACCGGGTTCCGCTACGAGCGCGTCATCGACCTCGCCGATCCCGAGATCAAGGGCGCGGCCCTGCTGCTCGTGCCGCGCGCGTTCGGGCTCGGCGCCAGCCAGTTCCAGCTCATCGCGGCGACGATTCTGGCCTCGGGCCTCTCGGTGGGCTCGGTTGCCGCCTTCTCGATCGCCTTCACCGTCTTCCAGATCCCGGTCGGCACGATCGGGGTGCCGCTCGGGGTGGTGGCCCTGCCGGCGCTCTCCTCGAGCCACGCCGTTGGCGCCCTTCGCGAGTACCTGCGCCTGCTGACGCGGAGCCTGCGACTCATGCTCTTCGTCATGCTCCCGCTGGCTGCGCTCGCGGTGGTCCTGCGGACCGAGCTGGTGACGGTGCTCTTCAACTACGGCCGCTTCGACGCGCGCTCCATCGACCTCACGGCCGACACCCTCCTCTTCCTGCTCGTCGGCCTGCCGGCTGACACCCTCAACGTGATCCTCGGGCGAGCCTTCTTCGCCCGGGGAAGCACCTGGACGCCCGTGGCGATCGCGGCGGTCGAGCTCTTCGTCATGGTCGCCGTGGGCGCGCTCACCGTCGGCACCTACGGGCTCGAGGGAATCGCCCTCGGCTTTGCCGTCGGCGCCTGGCTGGAAACCGTCCTCCTGGTGACGCTCCTGCGCAGACGGGTCGCGGGGTTCTCATTCACCCCGATCGCGGCAGGGTTCGCCGCCTTCGCGGCGGCGGCGGTCCTCGCCGCGCTCGCCGCGTCCGGCGCCGAACAGCTCCTCGCCCCGGCGCTCGGCGACGTCCCCAAGAAGGTCGCGGCGGCCCTCCAGATCGCGGTCGGCGGCTCGCTGGGGATGCTCGTCTACCTGTCGGCCTGCGTGGCCCTGCGGACCCCCGAGCTGCCCATCGTCGCTCGGCTGCTCGGGCGCGCCCTCCGCCGGGGCACCGAGGCCTAGCCCCCGGGCGTCCCCGCTGAGCTCCGGCGGCTGGCTCATGCCCGCCCGGCCCATCTCGATGCCCCTGCCAATGGCATTGGCATACCCTGGCGCTCGCGACCCGCAAGGCCCTCCGCCATCGAGCGCCGGGGCCGGTGCGCAGCGGTGCGGCCGGCCTCCTCACGCTCCGGTGGGCCGCCTGGACCGACCTTCGGACGGCCTCGCTCACGGGGGCGAGGGCGCCGTGCGCAGAAGAGCGCCGCTGAAGTGCCGCATTTGCCAATGTGGCTGGCATGACCTGGCTCAAGGCACCTCGCGACTCCGAGGACGGTCAGGCGCGCCCTACGATGTGCCGCGAGAGCCTCCTGATCGGCGTGGAGCTGCAGCGCCACCGACTGTGCAGCGAGGCTCTGGACTGTCGACAACGCCTGCGGGAACCACAGCTAGACCCGCGCGTCCCAGCCGAGCTTCGGCGGCTGGCTCACGCGCGCCGGCCGAGCCCCACAATAGGTGCGGCAACATCTCGATCTCGAGCCGATCGGGCGGTGACCACGACGCAGGAGGTGCGAAGCCGTGATCGAGACCATCGGGCGGAACGATCCGCGTTGGGCGCGCCACGACTTCTACATGCGGTTGGCGGCGGTGGTCGAGTCAGGCGCGAAATGCCTGGGCAGCCACGTCGGGGCGGTCGTCGTCCGCGACCATCGCGTCCTCGGATCGGGCTACAACGGGACGCCCTCGGGCTACCCCAACTGCACGCCGGAGGAGCGGGGCTGCCGGCGCTGCGCGATCCGCCTCGAAGCAGCCCGGGGCGGACCTGGCCGGCAAGCTGTACGACATCTGCCTGTGCGTGCACGCCGAGCAGAACGCGATCGCCACGGCCGCCCGCTTCGGTGTCGGGCTCGATGGCGCCACCCTCTACTCGACGCTCCAGCCGTGCTTCGGCTGCCTCAAGGAGCTCCGCCAAGCCGGGATCCGCGACGTCATCTTCCGCCGCCGCTGGCAGGCCCGCCACCCGGACTACGAGTGGGTGGCGGACGAGTACGAGCGCCTCCTGGAGCACTATCGGGCGACCGGGATCCTCATCGCCGAGCTCGCCGGCGAGGCGCCCTCGCGCCCGGTCGAGGTCGAGCTGGGGCAGCCGGACTGAGCGATACGACCGGCTTGAGCCCTCTTCCGTGCTCCGAGCGTTTGACAGGTCGAGGCACCGGCCCCAGAGTTCGGGGCGTGAATGCTCTCCGTTCCGTCGCCCGCACCTGCTCCTGTCGCCGGCGGCCCCGCCGCGCGGAGGACGCATCCTGAGGTCGACGACCGCCTGAGCGCGGCGCACCAACGGGAGTCCCGGGGCCGCAGTCCGATCCGGACCGCGGCCTTCCTGTTTCCTCCACCCTGCGACGAACGGCCGCTCCCGGCTCGTTCCGGGCGCCGCATCCGCGGTGACCGGGACCGATCGTCCAGCTCGTCCCTCTGCTCGCCCCCAAGTCACCCTCTCGAGGCCAGCCCCGAAATGAACGACACCCACGCCTCCGAGCATGCCTTTGCCGAGGCGCTCAGCCGCCGCCGGCGAGACCATCCCCCGGCGCTACCCCCGAAGCGCACCGTGGCCGCCCTGGCCGACGGCCTGCTCGAGCTCCTCTTCCCCGCCCTCAGCGATGGCGCGGCCGAGTCCGCCGAGGAGGTCCAGGCGCGCCTGGCCCTCATGCGCCGGGACCTCCGCGCACTCGTGCAGCCGCTGGAACCGCGGATGCCGAGCTCGGCGACAGACGTCACGGACCAGTTCTCGGCGAGGTTGCCCGCCCTGTACGAGCGACTCCTCCTCGACGCCGAGGCGATCAACGCCGGCGACCCCGCGGCCGAGAGCCTCGACGAGGTGATCGCTCGCCTACCCGGGCTTTCTGGCCATCGCCATCTACCGCATCGCCCACGAGCTTCAGCGAGCTCGGCGTGCCGCTCCTGCCGCGCCTCCTGACCGAGGTGGCCCACACCCGCACCGGCATCGACATCCACCCCGGCGCGACCATCGGCCGCTCGCTCTGCATCGACCACGGCACCGGCATCGTCATCGGCGAGACCGCCGTGATCGGCGACGACGTGAAGCTCTACCAGGGAGTCACCCTCGGCGCGCTGAGCGTCGACAAGGGCGCTGGCCGGGCACGAAGCGCCATCCCGACCATCGAGGATCGACGTCGTCATCTACGCCAACGCCACGATCCTCGGCGGCGAGACGGTCATCGGCCACGACAGCGTCATCGGCGGCAACGTCTGGCTCACCGCAGAGCGTCCCGCCGTACTCGGTCGTCTACCATCGGAGCGAGGTCCGCGTCCGCGACGCGCGGACCGGCCACGAGCGCTCCGACTTCGTCATCTGACCGTCCTCCCGCAGCGAGCCGGAACCCGGCGCGAGCCAACCGACCAAGGAGCACCACCGTGCCAGTCCAGAACATTCTCGAGACCATCGGCAACACGCCCGCACGTGCGGGTCAACCGCCTCTTCGCCCGCCGGGTCGAGGTCTGGGTGAAGCTGGAGCGCCCCAACCCCGGCGGCAGCATCAAGGACCGCATCGCCCTCTCGATGATCGAGGACGCCGAGCAGCGGGGCATCCTGAGGCCGGACAGCGTCATCATCGAGCCGACGTCGGGCAACACCGGCATCGGCCTGGCCATGGTCGCGGCGGTCAAGGGCTACAAGCTCATCCTGGTCATGCCCGAGTCGATGTCGGTCGAGCGCCGCAAGCTCATGGCCGCCTACGGCGCGAGCTTCGATCTCACCCCGCGCGAGAAGGGCATGAAGGGCGCCATCGCCCGCGCCCAGGAGCTCGCCGCCCAGACGCCCGGCGCCTGGATGCCGCAGCAGTTCGAGAACCCGGCCAACATCGAGGTCCACCGGCGCACGACCGCGCGAGGAGATCGCGCGCGACTTCCCCGACGGGCTCGACTACCTGATCACCGGCGTCGGCACCGGCGGCCACATCACCGGCGTCGCCGAGGTGCTCAAGGCGCGCTGGCCGAAGCTGAAGGTCTTCGCCGTCGAGCCGGCCGACGTCGCCGGTCATCAGCGGGGGCACGCCACACGCCGCACCCGATCCAGGGGATCGGCGCCGGGTTCATCCCGGCCAACCTCCACACGAGCGTGCTCGACGGCGTCATCACGGTGACCGAAGGAGGAGGCGTTCGCGTACGCACGCCGGTCTGCCCGCGAGGAGGGCATCCTCGTCGGCGTCTCGTCCGGGGCGTCCCTCGCCGCGGTGGCCAAGAAGCTGCCCGAGATCCCCGACGGCGTCGCGGATCCTGACCTTCTGCTACGACACCGGCGAGCGCTACCTGTCGGTGGAGCCGTTGTTCGGGTAGCCGGTGCTCGGCTCGCGTGGTCCTCACCACTCGGGCAGGCGCTGCCGCTCCAGCCACTCAGCGGGGTCCTGGCGCGGGCGGATGAGCTCAGCCCGGCCGTCGCGGACGGCGACCTCGGCCGGGATCGGATGGGAGAGGAAGAACGGCATCGATTCGGTGAAGCCGTAGGCGCCGACGTCGAGGACGGCGACGAGATCGCCCGGCTCGGGAACCGGCATGACCGCCGACGCGGCAAAGACGTCGAGCCCCGAGCAGAGCGGCCCCGCGATCGTGACCGGCCACTGCTTCTGGGCGGCCTCGGCCCGCCCGGAGACGATCCGCACCCGGTGCTCCTGGCCGACGAGCGCGGGGCGAAGCACGTGATGGACCCCACCGTCGAGGATGGCGACCTGGCTGCCGTCGACCGACTTGCGGTCGACCACCCGGGCGAGGTAGGCGCCGGCGGGTCCGACGAGAAAGCGGCCCGGCTCGAGCAGGAGGCGCGCCGACCGAGTGACCGGATCGGCCGCCCAGCGCGTCCGCCAGCACTCGAAGGCGCCTGCCCAGGCCGACCAGGTCGAGCGATTCCTCGTGCGGCTCGTAGGGGATCCCGAGGCCACCCCCGACGTCGACGAGCCGCAGCGGGAAGCCCGCTTCGGCGAGCGAGCTCGCCGGCCGCGACGACCGTCGAACCGACGTGTCCGGCCAAGGCGCTCGCCTCGAGGACGTTTGAGGCTCCGAACGCATGCAGGCCGAGAAGGTCGAGGTGCCTCGAGCCACCGGCAGCCCGGGCGCACGCCCGGAGATCGTCGGCGTCCATCCCGAACTTGCCGGCCCCGTCGTCGCCGACGAGGCGCACCCGCTCCAGGCGTGCCTGGGTGCCGACCGACGCGCGCAGGAGCACGGGGACGGTCCGGCCCGCCGCCGCCGCGATCCGTTCGAGGCGATCGAGCTCGCCCGGAGACTCGACGGTGACGACCCGCACGCCGGAGCTCACCGCCGCCCGTAGCTCGTCGTCGCGCTTGCCCGGGCCGGTGAAGACGATTCGAGCGGCCGGGACGCCTGCCCGGAGCGCCGTCGCGAGCTCGCCGCCCGAGGCTACGTCGGCACCGAGCCCGAGGTCCGCCAGGTGCGCGACGACCGCCAGGGCGGGGTTCGCCTTCACCGCGTAGGCGAGCTCGAAGACGGCCGGCAAGGCGGCCCGGAGCGCGGCGACCTGACGGTCGATCACGCCCAGGTCGTACACGTAGAGCGGCGTACCGAACCGCTTCGCGAGGTCCTCCGGGTCGAGCCCGGCCAGGCGTCGGCCGCGGAGGATCTCGTTGCGCGCCGGTGGGCGACCCCGGCGTGGACGCTCGGCTTCGGACGGCGCCGTCCTCGCGGAGGATGCTCCACCGGCCGTCGTGCGCTCCGTGACCGTCATCGAAGCGCGCCCTCGAGGGCGACGCGGGCGTCCGTGCCGGGATCGCGGTCCTTGACGATGACCGCGGTCGCCACGCGCCAGGCCGTGGCTGCCCGCGAACGACCCGCCCAGCGCCCGCGTCCCGGGCACCACGACCGCCCGCGCGGGCACGGCGAGCGGGGTCTCCGACGTCCCTTCCAGGACGCGCTCGCGGACGAGGTCGTACAGCCGCGCCGTGCCCGTGAGGGTGACCCCCGCGCCGAGCACGGCTTCGCGACCCACGAGAACGCCGTCCAGCAGGGAGCTGCCGGCACCCACGAACGCGCCGTCCTCGACGATGACCGGCCGGGCGCCCGGCGGCTCCAGAACGCCGCCGACGAGGACACCCGCCGCAAGGTGGACCCGGGCTCCGATCTGGGCGCAGGAGCCGACGAGGACGAGCGAGTCGATCATCGCGTCCTCGCCGATCCAGGCCCCGACGTTGACGAACGAGGGCGGCATGATGACGACGCCCGGGCCGAGGTAGACGCCCGGCTCGGACGCTCGTTCCGCCGGGCACGATCCGCCACGGGCGCCCGGCCGCCAGGGCCGCTTGCGCGTCGGGGCCGTCGAGCAGGTCGCGCACGCGGGAGCCCCACGCGATCGCGGAAGCGGAACGCCTCGCCCACGTCCCAGGTGACCGTGGAACGGTCGGAGAAGCGTGCCAGGATCGCGGCCTTCACCGCGGGGTCGACCCGCCAGCCGCCGGGCGCCGCGGGATCGGGGTAGGCTGCCCGCCGTCGCCCGCTGTCGAGGTCGCCGAGGATCGTGTCGGGATCGACGGCGGGCGGCGGCGCAGCGCCGATCGTCGGTCTCGACCACCGGCAGCCGGGCGCTCATGCCACCGCCTCCTGGCGGACTGCGGCGACGATGCGGCCGCCCTCGGGGGTCAGCAGGCCGGTCTCGCGCAGGATGGCCGCAAGTCGAGCGCGGGCGTCGCCCTCCAGGGGCAGGAGGGGCCTGCCGGACGCGCCTCGCCGGCGAGGCCCATCATCGCCAGGGCGGCCTTGACCGGGACGGGGTTCGGGCCCGCCTCGGAAGTTGCCCAGGAAGAGCGGCAGCCAGCGTTCGTGGATCCGGCGCGCCACGTCCCAGTCGCCCGCCCGGGCGGCCGCCCAGAGCGAGGCCATCTCAGCGGGGATCTCGTTCGAGGCGACCGAGACGACCCCATCTCCGCCCATCGCGAGGACGGCCAGCGTCCAGGCGTCGTCGCCCGCGAGGACCGCGACGTCCCGCGGCCGCTCGCGGCAGATGGTGGCGATCTGCTCGAGGTTCCCGGACGCCTCCTTGACCGCGACGATCCGAGGATGCTCGGCCAGCCGCAGGAACGTGGCCGCCTCGACGTTCGTGCCCGTGCGCGACGGGACGTTGTAGACGACGACCGGCAGGTCGCCCTCGTCGGCGACGGCCCGGAAGTGAGCCTCCAGCATCCGCTGGTCGGGCCGGTTGTAGTAGGGAGCGACGACGAGAGCCGCGTCGGCGCCCAGGGCGGCCGCGCGCCGCGTCGCCCGGATCGTGGCTGCGGTGTCGTTGGTGCCCGTCCCGGCGACGACCGTCACCCGGTCCCGCGAGGCGCGCTCGGCGACCGTCTCGACGGTCAGCCCGATGAGCCGCTCGCGCTCGGGCTGGGTGAGCGTCGGCGCCTCGCCGGTCGTGCCGCAGGGCACGAGGCCGTCGATGCCGGCCAGGACCTGCCAGCGGACGAGCTCGCGAAAGGTCGTCTCGTCGAGCTCGCCGTCGGGCGTGAACGGGCTGACCAGGGCGGTGAAGGCACCCTGGAGGACGGGCCGATCGGCGGCGACCGTCACGGAGGATCGGGGTCATCGGAGTTCTCCTTCGTTCTCTGTCGTGGACGGAGGGTGCGTCGGAGGTCAGACCGGGAGCGGGATGGGCTCGGCGAGCCCGAGGTCCCGAGCGGTCGAGCAGCTCGGCCACCACCGGCTCGAACGTGTGCAGGCCCGGCGCCCGCGGCTCCCGCGCAAGCCAGTCCGCCGCCGCCAGCGCGCCCGCCGCGTAGGCGGAGCGGTCCCGGGCCGTCAGCCGCAGCTCGACCGTCTCACCGGGCGCGTCGAATCCCACGAGGTGCATCCCCGGCGAGGCTCCCGCGCGCACGACGGACACCTCGAGCTCGTCGGGTGCCGGCGGCCCGTCGCGACCGGGATCGGCGATCCGGCGCTTCCTGGGGTGCGCCGCGAGGATGCGGCGCGAGAGCTCCTTGGCGGTGCCGGAGGGCCGGTCGGCTTTCGTCCGGCGGTGCCACTCCAGGAGATACGGATCGAAGGCCTCGAGCGGCCCGAAGAGCGCGGTCGCCGCGTCGACCAGCCGCCCGAAGAGGGCCACCCCGAGGCTGAAGTTGGGGGCCGCCACGGCGGCCGCGCCGTGGTCGCGCAGGACGTCGTCGACGGCGCCGTAGGCGGCCTCCCAGCCGGTGGTGGCGATGACGAAGCGGCGGCAACCGGCGGCCAGGGCGGCCGCCACGTTCGCCGCCACGGCGGGGCCACGCGACGCCTCGAAGACGAGGTCGACACCGGCGAGGTCGGCCGGGTCGTGGCGATCGGCAGAGGGCCGGCCCAGGATCCTCACGACCGGCTCGCCCCGCTCCGCGAGCGCGGCCGCGATCGCGCGGCCCATGCCGCCGTCCCCCAGGATGATCGTTCCCATCTCCGTACCTCGCTCCCGCTCTGGGCGGGGCCGGCGGCTTCGGAGTCTCCGGATCGTCAGGGACGAATCGAAAGGCCGCGGTCACCTCGTGGTGTCCGCGGCCCCTGGAGCCTCCGTGCCCGGTGGCCCCGTTCGGTCGTCGTCTCGCGCGCCGTCAGAGCCCCAGGGCCCGTGCCTCCCGGCAGGGCCGCCAGAGCTTCTTCTTCGATTCAGTCGAGAAGATGCGGCGCATGACCGGGAGTATGCCGCATAGCGGTCGGCCCATGCAACCATTCCGTCGGAGCGAGCCGACTTCGCTCCCGTTACTGCCCCCAGCAGTACGCGGAGTCCTCTCTCACCGCTCGCCGTGCGAAAAGGGCCCCCGAGGCATGGCTCGCCACCCTAGACCCGCCGGGTTTGCCCGTGGACGGAGCATTCCCGAGCTCGACGTCCGGGCTCCTGAGGACACGGGCACGCCCAGGGCCCGGTGCGCATGTTCGGGCGCCGCCGGAAGGTCGCCACCTACTGCTGGCGGCAGTACGGCGCCAGATCCAGGAACGCTAGTTGGGACCCCGACGTGGCCACCCGATCCGAACCTTCGAAGAGGTCGGCACCTAGGGAATCAGCTGGCGGAGGGCGAAGAGGACATTCGCCGGCCGTTCGGCAAGGCGTCGCAGGTACCAGGCGTACCAGGCGTCGCCGTAGGCGATCAGATCGTTCACCACGTAGCCCTCGCTGGCGAGTCGCCGCTGCTGATCGACCCGGATGCCATAGAGCATCTGGACTTCGAAGGCGGTCTTGGGCAGGCCCAGTGCCCGGGCATGCTCGGCGACCTGCTCGATCAGACGGACGTCGTGGGTGCCCAGGCCCAGGCGCAGCTTCCGCCCGGCGCGGATGGCCTCCAGCATCGACACCGACAGCGCCAGGAAGTTCGCGTCGACGTCGTGGCGAGCTTGGTAGGCGATCGAGGCCGGTTCGGCGTAGGCCCCCTTCACGAGTCGGATCTGCGGCTCCAGTGGGAGCAGCCGCTGGACGTCGGCGGCGCTCCGGCGCAAGTAGGCCTGGAGGCAGAGGCCGGTGTTCGGGTGGCCGGGCCGGAGCCGCTCATACAGGGCGATCGTCGGCTCCGTGTAGGCGCTCGCCTCCATGTCGATCCAGACGCTCCGCCCCGCCGCGGCTGCCCGGTCGGCCAGCCGTTCCATGTTGGCGAGGGCCCGCTCCGGGTCGAGGTTGAGCCCCAGCTGGGTCGGTTTCACGGACGCCTCGCCGACCAACTCCCGGTCCCGGATCGCGTCGATCAGCCAGAGGTAGTGCTCGGCTACGGCGTCCGCCTCGTCGATGCGGGTGAGGTCCTCGCCGAGTCTCGTGAAGAGCACGCCGATGCCTGCGGCCTGGAAGCCCGTCGCGGCCTGGAGCGCAGCTTCGGCATCTTCGCCGGGCATGAACCGACGAACCGCCCGCCTGACGAACCGAAGCCGCGGAACACGCGCTCGCAACCAGCGGTTGCGGGCCATCCAGAGCAGGATCCTGCGCATCGCACCCTCGACGATGTCGACGGCCGGCGCAGGCATCACGCCGGCAGTCGTCTCAGCGGACCATGATGCTCCAAGGCCCGTCCCGCAGCCGCGCTTCATCGCCGTTTGTCGATGCCGGCTCGACGACTCCTGGCGGTGTCGGTCGAGGCAGGGCGCGCGCTCCGGGGGCTCTTCCGCCGGGCTCCGGCGGCTACACTTGCCGCTGTTCCCGCCTCCGTCCAGGGCTCCTTCGACGCGCGTTCCGGAGGGTGACCACGACAGCCAACGAGTCCCGATGAGCACCCCCGAGGCTCACGCGCCCCCGGCCCTCGGCCGCCCGGCCGCTCGATCTGACCGACGCCGACCGGCACTGATCGGCTACACGGGCTTCGTCCTCATCGGCTGGAGCGGCCTGCTCGTGCCGTCGCTCATCCGGGACATCGAGCGCGACTTCGTCCAGTCCGACGCCGGCCTGGGTGTCTTCTACTTCGTGGGCGCCCTGTCGTACGCGATCGGCGGCATGGCCGGTGGACTGCTGGTCGAGCGTTTCGGCCGTCGCAGGGTGCTGCCCCTGGCCGCGGCGTCGCTCGGCATTGGGCTCGGCCTCCAGGCACTCGCGCCGGGCTGGACGATCTTCCTGCTGGCCGGCTTCCCCGTCGGCCTGGGCGGCGGCGGGATCGACGGCGGGATCAACGGTCTATTCCTGGACCTCCATTCCGATCGTCCTGGCGGCGCCCTCAACCAGCTCCACCTGTTCTTCAGCGTCGGGGCGCTCACCGCGCCGCTCATGGTCGGCGCGCTGGTGGGGCTCGGGCTGCCGTGGCAGGCTATCCTGCTCGTGACCAGCGGCTGGTCGATCGCGGTCGCCCTGTCGCTCGCGGCAACCGAGATGCCATCCGGTCGCCACCAGGGCCGGCGAGCCCCCGGAGCGCCCACGGCGGCGGCCCGGCTCCTGACCGCCCCCCTGGTCATGCTCGGCATCGGGATCGCCTGCTACGTCGCCTCCGAGGTGGGCGTCTCGAACTGGCTCGTCCGGTTCCTCGGCTCCGCGCCGCTGAGCGTCGCCACCGCGAGCCTGTCGCTCTTCTGGGGCGGGCTCGCCCTCGGCCGGCTGCTGGCAGCACGGACCGCCGACCGATTCGAGCCAGTCCGATTCGCGACCCTGTGCGCCCTCGGCGCCGGAGCCGCGCTCGTCCTGGCCATCGCCGTCCCGTGGCTGCCCGTCTCGATCGCGCTCTTCGCGCTGGCCGGGCTCGCCGAGGGCCCCATCTACCCGATGATCATGGCCATCGGCGGAAACCTGCATCCCGGTCGCTCGGGCGCTGTCAGCGGCGTGCTGACCACCGCGGCCGTCGTCGGCGGTCTCGTCTATCCGCCGGTCATCGGCTTCATCTCGGTCAGCCACGGCATCGGCCTGGGCATGCTCGGGGCCGGCGCGCTCGCGCTCGGATCGGCCCTCGCCCTCGCCGCCGCAGGCCTCCTCGCCCGACGGGCCGCGAACCCTCGGACCCGTCCCTCGTAGCCTCCGCTGCACCCAGTGCGGCTAGCGGGCCCCCCAGGGCCAGGCGACGACGAGGGTCGGCCTATTCGGAGTACGGCTGTTCCCCGGCGCCTACCACGACCTTCCAGAGATAACCGTCTCGATCCGCGAAGTAGCCGAAGTAGCCACCCCACTGTGCACGTTGGGCAGGCTTGACGATCTCCCCGCTGGCGCGTTCGGCTTCAGCCAGCACAGCATCGACGCGATCGTCGGAGCGGACGATGTAGGAGAGCGTGATGCCGTGGAAGCCGCTGCCGTCGGGGGGCACGCCGGCATCGTCGGCCAGCACGTCCCATGGGTAGAGCGCCACTGTTGACGAGCCGGGGCCGGGGCTGAAGGACACAAAGTGGCCCTGGTCGACCAGGATGGGCCAGCCGAGACCCTCGCTGTAGAACTGCTTCGCGCGGTTCAGGTCCCTGACCCCGAGCGTGACGACGCCGATGTGCGAGTTCATTCGTCATGCCTCCCTGCCATCGAGTCACGAAGAGCTCATGCCCGCAAGCATCGCCTATACTCGCCCTCGCGCCGACATAGCTCAGCGGTAGAGCAGCTGTTTCGTAAACAGCAGGTCCTCGGTTCAAATCCGAGTGTCGGCTCCAACCCCACTCATTCGTGGCTCAGCGAGACACGCTGCTCTCGAACACAGGCGGTGCGGACCCCCGAACGGGACCACCTGTTCGCGAGGCGCCGGTTACAGTCGACGCATAGAGCATCACGGCGGCAGGGCATCGTGCGACGGCGGAGCACCCTGATGGGACTCGCACGACCACTCACGAAGGCTGAGCAGACGGCTCGAACGAAGGCGTCTGCCGGCGCCATCAGCCGCGATGGCCGCTCCGAGCTGACCCCGGCGCCGCGCTGGCACGCTGGGACGACTACCTGCACACGAGCGAGCGCTGGCGCGAAGAGCACGGCCTGCCGCGCAAGCGCAAGTCCGTCCCGCCCTCCAAGAGTCCGGCCCGACGCCGGGAGCGATACATCCGCGAGAAGGCCGCGCGGCTGGGCGTCTCGTTCGAGGCGGCCGCCGCGATGGCCGCTCGATACAAGTAGGCGATCCCTAGTGCGGCAGAGCGGCGACCCATTCGTCGAAGTTGTCGCGGGTGAAGCGGCTGAAACCGGTCCGATACTTCACGGCACTTCCCGAACACCTTGACCGCCTTCACCCATTCGAGGTCCGATGCGCCGACGGCCTCTAGACGCACGTTAAGGTCCGCGTCCTGTTGTGGGCTTGTCCCACGATGGTGAGCGGCGAAGCCGGCTTTGAGGTTCGTCGTCAGCTCCCTCAGGAAATGCTCTTCTGCACCGTGCGAGCCAACAGACGATCGTTGCACTCACGTCCTTCAGCCAATCCTGCAGGCGCCTCCATGTGTTCACGCGGACAGTTGGAACTCGCTCGCGTCCTTGCGCACCACTGGAATGGCCACCGCGGGAAGCAGCACCGAGCCGTCGAGGTCCACCTGCTGCGCATTCGCTATCACGTGATAGACGGGCGTTGGGGTGAGCGGAGGACGGCCTCGATGACGGCCTTGTAGTACGGGCCTTCGCCTTCCAACTTCGGGAGCTGACCAGCGGCTACGCGCTTCCAGTTCCACGACCCGTGAACCTTGATGACCGAGCGTCCATCGCCGAGATAGCGCTCGATCGTTCTCGAAGCCCATTCGAAGCTCGCGACTGAGGGCGTCCTCTAGCAGCGTGTCGTAGTTGAAGGTCACATAAGAGGATGCGGTCGCCCGTGTTGGCGTGCCACCTCTCTAACTCTCCAACCAGATACCGCAGGTTGTTCACCTGCCCGGGGTAGTTGTCTTTTGTCCAGTCGGAGCTAACCCTGCCGAAGACGTCTTGCAGGAAGAACTGGACGGCCAGCAGCTGTCGCTTCAATGGGTCGTACTGATGTGACTCGTCCCGTAGCCGCTGAAGTTGAGTCTCGACCGTCTGACCTTCGGTGCCGAGTCCGTGGAGCATCTTGTTCCACGCCTCTGTGGCACCCGGGTAGGTCCCAAGCGCCGCGCCGAACCGGGTGAAGATGTCACTGGTGAGCGGGGGCTCCGTCCCCGAGTTGGCGGCAGGGACGATGTCGTGGGACGCACCCGCGCCGAGGATCACCAGTAGCGTCATCGCGCGCGTCTCCTGCGGCTATGGGTGGTCGGACGTGTACGCCGCGTCCGAGAGAACAGGGTAACGACTGGACCTGAGAAGCCCGACGCGCCAGAAGCGCCAGTCGGCCGCACCATCGTAAAGACATCCCCCGCCCGTAGGGGCTTACGTGAGGTGCGAAGCACCCGCAGATTGGGATCGCTCATGGCTGGGGCATTCCGCTCGCGTTGAGCCAATACTCGCCCCAGTCCACAGCCTGCTGGTACCAGGAGTGAATTCGGGCTGATCTCATGCCGCAAGTTCTGGAAAGCGTTCACGGGTGCACGCTTCTCCCATGCCCGCGGGCTAGGTCGTGAGCCGAGGAGGCCGTCGAGCGTTCTCAGCCACCGCCCTCGCTCCGTGGGCGCGTCGCCCTTCGCTCGCCGGGCTGGCGGAGCACCTCTCCGGTCGTTGGGTCAAGCTGCCAGAGTTGGGGATGGTCTCCGTATGTCGTTGTGTACCCAGCATTGCGCTCCCGTGAGGCTGCACGCGCTCCCCGAACACTCGCATACGTAGCCATCGCGCCTGCTCCCACACATAGGACCGTCACGGCGAGGATCAGGAAAGAGCGGACAGACGGGGGCGCAATGAAGAAACCCACACCACCTGCGACGCCAATGAGGACTCCGGCCACTAGCCAGCGGAAGATAGACGCCGACCAGGAGTAGGCCGATCGACCAGACAGAAGACGGGGTGGCGACAGGAACAGGCATGTCGATACGTTCCGATCGCATTCTACGGAAGGAGGGAGAGGATCTGGCCGACGACGGTGAAAGGCAAGGCCATGAACTGGGACGTCAAGTCGATTGCGATCTTCGTGTCCTGGCCGATGAGGCGAAGGGTCCTTCCAATCCCTGCTAGCGGGCCGGCTGCTCCCACGACAGGACCGGTCACGTCCATCGCACATTGAGCGCCAAGGCTAGTCGAGCAGTCCACGCCTGCGGCCATCCAGCCGGTTGCGAACGAGATGCCCGCGAGCTACCGCCCCCGACCCGCTCCGCGGGCGCGCTCGGGGCGCTGATCAACGACATGCACAGGAGAGTCGCAGAGGGCGGATGACGCTCGTCCCGGAGGTTCAAGGCGCAGGCCGAGAAGCTCGCGGGAGGTCCTCCGGATCGGTGCGTCAGCGCATCGGGACGACCGCGGCGATACTGGCGTAGTGGTCGCCGGCGATGACCAGGCTCGGCTCGCTGTCCTTGCCCACGATGACCGCCCGCCCGTCGTCTCGGATCGCGTAGACCGCGCCGCCCGATCCGACCGCGACGCTCAGGTACGTACCGTTGCCCCCGAGATGGCCGATGGTCACGATATCGGACGCCCGGACGACCATCACCCCATGCCGGCCGAGGACGTAGAGCGTCGCGCCGTCCTGGCTCAGGCCAAGCCCCCCGCCGGCCGGCTCTGCCGATTCGAACTTGGTGAGCTCGATCGACGGGGCCGCGGCCAGGGTCGAGGTCCGGCTGACGCTGAAGGTCGACAGATCGATGTCGTTCATGACTCCTAGGGTGCCGTTGGCCGCGAACAGCTCGTCGCGGGTGGGGCTGAGCGCCAGGCCCCAGCCGGCGACCGTCGTCTCGTCCGAGCCCGTCGTGTCCGGCAGATCGATGCAGAAGGCGACCCCGTCGTACGTGCTGAGCGCATGGACAAAGGCGCCGTCGTGGCCGCGATAGAGCGTGTAGACCCAGCCGAGGCGGCCCGTGAGCTGGGTCACCGCGTAACCGCTCATGACCTCGTCGACGTTGCGCTTGTCGACGATCGATCCGTCCTCTAGTCGGCCGCTCGCGACGTCCAACCGCCGAACGGCGTAGTGGGTCGGATCGCCCCCCGCGAGGTGCTCGATGAGATAGAGCCAGCCGCCGTCCGGGGAGAGCGCATCGTAATCGAACGAGCCCTTGAGGGTTACCATCCGCGGGTCCGCCGATCCGTCGGTCGTCACGATCGCGAACCGCGTTTCGGCGCTTGCGGTCGATCCACCGGTGGGCGCCGCCTCTTCGAGGATGAGCGTTCTCCCATCCTCGGAAAGGCCCCCTGGAGTCCGAGCGATCCCGATCGTCGGGAGGCGCCAGGCACCCGAGACCTGGATGTTGCGGCGCAGCGACCCGCCCTCTGCCTCCGCGACCCGAACGGTCGTCGCAGCGGCACCGGCCCCGACGCCGACGAGCGTGTGCCAGTCGCCGGAGATCGCGCCCTGGGGAAGCGTGAACAGGATCCGGCCCGTACGTACCTCGATGACGGCATAGCCGTCGGACCCGGCCCCCTCGCCGTCTCGCACGACGAGCAGGTCCTCGATGGGGTCCGGTGACTGGGTCTCAGCGCCCGGGGACGGCGTCGGCGTTTCGGATGGTGCCGTGGCCACGACCGGAGAGCTGGAGGCGCCGGCGGGCGCTCGCGCCCGTGCACGAGGCGAGGATGAGAACGGATCCGACGAGCCCGGCGAGGCCACCAGGAGTCGAGCCGACGCGGCGACGGTTCATGGCTATCTCCCGGGGCCGGTCGACGTCGATGACCGGCTATCGGGCTATCTACACCGCTCCGGCGGCATCGGTTCCGTTCGCTGGTTTCACCCGAGCGGCCCTTCCCAACTTCAGTCCTGACCGGGCGCCTTGGGGGTGGGTCGCTCGGGGGCCGGGTCGAGAGGCAGGATCATGGTGAGGACCTCCGCCCGGGTGGCAAGCATGTTGTGGACCCGTTGGCCGTGCTCCGGGCAGCGATGACGAGCTCCTCCTCGGAGCCGACCGCTTCCCACCCGCAGGCGCAGCGCAATCGCCGTGGTTGCTGTCCCATCTCTCCTCCGCCTCGCTAGCCGAGATTGCGAAACGGCTCAGGCAGGTATGGGCTGAGCGCGTCGCGCCACCGCCCCGACAGCTCGGCTGCGACGACTGGATCATCGCCCACGAGCCAGGCGAGATGGCGAAGGCCGTGCTCGACCACCTGGGTGGCGGCGATGGTCCGCGGCGCAGCGGTGGCCTCGGAGCGCGCCAGCTCCGCCCGACCGATCGGGACGCTCTCCATCCTGCCCACGTCCATCGCATCGATGACCGCGACGAAGCTCAGGATCACCGCATCGCGGTCCCGTCGCCACGACGTCGAATGCACGAGCCGCGGAGACCCGACCACGTCCCGGACGATCCGATCGACGACATCAACCGGATGTTCTGTCGCACCAAGCTCGACGATCCACGGGGCAGCACCGCACGGCCCGGTCAACTCGACGTGGTCACCGTTGAGCCAAAGGACGAAGATCTCGGCCTGCACCGGGCTGCTGACATCCCATCCGCTCGGAGACCGGCTCACTGATCGGGATTGTAGTCGGCCGCTACTCGCCTCCCCCGCCGGGATGGGGGCGGCCGATCGACCGGCCGGTGATTGCCCGGGTGGTTGCCGGTACTATCCCAGGCACTGTCAGACACGGAGGGAATCCCATGGATGCAGCGACGCGACGGACGCTCGTGGAGCGCTACCGGGACGGGTACCGGGCGGTGGCCGAAGCAGTCGAAGGACTGACCGATGCCGAGCTCGACACCAGGCCGACCGACGGCGGCTGGTCGGCCCGCCAGATCGTCCACCACCTCGCCGACAGCGAGATGACCTCGGCGATCCGGCTGCGGCGCCTCGTGGCCGAGGACCGGCCCGTCATCGTCGGCTACGACGAAGCTGAGTTCGCCCGTCGCCTCCACTACGAGCGGCCGATCGGCCCGTCCCTCGACGCCCTGCGAGCCTCTCGGGCAAGCACGGCCGACCTCCTCGACCGCCTCACCGAGGCGGAGTGGGCCCGGACCGGGACGCACAGCGAGAGCGGCCCCTACTCGGTCGAGCGTTGGCTCGAGATCTACGCCAGCCACGGCCATGACCACGCTGCTCAGATCCGGGCGGCCGCCCGGTCCGGGAGCTAGCGATGGGCTCCGGGGTCTCGCGGGCCCACCCGCGACGGCGCGACGCCTTGGGCAGACAGTGCTCGAGGAGGTTCGCCGAATGCTCCACGAGTGTCACGCGGGGATGCGCACCGTGGTAGCCGGGCTCGACGCGGAGGCGCTGAACTGGCGGCCGGCCGAGGACGCCAACTCGATCGCCGCGCTGGTGGCCCATCCCCTCGACGCGGAGCGGTTCCTCGTCGCCGCTGTCGCGGGGATCGAGCTGGATCGCGACCGCGAGGCCCAGTTCCGGATCACTGCCGGGGACGCCGGCGAGCTGGCAAGCCTCATCGACGGGCTGGAGGCCGAGGTGGACGGCTACCTCGATCGGATCCGGCCCGAGGCCCTCGCGGAGCTGGTGACGCCTCCCAACCGAGCATCGCGCCCCGGCATCGGCTGGCTGCTCCACGTCACCAGCCACAGTCGCGAGCACGTGGGCCAGGCACTCCTGACCCGCCAGCTCTGGGAGCGTCGCGGCTGAGCAGGTCCGGGGTCGTGGGGGTCGCGCGTCCTGCGCGGGCGGGCGATCCCGCGGCGGGGCGCGATCGTCCGGGCGTTGTATGGTGAGGGCAACAGCCCCGGGCCCCGGCGGACGGCCGCGCAGGACCCATGTCGACGCACCGGGAGGACCCCATGTCGCGGTTCACCGACGCCCTCAATGAGCAGATCGGCCACGAGTTCGCCGCCTCACAACAGTACGTCGCCGTCGCCGTGTACTACGACGCCGAGACCCTGCCGCAGCTTGCCGCTCACTTCTATCGTCAGGCGGTCGAGGAGCGCAACCACGCCATGATGCTGGTCCAGTACCTCCTGGACGCGGGGGAAGCGGTCGTGGTCCCGGGCGTCGCCGCCCCCAGGACCGGCTTCGCCGACCCGATCGAGCCCGTTGCCCTCGCCCTCGCCCAGGAGCAGCGCGTCACCGAGCAGATCAGCAGGCTGGCGGCGATCGCTCGCGAGGAGGGCAACCTCGTCGGCGAGCAGTTCATGGCCTGGTTCCTCAAGGAGCAGCTCGAGGAGACCTCCAGCATGACCGGCCTCCTGCGCACCGTTGAACGGGCTGGCGCGTCGAGCATCCTCCTGGTCGAGCAGTACCTGGCCCGTCAGAGTGACGGCGAGGGCGGCGACCCGACGGCGCCGCACGCTGCCGGCGGAGCCCTGTAGTCCGGGCGACACCTCGGCTCCGGACGCAATACGAGCACACGCGGGGAACCCGAGGCCCGGCAGCGCCTGATGTCCTGCGCGTGGGAATTGCGGCGTATGCCTGTGTTCCTTGTTATGGAGAGGCGGACGCCGGATCGCTCGACCTGGCTCGCCGGGGTCCCATCGCCGCCGATCACGGCCCGTTCGTGGGCCGATCGCGAAGCTTGACGCGGGCCTCGACAGCGTTCGCCCGGCGGCGAGCCCCCACGCTCTTCTCGGCTCGCGGGTTCCATACCAAGGGCCACCGTCATAAGCAGCAGAATCCGGCTCTGTTTCGGCGCGGAAACCAGAATCGGTCCCGGGCACTCGCGGAGGGCCGCACCTCCTGGCTTCCCGAGCGCCACCCGGGTTGAGACGCCGCCCGGCGCCCTGGTGGCCCATCGTCGTATCGTTCCGCAATGACGGAGCCCGGCGAGACCCTCGAGATCGGCGGCCGCGAGGTCACGATCACCAATCCGGGCAAGGTCTTCTTCCCGGCGACGGGTCACACCAAACTGGACCTGGTCAGGTACTACCTCGCGGTCGCCGACGGGGCACTCCGCGGCGTCTCCGGCCGGCCGATGGCCCTCAAGCGCTTCCCCGGCGGTGCCGACGGCGACTTCTTCTTCCAGAAGCGCGCCCCCGAAAAGCGCCCGGAATGGACCGAGACGGTCGAGCTCTCGTTCCCCTCCGGGCGAACAGCCGACGAGATCGTGGTGCGGGACGCGGCACAGCTCGCCTGGGTGATCAACCTCGGCTGCATCGACCTCAATCCACATCCGGTTCGTGCCGATGACCTCGACCACCCCGACGAGCTGCGGGTGGACCTCGATCCCATGCCCGGCGTCGCCTGGCCCCAGATTCGGGCCGTCGCCCTGGCGGCCCGCGAGGTCCTCGAAGCGCACGGGCTGGTGGGCTGGCCGAAGACCTCCGGCTCGCGGGGGATCCACGTCAACGTCCGCATCGAACGCCGCTGGACGTTTCCGGAGGTCCGGCGCGCGGCCCTCGCCTTGGCCCGCGAGGTGGAGCGGCGGGTCCCCCACCTCGCCACCAGCAAGTGGTGGAAGGAGGAGCGCCACGGCGTCTTCCTCGACTACAACCAGAACGCCAAGGACCGCACCGTCGCCTCTGCCTACTCCGTCCGGCCGACGCCGGACGGACGCGTCTCGACACCGGTGACCTGGGACGAGCTCGCGACGGCCGAGCCCGAGGCGTTCACGCTGGCGACCGTGCCTGCCCGGTTCGCCCGGATCGGCGACCCGGGCGACGGGATCGACGACGCAGTCGGCTCGCTCGAGGCCCTCCTGGAGACCTCCGTCCGTCACGAGGCCGAGGGGCTCGGTGACGCTCCCTGGCCGCCGCAGTACCGGAAGGGAGAGGGAGAACCGCCGCGAGTCCAACCGTCGCGACAGCGCCGGCCGACCGAGGACTACAACACGCTCGAAGCGGAGGCCCGGCGCGACAAGGCCCGCGCGGCCATGGAGCGACGCTTCGCGCGTGCCGCAGAGGAACGCGGTGCCTTGACCGGCAGCCGTCCGACTCCAACCGGCCGGCGCCGCACTAGCATTCCCGTGATCGAGATCGCCCGGGCCGCGAAGAAGGAGGACGCCCTGGCAGGCCTCGAGCGCTGGAAGGCTCGCCATCCTAGGGTCGTCCCGCACCTGCGAGAGGCCGACGTGCTGGTGGATTCGATGCGCGGCCGCTCGACGACCTGGACCCGCATCCGGGTGAACCTCTCGAACGTGCCGGAGGCGGATCGGCCTCATCAGGAGGTGCTCGACCCCGACTACGACCCCTGGCGGGGGGTCGAGTGGCCGGGGAAGCCATCGGGTTAAGGCCGGACTGCCTGGTCGCCGGCTCGGGTGAGCGTCCGCCCGGCGCGGGACAGATCGAGGTGCGCCTGCATCTCACAAGCGAAACCTCAGTCGGAGGGGCGCATGGTGGTGGCGCGACATCCCGAACGGCTGGGCGTCGGGCGCGGCGTCCTCCGATCGCGGCGCCATCAAGTGTGCCCGCCCGCGCGCCCATGACCATGGCGGAGGGCGGCATGACGGCGGCGCTCGCAGTCGCCGCGAACGGGCTGAAAGACTCTGTCGGCCCGACGGCAATCTCTGGACGATCGGCTCCCAGGGAGAGAGCCCGTGCGTCTGAGCCCCGCCAAGCGTCGGTCCTCACGAGTTCCCGCGGCACTGCCGCAAGCGGCGGCGGTCTCATCGTGGCTATGGCGCGCTTTGCTTCGTTCCTTGCCCCTCGCTTCTTCGCGCCCGCGGGTCGCCCGATGGCCGTGAGGGACTTTGCCGCCACGAGGGCCGAGCCGCGGACGCCTGTCGACGCAGCGATCGTCGCCCTCGTCCCGCTCGCCGCCGCGGGCGACAAGGTTGCCTTCACTCGCCTCGTCGAGTCGTTCCACGCCGACATGGCCCGCCTCGCCTACTTCGTCTGTGGCGGAAACCGGGAGCTCACCGAGGATGCAGTGCAGTCCGCCTGGGCAATCGCGTGGAGCCGCCTCGGGACCCTGCGAGATCCAGAACGCATCCGTGCCTGGCTGCTCTCGGTCACTGCGAATGAGGCGCGTCAGCTCCTGCGGTCGCAGCGTCACGCTGCGCCAATTCGCCTCGAGTTCGCGGAGGCATGGGTGGCGGCTCCCGACCCCTATGCGTCGCCGGCTGTGCTTGACATGACCAACGTGCTCGCGCGGCTCAAGCCCGAGGATCGGACCCTCGTCGGACTCCGCTATGCCGCGAGCCTCGACTCCGCCGAAATCG
>CAVQIH010000013.1:0-110385 GCA_963712585.1 uncultured Chloroflexia bacterium
CCGGGGCGGCGCGCGAACCTCTATCAGGCGGTCCGCGAGATCGGTCGCACGACGATGCCGTCGCTGAGCGTGGACCAGCCGCCATCGGGGTTCCGGACCGTCACGCTTCGGGCGCCGACGAGGGCCCGAGTCGACAGGGAGATGATCAGCGTGATCCTCGTCGAGCTGACCCTCGTCACCTTGCGGACTGTGATCCCCGGGCCTGAGAACTCCACCGTGGCGCCGTCGACGAAGCCCGATCCGCTCAGGGTGATCGTCTGGTTCGACAGGCCTTGCTTCCTCGAGCTGGGGCTCAGCGAGGTCAGCGTCGGGCGACCGCCCACCGTGAACGCGCCGGCCCGGGTGACCTGTCCGCCGTCTGGGTTCGTGATCGTCACGTCGCGGGCACCGACCGGGCGTCCGGCGCCACCGAGATGTTCACGACGAGCTCGCTCGAGACGTTGCAGGTCACCGAGTTGACGGTGATGCCGTCGCCCGAGAACGAGACCGCCCCGCCACCGCTCACGAAGTCGGCCGGACAGTCGGAGCCTGCGATGGCGACATCTTGGTCCGCGGCGCCCTGGCCGCGCGAGCTCGGGTCGAGCGAGGCGATCGACGGAGCCAGATTGATCGCGAGTGCGCCGACCAGCGTGGCTTGTCGGCCGTCCGAGTTCGTGATCGTGACGTCGCGGGCCCCGACCAGGGCGTCCGGCGCGACCGAGATGCTGGCGACCAGGCGGCCGCCATCGATGAGAGTCGTCCAGTGGACGGTAGTCGCGCCGCCGTTCGAAGATCGACACGGTCGCACCACTGTCGAAGCCCGTGCCGATGACGGTGATCGGGATCCGCAGGGCCCCGCCCCCCACCGAGGTCGGGCTCATGCCCGTCACGGTCAGGTCGGGCCGACCGGAGCCCAGGACGGGGCTCGGCGGCGGCGTGGTGTCGTAGGTGACGCTGTTGTCGCTCGAGGTGGAGGGCGAGCTGGCGTTGCCGGCCGCATCGGTCGCGGCCCCCCCGTTCACCGTGGCGATGACGGTGCCGTCGGCGGTGACCGGCGACGTCGAGGGTGTAGGTCGGGCCGGTACCCGTGAGGACCGCGACACCGGTGGTCGCGGTGCCCCCGATCGTCACGTCGGTCGCGTCGAAGCCGCTGACCGGCTCGCCAAAGACGATCGTGAAGCTGACCGGGCTGGTGTTCGTCGGGTCGGCCTGGCCGACCGCCTGGTCGATGGTGACCGTGGGGGCGAGGGTGTCCTTGAGCGCGAGCCTCGCGTCGGTGGCGCCATTGCCCGCGCCGTCCACGCCGCTCACCGTCGCCGTGACGACACCATCGGCGAGAGTCGTCGCGTCGAAGCTGGTGGTCCACGCCCCGGCGCTGACGGTCACGCTGCCGTTCGAGAGCAGGACCGACCCGTCGGTGAGCGTGACGTCGACCGTCGCGATATCGGGGTCGGCGCTGCCGCTGACGACGACGCTCGCGAGGGTGGCCGCGTTGATGGGATCGCTGACCGAGTCGACCGAGACGCTGGCCGCCCGGTCGATCGTGAAGGTCGCCACGGCGGCGGGCGAGAGGTTCGCCGGCGACGTCGAGCGCGTAGGCGCGGAGGGTGTAGGTCCCGTCGGCCGGGAAGTCCGTGTCGGGGAACGGATCCGACCAGCTCGTCGTGCCGCCCGCTGTGTTGAGGAACTCGATGGCGCTGCCGAAGGTCAGCCCGTTCCAGTAGAGGCCGGTCCCCTGCTGGACGCTGTACTCGACCACGGAGAGCCCGCCGCCGCCGGTGTCGATCGCGGTGCCGCTGACCGCATCGGTCCAGCGTCACCGCGTTGTAGAGGCCGCCGTCAGCCGGGAAGGCGATCGCGGCGGCCGGCGGCGTGGCGTCGTAGGTCCAGGCGAGGGTGTTCGAGGCCGAGCCCGCGTTGATCGCCGCATCGTGGACCGCGCCGGCGGGGATGACGACGCTCACCGCCGCGCCGGTCGGGACCAGGTCGAAGCTGTAGCTCGTGGCCGAGCCGCTGAAGTTGGCCACGCTGGCGTTGGTCGCCCAGACATCGGCGCCGGTGAAGTCGTTGACGGCCTCGGAGACCGTGGCCGTGACGTGGATCGAGCCGCTGTTGGTCGGGCTCGCGACGACTGAGGCGAGGGTGACCGACGGCGCGGTGGCATCGTAGGTCCGGCCCAGCTGGGTCGCCGCCGTGCTGGGGTTGCCGGCCGCGTCGATGGCCGCCCCGGCTCCGACGTCGACGGTGACCAGGCCGTCGGCCGCAGCCATGACGTCGAAGGTGTAGTGGCTCCCGTCGACCACCGCGAAACTGCCGGCGCTCCCGTTGCCGACGCTGATGTCGCCGAGGTCGAAGCCGCTGACCGGCTCGCTGAAGGCGACGGCGACGTCGATCAGACCGTTCGTCGGGTCGGGCGCCCCGGAGCTCAGGACGGGGATCGGGGCGATCGCGTCGATCACGATCGCCTTGCTGGAGCCGAGTGACCCGGCTGCGCCGGGGGCCGCCAGGGTCAGGACCGCGCTGTTGGCCAGGAGGTCCTTGATGGTCCCCCCGTTGAGGGCGAGTGCGGCGGTGGAGACGTAGTCCAGGTCGGAGGACGCCTGACCGGCCGCGACCGTGTAGCTGAAGGTGAGCGTGCTCGTGCCCGAGCCACTCGCGTAGTCGGCGGTGGCGTCGCTCGCCCCTGTCTCGAGCGTGAGCCGTGGGGTCCCGGTGACCACGACCGACTCGCTGAAGGCGACCGTGATCGGGATCACGGCCCCAAGCGCATAGGTGCCATCGGCGGCCGTCGAGGTCACGTCGGTGACGGTCGGGGGCGTCGAGTCGGGCTCGCCCACGGCGAAGTCGCTGAACGAGGCGATCCCCGTCGCCTGGGTGCTCGTCGCGGTTCGAGTCCCCGTCGTGGTCGAGCTCCACGCGCCGGCGCTGAACCGCTTGACCACGAAGACGTTCGGGTTCGCACCGCCGAGGACGTCCGCGGCGACGAAGGTGAAGGTGGCGCTGTAGCTGGTGAAGGTCCAGGCGCCGCCCTTCGTCAGCGTCCAGTGGCGGCCGACGCGCCGCGTCGGGTCGATGCCGGAGGTGGCCAGGCTGGGGTGATCGCCGGCCGTGCTGGTGGCCGTCAGGTTCGTCGAGCCGTTCGAAGACACCCCGCCCGCGGCGGAGATGGTGACGCTGACGGGTGTGTAGTCCGACCCCGTGCCGACCTCGAAGGTCCTGGTCACGCTGCCGGTCGAGTTGATCTGCTTCTGGAGGTTGCCGACGACGTGGCCTGGCGTCCCGGCCGGCCGGGAGACGCTGCCACCCGCCGCGACGATCAGGGTGTTCGCGCCGGTCATGAGGTTCCCTTGCTGGAGCGTCAGCGTGCCGCTGCTCGACGACGACGTGCCGATGGTCGTGTCGTGGACGATCGTGAGGCTGCCCGCCGTCTTGTCGACGATGAGGTTCCGGAAGCCCGTCGCCGTTGACCCACCCACCACCTGGGCGCCGGTCCCGTTGAAGGTGACCGTGGTCGTGGCACCGGTGAAGGTCGGGCTGCCGTTGTTGGTGAAGCTCCCGGCAACGAGGATCTTGCTGCCGCCGGTGTCGTCGAACCCGGGGTTGACGCCCGCGTCGACCGTGAGATCGAAGAACTGGTTCCTGCCCGTGGTGGGATCGAAATCGGCCCCGTTCTTCACGCCCGTGTTCGTGAACTCCACGAGGCCACCCGTGGCGTTGAAGACCGCGACGTTGGCGAGCCCCCAGTCGCCCCCGATGCTGAGCTGGCCGCCGGTCATGTTGGTCGTGCCCGTCCCGCCGAAGTCGTCGACGAGCGTCAGGTTGCCGGAGCTGATGGTCACCAGGCCGTCGTTCACGAGCTCGTCGGCGGCTGGCGATGCGATCGAGTTGATGCTCAGCGTGCCGCCGTTCACGGTCAAGCTGCCGCCGCCTTGGACGGTGGCGATGCCACCGCTGCCGCTGGCGGTGACGTTGAGGGTGCCACCACTGACGGTGAGGCTCCCGCCCCCCAGGATGGTGAGGTTCCGGACGGTGGACGACCCCGCGGAGTGAACCGGATCGTTGGCGACGTCGGGGATGACGACATCGACGCCTGCGGCTGGCACGACGCCGCCGCTCCAGTTGCTCCCGGTGTTCCAGTCGGTGGACGTGGCGCCCATCCAGGCCGCGCCCGCCACGATGACGATGTTCTTGCTCCCCCCGAGCGACGCCGCCGAGGCCAGGGCGGGCAGGGTGAGGGTGGCATTGTTGACGACGGCGTCCCGGATCGTCCCCCCGTTCAGGCCGAGGGCGTTCGTGGCGGTGTACTGGAGGTCGGCTGAGTCGTTCGTTGCCGCCACGGTGTAGGTGAACGTCAGCGTGGCTGTGCCGCTTCCGCTCGTGTAGAACACGGCGGTCGTGCCGGGCGAGCCGGTCGCGAGGTTGAGCCGCGGGGTGCCGGTCACCGTGACGGGCTCCGTGAAGGTGACGGTTATGGGGATGACCGCCCCGGCCCCGTACGTCCCGTCGGGCACGGTCGAGGTCACGCCCGTGACGGTCGGCACGACGCCATCGATGACGAGGGCCTTGTTGGCGCCAAGCGAGCCGGCGGCGCCGGGTGCGGCGAGCGTCAGGACGGCGGCGTTGCCGGCGAGGTCCTTGATCGTCCCGGCGAGCGCGCCCGTCGAGGCATAGTCGAGGTCGGCGGAGCTGTTGCCGGAGACGACCGTGTAGGTGAACGTCAGCGTGGCCGTGCCGGTGCCGCTGGCGTAGTTCACCGCCGTGGTTGCCGGCGTGCCCGTGGCCAGCGATGAGCGTCGGCGTGCCGGTGACGTTGACCGGCTCACTGAAGGTCACCTCGACCGAGACCGCTGCTCCGATTCCGTAGGAGCCATCCGCCGTCGACGAGGTGACGTTCGTGACCGTCGGGGCCGTCGCATCGATGTTCCCGATCGCGAAGTCGCTGAAGGCCGTGAACCCGCTGCCGGTGGCAGTGGTGGCGGTATTGGTCGATCCGCCCGGAGGAGCCGTCCAGGTGCCGCCGGCGAACTTCCTGACGCCGAGCGCCCCGGCGGCCGTGCTGGTGCCGGCGTCGAGGTCGCCGGCCGCGAAGGTGAACGCCGCGTTGTAGGTCGTGAAGACCAGCCCGCCGGCGGGCGTCAGGGTCCAGTAGCGGTTCACGCTGTGGCTCGGGTCGATGCCCGAGGTGCCAATGCTGGCGTGGTCGCCGGCCGTCGTCGTCCCGGTCAGCGTGCCGACCGTGGTCACCGACGCGAAGGTCACCGTGGCCGGCGCGTACGCCGTCGCCGTCCCGATCGGGAAGGTGACGGCCTGGCTGGACCCGCTGATCGCCACGGGCATCCGGAGGTTGCCGACGACGTGGCCGGGGCTGCCACCCGGCCGGGAGACGGCCGCGCCCGAGCTCACGATGGCCGTGAAGGCACCGGTCGTGAGGTTGCCCTGCTGGAGCGTCAGCGTCCCCCCGACGCCGTTGCCGATGGTGATGTCCTTGGTCAGGGTCAGGCTGCCGGACGCCTTGTTGACGGTCATGCTCCCGAAGACGATCGCCCCCGATCCACCGATCGTCTGGGCGCCCGCTCCGTTGAACGTGACGGTCGTGGCCGGGTCGCTGCTGGCGAGGATGCCGTTGATCGTGAGGTTGCCACCGACCGTGAGCTGGCCGCCGTTGATGACGTTGAGCGTGTCGCCGCTGGTGATCGTGAGGTTGCCGAGGACCGTGAGCGAACCGGCATCCACCGTCAGGGTCCCGCTGACGCTGACGTCGCCGCTGACGGTCAGCGCGCCTCCGCTGCCGATGGTGAGGGCGTGCGAGCCGTTGATCGTCAGGCTCTGGATCGTCCCGACGTCGGCGGTCACGATGGGATCGGTCCCCGTGACGATCGTGACGTCGTCGCTCGGCCCCGGCTGGGTCGTGGCTCCCGACGAACAGGACGAGCCCGTCCTCCAGTTGGCTGCCGTGGTCCACGACGAATTGGTGCACCCGCGCCACCTCTTCGTGGCCGCCGCCGTGTACGGCCCGACGAACGGGCCGCCACTCCCCAGGGGACCCGCCCCGTTGGGCTGGACGTAGTCCGTCGCCGAATCGGAGATCGCGCGCGCGAGGTTGAGGCGGCCGTTGCCGGTCTGGTCGACGGTGCCAGCGGGGTCGGCGTTGCGGGCGAGGCGCCCGACGACGACGCCGTTGCTGGCCGCCGGGTCCGCCGCCCGCAGGAGGGCCGCCGCGGCCGAGACCTCGGCCGCCGAGGCGGACGTGCCGGTGATGGTGGCCGTTCCGCCCCCGAGATCGATAGTGACGATGTCGTTGCCGGGCGCACCGAGGAAGGTGGCGGCGCCGTAGTTGGACGTCCCAGAAGGCTCGTCGCCCTGGTTGGTGTTGCTGACGCCGATGACGCCCCGATCGCCGGCCGGGTAGGTCGGGGCGTTGGAGGCGTCGTTGCCCACGGCCGCCACGAGGATGACATCGTGGGCCCAGGCGTAGTCGAAGGCAGCCTGAAGGGCCGGCGAGTAGCCCGGGTTGCTGAAGCTCATGTTGATGATGCCGGCGCCATGATCGACGGCCCACACGACGCCCGCGATGATGTCGCTGTCCTGGCCGAGCCCGTTCGCATCGAGGACGGTGACCGGCATGACCTTGACGCCCGCGTAGCCGACGCCGGCGATGCCCGCGCCGTTGTCAGTCGCCGCGGCGATGATCCCGGCCAGCCACGTCCCATGGCCGTTGGGGTCGGTGGCGCCATCCGAGCCGTCGAGGAAGGAAGCGCCCGGGACGAGCTGGCCGGCGAGCTCGGGGTTGGACGCGTCGACCCCGGTGTCCAGGAGGGCCACGACGGCGGTCCCGGTCGGGTTGACGTTCCCGTAGACCTCGTCCCACCCGATCATCGGCAGCGACCATTGGTCGGGGTAGCTCGTGTCGCTGGGCTCGGCTTCGGTCTCGCGAGCCTGGTCGGAATCGGCTCGGGCCACGGCGGGGTTGGCCAGCAGGTCGGTCATGACGTTCCCGCCGACCGGGACCTCGATGCTGTGCATCCGCAGCTGCGGAATGGCATCGACGTCGGTGGCGCCCGCCGCCTCGATGGCTGCCACCTGGTCCTCCGCCGAGGTGCCGGCCACGAAGGTCACGATGAACGGCTGGGTGGGGGGTCGGCTCGGGGGTCGGCTCCGCGCTCGGGCTCGGCGGTGGGCTCGGCTGACGCTCGGGCTCGGCTCGGGGGTCGGCTCCGGGCTCGGGCTGTCGGTCGGGCTCGGCTCCACGGTCGGGCTCGGCTCGGGGGTCGGCTCCGGGCTCGGGCTGTCGGTCGGGCTCGGCTCCACGGTCGGGCTCGGCTCGGGGGTCGGCTCCGGGCTCGGCTGTCGGTCGGGCTCGGCTCGACGGTCGGGCTCGGCTCCACGCTCGGGGCGATCGGGGTCGGCTCGACCGACCCATTCGCAGCGGCGCCGGCCGTCGCGACCGACAGGGGCGCGAGCAGATACGCGACCAGGAAGAGCACCTGGATCGCAGCGACGATCCGAAGGCGATGCATCGAGCCGGTGCGGCTGGGACCGGACAGCGGAGTCCTCAGTCCCCCCGTTTGACGGTGATTGGTCCCCCGCGCGATGTACAAAGCCGGACCTCTGTTGCCGACAGGGCCATCGAGGTCCGGCCTTCGGGATTTGAGGCGACGATCCAACGGCGCGGCGCCGCGCTTCGGATTCGAACTGGTACTGTTGGCGACCCGCCGACCCCAACTTCCCCGTCGCTTTGCGGGAGAATAGGCGGCTCCCCGGCCGATCCGCCCTGGTCCGATCGGGCGATTCTGGGCACGCGATGGTACTAGCCGGGTCCCATGCCGAACGGCCTGTCAGGGCGGGGTCAACTGGACCTTGACGCCCCCACGCCCGCCGAATGGCGTCAGGGAAGACGCGGCTGACCGCGTCGTTGCCAAACGTGCACCAGGAGGGCACGAGTGGGCCCCGACCAGGTGCTGACCGGGCGCTGACGGCGGTTTCGTGCAGGGGCCACGTCGAGGGCTTTGCCAAATGCGTCATAGCGGGGCGCGTGGCAGGGACTCGCAGACGTGCGCCCGCCTGGTGGGCATGTGGCAGGAAGTGGCCTCGGAGACGTGCGAGGGGCTCCGTCAAATGCGTCATGGCACGGGCCGCTGGCAGGAACCCGTCGGCTCACGCCCGCCCGGTGGACAATTGGCAGAAGACCGGCTGTGGTGCCGCGCGAGGCCCGGCGCGAGGCCCGGGTGGGGTGCTGGCCGGCGCGGCGACGAGACGGCGGCGCCTGTCACAGGGGTCGATTCCCGGTCCGGTGGTAGGGTGCGCGGGTGACCCGCCTCAGCGTCCCCGCGGATCCGGATCGACCGCCCGTATCGGTGCCAGGAGACGTGGCCCTCGAGGCCGGAACCGCTCGCGCGGCCGGCCCCTGGTGGGCCGCGGCCCTGTCGGGCGCGCTGGCCGGCGGGTGCGGCGATGGCGGTCGCCGAGCTGTTCGCCGGGCTCGTCCGCGACGCCCCGTCGCTCGTCATCGCCATGGGGACGCTGGTCATCAGCTTCCAGCCGCCGGGCGCCAAGGACCTCATGGTCGGGCTCTTCGGGACCAACGACAAGCTCGCCCTCAACGTCCTGATCGTCGGCGCCGCTGTCGCGATCGCGGCCGTGGCCGGGCTCCTCGCCGCGCGGCGCTTCTCGATGGGCGTGGCCGTCTTCGTCTGCTTCGGGCTCGTGGCGGCGATCGCGGCCGTGCGCCAGCCGCTGGTGTCGCGGCCGCTCGGGCTGGTGAACGCCGCCCTGGCGGTGGCCGTGGGGCTGATCGTGCTCCGCGGCCTGCTGGCGCTCGCGGGCCGGGGCTGGGGCCGGGACCTGCCTCCCCCGGTGATGCCTGTCGGCGCATCGATGCGGCGAGTCGCATCAGCCGACCGGAGACGCCTCCTCCGGGGTGCCCTCGCCGGGGTCCCCGGGGTGCCCCGGCCGTCCGGGCATCCGGGCCGCCCACGACCGGGGCCCGCCGACCAACGCCCGACTGGTCACGCCGGCGGTTCCTCATCGCCAGCGCCGGCACCCTGGGGGCCGTCGTCGTCGCCGGGGGAGTCGGTCGGCTGCTCGTCGATCGACCGGCCGTCGAGGGGGTCGTCAGCACCTCGCGGCTCCCCACGCCCGCTCGAGGCCGTCCCGCCGCTGGCGGCCGACCAGGCCCTCGCCGTGCCCGGCCTGACTCCGCTCGTCGTCCCCAACGACGACTTCTACCGCATCGACACCACGCTCTTCGTCCCCCAGGTCGACGTCGAGACGTGGAAGCTGCAGGTCAAGGGCATGGTCGACCAGCCGCTCACGCTTCACCTACGACGAGCTCCTGGCGATGCCCCTCTTCGAGCAGTACGTGACGATCGCCTGCGTCAGCAACAAGGTCGGCGGACAACCTCGTCGGGCAACGCGCTGTGGACCGGCGTGCGGCTCAAGGACGTCCTCGATGCGGCCGGTGTCCAGGCCGGCGCGACCCAGATCGTCGGGCGCTCGGTCGACGACTTCACGGTCGGCTTCCCGACGTCGTGGGCGATGGCCCCGGAGCGCGAGCCGATGATCGCGGTCGGCATGAACCGCGAGCCGCTGCCGGCCGCCCACGGCTTCCCGGCCCGCCTCATCGTGCCCGGGCTGTACGGCTACGTGTCGGCCACGAAGTGGCTGGCCTCGATCGAGCTGACGACGCGCGAGGCGGTCGACGGCTACTGGGTGCCGCTCGGCTGGGCCAAGGACGCGCCGATCCTGACCCAGTCGCGCATCGACGCCCCGGGGAGCGGCGCCAACCTCGCCGCCGGGGCGACGTCCAGGTCGCCGGCGTCGCCTGGGCCCCGGATCGCGGGATCACCGGGTCGAGGTCCGCATCGACGACGGCGCCTGGCAGGCCGCCCAGATCAGCCGGCCGATCTCCGAAGTCGACCTGGGTCCAGTGGGCGCTGCCCTGGTCGGCCACGGCCGGGCGCACAGCATCGAGGTCCGGGCGACCGACGGCACCGGCGAGGTCCAGACGGACGAGGTCACCGACCCGCTCCCGACGGCGCCCGCGGCCACCACCGCATCTTCGTCACGGTCGGCTGAGCGACCCGAGGACGCGAGCGCGCGCCAGTGCAAGTGGCGCCAGGGCCACGCGGTCAGGCGCCTTACGTGGCGCTTACTTGGGCTCCGTCGGCCGCTGACCAGCCCGCCCAAATCCTGACCCACCACGCGGGGGTCACGGAGGACGAAGATGACACCAGCAGCTCCGGGCCGAGACACGGCTAGATCCGGTCAGGCATCGCCCACCGACCCTCGGCAAGCTCCCCGCCGGGGGCTGACGGCGATCGCCGTGCTGGCGGCCCTGGTCGTCCTGGCCACGATTGCCGCGCCCGCCGTGGCCGCGGCGAACCCGCAGGGACGCCCGGACGACGGTCGCACGCTCTTCCGATCGCAGTGCCGCTATAGCCATTCCGCGCCGGACGACCCGATCGTCCATCCGGGCATGAGCGGCGACTCGCACCTCCATGACTTCTTCGCCAACACCACGACGTCGGCCGATTCGACGTACCGCTCGCTGCGGGCCGGCTCCACCACCTGCGACCGCCCGGCCGACACCGCGGCCTATTGGGTGCCCGCCCTCTACCAGAACGGGCAGAAGGTCCAGCCGCTCTTCGCCAACGCCTACTACCTGCGGGCGGGCAAGCGCGGTCCGATCGTGGCGCCGCCGGCCGGCCTCGAGGTGGTCGCCGGCGACAGCAAGGCCACCGCCCCCCAGTCGATGCAGATCACGAACTGGAAGTGCTCGGGCTCCGAGCAGCGCTACCCGACGCCGATCGTCTGCCCGACCGGCCAGAACCTCGTCCTGGTGATCAACTTCCCCGACTGCTGGAACGGCAAGGACCTCGACTCAGCCGATCACCAGAGCCACCTCGCCTACAGCGTCGGCCGGGTCTGCCCGAGCTCCCATCCGGTGCCGATCCCGAGGCTCTCGCTGCGCGTGCACTACCGGCTGAGCGACGTCTCGGGGCTCACGTTCTCCTCGGGCTCGCTCGTCACGGCCCACGCCGACTTCTTCAACGCCTGGAACCAGGCTGCCCTCGACCGGCTCGTCCGGACCCGGCTGAACTAAGGGCCTGTGTATGAAACCCGAGAGCGGTCGGGCGAACGGTGTAGCGTTCCGGACCAGCACAGGTCCGCGGTCTTGACGTCTGGCAGAGCGTCGGGCAGGGTGCCCAGGCCAACCTGCGAGGAGAGCACCAATGGAGCAAGCTCGACCGATCGTGGTCCGGCCAGATGAGGGGGCCCCGCCACCCGGGCCACCCACGCCCGGAATGGACCGCCGACAGCTCTTCGACCATGAGGATCGCTGGGTCGGCTGGGTGCGGACCGACGCCGGACTCGCGGGCGGCTGGCACCACCATGGAGCGCGCGACTCCTACATCTACGTTCTCCGCGGCAGGGTGACGATCGAATACGGTCCCACCGGGCGCGAGCAGGTGACGGCGGTGGCCGGGGACTTCATCTTCAATCCCGCCCGGATGGTGCATCGCGAGATCACCGCCCCCGACGAGCCGGCGGAGTTCTTCGTCGTCCGCGTTGGGACCGGCCCGCAGAACGTCAACGTCGACGGCCCCGATGCCGATCCGGACGGCAGATGACTTGAGGCCTGGCCGATCGATCGGTCGGATCCATCCGAACGGGAGCTCGCCGGCCGAGCCGAGCGGGGGTGATCTTGGGGGTTGCCCGGTGGCTCGAGCCGCCCGCCTGGCCGCCCGGATGGTGCTCCCGTCCACAGCAGACGGTTGACGGAGCTAGGCCCGGCCCAGGAGATAGCCGACCGAGGCCACCTCGAGCCAGGCCGTGGCGCTCGCCTCGCTGCCCTCACGGTCGGCGACGATCGCCCGGACGCGCGGCAGACCAGCGAGACTGTCGCAGAGGAGGTCGCGACCGGCTCGGACATCGTGCGGCCTGGCGGGATCAGCGCGGGCGCTCCTGGAGTCCACGGAGGATGCGGCCATCCCGGCTGAGCGCGCCCGTCGGGTCGCCACCGACCACCGCGTCTGGGTCGCGATGGCCAGCTTCGCCGGGTCCACCGGCGGGGGCTACGCCTCGGCCGCCGGCCGTTCAGGCATCTGGACGCCCGATGGCCTAGTGGTCACCCTGGCAGGGCCCGAGACCGGCGCCATCGCCCGCGCGACGCTCAGCTGAACGCGTCGTCGTCATCCCAGGCCACCGCTGACTTCGGGCGACGGTCGACGGTGAGCCGGAAGATGTCGGGGCGCGCGTAGTGGCCCACCACGTCGAGGTCGAACGCGCCTCGCACGACCTCGTCGAGGTCCAGGTCGGCGGTCAGGATCGCCTCGCCATCGCGGGCCGGGCCGGCCAGGACGCGACCCAGCGGATCGACGATGCACGCTGCCGCCGCCGATGAGCACCGCGTCGGGCCGCCGGTCGGGCCGCCGATCGGGCCGTCCGCGTCGACCGGGTAGTCGGCCGGGTAGTCGGACCGCCGGGCGAACTGGCTGGCCGAGAGGACGAAGCAGCGGCCCTCGAGCGCGATGTGGCGCATCGTCGGCAGCCACGTCTCGCGGTCGTCGACGGTCGGGGCGCAGTAGAGCTCGACGCCCTGGCCGTACATCGCCAGCCGCAGCTGGGGCATGTAGTTCTCCCAGCAGATGACGGCGCCGATCCGCCCGAGCGGCGTCTGCGATGACCGGCAGGGTCGAGCCGTCGCCGAAGCCCCAGATGAGCCGCTCCATCGCGGTCGGCATCAGCTTGCGATGGTTGCCGAGGAGGGCGCCGTCCGGCCCGATGAAGAGGACCGTGCAGTAGAGGGTGCCGCCGTCCCGCTCGATGACGCCGATGACGAGGTGGAGGCCGTTCTCGCGGGCGATCGCCCCGAGCCGCTCGACGGCCGGGCCCGGGAACGTCGACCGCGCTCTCGTGGTAGCGGCGGAACCATTCGCGGCCCGCCGCGGTGCGCCCGCCCACGCGGACTCCGAAGTCGGCGCCCTTCGGGTAGCCGCGAGACGAAGGCCTCCGGGAAGACCGCCAGCCGGGCCCCGGTCGCGGCGGCGTCGCGGGCCAGGCTCGCCACCCGCTCCAGCGTCGCCTCGCGGTCGAATGCCACGGGCGCCGCCTGCACGACTGACACGCGGACGTTCGCCATCTGCGCCTCCTCGCCGGTCATCTTCCCACACGGGTTCACGCGCTCCGCGGGACCCCGTATCCCACCTCGGGCGCTCTTCCGATACTCTCTCGCGCAGACGCTCTCGGGAGGCGTCCCCACCGAGGGAACGAGCGCCTTGATCTGCTCGAGTTGCGGAACGGCGAATCCGGCCGACCAGAGGTTCTGCGGCGAGTGCGGGGCCCGCCTGTCCGCCGGGTGCCCCGCGTGCGGGGCGACGAACCCGCCGGGCCACAAGTTCTGCGGTTCGTGCGGGACGCCGCTCGCGGCAGCGGCGCGACGGCCGCGCCCGCCGTCACGGGCCCGCGAGCTGTCCCCGCCGGGCACGGCCCGACGGCTCCGGTCGCCGAGCGACGTCTCGTCTCGGTCCTGTTCGCCGACCTGGTCGGCTTCACGCCGTTCGCCGCAGAGCGGGACGCGGAGGAAGTTCGCGAGACCCTCAGCCGCTACTTCGACCTGGCCACTGAAGTGGTCACTCGCTACGGCGGGACCGTCGAGAAGTTCATCGGCGATGCGGTGATGGCCGTCTGGGGTGCTCCCACCGCGCACGAGGACGACGCCGAGCGGGCGGTTCGCGCCGGTCTCGAGCTGATCGACGCGGTCCGGGCGCTGGGGCCGGGCGATCCAGGCCCGGGCCGGCGTCCTCACCGGTGAGGCGGCGGTCACGATCGGGGCCACGAACCAGGGGATGGTCGCCGGCGATCTCGTGAACACCGCGTCGCGGCTCCAATCCGTGGCCGCACCGGGGACCGTCCTGGTCGGCGAGGCGACCGAGCGAGCTGCCTCGCGAGCCATCGTGTTCGAGCCGGCCGGCGATCAGGCCCTCAAGGGCAAGCAGAGCCCGGTCCCCGCCTGGCGTGCCGTCCGCGTCGTCGCCCAACGGGGCGGCCGGAACCGCAGCGATGCCTTCGAGGCCCCCTTCGTCGGCCGGGACGAGGAGTTCCGGCTCCTCAAGGACCTGTTCCACGCAACCGACCGGGAGAAGCGGGCCCGCCTCGTCTCGGTCATCGGTCCGGCCGGGATCGGCAAGACCCGCCTGGCCTGGGAGTTCCTCAAGTACGCCGACGGGTTGGTCGAGGACGTCTGGTACCACGACGGACGCTCGCCGGCCTACGGCGACGGGATCACGTTCTGGGCGCTCGGCGAGATGGTCCGCCGACGGGCCGGCCTGCTCGAGACCGATGACGAGCCGACGACCCGTCGGAAGATCGCCGAGAGCGTGGCCCTTCATGTCCCCGACCGAGACAGAGCGACGGTGGATCGAGCCAGCCCTCCTCGCCCTCCTGGGGATCGACGCCGGCGTGACCGGCTCCGACCAGCTCTTCGCAGCGTGGCGGACGTTCTTCGAGCGGCTCGCCGCAACCGCTCCGGTGATCATGGTCTTCGAGGACTTCCACTACGCGGACTCGGGGCTGCTCGACTTCGTCGACCACCTCCTCGAGTGGTCGCGGGCGTTCCCGATCTACGTCGTCACCCTCGCCCGGCCGGAGCTCCTGGACAAGCGACCGGAGTGGGGCGCCGGCAAGCGGAGCTTCACCTCCGTCTTCCTCGAGCCCCTCCCCGATGGCGCGATGCGCGAGCTCCTCGCCGGGCTCGTGCCGGGGCTGCCCGAGAGCGCCGCGAAGGCGATCGTCGCCCGTGCCGACGGCGTTCCGCTTTATGCCGTGGAGACGGTTCGGATGCTCCTCGCCGAGGGGCGGCTCACGTACGAGGACGGGGTATACCGGCCGACCGGCGATCTCACGAACCTGGCGGTGCCGGAGTCGCTCACGGCCCTCATCGCGTCACGCCTCGACGGGCTGCCGGCCGAAGAACGGTCGCTCCTGTCCGATGCGGCCGTCCTTGGCCAGTCGTTCGTCCTGCCTGGGCTGTCGGTGGTCAGCGGCCTACCGGAGGAGACACTGACGCCGCTTCTCAGATCGCTCGTCCGGCGGGAGCTCTTCGTCCTGGAGAGCGATCCCCGCAGCCCGGAGCGCGGCCAGTACGCCTTCGTCCAGGCGCTCATCCGCGAGGTGGCCTACAACACCCTCGCCAAACGAGATCGCAAGAGCCGCCATCTCGCGGCCGCCCGGTTCTTCGAGAGCCTGGCCACCGATGAGATCGCCGGTGGGCTGGCCGGTCACTACCTGGCGGCGTACCGGAATGCACCGGAGGGTCCCGAGGCCGACGCCGTCGCCGTCCAGGCCCGGATCGCCCTGCGGGGCGCGGCCGAGCGAGCCGCAGCTCTTGGTGCCCACGACCAGTCGCTCGGCTTCCTCGACCAGGCGCTCACGGTCTCGGTGGATCCCGCCGAGACGGCAGAACTCCTCGAGCGGGCCGGCGAGGCCGCCTCGGCTGCCGGTCGCCATGAGGCCGCCGAGGGCCACCTGCGTGGCGCCATCGCGGCCCAACGTGCGCTCGGCGACCGGCCGGCGACGGTCCGGGCGACTGCCGCCCTCGGGCGGGCGCTCCTGGGCGCGTCCCGGAGCCCGGAGGCGGTCGCCCTGCTCGAACCGGCAACGGCCGAGTTCGCGGACCTCCGAGCCGACGCCACCGCCATCGCCCTCGGTGGCCAGCTCGCCCGGGCCTACCTTCTCGTCGAGGACAACCGGCGGGCGATCCAGTGCGCTGATCCCGTCCTCGAGGCCGCCGAGCATGCCGACCTGAAGGCGATCGTCGCGGACACTCTGGTCACGAAGGGGACGGCCCTGGCCAGGGTCGGGCGGACGATCGAAGGCCTCGGCGCCATCGGTGCCGGCCAAGCGCTGGCCGAGGCGGCCGGCCTCGATGTGGCGTTCCTGCGTGCCCACGCCAACCGCTCGTCGCTCGGGGGCAGCAGCGACCCTCGGGCAGCCCTTGAGGTCGCCCAGGCCGGTCTCCTCGTCGCCCGTCGACTCGGTCGACGCACCCAGCTTTCCATCCTGCTCGCCAACGCCGCCGACTGCGCCCTGCGGACCGGTGACTGGATCTGGGCCCTCGACGAGCTCGACCGAACGCTCGCCGAGGAATTCGAACCGGCGGACCGCTCAGGCCCCCTCCAGGGCCTGATCGAACTCCGTGCTCTTCGGGGCGACTCCGTGTCCGATCTGATCGAGGAGATCCACCGGCTCGTCGGCGACAGCGACGACCGGCAGCTCCTCGCGGGCGTCGAGCTCGCGGATGCTTTCGCGGCCTTCGCCGGCGGGCAGCTCCGCGAAGCCCGGGCCGCCTGGCGGAGAGTCGGCGAACTGAGCTCGACCAATATGTCCGAGTCGCTGGCTCGGGCCGCGCGGGCGGGCCTCTGGGCCGGCGACCTCGTCGCAGCCCGAGACGACCTGGTCGCACTCGAAATGAGCGGAATCCGCGGGCCCGCGATCGAGGCAGACCGCCACACGATCCGGGCGGGAATCGCCGCCGCAGAGGGGCGACCGGCCGAGGCCCTGGCCCTCTACCGCGACGCGCTGCGCGCCTGGCGCGACCTGGGCCTCGCCTGGGACGAGGCACTCTGCGGGATCGACATGGCAACGCTCCTCGACCGCGGGGAGCCGGCCGTCATGGCCGCCGCAGACTCCGCTCGCCAGATCCTGGCCCGGCTCGGGGCCAGGCCGTTCCTGGAGCGGCTCGAGGCGGCCTTGGCGCCGGTGACTCCGGGCGAGCGATCGGTCGCCCGGCCGTCGGGCCGCTCGAGAGCCCGTCACGCGCGGGCGGATGAGGGGCCGGGCTCGGGCTACGGCTACTGAGGGCTCGGCCTACCGCAACTGAGGGCTCCGCTCGCCGGGACTGAGGGCTACGCGCGCGGGCCCAGCGGGGCCTCGAAGCGCACGGTCCTGAAGACGAAGAGCCGGGTCCCGGGGCGGCGCCAGGCGTCGGGGGCGAGGCCGGCCTTCCTGGCCAGCGCGCTCAGCATCTCGACAGTCCCCCAGCCCATCATCGTCGCCACCTCGGGCAGGAAGAGGGCGCGACGACCCTCCTGCTCCATGATCAGGCCGTCGATCCCGGGGCGGAAGGCGTCCGGCGAGCCGAGCGGCACAGGCGTCCCCATGACCGACAGCTCGACCTCGAGTCGCGCCAGCTCGTCCGCCGCGACCGGCCGGAACCGGGGGTCGTATCGCGCCGCGGATCGGGCGGCCGAGGCCACCGCCTCCGCGAGGGGCACGTCTTCGGCGACGCTCCCCATGCAGCCGCGCAGCTGACCGTCCTCGGTCAGGGTCACGAAGGCCTGGCCGGCCGCGAGCAGCTCGGCGGGCGTGCCCACCTCGGCCTCAGCAGCGTCGTCGGGGTGAGCGCCCACGGCGCCCAGGATGGCCGCGCGGACGATCCGCACGAGGCTCTCCTGCGATGCCGGCGAGAGCTCGGGCGGCAGTGGCTCCAGCCCCTCGGGCGCGGTGTGGTTTGGCCCGTTCGGCCGACCGGGCGGGTGGGCGCGAGCGATGCCCATGATCGCGTTCGGCCTCTCGATGGCGGCTTCGGTCGCGCCGCATGCTGGGGGCCGGGCGCGCGGACCGCCAGTGCGCAATGGCGGGTGGATCCGGGCCGGCGGACACAATCGCCAGGCGGCCGCATGCCCGCCGCCGCATGCCAACCGCATGAGGGCGGCAGGGGATGCGTGGTAAGCTCCTCGCCTGCCCAACTTCTGGGCACCGCGTGGTCGACCCCCTTCTCGAACGGGCCCGTGCGTTGTGCATCCGAGTTCGGGAAGACTTTAGGAGGTCAATGTGACCACCGGTACCGTCAAGAAGGTCGTGGCCGATCGTGGCTTCGGCTTCATCGCCGCCGAAGATGGCAAGGAATACTTCTTCCATCGTGGCGGCCTCGACCAGACCCTCGACTTCGACCGCCTCGTCGGCGGCGAGCGCGTCGAGTTCGAGGTCGAGACGAGCCCCAAGGGCCCTCGCGCCACCAAGGTGCACGCCGCCTAGGCTCATGTAGCGACGACGGCCCGCCCGACTTGGGCGGGCCGTTTCTTTTTGCCCCGACCCCGGTGGAACCCGTTTCGGCGCATGGGCTTGGTCCGAAGCGGGATCCTTCCCAGGGACGGGCGACTGCAGCGCCTACACGACCGACGCCTCTGGGCAGCGGCGCAAGAGCGACCGATACTCCCCTTGTGTGTAGACGGCTGCGACCAATCTGGGAGGTGGCGCGACATGCAGGACGTCGATCTGTTCCTTTCTCTGGCCGAGATCGCCGGCGTGTTCATCGGGTTCGGGGCGCTCATCAGCGTCAGGAGCGGCGGCCCGAGCGAGGCTGGCGAGGTCTCGGGCATGCGCTGGGTGGTGTCGCTCGGGATCTGGGTGGTCATCGCCGCCCTCGCCCCGGTCATCGTCCACCGCTACGACATTGCCGGTCACGAGCTCTGGCTCGTGTGCAGCCTCCTCGCTCTCGTCCTCTTCGCGGTCATGTTCGCCGTGAATGCGCTGTCGCCCGAGAACCTGGCCGAGCGTGCTGCCACCTTTGCGGCCACGCCACGGGCGACGGCGATGGTGGTGGTGCAGGCCGTGCCGACGGTCTGGCTGCCCACGGCTTCTATCGTCCTGGCACTCGCCCTCGTGGTGCTCGGTCTCTTCGCGGACCAGGAGCCCGCGCTCTACCTCACGGCGGTCGCGGTCGGCCTGTTCGGTGCCGCCCTCTCCCTGCTCCTCCTGGTCTTCTCGCAGCGATACCCATCGGCGGCGTCTGATCGTGCCGGGCTGGCTGCAACAGGAGGCTCGAGCGCCTGATCCGACGCAGAGCGGCCCCGGCCAGCCCAGCGACGCAGCCCAGCGCCAGAGCACGCCGAGGCGAAGCGCGCCAGCCGAACCCTCGGGCCGCAACGACCGCGTACCATCTCGGTGCAGCGCGAGCCCCGCCCACGTGCTGTGTCATGTCTGACGCTGGTTACGCTTGATTGCACGCCCGTCGACATCGAAACGAGCGTGAGCCGGGTCAATGCTGCGGTCTATTCGCCTGGGGTGCTACGCCTGCGGGCCAGCCCCTTGATCGCGGTCCAGGCTCATTGGTCGGTCGTCTCCCAGTGACTCAGCTGGAAGGCAATCGACAGGGCGTCGGGGCCCCAGGCAGGTGTCGTCTCCTCCGTCGAGCTCGCCGTCAGGCGGATCAGGTTCGTGCCGTCCTCGGAAACGGAGTAGAGGTCGCCATCGGAGCTGAACAGGATGTTCGAGCTTGGCGCCCAGGCGGGGAACAGGGTGACGCGGATCTGCGGGATCGGCAGACGCACGGCGTCGCCCCCATCAACCGGCACGATGAAGATCACGCCCCCTGATTCGTAGGCGATGCGACCGCCATCCGGAGACCAAGTCGGCCACCATTCGGTGCCCGCGCCCGACGTGACGGCTCGATCGCCACCCGCATCTGGGGCCATGACCCGGATGTGCTGGCCGCCGTCCATGCTGACATACGCCAATCTCGAGCCGTCCGGTGACCAGGTCGCCACGAGGTCGTCCGAACCGTTGTTGGTGACCTGGCGAACGTTCGTCCCGTCCGGCGCCATTAGGTAGATCTCCTGATCGCCGTCACGGTTCGACGAGAAGGCGATGGCCGACCCGTCCGGCGACCAGCGCGGGAACACGTCCTGCGCGGCGTCGTTCGTCAATTGCGCCCGATTCGAGCCGTCGATGTCGCCGACCCACACGTCGTTCTGGCCATTCTTGTATTCCACCCAGGCGATCCGCTCGCCATCGGGCGACCAGGACGGCATTCCGTCGAAGTCCCGGTCCATCGTCACAAGCCGGACGGATCCGTCGGGAGCGCGCACCGCGACGTCCGCGTTACACCGCCCGGCGACCTCCGGGCCCACGACCGGAGCGTCGGCGAGCACGACGCGGGCCAGGCTGTCCATGATCCCGACCGGGGGCACATTCGAGTTGACGACCACCGCGATCGTCACGGCCTGACCGGGAAAGTGCTCCACATCTGAGCGAAAGAAGCCCACGCTCCCGCCATGGCCCCACGAAACACCGAGGTCGCCGTCCTGGTGGCGGTCGACCATGGCCTCGGCGACACAGTCATTCGCCCCGGGCAGGCCGCGGGTTGCCTCGAAATCCAGCATCTGGTTGAGTCCGGCTGGGTCGAGTACCGAGCCCGTGAACAGGGCGTGGATGAAGCGCGCCGTATCAGCCGCCGTGGCGACGATGGCCCCTGCGGCGCCCGTCGAACCTGGCGCACTCTCGACCACCGCGCTGACGGCTGGCTTGTCCTCGCCGAGCGCGTGTCCCGTGGCCGACTCGCCGACGGCCGCTTCCTGGCGTGGGAAGAAGGTGGCGGTCAGCCCCGACGGCTGAAGGATGCGCTCGCGAAGTGCGGCCGCGTACGCCTCGCCGGTCACCGTTTCGATGACCTGGCCGAGGAGGTCGTATCCGCTGTTCCCGTAGCTCTGACACGCGCCCGGATCACAGACCCTCGGCAGGGCCGGGTCGTCGCTCGCCAGGCCGCTGGTATGCAGAAGCAGCTGCCGGAGAGTCACACCGGCGCTGTTCGGCGCGTTGGGCAGCCAGCGGTCCAACCGATCGTCGAGGGAGAGGGCGCCGTCGTGCGCCAGGTCGAGCGTCAGGGCTGCCGTGTACACCTTGGTGATGCTGCCGATCGCCGTCAGCAGGTCCGGCGTCATCGGCACGCCTTCCGTCGAGCGTCCAACACCCGCCGTCCACATCGATCCGTCCGCCAGGACGAGCGCCACCTGGGCGCCCGGTGCGCCCGAGTCCCGAAGAGCGGCCTCAAGGACCCGAGATAGGCGTCCAGCCAGCTCCGCGTCGAACGATGGGCTCATGGAGCTAGCCACGGCAACCTGCTCGCTGTGTGACGGCACCGGCGTGGTGCTGCAGGCGGCGACGACACCGACGACCAGCAACTTGGCCATGAGTCGCGCGGTGCGGACTGCCAGCTTCATCGGCATCCTTCCACCTCGCCTTCGACCCCCCGGTCTCGGCACCGCCACGCGTGGCGGACTGTCACCGTCTGCCAGGTCCAGGCTAAGGGTGGGCCGTCAACGGGTCACGTCATTGCCCCTTCGAACGGGGCGCTGGCGCGGTCGGTGCGCAGGGCGCTGATCCCCAAGGCCACCCAGCCAGCCGGGAAGAGCAGGACCGAAGCCAGGATCGCAATCGGCACGAGGGCCGAGGGCACCAAGCCGCCCGACAAGCCGGTGAGTCCCGGCACGACGACAAGGGCGCCCATCGCCAGCAGCCCGGCGGCGGCGCGGGACAGGCTCCGCGTCCGCCAGGTCGCCAGGGCGAACAGCGCGGAGCCGGCGAGCATGGCGATCACGCCGAGCATCGAGATAACCCAACCGCTCAACCCGCCGATGATTGCGCGGTCACTGTCGCCGGTGATTGTGATGGCGACGGCCCCGAGCAGCCCGACCACGCCGCCGGCGGCGGGGATCGCGAACGCCGCCCAAGTCAAGGCGGGGTAGCGGCGCGCCTGGAACGCGCTCAACCCGACCAACGCGACCAGGGTCGTGACGATCGCCGCCAGAAGGAAGATGCCGATCCAGAACGCACCGGCCTCGGCGCCGTCGTTGATGGCGTTGCCGGCGAGCACGATGAACCAGAGCAGGCCGCCGAGGATCGCGGCGTACCCCCCGATGCGGAGCGACATGGCGAATCCCTTTCCGTGGACGGACGCGGCACCGAGGCCGCGGAGGTGGAGGTGGGCGTCGATGGCGCCCAGGAGGACGTCGGCTACGTCGAATGGGCTTAGCGGCCGCTCACCCAAGAGCGTCGCGAACTCGTCGCCGTATCGAGCGCGCCAGCGTGCCGGGTAGAGGTGAAGAAGCAGGGCGATCATGGGACGCCTCGCCGGTCAGCCGGTCGAGCTGCCGAGCCGGCGGAGGCCGAGCTGCGCGAACTCGGAGAGCTCCTTGAGCTGCTCGACGAGGATCGTTGCGCCCACCGCGGTCAGCCGGTAGGGCCGGCGGCGGTCGACGGGCGCCAGGGCCTCGATGAGTCCGCGCTCCTCGAGACGGGCGAGCGCGGCGTACAGGGTCCCCGGACCCAGCGGCCGGCCGGTGCCGGCCTCCACGTCGGCCATGATCGCGTAGCCGTGCTTCGGGCCATCGCTCAGGCTGACGAGGATGAGCAGCGCAGGCTCGGCAAAGCGGCCGAGCTCGGGGATCTGCGTGACCATGCTCGAGACCTTCCTAACGCTTGACGATATATCGTTGCCCGATATATAGTCGCCCGAGGCGCGCCTGTCAAGCCCCGGTCTGCGAGCTCGGGGCGGTCCAGACGTTCATCCGGCCCGGCCGGCCGACGACGAACGGGGCGGTCGAGCCGGTCCAGCGGACGATCCTCGAGGGGTGCTGGCGGCCGAGCTTCGCGCGGAGCCTCGTGCCCAAGCTCGCGGGCTGGTCCGCCACCCGGCCGGCTACCTCGCCTTCTACGCCGAGGAGCGCGCCCACACCGGCCGGCTGACCCGCTGCCGACTCCAGTCTGGGCTCCCGGCCCGGCTTGGACCGGGTCATCAGTCTCACAGTGACGCTTGACGGTGCCCGGCCTGATTCCCACGAGCTCGACCCCGCTCATCGGGCCGCCGCGGGGTTGACGGCGCGGACGTACCCGGAGGGGGGACCCGGGAGTCGGTGTGGATCGGACCAGCGCGCCGTCATGCCCCCAAGCGTGGGGCAGCGACGGACGGATCGCTATTCGGCCGTTTGGGCCATGCTAACGACAGGCGCGCCCCGCTTGGCGTCAGCCCGGCGGGGCCGCCTGTCCCTCGACCGCCGCTGCGATGCGGGCCAGCCGGGCGCGGGACTGCTTGGTGAGAACGCGCTGCGTCCCGAGCGCGTCGAGCGCTCGTTCCCACCGCGCGCCGCCTCGGTTGGCCACGCGCAAGGTCAACTCGGTGCCGCCGGCGGCCGGCAGGAACGCCCAAGCCCAGGTGAACACCTCAGCCCCGAGTTTCCGCCCGGCGATCGTGACCGTCGGACGGGCCTCGTAGACGATCCGCTTGTCGGGGACCACCTCGACGTATTCGATCGCGACGTCCTCGCTGAGCCCGAGCATCTTGGCGACCAGATGCCCTCGCGTGCCGACACCCTCAGGGGTGACGGTGGCATCGGTCACCTTGTAGGCGGGGTCTCCGGCGAAGATGCTGCGAGGGTCGCGGCAGTACTCGAAGACGACGTGCACCGGGGCATGGATGGAGAGCGTCGTGGTGAAGTCGATGTCCGGCATGGACTGGCCTCCTCAATGAAGGTTGCGAGCGGGTCGGTCTCGCCAGTGGCTCCGGCGCGGTCCCGGCGGCCAGCGTTTGGACCGCGCGTCACAGCCTCCCGCGGGGCTGATTCTCCGCACGTGGGCCAAGATGCCCAGAGGCGAACGGCTCGTGCGTGCCTCTCTGAGGAGGCCGCAGACGGCCAGAGACATCAGGCCTAGTCTGACGAAGGCCATCCCCAAGTAGCGTTCGGTTCGGTCATCTTTCGCCGCTTCGATCCGGCGACGGCAGGGTCCGTTCGTCCGACGCCGGCTACCCGGTGGCCCCGACGGCGACCCGAGACGGCTCCTCGGTCCACTGGGCGGGAGCCTTGGCGGCCGGCTTGACGCCGCGCACGATCCGCATCTCGTCCTGCCCCATCAGCCGGTTGGCAAGGTTGCCGAGGCGACTGTCGAAGCCGATCGATGCGTACGACACCGAGGCCTCGGCGAAGCCCGCTTCCTCGACCAGCCGCCGCGCGTCGTCCTCGTTCCAGACCCAGACAGCGCCCATGACCCGATGGGTCTCTGTCCCATCGGCGACCTTCGCACCGAGGCTCACGACGATTCGTCCGCCGGGGCGGAGAACCCGATACATCTCGGCCAGAGCGGCCCCCGGGTCCGGAAAGGCTTCCACTGAGCCCATGCAGGTGACGACGCTGAACCGCCCGTCTTCCCATGGCAGCGCCGCAGCATCGCCCGTCACGATCTCCGCCGTCCCGGCCGCGATCCGGTCGTCCAGCCGCCGACGGGCGAGGCCGACCTGGATGTCGGACAGGTCCAGACCAGCGACGTGGCGGACGTGCGCGGCCTGCGTTGCCAGAAAGACGCCCGACCCGCAGGCCACCTCGAGCAGGTCGTCGTCTGGCTGGAGATCGAGCGCTCGGGCCATGATCGGGTAGATCGGGCCATGGAACACGGGCATCGTCCAGTTGCTGCTGATCCAGCCGAGAGGACCGCTCGGGACGCCAGCCCATGACCACGCCAGCTTCGTGAGCCACGATGCCCAGGTCGTGCCCCTCAGCCGTGGAGCGACGACGATCAGCCCGGCCGCGATGGCAGCGACCGCTGCCTGAGCCATCAGCCTTCGCATGGCACTACCTCCCGCGCACGCAGCCGCGCGTCGGTCTCGCCAGTGGCTCGGCGCGTCCCGGAGGCCAGATCCGGGCCGCGTGTCACAGCGTCCCGCGTGCGGAGCGAACGTTGCCGTGCGTCGCCGGGGATGGCCAGAGGCATCGGTCATGAGCTGGTCGAAGACATCACCGGAGGGGCCGGACCAGCCTCGGGGGACGCCCCTCGACGACCGAAGCGCGCTCCGGTGACTGCCGGGGGCGACGAACTCACGTGTCAGCGGATTCGGGCGGGCGGTTGCCACTCGTCCGATTGCGCCATGCCCCCGGGCTCGGGAACGCGGTGCGAGGATCCACACGAGCTCCGCCGTGGTCGCCGCCCCCACCTTGTACCGCGCGTTCGCCAGGTGGTGCTTCACCGTCGAGTGCGACAGGCCGAGGCGGTGGGCAGCCGCTTCTCAGAGCCGGCGACGAGAACCGCGGCGACCACACCGACCTCACGATCGGTGGCGCGCTCGGCGGGGCGGGACGAGCGTTGGGTCATGCGCTGCGGACCAGCGCGAGGGGCTCCGGAGGCTCAGCGAGCCGCATGGTGATCGGAAGGTCGGTGGTGGCGGGGCTATCCCTCTCGCCCCGACCAAACTCACCGATCTGGCCTTGCAGCTCGAAGACCGCCGGTAGCGCGGCATCGAGTCCCAAGGCGATCGCGTCCGGCGTGAGCGCGTACTCCATCCGCTCGAACCCCAGCACGTCCGTCCGGGCGAAGATCGCCGTGGTGATGCATCTGACGTGCATCGGGCCCCGAGTCCGCCCACAGGGCGGGCAGCGAGCGCAGGTAGGCGACGATCTCGGGTGGCGTGAGGCGACCGCCAGCGGGCGGCTCACGCGCGAGCGCCTCGGCCGCGTCGAGCCGGCTCATCGCCGCCTGCCAGGTGGAGATGTCGCGCGTCTGGGCGAGCTTCCGGGTCGCGGCCTCGCGCTCCCGGTCGATCCGCGCCAGGGCGAGCTCGTCGACCTCGGCGGTATGTCGGCGTGGAGCCGGACGACCTCGGCGAGGGTCAGCCTCGTCGACCGAGCCCCGATCTCGGCGAGCAGTGCGCCGATCGCGTCCCTCATACCATGCCTGCGGGTACGAATGGCCCCTTGATCCGGGTGTCGTCGGCCTCGGTCCGCTGCCGCGCGGATCAGCGGCACCGCCGCCCGGAACGCCTCGCACGTGGGCGATGGATGGCGGTAGCGGCCGACGTCGCCGTACAGGAAGCGATGGCAGCCCGAGGCAGCGGAGGCGAAGCGGGTACTGGCGCTTCACGATCCGTCCCGGCATCCGCGTGCGCCGTCGCTCGCGGGCCGTCTGGACCCGCGACCAGAGGGCCGGGTCGACCAGCGGCGCGATGCCCGCGGTCTCGCCGGTCCGGAGCCGTCCGGCGTAGACGGGGTTCGTCAGGATCTCGCCGACGTGGGTCTCCTTCAAGCCCGTGGCCGCCGCGACCTCCCGGTCCGTCGCCCCGGTGGCGGCGAGCCCGTAGGCGCGCCCGACGATGGCGGCCTTGTCCTCGTCGACCCGGAGCATGGACGGGTGGCCTTCGCGGATCAGGCCGAAGGGCGCCCGATTGCCGCCCGGGACGCCGAGCCGACGACGCTTGGTGCTGTACCCCTCGCGGACCCGCTTGGACAGCTTCCGGCTGTATGTCGCGACCGGCGGCGCTCGTGGCTGCGGGCTACCCATCGATTCGCGCCAGCCTGGCCGTCATTCGGAGTCGCCGCTCGATCATCAACTTCGCCACCGACGCCCACCCGGGCGCGCTGAACCACTCGCCCTTCTGGGCAGAGCGGAACTTAAACTCGGCCGCGTGCACACGATTGGGAGGCGCGGACGTCCAGGAGGACGGAACCCGCGTGTGGGGACCCCCGGTCGGCCCTTCGTGCGTTCACGAGGCGCGCTCCGTTGGCCGAGTTCCTCGATCGGCACAGCACGCGGGTGTTGGCGGGGTCGAACGGCGCGCCACCGTCGATGAGCGCCAGGACGTGGTCGAGCGTCAGGTCGCGCGTCGGGTGCGCCGGATGCTCGGGACCATCGCCAGGGCAGACGTAGCCGTGCTGGCCGACGTGGCGCGCGATCATCCGCTTGGACAGGCGAGCCCATCGTGCATCCGCATGGACGTGATGGTTGGCACCGATGCCCGACAGGCGCGGATGCTCGCCGCAGCGTCCAGTCGATCGGCTGGTGACGACACCGCAGACCGTGCAGAGCTTCACCCGCAAATCGTCGACGGGGCGGCTGGCGCGGTCTATTCGCCTGCGGTGCTACGCCTGCGCGACCAACGCTCGGAGCGCACCGAACGCCCGGGGGCCGTTTGCCTCTCGCCACGCCCTCGACCGCCGCCCACAATCAGCGGCAGGCGGGAGGCATTGACACGCGGCCCAATCCCCGGCCGCCGGGACCGCGCCGAGCCACTGGCGAGAGCGACGACGTCCACGGGAGGAGATCAGATGAGACGAGCCCTTGTTGCCCTGGTTGGCACCGCATTGGCGCTGTCCTAGCCACCGGGACTGGCCGGGGTTTGGCTACGCGGGATGAGGCGATTGCGCCGGGTCGGTGAGGTTGAACCCCCTCACGATCAGCCACAGCGCCATGACCATCTCCTGGACCAAGATGACCGCGAACAGCACCTCTGGTTGGAACCCCAGGTCCACGTCGAACATCGTCGCCAGCGGCGGCACGACGTACAGCGCGAGTCCGACGAGACCCAGGCCCGACAGCCATCGCGGGATGAGTCTCGACCGGTAGAGCAGGCTGTAGAACATGAGCGCGCCGATGACGAACGGGAAGAAGAACACCGTGTCGCTGAACACGGTGTGAGCGGTCTCGACGACGTCGGCCATGGCTTGGTCCGGCTGCTTGCTGAGCTCGATGAGCAGCAGCCAGCTGAACGCTCCCGGGAGGTAGATGACGGTCTCGATCGCGCCCCGGAAGACCACGTACCCCATCGCCAGGCGCTCGCTGTAGCGGCGGCCGATCGGCCAGAACACGATCGGGATCAACGCCAGCGAGAACCCCATGGTCAGGATGAACACCGCGCCCAGGGCCAGCTGGTTGGGGTTGGCGGCGATCTGGGCCAGGTAGTCATCGCCGTCCAGGAGCGGGGCGCTCACTGCGGCGCTCAGGATTCCGGCGGCCGTGCCGACGATGTACAGCACGCCGATGATCCCGGCCGCCTGTCGGTCCGATAGGGCACTGGACGAGTTCATGGCTGGTACCTCTTGGACGTTCGTCACGGGAGTTGATGAAAAGTGGGGCGAACGCCATAGCGCCAGTGCCATCTGGCCTTCCAGCCATCGTGCCCTGATGCTCTTACCGGGCCTCAGGGCGGAGCCGTGCGCCGGGGACGCCCGAGTCGCACGTCGCGGGCTCTCAGCGCGCCACGTGCTCTTCCTTCCGAACTCGCCCATCGCGGTTCGCCGGGCCCATGCGCGGTTCAGCAGGGTGCTGGCGTACCGATGCGCCCCGGGCGTCCGGGGGCCATTCGCCTCTCGCCAGACCCGCGACTCGCCGCCTACGGTGACCGCCAGCGGGAGGCTCTGACACGCGGCCCAGACCCCGGCCGCCGGGACCGCGCCGAGCCACTGGCGAGACCGACCCGCCTCGAAGCGTCCCAGGGGAGGGACCGAGAATGGGCGGCTACCCATCGAGGGGCAGGCTGCTCCTCGTCGGTCTGATCGTCGTGGCGCTGCTGGCCGGCTGTGCCGCCGGCGCCACGCCGAGCGTCACCAAGACCAGCGACGTCGCCTACGAGTCGGCCAACCCGGTGCTGAAGCCGGGCATGCTCGACGTCTATGTGCCGACCAAGGCCGGGCCGTGGCCCGTGGTCGTGATGTTCCACGGCGCACCCCAGATGGTTTGGAAGTCTGACCTGAGCAACTACGCCCGCAAGGTGGCGGATCTCGGGTTCGTCGTCTTCGTGCCGGACTGGGGCCACGAGACCGCTGGGGGGGCCACGTCGTTCACCTACGAGGCGCAGGTGGCGGTCAACTCCCAGGCCGCCTGTGCGGTCGCGTTCGCCCAGGCGCACGCGGCCGAGTACGGCGGCGACCCGGCGACGATGATCGTCTTCGGCCGCTGGGGGGCGCCAACACCGGGGCCATGGTCGCCTTCGCCCGGCCCGAGCCGTCGGCAGGCTGCCTCGGGGGCGCCACGCTCGGCGCGATCGACGCGCTGGTCACCTGGGAGGGCAGCTGGATCATGTCCGTTCCCGCGGCCTGGCATGACCCCGCCCTCGCCGCCGACCCGAGGATCCTGGACCTCATGACGCCGTGGACGTACCTCGCCGAGCACAAGGACCTCAAGGTCACCATGCTCGTGTCGGAGCATCCGGGTGCCGATCTCGACCGCAGGGTGAGCGACCCATGGGCCGCCGACTCGTGGCTCGCCGTGCGCGACCCGTCGGGTGACCTACGCCAGCAGCTCGAGGCGAACGGGGCGCTCGCCGACGGCACGCTCGACATGGTCGAGGTGCAGCAGCTCCTCGTCTCGGTCCTCGAGGCGCAGGGGAACCCGGTCTCGCTCGACGTCATGCCCGGATCCACCCACGACTCCCTGAGCGACGCCGGCTGGAAGGTCTTCCTGGCCGCATTCCCGAAGGCGGCGGCGCAGGACTGACGCCCGGCTCCGCACCGGGCGCTCCGCTCTCCTCGGGGATGGGACGCGCACCGGGCGTCCGGGGGCCGTTCGCCTCTCGCCAGATGCCCGACCGCCGCCTACGCTGCGCGGTTGGCGGGAGGCTCTGACACGCGGTCCATACCCGGCCGCCGGGACCGCGCCGAGCCACTGGCGAGACCGACCCGCCCCGGCCCTTCTGGGGAGGCGCAGTCATGGGTCACATCAGCAGGACGATCCACGTCGAGGCGACGCCGGAGCAGGCGTTCGATCTTATGGCGAACCCCGCGAGGTTACGGGAGTGGCAGGTGCCGGCGGCCGAGGTGAAGGACATCACGGGCACGCCCGGCACCGTCGGCCTCGGCTGGACCACCGTCTCGACGTTCGCCGGGCGCAAGATGGAAGGCCACATGAGCGTCACCGCGGTCGAGCGGCCGCGGTCGTTCGAGGCGAAGAGCACCGGCACCTTTGCCGCGACGTTGCGCGGGCGCTTCGAGCCGGCGGCGGGCGGCACCGACGTCACCCTCGAGAACGAGTACGAGATGCCGCTCGGCTTCATCGGTGACGCCGCGAACAAGCTCTTCTTCGAGAGGTCGTTCGCGGAGTCCTGGGACAAGTCGCTGGCGAAGTTCAAGGCGGTCGTGGAGGCCGAAGCCCCGGCCCACGTCTAGGGGCGGGAGTTCGCCACCTGCCAGACACAAGAGGCCGCGGCGGCCGCGCCAGTGGCGGTCCCGGCCGGTGTCAAGGTTCGGCTAACGGGGCTCCAGACTCGGCACGACCAACCAGCCACCAGCTCGTCCGGTGTAGATCAGCTGCTCGGTGGTCAGCCCCGACCGCGCACGGAGGTCGGCGAGGTGGCGCTTCACGGTGCTCGGCCGAATGCCCACACGCCCCGCCGCGTCCGCAACGGAACCGCCAGCCGCCACGAAGGCGGCAAGGACGTCGACCTGGCGGGCCGTGGGCGTCCGCGGGAGCGACCCGCGCAGGCGGCCGTCCCTCACTGCGGGGTGGCCGGCACCGGGCTCACCCGGCTCCGCGTGATGAGGCCGAGGATGACCGCGGTAACCGCGAGGATCGCCCCGATCTGATCGGGTGCAAGGTTGAGGCCGAACGCCACGATCAGGGCGATCACCGCCTGGACAAGGGCGAGGACCATCGCCGGTTCGCGGCCCCAGATCGTGCCGGGTTCGGTGTCCATGGCTCCTCCCGTCATCTCACGCGGACGATGTCGCCCGTCTTCTCGGTGACCGTCACGATCGGCGGCCGCAGGATCGCGTTCGCCCGGGCGATGACCCGCTTGACCCGGGCCTCCCTCGTGGCGGGCGGCCACGGGTCGCTGCGACGGCTCACCCTGTTGATGTCGGCGTGGACGACGACCGTGCTCCGGTTGACCGGCAGACCGAGCACTTTCGATGCCGCGGCGACGAGCTGGGCGACGCTCTCGAACTGGGTGTCGGCGTAGGGCTCCGGTCCTGCGCCCGAACACTCGATCGACTCGTAGACCCACTCGTTCACATTCACGCCCGAGGCGACCGCGGCGGCGATCGTCGGGAGCGTCGTGTTCGGGTGTGCCACGTCGCCCTGGCCCCAGGCCGCGTACCTGGCGGGGTCGATGGCGCGCACGATCGTGCCGTCGCGGTCGATGTACGCCGTGGCCGACGGTCCGAAGGAGCCTGCCCGGTTGGCGTAGGCGCGCTCCTGCTTGGCGGTCGCCCGGGGGTTCGCGGTCTGGTGCAGGCAGGCCAGGATCGTCGGCTTCCGACGCCGCCGGGCACCCCGGGCTGGGTAGCCGTATGCCTTGTTGGTGAGGAGGGCCGTGACGGTCCTCACTTCACGCCTCTCCAGACCGCGGACGCCTCGAGTCCGAGGAGCGCGAGGATCGCGCCCAGGAGGGGAAGCAGGATCCCAGGGCTGATGTCATAGCCGGGTACGGCGACGTCGAGGACGAGCAGCAGGACCAGGACGAGCGTGAGCGCCGCTGCGGCGCCGATCCGGGCCGAGCTGTAGACGTCGGCCCGGCGGCGGTCCGCCGCATCGTCACGACGTTCATCGCCCATGCCGGCGCAGTCGGTCGATCCAGGCGTCGACGAGGAGCGGAAGCACGAAGCGGTCGAGGGCGCCGCCCATGACCACGCCGGCGAGGAAGGCGAGGACGAGCTCGCACTCCGCTCATCGGGCGACTGCAGAGCTGACGGCGCGGACGTACCCGGTGGGGGGATCCGGGAGTCGATGTGGATCGGACCAGCGCGCCGTCATGCCCTCAAGGGTGAGGGCGGCTGACTCCGACTTCTAGTTGGCCGATTGGGCCATGCTCTCGGGGTTCCGGGAGCCGCGAGAACCGAACCGACAGCCTTAGCGAGTGTTCGCGAAGTGGGCCTCTAGAACATCCCGTTGTCGTGTTTCGCATCCGCCGGATCGGGCATGACCTGGAGGACGTCCCAGTGTTCGACGATCTTGCCGTTGTCGTCGAACCGGAAGATGTCGATGCCCGCATAGTCGTGGTCGCCCGGCCAGTGCTGGTAGCAGTGGAGGACGACGTAGTCGCCCTCGGCGATGGCGCGTTTCACGTCGACCCGCTTGCCCGGGTACTCGCGGGCCATGCGCTCGAAGTAGTCGATGAATGCTTCCTTGCCGTCACCCACGCCCGGGTTGTGCTGCCGGTAGTCGGCGCCCGTGTATCGCTCCGTTGCCTCTCGCGGCTCGTTGTCGTTGAACATCAGCTCGTAGAAGTCGATCGCGGTCTGCTTGTTCGCCTGCGGGTCGCTCACTGGGCATTCCTCCGGGACGGGCTCGGTTCAACGGCTCACGATTGGTCGGGCGCCGGCCCTCGATGGCCGTTCTCACGCCATCCGCTCGACCCACGCGGCTCGCCACGCGGGCGCATCGAATGGCGGGGCGAAGTACCACGTCTCGCGATACACCTTGCCACTCCGGAGCTGGAGGAGGACGGAGAGGAACCAGGTCGAGCCATCGGGGTAGGCGCTGGTCCCATCGGCGAACCAGAAGTCGCCGCTCCCCACGACTCGGTGGATCGTGTTCATGGGGGTCGCGAACCACTGGTCCTCGCTTCCGACGACCCGGACCGACAAGCCGCTCGGCCGGCCGCCCGGCCAGTTCTCCATGATCGCCCGGTCGTTCGCGCTGCCGCGGACCCGCTCGCCCGACTGGGGCCACTCGCACAGCCAATCCGGGTCGCGCAAGGCAGCCGCCGAATTGTAGTCATGGGCGGCCTGCGCCTCGTAGTAGCGACGGACGATCTCCTCGTTTGACTTCGCCACGTGCTCTCCCTCGGCTGCGATGAGCAGCAACAGTGATGGTGCCCGGGCACGCGGTCAACCCATATTTGGGGCCACACGACGTGCGTCGGCATCGCCCAGGGTTGCCTGATGTAACCTACGTTAGCGGTGCACCACGGTGTGCTCACGATCGAGTGCGACCGACCGAGGCGATGGGCGGCCGCCTTCTCCGACCCGGCGGCGAGGATGCGGCGACGACCCGATCGCTACGCGTCCGGCTGCGCCAGGCCTCCGGCCTCAGGAAGACGCTCCACGAGGATCCACAGCAACTGCGCCGTCGTCTCCGCCCCCACCTTGGACCGCGCGTTCGCCAGGTGGTGCTTCACGGTCGGGTGCGACAGGCCGAGGCGGTGGGCGGCGGCCTACGAGCCAGACCCGTCCGGCCCGTGCGCCCGCGCCATGGCGACCGGGTCCCGGCCGTACCACGTCCCGCTGCTGCGGAGGGCGGTGAGGCGCGTGAACGAGGCTCGGTCGGCGTTGCCTGTCGTCCGGTAGCGGTCCATCTGGCGCTTGTGGGTCGCCTGCCGGTGCGCCCACGCGACGAGCGACGCCTCGTCGTCCCAGAACGAGAGGGTCGGCGGGTCGATCGCGATGATCCCGGGAAAGAAGAACGAGTGCTGGGACCGGAGGCCAGGGACCGCCGTCATCGAGATCCTCACCGCGGCGGTCCCGGTCCCGATGTCCTGCACCCGTGCCATGTCGATGCCGTCACGGTTCCAGCCGATGGTGGTGAACACGACCACCGGCTCGTCGCGGCCGGGCGCGGTGGCGAGCGGATCGAAGAGGCGGGCCGGCGCCGTGGGGTGGATGAGGTTGGACTCGCCCTTCGTGCGGAACGGCGCCAGGACGCCGCTCCAGCGCTCCGCCGCGTCCGCGAACCACGGGGCGACGGTGGTGACGTCCTCGACCAGGCCGCCCGCTGACTCCCTGCTGTCGTGCAGCCCCACGACGAGGAACGTGAACGCCTCGCGGGAGGCCGGGTCCGTGCCCGCCGCCCGGCAGTCGGCGCCCACCTCGCAGAACAGGAGCCCAGGCCGCTCGCCGGGATCGGCCGGCCCGGCCGTCCGCAGTTGGTCGAACCGCGCCAGGTGCAGGGAGATGAACGAGGCAGTCGTCATGGCGCAGAGCATAGGCACAACCCGGGAGGCCGCGCATCCGACCACCTCTCGACCTGGGCCGGCGCGTTCAGGTCCCCTCGAATGGGGAGTAGTCGTCCGGGGTGGTGCCCTCGGGCTCCGGCAGCCGCGGTGCCAGGATCCACACGAGCTGCGCCGTCGTCGTCCGCGCCCACCTTCGACCGGGCGTTCGCCAGGTGGTGCTTCACGGTCGAGTGCGACAGGCCGAGGCGGTGGGCGGCGGCCTTCTCCGACCCGGCGACCAGGACCGCGGCGACCACGCCGACCTCGCGGTCGGTGGCGCGCTCGGCGGGGCGGGACGGCCGGCGCGTCACGCGCTGCGGACCAGCTCGAGGGGCGCCGGCGGCTCCCGCGGCGTGGCGTTGACCATCAGGAAGCTGCAGCGATCGCTGAGTTACGGAGGGGCTATCCCTCTCGCCCCGACCAGAACGAGGGCTCCTCTTGTGAAGCCTGAGATCGTTATGGCCTGCTCCTCGTTGCACCTGGTGTCCTGGCGAGCCGGAGCATGGCCCGCTTCGGGAGCCCGACCCAACCTGGACCAGTGTTACACTGAACCCGTGTAGCACGGGAGGCAGCGACGACCATGGCGAACCTGACCATCACGGTCGACGACCGACTCTTGAAGCGAGCTCGGATGCGCGCCCTCGAGGATGGGACATCGGTCAATGCCGTGCTTCGAACCTACCTCGAGCGATACGTCGGCGTCGGAGACACGATCGGGGCCCTGAACAGGTTCGCGCGGCTCGCCCAACGCAGCGCGGCGACCAGCGGCCCACACGGTCGCACCTGGACGCGTGACGAGCTCCATGACCGAACCGACCTTCGTTGACACGAGTGTCTGGGCCTACGCGGTCGATGCCGCGGACCAAGCCAAGCGACAGCGCGCCCTCGAGGTGACCGCTCCGGCCCCGGGTCGCGATCTCGTGGTCTCGACGCAGGTCCTTACGGAGTTCTACGCCGTCGTCACCCGAAAGCTTGTCGTGCCGGTGTCGGCGGAGGATGCCGAGGCGTTGGTCCGCCAGCTCGCGCTCCTGCCCGTGGTCGCGATCGACAGCTCGCTCGTCGTTTCGGCGATCGCCGGGAGCCGTGAGTGGCAGATCTCGATCTGGGACGCCCTGATCCTTCGAGCCGCCGAGACCGCCGGGTGTCGACGCGTTCTCAGCGAGGATCTGGCAGATGGCACGACGTACGGTTCGGTCGTCGTCGAGAACCCGTTCGCGTCGACTCGCTAGCCTCCAGGGTGGCGGCGTGCTCTGCTGGCTGACGTCCAGCCTACCGGGCACCCTCCGACTGCTAGTGGTGCCCGCCCCGGCTCCGCACGGGACGCGCATCGGGCGTCCGGGGGCCGATCAGGCCCAATGCCCCTAGGCAGCGACGGCGGGGCTCTGCAAGAGTCGGAGACCCATGAGAGCAATCGTGTGCACGGACTACGGACCACCGGATGTTCTTCAACTCAGGGACGTGCCGAAGCCCGTTCCGAAGGACAACGAAGTGCTGGTTCGAATCCGCGCCACGACGGTCAGCGCGGCCGATTGCGAGCTGCGGCGATTCGACTTCGCCCCCTGGATCTGGGTGCCCATGCGGCTGGCGTTCGGCATCCGCAGACCAAGACGACGCGTGCTCGGGCAGGAGCTCGCCGGTGACGTCGAGTCGGTAGGCAAGGAGGTCAGGTCGCTCAGGAAGGGCGACCGGGTCTTCGCGGCGACGGGCATCGGCCTGGGAGCCTACGCGGAGTACATCTGCCTGCGCGAGAACCCCCAGACCGGGGCGATCGCGACGATGCCGGCGAACCTGGAGCTACGAGGAGGCTGCGGCCGTTCCCTACGGGGGAGGCGAGGCCCTGCAGTTCCTGCGGAAGGCGAACGTCCGGAGCGGACAGAGGGTCCTGGTCAACGGCGCGGGAGGGAGCTTCGGCACGTTCGCGGTCCAGCTCGCCAAGGTCCTCGGGGCGCACGTGACCGCGGTGGACAGTGCGCCGAAGCTGGAGATGCTGCGCACGATCGGCGCGGATCGCGTCATCGACTACGCCCAGGAGGACTTCACCGACAGCCCCGAGACCTACGACGTCATCTTCGACGTGGTCCGCGGCACACCGTCCGCTCGCATGGTGAGGTCGCTGACCGAGAACGGATGGCTGCTCATGGCCAATCCGGGCTTCCTGCAGATCGTTCGCGCCAGGTGGGCGTCGAGGGGGAGCAGGAAGCGGGTGTCGTTCGCGGCATCGAGCGTGACGAGCGAGGACCTGGCCTACCTGCGCGGCCTGGTCGAAGCGGGACGGCTGCACCCGGTCGTCGACCGGCGCTTCCCGCTCGAGCAGATGGTCGAGGCTCACAGGTACGCCGAGACCGGCCAGAAGTTGGGGAACATCGTTGTCGTCGTCGCATAGTTGCGGCCGCGATCGCAGCCTCCCCGCGGGCCCAACAGCCCGCAGCTGAGCAGGCATCATCGGCAAGCGGGAGAACACCATGAAGGCAGTCGTCCAGGTCGGCTACGGCTCGGCGGACGTGCTCGAGTTCAAGGAGATCGACAGGCCGGTTGCCGCTGATGACGAGGTGCTGGTGCGCGTCCATGCGGCATCGCTTGCCGCCGGTGACTACTTCGCCATGCGGGGCGTGCCCTTCCCCATCCGGATGTACGTCGGGTTCCCCAAGCCGAAGAAGGACTTCGTCGTCGGGCTCGATCTGGCGGGGCGCGTCGAGGCGGTCGGCAAGAACGTGACGCGCTTCAAGCCGGGCGACGAGGTGTTCGGCGGGTGCCGCGGCGCGTGCGCCGAGTACGCGTGTCGCCCATGAGGGCAAGCTCGCGCCCAAACCGCACAACCTGACGTTCGAGCAGGCCGCGGCCGTGCCCACGTCGGCCCTGGCCGCTCTGCAGGCGCTTCGCGATCACGGCAAGGTGCAGCCCGGGCAGAAGGTCCTGATCAACGGCGCGTCGGGGGGCGTGGGAACCTTCGCCGTGCAGATCGCCAAGGCCCTCGGAGCGGAAGTGACCGGCGTGTGCAGCACGGGGAACGTGGACATGGTCCGATCGATCGGAGCGGACCATGTCATCGACTACACCAAGGAGGACTTCACCCAGGGCGAGCCGCGCTACGACCTGATCCTCGACAACGTGGCGAGTCACTCGTTCGCGGAGTACAGGCGCGTGCTCGAGCCCGGGGGGACGCTCATGCCCAACAGCGGGCATGCCGGCATGGGCTACGTCATCAAGGCGTTCCTGCTGCCGCTGTTCGTGCGCCAGCAGGAGCGCCCGTTCGTCGCGAGCACCGAACCAGGACGACCTGATCACCCTCAAGGAGCTGGTCGAGGCCGGACGGGTCACGCCTGTCATCGACCGAACGTATCCGCTGAGCGAGACCGCTGAGGCCTTTCGGTATCTGGACCAGGGTCACGCTCAAGGCAAGGTCATCGTCGTCGTGGCGAACGGTGAGTGAGTCAGGTCCCGGTCGACGTCAAGGTCCGGCTAGGACTCGGTACGACCAGCCAACCGGCAGCCCGGCCGACGTCGATCAGCTGCTCGGTCGGATGCCCACGAGCTCGGCCGCGTCCTGGACTGATGTTCCCGGATAGGGTCCGATAGTGGGGAATATCGGAAGCCAATTGCTGGCTGCCGCGAGTGTCGGTCAGCATGGTCCAGAGCCCCCTGGTTCGGCAGATCCGGTGCCCCGTCGCCATTGACGGGGATCCGCCGCAACCTGTGGCGACCCGGGTGGCCGGCATCCCCGATGCAAATGCGGCGCGGGTCCTTCGGCTCCGCACCGGGCGCTCCGCTCGAAGGGAATGGATCCTCCGGCCCAATCGGCCCTCCAGGTCCAGGCTGTGCTGTTGATGGCAGCCCGTGATTCGCTGGGCCAAGTGGCGGTGCTGACCTTTGGCGACGCAGATCTGCCATGTCGCTGCATCCGATAATGCTCGGCATGGCAACGCCAGCGGTCGAGGCCGAGCTCGAGGGGGCCCGCATCGTCGACTTCCCGCTGCGCGGCGAGTGGATGGCCGTGCATACCCCTGGAAGCCGGATCCCGAGCCACGGCACCGACATGCTGGGCCAGCGCTACGCGTTCGACCTCATCCGGTTCGATCCGGGGAAGGGCGCGCGGTACCACCCCGCCGGTGGCCTGCGGACGCTGCTGCTCGGCGTGCCCACGCGCGAGTGCCACGGCTGGGGCGAGCCGATCCACGCCCCGCTCGACGGGGTGGTGGTCGCGGCCCGCGACGGGCTCCGGGAGCGCAGCCGGATCCACCCCGTCCGGGAGCTCGCGCTCGTCCTCTGGAACGGCCTGACGTTCCGCCCGACCCCACACCACCTGCATCGCGTCATGGGCAACCACGTCATCCTCAGGTGCGGTGACGTCTACGCCGGGTTCGCCCATCTGACGACCGGCTCCGTGGCGGTCGAGGCTGGCCAGCAGGTGCGGGTCGGCGAGGTGCTCGGACGGGTCGGGCACACGGGCAACTCGACGGCTCCTCACCTCCACTTCCAGCTCATGGACGGCCCCGACCCGCTGACCGCGCATGGGATCCCGTGCGCCTTTCGCGAATACGAGGTCTGGCGCGACGGTGGATGGCAGCGGGTCGAGCACGCCATTCCGAAGAGCACGGACCGGATCCGTTCGGTAACGGGCTGATCGACTGAAGCGGCCAGGCTTCCTCAGGCGGAGTCCTCGCCGACGAGGCTGAACCCTGGCGGTGGAGTGGCATGGTCAACCGTCGTTCCCGCGTCGCGAGCCCCATCGCTTGCATCGTGATGCTATGATGCGGTTGTGGCAAAGGTGCGCACGACTCTGACGATCGATCCTGAGGTGCTCCGCGCCGTGAAGATCCGCGCTGCGCGATCGGGGAAGGGCGACAGCGACGTCATCGAGGAAGCGCTGCGTCGGGATCTCGGTCTCGACCTGCTCGACCGGCTATGGGCAGCCAACGACCTCGGCGAGGCCGAGGCCATGGCGCTCGCTGTCGAGGCCCAGCACCGCACCCGCGGCTGACCGGCCGCCTCATCGTGCGCGCCGTCCTCGACGTCAACGTCCTCATCTCGGCGATCCTCTCGCCGCGTGGGAGCCCGGCCCGGCTGCTCCTCGCCTGGCAGGCGGGGGCCTTCGAGCTCGTCGTGTCGCCCGCCCTGCTGGCCGAGCTTGCGCGTGCCCTGAGCCTACCCGAAGCTGGCCCGTCTGATCCCGCCCGCCGACGCCGACGCGTTCGTCGCCTGGATCGCACGCTCGGCGGTCCTCGCGGCGGATCCCGAGGGCGCGCCGCCGATCCGCTCGGCCGACCCGGACGACGACTACCTCCTGGCGCTCGCCACGGCCGAGCGCGCCGTCCTCGTGTCCGGCGATGGCCACCTCACTGTCGCTGGCGGACCGCCTGCCCGTCCGCACCCCGGCCGAGTTTCTCGCCTCGCTCGACGAACCGCGTTCCTGAGAAGTCGAGGCGAGCCTCGCGGCCGAGATGCTCCACGAGGGGGCGATATGGCCGCAGGACGTAGGAGAGGACTACGCCGGGCTGATCGCCGACGAGCTCGGCGGGAAGGTCGACCTGGTGGTCGGCGTCTCCTATGGCGGCATGATCGGCTTCTACCTGGCCGCCCGCCATCCCGATCGCTTCGGTCACATCGCCCTCGTGGGCGCCGGGTACAGACGCGAGCGAAGCGGGCAAGACCCTCGACTACGACTTCGCCCGGCTGCGGAGCGAGGGCAGGAACGGCGAGGCCAGTGCCCTGATGCTCAGGCACATGGCCCCCGGCCTCCGGGTGCCGGGTGCCGCGCCGGGTCCTGGGCGCGGTGATGGCGCGGCTCATGTTCGGGGAGACCCACCCGTACTTCGCGAGCGACATGATGGTCGAGGCGGAGGCGGAGATGGCGTTCGATGCCCGGGAGGTCCTGCCCGACATCTCCGTGCCGGTGCTGCTCGTGTGCGGCGACGCGGGACATGTACATCCCGAAGGAGGTCTACGAGGAGACCGCCCGGCTCATCCCCGACTGCACGCTCAGGATGTACGAGGGCATCGGGCATGTCGGGGCGGTCCGCGACAAGCGGTTCCCCCAGGACGTCCTCGACTTCGTGCGGCAGCGGCCTGCGGTCCAGCCGGAGCGCGGCGCGGAGCAGCCGACGATCATCGACCAGCCCGCCGCCACCTCCGACCAGCCAATCGGCCTCCTCGCCCGTCGGCACTGGCGCGGGCTGACGCCGAGGCGCCGGCTCCTGGGAGCCGCGTCGGTCTCGCAGGCCCATCCCCGCCGGCAGACTCGGCGGGCTCCAACACCGGCACGACGAGCCACCCTTCTTGCCCGTCCCTGGTAGATCAGTTGCTCGGTCGTGAGGACCGACCGCGCCCGCAGGTCAGCGAGGTGGCGCTTCGCGGTACTCGGTCGGACGCCGACCAGGCGGGCATAGGCCGCATCCGCCACGCGGGCGGCGGGCCTCTGTGCCTATTCGGCCGTTTGGGCCATGCTCACGGGGCGGGAGGCTCGGTCGGGGCTACAAGCCGGAAGACCCGGACGTTCAGCGCGAGAAGGTCAGGTGCGTTATCCCGCTCGAGGCGACCTCCGACGTCACGCTGTAGCCGTCCTCGAACCCGCGGAGGTCGTCCCAGAGCCGGACGCCGCGGCCGAGCAGGATCGGGACGATGCGCGACGTGCAGCCGGTCGACGAGTCCGGCCTTGAGGAACTCGCGCACCACGGTCGCGCCGCCGCCGATCCGCACGTCCTTGCCGCCCGCGGCCCCTGACGCGAGGTCGAGCGCCTCGCGGGGCGTCGCGGCGAGGAAGTGGAACGTCGTGCCGCCCGCCATCTCGAGCACCGGGCGCGGGCTGTGGGTGAGCACGAACACCGGGACGTGGAACGGAGGCTCGTCGCCCCACCAGCCGCGCCAGTCCGGATCGTCCGCGGCGGCGTGGAGCCCGAACATGCCGGCACCCATGATCTCCGCACCGACCTCGGCGAAGTACGCCTGCGCGTACTGGTCGTCGACGCCGGTCGTTCCCTCGCCGGACGTCTCGTGCAGCACCCGGGCGCGGAACGTGCGGGTCGCGATGTAGGCCTCGACCAGGCGCGCCCAGTCGTGCCCGAACGGGTTCTCGCGCGTCTGGTCGGTCGTTGTCGCGAAGCCGTCCAGCGAGATGTTCAGGTCAACACGCACGGCCATCGACGTCCTCCGAAGTGACTGCTTGCACACTCGCTTCATTATGCCAATGGTCTCTGCCAATCGACCGTGTCATGGAGTCGGGCCGGGTTCCCGCTGCGTGATCCCGGTCACGCCGGGGTCGTCACCGCTCATCGCGCTCGGGAGACGGCGCGGACGTACCCGGGGTGACGGCGGGGACCCGGGAGCCGGTGTGGATCAGACCAGCGCGCCGTCATGCCCCAAGCGTGGGGGCGACGGGCCGTCGATCGCTATTCGGCCGTTTGGGCCATGCCCGCCGGGCTTAGGGCCCCCGATCGGGGCTACGGAGCCAGCGAGCATGTCCTCTAGGGAGCTTGTGCTTCTCCCGCTGTTTCAGCCGCCAGGAGCACCACTGGCGAGCAGTTCCCGGGCAAGGGTGTCGGTCAGCCAGGCCTGATAGCGCTCGTCGCCCCAGCCCCGACCGAGGACCAACAAGTCGTAGACCGCAAGCGAGCACAGCGTCCACGCAATGTCGATCCCGACGTCGACCGTGAGGCCCGGCCTGAGCGCCCCCCGGTCGGCGAGCATCCGCACGAACCGCCCCTGTCCGTCGAGCCGCCAGGCCTCCATCTCGTCCCACAGCCGCCGGAGTTCGGGATCGCTCCCCCTGGCATCGCGGAGGGCGCGCAGGAGCGGACCCGCACGGCGGTGGATCCCGGGCTGCGTCGCGGCATAGCCCGCCACCTGTTTGCGCGGATCCGGCTCGTCGCGAATGGCGCGAATCGCCGGCCGCTCCTCGACGGGGATCTCGGCCCGGCCGGCGCCACCCGCCAGCAACGCCTCCACCGCTGCCCTGAACAGCGCGGCCTTGCTGCCGAAGATCCGGTAGATCGTCTCGACCACGACGCCGGCCTCGCTCGCGATCTCGGCCAGCGGGACGCCGTAGCCGCGTTCGCGGAACAGCAGGCCGGCGGCCGTCACGATGTCGCGTCGCGTCTGCGCGGCCTGCGCCGCGCGGCGCGGTGACTGGTAGCGACGACGGGGCTTGACGCTCTCGGCCATTTCGTGCAACTCTGCCTTATGTGAAATCACGTTGGCTTGCGTGATGATAGGCGAAGGAGCGTCCCATGTTCGCAGTCGTGGTCCGTGAGGCGGGCGATGCGGCGCAGATCGATGGAAGCGGGAGCATGGTGAGCGCGAACGTGGCGCCGCGCGTTCGCGAGGCGCCTGGCTTCGTCTCGGCACTGTGGATGAGCGACGGAGCCGGCAGGACGCTCAACGTGCTGGTCTTCAGGTCCGAGGAGGCCGCGCGCGGCGCCCTCGAGGCCGCCCGCACCGCGCCCCGACCCCCGTTCATGCGCGTCGAGTCTGTCGACCTGTTCAGCGTGCTGGCGAGCGCGTAGGGGGTCGACATCGAGTCGCAGGCCGGTCGCCTGCTGAACTCAGCGGGAGATGCACTGGCCGAACCAACCGTCGGGTCAAGGGTGGTCGGGAAGATCCGTCAGTCGTCCGGTGGGGCAATAACCTCGGGTTCGGGCAGACGCGGGGCGAGGATCCACACGAGCTGCGCCGTCGTCGTCGCACCCACCTTGGACCGGGCGTTCGCCAGGTGGTGCTTGACGGTCGAGTGCGACACCGGGCCGTAGGGGCGACCCTCAGCCCACGGCCTTCTTCACGAGCTCGGCGATCCGCTGCTCGCCCGCCGTCGTCAGGCTCTTAATGGCAAAGGCAACCGGCCACATCTCTTCGTCATCGAGCGAGGCGTCGGGCTGGAAGCCAAGGGTTGAGTAGCGCACCTTGAACTTCGACTTCGCCTGGAAGAAGCAGATCACCTTGCCGTCCTTCGCGTAGGCCGGCATCCCGTAGAACGTCCGGGGAACGAGGTCCGGCGCGGTCGCGCGGACGAGCTCGTGGATGCGCGCCGCGATCGCTCGATCGTCTTCGGCCATCTCGGCGATCTTGGCCTGAACGTCGTCCTCGCCCTGAGCGCGCGCCTCCTCCGGGCTGAGCTTCGCCGCCTTCTTGCGCTCTCGGATGGTCTCCCGCATCGCGGCGCGCTCTTCCTCGCTCAATACGTTGCCGGACGTGTTCGCCGAGCTGCGACGTCTTGTGGATGTCTTCGTGTCCGCCATGTCCGGTTCCTCCCTTCACTCAATGTGCTGCCGGAGCGGCGTGATCGTGCCAGCCGTCTCCGTGGACTGGCTGGGACCATAGCCATTCGCGCCGGAATCTGCTTCTCCGAACATGCTCGACTGCCCCTGAACGGAGCCCCGAGGCTCGAGCAGCCGCGAGGCGAGGATCCACACGAGCTGCGCCGTCGTCGCCGCCCCCACCTTGGACCGCGCGTTCGCCAGGTGGTGCTTCACGGTCGAGTGGGACAGGCCGAGGCGGTGGGCGGCCGCCTTCTCCGACCCGGCGACGAGGACGGCCGCCACCGCATGACGACACGTCCTTGACGGCGACCCGCGAGGTGCGATGCGTGCCTCGAATGGTCGTGTGCCCGTGACAATGCCCGCGCGCTTGTGCGTCAAGGACGGTTGGTGAGTCCTCCCGACCGTGCCACTCAAGCTGGCGTGATCGTCCGGCACGCTTCCGTCTATGGACAGGCTGGCGAGCACGGCGAAAGGACGAAGCGGCCGTCCGCGCCCGGCGGACGAGCCGGCTAGCGCGCCACGCGGTAGCGGAGGTAGACGACGCTCGAGCTGAAGGTGCGGGTCTCGACGAGTTCGAGATCCACCCGGCGCTCGCGCTGCGGAAAGTACGGGATGCCACCGCCAACCAGCACCGGGTAGACCATGGCCCGGTACTCGTCGATCAGACCCAGCGCGGCCGCCTCGGCGGCGAGCGTCGCGCCGCCGATCGCGATGTCGCCCTCCCCCGGCTCGGCTCGCAACCGCTCGATCTCCTCCGCGAGGCCGCCGGAGGCCAGGCGGGCATTGCCCTGCACCGCCGACAGCGTGGTGGAGAACACCACCTTCGGGAGCGGCTTCCAGAGTGCGGCCCACTCGAGCTCTGCGTCGTCGAGCGATGGATCCTGGTCGGCGGTCTCCCAGTACAGCATCGTCTCGTACAGCCGTCGTCCCATCAGGTGGACGCCGACCTCTCGGATCTCGTCGATCCAGAAGCGAAAGACCTCGGCGTCGGGCGCCGTCCAGTCGAAGCCGCCGTCCGGCCCGACGATGTAGCCGTCAAGCGAGACGCCCATCGAATAGGTCACGCTGCGCATCAGAAGTCCTCCTCGGTAACGGGTTCGACAATACGACCGCCGGACGCCGCAGGACTCATCGCGGCTCGCCGGATCTCCTGGGCTGCCACTGCCGCCGAGCAGCGGTATCTGGCAGCCGCCTTCCTTCGGGCTCACCCCCAGCCTCGACTTACCAACCGTTCTTGACGCACAAGCGCGGGCATGTGGTGGCGGTCGCTGCTGAGACAACGGGAGAAGCAGGATCCGCTAGCCCCGCGACCTCATCGAGCAGTTCGCTATTCGTCCGTTGGGGCCATGCCCTCGGGCTCGGGCAGACGCGGGGCGAGGATCCACACGAGCTGCGCCGTGGTCGTCACGCCCACCTTCGACCGGGCGTTCGCCAGGTAGTGCTTCAAGGTCGAGTGAGGAAGGCCGAGGCGGTGGGCCGCCGCTTTTCTCCGATCCTGCAACAAGGACCGCTGCGACCACGCCGACCTCACGGTCGGTGGCGCGTTCGGCGGGGCGAAACGACCGTCGCGTCATGCGCTCTGGAACCAGTCGGAGGCTCTGAAGGCTCGGCGAGGCGCATCGTGATCGGAAGGTCGCTTGTCGCGGGGCTATCCCTCTCGCCCCGACCATGCCGACTCCACTCACGTGAGGTGGACGAATCCCTCGGACGCCTACCGAGGGGTCAGGAGGTCGTGCAGGAACGCGATCGTGCGGTCCCAGCCGAGTGTGGCCGCCGCTACGTCGTACTCGGGTCGGTCCGGCTCCATGAACCAATGGTGGACGCCGCGGTAGCGATGGAACTGGACGTCGAGGCCGCCAGCCCTGAGTGACGCCTCGAGCCCGTCCACGTACTCCGCGGCCTCGTAGGGGTCATCCGCGGCGAAGTGGCCCTGGACCGCCGGGTTGCTGGAGCGCCGGTCACTGGTCGGCCCGGTGCCGTAGTTCAGCACCACGGCCGCGATTCCGGGATCGCTGTTCGCGGCATCGAGCGCGAACCACGCACCCATCGAGAAGCCCACGACCGCCATCTGCGTCGGCTCGACCCCCGGCTGCACGCGAAGGTGGTCGAGACCCGCGCGCACGATCGGCCGCCGTGCCGAGGCGGGCTCGCGGTCCACCGCCACCTCTGCGGCCTCGATGGTGTCCACGACGGCCCCCCGGTAGAGGTCGGGGGCCACGACAACGAAGCCTGCGCCGCTCAGCCGGTCGGCGAAGTCACGCATCGTGGCGTTCAGGCCCCACCAGGGGTGCAGCAGCAGGACACCCGGGCCGGCGCCCGAATGCGGCCGCGATCGCCAGGCCCTGATTCCGTCGCCGAGCTCGACCCACTCGCCCACTTGGTCCTCCCGATGTCCCGGAGGCCATGGTCTCCGCGGACGGCAGATCATATCGGTTCCTGGAGCTCAGGTTCGCCGGCCTCTTCGGCGGTGCGATAAGGTGGCCCGACGCGGCTCGATCGTTGCAGGCAGCCGCGGAGGAGGGGAACGATGCGCGTCGCGGTGACCGGTGGCAGCGGCAAGGCGGGTCGCGGGGTCGTCCGCGACCTGCGGGAGCAGGGCCACCAGGTCCTCAACGTCGACGCCCGCCACGACGGCAGCGCCCACGGCCTTTGCGTGGTGACCGACCTGACCGATCCTGGCCAGGCCTTCGACGTCCTCGCTGGCGCCGACGCGATCGTCCATCTCGCCGCGATCCCGGCTCCGCAGATCCGGCCGGAGAGCGAGACGTTCCGGATCAACGCGCTCTCGACCTACAACGTGTTCGCCGCGGCCGAGGCCCACCGGGTCGGCCGGGTCGTCTGGGCATCGAGCGAAACCGTCCTCGGTCTGCCATTCGAGTCGGCCCCGCCGGCGTTCGCCCCCATCGACGAGTCCCACCCGCCGCGCCCCGAAACCTCGTATGGGCTCTCCAAGCTGCTGGGCGAGGAGATGGCCAGACAGTTCAACCGCAGGACGGGGATCCCGTTCGTCGGGCTGCGCATCTCCAACATCATGGAGCCCGACGACTACGCGGCCTTCCCCGGCTACTGGCAGGACCCGAATCTCCGGCGCTGGAACCTGTGGGGCTACGTGGACGTGCGCGACGTGGCCCAGGCCGTCCGCCGTGCCCTGGCGGCCGACGTCAGGGGCGCGGAGGTATGCATCGTGGCCGCCGCCGACACGGTCATGCCCCAGCCGAGCGCGGAGCTGATGGCCCAGGTCTACCCGACCGTCCCGATCCGCCGGCCGCTCTCGGGTCGGGAGACGCTGCTTTCCATCGACCGGGCGCGCCAGCTCCTCGGCTACCAGCCCGAGCACGGCTGGCAGGAGCACGTCGGGCCGTCCTGAGGATCGCTCGGTGGATCATCGGGATCACGTTGCGCTCATCCGCGCCGGGGTGACCGGAGCTGGTGACGTCTGGGCGGAGCTTGGTTCGGGGAGCGGGGCGTTCACCCTCGCCCTCGCCGAGCTGCTGGGGCCGGGCGGCACGATCCACTCGATCGATCGCGACGCGGGCGCCCTCCGCCAGCAGGCTCGCGCCCTGACCGAACGTTTCCCGGCGGTCATGGTGCACCAGCTGGTGGCTGACTTCAGCAAGCCGCTCGAGCTGCCCCCGCTCGACGGCATCCTGATGGCCAACGCGCTCCACTTCCAGCGCGACAAGAGCGGTGTGCTGGGGCTGGTCCGGGGGGCCCTCCGGACGGGCGGACGCTTCGTCCTCGTCGAGTACGACACCGACCGCGGCAACCCCTGGGTGCCCTACCCGCTGTCCATCGTCACCTGGCGATCGCTGGCAGCCGATTCGGGGTTCCGGGAGACGCGCGAGATCGCACGCGTACCCAGCCGCTTCCTCGGCGCCATCTACGCGGCGGTGAGCCTGCTGTAGCGGTGGTTCGCGGGTGCGTGGGCTCGGGGCGCCCGGCCGTCAGCCGCGGGCGCGCTCGGTCGTGAGGCGCTGCGGGAGCCGCGTCGCGTGACGCGGTCGATCGCGGTCGATCGCGGCGCTAGACTCCGGTCATGTCGGCTCTCGACGATGCGCCGTACGTCCACGCCGACGATCGCGCCACCTGGCGCGCCTGGCTGGAGGCGAACCACGCGACCGCCCGCGGCGCCTGGCTGGTGACCTGGCGGCCACGCTCCGGCCGGGTCGGCCTGGACTACGAGGCGGCGATCGAGGAAGCCCTGTGCTTCGGCTGGGTGGACAGCACCGGCGGCCAGCGTCGACGACGAGCGCGGCAAGCTCTACTTCGCGCCGCGCAAGCCGCGCAGCGTCTGGGCTGCGTCGAACAAGGCGCGCGTCGAGCGGTTGATCGGCGAGGGGCGGATGGCTCCGGCGGGCCTCGCCGCCATCGAGCGGGCGAAGGCGAACGGATCGTGGGAGATCCTCGATGCCGTCGAGCGGCTGGAGGTCCCCGAGGACCTCGCGGCGGCCCTCGAGGCTCGCCCGCCGGCCGCCGTCAACTTCGCGGCGTTCCCGCCGTCGGCGCGCAAGATGCTGCTCGGCTGGATCGCGGTCGCGCGGCGCCCGGAGACCCGTGCGGCGCGGATCACGGAGATCGCGGAGGCGGCCGCCCGCAACGAGCGCGCCCGGGGTTGAAGAGGGTCTGCCCCGGTGCTACACCACCGCGCCTGATGCTGGGTGCCGTCGCCGGGATCGCGCGGCGCCGTGGGTGTCGGGACGCTTGAGGGGCGCCCTTGAGCCCCGCCTCTCCTGCCCTGCCGGACGATCGGGGATAAGCTCGGCGTAATCCGTCCCCAGATCGGTGGAGCGCGGTGCGCCTCGACCCCCAAGACCGCCCACGCGCACGCCCGCACCAAGGAGCCGCCCTTCTCATGCGCCCGCTCTTCGGCTACCACATGCCGCGGTTCACCTTCGCCGACTCGCGCCCCGACTCCCGCCCCGACGCCCGCGCCGACGAGCGCCCGGACGCACGCGCCGACGCGCGCCCCAACGGGTTGTTCGAAGGCTACGTCGAGCTCGCGCAGTCGGCTGAGGCCGCCGGCTTTGACCTCCTCACCGTAATGGACCACTTCTATCAGATCCCGGTCTTCGGCCCGGAGACCGCGCCGATGCTCGAGGCGTACACCACGCTTGGGGCATTGGCCGCCCGCACCCACCGGATCCGACTGGGGACCCTGGTGACGGGGGTGACCTATCGCAACCCGGCGATGCTTGCCAAGATGGTCACGACCCTCGACGTCATTTCCGGGGGCCGCGCCATCCTCGGCCTCGGGGCAGCGTGGAATGAGATGGAGCACCGGGGCTACGGCTTCGACTTCCCGCCGATCGGCGAGCGAATGGATCGCCTCGATGAGGCGCTCACGATCTGCCGGCTGATGTTCAGCGAGGAACGGCCGAGCTTCGCCGGTCGCTTCTACCGGATCGAGGAGGCCCTCAACCGCCCGCTGCCGGTGCAGCCCGGCGGACCCAAGATCCTGGTGGGCGGGGGCGGCGAGCAGCGGACGCTTCGATTGGTCGCTCGCCACGCCGACCTCGCCAACTGGTTCGGGACGCTCGACGACTTCAAGCACAAGGACGAGGTGCTCCGGCGCCATTGCGAGACCGAGGGGCGGGATCCGGCCACGATCACGCGAACGGTCACCGTCCCGCTGGTCCTCGCAGAACGCGAGCGCGACGCCGCCCCGGTTCTGGAGCGGATGCCGCCCGAGCCACGGGCACAGGCGATCGTCGCCACTCCCGTCCAGGCCGCCGATCGGCTCCAAGCGTGGATCGACGCGGGGGTCGGCGGCTTCTTCTTGCGAAACGCGGCGCTCCCCACGCCCGAACGGGTCGCCCTCGCCGGGGAGCTGATCCGCCTCCTGAGCTGATTCCGCTTTCATCGGCTTTCAGCGGCGCCAGCCACCATCGACCGTCACGGCGCTGCCCCGACCCGAACCCCTGGGTCCCCCCACGTGAGCGTGCGGTAGGACGGCCAGGGCAACGGCCCCGCGAGGCGGGAGCTCCATCGAGCCGGTCTGATCAAGCGGCCTCGGCCTGGCAGCCGCCCAGACAGTGCTTGCAGCCGGTGCACACAAGGGACGCGTGAAGACGTCCGCGGAGCCGGATCTGTCGCCATCTTTGCAGCCGACGCACGGTCGGCAACGGTGGGGCAGCCAGGGGACCCCGGCTGTGCAGCCGGTGCAAATCCAGCCGCGGCCGGACCGCCGGAGTCCGGTTGTGTGCAGCCGGTGCACGGCGAGCTGGTAGCTGTGCATCCCGTGCACAGCGCACGACCGGCGGGGGCAGGGGTCGGGGGGTGGGGTCGGGACGGGACCCCGGGGTCCTGCGGGGCAGAACGCTCGGGCCGAGGGGACCGGGCCGACCGGGCCGACCGGGCCGACCGGGCCGACATCGCCCTTTCATCGGGCTTTCAGCGGCGCCAGCCACCATCGACCATCACGGCGCCCCAACGCGCCGATCGGCGGGCGATGGTATGTTCGGCCGCCCGCCCGACCCGCCCGCCCGACCAGACACACCGCTACCAGAGGCGTCCCCGATGCACCGTCCCACCCGCGGCTGGATCCTGACCACCGCCCTCGCCGTCGTCGTGCTCGCCCTGGCCGGCGGCTATGTCGCCTGGGACCAGTTCCTGCGCGGTGACGAAGTGGCGCCGCTGGCCCTCTCGACGCCGGCCCCCGCAGCCTCGGCGGGCGCGGGCGCATCCTCGGCCGGGCCGTCGTCCGGGCCGTCCGGGACCGCCGATCCTGCTGGGACGTCACCCGCCGGCGCGGCATCGCCAGCGGCCGCGGCCGGGTCCTCCGGATCGGGGTCGGCGGCCGACCTGGCGGGCACCTGGACGATCGGTGAGGGCAGCGTGGCCGGCTATCGGGTGCGGGAGAAACTGGCGAGCCTGCCCGCCCAGAGCGACGCCGTCGGCCGCACCAGCGACATCACCGGTCAGGTCACCGTCACGGCGTCCGGCGAGTCTGTCGCCGTCTCGGCCGCCCACTTCGAGGTCGATCTCACCACCCTCACCAGCGACAAGCCGCAGCGCGACCGGCGGCTCACCGAGATGGGCATCGAGTCGAGCCGCTTCCCGACCGCCACGCTTCGACCTCTCGAGTCCGGTCGAGGTCCCGGCGGCTGCGCTCAGCGGGGGGACGGTCGACGTCACCCTGGCGGGTCAGCTGACCCTGCACGGAGTGACGAAGGCGGTCGAGATCCCCGCCCAGGCCCGCCTGACCAATGGCCAGATCGAGGTCGTGGGCTCGCTGACCTTCCCGTTCGCGGACTTCTCGATCCAGCCCCCCAACATCGGCGGCTTCGTGACCGTCGAGGATCAGGGCACGCTCGAGTTCCAGGTCTTCCTGGTCCGCGGCTAGCGGCGGGTCCCAAGACGTTGGGGCGCAGCCGACCGTCCTCGCCCCCGAAGTGCCCGTTGAGTCAGGACATGCCAGCCACATTGGCAAAGGCGGCACCCCGGGCGCGCTCTGCTGTTCCGGCTCCCTCGCTCGGATGAGAGCGGCCGTTCGGAGGTTGGACTGGGCGATGCACGCGAGCGTGGGGAGACCGGCCGGACCGCTGCGCACCGGCCCGGCGCTCGGTGGCGCAGGGCCGTAAGCGTCGCGAGCGCCAGGGTTTGCCAATGCCGTTGGCATCGCCACCGCGAAGGGCCAGGTGGTCGGGGTCGGCCCAGGGCCGGTGGGAGTTGGCTCCGGCCGGTGGGAGTCGGCTCCGGCCGGTGGGAGTCGGTCCGTGGCGCCGCATGCGGGAACCGCGAGCGGCGCTGCGACTAGGTCGGGGGCCGCGCCGAGGTCCGCGGCGCCGCGGCCGATCCCGCGGCCGGCGTCGGGGGCCGCGCCGCATGCGGGAACCGCGAGCGGCGCCACGGCCAAGGTCAGGGGGCCGCGCCAAGGACCTCCAGGGCGACCGGCACCCGGCCGAGCGGCGCCGAGACCTGGACGCCGGCAACGCGCGCCGCGCACGGCGGCGAGCATCTCCCGGGCGATGGCCACGCCTTCGGCGAGCGCCTCGTCCCGGCCCCGCGCTGACGCCTGGCGCATCCGCTCGATCACCGCTTCGGGCACGGTCACCCCGGGCACCTCGTTGGCCAGGAACTCGGCGTTGCGGAGCGAGACCAGCGGCCAGATCCCGGCCACGATCGGGATGCCGTGGAGGGCCGGCTCGCTCCAGGAAGCGGTCGAGCTGGTCGAGATCGAAGACCGGCTGGGTGATCGCGAACTCGGCTCCGGCGTCGACCTTCCAGGCGAACCGCCGCAGCTCCCGCTCGAACTCGGGCGCCACCGGGTTGACGCCGACGCCGATCGACGAAGCGCGGTCGGCGCGCCGATCGGGTTGCCGCCCGGGTCGAGGCCGCGGTTGAGCCGGCGACGAGGTTGGTCAGGCCGATCGAGTCGATGTCGAAGACCGCCGGTCGCCTCGGGATAGGGACCCATCTTGGGCGGATCGCCGGTCACCACCAGCAGGTTGCGGATGCCGCTGGCGGCGGCGCCGAGCAGGTCCGAGAGCATCCCCAGGAGGTTCCGGTCGCGGCAGGCGTAGTGGACGATCGTCTCGAGGCCGACCTCGCGCTCGATGAGCAGGCCCGAGAGCAGCGCGCCCATCCGGCTCTGGGCCCGCGGGCCGTCGGGCACGTTGACCGCGTCGACGCCGGCCGCCTGAAGGGCCGCGGACCTGGGCCAGCATGGCGGCCGGATCGATGCCCTGGGGCGGCACGATCTCGACGGTGGTGACGAACTCGCCCGCGGCCAGCTTGGCGCCCAGCCGCGAGCGCTCGGCGAGCGGGACCGGGGTCCACGCCCTCGGGCTCCTCGCGCGCCGCGACGGCGTGGACCGCGCGGTGCGGCTCGATGCTGCGCACGAAGCGGACGGTCTCGGCCGACGTGGTCGGGCGTGGTGCCGCAGCAGCCGCCCACGAAGCGGGCGCCCGCCTCGACGAGGCGCCGGGCGTAGCTCGCCGAAGTACTCGGGCGAGGCCATGTAGATCTTGCGGTTGTCGACCTCGCGGGGCAGGCCGGCGTTGGGCTGCGCCGAGCAGGATCGCGTTCGTGGAGCGCGGCCAGCTGCTCGATCGCCTCGAGCGTGCCGGCCGGGCCCGACGGAGCAGTTGATGCCGATGACGTCGGCGCCCATCGCCTCGAGCTGCGGCCCGAAGCCGTCGGGCGGCGAGCCGTAGGCGGTCAGGCCGTCGGTCCCGATCGTCATCTGGGCCACGATCGGCAGATCGGAGCGGGCCCGGACGGCCTCGAAGGCGGCTCGCAGCTCCTCGACGTCCCCGAAGGTCTCCAGCACGAAGCCGTCCACCCCGCCGGCCAGGAGCCCGTCGACCTGGCGGCCGAAGGCCGCCGCGCGCCTCGTCGCGGCCGAGCTCCCCGAACGGCTCGAGGCGGACCGAAAGGGGGCCGATCGCCCCGACCACCGCGGCCCGACCGCCCGCCGCCGCGGCGCGAGCCGCGCCGCGGCCTCGTTGAGCCGCTCCGTCTCGTCGGCCAGCCCGTAGCGGGCCAGCTTGAGGGGGTTGGCCCCGAAGGTGTTGGTCTCGAGGATCTCGGCGCCCGGCCGCGACGTACTCGCGGTGGATCTGTCGAACGAGGTCGGGCTGGCGGACGTTGAGCTCGTCGTAGCAGACGTTCACGAACACGCCCGCGGGCGTAGAGCATGGTGCCCATGGCCCCGTCGAAGACGTGGACCCGGCCGTCGGCGAGCAGGTCTCGGAGGGCACCGCCGCTCACCGGGCCGCCTCGGGTCCGGCGCTCACCGGGCCGCCTCGGTTGCGGCGCTCACCGGGCCGCCTCGGGTCCGGCGCTCACCTGGCGGCCTCGGCACCGGCGCTCCACGGCGCGGCCTCGGGCGGCGCGTCGTCGAGGTTGGGGGCCAGCCAGGCGGCGGCCGTCGCCAGGTCCAGCCCCCGGAGTCGGGCGTAGCGCTCGAGCTGGTCGTGGCCGATCCGTCCCACCCCGAAGTAGTGGGCCTCGGGGTGCCAGAAGTAGAGCCCGCTGACCGAGGCGACCGGCAGCATCGCCAGGGTCTCGGTCAGGGTGATCCCCGCGCGCGCGCTCCGCCTCGCAGGAGGTCGAACAGGGTCCGCTTCTGGCGTGTGATCGGGACAGGCCGGGTAGCCCGGCGCCGGCCGGATCCCCTGGTAGCGCCTCGCCGATGAGGGCCGTCGTTGTCGAGCGACTCGTCGGGCGCGTAGCCCCAGAGCTCGCGGCGGACCCGCTCGTGGAGTCGCTCGGCGAACGCCTCGGCCAGCCGGTCGGCCAGCGCCCGGGCGAGGATCGCCCCGTAGTCGTCGTGAGCCGCCTCGTGCTCGGCGACCAGGGCATCGACGCCGTGGCCGGCGGTCACAGCGAAGGCCCCCACGAAGTCGGCGACGCCCGAGCCGGCGGGGGCCACGAAGTCGGCCAGCGAGAGGTTCGGCCGGCCCGGCCCCTTGGCCATCTGCTGGCGGAGGGTCTGGAACCGGGCCGCGACCTCGGTCCGCGGCTCGTCCGCGGTAGAGCGACGATCTCGTCGTCCGAGTTCGCCTCGGCCGGGAAGAACCCGACCACGGCCCGCGCCGTCAGGCGCCGCTCGCGACGATCTCGGCGAGCAGCTGCCGGGCGTCCTCGTAGAGGGCGCGGGCCGCGTCGCCCGACCACGGGATCGTCGAGGATGGCCGGGAAGCGCCCCGTCGAGCTCCCAGGCCTCGAAGAACGGGCTCCAGTCGATCCGCTCGACCAGCTCCTCGAGCGGATAGTCGTCGAACGGAGCGCGTGCCCAGGAACGTCGGCCGGGGTGGCGCGGACGCCAGTCCAGTCGATCGCGCAGGCGGTTCGCCACGCGCGTCGGCGAGGGGCAGCCGCTCCTCGCGCTGCTGGCGCGCGTCGCGGTCGCGGCGGATCTGCGCGTACTCGTCGGCGGACCTCGCCCACGAAGGCGCCCGGGACGCGGGATTGAGGAGCGCCCCGACGACGCCGACGGCCCGCGAGGCGTCGGCGACGTGGACGGTCGGGCCCGAGTAGCGCGGGCTCGATCTTGACCGCGGTGTGGACTCGCGACGTGGTGGCGCCGCCGATCAGGAGCGGCGACCTCGAAGCCCTCGCGCTCGAGCTCGCGCGGCCGCGATCGCCATCTCCTCCAGCGACGGGCGTGATCAGCCCCGAGAGGCCGACAGCGTCGACCGCGCTCGCGGCGAGCGGTCTCGAGGATCCGTCTGCCAGGGCACCATGACGCCGAGGTCGATGACCTCGTAGTCGTTGCACTGGAGCACGACGCCGACGATGCTCTTGCCGATGTCGTGGACGTCGCCCTTCACGGTGGCGAGCACGATCCGGCCCCGCGCGGTCGCGGTCGCCGCCCCGGCTCGGCGCGCTCCCGCTCGGCCTCGAGGTACGGGACCAGGTGGGCCACCGCCCGCTTCATGACCCGGGCGCTCTTGACGACCTGGGGCAGGAACATCCGGCCCGGCTCCGAAGCGGTCGCCCACCACGTTCATGCCGTCCATGAGCGGGCCCTCGATCACCTCGATCGGGTGCGCGGCCGCGAGCCGCGCCTCCTCGGTGTCCTCGACGATGTGGGCGTCGATCCCCTCGACGAGGGCGTGCGACCAGCCGCTCGCCGACCGGCACGCTCACGCCAGGCCGAGGTCCGGGCCGCTCCACGCCCGCCGCCCGCCGGGCCCGCTGCGGCGACCTCGAGGAGCCGCTCGGTGGCGTCGGGTCGGCGGTCCAGGACGACGTCCTCGACCCGCTCCCGCAGCTCGCGGCTCGATGTCGTCGTAGATGGCGAGCTGGCCCGGCGTTGACGATCCCCATGTCCATCCCGGCCGCGATCGCGTGGTACAGGAAGACCGCGTGGATCGCCTCGCGGACGCGGCTCGTTGCCCCGGAACGCGAACGAGACGTTGCTGACCCCGCCCGAGACGCGCGCGCCGGGCAGCTCGGCCTTGATCCGCCGGACGGCCTCGATGTAGGCCGACGGCATAGTCGGCGTGCTCGTCGATGCCGGTCGCCGATCGCGAAGATGTTGGGGTCGAGGATGACGTCCTCGGGGTCGAAGCCGGCCTCCTCGGTCGAGCAGCCGGTAGGCCCGCCGGCAGATCTCGACGCGGCGCTCGACGGTGTCCGCCTGGCCGCGCTCGTCGAAGGCCATGACGATGACCGCCGCCCCGTAGCGACGGGCGAGCCGGGCGTGCTCGAGGAACGCGCGCCTCGCCTTCCTTGAGGCTGAGATCGAGTTGACGATGCCGCTGGCCCTGGAGGCACTTGAGCCCGGCCTCGATGACCGCCCACTTCGAGCGAGTCGACCACGACCGGGCACCCGGGCGATGTCGGGCTCGGCGGCGATCAGGTTGAGGAACCGCGTCATCGCCGCCTCGGCGTCGAGCATCGCCTCGTCCATGTTCACGTCGATGGCCTGGGCGCCGGCCTCGACCTGGCGGCGGGCGATCTCGACCGCGTCGTCCAGCGGCCCTCGAGGATCAGCCGGGCGAAGGCCCGTGAGCCGGTCACGTTCGTCCGCTCGCCGACGTTGACGAAGAGCGAGCCGGGACCGATCGACGAGCGGCTCGAGCCCGGCCAGCCGCGTCGCGCGGCGCGATGCGCGGGATCTCGCCGCGGCGCGAGCCGCCGCGACCGTCGCGGCGATCGCCGCGGACGTGCTCCGGCGTCGTGCCGCAGCAGCCACCGACGAGGTTGACGTAGCCGCTGCCGGGCGAGGTCACCGAGGACCGCCGACCGTCTCCGCCGCGGCGCTCGTCGTAGTCGCCGAACTCGTTGGGCAGGCCCGCGTTCGGGTAGGCGCTCAGAGGGACTCCGGCCAGCCGGCGAGCTCCTGGACGTAGGGCCGCAGCTGGCGCGCGCCGAGGGCGCAGTTGAGCCCGACGATCACGGGCCGGCGTGGCGCGACGCGAGTCCCAGAAGGCCTCCACGGTCTGGCCTGAGAGCGTCCGCCCGGAGGCATCGGTGATCGTGCCCGAGATCATGACCGGCAGCCGGCAGCCCGGCTCCTCGAAGAACGACTCGAGGGCGAAGATGGCGGCCTTGGCGTTGAGGGTGTCGAAGATCGTCTCGACGAGCAGGAGGTCGACGCCGCCCTCGACCAGGCCCTCGACCGCCTCGCGGTAGGCCACCACGAGGTCGTCGAAGGTGACCGCGCGGGCGGCCGGGTCGTTGACGTCGGGCGAGATCGACGCCGTCCGGGTGGTCGGGCCCGAGCGCCCCGGCCACGTACCGCGGCCGGCCGGGCGGCCCGCCTCGGCCTCGTCGGCGGCGTCGCGCGCGAGCCGGGCCGCGGCGCGGTTCATCTCGCGCGACGTGCGGCTCCAGGCCGTAGTCGGCCAGCGCGATCGCGGTTGGCGCTGAAGGTGTTGGTCTCGATGATGTCGGCGCCCGCCTCGAGGTAGGCCGCGTGGATGTCGGCGCACGACCTCGGGCTGGGTGATCGCAGAGGAGGTCGTTGCAGCCGCGCAGCTCGCGCGGATGGTCGCGCGAACCGCTCGCCCCGGAAGTCGCGCTCGTCGAGGCGGTGCGCCTGGATCATCGTGCCCATCGCGCCGTCGAGGACGAGGATCCGCTCGCGAAGCAGCGCCGGCAGGCGCGCCAGGCGAGCCTGCCGGCGCTCGGCGCGGAGACGCTCGGCACCGGTCATGGTGGGCGGAGTGTACTGTGCAGCGCCCGGATGACCGGCGGTCAGCGGGAGTCGACGCCGATCTTGCTGGCGCCGCCGGAGATGACGATCTCGTAGCGGTCGGTGGCCTCGCGGAAGCCGGGCGTCTCCGCCGGCGCGCTGCCGTCGCCGCGGTCCACCCGACGCCCGTCGAGGGTGAGGGTGGAGTAACCCCCGCTCACCGTCAGGCGGACGGGAACCCCGCTCGGGCGGTGGATCGCGATCTTGCTCGCCCCACCCGAGACCCGCAGCGGGACGGTCCCGGCCGGGACCGGCAGGGCGACGTCGACCTCGCTCGCGCCGCCCCGGAACTCCAGGCCGGCGAGGTGCAGGCGGCGCAGGTCGGCGGTGAGCTTCGACATCCCACCGCGGACCTCGATCGCCCAGGGGACCGCCGGCCCGAGCTCCACCCGGGCCGAGAAGCCACCCCAGTCGAGGATGCGCTCGAGGCCCTGGCGCCGGTATCCGATGGTGACCGTGCCGTCCAGGACGCGGACGTCGGGGGCAGCACCGCCGAACCGCGCCCGGCAGAGCTCGTCGAGGGCGGTTCCCGCCACGACCTCCAGGCGTGACGCGCCGGTGGCGAAGACCAGGCGTCCGGCAGTCGCGCCGCCGAGGGGGACGCTGAAGTCGCCGCGTCCGCTCCAGGTGGCCGTGCTGGCGGCCGGCCGCATCGCGGCTCGCCTCCGCGACCAGGAGCTCGCCCACGTGGGAGGCGAAGTCGGCGATCGCCGCGCGCGCCCGAACGTCGTAGCGGGCCATCAGGTCGCTCAGGGACTTCTCCAGCGGCCGGTACGCGGCAGTGATCTCCGCAGCGCGGTCCCGGCAGGAGCCGGATGATCACCCGACGCCGATCGTCGGGATCCACCTCGCGTCGAAGGACACCCGCCTGCTCGAGACGATCCAGGACGCCTGTGATCGCACCGGTCGTCAAGCCCATGAGGTCGGCCAGCCGGCCGGGCGTCACCGGTCCGGTCTCCCCGACCAGGATGTCGATGCAGCGCAGGTCGGTGGCGTTGAGGCCGAGCCTCAGCGCAACAGCGGCCTGGAAGGTCCCGATGCGGGCGCTGAGGCGCAAGAGGTCCACGTCCGGCTCGCCTGAAGGAGGAGCCTTGCCGGCCGCGGCGCCTCCCCCGGTGCCGGGTGCGTGGGTGCCCGGGGCGGCCTCCCCGGGGCCGGAGGGATTGTTCATCCCGGATTCGTTCGACTCGCTTGACATGCTGCGATATCTCCCTTAGTCTGCCAATACCTTAGCAACTAAGCTATCACAGTGGGCAAGTAGATGAGTCGCTGTGAGGCAACCAGAGTGTAGCGCAATGAGGGAGGCAGGGATGAGCGTTCTTTCCACGGGCCCGGTGAGCGGAGCCTCCGGTCCCGAGCCCGCGATCTTCGCCGAGGGGCTCCAGAAGAGCTATCCGGGCGGCGTGCGTGCCCTCGACGGCCTCGGCTTCGAGGTCGCCGCCGGGACCGTCTTCGGCCTGCTCGGCCCCAACGGGGCGGGCAAGTCGACGACCGTCAAGATCCTCACCACGCTCTCTCGCGCGGACGGCGGCGAGGCCCGGATCACCGGGATCGACGTCCGCCGCCATCCCGATCGCGTCCGCCGGCTCATCGGCTGCGTGGCCCAGAAGACCGCGGTCGATCCGGAGGCCACGGGCCGCGAGAACCTGACTCTCCAGGGTCGGGTCTACGGGATGGGCGGCCGCGAGCTGCGCTCCCGGGTGAACGAGCTGCTCGACCGCTTCGGCCTGACCGAGGCGGCCGATCGGGTGGCCGCGGACCTACTCGGGCGGCATGCAGCGCAAGCTGGACGTCGCCACCGGGCTGGTTCACCGCCCGCGGGTGCTGTTCCTCGACGAGCCGACCACCGGGCTCGACCCGGAGGCACGGGCCGACCTGTGGGCGGAGATCGCCCGCCTGACCGACGGGGACGGCCTGACCATCCTCCTCACGACCCACTACCTGGAGGAGGCCGATCGGCTGGCCAGCCGCCTGGCGATCGTGGATCGGGGGCACGTGGTCGCCCAGGGAACCCCCGATGAGCTGAAGGGCGAGCTACGGGGCGACGCCATCCACGTCGAGCTCCGCGAAGCCGAGCGCAACGGGCACGTCCACCGGGCCCTCGAAGGGCTCGGCGGGGTGCGGGACGTGGTGCTCGACGGCCGGGCGCTGCACGCCCGGGTCGATCGTGGAGCATCGGCCGTCCCGCTCGTGCTGGCCGCCCTCGAATCGGAGGGCGTGCCGGTCGCCTCGGTGACGGTCGCCCGACCGTCGCTCGATGACGTCTATCTGCACTACACCGGACGCCGGTTCGACGAGACCAACGGAGGCAACCACTGATGACCGCCCTCGCTCATTCCGGTTACATGGCCCAGCGCCACGTCCGGAACCTGGTCCGCCAGCCCTGGTGGATCATGATCACCCTGGCCCAGCCGATCATCTGGCTGCTGCTCTACGGCGCGCTCTTCAAGCGGATCATCGAGATCCCCGGCTTCGGGTCGGACTCGTACCTGGACTTCCTGACGCCCGGAATCCTGGTCATGACCGCCTTCTTCAGCAGTGGCTGGAGCGGCATGGGCGTGATCGAGGACCTCAACCGGGGCGTGATCGACCGGTTCCTGGTCACGCCCGCCTCACGGGTGGCCCTGATCGCCGGGATCATGATCCAGCTCGCGGTCGTGTCGCTCATCCAGTCGGCGATCATCGTCGTGCTGGCGTTCGCAATGGGCGCTCACTTCCCCGGCGGTCTGCTCGGGCTGGGCGCGCTGGTCGTCGTCTCGATGCTCCTGGGGACCGGGGTGGCCGGTCTCTCCTGCGCCCTCGCCCTGCTCCTGCGCAAGGAGGAGAGCGTCATCGCGGCCAGCAACCTCGTCCTCCTGCCGCTGATGTTCCTGTCCTCGGTCTTCATGGCCAAGAACCTGATGCCCGACTGGATGCAGACCGCGGCCGCCTACAACCCGGTCAACTGGACGGTCGAGGCTGGGCGTGAGGCGCTGGCGGCCGCGCCGGACTGGGCGTTCGTGCTGGTGCGGGGCGGCTGGCTCACGATCTTCGCGATCGCGTGCTCGTGGGTGGCGATCCGCGCCTTCCGGACGTATCAGCGTTCGGTGTGACCGCGGCCAGGTTCCTCGGCGCGGCCGGTGGCGTCCCCCTCGGCGCTGGCCGGTGGCGTCGCTCCTCGGCGTAGGCCGCTCAGGCCACGCCGGGGAGCTCCGCGGCGTTCTTGCGGAATATGGGCCAGGTCCTTCGTACGCGAAGTCCGCGGTCGCCAGGCGCAGCGAGCCGGTCACCGGGCACGAGCGCCCATGCTCAAGGAGCGGCTGCCACCCGAGAGACCGGCTTGCCGCTGAGCCTGCGGCGGGCGGGGAGGCCCGACGGGCTTCCATAGCACGCACAGCAGTCATACGACGCGATTCCTGGGCTGGTGTCCTGGGCCGCTGGCGCGGCATTGCGGACACGGCATTGCGGACACGGCGGAACCGCGTTTCTGACGCTGCCAGTGGCGTCCCCCTCGGCGTGGCCGCTCAGGCCGCGCCGAGGAGCTCCGCGAGCGCGGCGCCCAGCCGCTCGTATTGCTCGGCCCGGTTGTAGAGCTGGGCCGAGATCCGAATCAGCCGCCTGGGGACGTAGCCGCCCGGCTCGGCCCAGGCCGGCGGAGGCCAGGCCAGGACGGGCACCTCGATCCCGTGGCGCTCCAGCAGCAGCAACTGGAGCGGATCCTCGTCGAGGGGCGAACGCCCCGGTGCCGCCGACGGTCCCAGGGCTGTCCCCCGGGGCTCCGGCAGGAGGAGCGCAGCCATCGACCCGATCATCTCGTCGGGAGCCGCGCTCCCGATCCCGAGGGCGGCACAGAGGGCGTTGCGTCCGCGCACCGCGAGCCCGTGGTTCGTCGCCATCAGCTCGGGCCAGCCACCCGGTCAGCAGGCCTCCCAGGAACGGGATCGCCTCGCCCAGCGCCAGGACCGCCGTCGGGTCGGCCGTGCCGGTCCAGTCGAACTCCAGCCGGAAGCGAGAGCGGTCGGTCCGCGGGTCGTTCGCCCCGTGGGAGATCGAGAGGGGGTGGATCCCCGCCTGGCGGTCGCGCCGTACGTGGAGGAAGGCAGCGCCCTTGGGGGCGCAGAGCCACTTGTGGCCGTTGCCGGTGTAGTAGGCCGCGCCCGAGCCGATCGAGGTCGAGCGGCAGCATTCCGGGGGCGTGAGCACCGTCGACGAGCGTGTCGATGCCGCGCCGGTCGAGCTCGCGCGACGAGCTCGGCCACGGGGAAGACCAGCGCCGTCGGGCTGGTGACGTGGCTGACGAGGACCAGCCGGGTGCGGGGCGTGACCGCGGCCAGGATCGCCTCGAGGACGTCGGCCGGACCGGCCGACCGGGAACGGGATCGCGGGCCAGGACCATCCGGGCGCCGTCGCGTTCGGCGGCGACGTGGAGGGCGTTGAGGCTGGCGTTGTACTCGTGGTCGGTGGCCAGGAGCTCGTCGCCGGGCGCGAACCGCAGCGAGCGCAGGACGGTGTTCACGCCGCGCCGTGGCGTTGGGCACGAAGGCCAGGTCGTCGGGGTCGGCGCCGACGAAGCGGCCCAGCTCGCGGCGCACGTCGGCCAGGGCGCCGTCGAGCTCGCGGACGAGGAAGCGGACGGGCTCGGCCTCGAGCCGGTCGCGCCAGCGGCGCTGGGCCTCGAGGATCGGCGTCGGGCAGGCCCCGAACGACCCGTGGTTGAGGAACGTGACCGCGGGGTCGAGCTGCCAGTGACGGGCGGCCATGAGGGTGGCGCTCAACGGTCGCTCAGCAGTCGGGAATCACGAGAGCCCGCCGGACTCGGCGGGCTCTCTCGCTTGGCATTCGACCGCGGCGGTCAGATCGACCCGCCGACGGTGCTGAGGATCTTGCTCACCCTCTGGCCCAGGAAGATCAGGGCCAGGATCGCAACGATCGCGATGAGGGCGAGGATGAGTGCGTACTCGGCGAGGCCCTGGCCGGAATGACGTCCCCCCGCAACCGTGAAGGTCTGGACGGCCAGATCCTGGACCCTCAGGTAGAGCCGGATGAGCTGATCCACCTGCTACTCCTTCCCCTCCGGCGGCCGCCCATGGCAAATGAAGCATGACGAGGAGCCCGGCCCGCGGAAGTGGAGCCTCAGAGTACCGGACGATGCAAGCCCATCCAAGACCCGCGATCCTCCGTCAGGCCGAGCGGCGCAGCTCGCGCCAACCCGGCAGGGCGTTCGCTCGCCCGGACCGCTCGATCGCCAGCGGGAGCACGCCGAGCAGGAGGGCGAGACTGCCGTACCAGATCACCGGCAGCGCCAGGAGGCACGTCACGGGAAGGGTCCAGCGCCGATCGGTCAACGCGCCCCACGCCAGGAGCACCAGCGCCAGCGGCGCCCGCACCAGGAACGGCAGCGGGAAGGACCCCGATTCGATCGGCCGGCCGAGGTTGCCCGTCAGGACGCCCAGCCAGTCGCGCCAGGCCTGGGGGGCCAGGAAGTACGAGACGGCCCCGATGAGGGCCGTCGCGACGAGCGCGCCGGCCAGGGCCCGCCATTCCCGCCGCAGGGCGAACCACAGGAGGCCGATCCCGGGCGTGACCTTCGTCAGCAGCACGAAGCTCCAGCTGGCCGACCAGCGGAACCCGAGCACGACCGCCACGGCGATGAGCAAGCTGACGTTGCCGCCCCACAGCTCGGGGATGACCGCGACGAGCGCCGGGCCGAAGAGGACCGGCCCCGAGAGGTAGGCGACCGCGACCAGGAGCACTGCGGTCCAGGCCCCCAGGAAGACCGTCCAGGGGAGCGCCCGCAGGGGCTCGAGCAGCTGCAGGAAGGCCGGGGCGTAGAGAAAGGCCCCGTAGGCGCCGAGGCCCGAGTTGGTGTACGGATCCGCCATCGCCGCCGCCCAGTACGGACGGGCGTCGTGGCCCGAGCCCAAAGTGCCCCAGGCGAACGGCTCGGCGGCCACCACGATGGCGAGCCAGATCGCCGCGCCGATCGCAACCCCCAGCAGCGTCAGGGCGAGGCGTCGCCGCCCGGCGAAGGCCAGCAGCGGTCCCGTGACGTGCGGGGCTCGAGAGGCGAGTTCCGTCACCACGCCCCGGAGGGTACGCCAGCCACGCCGGCCGGGTCGGGCGCGGCCAACCTGGATGCGGTGCGCTAGGCTTTCAGCACCGGCCGGGATACGGGAGTCGCGGCATGACGGAACGGGTTCTGCTCATGGTCGGCACCAAGAAGGGGACGTTCCTCCTCGAGGGCGATCCGTCGCGGGCTCGTTGGGAAGTACGCGGGCCGAGCTGTGACGGCTGGCCGATCCGGGACGTCACGTTCGATCCGGCGAGCGGGGCCATCCTCGCCGCCGGGGGCAGCGAATGGTACGGGCCGGCCGTCTGGCGGAGCGACGATCTAGGCGCCACGTGGCGTCACTCGAGCGAGGGGATCACCTACGGCGACGACGGGCCGGCGATCACGACGCTCTGGAACGTCACCCCGGCCCACGGACGCCTCTACGCCGGGGCGGATCCCGCCGGGCTCTTCCGGTCCGACGACGGCGGCGCGACCTGGAGCTTGGTGCGTGGCCTGACCGAGCACCCGACGCGCGCCGCAGTGGCAGCCCGGGAACGGCGGGCTGTGCCTCCACACGATCATCCCCCACCCGACCGATCCGGCCCGGATGTGGGTCGGCATCTCCGCCGTCGGGACCTTCGAGACGCGCGACGGTGGCGCGTCATGGTCCACCCGCAATCAGGGCGTCCGCGCCGACTTCCTGCCCGACAAGTACCCCGAGTTCGGCCAGTGCGTGCACAAGATCGGCCGGGCAGCCGGCGAGCCGACCCTCCTCTACCAGCAGAACCACTGCGGCGTCTACCGCTCGAACGACGGCGGGTGAGCAATGGGTCGAGATCACGCCCGGCCTGCCGTCAGAATTCGGCTTCCCGCTCGTGGCGCACCCGCGCGATCCCGCGACGGCCTTCGTCATCCCCCTCAACGGAGCCGAGGCGGGGCGTTACGTGCCCGAGGGCCGGGCGGCAGTCTGGCGGACCCGTGATGGCGGCGCCACCTGGTCCAGCCTGCGATCCGGCCTCCCCCAGGAGCACGCCTACCTCGGCGTCCTCCGCGAGGCGGCCGCGGCCGATTCCCTCGAGCCCGCCGGCGTCTACTTCGGCACCAGCACCGGGCAGCTCTTCGGCAGCGTCGACGAGGGGGACCACTGGCAGCTCATCGCCGACTTCCTGCCGCCGATCTGGTCGGTCGACGTCGCCGTGGTGGCCGACTAGGGTGGCGACCCTCCACCTGCCGCGCTCGCTGGTGGGCCTCTTTCCCGGCGCCGAGCGGCGCCTCGAGGTGGACGCAACGAGCGTGGACGAGCTCGTCGAACGCCTCGACGAGCGCTGGCCGGGGATGCACGATCGGCTCTGCGAGGCCGGGCCGCGAATCCGGACCCACATCAACGTTTTCGTCGACGGCGAGCGGGCGACGCTCCAGACGCCGCTGGCGCCGGGGTCGGTCGTCCACGTGATCCCGGCGGTCTCGGGGGGCGGCCGTTAGCCCTTCGGCGGCGGTCCCGCTCCGTTAGCATGAGGGGGATGTCCGCCCTCGACGCTGCCGACCTCCGGCACCAGTTCCCCGCCCTCGCGGTCACCGAGTCCGGTCGTCCCGTCGCCTACTTCGACGGGCCCGGCGGCACCCAGGTGCCCCACCGGGTCATCGACGCGGTGAGTCACTACTACCGGACGATGAACGCCAACCACGAGGGCGCCTTCCTGACCAGCCAGCGCAGCGACGCCATGCTGGGCCGCGCTCACGAGGCCATGGCGGACTTCCTCAATGCCCGCTCGGCCGGCGAGGTGAAGTTCGGGGCCAACATGACGACCCTCAACTTCCAGCTCAGCCGATCGGTCGGGGCGATGCTGGAGCCGGGCGACGAGATCATCGTCACCACCCTCGACCACGAGGCCAACGTCGGCCCCTGGCAGCTGGTCGCCGAGGATCGCGGCGCGATCGTCCGCACGGTCGACATCCGGGCCGAGGACTGCACCCTCGACATGGCGGATTTCGAGGCCAAGCTCTCGTCCCGGACGCGCCTGGTGGCCGTCGGCTGGGCGTCCAACGCGGTCGGCACGATCAACCCGGTGGCGGAGATCGCCCGCCGGGCCCACGCCGTCGGCGCGCTGGTCTCGGTCGACGCCGTCCACTTCGCGCCGCACGGCCCGATCGACGTCCAGGAGGTCGATGCGGACTTCCTGCTGTGCTCGGTCTACAAGTTCTTCGGGCCGCACGTCGGCGTGCTGTACGGGAAGGCCGAGCTGCTCGACCGCCTGCGCGCCTACAGGGTCCGCCCGGCCGGCGACCGCTGGGAGACAGGGACGCTCAACCACGAAGGGATCGCCGGGACGCTCGCGGCCCTCGAGTACCTGACCGAGCTCGGCGAGCGATTCGGGACGCCGTACGCCGAGGGCCTCAGTCGCTACGGTGGCCGCCGCCTCGCGCTCAAGGCCGCGATGACCGCCATTCGGGCGGCCGAGACGGAGCTCTTCGCGCACCTCATGGACGGCCTCGAGGCCATCCCCGGCATCCAGATCTGGGGGATCCGAGATCGCGCGCGCTTCGCCGAGCGGACCCCGACGGCGGCGTTCCGCCTTGGCGATCGGAGCCCCAACGAGGTCGCCACGGAATTGGGGCGGCAGGGCATCTTCACCTGGGATGGCCACTTCTACGCCCAGGCCCTCATCGAGCGACTGGGGCTGGGCGAGCGTGGCGGGGTCGTCAGAGTGGGCTTGACCCACTACAACACCGCCGAGGAAGTCGATCGACTGCTCGCTGCCCTGCGCGGGTTGGCCTAGCCGACCAGCCGTCCGCGCTAGCGGAGCGGATCGAGCACGTCGAGCGGGTCGAAGGGGTCGGAGCGCTCCACGACGCTGTCCGCACCGAGCCGCGTCGACGAGCCGCCACCGACGGGTCTCAGCGTCTCCCCGAGGATGGCCGACCAGCCCAGGTCGGCAAGGCGCTCGAGGGTCACGCGGGCCGCCGCGATCACGGCTTCGGCGTGTTCGCGGGCCGGCCCGACCAGGCCCCGGTCGGCGATGCTGCGGCTCACTTCGGTCGCCGCCTCCGCGGTCGTCCGGGTCAGGTCGGTCAGGGCCGGCATGGTAGCCGGGTCCGCCCGCCGCATCACCAAGCCGGCCCGGCCGGGCGCGATCAGGAAGGCTGCCGCCAGCGTGGCCGCCCAACGAGAGGTGTTCGACGGGGAGGGCTCGGGCTCCTCGAAGGCGAGGAGGATGTTGGGGAAGAGCTCGGCCTGGATCGCCACCTGGGCCATGGCCTGGGTCGCGGGGTTGCGCTCGTCCGGGATCCAGGTGGGCAAGGCTCCGAGCAGGAGCCGCTTGTCGGCGACACCGTCGCACCGGGCGAGGGCCACCCCGATCGCCTGAAGGGCGAGCGCCCGACCGGCTCGGGTCGCCGGATCTGACGGCACGCCCCGGGCGAGATCCGGGCCGACGACGAGCGGGCCAGGACCGACGAGGATCTGGCAGCCGGACCGGTGGGCGAGGCGGTGGGCGAAGGCGTGGTCGGCGAGCGCGCGATCCGGGTCGACGCGGTCGTCCACGATCTCGCCGAGCGGATCGGCCTCGATCAGGTCGACCCGCTCGAAGGCCGCGACCAGGGCCTGCTCCGGGGCAGCGAGGGCCCGGGCGACGGTCGCGATGCGGGCGTACGAGCGTCGCTCAGCCGCCGCCTCGTCGACGACCTGGCGAAGGGCGGCCAGGCCGCGCTGGCTTCCGGTCGGCGGGTCCTCGGCCTCGGGCGCGATCGGCGGGCGTGACGCGAAGCGGTGGCCGGGCCACTCCGGCGGCTCGGCACCGAGGTCCTGGAGCCGATCGGCGAGCTCGCGGCTGGCCGGCACCCGAACCCGAATGACATCGGCTCCGCCCGTCACCAGCAGGTCGGCCTCGTCGCGCCCCTCGATCAGTGTCGGCGCATGCAGGGTGGCGCCGATCCAGGGCATCTCGGCATTCCCGAACAGGTCGATCAGCTCCCGCCGGGCGGTCCGGTTGGCGTCGATCCGCTGGACCGCCTCGCGGACCAGGCGGCGGGCCTCGGCCTCGGCGGCGACGCGGCGCTCGGGATCGGCGAGAAGCTCTCCTTCGAGGGCGAGATCGACGGCGCCGCTGGCGACGTCGACGGCAAGCTCCTGGGGCGTGGTCTCGTAGACGAGCACGGCCATGGCGAAGGGAAGCGACACCCCGGCGGCCAGGCGGCGGCGATCCCCGCCGACGTAGCGATCCACGACCGTCGCCGCGAGGGGCTCACCGTCGAGATCGAGTCCGTGGACGCCGAAGAGGCGCAAGAGCGCCCGCTCGCGAGCCAGCGTGTTCGAGGCACGGGCCCGCGCCGCCCACGCCCCGGCCAGTGCGCCGGCCAGGTCGGCGAGGCGGTCGAGTCCCGTCCAGACGCCGTCTGCCATGCGACTACTCTACGAGACTGACGAGCCGGAACCCGGCCCCGGGGGCTGCGGCCCGGTCCGCGCGACAGCGCCCACCCAGACGTGGCCGTCCGAGAAGTGCTCGGCCTTCCAGATCGGCGCCCGGGCCTTCGTCTCGTCCATGGCGTAGCGGGCCGCGGCGAACGCCGCATCCCGGTGCGGCGACGCGGCCACGATCGCCACCGCGGGCTGGCCGAGCGGGACCTCGCCGACCCGGTGGACGATCGCCAGGCGCTCCACGCCGTGGCGGACACGGACCTCGGCGGCGATCTCGGCCAGGACGGCCAGGGCCATCGCCTCGTGGGTCTCGTACTCGAGGGACTCGACCGACCGCCCCGCCCAGCGGGCTGCCTCGGCCTCCTGGCCCGGGGCGGGCTCGCCCGCCGTGATCCGGGTGCGCCCGATGAAGCCGACGATCGCCCCGTCGTCGTCGGTCGCCAGTCGTCCAGCGAGCTCCTCGAGGATGTCGAGGCCGAAGGGCGCCTCGCGCAGCTCGAGGACGAGTCGACCGCCCGTTGCCGCTGGCGGCACGTCCGGCCCACCGCCGCTGACGGGCGGGATGCAGGCCAGCTCGTCGCCGTCGACCAGGACCTCGCCCGAGTCGGCGTAGGTCCCGTTGCGGGCGAAGCGGACGTACGGCCGCCCGCCGGCGAGACCGGGGAAGCGCCCGGCGAGCGCGCCCCAAGCGCCCTCGACGTCGGTGCCCGGCGGCAGCTCGAGCTCGACCGTTCGCTGGCCGGCGATCTCGCGCTGGGTGGCGAAGAGGCGGACGCGGACCCGCATCAGACGAGGAGCCCGGCGCCGAAGTAAAGCCCCGAGGCCAGGATCGTGCCAACCGCGATCGCCCCGACGTCGATGTAGAGCAGGCCGGTGGCCGACTCCATCGAGCGAGACCTGGCGGTCTGGAGCGCCGCCCACGACACCACCAACGGGAACACCAGGCCGATCAGCAGCCGGAACCACACGAACAGGGCCCATTCGCCGACCAGCGGCTCGAACGGCGGGCGGTCCCCCCGGCGCCGGTTGCCATCCAGGTCACGAAGAGCAGGAGCTGGAGGGCCACCAGGCCGACGAGGAGCCGGGAGAAGAGCACCAGCGGCTCGTTGGGCAGCCGCGGGGTCACCAGGTACCAGTGGCCGAGCACCATCGCCGCGAACACGCCGCCTGTCGCAGCGGCCAGCACGACGAGCTGGAGCGCGAAGGGCCCCGCCTCGGGGAAGCCGCCCGCCCAGGTCACGGCCGCCACCACGAGCGCTCCGGTTCCGGCGAGGCAGGCGGCCCCGGCGAGCGGCGCTGCCCGGCAATTCCGGGCGATGGCCACGACGTAGGCGAAGGCGAGGCAGGCCAAGACGAGCAGGAGCGCGCGCCGGGCGGTCACCCACGTGGGGTCTGTCAGGGCGTGGGCATCGGCCGGGGCGGGCAACCCGCTGTCGGAGACGAAGGCGACGAGGGCGAAGACGCCTGCACAGGCACTCGTGAACCCCAGGAAGCCCCGGGTGGCCGCGGTCCGGAAGCGGCCCACCACGACCGCCAGGAACGAGCCGACGGCGAGGCCGGCGAGGACGGTCCAGTTCATGAAGGCGAGGTTGCGGGCGATCGACTCGGCGGGCACGCGCAGAGTGTAGCGGCCCGGCCCGCGCGCTCCTGGCGGGCTACGATGGTCGGGTCGCCGAGAACGGCGCACCGTCGTCCCACCGGCAGCGTCCCGCGGAGGTGTCTCATGGCGCTCGGTCGAGCCACCCGCTTCACCTGGTACGGGCACGCCTGCGCCGAGGTCCGCACGCCGGGCGGCGTGACGATCCTGATCGACCCCTGGTTCGGCAACCCCAAGAGCCCGAAGCCGGCCGCCGACGTTGACCGCTGCGACGTCCTGCTCGTCACGCACGGTCACGGGGACCACGTCGGGGACGCCCTCGACATCGCTCGCCGGACCGGACCGACCTGGCCGATGATCCACGAGATGGATCTCTGGACGGCGAATAGCGGGCTGGCCGGCCCCCGAACTCACACCATCGGCATGAACAAGGGCGGCACCGTCGAGGTCTCGGGACTGCGGATCACGATGGTCCCGGCCGAGCATTCGGCCGGCGACTGGGCGCCTGCCCCAATCGACTCCGCCCTCTACCTCGGGCGAGCCGGTCGGCTTCGTGGTGGAGGTCGAGAACGGGTTCCGCTTCTACCACGCCGGCGACACCACGGTGTTCGGCGACATGCGGCTCATCCGCGACCTCTACCGGCCGGAGCTGGCGCTCCTTCCCATCGGCGGCCACTACACGATGGGACCCCGCGAGGCCGGCCTGGCGGTCGAGCTGCTCGGCGTCCGCCACGTCATCCCGATCCACTACGGGACGTACCCGATCCTGGCCGGCACACCGGACGAGCTTCGGGCCGAGCTGGTGGGGCGGGGCCTCGGAGGGGTGACGGTGCACGCCCTGGCCCCCGGCGGATCGCTGGAGTGACGGCGACCGCCATCCCGCCCACCTTCCGGGCGTACGTCGCCGAGCGGACCGGCGAGCTCGTCGAGCGCGGCGTCCGGCCGTTCGCGGCCGCGGAGCTTCCGGACGGCGGGGTCGAGGTCCGCGTGGAATGGTCGAGCCTCAACTACAAGGACGCGCTGGCCACGGTTCCCACCGGGAAGGTGGCCCGGATCTCGCCGTTGATCCCGGGCATCGACCTAGCCGGCACGGTCGTCGCGAGCGAGGATCCGGGGATTCCGAGCGGGTCGGCGGTGCTCGCCCACGGCTACGAGCTCGGCGTTTCGCGGCATGGCGGCTTCGCCGAGTACGCCCGCCTGCCGGCGGGCTGGGTGGTGCCGCTGCCGGCCGGTCTCGGCGCACGTCGCGCGATGGAAATCGGAACCGCGGGCTTCACCGCCGCCATGAGCATCGAGCGGCTGGAGGCCCGCGGCCTGGCGCCCGGTGACGGCCCGGTCCTGGTGACCGGTGCGAGCGGCGGCGTCGGTGGCACGGCCGCCGCGATCCTGGCCGCCCGCGGCTACGAGGTCTGGGCCTCGACGGGCAAGGCAACCGCGGCCGAGCGGCTGCTCTCGGTCGGCGTGTCCGGGATCCTGTCGCGCGAGGAGGTCCTCGCGGTGAACCCCCGGCCGCTCGAAGGTGAGCGCTGGGCCGGGGCGGTCGGATTGTGTCGGTGGCGCCGCCCTCGCCTACGTCCTGCGCACCCTCCGTCACGGGGCGGCGGTCGCGGCGTCGGGCAACGCCGGCGGGCCGGCCCTGGTCACCACGGTCTTCCCCTTCATCCTGCGTGGGGTGGCGCTCCTGGGGATGGATTCCGCGGCGCTGCCCATCGACGAGCGTCGCCGGCTCTGGGAGCGAGCCGCGAACGACCTTCGGCCGGCGGACGGTGCGGTCCCGATCCGGGTGGTCGAGCTCGGCGATCTCACGCCGGCCCTCGAGGCCATCCTGGCGGGCCGAGCCGATGGTCGCTGGGTGGTCCGCGTCGGCGACTGAGCGAGCCCGCGCGGCGCCGCGCTTCGAGATCGAGGAGCCATCGCTTTCGCTCGACCGTGCCCGCATAGCCGGTGAGCGATCCGGCCGAGCCCACAACCCGATGGCAGGGGATGACGATCGAGACCGGGTTGCGGGCGACGGCGCCGCCGACGGCCCGGGCGGCACCCGGCCGACCCAGCGCGGCGGCCAGCTCCCCGTAGGTAACCGTCTCCCCATACGGGAACCGTCGCAGCTCGTCCCAGACGCGGCGCTGGAAGGCGGTGCCCGCCGGCTCGACCGCCAGGTCGAAGCCCTCGGCGGTCCCGGCCAAGTAGCGATCCAACTGGGCGCTCAGGTCGGCGAATCGGGCCGGATCGTGAGTCCAATGCGCGGCCACGGCGGGTCCCCGGAGGTGGGCCGGGAAGTAGACGCCCGTCAAGGCGGTCGCCGAGCCGACGAGCAGCAGCTCGCCGATGGGCGTCGAATGCCGGGCGTAGAAGGTCGTCACGGCTGGCTGGCCTCCGTCGGTGGCTCGGCCTCGAGCCCCCAGAGATGGACCACTGCGTAGGCCCGCCATGGTCGCCAGGCCTCGGCGGCCGCAACGACGTCGGCCGGGTGATCCGATCGTCCGAGCCGCCGCAGGGCTCGCCGGACGCCGAGGTCGGTCGGCAGGAAGGCGTCGGGGTCGCCGAGCGCGCGCATCGCGACGTAGCTCGCCGTCCACGGTCCGATGCCCGGCAGCTCGAGGAGAGCCCGCTCGGTGGCAGCGCGGTCGGCCCCCGGACCGAGGTCGAGAGCGCCCGACTCGAGGGCGCGGGCCAGCGCCTCGATCGCCCGCCGGCGCCCGTCCGGGAGGCCGAGCGCGGCGCTATCGGCTCCCGCCAGGGCCGCCGCGGTCGGGAAGAGGCGATCGACGCCCCCAACCGGCGTTCGGACCGCTGCCCCGAACCGGGACGCCAATCGACCGGCGACCGTCCTCGCTCCGGCCACCGAGACCTGCTGGCCGAGGATCGCCCGGATGGCCGTCTCCTCGCCGTCGACCGTGCCCGGCACCCGCCGGCCGGGGTTGCGCCGGACCAGCGGGCCGAGCAGCGGGTCGCCGCCCAGGGCGCCGCCGACCGCGATCGGATCGGCATCGAGATCGAGCAGCCGCCGGCAGCGCTGGACCGCCGTCCACAGGTCGCGATGGTCCTCGAGGGAGAGCCGGCAGCGGATCCCGCCGTCCACCGGGCTCAGCTCGACGATGCCGGCCCCATGGGGGAGTCGCAGGCTCCGCCGGAACACCCCTTCGAACAGCTCCTCGACGCCGGGAACGGCTCGAGCGGCGAGGAAGGCGAGCAGACCCGCCGCGTCGAAGGGCGGGCGAGCCGCGAGGCGCAGCTCGAGCGGACCGGTCGCGGTTGCGCGGCCGTCGGCGCGGCGTCTTCGGAGCTCGGTCGGCGACGCTGCGAAGACCTCCTGGATCGTCGCGTTGAACTGGCGGACCGACTCGAAGCCGGCCGCGAACGCGATCTCGGTGGCCGGCAGCTCCGTGGTCTCGAGCAGGACTCGCGCGGCATGGGCCCGCTGGGCTCGAGCCAGGGCGAGCGGTCCGGCACCGACGTCGGCCACGAGCCGGCGGTGCACCTGGCGAGCGCTGTAGCCGAGCCGCCGGGCCAGTCCAGGCACCCCCTCACGTTCCACGATCCCGTCGCCGATCATCCGCATCGCCCGGCCGGTCACGTCACCGCGGACGTTCCATTCCGGCGATCCGGGGGCCGCCCCTGGCGTGCAGCGCTTGCAGGCGCGGAAGCCGGCCGTCTGGGCGGCCGCCGCCGTCGGATAGAAGCGGACGTGGTGACGCCGCGGCGTCATTGCCGGGCAGCTCGGGCGGCAATAGATGCCGGTGGACGTCACCGCCACGAAGAAGACCCCGTCGAAGCGCTCGTCGCGGCTCTGCATGGCCCGGTAGTGGTGTTCGAAGTCCATGGCCCGAGCATGCCACGGGGATGGGCCAACCGCTGGCGGGAATCGGACATCGCGATCAGGGTCGCTCGCCAGCCTGATCCAGGTCCGGCGCGAGTGGCGCGGGGAGCGATTACCCTGCGAAACGTGGACGCCCCGCTGACGCGCCGCCTCGAGCCGAAGACGCCGATCGACCTGGGGCTGACGCTCGGGCCGCTCCGCCACGCGGGCACCGATCCCACGATCCGCTTCGCGCCCGACGGCGTCTGGCGGGCGACCCGCACGCCCGAGGGTCTCGCCACGATCCATCTTCGCAGCATGCCGGGCGCGATCATGGCGGAGGCCTGGGGGCCGGGCGCGGCCTGGGCGCTGGGGGCGGCGGGCGAGCTCGTCGGGCTCCACGATGACCCCGGCTTGCTCGTCCCTTGCCACCCGATCGTTCGCGAGCTCGCCCGCCGCTTCGCCGGCCTCCGCATCGGCCGAACGCGAGCCGTCCTGGAGTCCCTGGTGCCCGCGATCATCGAGCAGAAGGTGACCGGCACCGAGGCGCGGCGCGCCTACGTCGGGCTGCTCAGGCGCTACGGCGACCCGGCCCCCGGGCCCTGGGAGCCGGCCCGCTCGCCGCTCCGCGTCCCGCCGTCACCGAAGACCCTCGCCGGGCTGCCGTCCTACACGCTCCACGAGCTGGGCCTGGAGCGGCGGCGGGCCGAGACGCTGCGGCGGGTCGGGCGCGTCGCCAACCGTCTCGAGGAGGCGGCCGGGATGGCGCCCGACGCGGCGCTGGCCCGACTGATGGCGGTGCTCGGGATCGGACCCTGGACCGCCGCCGAGGTCGCCCTGCGGGCGTTCGGCGATCCTGACGCCGTGAGCGTGGGCGACTTCCACCTGCCGAGCACCGTCTCGTGGGCGCTCGTCCACGAGACGCGCGCCGACGATGCCCGGATGCTCGAGCTGCTCGAGCCCTACCGCGGCCAGCGCGGCCGGGTCATCAGGCTCATCGAGGCTGCCGGCATTCGGCCCCCGGCCTACGGGCCACGCCTGTCGCCGCGCTCGATCTCCGGCATCTGAGCCGGCCCGGAGCGGCCCTGGGTGTTCCCGGCTACTGGGGCCGGGCGACGACCATGATCTTCAGCTCGGTCATGTCCTCGATCGCCCAGCGAAGCCCCTCGCGGCCCAGGCCGGAGTCCTTGACCCCGCCATAGGGCATGTGGTCGATCCGGTAGGTCGGGATGTCGTTGACGATCACCCCACCGACCTGGAGCTGCTCGAAGGCATCGAAGGCACCGGCCAGGTCGCTCGTGAACACGCCCGCCTGGAGACCGAAGATGCTGGCGTTGACGCCCCGGACGGCCTCCCCGAACTCCCGGAACGGGAAGATCACGACGAGCGGCGCGAAGGCCTCGTTCGCACACACTTTCGCCTCGACGGGCGTATCGGTGAGGATCGTCGGCGGGAAGTAGCACCCGTCGGCCTTGCCACCGAGAAGCAGCCGGCCGCCGAGCGCGACCGCCTCGTCGACCCAGGCCTGGGTCCGGGCGGCGGCCGCCGCGTCGACCATGGGCCCCACGTCGGTCTGCGGATCGAGGGGGTCGCCCACGCGCAGGGCGCGCGCGCCGGCCACGAGCCGCTCGACGAAGGCTTCGCGGACGTCCTCCTGGACGAAGATCCGCTGGACGCTGATGCAGGTCTGGCCGGCGTACCCGAACGCGCCGAGGAGGATCCGCTTGACGGCCCAGTCGAGGTCGGCGGTCTGGTCGACGATGACGCCGGCGTTCCCGCCCAGCTCGAGGACGACCTTCTTGTTGCCGGCCCGGGCCTTCATCGGCCAGCCCACCGCGGGGCTGCCGGTGAAGGAGAGGACCTTGAAGCGCGGGTCGGCGACCATGCGGTCGCCGAGCTCCCGGGTCATCGGGAGGATGCTGACCGAGCCGGCCGGCGCGCCCGACTTCTCGATGATCTCGGCCACCGTGAGCATCGTGAGCGGGTCCTTGGACGGCGGCTTGAGGACGATCGTGTCGCCCGCCGCGATGGCGGGGGCCACCTTGTGCGCGGCGAGGTTGAGGGGGAAGTTGAAGGGGCTGATCCCGGCGATCGGACCGATCGGGAAGCGCCGGGTGATCCCGAACCTTCCCTTCGAGCTGGGCAGCAGATCGAGGGGGATCACCTCGCCGTAGATCCGCTCGGCCTCCTCGCCCGCGATCCGGAAGGTCAAGGCGGCCCGGTCCACCTCGACCAACGCGTCGCGGATCGGCTTGCCGGCCTCGGTCGCGAGAAGACGCCCCAGCTCCTCTCGGCGGTCCTTGATGCCCGCGCTGATGGTGCGCAGGATGGCGCCGCGCTCGTAGGCCGGCAGCCGGCGGGTGACCTCGAAGGCCGCGACGGCCGCCTCGACCGCCTCCTCGTATTGCTCCGCGGTCGCGTTGAACGTCGCCCCGGCCGGATGCTCGGGGTCACCCGGCTTCTCCACCAGCAGCGTGTCCGGCGACTCGACCCAGCGACCCGCGAGGAAGATCGGGTGAGGCTGAAGGAACGTCATCGTCGCCATCTGCTTGCTCCTCGGGGGATCGGTCAAATCGCGCTGGGGCGGTCGGCCGGCGGGCGGCCGGCGACGCGGCCTGACTTTGCGCCATTCTACGATGCGCCCCGCGCCCTCCCGGACTCCGCCGGAGGCTCAGCGGCTGCGGCCGCCGCCGAAGAGGGTCCCCAGGACTCCGCGGATGACGCTCTGCCCTGCTCGTGAGGTGGCGATCCGGGTGCCCGACCGGACGAGAACCTCGACGTGCCGCTGCCTGGCCCGCTCCTCGGCCGCTCGAGCACGCTCCTGGGCCTTGCGCTCACGCTCGATCGCTTTTCGCTCGGCTTCCGCCTGACGCCGGGCACGCTCGATCTCCCGCGCCCGTGCGCGGGCCATCCGCTCGATCTCGCGCTGCTGGCGGGCCGGGGTCAGCGTGCCGAACGGCCCGCTGCCGGCCGTGGCCACGTCGGCGCTGCTGGCGGCCGCCTGGGCGGCGGCCCGGGCGGAGGCGATTCGGGCACTGATGAGCTCGTGGGCGCTCTGACGATCGACCGAGGTCCCGTACTTCAAGGTCATCGAGCTTGCTGCCAGGGCAGCCGCCAGCTTCTCGGGCGCGATGGCCGCCATCAGGGAGTCGGGCGGCAGCAGCCGGGTCGCCGCGAGCGGAGTCGGGACACCCCGGGGCGACAGCACCGTCACCAGCGCCTCGCCGGTGCCCAGCGAAGTGATCGTCTCCTCGACCTCGAAGAACCTCGTCACCGGGAACGTTCGGGCCGTCTTGCGCAGCGCGTCGGCATCGTTGGGCGTGAACACCCGCAGCGCGTGCTGGACCCGGTTGCCGAGCTGGCCCAGCACCGAGGCCGGGACATCGGTCGGTGACTGCGTGACGAAGTAGACGCCGACACCCTTCGAGCGGATGAGTCGGGCCGTCCGCTCGATCTGGTCGAGCAGCGCCTCGGACGCGTCGTCGAACAGGAGGTGGGCCTCGTCGAAGAAGAAGCAGAGTCTCGGTTTCGGGAGATCGCCCGCCTCGGGGAGGGCGTGGTACAGCTGGGCAAGCATCCAGAGCATGAACGTCGAGAACAGGCGCGGCCGATCCATCACGTCGGACAGCTCGAGGATGCTGACGATCCCCTGCCCGTCCGATGTGGTCCGGAGCAGATCGTCGACGTCGAACTCCGGCTCACCGAAGAAGACGTCGGCGTCCTCCTGCTCGAGGGTCACGATCGACCGCAGCAGCACCCCGAGGGAGGCGCTCGACATGCCGCCGTACTCCTCGAGGACCGGCCTGCCCTCCTCCGACCCGAGGAACCTCAAGGTCGTCGAGAGGTCGGCCAGGTCCAGCAACGGGAGGTCGTTGTCGTCGCAGTACTTGAAGACGAGCGAGAGGATCGACGTCTGCGTGTCGTTCAGGTCGAGAACCTTGCCCAGGAGCAGCGGGCCGAACGAATGGACGGTCGCCCGCACCTGGGCACCCAGCCGGCCCGACAGCGACAGGAACTCGACGGGGTGCCCACTGGGGGCCATGGTCCAGCCGAGCGAGGCAGCGCGTTCGATCACCTTTGGGTTCGAGGCATCGCCTGGCGCGGACAGGCCGCTGAGGTCACCCTTGATGTCGGCCACGAAGACCGGAACCCCGGCCTGCGAGAGCTGTCCGGCTAAGAGCTGGAGCGTCTTCGTCTTGCCGGTTCCCGTGGCGCCGGCGATCAGCCCGTGCCGGTTGAGCATCGAGAGGGCGACCTGGACGCGGACGTCGGCGGCGACCTCGCTGCCGAAGAGAGGGCTGCCGATCAGCAGGCCGGGCTCGCTCAGCGAGTAGCCGGCGGCCATCTCGTCGTGGAACGCCTGGTCCACGGGTCCTCCTCGACACCTTCGGGCAGCTTGCGGATCGACATCGCGCAACCGGCCAGAGCCTATCATCGACCCTCAGGGGGCTCTGCGGACACGCGGCATGCAGGCGGGCCTCGAGGCCCCGGCCCCCGCCCCCAGCAATCCAAGGATGGAGCCGATGGCTGGTACACGACTCCGGGCTCGGCTGGCGGTGCGACCGGGCACCAAGACGAGGCTGGACGCGTTCGAACCCTCGAACACCTACGGCCACACCCGAGACGAGGCGGAGCGGGAGCTCGCCGAAGGACTCCAGCGGCTCTCCGTCCTGCAGGACCGGCTCTGGGCGGAGGCGAAGCACGCCGTCCTGGTGGTCCTCCAGGGGATGGACGCCGCGGGCAAGGACGGCACCATCCGTCATGTCATGGGCGCCTTCAACCCGCAGGGCTGCCGGGTCACCAGCTTCAAGGTGCCCTCGGCGGTCGAGCTCGCCCACGACTACCTGTGGCGGGTCCACCAGCACGTGCCCGCGCAAGGGCGAGATCGGCGATCTTCAACCGCTCGCACTACGAGGACGTGCTGGTGGTGCGGGTCCACGAACTCGTGCCCAAGGACGTCTGGTCGCAGCCGCTACGCGCAGATCAACGACTTCGAGCGGATGCTGACCGAGGCAGGCACGATCGTCGTCAAGTTCTTCCTGTACATCGACCGAGACGAGCAGCGCGAGCGGTTCCAGGCGCGCCTCGACGATCCGACCAAGCGCTGGAAGTTCCAGCTGGGCGACCTCGAGGAGCGGCAGTCGCTGGGACGCTTACCGCGACGCCTTCGAGGAGGCGATCGAGCGGACGTCATCGGACCATGCGCCCTGGTATCGTCATCCCCGCCAACCGGAAGTGGTTCCGCAACCTCGCTGTCGCCGAGGTCCTGGCCGACGTCCTCGAAGATCTCGACCCGGCGTACCCGCAGCCCCCGGATCTCCCGGCCAACCTGGTGATCGAGTAGCGGCCGGTGGGCGAGTTGCCGGTCAGCCTTCGGAGGCCCGCCGGTAGCTCCCCAGGACCCGTACGGAGACGGCGACCCGGGTCAGCCGAGCGAGGGCGTCCTGGGTGAGAGGGGCCTCGGCGTCGGCGTCCAGATCGACCCAGAAGACGTACTCCCAGGGACGGTCGTGGGACGGGCGTGACTCGAGCTTGCTCATGTTGATGCCCGCCTCGGCGAAGACCTCGAGGCAGCGCAGTAGCTCCCCAGGCTCGTTGCGGACGGCCATGACGAGGGTGGTCCGCATCGCCGCGTTGGCGGCGGCCGCCATGTCCGGGGCAGTTGGGCGCAGCCAGGCCGGCGCGAGCTCTCCCGCCGGCCGGGCGACGACCAGGAACCGGGTGCGGTTGTCGGGGACGCTCTGGATCTCGTCGGCCAGGACCTCGAGGCCGAACAGCGCCGCGGCGCGGGGCGAGAGCACGGCGGCCGCACCGCGCTCGCGGCGCTCGGCGATGGCCTTGCCCGCCCCGGCCGTGTTGTAGGTCGTCAGCAGCATCCACGGCCGCGTGCGCAGGAAGCGATCCGCCTGGCCGAGGGCCTGGATGTGCGAGTAGACACGCTCGATGGAGTCGAGCCGCTCCCCGGGGAGCGCGGCCAGGCAGAGGTGGACCGGGACGACGACCTCGCCGCGGATCACCAGCGAGTGCTCCAGGAGCAGGTCGTAGTTCTCGCGGACCGTCCCGTTCACGAGGTTCTCGATCGGCACGACTCCTGCGGCCAGGGGCGGCGTCTCCAGGCCGTCGCTCGGCGACCGACCGGCCTCGACGGCCTCGAAGACGTCGCGGAAGCCAGGCAGCGGGACCGTCTCGGCCGCCGCGAAATAGGCGCTGACCGCATCCTCGGCGAACGCGCCGGGCTCCCCGGAGTAGGCGACCCGGGGTCGAGGCCCCGCGCTCATCGTTCGAACCAGGACGTCGTGTCGATTCCGTCGCCGTCTTCGTCGAGTTGCCCGCGCCGGGCGATCGGGGTGACCGCGGTGAGCGCTGCGGTCCTCGCTGGCAGGGCACCCGTGGCGGCCAGCAGCTGGTCGACCGCCTCGACGTAGGCCTCGACCGAGGCGGCGATGATATTGGGGCTCTGAGAGCTCCCGCCGAAGCGGGTGGGCTCGGCTCGAGCCGAGACCGCAGCGGCGGCGTCGCGACCGGGTCCGGCGGGCCCAGCCGGCGGTGGGGGCTCGATTCGGACCGTCACCAGGCCCTCGGCGTCGGGACCCTCCGCTACCGCCCGGACCGTGTACTCCACGAGCCGCGGGTGGCCCTCGAGGACGTCGCCGAGGGCCTGGTCGACTGCCCGGATGAGCGCGTCGACCGGGCCGTTGCCCTCGGCCGCTCCGTCCCAGCGCAGCTCACCCAGCCCGAGGACGACCGCCCCACGGCTCTGCACGTTGCTGCCGGACGTGACGGTCCAACGCTCGAGGCGGAGGTGCTCGCCCTCGGGGCCGCTCATCCGGCCGCGCCTCGGGCCGTCGTGAAGTGGCGCTCGTCACGCCGGCGCAACTCGGCGGCGGATTTCCAGATCGCGTACTCGATCGAATCCGCGAGCGCCTGGGCCGAAGCCGCGATGATGTTCGTGTCGCTGCCCATCGTCGACCACTGGCGAGTGCCGTCCGATGAGTCGATGATGACCCGTGTGCGCGCCGCTGTCGCGGCCGTTCCGTCGAGGATGCGGACCTTGTAGTCGACGAGGTGAACCGCGTCGAGGATCGGGTAGAAGGCGCCGAGCGCCTTGCGCAGGGCGGCATCGAGCGCGTGGACCGGCCCGTTTCCGTCGGCCGCGGTGTGGAGCACCTCCCCGGCGACCTCGACCTTGACGGTCGCTTCCGCCAGGAGCTCGCGTCCCTCGCGCTGCTCGACGAGGACGGTGAAGTCGAGGATTCGGAAGGGGGGCGCGTAGTCGACCTGGTGCCGTCGGATCAGCAGCTCGAACGAAGCCTCGGCGCCCTCGAAGGCGAGCCCGTCGGCTTCGAGCTGCTTGATCAGCCGCGACAGCTCGCGGGGATCAATGACGCCCTCCAGCCGGTGGCCGAGCTGCTCGGCCCGGAGCTTGATGTTGGCCCGCCCACCGAGCTCGCTGACGACGAGGCGACCTTCGTTGCCGACCGCCCCCGGATCGACGTGCTGGTAGCTGCGCTCGACCTTGGCCACCGCGGCGCCATGCACGCCGCCCTTGTGGGCGAACGCCGAACGCCCGACGTACGGCTGGTAGTCGTTGGGGGCGATGTTGGCGATCTCGGCCACGCTCCGCGAGAGGCCCGTGAGCGCGGCGATGTCGCCGCCCCCCGCCGGCACCAGCGTGTGCGGCGTCTTGAGGGCGAGGTTGGCCAGGATGCTGACCATGTTGGCGTTGCCGCAGCGCTCACCGTAGCCGTTGATGGTGGCCTGGACATGGCGGATTCCGGCCGCCACAGCGGCCATCGAGTTGGCGACGGCCAGCTCGGCGTCGTTGTGGGTGTGGATCCCCCAGGTGAACGCCGGCGCGCCGGGGTCCGCCTCCAGGGCCGCCCGCACGTCGTCGACGATCCCGACCAGGTCACCGGTCAAGGTGCCCCCGTTGGTGTCGCATAGGACGATCGTGCGAGCTCCCGCCTCACGGGCTGCCCGCAGGGTGGCGAGCGCGTAGCCGGGATCCGCGCGATAACCGTCGAAGAAGTGCTCGGCGTCGTAGATCGCCTCGCGGCCGCGCTCGACCAGGAAGTGGACCGACTCGGCGATCATGTCGAGGTTCTCGGCCGGAGTGGCGCCCAGGACCTCGGTCACGTGCAGCAGCCAGCTCTTGCCGAAGATGGTGACGACGGGCGTCTCGGCCGCCACGAGCTCGCGCAGGTTGGGATCCGTCTCCGGCCGGTTGGCCCGATGGCGGGTCGAGCCGAAGGCGGCCAGGCGGGCGGTCTGCCAGGTCATCGTCCGCGCGGCGGCGAAGAACTCGATGTCCTTCGGGTTGGAGCCCGGCCACCCTCCCTCGATGTACGGCATTCCGTACTCGTCGAGCATGCGGGCGATGCGGATCTTGTCGGCGAGCGAGAGGGTGATGTTCTCGCCCTGGGTCCCGTCGCGGAGGGTGGTGTCGTAGAGGACGACCGGCACTCCTCCGGACGGCGGGGCGCCAGCGGTGGTGTTGGTCGGGAGTGGAGGGTTCATCGGTGGGTGCTCCAGCGTGCTCGTCGGGCCATGGGATCGCGTCGCTTTGCGGCGGCCGCCCTACCGGGCGACCGCCTGGAGAATCGCGATCCGCTCGACGATCGCCTCCGTCATGCCCACGGTCCCCACCCGCCGGCAGCCCTCGGCCAGGGCAGGGTCGGCTGGCCAGATGTCCGGCGTCCGGAATCCGTCGTCGAGCGCGGAGCCGACCGCCGCCTCGATCGCCCCGGCGGCCTCCGGCAGGCCGAGCGACCAGCGCAGCAGCATCGCCCCCGAGAGGACCGTCCCGATCGGATTGGCGATGTCACGCCCGGCGATGTCGGGAGCCGAGCCGTGGATCGGTTCGTAGAGCCCATGGAGCCCGTGCTCCGTCCTGCGTGTCCCGACCGATGCCGAGGGGAGCATCCCCAGCGAGCCGGCGATGACGCTCGCCTCGTCGGAGAGGATGTCGCCAAAGAGGTTCTCGGTGACCAGGACGTCGAAGCCGGCCGGCCCGCGCACGATCTGCATGGCGCAGGCATCGACGAGACGGTGCTCGAGCTCCACGTCGGCGAAGTCCGCGTGGACTTCCTCGGCCACGCGCCGCCACAGCCGAGACGTCGCCAGGACGTTGGCCTTGTCGACACTGGTGACCTTGCGCCGGCGGCCGCGGGCGAGCTCGAAGGCGAGCCGCACGACGCGCTCGATCTCGGCCTCGCTGTAGGGCAGGACGTCACGGGCGACCCGACTGCCGGGCTGGCTCCCCGCCTCGGTCCGCTCGCCGAAGTAGAGCCCCCCGGTGAGCTCGCGGACGAACAGCATGTCGACGTCCGCGAGCAGCTCCGGGCGGAGCGGCGAGCTCGCCACGAGCGCGGGATGGACGCTGACCGGGCGCAGGTTCGCGTAGAGGCCAAGGCCCCCGCGCATGGCGAAGAGAGCCTGCTCCGGCCGCACCGCGGCCGTCGGATCGTCCCACCTGGGGCCGCCGACCGCGCCGAGGTAGACCGCGTCGCTGGCCGCACAGGCGGCCAGATCCTCCTCGCGAATCGCCACGCCATAGGCGTCGATCGCGGCGCCGCCGGCAGTGATCTCTCGCCAATCGAGGCGAAAACCGAAGGCGGCGCCGGTCGCATCGAGGACGCGCCGACCCGCGCCGAGGACGTCGGGCCCGACACCGTCGCCCGGGATCGCCACGACCCGGGCGACGAGGCCGAGCGGAGCGTCCGCCGAATCGGTCACGGCAGGTCCTCTCCCGTGGGGACGACCGTGACCGCCCCGGCCGACGCGGTCTCGGCGGCCCGGAGCTTGTTGGCGGCCACCAGGTACGCCTCGAGCGAGGCCTCGATGATGTTGGTGCTCAAGCCCTGCCCGGTCACCGTGAGTGGGTTCGCATCAGTGTCCGTCGAGCGCCGGCAACGGACGAGCGCCTGGCCCTGGGCGTCCTCGCCGCCGGAGACCGCCCGGATCTCGTAATCGGCGAGGACCGGGAACCAGCCCAGGACGGGCTGGATGGCCTTGTCGACCGCGCCGTAGAGCGCATCGACCGGGCCGTTGCCGACGGCTTCGCCGCTCCGATCGTCGCCGTTGACGGTGAGCGAGACCTGGCCGGTCGATTTGCTGCCGCCCGAGCTCGAGACGTTCCAGCCGACGAGGACGACCGAGGCCTCGACCTCCGCCGCCCGCTGCTCGACGATCGCCAGGAGGTCCGCGTCGGTCACCTCCTTCTTGACGTCGGCCAGCGCGATGGCGTCCTTGTAGACGGCGTCGAGGGCGATTCCTTCGAGCTCGTAGCCCAGCTGGCGCAGCTTCTCGTGGAGTCCCTTGCGCCCGGAGAGCTTGCCGATCGTCAGCTGGCTGCCCGCCAGGCCCACCGATTGGGGTGTCATGATCTCGTAGGTGAGCGGGTTCTTGATGACGCCGTCCTGGTGGATCCCCGACTCGTGGGCGAAGGCGTTGGAGCCGACGATCGCCTTGTTGGGCTGGACGGTGAAGCCGGTCAGGTAGCTGACCAGCCGGCTGGCCGCAGTGATCTGCTCGGTCTGGACGCGGCTGGCCAGCGTCGGGAACTGGGTCGGCCGGGTCCGGAGGGCCATGACCACCTCTTCGAGCGAGGCGTTGCCCGCCCGCTCGCCCAGCCCGTTGACGGTCACCTCGACCTGGCGGGCACCGGCCTGCACCGCAGCTAGGGTGTTGGCGGTAGCCAGCCCGAGGTCGTTGTGGCAGTGGACGCTCACCGTCGCGTCACGGCCCACCAGGCCAACGACCCGCCCGACGAGCGCTCCGAACTCGATCGGGATGGCGTAGCCCACCGTGTCCGGGATGTTGACGGTGCTCGCGCCGGCCTCCACCACGGCGGCGTAGACCTGGAGCAGGAAGTCGGGGTCGGTGCGGCTGGCGTCCTCGGCGCTGAACTCGACTTCGGCGTCCGGGCCGAGCGCTCGCCGCCCGAAGCGAACCCATTGGATCGCCGCGGCGAGCGCCTCTTCGCGGCTCATCCTGAGCTTGTGCTTGAGATGGACGTCGCTGGTGGCGATGAAGACGTGCAGGTGCGGTCGCTCGGCGGCGCGGATCGCATCGACCGCGCGCTGGGGATCGCCCTCGCGGCAGCGGGCGAGGGCGGCCACGGCAGCCCCCCGGGTTTCCTGGGCGATCCGGCTCACGGCCTCGAAGTCGCCCGGCGAGGCTGCTGGAAAGCCGGCCTCGATGACGTCGACCTTGAGTCGAACGAGCTGGCGGGCGACCTCGACCTTCTCGGCCACCGTGAGCCCGGCCCCCGGAGCCTGCTCGCCGTCGCGCAGCGTCGTGTCGAAGATGCGAACGGTGCCGGGCGCCACCCCCCGACCTCCGGCTACGGCAGACTCGCTCATCGGGAACCTCCCGGGACGCGCTGTGCACTGGCGTCGGGCTGACGCGCGCCGGCGGCCGCCTGGGCCTGGCCGGCCTCAACGACCACCGGATTGAGAAAGGCCATCTGGGCCCGGAGATCCGCGCCGACCCGCTCGATGAGGTGATTCCGGTCCCGGGCGCGGAGCTGCTCGAACTCGGGCCGACCGGCCTCGTTCTCGGCGATCCAGCGGCGGGCGAACGAGCCGTCCTGGATCTCGCCGAGGACCTGGCGCATCGTGTCGCGCACGTGCTCGTCGATGATCCGGGGCCCGGAGACGTAGTCGCCGTACTCGGCGGTGTCGCTCACGCTGAAGCGCATGAAGGTCAGCCCGCCCCGGTACATCAGGTCGACGATCAGCTTGAGCTCGTGGAGCGTCTCGAAGTAGGCGAGCTCGGGCTGATAACCCGCCTCGACGAGTGTCTCGAAGGCCATCTTGAGCAGGGCGGCGGTCCCGCCACAGAGCACCGACTGCTCCCCGAAGAGGTCGGTCTCGGTCTCCTCGGCGAAGGTGGTCTCGAGGACGCCGGCGCGCGTGGAGCCGATCGCCCGCGCGTAGGCCAGGACCCGCGCCCGAGCCGTCCCGCTGAAATCCCGATGGACGGCGAACAGGGCGGGCACGCCGCCGCCGTCACGATAGACCGAGCGAAGCAGGTGGCCGGGCCCTTTCGGGGCGACCATCCCGACGTCGACGCCCTGGGGCGGGTCGATCCGCCCGAAGTGGATGTTGAAGCCGTGGGCGAACATCAGCAGCTGGCCGGGCCGCAGGTTCGGGGCGATCTCCGCCTCGTAGACCGCCTTCTGGGCGGTGTCGGGGACCAGGATCATCACAACGTCGGCCGAGCGGACCGCCTCGGCCACGTCGGCAACGCGCAGGCCGGCCTCCGCCGCGATCGCCCGACTCTTGCTCGTCGGGGGAAGCCCCACGACCACGTCGACGCCCGACTCGTGAAGGTTGAGGGCGTGAGCGTGGCCCTGGCTGCCGTAACCGATCACGGCCGTGGTCTGTCCGGCGAGTGCGGCCGGGTCTGCGTCCGCGTCGTAGTACATGCGGGCCGTCATCGCTTCGTCGCCTCCTCGATGGACTGCGAGCCGCGAGCCATGACGACGGCCCCGGTCCGCACCAGCTCCTTGATCCCGAAGCCGCGCAGGAGCGCGATGAGCGCGTCCACCTCGGCTTCCGTGCCTGTCGCCTCGACGATGACCGCGTCGGTCGCCAGGTCCACGATGCGACCCTTGTACATCTCGACGATGCTCACGATCTCGGCCCGCGACCGATCTGACGAGCGGACCTTGATCAGCGCCAGCTCGTGCTCGACCGTGGGCTCGCTGGTGACATCCTGGACCTTGAGCACGTCGATCAGCCGGTAGAGCTGCTTGGTCACCTGCTCGACGGCGACGTCGTCGCCCCGCAGGGTCAGGGTCATCCGGCTGATGTCGTTCTGGTCGGTGTGGCTGACCGCCAGCGATTCGATGTTGAAGTTGCGGGCGCGCATGAGGCTCGCCACCCGGTTCAGGACGCCCGGCTTGTTCATGACGACCGCCACGATGACGTGCCGGTGCTGCTCTCCGGTGCCCGGCAGCGGTCGGGTCGGCGGCGCGGTGTGGGCCGGCGGGGCGGTGTGGGCCGGCGGGGCGGTGTGGGCCGGCGGGGCCCCGTGGTCGCCGCCGCTCATTCGTCCGGCCCTCCCCAGGTCTCGATCAGATCGGAGAGCCCCTTGCCGGCCGGCATCATCGGGAAGACGTTCTGCTCCTCGGCGATCTCGAACCAGACGAGGGCAGGCCCGTCGACGGCCTGGGCAGCCTCGATGGCCGGTCGAACCTCCTCGGGGGCGCTCGCCTTCCAGGCGGGGATGCCGTAGGCGTCCGCGAGCTTGAGGTAGTTGGGCCCGAGCAGGTGCGCGGAGTGGTAGTTACCGGCGTAGACGATCTCCTGCCACTGGCGGATCATCCCCAGCTTCTTGTTGTCCAGGAGGGCGATCTTCACCGGGATGCGGTCCTGGACGAGGGTGGCCAGCTCCTGCATCGTCATCTGGAAGCCGCCGTCGCCGGTGATCGCCCAGGTCTCCTTGTCGGGCCGGCCGAGGGCAGCGCCCATGGCCGTCGGCACCGAGTAGCCCATGGTGCCCAGCCCACCCGAGCTGAGATGGCTGTTGGGGCGCCGGTAGCCGGCGTAACGGGCTGTCCACATCTGGTTCTGGCCGACGTCGGCGACCAGAGTCGCGTCGTGGTTCGTGGCGTCGCCGATCTGCTCGATGACGAAGTCGGCCGAGAGCAGGCCGTCCCGCCAGGCGCCCGAACCGTGCCAGCTCGAGGTCACCGAGTCCTGCCGCCACTCGGCGAGCTGCTCGAGGTAGGCGGCCCGGGTGGCCGGGTCGACCGCGGCGACCAGCGGAATGAGGTCCCGCAGGACGCGCTTCACGTCCCCTACGACCGGCACGTCCACCGCCACGTTCTTGCCGATCTCGGCCGGGTCGATGTCGACGTGGACGATTCGGGCATACGGCGCGTAGGTCCTGACGTTGCCGGTCACCCGATCGTCGAAGCGCATGCCCAGCGCGACCAGGAGGTCGGCCGACTGGATGGCTCGATTGACGTGCTTCCAGCCGTGCATGCCCATGTAGCCGAGGCTGAGCGGATGCGTTTCGTCGATGGCGCCGACCCCGAGGAGTGTGTGGGCAACCGGGATCTGGGCCTTCTCGGCCAGCGCTCGCAGCTCGTCCCAGGCCTCGGCGATAAGGATCCCGTGGCCGGCTAGGATGACCGGCCGCTTGGCCTGGCCGATCTCGCGGGCCACCAGTCGAAGCTGGCGCGGGTGGCCGTCCAGGTTGGGGCGGAAGCCCGGCAGGCCGGCGATGACCTCCTCCTCTGACGGATGCCCCGCCCGGGTCTCCTGCTGGAGCGCGTCCTTGGTGATGTCGATGTGGACCGGACCGGGGCGGCCAGTCCGGGCGATGTGGAAGGCCTCCGCGAGGACCCGCGGGAGCTCGTCGGCGTCGCGGACGAGGTAGTTGTGCTTGGTCATCGGCAGGGTGATGCCGGTGATGTCGATCTCCTGGAAGGCGTCCTTGCCGAGCAACGCCGCGACGACGTTGCCGGTGATTGCGACGATGGGGACGGAATCAAGCTGGGCGGTGGCGATGCCGGTGACGAGGTTGGTGGCTCCGGGGCCGGAGGTCCCCAGGCAGACGCCGACGCGTCCCGTGGCTCGCGCGTAGCCGTCGGCGGCGTGCGCGGCACCCTGCTCGTGGCGAACCAGGACGTGGCGGAGTTCGGGGTAGTCGCCGAAGATGTCGTAGAGGGGCAGGATCACCCCGCCCGGGTATCCGAAGAGGACGTCCGCACCCTGGCGCAGGAGGGCCTCGCAGACGACATCGGCCCCGATCCGGGTCCGGTTGAGGACCCGGGCTTCGTGGAGCATGTTCCGACGGCCGGCCTCGACTGCATCCGCCGATTCCGTGCCGGCGGCGGGAACGTGGCTCTGTCGACCGCCGGCCGAGCGACCGCCGGCCGGGCGACCGGGCGGCCGAGCCGCCTCTCCCCTCGTCATCGTCATCGGTTTGTCCTCCGTCCCGGCCGTCACCCCGGCCGTCGTGCTCGCCCTGCGGACTCGTCCCACGAAAAAGACCCTCGCCTCCCGGCGAGGGTCCTGTCGGTCTCCGCTGTCTGCGCCTCTGGCGCCCTACCGCGACGATCCTCCAGTCTCCCGCCGGGAGCCGGTAATCGAGCCAAGAAGCTCGATAAGGCCGAGGGCAAGGGAGCGAAGTAGCCCGAGGAGCGATACGCCAACGACGCCGGAGCCGTCGAGGGGCACCTGGACGTGCCGGCCGTCCGTCGTCACGACGACGGCAACCGGGCGGCGATCCCGATCCTCGAAGACGCCCACGCTGTCTCCTGCGTACGCTTCCACGGACACGGCCGCGCAAGGTCTGGCAAGTCTAGCAGGCCTCGTCAAACCCGCGTCGCTGGCCCGATCGTACGGGTCGGTCCTGGAGCGTGCGACCGGCTGTGTGCGACCGCGGGGACGTTCGGCCACGGGCTGTGTGCGGCCGCCGACCGACGGCCATCGCCCACGCTCGCCTGCTGTCTGTGCGTCAGCGAATCCTGGGATCCCGGCGGCCACCCGGCACGGCGGCCTCACCGACAGGTGCCCCGAAGCCCATCGCCGAGCTCGAGCCCCACTGAATCAGGCTCCTGAACGCCCACGTCACCCTGACGGAATGGGAGCTCGTGCGTCCGAGACGTCCGTCCGAGGCCTCGCAACGGCGCCAGCCGGGGGTGAGCGGCACGTAAGCCAGGAGTCGTTGACTGTGAGGCAGCACCTCGGGTCGGCTCGAGGGGCACGAGTAGGACCCGGACCCTCGGGTCGGGCGGAGGGGCACGAGAGAGGCTCGGAGTGATCGGCTCGAGGGGCACGAGTAGGACCGGACCCTCGGGTCGGGCGGAGGGGCACGAGAGAGGCTCGGAGTGATCGGCTCGAGGGGCACGAGTAGGACCGGACCCTCGGGTCGGGCCGAGGGGCACGAGAGAGGCTCGGAGTGACTGCTCGGGAGGCTCGGACTGGCAACGCGCAGGCGGCCCGCCGCAAGACCCGCGCGATCCGCCATGCACTCGGCGCCGACCTCCGTGCGCTCCGCGTTGACGCCGGGGTGAGCCAGCGCGCAGTCGCTCGGGCCGCTGGCCTAGACAGCGGCTACCTCTCGCGCATCGAAGCAGGCACAGCGGAGCCCAGCCTCACCGTGCTTGGGGTCATCGCCGAGGCGCTTGGCGCCGACCTCTCGGTCCGGTTGCGGCCGGGAGCCGACGTGCCGATCCGGGACCTGACCCAAGCGCGGATGATCGAGGCACTGCTGGGTTCGCTCCACCCGAGGTGGGCACGGTTCGTCGAGGTCCCTGTTCTGGCCCCGACGCGTGGCCGAGTCGACCTCGTCCTCGGTGACCGCGCGGCCGGACTCCTCGTTGCGGTCGAGGCACAATCGGAGCTGCGCCGACTCGAGCAGCAGATCGGTTGGGCGGCCGAGAAGGCAGCGGCGCTTGCCCGCACGGATCTCGCGGCGTTAGCCCGCTCCGGGCCCGACCAGCCAGTAGCGATCTCTAGACTCCTTCTCCTGCGCTCCACGGCCAGGACGCGCGAGCTCGCCAGGACGTTCGAACGCACGTTGGCGGCCGCGTATCCAGCTCGGACCCGAGACGTGCTCGCGTCCTTGACGACCACCGAGGCCGCGTGGCCCGGTGCAGGCATCGTCTGGGTCAGGGTGGAGGGGCGGCGGGTGTCCCTGCTTCTGGGACCACCCCGCGGCGTGATGCTCGGCCGCTGAGGCGAGCCGGCGGACTTGCGGCGCGCGCTCCGTTTGGACCTGCGCGCGTTCCGTTTGCGGCGAGCAGCCTCGCTGCGGGCGGGCAACGTCGCCGAGGCGAGCACTCAGCGCCCGAAACGGGCGGCCTCAGGCCTGGGGCTCGGCCGCCGGCTCGTCTCGAGGTCGCGTGCGCGGCCACCCGCCGCGACGGCCAGTCGGCCACCAGCTCCAGTCGCCGAAGACCGCGGTGAGCGCCGGCACGAGCAGACTGCGGACGATGAACGTGTCGAGGAGGACGCCCATCGCCACCGCGGAGCCCACCTGGAAGAGCACCTGGAGAGGCGCCGTCGTCATCGCGGCGAAGGTCCCCGCCAGGATCACCCCCGCCGAGGTGACAATCGCCCCGGTCCGGGCCGAGGCGATCCGAATCCCCTGGCGGATCGGCCGCGTCGCGCTCTCCTCTCGGATGCGGCTCGTCACGAAGATGTTGTAGTCGGCGCCGAGCGCAACCAGGAGCACGAAGATCAGGAGAGGCAGGACGAAGGTCGAGCCGGCGTGTCCGAGGACGTCCTGGAAAAGGAACGCCGAGAGATGCAACGTAGTCCCGTAGGAGAGGAGGACCGTCGCGACGAGGAAGAGTGGCGCGATGAGGGCCCGCAGGAGGAGGATCAGGACGAGCAGGACCCCGACAACGGTCAGGATCCCGACCCGTCCGAAGTCGGACGCGAGGACCGTCTGGATGTCGGTCTGGTCCGCGGTCGCGCCGCCGACGACGATCCGCGCATCGGTCCCGAAGCCATCCGCCATGCCCGCCACCGCCTCGCGAACGCGCTGCACGGTCTCTGTGGCGGCCGTCGAGTACGGATCGTCGGTGGGGATGACGTAGAGGCGAGCCACCAGCCCGTCGGTGGAGCGGTAGGTCTCCAGCAGCCGCTCGATCTGCGTTCCCGCGTCGCCAGCCAGACCGGTCGGGATCAGGTAGTCGTCGGGGCGCGCCGCGAAGGCCGTGGCGAGCGTGCCCGTCTCGTCCCGAAGGCGTGTGGCGACGGCCACGATCGCCGCCAGGTCGGCCTCGCTCACGTTGCCTGATGGCGTTGCCTGGAGCTTGCCGAGGGCTGTCGTGAACGACGCCATGTCCGCGGTCAGCGCCTGGAACGTGGCGTCGCCGACGAGCTCGGGGTGGGCGCGCCCGAGGGCCTCAATCCATCCCGCGCCGCCCTGGAGGCTCGTCGCGGTCTGCGGACTGGCGAGAGCGGCCTGGGCAGTCTCCGGGGAGCCGAGCAGGGCCAGCCCGGTGGCCATCTTGCGAAGCGTGACCGAGGGCCGGAAGTCGTCTGCCACGCTTCCGTCGCCAGAGGTGGAGACCAGGCTCGTGGCACTCGCCACGCCATCCGTCCGGGCGATCCGCTTCGTCAAGTCGGCCAGGGCGCCCAGCCGCGACGGCGAGGCCACGTCGCCCGCCGACGGAGCATCGACGAGCACGGTGATGGGCATGAGCCGGCCGCGGTCCATGCGCGACGCGAACAGCTCGAACCCGATCCGGGCATCGGAATCCTTGGGCAGTTCGGCGAGCGTGTCGGCGTTCGAGCGCAACCCCGGCAGGACGAGGATCGGGAGGACCAGGGCGATGACGACGGCTGCCGAGACGATCCCCGGGCGACCCGTGATGAGCCCGGCCACCCGAGCCCAGATGCCGCGGTCGCCGTGGGTGTCGGCCTCCGAGGGGTGGCGCGGCCAGAAGAGCGGCCTCCCGAACAGGACCAGCAGGGCCGGGGTAAGGGTCAGCCCGGCCACCAAGGTGACGACGATCGTGATGGCGAGCGCCGGACCCGTCGTCTGGACCATCCCGTAGTCGCCCACGATCATCGAGCCGAGGCCGACGACGACCGTGGCGGCGCTCGCGGTGATGACCGCCCCGATCCGCTTGATCGTCACCACCGCGGCGGTCGGCTGGTCACCGTGGGAGAGCTCCTCGCGGAAGCGCGAGATGAGGAAGATCGTGTAGTCCGTGCCCACGCCGAAGACGAGCACCACGATGAACGAGTCGAGGAGCGACGAGATCTTCCAGCCCGCCGCGGCCAGGAGTCCCAGCAGGCCGCGCGACACCAGGAACGCCACCCCGATCGTCATGAGCGGCACCAGTGCCGCCAGGGGCGCCCGGTAGATCAGCAGCAGGATGAGGACCACCAGGACGACCGTGACGGCCGTGGTTCGGTCGGTACCCTCGACGATCGCCTGCAGGTAGTCCGAACCGATCCCCGCCGAGCCCGTGACATGGGCCTCGAGCCCCGCCGGCGCCGTGGCCCGAAGGTGCTCGCGCAGCGCCGCCACGGCGTGGTTGGCCGCTGTCAGGAATGACGGGGCGTCGAGGTTGACGGTCGCGATCTGGGTCGTGCCGTCCTTGCTCGACAGCATCGCGGCCAGGTATGGCTTGGCCGATAGGGTGAGAACGTTGCGGACCACCTTGGCCAGCTCCGGCGGCGCGTCGGAGCTCTTGGCCCAGGCCGCGGTTGCGTCGATGTAGGCCTGATCGCCATCGGTCAGGCCGCTCGTCCGAAAGAAGACCAGCGTGGCGGAGCCCGGCGCCGCATCCTCGGGGAAGGCGCGGGCCAGGACGGCTCGCTCCTCCATCGACTCGGAGTTCGGGGGCAGGAACGACGACTCGTCGGCCGAGGTCACCGACGAGAGCGACGGTGCGAAGGCGACCATCCCGACGGCCAGGACGATCCAGCCGATGACGATGGCGTACCGCCGGCGAACGACGAGCGAGCCGAGCCGAGCGAACATCAGGCTGAACGGGCCTCCGATGCTCCCACGCGGACGCTCCTCGGCGCGGCGATCACGGGCGGAGCCGGCGGCCGAGCCAGCGCAGGCCCTGCCAGCTCCAGCGAACGGTCAACCCGATGGAGGCGACCTGGACGACGACCCAACCCAGGCCGCCCGGGTCGGCGGGACCCGCAGCGATGCCGGTCGGCCGGATGCGCACGAGTGGCAGGCGTGTCCGGAGCTCCTCGAGCTCCTCCTCGCTGGCGCCCGCAGGATCGGTGATGGTCAGACGGCCGATCACGCCGAGCGCGTCGCGGAGGGCCGTCGCCGCGGGCAGCCACTCCTCAGGGTCCGTGACGGTCTCGGCGATGCCCGCGAAGGCTGCGCTTGGGAGCAGGCATTCCACGTGGGGGTCGGCCAGGATGTTGCGGTACCACTGCGTCCGCACGCCGAACCCGGCCCAGACATAGACGCAGCCGTCCTTGATGACATACCCGAGGGGCGCCTCCCGCGTCTCGCCGCTCTTGCGCCCTCGGGTCCGCAGGATCATGAGGTAGCCGGCCACGGGCGTGGACATGAGGGACCCGAGGCCCATCCGCAACGCTGGCACCGATAGGTACTTGTTCACGACGAGGAAGCCGCGATGCATCGCCGGCAGCGCGCGCGTCATGACGGGGCCGTAGGGAAGCTGCCCGAAGGGGCCGGAAGGAGCGGATTTTGCCATCCCTGGATCGAACCGGGGGGCGGCCCGCGTCGGCCAGTGCCGGAACGCCCGAAACAAAGGGCCCGACCGTCGTCTGGTACGCTCAGCGCGTCCCATCGCCCCCAGCCCGAGAGAAGGCCCGTGTCCGACTCGAAGCCCCGCACCCTGGTCGAGAAGATCTGGGATGACCACGTCGTGGCGACCGATCTCGGGGCGCCCTCGGTCCTGGCCGTCGATCTCCACCTCGTCCACGAGGTGACCAGCCCCCAGGCGTTCACGGGGCTCCGGCAGCGCGGGCTTCGGGTCCGCCATCCCGAGCGGACAGTCGCGACGGCCGATCACTCGATCCCCACCCACGATCGCTCCCTGCCGATCCTGGACGCCCAGGCGGCGTTCCAGGTCGGCCAGCTCGAGCGTAACTGCCTCGAGTTCGGCATCCCCGTCTACAGCCTCGGCTCCGCCCACCAGGGCATCGTCCACGTGATCGGTCCGGAGCTGGGCCTGACCCAGCCGGGGATGACGATCGTCTGCGGCGACTCGCCATACCGCGACCCACGGCGCCTTCGGAGCGCTCGCCTTCGGCATCGGCACGAGCGAGGTCGAGATGGTCCTCGCCACCCAGTGCCTGCTGCAGCGCCAACGCCGAAGACCTACGAGGTCCGCGTCGACGGGCGCCTGCGTCCGGGCGTCACCGCCAAGGACGTCATCCTCGCCCTCATCGCCAGGATCGGCATCGGTGGCGGCACCGGCCACGTCTTCGAGTACACCGGGGAGGCCATCCGCGCGCTCTCGATGGAAGAGCGGATGACGATCTGCAACATGTCCATCGAGGGCGGCGCCCGGGCCGGCCTGATCGCCCCGGACGACACCACGTTCGAGTACCTCCACGGCCGCCGCCACGCCCCCCAGGGCGCCGCCTGGGATGCTGCGGTCGCGCGCTGGCGGCAGCTGCCGTCCGACCCGGGCGCCACGTACGACCGCTCGATCGTCCTCGACGCCGGCGCGCTCGAGCCGATGGTGACCTACGGCACGAACCCGGGCATGGGCATCCCGATCACCGGACGCATTCCCGGCGCCGGACGGCTCGCCGAGCCGGCCCAGCAACGGCGCGCTCGAGAAGGCGCTCGAGTACATGGACCTGACGCCCGGGCCAGCCGCATCCTCGGCCAGACGGTCGACGTCGTCTTCATCGGCTCGTGCACGAACAGCCGGATCAGCGACCTCCGCGCCGGCCGCGGCCATCCTGCGCGGCCGGCGGGTCGCCGACGGCGTGCGGGTGATGGTCGTGCCCGGGTTCGCAGCAGGTGAAGGCGCAGGCCGAGCGCGAGGGCCTCGACGAGGTCTTCCGGGCCGCCGGCGCCGAGTGGCGCGAGGCCGGCTGCTCGATGTGCATCGCCATGAACGGCGACCAGCTCGCGCCCGGCCAGTACGCCATCAGCACCAGCAACCGCAACTTCGAGGGACGCCAGGGCAAGGGCGGCCGGACGTTCCTCGCCTCGCCGCTGACCGCGGCGGCCTCGGCGCTGACCGGGGCGGTGACCGATCCGCGGACGCGTCATCGAGCGCCGGGCCGGCCGTCGTGGGAGGACGTTGACGATGGCCGAGCCGTTCGAGTCGCTTCACCAGCCGGTCATCCCGTTGCCGGCCGAGAACGTCGACACCGACCAGATCATCCCCGCCCGCTTCCTCAAGACGACCGACAAGGCCGGGCCTCGCCGACGCGCTCTTCAGCGACTGGCGCTTCGACGACGACGGCAAGCCGCGAGCCCCGACTTCGTCCTCAACCGGCCGGAGATGCAGGGTCGCCGGATCCTGCTGGCCGGCGACAACTTCGGGGCGGGCTCGTCGCGCGAGCACGCACCCTGGGCGCTCACCGCGTGGGGCATCCGGGCCATCTCTCGCACTCGCTTCGCCGACATCTTCCGCAGCAACGCGCTCAAGAACGGCCTGCTGCCGATCGTCGTCGAGCCGAGCGGCACCGCCAGCTCTTCGAGCTCCTGGCGGACGACCCGGAGGTCGAGCTGACGGTCGACCTCGACGACGCAGGTCGTCCACCTGCCGGGCGACGAGGACCTGCCCTTCGACGTCGACCCGTTCGCCAAGCAGATGCTCCTGGCGGGCACCGACGAGATGGGCTACGTGCGCTCCCGGCTGGAGGCAATCGAGGCCTGGGAAGCACGCCACCCGGCTCGCGTGGACACGACCCTGGCGGGCCGGCCGGCCTGACCCATCTCGGTGCCCTTCGACCTCTTCGACGTCGCGGTCTTCGCCCTCTTCGTCATCGCGCTCATCCTGGGTGTCCGGTCGGGAGCGCTGCCGCAGCTGCTGGGCCTCGCCGGGGCTGGCGTCGGGGTCCTGCTCATCGTGGCCCTCGCCGCGCCCGCCGGCGACCTCGTCCGGGAGCTCGATCCACCGCTACGGGCGCTGATCGCCCTCGGCGGCGCCTTCCTCGTGATCGCCGTCGGCGAGGCGATTGGGTCGGCGATCGGGAGCGTCATGCGGCGGCGGATCCAGGGTGGCCTGGCCGCGACCGTCGATGGCGTGGTGGGGGGGTTCCTCGGCCTGGCCCAGGCCGTCGTCCTGGTGTGGCTGATCGGAGGGCTCGCGGCGGCGGCCCCCTATCCGGCCCTCGCCTCCCAGGCGCAACGTTCGGTGGCGGTCCGCATCCTCAACGCGTTCCTGCCGCCGCCCCAGTCGCTGACCGCCGATCTCGGCCGCGTCATCGGCTCGTCCGGCCTGCCCCAGCTATTCGTCGGCCTCGAGCCGCTCCCGGCCGCGCCGGTCGAGACGCCCAGCTCCGCGAAGGCCCTCGACATCGCCCGCGATGCGTTCGCGAGCACCGTCCGAATCGAGGGGACGGCCTGCCATCTCACGCTGACGGGCACAGGCTTCGCGATCGCCCGCGGCTACGTTGTGACCAACGCCCACGTGATCGCGGGCGCAAGCCAGATCGTGGTGACCGTGGAGGTCGAGGGCGGCGAAGGTTACGCGGCCCGAGTGGTCCTCTTCGACCCCCAGCTCGACGTCGCCGTCCTGCGCGTCTCCGGCCTGCGGGCGCCGGCCCTGGTCTTCGCTGCCGCGAACCCGAAGCGGGGCGCCCAGGGGGCCGCGCTGGGCCACCCCGGCGGTCGGCCCCTGTCGGTCATCCCGGCTGCGGTGGCGTCCACCTACCGCGCCACCGGCCGCGACCTGTACGGGACTGGGACGGTCACCCGTGACATCCTCGAGCTGCGGGCTGACATCGAGCAGGGCGACAGCGGCGGCCCGCTGATCCTCGAAGACGGGACGGTGGGCGGCGTGGTCTTCGCCGAGTCGAAGGTCGATCCGGCGGTCGGCTATGCCCTCTCGCCGACGGTCGTCGCCGCGACCGTCATGCCCGCCGTGGGCCACACGGCCACCGTCGACACCGGCCCCTGCACCCGGTAGACCGCAGGCGACAGCCCCCGACGGGGTCGGGCCGCCTACACTGGCGCTGCCGCGGCGTCGCACGCCCATCCCGACTCAGAGTCTCCGAGGGACCCGATGACCGATTTCGACCAGGCCCGCCCACCCCTACGACCGCCCGACCGACCCGGCCAAGCGTCACTCGGCCGCCCTGACCGACGGTCCCGACCGCGCCGGCGCGCGAGGCATGCTCAAGGCGATCGGCTTCACCGACGAGGACCTGGCCCGGCCGATCGTCGGGTGTCGCGACGACCTGGATCGAGACGATGCCCTGCAACTACAACCAGCGCCGCCTGGCCGAGCACGTCAAGGCCGGCATCCGGGCCGCCGGCGGGACGCCGATGGAGTTCAACACGATCTCCGTCTCCGACGGCGTGTCGATGGGCACGGAGGGCATGAAGGCCTCGCTCGTCAGCCGCGAGGTCGTCGCCGACTCGATCGAGCTCGTCGCGCGCGGCCACCTCTTCGACGGCCTCGTCTGCCTCGTCGGCTGCGACAAGACGATCCCCGGGGCGGCGATGGCCCTCGGCCGGCTCGACATCCCGGGCCTCGTCCTCTACAACGGCACGATCTATCCCGGCGTCTACAAGGGCCGCCGCGACGCGACGGTCGTCACCGTCTTCGAGGCGATCGGCGCCTATCGGGCCGGCAAGATCAGCGCTCGACGAGCTGTACGAGGTCGAGAACGTCGCCTGCCCCGGGGCCGGGTGCCTGCGGCGGCCAGTACACGGCCAACACGATGAGCACCGCTCCTCGAGTTCCTGGGCCTCTCGCCCGGCTGGGCTGAACGGGATCCCGGCCGAGGACCCGGCCAAGGACGACGCGGCGCGCCGCTGCGGCGAGCTGGTGATGGACCTGGTCCGCGAGCGGATCGTCGCCCGTCCGCCTTCGTCACCCGCGCAGGCGCTCGAGAACGCGATCGCCTCGGTCGCCGCCACCGGCGGCTCGACCAACGGCGTCCTGCACCTGCTGGCGATCGCCCACGAGTTCGGCATCCCGCTCGACATCGACGAGTTCGGGCGTGATCGCCGACCGGACGCCGATCGTGGCCGACATGGTGCCCGGCGGCCGCTACACGGCCGCCGACATGTACGAGGCGGGCGGCGTCGCGCTGGTCATGCGCGAGCTGCTCAAGCGGGACCTGCTCCACGCCGACGCCCGCCACCGTCGACGGCCGGACGATCGCCGAGATCGCCGCCGCGGCGGTCGAGACGCCCGGCCAGAAGGTCGTCGTGCCGATCGAGCGACCCCTCAAGCCGACCGGCGGCCTGACGATCCTGCACGGCTCGCTCGCCCCGGACGGCTGCGTCGTCAAGCTCGCCGGCCACGAGCGGCGCCACCACCGCGGCCCGGCCCGGGTCTTCGACTCGGAGGAGGCCTGCTTCGACGGCGGTCCGCGACGCAGCGCATCCAGCCCGGCGACGTCGTCGTCATCCGCTACGAGGGCCCGGTCGGCGGGCCCGGCATGCAGGAGATGCTGAGCGTCACGGCGGCGCTCGTCGGCGAGGGCCTGGGCGAGTCGGTCGCGCTCCTGACCGACGGCCGCTTCTCCGGCGGCACCCACGGCCTGATGATCGGCCACGTGGCGCCGGAGGCGGCGCTGGGCGGCCCGATCGCCGCTCGTCGAGGAGGGCGACGCGATCGTCATCGACGTCGACCGCAAGGCGCTCGACCTCGACGTCCCGCCGGACGAGCTCGCGCGCCGCCGGCGCACCTGGACGCCCGCCGCCACCGCGCTACCCGAGGCGGCGTCATGGCCAAGTACGCCGCCCTCGTCAGCTCCGCCTCCGAGGGCGCCGTCACCACCGGTGAACGCCTGACCGCCGGTCTCGGGTCCGCTGAACGCCCGGCCACGCCGATCGACTGATGGCCCGGTCGCGACCGGACCGATCGGCTTCCGCATCTCGCCGATCGCCGGCAGGGAATCGACTGGCCGACGCTCGACGCCACCTGGGCATTGGCCGGCGAGCTGGACGTGTTCGACGCCGGCTGGGTGAGCGACCACCTCTCCGACGCCAGCAGGGAGCAGGGCGGTGGCGCGTTCGAGTCGCTGGCGACCGTCGCTGCCCTGGCGCACCGAGTGCCGGGCAAGTGGGTCGGCATCGCCGTCCTCTCCAACACTTTCCGCCACCCGGCCGTCCTCGCCAAGGCGGCCACGGTCATCGACAACGCCACCGGCGGGCGGTTCGTCCTCGGCCTGGGAGCGGGCTGGCACGAGGGCGAGCACCGCTCGTTCGGGATCCCCCTGCCGTCCCGTCCGCGAGCGCTTCGACCGGCTCGAGAGCATACCGTGCGGGTGCTCGAGGCCCTCTTCTCGGACGCTGCGCAGGCAGGCACCCGGGCGTGACCCTGGAGGACGAGCACTTCCCGCTCCGCGGGGCGACCAACGAGCCGCGGGACGGTTCGCCCCGGCGGCCCGGCGCTCTGGCTCGGCGTCGGGCGGCCCCGAGGGATCGCCCTCGCCGCACGGCACGCCGAGGGCTGGCCGATGCCCGGGAACCGGCCTGGCGACGTGGGCTATTTCGCCGAGAAGCGGGACCAGATCTGCCGAGCCCTCGAGGCGATCGGCCGCGACCCTGTCGACTTCGCGTTTGCGGCCCAGGTGAACTGCGGGGTCACCGGGAGCGAGCGGCGGCAGGCACTCGAGGTCGCGCGCTCGATGGTCCGCGCCGGAGCCACCCACGTCGTGCTCGGAATCCCCGGCGCGGCCGGCCCTGACGCCCTGGCCGACATGGCCCACGAGGTCGCCGAGCCCTTGCGCGAGGTGCACGGGGCAGACGCCGGCGCCCCGACCGGAGCATGATCCGAGCATGAACGAGGAGCCGGAACGGACCATCGACCGGCTCACGCCCGCCGCGGGCAGCCAGATGACGGATGCCGAGTACTCAGCGGCGACGACCGAGCGCAGCCAGCACGCGCGGGCTCGCGGGCTCTCCGCGCCCTACATCGCCGGTGGCGAGGATCCCGATCCCGAGCGGACCCGCCGCGAGGAGCGCCGCTACCTGCGCCTGCTCATCCTGATGGTCGGCCTGATCGTCGGTGGAGGATTGCTCCTCACCATCGTCTCGATCGTCTCGAACCTCGCGGCGAAGTAGTGTGCGGGGCGGTGAGGCCCCGCACACGTGGCGGCGACGGGCGGAGCGGCTGGATCCGCCCGCCGAGATGTTCGAGGCCAACCGCCGCTAGCGGCTCCTCCGCATGGCCAGGCGCCGGCCGGTGGCGACCACGACGAGCGCCCCCAGCAGGAGCAGGAGGCCGGTCGTGAGCGATCCACCGTCAGAGGCCGTGGATCCTGTGGGGCCGGTGGAGGTCGGCGGGAGCGTCGGCCTGCTCACGGGCGGGTTGGTCGGAGCGGGCGTGGAATCGGTGCAGCAGCCGCTGCCCCGATCTGGCCACGGATCTCGCCTGGCGGGTTGGCCGCCGTATGGAGGTTGAAGTACGTGCCGCCGCTCTTGAACGCAGCGACCGCGCCGGCGAAGTCGGTGACGCCACCGGTCGCCTGGAAGTTGGCGGCCGTCAGGAAGCCGATCATGGGGCTCGGCCCGACGGTGAGCGGGAGCATGACCCCGCCGGCCACCCCGGCTGCCCCGAGGTGGATGTGGGCCGCCGTCACCGGACCCGAGAGGCCCGCGTAGTCGACGCGGTACCAGATCGACGTATCGCCGGGGCTAAGGACCGCCAGGCCGGTGCCGCTGCCGGAGGTCGCCACCGATGGCACCTCCTGCGTGCCGCTCAGGACCGCCTCGCGGGCAGTCAAAGTCGTCAACAGGTTGCCCCGGATCTCGCCGCCCGGATGGGCAGCGGTGTGGATGTTGAAGTACGCCTGGCCGTTGCGGATGGCGTCGAGGGCCTGGGCGAACGTGGTCACCGATCCGGTGGCCTGGAAGTTGGCGGTCGTGAGGATCCCGTCCATCGGGCTCGGGCCGACCGTCAGGGGCAACATGATCCCGCCCGCCACCCCGGGCGCCCCGAGATGGATGTGCGCCGCGGTGGCGGGACCGGAGAGGCCGCTGTACTCCACGTGGTAGGTGACTCTCGTGCCGTCCGAGCTGATCGCCGCCCACCCGGTGCCACTGGCGGTGGTCGACACGGCGGGGACCTCCGAAGCGCCGTCGAGCGCTCCGAGTCGGGCGTCCGGATCCGCGGCGAGGGCCACTGCGGGTAGGGCCAGGATCGCGATCAGGGCGATGATGAGGGACAGGCGGAGCCGCATCGTTCCCCTCCTCCAGGCGGGGCCAGGCCGGACTTGCCCGGAGCAGATCCGTGCCGGCGCAACCAGATACGTCTGGCCGATGACGGCGGTTTGCGGTCTCCGTCGAGAACCGGACGGGCTCTCCTGGCGTTGTAGTCCCTGCACCACCAACGCCACTCGACACGGAGGGTCCGGACCCTGCAATCCCCACCACCCGCCCTCGGTCCCGGCCGCCGCGCTCGGCCGGCCAGCCGATGGCTCCGACCCGTCGTGGGGCTCGCCCTGGCGATGACCCTCTGGGGCGCCCATGCCGCTCTCGACGGAGCGGTTGCCCAGGCCGCGACGACGCACGTCACCGCCCAGAGCGCTCCCTACCGCTTCTCGCCGAACCCCCTGCGTATCGCCGTCGGTGACACCGTCGAGTGGACGGCGGGCCCTGGCGATCCGCACACCGTAACGTCCGGCACCTACGACGCCGGCGGCGTCCACGCGGATGGCCGCTTCGACTCGGGGACCCTGGATCCCGGACAGACCTTCCGCTTCACGTTCGATGCTCCGGGGACCTACCGCTACGTGTGCTCGATCCACGCCGACACGGGCATGACCGGCACGATCATCGTCACGGCCGCGGCCACGGCCGCCCCAACCCCCAGGCCGACGCCCAAGCCGACGGCGACCCCCAGGCCGACGGCGACGCCCAGGCCGACGCCCAGGCCGACGCCCCCGACACCTCGCCCGGCGTCGAGCCCGACCGTACCGGTGACGCCGACCCCGTCCCCGTCCGCCACCCCGCCGGCACCGGCCTCCGGGGCACCTTCACCCGCGCCGACAGCGGCCGTCGCGACGTCATCGACCCCCGCCGCACCTGGCACGGCCGCGGCTCCATCGCCGACCGGCGGGGCGGCTTCACCCGCGCCGGTTCCGTCCGGGGACGGCGGGGGGAGCTCAGGCGCAGCGATCATCGCGCTCGCCGTAGCCCTGGTCGCCGCCGTCGGCGGAGGCGGTGTGCTGGCCCTCACCCGCGCTCGGCGACGACGCTAGGCGGCCCTCCACCACGGGCCTGGCGACGACGCCGACCCGCTGGATGCCTCCTCAGGGGACCTAGTCCCGCACCTGCTTGATCAAGCGGCCCCGACGGTTGACGGCGTGGTCGGCCAGGGCCGTCACGCCCATGGCCACGATCGCCCGCTCGGCCGGTGCCAGCGGCCGAACTACTGAGAGGAACTGGTCCGCGCGGGCACGGTCGACGATCGCCAGGAGGGCGAGCCCGCGCCGGGTCAACGCCACGCTGCGCTGGCGCCCGTCCTCCGCGTCGCGGCGGCGCTCCACCAGGGAGCGATGCGCCAGGCCGGCCACGAGCCGGCTCGTCGCCGACGGCGAGCGACCGATCGCCTCCGCCAGCTCGGCCACCGTGAGCAGGCCGGCTTCGGCCAGCACGTAGAGCGCCGCCAGCTGGGTGAACCCCAGGCGGAGCTCACCAAGTTGGACCGCGAAGCCGATGACGAGGTCGCGCCAGAGCGCCCGGCCCATGGCGATCCGGCCCGAGAGCTGGCGCGGGTTCTGGAGCCGCCGGCCTGCAGACTCGACCGCCGTTGACAGCTCGCCCAGGAGCTCCTCGGCTGGGTGGCGGCGCGCCACGACCGAGGTGCGCGGGCGACCCGTTCTGCGCGACATGATGCATGCATCTTTGCACGAATCTCCAGCGTGGCGCCGCTGGGCCGCCGTACGCTTCGCGAGAGGCCGGCGCCGCCGGCAGGCGTGCGGGTTCGTGCGCGGATCCCCGGCCGACCCCCTTCGGGTCGTCGCCATGCTCGGAGCGAAATGTCGAAGGTCGCCTACGTGTTTCCCGGCCAGGGCTCGCAGTCCGTCGGGATGGGGGCCGCGCTGGCGGCCGCCTCGCCGGCGGCTGCTGCCGTGTTTGCCGAAGCCGACGCGGCCCTGGGCGAGCCACTCAGCCAACTGGCCTGGGAGGGCCCTGCCGAGCAGCTCGACCTGACGATCAACGCCCAGCCCGCACTCCTGGCGACCTCGATCGCCTATCTGGCTGCCCTGCGCGAGCGGTGGACGTCGCTCGGGGTGGCCGCCCCGGAGCCGGCCTACGCGGCCGGCCACTCGATGGGCCAGTACTCGGCCATGGTCGCGGCCGGGGTCGTGTCACTGGCCGACGGCCTGCGCCTGGTCCGCGAGCGGGGGCGCCTGATGCAGGCTTCGGGTGAGGGCCGGCCCGGCGCCATGGCCGCGATCATCGCCCTCGACGACGCCCGCCTGCCGGAGCTCGCGGAGATCGCCTCGGCGCAGGGCATCTTCACCGTCGCCAATCGCAACGCACCGGGCCAGGTCGTCGTGTCGGGTGAGCGCCCCGCGATCGAGGCCGCGGTCGCCGCCGCGAAGGAGCTCGGCGCCCGCCGGGCGGTCGAGCTGCCGGTCACGGTCGCCGCCCACTCGCCGCTGATGGCCGACGCGGCAGACGGGGATGGCCGGCGTGCTCGCCACCGTCGCCTTCGCCGACCCGCACCCCCTGCTCCTCGCCAACGCCGACGCCCGCCCGATCACGGACGGAGCCGGTGCCCGGACCGAGCTCGTCGACCACCTCACCCGGGGCGTCGACTGGGTCGCCGCCGTGCGCCACATGGTCGACGACGGGGTCACCACCTTCGTCGAGATCGGGCCGGGTCGCGTCCTGACCGGCCTCATCAAGCGGATCGCGCCCGAGGTCGAGGCGCTCGCGACCGACGATCCGTCGGCTCTCGACCGCCCGTCTTCGCTCCCGTCCGGCGCCTGAGAGGAGGATCCGTCCCCGTGCGCACGCCCGACTTCACCCGCCGCGTCGCCGTCACCGGCTTCGGCGTCATCAGCCCCATCGGCCACGACGTCGACACCGTCTGGCAGAACCTCGTCAACGGCGTCAGCGGGCCTCAAGCGGATCACCCGCTGGGATCCTTCGCCGTACGAGGCCCAGGCCGCCGGCGAGGTCAACGACTTCGATCCCGAACGCTCTGGATGGACTTCAAGGACGTCCGCCGCACGGACCGCAACGTGTCGTTCGGGGTCGCGGCCGCCAAGCAGGCCCTGGCCGACTCCGGCCTCGAGATCACCGACGAGAACCGCGACGACATCGGCATCTATCTTCGGGTCCGGCGCGCGGCGGCCCGTACCTGCTCATGGACAACCGCGACATCTGGGTCGAGAAGGGCGCCCGGGCGGTCAGCCCGTTCTTCATCGCCAACATGCTCCCGGACACGGCGTCGGGCCAGATCGCGATCGAGACGGGCATCCGCGGCCCCAACATGTGCATCGTCACCGCCTGCTCGACCGGCACCCACAACATCGGTGAAGGCGGCCGAGCTGATCCGCCGTGGCGACTTCATCGCGGCGTCGGCGGGCTCGACCGAGACGCCGCTCCACGAGCTGGTCCACATCGGCTTCACGCAACATGCGGGGCATGGGCCTGCCGCGGCCGGCGAGGGGATCGAGACCGTCTCGCGCCCGTTCGACCTGACCCGCAACGGGTTCGTCCTGGGCGAGGGTGCGGGCGCGCTGATCCTCGAGGATCTCGAGCACGCCAAGGCGCGCGGCGCACACATCTACGGCGAGGTCGTCGGCTACGGCTCGGCCGCCGACGCCTGGGACCTCATCCAGCCCGATCGAGAAGCGGCGACGGCGTCCGGCGAGCGATGCCGATGGCGCTCGATCGCCACGACGTGCCGGCCGACGAGATCGACATGATCAACCCGCACGGGACGTCGACGCCGCTGGGCGACCTCCGCGAGGCCCAGGCGATCTGGGCGGTCTTCGGCGACCACACTCCGAACGTGGCCGTCAGCGCCACGAAGTCGCTGACCGGCCACATGATGGGCGCCGGCGGCGCCTTCGAGGGCGATCGCGACCGTCCTCTCGGTCTACCACCAGTGCGCCCCCGCGACCGCCAACTACCGCGACCCCGACCCAGAGATCAACCTCAACGTCGTCCACGGGTCGGCCAGAACGATGGAGATCCGCTACGCGATCTCGAGCAACGTCGGTCTCGGCGGCCACAACGGCGCAGTCGTCTTCAAGCGCTACGAAGGCGCCTGAGGGCCGGCGCACGAGCCTGCTCAGTGCCGCCACTTCTCACTCCCACCCTTCGAGCGTCGCCTCCCGGTTTCGTTCAGTCGCGCGATGAGTTGGGCGCCGGCCTTTAGACGGCGGAGCCCACCCAGAAGGTCACGAGACTGCCCCAGGTTGCCTGTGCGGGAGGCGTTCTCGCAAGCTCGTCCGCCGTTCAGCCAGGACGCTTCGTCACAGGACTACCGCTCCCCGCTCAAGTCCCCGCGAAGCCTGCGTCGACGCCGTTGTTGAAGCCGGTGCCGCGGGCTTGATCCCACGACACCGGCTTCTCGGTCGCGTCTGGATTCCCGTGGAGACGCCGCCGGACTGGAACGGTTTGCAGCCGGCGTTGACAACGACTGTAGGGCCGGTCAGTATCGGGACACTCGAGCAGCGAAGCGGCGGCCGATACCTGGCACAGGTGTCGGCGACGACCACGGCGCCCGCGAGAGGTGGGGGGTGCGTCCCAAATGTCCTCCCGAATTCCACGGGTGGTGGTTGCGTTGCTGGCCGCCGCCCTCTTTGCGTTTCCCACCACCGCGGTTGCGACCGAAGCCCCTTCTTCGCCGGTGCCCGCCCGCATTGCCGCTGGCGCCCTCCACACATGCGCGATCACGAGCACGGACGGCGTCAAGTGCTACACGGTGCACTGACCGGGGTCGCTCACCACGTGCCGACTGAGGGCTGAGGCGGACGCTCGCACGGACAGCAGCTCTCGATCGAGCCGTTTCAACGTTGATGTCAGCCAGGGTCGTCAGGAATCAAGTCGAAGGGATGAAATGCGCGTTCTGAAATCGAAGATCATCGCGCTGCTCGGAGCAGCGATCCTCATCGTGGCAGCCTGCGGGTCGAGCACCGCCAATCCCGTCGACCCAGTCGGCGGCGTGGCCGCCGCATTCGATGCCGCGCGGTCGGGCGGGGTCCTGAAGCAGATGGATCTCGTAACCTGTCTCACCACGGGCGGGGCCATCGGCAGCGCGTTCAGCGGCCTCTTTGGCGGCTTCACAGGGGACGCGCTCGCACAGGCCGGGATCAGCTCGGATGACCTGTCCGCCGCGTGGAAGATCTCCTTCGACAACCTCCAGACCACCGAAACCAGCAAGTCCGGAGAGACGGCGACCGTCCACGTCACCGTCAAGGTGGCGAGCGCAATCGACGCCGGCAGGATGCGGGATCTCATGAAGAAGTACCTCGCGTCCCAAGGCGTCGTGCCTGACGACGCGACGCTCGACGCCGCCCTGGCCAAGATCGTCGCGCAGTCGAGCCAGTCGGAGACCATCACCAATGACATCAGCGTCGTCCAGCAGAACGGCACGTGGGTCGCCTGTGGCGGCGCGCTCACGGCCGCCGGCACGGGCAGCGGAAGCGGCCAGAGTTCCGCTGGTCCCAACACCCTGCCGACACCGAGCGAAGTCGCCCAGGCCACCGAAGCAGTGCCGAGCTATGCGCCGTCGCCGAGCGGAATCGCGTCCGCGCCGGCGACGCCAAATGCCAGTGGCAGCGCCACCATCCCAAACGTCAGCGGCAGCACGATCGCCATCACCGCCGGCAACGGCTTTGCCTGTGCCCTGATCTCCGATGGCAGCGTCAAGTGCTGGGGCAAGAACGGTGCTGGGCAGCTCGGCAACGGCACGACGACGGATAGTCCCACTCCGATCAGCCCGTCCGGGCTCGGGGCCGGCGTCAAGTCGATCTCGGCGGATCCATTCAGCAGCTTCGCTTGTGCGGTCAGCGCCGACCGGCGCCGTCAAGTGCTGGGGCACGGACACGCTGGCGCCGGCTTCGCGGCAATGGCTCGTTGATCACGAGCACCAATACCCCGTCGACGTCGTCGGCATCGGCAGTGGGGCGAGCTCGTCACGGTCGCCACTGGCGTGTGCTGCGCAGTCATGAGCAGCGGCGGCGTCAAGTGCTGGGGCAAGAACGACCAAGGGCAACTCGGCAACAACAGCGCAGTCGACAGTGACGTCCCGGTTGACGTGACCGGCCTGGGCGGCGCGACTACGGTTGTCCCGCCCAGCGGTTACACCTGCGCGCTGACCTCGGCGGAGGCGTCAAGTGTTGGGGCGAACGGTTAGGCGAAACCTGGGTAATGGCTCGACCACAGGCAGCATGATCCCCGTCGACGTCATCGGCCTGGGCAGTGGCGTCAAGACCATCGCTCTCGGCGCTATGGGAACTGTGCCCTGCCTCGGCGGCGGCGTCAAGTGCTGGGGCGGGACGAACACGATCCCCGCAGACGTCGTCGGGCTGACCGCGGGGTTCGTGACATCGTCGGCGTTGCCGGCTAGGCACCTGTGCCTTGATGAACGATGGCGGGTCATGTGCTGGGGTTCGGACCGAACGCCGAAGGACGCCGCTGCTCAACTCGGCGGTACGTTCGCCGCGCTGGCTGTGGCGCTCGGACGGAAGCGGCCAAGGTGCCAACGTGACCTGCGTCCTCACCACCTCGGGCGGCGTCGCTTGCGCGGACCAGAACGGCTTGAAGGAGATCACGGGCCTGACGCCGGGTTCGGGTGGGTCGACTTCCGGGCCTACCCCGGGCGCGGCGAGTGGTTCGGTTACCGCTGTTACCGTCGGCTTCAGCACAGTTGCGTGGTCACCACCGTGGCGGAGTCAAGTGCTGGGGCAAGAGTCCCGGCAATGGCACCACCACCAGCACGACGCCAGTCGGTGTCTACGGCCTGACCAGTGGGGTCAAGCGCCGTGGCGACAGGCGGACTCTTCTGGTGTGCTCTGACCAGCGGGCGGTGGCGTCAAGTGTTGGGGTCGATAACAGCTACGGCGAGCTCGGCAACGGGTTCGTCGGCCGACAGCACCATCCCGGTCGATGTGACCGGGCTCGGCAGCGGGGTTACGGCCATCGCCGCTGGCTGGCAGCCAGGCCTGCGTGCTGATGACCACGCGGCAGCGTCAGAGTGTTGGGGGCAGAACGCAGCTCCGGCTCCGGTCGCCGTCGCCGGGCTGAGCGGAGTCAGCGGCCGTCAGCGTCGGGAAGCAACAACATCTGTGCGCTCACTAGCGCTGGCGGGGTCAAGTGCTGGATCTATCCGCAGACCCCCCAGGATGTCACCGGCTTCGCCACCGGTGTCAAGGCCATCGATGCCGGCAGCGATGATTGCGCACTCATGGTCGCCGGCGGCGCCAAGTGCCGCTATGGCACGGCCGATCTGACCAGTCTTGGCGGCGATCTCGAAGCCATCAGCGGTACCTGCGTGATCACCGCGACCGGCGGCGTCAAGTGCTGGGGGCTAGCAACCTTGGCAATGGCACGACGGTCAGCAGCAACACGCCGGTCGATGCCGTCGGCTTGAGCAGTGGCGTCCGCGCCATCTCCTCTGGCGAGGATGGCGTCTGCGCGGTCACGGCCGATCACGCCCTCATGTGCTGGGGCAGCAGCGCCTATACGAGCATCCCGGTCAACACCATCCCGACGCTCGTTCCTGGAATGTAGTAGGGCGTTGCGGTCTCTACCGGGCTGGGAGGAGGGGGTCATGTGCATGTTCGAAGCGGACTTCTGAGAATGCATCAGGGAATCGCAAGAGGTGCGAAGTGAACAAGCGCAGGCTGCTCATTTGCACGGTCGCCGTGGTGGCTGTCGTGGTTTCGGCGTGTGGTGGCGGCGGCGTCGGTGGCGGCGGCAACGTACAGGATCCCGGCGAGGCGGGTGTGCGGGCTCTGCTGGCCGAGGAGGTTGCGGCCGTCCGTGCGAACGACATGGACCGGCGTTACAGCCTGGAATCGCCCGCTTATCGGGCGGCCTGCGACCGATCCAAGTTTGGCGGCGGACGGGCCGCCTACAACGGAACCGGCGACTGGTACGGAGCGACCACTGAGTTTGGGACCGGCAAGCTGATCGAGCAGAACTATGCGAATTGGAAGTGCGCGACGTGAAGGTGAAGGTCGAGGGCACTGCCGCCGCAGTGGGCTTCGCCATCTGGACCCCGGGGCGAAGCGACACATTGGTCTATCGCGGGGTCGGGAACTACCAAGCGGTCTACCTCGACGGGCGGTGGTGGAAGAACGATCAGTTCCAGGGTGGAAACATGTTCGAGGGAATTGCCTTCTGCTGAACGAGCTGAGCCAATGCGCTGGTGACGACAGCCCAACGCTGACTGAGCCGACGGCCAACGTTGAGCCGATTTCCGTAGCCGTCGCCAAACATCAGTCGCGCATTCTCGGGTTCGTCGGCGAGGCGGGTCGGACGGGGGACATCCTGAAGCTTGACCTCGCCGACACGCAGCTTGCGAATTGCGACGTGCCCGGCCACTCCGACTGGATCGACCTGGCGGCCGATCAGTGCACGATGCTCTATTCGGACGAGGGTCCCGCGATCCATCGCTTCGACGTCTGCACGAGCAAGGCGTTGACCGACTTCGTCACCGGCGGCGGCGCCTTCTTCGCGCTGCGGATCCTGCCCGATGGAACGGTCCTGGCGGCGTCGAGCGCGTCGGTCAAGCGGTTCGATTCTTCGGGAACCCCAGATCGCCTCCTTTCGCACTTCTGGAGCGGTGGGATCCGGACCGGAACCATCTACAAGTTCGCCCTGATGCCCGTCGGCCCGCCCGTCCCGAGCTTCAGCGCCCAGGTCGCCAACAGCGGGGGGACCGAGCTCGCCGGCCTCGCCGTGTTCGGAGAGCTCATCGCATCGCAGCCCACGATCACGCCGACGGCCCCGGCGGCGACCGCCGAGCCGATCGTCTCAACCCCGGAGACGGTCACCCCGGCGCTCTTGATCCCGATGCTGGTCCTTCTCGGGCTCGTCCTCGCCGGCGGAGCCCTGATGGTGATCCGAACACGATGGCGACGATCCGAGATCCCGCGTCGCCCCCCTCCCGGAGGGGCTCCCGGCGCATGAACCACCCTCGCTATCCTGCGGTGAAGCCGCGCAGACTCGGACCGATCTTTGCGGTCGGCGTGATCGCGCTGATGAGTGTCGTCGGGGCCACGGCATCTGCGGCGACCCGGACCACCGGCGCCCTCTCGGGCGTTGAGGCGGCAGCCCCGAATACGGTTCCACTGCGACCCCTGGCCGTCGGTGGCGCTCACGTCTGGACGCTGCCCGGGGACGGCACCGTCAGGTGCTGGGGCCTCAACTACTACGGCGAGCTCGGCGACGGCACCAGGACCGACCCGAGTGCCCCAGCCGGAGACGTCTTCCCGACCCGCACCGTCACGGTCGTGGCCGGGCCCGGCAGTACGAGCGCCCTGGCGGGTGTCAGCGCTATCACCGCCGGGTATGCGCACACCTGTGCTCTGCTCACCGATGGCACCGTCAAGTGCTGGGGGGCCAATGCGGCCACGCCCGGTGACCTCTTCTCCGCCGCCCGTAGCGGCGGAGAGCTCGGCGACGGCACCACCATCACCAGCTCGGTCCCGGTCACGGTCATCGCCGGGCCCGGCAGCACCCGCCCTTTGTCGGGCGTCACCGCCGTCACAGCCGGCAGCGACTACACCTGCGCTCTTCTCGCCGACGGCACGGCCAAGTGCTGGGGTAATGCTCCGCAAGCCAGCAGTCTGGCTCCGGTCACGGTCATGGCCGATGCTTCAGGGCCTCTGTCGAACATCAGCGCGATCACGACGGGGGATGTTCACGCCTGTGCTCTGATCACCGACGGCTCGGTCAAGTGCTGGGGCTTCAACGGCCAGGGACAACTCGGAGGGGGTGCCGAGGGTGCCCCCGAGCAGCACGCCGGTTTCGGTAACCGTCGCCGGCGCCCCCACGGTCGCCCTGTCGGGTGCTACCGCCATCGCAGCCGGGCATGGGATGCCGCTCGGCCAGAACGGGATCGCCATCGGCCACACTTGTGCCCTCGGCGCCGACGGCACGGTCGCGTGCTGGGGCGCCAACGACGTTAGCCAGCTCGGCAACGGCAATGTCAGCTATCTCGATGGCCGACCGTGGGCTGGCAATGTTATCGCCGCTGTCGGGGCGACGGACGACCTGGCGGAGAGTGACGGCGATCGCGGCCGGAGCTGCTTCCACCTGTGCGCTGACGACAGAGGGGACGGCCAAGTGCTGGGGCATGGACTACGGCGCACCGGTCGGGGATGCGCTCGGCTTCGAAGGTGTCGGCGCCCCGGTGACAGTCGTCGCCGCCAGCGGCGGGTCGAATGCCTTGTCGGGTGTGACCGCCATCGCGGCTGGCGGTCAAGCCTGCGCCGTCCTGACCGATGGTTCAGTCTCCTGTTGGATTGGATTTTCTGAGGCACCGATCACGATACCGGGCCTACTGATCGCATCGCCCGTGCCCGCGCCCGAGCCGTCCGCGACGCCGGAACCCACGCCAGCTCCGACTGGGACCTCGAAGCCGACGGCTGCCCCGCAAGCGGTCGACCTCGG
>CAVQIH010000014.1:0-59068 GCA_963712585.1 uncultured Chloroflexia bacterium
CTAAGCCTTTCCAGTACTTCCACACAAACCCTTGTCAGTAGAGCTGAACGCCTCTCCTAGAGTGGCTTTGCGCCGGTTTGACCATTTGGTTCTATTCAGGTGGAGTGAGGTCCTTTTGGGCGTTTTATGCCGTAGAATGAACACGCCGGGAACACGTAGGGTTTCTATCTAGAAATGGCTTGTTTTAGATGCACAACGGAAGGACTCTCTCGCAAGCGTCCAAAGTGTTCGGGTAGGACGTGAAATCCTGTGGTTTACAAAGTCGACTCAGAGCAACCTGACACGACCCACGATCAGCTATCCCAAGGAAAAAGCGACAAATCCGAAGAACCATCCTCTTGATGGATCGGGATAGAAGGACCGGGCGATGCCCAGGCTGGACGTTAGTCCAGAACGCAACGGAGTACTGGCCGGACGACGGTGACCGTATCGGCAACGAGAAGCGGCGGGCCAAGCGGCATCAGGGCCCGGCCGGTGAAGGCGAAGGAGAGGCTGGCGATCGCGTGATAGAACGCGAGTATGCCAATGCCCAAGTGTCCCACGCCCGGGAGCGTCTCGGAGATCCATCCCAGCCTCGAGAAGACCATCGCGAGAAACGTCGCGGTGAGCCAAAACCTGGGAAATAGTCCCTCCGCCACTTGAGATACGAAGCCGTTCCGCGAATTATTTGAAGCCCAGTCATCGGGTTTTCGGTCACCAGGCCTTGACATTTCTTTCGCCCAAAGCCCAAATTCTAATTGATACCCACAACTTCCTGAGGCTACTGCCGAGAACGAGAGGACCTCGCCTAATGGCTCGATGGGCCGCACAATGGTGGGAGCAGTTGCGTATCCAACACAAAGTGTGGGCTTTGCTCTTGCTGCTTTGTGCTCCGCTCATGGGCGGGCTTACGACTCACCTCTATATCGTTCAACAGCTTCTCACTACTCAGCAAGAACGACATGGGCTCATACTTGCGCGCGAGCAAGTGGAGTTGTTGCAGCGACTCGCCATCGACATTGAGGACGGCTTTCGCGGATATGTATTGACCCAGCAGCCCGCGTTCCTTGCTCCGCTGACTGAAGCGGAAGCGAGGGTTGAGCCAGCACTGGCGAGTGCCGGCAGGCTGCTGGCAGGACTGTCAGGTTTTCCGGATAGTCTCGAGCCGATCGCGCGGCAATTGAAAGATCTTCTGCGATCGAAGCACGAATTGATCGCCGACATTCAGCGGGGAGATACGGCCAAAGCGCTGTCGTATATCCGGTTGGGGGAAGGGCTTCGGAAGTCCGACCGCCTTCGCCAGGATCTCCGGGCTATCGAAGACCGCTTGCAGCAGCAACGGCAGTCGTTGAACGTCAGGGCGAAAGCACTGTCGCATCAGACGTTTGTCGGGCTCTGGATTGCGTTCGCAGGTGTGGTGTTGCTGGGATGGATCAGCTCGCGCATGCTGGCCCGCTCCTTGACCGATCCGATCACCCGGCTGCAATTAGCCACCGCACGGTTGGGAGACCATGTCGATCCCGCCGAGATCGGGCAGCTTTTGGGACCGGCCCGTGGCTCCAAGGACGAACTAGGTCAGCTGGCCGAGGCCTATCTGACTATGGCTCGGCGCATTGGAACTCACATCGAAGAACTCGAAGCCCTCAATACGATTGGACGGGACATCAATACGATTGGCCCAGATGGGCTCGATGGGGTTTTGCGCCGCATTTCCGACCGGGCGGTGGAACTCGTCCGCGCAGATGTCTGTCTCGTGCTCATTCGGAACGAGCGGATGGGGTGTTGGGTCGTCGAAGCCGCGTCCGGAGAATGGAACGATCGCCTGGACAACTCTGTCATGTTGTGGGACGAGCTCCCCATCAGTGTTGCAGCTTATGAGACGCGGGAGGTGGCCATCGGGGAAGGGTTTCGCTTTGACGAACGGCCGCAAGTGTTGCGGAGAAACTTGATCGGGGACAGCATGCTGGCTGTTCCGCTCTTGGCCCAAGGAGAGCCCTTCGGCGTCTTGGCTCTCGTGTGCGAACGGCCACGATCTGCTGAGGAGTGGAATCAACGGCTCGCGAAGGGATTGGCTCAAGTGGCTGCGCTGGCCATCTCGAATGGAAACTGTATGAGGCCGCGCAGCAGCAACAACGGGGGTTGGTTGCACGTCTTCGACAGCTCGAGCATCTTGCGGAAACCTTGGCGCATGATCTCAAGGGGCCGGGGGCTCGCATGGAAGAACTCGCACGGTTACTGGTCCAGCAGTACGGTGGGCAATTCGACGACCGGACAAAGCGGTGGTTAGCTCTTATCGAAGAGAATGGCAGAGATCTTGTGCAGCGAGTGGAAGGTATCTTGACCGTGGCTCGTGTCGGCACTGATCAGGGTGCCATCACGGCTGTCGATCCGACTGCGATTATTGGTGAGGTATTGAAAGCCCAAGCCGGTGAGATCGAGCGGCTTCGTGCGGTGGTGCATGTCGGCATTCCTCGCCGGCCTCGTGCTTTTCTTCACGGTGATTTTTATCGTCACCGGGCGAAATCCCGCGCCAGTGGCGAGCGCGACCATCGGCGGTCCATTCCGGCTGGTCGATCACAACGGGCGGGCGATCACGGATCAGGACCTGAAAGGACGCCCGTTCCTGGTCTTCTTCGGATTCACCCATTGTCCCGATGTCTGCCCAACCGCGCTGTTCGAAGTATCGGAAATTCTTCGCAAGCTCGGCCCGGACGCGGAGCGCACGCGCGCGCTGTTCGTCACTGTCGATCCCGAGCGAGACACGCCGGAGAAGCTCAAGGACTATCTTTCGAGCTTCGACCCGCATCTGATCGGGGTGACCGGCGATCCCGACGCGGTCTCCGCCGTCGGAAAGGCCTATCGGGTCTACAGCAAGAAAGTCCCGCTCGATGGCGGCGGCTATACCATGGATCATACGGCGATCGTCTATTTGATGGACAAGGACGGGCGCTTCGTCGCGCCTTTTAACCTCAAACGGCCACCCGAGGCGGCCGCCGCTGATCTGCGACGCTACCTGTGAGCGCGGCCTGACCCATGAACCGCAAAGACCGTCGCGCCGCAGCCAAGCAGAGCAAGGGACGCACATTACCGGGGATGGGCGTCGACGAAGGCAATCCGTTCGCGCTCGCGGTCCGGCATCACCACGCCGGCCGACTGCTCGAAGCCGAGCGCCTCTACCACGAGATTCTCGCGATCGATCCGACGCATGTTGGCGCCCTGCACTATCTCAGCGTCGTCGCGCTGCAAACGCGCCGACCCGCCTTCGCAGTCGAGATCATCGGCAAGGCACTTGCCGTAAACGACCGGTTGCCGGAATGCCATTACAACATGGCTATTGCGCTGTATGAGTTGCGCCGCCCGGATGATGCGGCCGCGCACTATCGCCGCGCCGGCGCGCTCAAGCCGGACTATGTTGAAGCGCACGGGAACCTCGGCAATCTCCTGAAGGAGCAGGGCAAAGTCGCGGAGGCGATTGCGTGCTACGAGCGCGTGGTGGCCCTCAAGCCCGGTCCCGAGGCTCACTACAATCTTGCCAACGCCCTCGCCCAGCACGGCCGGCGAGACGAAGCAATCGGGCACTATCAAGAAGCTTTGAAGTCCAAGCCGGATCTCCTCGGCGCCCTCAACAATCTCGCCAACGCGCTGGCCGCGCAGGGCAGGCTGGACGAGGCGTTGAGATATTTCCGGCGGGCGATCGAGATCGAGCCGAAATTCGTCGAGGCCCATGTCAACCTCGGCAATGTGCTCGCCGGACAAGGCAGGCTCGATGAGGCCGAAGCGCGGCTGCGCCAGGCACTGCAGATTGCGGATGATTTCCCGCTCGCACACAGCAACCTCGGCAATACGCTGCTGGCGCAAGGCCGTGCGGACGAGGCGCTGGTACACCTTCAGCGCGCGATCGCGTTGCGGCCTGACCTCGCCGATGCGCACAACAGCCTCGGCATTGCGCTCGCGGCGCGCGGTCAATTCGAGGAAGCATCCTTGTGCTTCGAGCAGACGCTGGCTCTCAAGCCGGACCACCTCGACGCCTACAACAATCTCGGACGGGCCTTTTGGGCCAGAGGTCTCGCCGATCAGGCACTGGGCGTGCTGCGGCGCTCGCTTGCGATCCGGGAGACGCCTGAATCAAGGAAGCTATTCGTGCAATGCGCGAAGAGCTTTGGCTCTGTTCCAACTGCCGAAGACTTTCGCAATCTCGTGGTGCGGGCGTTGACTGAGGCATGGTGTCAGACCGGCGATATTGCGGGCATTGCCACCAGCCTGGTCGGAAGCGATCTGGCAATCAGGCCTTATGTGGAGCGCGCTGGACGCGCTTGGCCGGAACGCCTGCCGGCTCAGGAGCTGTTCGGGTCTCGCGGGCTTGCCGAATTGTCGCAACACCGCCTGCTGCGTGCCCTGCTCGAATCCGCTCCGATCTGCCATATCGAGCTCGAGCGGTTCCTGACCGGCACGCGTCTTGCGCTCCTGCAGCTTGCGCTTGCGGACGCCGGCGTCGCCGACAGGCACGACCTTGGATTCTACTGCGCTCTGGCCCGGCAATGCTTCCTCAACGAGTATGTATTCGCGCAAACCGATGCCGAAGCAGAGCAGTTGCAGCTCTTGCGCGACCGGCTGCTGCGCGCGATCGAGTCGAACGGCGCGATCCCGGAGCTTTGGGTCGCGGCGGTGGCCGCTTATCTTCCGCTCGGTTCCATGGCCCCGGCCGCCAAGCTGCTGGAGCGAAGCTGGTCGCCGCCGGTGACCGGGCTGCTAGTCCAGCAGGTGCAGGAACCGTTGCAGGAGCAGCAGATTAGGACAACGATTCCGGCCCTGACGCCGATCGAGGACCGGGTATCCCTTCTCGTTCAGAGGCAGTACGAGGAGAATCCCTACCCCCGCTGGATCAACGCGGACCCGGGGGGCCGGACCGGCACTTTCGATCAGTATCTGCGCAGCCTGTTTCCGTCGGCGCAATTCCGCCCGCTCGGAAAGGGCGGGGACATTGACGTGCTCATTGCGGGTTGCGGCACGGGCCAGCACGCGATCGGGACCGCCCAGCGGTTCCAGGGGACAAAGGTGCTCGCGATCGATCTCAGTCTTGCGAGCTTGAGCTACGCCAAGCGCAAGACGCTTGCTGCCTCCGTGCCCGCCATCGAGTTTGCCCAGGCCGATATTCTCAACCTCCCCGCCACTGGCCGCACCTTCGACATCATCGAGGCCAGCGGGGTATTGCATCATCTCGCCGACCCGTTCGCGGGCTGGCGCACGCTGCTAGCGCTCCTGCGTCCCGGCGGCTTCATGGCGATCGAACTCTACAGCGAGCGAGCGCGTGCCGATCTTGCGCCTGCGCGCGCCTTCATCACCGAGCGCGGCTATCGGCCGACCGTAGACGACATCCGGCGCTGCCGGCACGAACTGCTCGAACTCGGGGAACACCTTGTCCCGGCGTTTGCAAAGCTCGGTAGACTTCTTCACCACCAGCGAGTGTCGCGATCTGCTGTTCCATGTGCAGGAGCACCGCATGACACTGCCGCAGATCAGCGCCTTCCTGTCGGAAAACGATCTGGCATTCCTGGGATTCGAACTCGATGCTGCGGTCAATAGCCGATACCAGGCACGGTTTCCTGCCGACCGGACGAAGAGTGATCTCGATTGCTGGGACCTCTTTGAGAGCGAAAATCCCACGACCTTCAGTGGTATGTATCAATTCTGGGTACAGAAGAAGGCCGGCTGAGGCGGCAATCGGCGTGTGTGCCTGCGCCCCCCCCCAAACGCGCCGCAATTTTCTTCTATATGCGGACCCGCGGATTTCCGAAATCCTGATTTGACAGGGACCCGATCCGGATCCCCCGCAGCGGATACGACCACCAACGACGCGTCACCCGGCCGAAACGCAGGAAACGAATGCGCGCAAGAAATCTTCCCGTCTACCCGAGTCCCGCACGGTTGTTTGCGCTGCTCGCCCTGGGCGCGCTCGCCGCCCTTGTGCCTCTCGCGGCCGCGGCGCAGACCGCTTCGCCCAAGTCAGCCCCGCCCCCGCCGAGCGCTGCGCCCCCTCCGACGGCTGGCATGATCGTACCCGGTTTCTGGGATCCGCGGCGACGTCCGGAGCGCCCGGACACCTCGCGCGTTACGCTCATCCGCCTCGTCACCGAGAATGACTATCCACCCTTCAACTACGCTGGCCCCGACGGCAATCCGGCCGGATTCAATGTCGACCTTGCGCGCATGCTCTGCGACGAGCTGAAGATCCAATGCACGCTCCAGATGCGCCGCTTCGACACGCTGCTCGATGCACTGGCCGAGAATCGCGCCGACGCGGCGGTGGCGTCGATTGCGGTGACGCCGGAGACGCGCCAGCGCGTCGACTTCTCCGATCCGTATGTGCGCACGCCTGCCCGCTTCGTGTCGCGCCGCGACAGCCCGCTCGTCGAAGTGCGGCCGGAGCTGCTCGAAGGCAAGAAAGTCGCGGTGGTCGCGGGCACTGCGCATGAAGCCTATCTCAAGGCTCTGTTCACCGAAGCGGAGCTGCGCCCCTATCGCGATGCGGAAGCCGCGCGCGAAGCCTTGCGCCGTGGCGATGTCGATCTGCTCTTCGGCGACGGCATCTCCCTCGCGTTCTGGCTCAACGGCACCGCCTCAGCCGGCTGCTGCGACTTCCGAGGTGGACCATTCGTCGAGAGTCGATATTTCGGCGAGGGGATCAGCATCGCGGTCAAGCGCGGCAACGACACGCTGCGGCTCGCGTTCAACTGGGCACTGTTCCGGCTCTGGGAAAAGGGCCGCTTTACCGATCTTTGGCTACGGTATTTCGCGATAAGCCCGTTTTGACGTTGCGCTCGGCAGCCGATTGCGTTTGAAACCGGAAGGCCAGAGCCGCTCCGCGTCCGGCTGGAGAGCATGATGTCCATCGCCGAAGTCGAAAACACCGCCAACCTGCGCGCGCTCGCCGAGCAATCCTCGGCCTGGCCGTTCGAGGAGGCGAAAAAGATTGTCGCCCGGCTCAAGCGAAAACCGAAGGACGAGGTGATCTTCGAGACCGGCTATGGCCCTTCCGGCCTGCCGCATATCGGTACCTTCGGCGAGGTCGCGCGCACCACGATGGTGCGCCACGCCTTTCGCGTGCTTACCGACGACAAGATCAAAACTCGCATCATCTCTTTTTCCGACGATATGGACGCGTTGCGCAAGGTGCCGGACAATGTGCCGAACCGCGACATGATGCAAAGCCATCTCGGCAAGCCGCTCACGCGCGTGCCGGACCCATTCTCCAACGAGTTTCCATCCTTTGGGGCCGCCAACAATGCCAGGCTGCGCGCCTTCCTCGACCGGTTCGGTTTCGAATACGAATTCGCGAGTTCGAGCGAATACTATGCGGCGGGGCGTTTCGACGCGACGCTCCTCAAGATGCTCGCCGTCTATGAGCGGGTCATGGAGATCATTCTGCCGACCCTCGGCCCGGAGCGGCGCGCGACCTATTCTCCGTTTCTTCCGATCTGCGTGCGCACCGGCAAGGTGTTGCAGGTGCCCATGATCGCCCGCGATGTCGCCAAGGGCACCATCACCTATGTCGATCCCGACACCCGGGAAGAGGTGGAGAACTCCAGTCACCGGCGGGCGCGTCAAGTGCCAGTGGAAGGCGGATTGGGCAATGCGCTGGGTCGCGCTCGGGGTCGACTACGAGATGGCCGGCAAGGACCTCATCAACTCGGTAAGGCTGTCCGGCGAGATTTGTCGCGCGCTCGGCGCAACGCCACCGGAAGGCTTCAACTACGAACTGTTCCTCGACGAGAAAGGCCAGAAGATCTCGAAATCGAGGGGCAACGGCCTGACGATCGACGAGTGGCTGCGCTATGCGTCCCCGGAGAGCCTGTCGTTATTCATGTACCGCGAGCCGAAAGCCGCCAAGCGACTTTACTTCGACGTCATCCCGCGCCAGGTCGACGACTATCAACAATTCATCGAGGGTTACGAGCGGCAGGACAGCAAGCAGCGCCTGTCCAATCCGGTCTGGCACATCCATGCCGGCGCGCCGCCCAAGGTCGAATTGCCGGTCTCTTTCTCGATGCTGCTTACCGTCGTCTCGTCTTCCAACGCGGAAAATGCCGAGACGTTGTGGGGCTTCATCGGCCGCTACCGGCCCGGCGTGACACCACAGACGCATCCCAAACTCGCAGCGCTGGTTGACTATGCCATCCATTATTTCCGTGACTTCGTGCTGCCGACAAAGAAATTCCGCGATCCTACCGAAGTCGAGCGGGCGGCCCTGCTGGACCTGCGCGATGCGCTTGCGCAGCTTGCCGCAGGTGCAAGCGCCGAGCAGATCCAGGAGGTGGTCTACGAGGTCGGCCGGCGTGAGCCGTTCCTCGACAAGACCGGCAAGGTCAAGACCAAGGACGGCAAGCCCGGCGTCGCCCTCGAGTGGTTCAACATGCTCTATCAGGTGCTGCTGGGCCAGGAGAAAGGTCCGCGCTTCGGCTCCTTCGCGGCAGTCTATGGCGTGCAGAATACCATCGACATGATCGACGGCGCGCTCGCGCGCTCAGCCTGAATAATCATTGGCTCGCCCATACGATGCGGGCGATCCATAGCACTTGATCGGCCGGCAGTGTGCGTTCGTCTTGATCGGAATTGAGCGATTTCAATTCGATCGACTTGGCACTCTTGCGCTTTAGCTCCTTCGCCATCACCTCGCCGACCCTGGTCTTGACGACCACGCGATCACCACGACGGATCGTTGCCGCGGGTGACACGACGATGACATCACCATCCCGATATGCGGGGAGCATCGCGTCGCCGGCGATTTCCAGTGCATAGGCATGTTTGTCCTCGAGCGCCGGAAAAGCCATCACATCCCAGCCGTCGCCAACCGGAAGCCCGCCGTCGTCGAAGAAACCACCCGTACCGGCCTCTGCCAGTCCAATCAGTGGCACCGACCACGCCGCCGGGCGGGCGTCGTCGGTGATCAGGCCAACGAAGGCCTCGATGCTGGTGCCGGTTGCCGCGAGCGCCTTGGCGACTGAACTTGGTCGACGGCCAGCGCGCCCTGCCCTCCGGCGTCACACGCTTCGACTTGTTGAATGTGGTGGGGTCAAGCCCGGCGCGCTTGGCGAGGCCGGACGGCGAAAGGCCGGCACGAGCAGCCAAGCGGTCAAGGGCGACCCAAATCTGATCATGCGTCAGCAAGGTGACCCGCTAGGCTTGAGACTATTATCCAAGCTTAGGAATTATGGCCTGTGAACGAGCCTGTCCAGCCTTTTCCGCGACGGACAACTTGAACAACCGGTATGCCGCCGATACGGTCCGCGACCGCAAATCATTCGATTCCCAGCAAGCCACATTCTCCGCGGCGAGCGTAACCATCCCGGGTCAGGTTCGGGGACGGACTTCCGCCGGAAAATGCCTTCAGAAAGGTGGGCGTGCCGACCATCTACAAGATCTGTCCCTCGGCGCTATGGACCGAGGCCCAGCGCGCGGGCGTCTTTCGTGGCATGCCGGTGGACCACCGCGATGGCTACATCCATTTCTCAACCCACGATCAAGTCGCCGAAACCGCCCGCCGGCACTTTGCGAATGAGGGCGACCTCGTCCTTATCGCGGTCGACGGTGACCGGCTCGGACCGGCACTGAAATGGGAGCCCGCGCGCGGTGGCGCGCTGTTTCCACATCTTTATGGTGAGCTTCCCCTGAGCGCGGTGATCCAGGTGACGCCGGTAGAACGCGGCGCCGACGGACAGGTTTTCCCGGACGGTGCACCATGATCGGCCTGTTTGACCGCATCGCCCGGCCGTTGCTGCGCGCGCTCAATCCGGAGGATGCGCACGCTTTGGCGGTCAAGGCACTGAAAATCGCGCCGCTGTCGCGGGTGACCGACGATGGGCGGCTCGCGGTGCGCGCCTTCGGCTTGAACTTTCCCAATCCGGTGGGGATCGCGGCCGGCTTTGACAAGAACGCCGAGGTGCCGGACGCGTTGCTGCGCCTCGGGTTCAGTTTCGTCGAAATCGGCACGGTTACGCCGCAGCCGCAGGCCGGGAATCCGCGCCCGCGCCTGTTCCGCCTCGATGCCGATAGCGCGGTCATCAACCGGCTCGGGTTCAACAACGACGGCGCGGCGGCCGTGCTCGGGCGGCTCGCCGCACGCGCCGACGGCGGGGGCATCATCGGTGTCAACATCGGCGCCAACAAGGCTACCGAGGATCGTGCGGCGGACTACGTGCGCCTGATCGAAACCTTCGCACCGGTTGCGAGCTTCTTTACCGTCAACATCTCATCGCCCAACACGCCCGGCCTGCGCGATCTCCAGCAATCGGCGGCGCTCGACGATCTACTGGCGCGCGTGGTCGAGGCGCGCGACGGAGTGAGCAAGCGGGCCGGACCGACCCCGGTGCTGCTCAAGATTGCGCCCGACCTCTCGCTCAACGATCTGGATGATCTGGTCGGAGTAGCACGGGCGCGCCGTATCGACGGCATGATCGTCAGCAACACCACGATCGGACGCCCGGTTGATCTGCGCGACGGCAAAGCCAAGGAGCATGGGGGCCTGTCTGGACGGCCGCTGTTCGCGCTGTCGACACGCATGCTGGCCGAAGCCTATGTGCGGGCCGAGGGCGCGTTCGGGCTGATCGGCGCCGGCGGCATCGATTCCGGCGCCGCGGCGCTCGCCAAGATCAAGGCCGGCGCCAACTTGCTGCAGCTCTATACCGGCCTGATCTTTCGCGGCCTCGGCCTCATCGCCGAGATCAAGGCGGATATTGCCGGCGCCCTGCGTCCCGGGCGATCGGAACGGCTTGCCGACCTCGTCGGGATCGAGGCCGCCGCAATGACGGCGGAGCCCTGGCCAGGACAGAGGTCGGAAATCAGTCATCAGTAGTCGGAGGCAGCATCTGGTAACTGACTTCCAATTGCCGCCTCAGGCTGCCTTCACCTTCTCCAGGTCGGCCTTCCATTGACCGAGCGCGGCGAGGCCGTTCATGCGGGCGCGATGCGCGAACGCGCGCTGTGCGGCTGACACATTGTCGGTCTTGCCCGCCCAGGTCTTCTGCGGGGCCGCCTGCAGCGCACGGCCGTAGGAAAAGGTGAGCTTCCACGGGCAGCCGCCAATCTTGTTCATGGCGTCGAGATGGGCGGTTGCCTCCTCGTCGGACTGCCCGCCAGACAGGAAAGCAATTCCCGGTACCGCAGCCGGAACGCAGATTTTCAATACCGTCACGGTCTTGTCCGCCACCTCGGCAACCGACGCACGCCTTGCGCATTTCTTGCCGGCAATCACCATGTTGGGTTTGAGCACCATCCCTTCGAGTTGCACATGCGCGTCGAACAGCTCGTTGAAGGTAGTCTTAAGCACTTGCTCCGTGACATCGAAGCAGCGATCGATGTCGTGGTCGCCGTCCATGAGCACTTCCGGCTCGACGATGGGCACTATGCCCTCGTCCTGACAAAGGGCGGCATAGCGCGCGAGCGCGTGGGCGTTCGCCTTCACGCAGTTCCATGTCGGGATGCCGGCGCCGATATCGATGACCGCGCGCCACTTGGCGAACCTGGCGCCAAGGCCGCGATATTCCACCAGCCGTTCACGCAGCCCATCCAGACCCTCGGTTGCCACCTCGCCGGGAGCAGCCGGCAGCGCCTTGGTACCCTTGTCGACCTTGATGCCGGGGAGCGCGCCCGCTTTCTCGATCACCTTGACCAGCGGCGTTCCGTCCTTGGCGTTCTGTCGGATCGTCTCGTCATAGAGGATGACGCCCGAGATGTATTTTGACATCGCTTCGGTCGAGCGGAACAGCAGTTCGCGGTAGTCCCGGCGGTTGTCTGCCGTCGAGTCGACGCCGATGGCATCGAAGCGCTTCTTGATCGTGCCCGAGGATTTATCCGCAGTTCGTACTTCTTGGGCAGCGTCTCCCGCGCGCCGAAGTTGATGATGTCCAGCCCGCCGACCGAGACGACCTGGGGGATGCCCTTCCGGCCGGCCGCGGTCAGGCGATCGGGCCCGGCGCTGAGGACGCCGCCGAGCAGCTCGTCGCCGATCTCGTGTGTCGTGATGTCGAGCATGCCCACGATGTAGCCGTCGTCGATGAGCTCTTCCATCGAGCGGCCGCCGCTGCCGACGGCGTGGTTGACCATGACGTCGTAGCCGCGATCCTCCATGTGCTTCGACGCCCGCAGGACGCAGGGGGTGGTCACCCCGAACATCATGCAGCCGACCAGCGGCTTCTCCGCGGTCGCCTCGAGGGCCGGGGCCGTGGCCATGCCCACGACGCCCGCGGCGGCGTTGTTCAGGACGCGTCGCGTGACCTTGTTGAGGCCCACCTCCGCGATCGGGTAGATCATCGTGATGTCCTTCGTTCCCACGTAGGGACGGACGTCGCCCGACGTCATCGTGGACACCAGGACCTTGGGCACCCCGATCGGCAGGGACTGCATGATGTCGGCGCCGATGCTCGTGCCCATCGATCCGCCGAACACGATCATCCCGTCGAGCCGGCCCGTGTCCAGGAGCTCCCGGGCCAGGATCCGGCCCCCTTCCACGATGAGTGCGGCCGCCTGTGACCGAGCGAGCGCGGCAAGGTCCGCGGGCATCTTGCCGACCCGCCGGGTCAGCTCGGAGACGCCGATGTCGGCCCAGCCGGCCTCGTCCCCCCCGACCGTCAGCTCCATGATCGTGGGGTCGCCGCCGGCGGCCCGGACGCGATCCGCGAGGAAGCGGATCTCGTCCCCCTTCGTGTCGAGGATCCCCGCGACGAGGATCCTGGGCCTGGTCGCCATGTCGCCTTCCTCCTCCCTGGACGCCGCGCTGGGCGGTGTCATTGGCCTCGGACCGTCCCCTTCCGACGGTCAGCGAGGGTTGGCTGGCAGCTCCTCCGGCCACAGGGCCAGCGAGGACGCGAGCTCCGGGTGCTCGGCTGCCGCCTCAGCCAGCGGGAGCCCTGTCACGGCGGCGTCGATCGCCTGGCGGATCGCGCGCGCACCGGCCGCGACCCCCATCGGGTGACCGTGCACGGCCCCGCCCGCCGCGACCGCGAGGTCGATCCCGAGGTCGCCGACCAGGAGGGGAACCACCCCGGCGTGGATGCCGCCGCCCGCGACCGGGGCGATGCGGCGGATCCCGAAGAAGGAGTCCGTCATCGCCCTCGCGACCGTGAGGTGCTTGGACCGGGTCGACCGAAGGCTCCCGTACGGGCTCGGATAGACCACCGCATCGGCCCCTGCCAGGCGAGGCAGCTTGCCGAGGACCAGGTGGGAGCTGACGCCCGACCACGGCGCGGCGTAGAGGCCGCCGGCAAGCGCCAGGTGGCCCAGGATCGGCACATTGATCGCAGGATCATCCGCGAGCATCGACAGGGCGGAGACGCCCACGGTCACGTGGTCGACGAGGAGACCGGAGGCGCCAGCCTCGACCGCCCGGTACGCATTCGTCACCAGGCGATCCGGACGGTCGGTGATGTTGACGAAGTAGAGCGTCCGATGGCCTGTCTCCTCGTAGGCCCGCTGCGCGGCTCGGGCATGCGCGCGGGAGCGATCTTCGAACGTGGACCACGGGGTCGAGACGAGGAGCTCGTCGTCCTTGACAGCGTCGGCACCACCAAGCGCGGCCTCGTAGAAGACCTGCGCGCTCTCCGCCGGTGTGAGGCCGATGGCCGGCTTCATGATCGCGAAGAGGAGCGGGCGGCCGGCGGCGCCGACCATGTCGCGGATACCCTCGAGCCCGAACTTCGGCCCCAGGAACGCCCGCACGAACGTCTCGGGGAGGGACACGTCGAGCAGGCGGATGACCTCCGACGATGCACATTCGCCGTAGACGGTGGCGAGGAGGAGCGGGATCTGGTTGCCGATGTTGTGCGCTGGATAGGCCACCTGGAGGACCCAGGCCCGGAGGTCGTCAGCTGGCGGATCCACCTCGTGGTCGGGGACCTCCCAGGTGGCGATGACCCGGCCCGCGTGGCGCTCCCGGATCCCGGGGGTCTCGCGCTCGAGGCTCACCCACGTCCCCGTCGACTGGAGGTCCGCCAGGGCCCGGGCCGTGCGCTGGATGTCGACCCGGGCGTCACCCCGGTACAGGTACGTCGCCACGACGAAGTCGCGGAGATCGATGCTCTCCGGCATCGCGAAGCCGAACCGGTCGGTCATCTCGTCACCTCACCCGATGCCCGAGATGTCCTCGCCCGGATCGCCGATCACGGCGATGGCGGACAGGACCGGCACCTCGCGTGTCATCCGCCGCGATGATCCGCAGCAGGATGCCCGTCGCGGGGGCCTCGACCTCGAGCGTCAGCTTCTCGGTCTCGACCTCGACGAGCGGCTCGCCCTTCGCGACCAGGTCGCCCTCGGCCTTGAGCCAGCGCCGGACGAGGCCGGTCTCGAGGTCCTGGCCGGCCTGCGGCATCACCACCTTCGTCGCCATCTCCCTTCCTCCCGTGGCTCTCGCGCGTTCGCCGTCAGGCTGCGCTCTCGTCCGTCGGCTCGCTGTCGCCTTCCCGGCTCGGCGCGCCGCCTGGCTCGACGACGATGAGGTCGATGCCCAGCTCGCGGATCGCGGCGGCCTCGGCCGGGATCGACGCCGGGACTGGTGATGATCCGGTGGACGGCCGTGATCGGGGCGACCCGGACGAGCGCCTCCCGTCCGAACTTCGAGGCATCGGCGAGGAGGATCACCTCGTCGGCCGCCTCGATGATCGCTCGCTTCGCGTCGACCTCCTCGAAGGACGGATACGTCAGCCCGCCGCGGACCGAGACGCTGTGGATCGCCAGGAATGCCTGGTTGACGTGGAGCTCGTGGAGCGTGGCCGCCGCGAGCGGCCCGCTCGCTCCGTACGTGATCGGGCGGATGACGCCGCCGGTCATGATCACTGTCGTGCCCGGGTTCCCCACGAGCTCGAGGGCATTCGTGACCGCCGTGGTCACGACGACGATGTCGCGGGTGTTCGCGCAGCGCACGGGCGAGGCACAGGCGTCGTGGTTCCCGAGTCGAGGATGATCGTCGTCCCGGGCGCGACGAGCTCGGCTGCCCGCTGGCCGATCGCGATCTTGGCGTCTGGCGTGCTCGCGGAGGCGAACGGCCGTGGTCGTCTCGTCGTCGGGCCGCGCGGCGACCGCCCCGCCGTGGGCGCGCCGGACGATCCCGAGCTGGGCCAGGCGCGAGAGGTCGCGCCGGACCGTCTCGTCGGTCACGCCGAGCAGGTCGACGAGCTCGCTGCCCGCGGACGCTGCCCCGCTCGCGGACGAGGTCGGCGATCACCTGGAGGCGATCGGCCGGGAGCATCTGTCGGCGCAACCCACGTTCCCCCGGGACGCCGCCATGGCGCTGCCGAGGACCGGCGCTGGGGACGGTCACCACAGAATACCACTCCGCCAAACGTTGACAATACGGCATCGTTACGCGCAGCAGTCCCGTTGAGGAAGGCAGAGATTCCCACAGAAGCCGCACAACCTGCGGAGTACGGTCGCGCCAGGCAGCGCACCTGCAGCGCGGGAGCATCGGGAGCGATGGGCGAGATCGACGCGGGCCTGCTCGAGCGCGATGTACGAGACGGCCGTCACGATCCGGCGGTTCGAGCAGCGCGCCGATCGAGCAGTACCGGCTCGGCAACATCCGCGGCTACCTCCACCTGTACCTCGGCGAGGAGGCGATCGCGGTCGGCGCGATCGCCGCGCTCGAGCCCGACGACTACATCGTCAGCACCCACCGCGGGCACGGCCACGCGATCGCCAAGGGCCACGAGCCCGCGCCGGATGATGGCCGAGCTGTTCGGCAGGGAGACCGGCTACTGCCGCGGCCGCGGCGGCTCGATGCACGTCGCCAGCCGCGTCGGTCCGCAACCTCGGCGCGAACGGGATCGTCGGGCGGCGGCCTCGGCGATCGCCGTCGGCGCCGCGCTGGCCATCCGCCAGCGCGGCGGCGCGCGAGGTCGTGCGTCGCCTTCTGCAGCGACGGCTCGTCGGCCAACGGGATCTGGCACGAGTCGATGAACCTGGCCGCCATCTGGGACCTGCCGGTCATCTTCGTCCTCGAGAACAACCAGTACGCCGTCTCGACGCCGATCGCAGACAGCGCCCGGGTGGCCCGCCTCTCCGATCGCGCCGCCGGCCTACGGCATGCCCGGCATCACCGTCGACGGCAACGACGCCGCGATCGGTGTACGAGGCGATGCAGGAGCCGATCCGTCGGGCACGCGCCGGCGAGGGCCCGACGCTCGTCGAGTGCATGACCTACCGCCACGGCGGCCACCACGTGAACGACCCCGGCCTCTACCTGCCGAAGGAGGAGCTGGAGCGCTGGAAGGCCCGCGACCCGCTGCTCGTGCTCCGCGAGCCGCCTCGCCGACGCCGGGCGTCGACGAGGCGCGCCGTCGCCGCCATCGACGAGCGCGTCGAGCGCCTGATCGACGAGGCGGTCGAGTTCGCCGAGGCCAGCCCGCAGCCGTCGGTCGAGGAGTTCCTCGCGGAGGTCGACACGCTCTAGGATCGGGCATCGGTCCGGACGGCCGCCGACCGGATCGCAGCTGCCGTGCGACGCAGCAGTCGGAAGGAACGATGGCAAGGATCAAGTACCGCGAGGCCCTCCGCGACGCGCTCCGCGAGGAGATGGAGCGCGACCCGTCCGTCTTCTGCATCGGCGAGGGCATCGGCGAGCGCGGCGGCTCGTACAAGGTGACCGAGGGTCTGTTCGCCCAGTTCGGCCCGCGACGGGTCATCGACACGCCGCTCAGCGAGGCCGGGTTCGTCGGGCTCGGGGCCGGGGCCGCGATCGCCGGCTCCCGGCCGGTCGTCGAGATGCTGTTCATCGACTTCCTGCTCCTGGCCATGGACCAGGTCGTCAACCAGGCGGCGAAGTACCGGTTCATGTCCGGCGGCCAGGGGCACGTCCCGCTCGTCGTCCGGACCCAGGGCGGCGCCGGCAACTCGCTCGCCGGCCAGCACTCGCAGAGCCTCGAGGCGCTCTTCTACCACGTCCCCGGGCTCAAGGTCGTCATGCCCTCGACGCCCGCCGACGCGAAGGGCCTGCTGAAGTCGGCGATCCGCGACGACGACCCGGTCATCTTCATCGAGCACAAGCTCCTCTACATGACCGAGGGCGAGGTCCCGAGACGAGGATCTCGTGGTCCCGCTCGGGCAGGCCGACGTCAAGCGGGCCGGCACGGACGTGACGCTCGTCAGCTGGTCGCACATGGTCACGAAGTGCCTGCAGGCAGCCGAGCAGCTCGCTGGCGAGGGGATCTCCGTCGAGGTGATCGACCTGCGGACGCTCGTGCCCGATGGACAGTCGCCTGCGTCCTCGAGTCGGTCGGCCGGACCGGCCGCCTGGTGGTCGCCCAGGAGGCGGTCGAAGCGCGGCGGGGTCGGCGAGCGACGTCGCCGCCCTCGTCGCCGAGCAGGGCTTCGACCTCCTGCGGGCGCCGATCGTCCGCGTCGCCGGCAAGAACACGGTCGATCCCCTTCAACCTGGCGCTGGAGCGGGCGTCGGTCCCGCAGGTCGAGGACGTCGTCGCCGGGATCCGGGCCGTCATGGCTGGCCGCTGAGACGGCCGCCGACCAGGCCCCAGCGGCGCCGCGTCCGATCAACCGGCGAACGCCGATCTGAGCCACCCGGTTGAGACCGGGCGTGGAGCATCGATCAGGCCCGCGGCCGCGGCCGCGAACCCGACGAGCTCGCCCGGCGTCGCGCCGCCGTCGAGGAGGTCGCGGAGCGACGTGTCGTGGCTTGCCTTGGAGAGCTTGGCGCCCGACGGCTTGCGCAGGAGCGGGTGGTGGAGGAACGCCGGGGCGTCCCCGCGGCCCATCAGGCGGCCCAGGCGGAGCTGGCTCGGAGTGGCCTCGAGCAGGTCTCGCCCCCGGATGACGAGGTCGACGCCGTGGCGGGCGTCGTCGACGACGACGCAGAGGGGGTAGCTCCAGTTGCCGTGCCGGTCACGGAGCGTGAGGTCGCCGCCGGCCGACGGATCGCCCGACTGCGGGCCGAGGAGGAGGTCGTCGAACCGCTCGTCGCCCTCGCCGAGGGCGGCGCGCAGAGCCGACCCCGGCGCGTCCTCGGGCAGCGAGCGCTCGCGGCAGCCGCCTGGACAGCCGGGCCCGCGCAAGGCCAGCAGCTCCGCCCGCGAGCAGGCGCAGGCGTAGACGCGGCCCTGGGCGCGGAGGGTGTCGGCGGCGGCGGCATACGGGGCAGGGTCGTCGGACTGGCGGTAGGCAGAGGGCCCCGCGCGCAGCTCCTCGATGGACGGTTCGTCGGGGATGAGCCCCAGCCGCTCGAGGTCGTCGAGGAGCGCCGCCTCGAACGCGTGTCGGGACCGCTGGCGGTCGTGGTCCTCGATCCGCAGGATCACCCGTCCGCCGGTCGCCCCGGCGATCCCCCAGGCGTAGAGCGCGTTGACCAGGTGGCCCAGGTGGAGGAAGCCCGTCGGGGCCGGCGCGAAGCGGGTGGTCGGCCGGGCCGGCAGCCGCGCCGGGTCGGGCCGAACCGGACCCGGGTCGCGCGGCCCGAGCGGAATCATCGCCGCTCGAGCGCCGCGTCCTGCCCCGCGCCGGCTGCGGGCTCCGCCAGGGCGCCGGCAGCATCGGCCCCCGCAGCCCCGTCGGTCCCCGTGGCCGCCCGCCGCTTCTGGGCGTGCTGGACCCGCCGGGTCGCCGCGATCAGCTTCCGGTAGAGGGCGACCAGCTCCGGCTCCGGGAACAGGCCGGCCGAGGCGCTCGTGACGCGCTCCAGGACCTCGGCCTCGCGCTTCGCGTCGCGCACCGTTCGGCGCCCGGTCTGCTCCTTCACGCGCCCGATCTCCAGGGCGATCTGGGCCCGCTCGTTGAGGAGGGCCACGATCTCGTGGTCGATCGCGTCGATCCGCTCGCGCAGCGGCGCCAGGGCGGCGCCGGTCCGGTCGCCGGGGGCGGTGGCGCCGGCCGGGACGACGTCGGTGTCACGCTCAGGCACCGGGTGCCTCCTCGGCCCCGCCGGGCGCCGGGTCGCCCGGCGCATCGAGTCCACCGGGCACGGCCTCGATCGCACTCGCCGCGACCTCGCCGGCCGTCCCAGCGGCGGGCCAGCTCCTCGAGCGCCCGGTGGTAGCCGGCCGTCTTCATCCCGACGAAGCGCGCGAGCGCCACGTCCTCCAGGAAGTTGACCCGGCGGAACGGCTCGCGGGTCGCCGGGTCGGACAGGTGGACCTCCACGAACGGCCGCTCGATGCCGAGGAGCGCGTCGCGCATGCTCACCGACGTGTGGGTGAGGCCGCCCGCGTTCACGATCGAAGCGTCGAAGTCGCGCCGGTGCAGGCGGTCGATGAGCGCGCCCTCATGGTTCGACTGGAAGAAGGCGACGTCCACGCCGAGCTCGGCCGCCCGCGCGGCGATCCCGGCGTTGATCTCGGCGAGCGTCTCGCGGCCGTAGATCGCCGGCTCGCGCGTGCCGAGCAGGTCCAGGTTCGGCCCGTTGACGACCAGGACTCGCAGTCGACGGCCGGGGCCCACGCCCGCGCCCGCGCGCTCGCCCGCGCTCATGCTCTGCACCTCCGCTGCCGAGCCCGCGAGGACGCCCCGCGCCGCCGCCTCCACGACCTCGTCCGGCACGTCGCTGCGGATCGTGACGCCGGTCGCCGCCGGCAGGACCCAGCGCAGGCGCCCGCCGGCGTGCTTCTTGTCGGTGGCGATCACGGCCAGGACCTCGGCGAGCGGGTAGGGGAGCGGCGCACGTCCAAGGTCCAGGGCGTCGAGGAGCACCTCGATCCGGGCCGCCCGCTCCGGCGGGGTCGCCTCGACGGCGACGCCGATCCGGCACGCGGCACGCAGCCCGTAGGCCACCGCTTCCCCGTGGAGGATCCCCTCGTAGCCGGCGGCCGCCTCGATCGCGTGGGCCAGCGAGTGCCCGAGGTTCAGGTTGATCCGGTCGCCCTGCTCGCGCTCGTCGGCGGTCACGACCTCGATCTTCGCCCAGCCGCAGCGCTCGACCACCTCGGCGAGCGTCCCGTCGTCGTGGACGCGCATCGCGCCGCCGGCGATCGCCGCGCCCTCGCCCTCCAGCAGCTCGAAGAGTCGCTCGTCGCCGAGCGCCGCCATCTTCGCCGCCTCGCCGAGGGCGGCCCGCAGCTGACGGGCCGGCAGCGTCCGCAGGAAGCGGACGTCGACGATGACGGCCGCCGCCTGGTGGAAGGCGCCGACGAGGTTCTTCCCTTCGGGCAGGTCGACCGCCGTCTTGCCGCCGATCGACGAATCGATCTGGGCGACGAGCGTCGTGGGCACGTGGATGACCGGCACGCCCCGCAGCCAGGTCGCGGCGAGGAAGCCCGCCGTGTCGCCGAGCGCGCCGCCGCCGATCGCCACGAGCGGGTCCCCGCGCTCCGCGCGGAGCCGGGCGAGCTCGCTCGCGGCCCGCTCGACGACCGGCATCCGCTTGGCGGCCTCGCCCTCGGGCAGGAGGAGGCGGTCCACGGGGATGCCCGCGGCGATCAGCCCGTCGGCAAGCGCGGCCCCGGCAACCTCCCACGCCCGCGGCTCGGAGACGAGGATGGCCCGCCGGGCGTCCAGGGCCGCGAGGGCCGCCAGGACGCCGGCGACGGCGTTGCCCTCGCCCAGCTCGTAGCGCCCGATCTCGGTCTCGGCGCGCAGGAGCGTCGTGCCGTCCGCCATCGGGTCGTCGACGTGCCGCTCCAGCGTCTCCACGACGCCGGCGAGGCCGACGATCCCGTTCACTCGCAGGGCCGGTGCGTAGAAGCGGGCCCGCGCCTGCCGCCAGCTCGCGCATCTTCCCGATCGGGTCCCGGCCGGACAGCAGCGGCCGCGGGTTGGGGCTGTGGCGGATCCGCTGGGCCAGGACCTCCGCGGGGGCATCGAGCCAGGCGACGCGGCGGCCGCGGTAGAGGAGCCAGCGGTTGCGGGGGTCGATCGGGGCGCCGCCGCCGGTGGCGATGACGCGGCGCAGGCCGGGCTCCAGGTCCGGCGGGTCCCAGCTCGGCCACGGCGGCGCGTTCGCGGGCCCGGAAGCCGGCCTCGCCCTCCTCGTCGAAGATCGCGGGGATGGGCCGGCCGGCCACGGCCGCGATCACCTCGTCGAGGTCGATCAGCTCCGCCCCGTGGCGCCGGGCGAGCCGGCGCCCTGCAGCGGTCTTGCCGCCCCCGGGCAGCCCGACGAGCACGAGGTCCACGGCCGGGCCCTAGTCGTCGCCCCCGGAGCCGGCCTCGCCGGAGCCGGGTTTGCCGGATGCCGCCGGGGTCGCCGCGGACGTAGGCGCCGGCCCACGCCCGATCCGCTCGCGGTAGCGGTCCAGGTTGTCGCGCACCTCGACCAGCGAGTCGCCGCCGGTCTTCTCCAGGACGAAGCGGGTGACTGTCAGGAGCACCATCGCCTCGCCGATGACCCCCGCCGCCGGCACCACCGAGATGTCGGAACGCTCGTAGTGCGCCTTCTCGATCGCCTCGCCGGTCAGGAGATCGGCGGAGGGGAGGGGCCGGGCGAGGGTGGAGATCGGCTTGACGGCGCCGCGCACGACGAGGGGCTCGCCGTTCGTGATCCCGCCGGTCAGGCCGCCGGCGTTGTTCGACCGGTGGATCCAGCCGCCGCCGGCGTCGCGGCCCTCGATGACGTCGTGGACCTCCGACCCGAGGCGGCGCGTCTGCTCGAACCCGAGGCCGAGCTCCACGCCCTTCACGCTCTGGATGCTCATGATCGCCGCCGCCAGCGCGCCGTCGAGCCGGCGGTCCCAGTGGACGTGGCTGCCGAGGCCGATCGGCAGGCCGTGGGCGACGACCTCGAAGACGCCGCCGACCGTGTTGCCGAGCGCCCGGGCCTCGTCGATCCGGGCGATCATCCGCGCCTCCGCCGCGGGATCCGGGCAGCGCAACGGCGACGCCTCGGACTCCTCGCGCGAGCGGGTGCAGGCGGCGCGGTCGACCGCGACGCCGCCGACCTCGGCCGTGAACGACCAGGCTTCGATGCCGAGCTCGGCGAGGAACGCCCGGCAGACCGCGCCCGCCGCGACGCGCGCAGCCGTCTCGCGGGCCGAGGCGCGCTCCAGGATCGGCCGGACGTCGTCGAAGCCGTACTTCAGGGCGCCCGCCAGGTCGGCGTGGCCGGGCCGCAGTCGCGTGACGGGCTGGGCCCGCCTGTCGCCGCCCTCCGCGAGCGCCGCCAGCTCCGCGGCCTCCTCGTCGGTCAGAGGCTCCACCTGCATGACCCGGGTCCAGTTCTCCCAGTCGCGGTTGCGGACCAGGAGGAGGACCGGCGAGCCGATGGTGCGCCCGTGGCGGACCCCGGCCAGGATCTCGGCCCGGTCCTGCTCGATCGCCTGGCGCGCGCCGCGGCCGTAGCCGCCCTGGCGCCGGCGCAGGTCGACCGCGATGGCGTCCGCGGTCACGGGGATCCCGGCCGGCAGGCCCTCGAGGGTGACGCCGAGCGCGGGCCCGTGCGACTCCCCGGCGGTCAGGAATCGGAAGCCGGTCATGGCAACCGTCAGGCCCCCGGCTCCCCGGCCGTGCCGGCGCCCTCGTCGGCCGCTCCGCCCACGTCCGCACCGGCGGCGGCGAGCCCCGCGGCCAGCTTCTCGTGCATGAGCTCCACCGGCGCAGCCTGGCCCGTCCACAGGGCGAACGCCGCGGCGCCCTGGTGGAGGAGCATCACCTCGCCGCTGAGCACCTGGCAACCGGCCGCGGCCGCATCGCGCAGGAGCCGCGAGCGTGGCGGGTTGTAGATGAGGTCCATGACGAGGAGGTCGGGCGGGATCAGCTCGGCTGGGATCGGCGTCTCGTCGCCGTGCAGGCCCACGGCGGTGGCGTTCACGAGCACCTTCGTCTTGGCCAGCTCGGCCTCGATGATCGACTCGTGCCAGGGCATCGCCCGCAGCTCCATGTGGGCCGCGCTCCTGGCGAAGAAGCGAACGAGCGCCTCGGCGCGATGCAGGTGGCGATTGAAGACCACGATGCGCTGGAACCCTTCGGCCACCAGCCCGTGGACGACAGCGCGCGCGCCGCCGCCGGAGCCCAGGACCACGGCGTGGCGGGGCATGCGCTGCTTGCCGACGAGCGTCTCGAGGGCGACCCGGAAGCCCGGCACGTCCGTGTTGTGGCCCACGAGGCGCTTCCCCTCGCGGGTGATCGTGTTGACGGCGCCGGTGGCGTGCGCCTCCTCGGTCAGGCGATCGACGAGCGACGGCCGCCTTCTCCTTGTGGGGGATGGTGACGTTGGCCCCCAGGAAGTCGTCGGAGCGCAGCTCGGTGATCGAATCGGCGAGCTCGAGCGGCGAGCGGTCCCACAGCTCGTAGGTGGCCGGGATGCCGGCCGCGTCGAACGCCGCCTGCTGCATCGCGCCGGAGAGCGAGTGGGCGACCGGATGGCCGATGAGGACGACCCGTTTCGTCATGCTCGAACCCTTTCCAGCTCTCCGAAGAAGCCCGGGTAGGAGACGTCCGCCGACCCCGGGTCGCGAATGAACGTCTCGCCCCGCGCCACGAGGCCGGCCACCGCGAAGGTCATCGCCAGGCGATGGTCGTCATGCGTCTCGACCGTCGCCCCGGTGAGCGCGCGGCCGCCGTCGATCTCGATCGTGTCGCCGTCGACCGTGACCCGGGCGCCCAGCGCCGCGAGCCCGGCCGCGATCCCGGCGACCCGGTCCGATTCCTTGTGGCGCAGCTCCCCGACGCCGCGGATCACGGTTCGCCCGGTCGCCACCGCGGCGGCAAGGCAGAGAGCCGGGATCTCGTCGATCGCCGCGGCGACCTCGGCGGCCGTCACGTCGATCCCCCGAAGCGCGCTGCTCCGAACGACGAGGTCCGCCAGCGGCTCGCCGCCTTCCTCGTCGCCCGCCGCGCCGATGGGGCGCACCTCGATCTCGGCGCCCATCCGTCGCAGCAGGTCGATGATCGCACGCCGGGTCGGGTTCGTGCCGACGTTCCGGAGGGTCAGCTCGGCGTCGGGGTGGATCGCGGCGGCCACGAGCCAGAAGGCGGCCCCGGAGACGTCGCCCGGCACCTGCTGATCCAGCGGGCTCACCCGCGCCGGACCGTCCAGCGCGTGGACGGCGCCGCCGTCGGCGAGGCGTTCCGTGCGCACGGCGACGCCGCGGGCGCGCAGCATCCGCTCGGTGTGGTCGCGCGTGGCCACGGCCTCGCGGACCGTCGTCGTGCCCTCCGCGGCCAGCCCGGCCAGGAGGACGGCCGACTTCACCTGGGCGGAGGGCACCGTGGTGGCGTGGTCGATGGCCGTGAGCGGCGTCCGCCCGGTGATCGCCAGCGGGGGAAGCGTGGCGCCCGCCCGCCCGGCGATCGTGGCGCCCATCGCCGCCAGCGGCGCGGCGACCCGGCCCATCGGCCGGCCCCGCAGGGAGCCGTCGCCGTCGAGGACGGCGAACCCCGGCAGGCCGGCGAGGATCCCGGCGGCGAGCCGGAGCGTCGTCCCGGAGTTCTGGCAGTCGAGGACGCCGGCCGGCTCGCGGAGGCCGGCGCGGCCGGGCGAGACGACGCGGTAGTCGACCGCCCGCGGGTCGTCGCCCGAGCGCTCCACGGTGGCGCCGAGGGCCGCCGCGACCGCCGCCGTGGCCCGCACGTCCCGGCCCGTCGCCGGCGCCGGAGATCAGGCTCTCGCCCTCGGCGAGGAGGGCAAGGAGGAGGGCGCGGTGGCTGACCGACTTGTCGCCGGGCGGCCGCACCTCGCCGCGCAGCCGCGGGGCGGGGCGGACGGCGATGGTGGCTGCGGGCGGCACGGCGGACATGATCGGCCGCCGTCAGGCGCGCGGCGTCGGCCGCCATCGCGGGCCCGCGCGTGGCGTGGATGGCGCGGACCTGCTCGTGGACGCCGCGGACGGCGACCGCGAGCTCGGCGAACTGGGCCGGGGTCACCGACTGGTCGCCGTCCGAGAGGGCCTCGACGGGTCGCGGGTGGACCTCGATGAGAAGCCCGTCGGCGCCTGCGGCCGTGCCGGCGAGGGCGAGCGGCGTGACGAGCCAGCGCTTCCCGGCCGCGTGCGACGGGTCGATCCAGACCGGCAGGTGGGTCAGCTGGTGGATGAGCGGCACGGCGGTCACGTCGAGCGTGTTGCGGTAGGCCGTCTCGAAGGTCCGGATGCCGCGCTCGCAGAGGATCACGTTCGGGTTGCCGCTCGACATGACGTACTCGGCCGCCATCAGCCACTCCTCGATCGTGCCCGAGAGGCCTCGCTTGAGGAGCACCGGCCGTCCGATCCGCCCGACGGCCATCAGGAGCGAGTAGTTCTGCATGTTCCGGGCGCCGATCTGGAGGATGTCGGCGTACTCGGCGACGTGCTCCACCTGGCCCGGCTCCATCACCTCGGTGACGACCGGCAGGCCCGTCCGCTCGCGCGCCTCGGCGAGGAAGCGGAGCCCCTGGAGCCCGAGCCCCTGGAACGAGTAGGGGCTGGTCCGCGGCTTGAAGGCGCCGCCGCGCAGGACGTTCGCGCCGACCGCCTGTGACCGCCTCCGCGGTCTCGAAGAGCTGGTCGCGCGACTCGATGGCGCAGGGCCCGGCGGCCAGGGTCAGCGACCCGTCCCCGATCGATGACGATCGCCGACCCGGACGATCGTGTCCTCGGGGTGGAACTCGCGCGAGGTGAGCTTGAAGGGCCGGCTGGTCCGGGTGACCGACGCCACGCCGGGCAGGACGGAGAGCCGCTCGGCCAGGCGCTCGACCCAGGCCCCGCCCTCGCCGAGGACGGCCACGACCACGCGCGCCCCGCCGCGGTTCTCGTGGGGCGTCAGGCCCTCCTCGAGGACGGCGCCGCGCACACGCGTTCAGCTGCTCCTCGGTCGCCCCGACCGTCATCACCACGAACATCTGGCCTCGCCTCGCATCCCGGCCGCCCTCGCGGCACCCGGCACCCTCGTCGGGTCCCGGCCATCATCCTCCGCCGTACAAACAAAAAGCAGAGGTCTCGCGGCCTCTGCTCGCTCCCGGCACGTCCGCCCCCGGAGCTCACGCTCCGGGGCGGGTCATGCCGGGCTCGGAAAGTAGAAGGTGTGCGGTCTCACAGCCGGGCCACGATACCGGGCGTGCTCTCCGGGTGTCAAAGCGAACGTCGGCCGCCGCAGACACGGCCGCCGCCCCGCTCGGCCGACGCCGGCCGCTCGTCGACGGTCGGGCACCCGCCGCTCTGGTAGAATGCGCCGCGCCGTGGCCCGGAGAGGTCGCATAGAGGCCTAGTGCAGCGGTTTGCTAAACCGCCAGGTGGGGTAACCTGCCTCGAGGGTTCGAATCCCTCCCTCTCCGCCACCTCTCGTGCGCCCGTAGCTCAGCGGATAGAGCGTCAGGTTGCGGACCTGAAGGTCGTGGGTTCGAGTCCCGCCGGGCGCGCCATAACCACAGTCTCGCGAAGGGCTGCGAGGAGGCCATGGCGCTTCGCCGCCTCGGTGTGCTCGACCTTGACGATCGCGCCGTCCGCGACGGTGATCCGGTGATAGACCCGGCCGACCAGCTGCGCTCACGCCGCGAGGTCCGCGTCCCGCCAGGCGTCACGCATCGCGGTCCGGGCTGCGACCATCTCGTCGACGTCGCCCAACGGCGTTCGGGCTGCATCCCGAGGTCGTCGATCGGGGTGGTGATCCGCTCGTGTTCGGCGAGGTACGAGCTCGTTGACAGCCGACCAGGCGGACCGTCCGCTCCCGAAGCTCAGTAGGTACCGCCGCTGGAGTGGGCTGGTGGTGCTGCTGTCTGGTGCCATGACGCCACCTCCCTCCAAGCGAGGAGTCTCCACCGAAGTCACTGCGGCCCAACCTCACCCCTGTCGTCGCAGTCTTCTAACGCGATCCAGTCGCTTCATACCTGGGAGGGGTCGCATTTCGGGGAACACGCGTGTTCGATTGGACGCGTCTAACCAAGCTTGTAACGATCGATCCGCTTGTGCATTCGCGGCCCAAAGTGAGAGCGAAAACTCCCCAGCCGTACCATCCTCGAAGACGGCATGACTCCAATGGCCCTCGGTACCGCGTAAGACAACGCGGCCTTCCTTCGGCCAGATTCTGTCATCGATTTCAACCGCGAGCCAGATACGAGCATGCTTCCCGGCGTCCTGCACCGTTCCGGAAGCCACAAAGTCGGCCTGAAGGCTCTGCCCTTCACCCGGTTCGTCGATCGCGCCCCTGACGGCTTCGAAGACAGAGTTCCTCCGGCGGGGTATGGGCGGACAATCCTCGATATATTTACGGAATTCCCTCGCCGCGACTGCCTCTGAAAGCTGATGGGCATCGAGCAGTACAGCCAGACCCTCGATTCCTGCAGCGCACCTCTGGAATTTGGGGAGCCGAGACTCGACCTGCGTCTTGTACACGCTGGCAGATATGGTGGCGGCTGTTGCCAACCCTGCCGCCAAGAGTGGCGCGATCCAGCTTATGGAACTCGCTGGGCTCTGGCTGAGGGCCAACACCGTCTGTGTGTTGAGCAAGACAGCCAACGCCCCGCAAACAATGCTGATATATGTCAGTCGGGCTCCGCGTGGCTCCAGATCACTCAGGTAGTCGCTGATCTCGTTCTGCTTCTCCCTGATTTCCTTTCGAAGAGCACTCGGTTCTGCGGGATCTCGCATTCCGGCCTCCAAAGGACTGCCGATCTTCAGCACGCGCCCAACCGGTCGTCGTTCTGTCGCGCGGTTGAGGCCGCTGGACAACTCCCGAGATCAGGTCCCGCGCCTTGCCCCAGTCAGCTAGTGGCCATTTGGCGCTTCATCCAACCCGATAGTGAAAGTGCTGGGCCGGCAGGTTGGACATGCTTGCCAGCGAGTCTGGCCGCTTAGGTCGGATGTGGCAATGCCCTTCCCTTCGGCGGATCAGCGGGCCCGCGGCGCAGATCGGTGATTCGGAAGCCCCACTCAACACGGCACACGGCCCGAAGCTCGGGGAGTGTGCATCGTTGTAGAAAGATCCTGACGGGCGCAGCGTCGTCGCATTCCCGCGGCCCCCGCCCGGTCCCGTCAGCGGTGGAGGTTCCGCGCCGCCACGAAGCTCAGGCCGTGCTCCGTCAGGGCCCGCGCCGTGTGGTTCGTCGCGTCCAGCTTGTCCATGAAGTTGAGCTGGAGGCAGGCCCAGTCGCCGCTCTCGATGACCTCGGACTCCGCCCGGAAGTAGTCCAGGATGTCCGAGGGGTGGGCTCGCGCCCCGTCCACCGCCGGGTCGCCGCCCTCGTGCTTGGCCGAGATGTTGGGCACGTGGTCGGCCAGAGCGCAGAGCTCCGCCCGGCGGTCGTACGGCTGGAGGACGATGCTCTTGAACGTCTCGGTGATGTGGTGCTCGAAGCGGATGACGTCCTCGAAGCCGAGCGCCCGCCGGATCTCGGCCGTGATCTCGAGCGTCTCGTTGTTGGCCGAGTTGCCCCAGTTGAAGCCGACCAGCGCCGACGTGCCGTCGTCGCGGGCGAAGAGCTTGGCCCCGATCAGGGTCCACAGCCCGGCGTACGGGTTGTCGTTGCCCATGAAGACCGAGATCTTGAACTCGATGTCCACGCCGAGACGGTGCAGGAGGTAGCCCGCCAGCACGGTCCCGGGGTTGATGTTCAGGACCTGGCGCACGCCGTACTCGGTGTAGTAGTGGAGGAACTCGTCGAGCCACAGCAGGGGGTGGTCGTTGGGCTGGCCGATCCCGCCGAAGTAGCCGGCGATGGTGGCCGGGCCGCCCAGGTGGACGTTCGAGCCGTCCGTGCCCTTGGTGTCGAGCGTCTCCACGTAGCTGGCCCCGATGATCTGCATGGCCGCCGCGATCGCCGGGAGGTCGCCCTCGGCCTCCTGCTCGGCCATCCGGCGGACCTGGATCCAGCGGGACGGCATGAGGGTGCGCTCCGCGATTGCCTTGCGGGCCGCGGCGATGACCCACGGGAAGTACTGGAGAGCGCTCACCTCCAGCGTCACGGCCATGTCGTCGCGAAACTCCCTCGTGTCCGCGTCCGCGCCGAGAACGCCGCGGCGGAAGTCGGCCACGCTGACGAAGGCGCCGCGGTCGCGCTCCCCCTCGAGCCAGGCCAGATCGGCGAGGTACTCGGGGTGGGCGGCCCGGACGCGCTCGAGGAGGGCCGGCAGCTGGCCGGCCGCGCGAGCCCTGCGGTTGATCTCCTCGGGGGTGCCGTAGCGGGCGATGACGGCCAGCACGTCGTTGACGACCCGCGAGCCGGGGTCGAGGAGGAAGGCGTTGAGGTCGTCGAGCCGAGCGCTCGGGATCGCCAGCCTCTGGCGAAGGTCGGCGGTCAGAACAGCCACCGGCGACGGTCATCCGATCAACCTCACGAGCTCGTCGTATTCCTCGTCCTTCATGCCGAACCAGTTCTCCGGCTGCGGGAAGACCCGCCCGGTCACCTGGTCGACATAGGCCGCCAGGCCCTCGCGGATCACGGCCCCGGCGTCGGCGAAGACCTTGGCCATCCGCGGCGTGAACTTCGGATAGAGGGCGAAGGCGTCGTGGTAGATGAGCAGCTGGCCGTGGGCGTCCGGCCCGGAGCCCAGGCTCATGATGATGCAGTGCTCCGCCCGCCCGGTGACCAGGCGGCAGACGCGGTCGGGGACGAGCTCGAGGAGGATGCAGAAGGCCCCGGCCTCCTCGAGCGCCCGCGCGTCGTCGACGATCTTCTTCGCCTGCGCCGCGCCCTTGCCCTGGAGCCGGAAGCCGCCGAGGGCGCTGACGCTCTGGGGGGTGAGCCCCAGGTGGCCGATCACCGGGATGCCGGCCCGGGCGATCCCCGCCACCCGGTCGGCCATCTCGGCGCCGCCCTCGAGCTTGACGGCATCGCAGCCGGCCTCGGCCATGAAGCGCCCGGCGTTGCGGATCGCCGACTCCACGGAGGGCTGGTAGCTCATGTACGGCATGTCGCCGACGACCCAGGCCGTGGGCGCCCCGCGCCGGACCGCCGCCGCGTGGCGGATCATGTCGTCCATCGTCACCGGCAGGGTGCTGTCGAAGCCGAGCATCGTCATGCCCAGGCTGTCCCCGACCAGGATCATGTCGATCCCGGCCTGCTCCTGGAGGTGGGCGGTCGGGTAGTCGTAGCAGGTGAGCCAGGTGATCGGCGTGCCGTCCGCGACCTTCGCGAACAGCGCGGGCAGGGTGACCTTCTTGCGTTCGGGCACCGTGGCCTCCTCGTGGTCGTCTCCGGCAGCGCGGCGTCGCCGCTCGGGCAGCGCGTCACCGTCGCCACCTGAACATTCCGGGGCGTGGCGACCCGTGGGAAGTGCCGTTTGGGGCGATGCGCGGAGGCGACCCGTCCTCGCCCGGCGGGTCAGTCCTCGGCTTCGGCCGGGACCGCGATCGCCACCGGCCGTCGTCGCATCACGGGCAGCCGGATGCCGAAGATCAGGGCGAGCGACGCGAAGACCAGGAGGGCCCCCGCCAGGAACGTCGGCGAGATCGTCTCGGCCAGGAAGAGGGCTCCCCAGAGCGACCCGAAGACCGGGTTGAGGAAGGTGACCGTGCTCGTCGCCATCGGCCCCACGTCGCGGTTGAGGCCGAAGAGGATCGGCCAGGCGATGGCGGTCGAGAAGAAGGCGATCCCCACCATGGCCACGACGCTCTCCGTGCTCGGCACCACGTCGCCGGCGGAGAGAGCCGCCAGCGGCGCCAGCATGATCGAGGCGGCGATCAGCTGCCCCAGCGCGAGCTGGACCGGCGGCTGCGGCCCCATGCGCTGCCGGATGTACGTCAGGGCGATGCCATACGACGCGGCGCCCGCGGTCGCCGCGACGACGCTGACGAGCGCGTCCGGGGCGAGCTGGAGACCCTCCAGGCCCACGATGATCCCCACGCCCACGAAGCCCAGGACGATCGCCGCGATCCGCCGCGGAGTCGGTGCCTGGTGGACCCAGGCCGCGAGGACGAGCGCCGTCCAGAGCGGCGTCGTCGCGTTGATGATCGAGCCGAGGCCGGCGGTCAGGGATCGCTCCGCGTAGGCGAAGAGGGCGAACGGCGCCGCGGCCATGAAGAACCCGACGAAGGCGTAGTCGCGCCAGTGGGCGCGCATCGCGGCGAGCCGCTCGCGGCCGGCGAAGGGGAGGAGGATGAGGGCGGCGATCGTCACCCGGCCGAACGCCACGATCAACGCGGGGAGCTCGGGCGCGGCGAGACGCATGAACAGGAATGCGCCGCCGAACGCGGCGCCGCAGTAGACGAGCGAGGCCAGGACGCGCGGGCTCAGCACCGACCTCCGGAGGCGATCAACGTGCAGGCGTCACGGTAGACCGGGGGCGGCGTATCGTCCAGCGGAGGCACTGCCGCAGCGCCTACGATGCGGCGACCACCGCGGAGGAGGGCAGGAGAAGATGGATCGGGTCGGCGTCGTGGGGCTCGGCACCATGGGTGGTGCGATGGCCGCCAACCTGGCGCGGGTCGGCTTCCCGGTGGCGGCCTGGAACCGCACGGCCGGACGCACGGGCGAGCTGGACGAGCTGGGCGTCACCGTCGCCGCCAGCCCGGCGGCGCTGGCGGCCGATGTCGACGTCGTGCTGGTCTGCGTCTCCGACACACCCGACGTCGAGGCCGTCCTCTTCGGCCCCGATGGGGTGGCCGTCGGTGCCGCGCCCGGCACACTCGTCGTGGACTGCTCGACGATCGACCCGGCGGCCACGCGCGGTTTCGCGGCCCGCCTGGCCGCCCAGGGGATCGGCTTCGTCGACGCTCCCGTGACCGGCGGAAGCGAGGGGGCCCGAGACGCGACGCTGGCGATCCTGGTGGGCGGCGAGCGGGCCGATGTCGAGCGGGCCCGCCCCGTCCTCGCGGCAATCGGCCGGACGATCACCCATTTCGGTCCCGTCGGCGCCGGCCAGGCTGCCAAGGCCGTCAACCAGGTGATCCTCGCCGGCGCCTACCTCGCCGTGGCCGAGGGGCTCGTGCTGGCGATGAAGTCCGGCCTCGACCCCGAGCAGGTCGTCGCCGCGCTCTCGAGCGGGGCGGCCCAGAGCTGGGTCCTCGCCAACCGGAGTGGGCGCATGGTCGCCAACGACTACCCGCTCGGGTTCCGGGTCGCGCTCCACCTCAAGGACCTGGGGATCGCCCTCTCGATGGCCCGCGAGACGGGGACCGTCCTCCCGGTGGCCGCGCTGGCGGCCCAGCTCGAGGTGGGTCTCGTCGCGGGAGGCTACGGCGATGACGACATGTCGGCGCTGGCCCGGATGATCCGGTCGCTCTCCGGCCTGGACGGGTAGGCGCCACCGCGCTCGAGCCGCGCGGTACCATCAAGCCATGCACTACGAGCTCTTCATGGGTGCCGCCCTCGGCGAGGCGCGGGCCGCGCTGGAGCTGGGCGAGCGTCCCCACGGCGCCGCGGCCGTCCTGGGCGAGGCGCTCGTGGCGAGCGGCCACGAGGAGGTTGCGTCGCGCAACGACCCGACCGCCCACGCCCTGATGGTCACCCTGCGGGAGGCCGCCAAGCGGCTCGGCACGACGTCGCTGGCTGGGGTCACCGTCTTCACCACGGTCGAGCCGTGCGCGATGTGCGTCGGGGCGCTCCTCGAGGCCGACGCCGACTGCCTCGTGTACGCGCTCCAGGATCCTGTCTGGGGTGCCGCCGGGTCCGTGGTCCAGCTGGCGAACAACCCGGCCCTCCCGCGGAGGCTCGATCTCATCAGCGGTATCCTCCGGTCCGATGCCGCCGAGCTCGCGGAGGCGGCGGCGCTTCGTGCCTCGGCAGCCCTGCCGCGAATCTGATCCCGTCCGCCCGCTCCTCGCGAATCGCCCGTTGCCCGGCAAACGCCCGCGCGGCGCCCGCGTTCGCGTCTCCCAGCCCGTCGGCCGTCAACGCCCGCGCGGCGCCCGCGTTGGCGTGGCCCCGCCGGGCGGCCGTCAACGCCCGCGCGACGCCCGCGTCGGCGTCTCCCAGCCCGTTGCCCGGCAAACGCCCGCGCGGCGCCCGCGTTGGCGTCTCCCAGCCCGTCGGCCGTCAACGCCCGCGCGGCGCCCGCGTTGGCGTGGCCCAGCCGGGCGTTCGAACCGGGGTGGTCGCTCCATGAGCAGAACCGGAGCTCGACGACCGACAGGCCCCGGCGCGCGGCCCGAGCGGACCTCCCAGGGCGCTCCGCGAGGCACCATGTCGGCCCGGATGCTCATGGAGCGGACACGAAGGGGTCGAAGCAGGCGCCCGGGCGATCAGCCGACGGCCGCCGCGGCCGTTCGGGCCAGCCAGGCCGTCGGATGCTCATGGAGCGACCACGAGCGCGGCCAGGACGCGGGGCCGGGAGAGATCCGGCGGGGCGGCCGGAACCGGCGGCAGCCGGACACACGAGCCCGTGGTCCGCACCGCTTTGCTATCCTCCGTGGCGGAGAGGTGTCCGAGTGGTTGATGGTGCCGCTCTCGAAAAGCGGTGTGCGCAAGCACCGTGGGTTCGAATCCCACCCTCTCCGCCACTCCGATCCCGACCCGACGGCCCATGTCGCGCCTCAGCCTGGGCCGCGGCGCACCGACCGCGGAGAGGTCGCCTAGAGGCCTAGGGCGCCGCACTGGAAATGCGGTATGGGGCAACCCATCGAGGGTTCGAATCCCTCCCTCTCCGCCACCTTCCCGGCCCCCCTGCTATCATCCCTGTGCCGTGCTAGGCGGGGAACTAGCGGTGCCCTGTACCTGCAATCCGCTCCAGCAGGGCTGAATTCCCACCCGAGGTCACCGTCTTCGAATGCCGCCGGGCTGGACGGCGCCGAGGACCGGGTCCCGCGCAGCGGCGACACGCGAACCGCGTCAGGTCCGGAAGGAAGCAGCGCTAAGCGAGGTTCGCCGGGTGCCGCGGCACGGCCTGGTCTGAGCCGGCCCTCCCGGAGGGCGCGGGGACGTGCCGATCGACGGTGGGTGCACGGCACTTCGCCTCATCTCGCCCATCAGAGGAGCCCCGTGAGCTCGACGCCGCAGCACCTGGCGCTCTACCGCCGCTGGCGCTCGCAGCGCTTCGCCGAGGTCGTAGGCCAGGATGCCGTCGTCACGACGATGCGCAACGCGATCCGGACCGGTCGCTCGGCCCACGCCTACCTCTTCGTGGGGCCCCGGGGCACAGGCAAGACCTCGCTCGCCCGGATCGTGGCAAAGGCGGTCAACTGCCCCAACGTCGCCGACGGTGAGCCTTGCGACGCGTGCCCGAATTGCGACGCGATCCGGGAGGGCCGGGCCCTCGACGTGGTCGAGCTCGACGCCGCCTCGAACAACCGGGTCGATGACCTTCGGGAGCTGCCTCCCGCGGATCTACACCGCGCCGGCCGACCTGGCGACGAAGGTCTTCATCGTCGACGAGGTTCAGCGGATCACCCAGGGCTGGGACGTCCTCCTCAAGACCCTCGAGGAGCCCCCGCCGCACGTCCTCTTCATCTTCTGCACCACCGATCCCACCGGGATCAAGCCGGCCGTCCTCTCGCGGGTCCAGCGCTTCGACTTCCGCCCGCTCCCGCTCCCCCTGATCGAGGAGAAGCTCGGGCGCATCCTCGCGGCTGACGGACGGGTCGCCGAGCCCGCTGCCGTCGCGCTCGTCGCGCGCCTCGCCGGCGGGGGCATGCGCGACGCGGAAACGATCCTCGACCAGCTCCTGTCCGCGGGCGGCGACGAGCTGACCGCCGACGCGGTGCGGGATCTGCTCGGCCTCGCCGACGGCGAGACCGTGCTCGCCTACGGCCGCTCGCTCGTCGTCGGCGACCCGGCCGGCGGGATCGCCGTCCTCGACGCGCTCGAGGATCGCGGGCGCGACCTGCGCAGCTTCGCCGACCAGGTCGTCGAGGCGCTGCGGGCCGCCCTCCACCTTGCGCTCGCCGGCCATCCCGCGGCCGATCCCCTCGCGGCGCTCGGCGTGGGCCCCCTGGCCGCCGCCGCCCGCCGCCTGGCGGCCATCGACGCGGCCCGACCCGGTCCCGGCGGCCTCCGCCTCGCTCTCGAGCTGGCGCTCTTCGACCAGGTCGCCGTCGCCAGCGGAGCTGCATCCGCGCCGGCGCCATTCGCCGTGTCGGCCACCCCGACGCCGGTCCCGCCGGGCCGCCCGCCCCCGCCGGCGGCGACGGAGCGCGAGCCGGCGGCGGCCCCCCCGCCGGCGGCGACGGCCACCCCGACGCCGGCCCCCCGGCCCGCCCCCCCGCCGGCGGCGACGGAGCGAGAGCCGGACGGGGCGGCTCCCGTGGTCGACGAGCCGGTTCCCGTAGTCACCGAGCCAGGGGCGAGCCCCGTGAGCGATGACGCGCTCGGGGAGCTGCGGCGTCGCTGGCCGGAGGTCGTGACCCTCATCAGCCGCCACCCGCCGACCAAGCCGCTCATCGAGGCCTGCCGCCCGATCGCCGTGGACGGGGCGGTTGTCACCCTGGGCTTCCCGGAGAGCCAGCTCTTTCTCCGCGATGTCGCCGACCGGCGCCGGGCCACCCTCGAGGACGGCGTGGGCCGCATCCTCGGCCGTCCCGTCTCGGTGCGCTGCGTGGCCACGAACCTCGAGCTCGAGGCGGCCGCCGCCCCGGATCCCGAGAGCGCGGCCGTGCTCCGCGCCGCCCGCGACGTCTGGGGCGACGAGCTGATCGAGATCCGCGACGTCCGCTGACCGGCGCCGCCCAGCGGGCAGGCGACGGATGTTCCAGACTGCGCGCGACGAGACGATCTTCCGGGCGGACGCCCGGGCGGCGAGGAGGCACCGACCCCGATGAGCTTTGGCAACCTGCAGAAGATGGCCGCCCAGATGCAGCGCGACATGGCCCGCGTCGAGGAGGAGCTGCAGGCGGCGCGCCTCGAGGGGTCGGCAGGCGGCGGCGTGGTGCGGGCCGTGGTCAGTGGCAAGCAGGAGCTGGTGGAGCTGCACATCGACCCCGACGCCGTCGACCCGACCGACGTCGAGATGCTGCAGGATCTCGTGGTCGCCGCGGTGAACGACGCGGTTCGCGCTTCCCGGGAGCTGGAGAAGACGAAGATGGCCGCGATCACCGGCGGCCTGCGCCTGCCGGGGATGTAGGCGAACAGCCCCCGCGGATCCGTCGCATGTCCAGCCCCCTCATCGAGCCCGTCGCCCGCCTCATCGAGGCGTTCGCTCGCCTCCCGGGGATCGGGCCGAAGACGGCCCAGCGCCTGACCTACCACCTGCTGCGCGCCCCCGACGCCGAGGCGCGCACGCTCGCGGCGGCGCTCGTCGCGGTTCGCGAGGAGGTCGTCCTTTGCGACGACTGCTTCAACTTCAGCGATACGACCGCCTGCCCCATCTGCCGCGACCCCGGGCGGGACGCCACCCGGCTCTGCGTGGTCGAGGAGCCCCTCGATGTGCTCGCGATCGAGCGCACCGGCGAGTGGCGGGGGCGCTACCACGTCCTGCACGGGGCGATCAGCCCGATGGACGGGATCGGTCCGGAGCGCCTGCGGATCCGCGAGCTCCTCGAGCGCGTCGTCACCGCCGAGCGCGCAGGGGAGCCCGTCGTCGAGGTGATCCTGGCCACGAACCCCTCGCTGGAGGGCGACGCGACCGCCACCTACCTGGCGGAGCGGCTCGTCGGCCACGTCGGCGCCATCACCCGCATCGCTCGGGGCCTGCCCGTCGGTGGTGACCTGGAGTACGCGGACGAGATCACGCTCATCCGGGCTCTCCAGGGCCGGCGCGCCATGGAGGAGCTCCAGTGAGCAACCTTGTATACGAGGTCCTGCTCCGCCTGGCGAAGGCACTCGCCGCCCTCGTGGTCGGCCTGGTGATCTGGGTGGTGCTCGTCGGGCCCCTGGGCGTGACCGCGACGCCTGAGCTCGCCCTCCTCTGCTGGCTCTCCGGCGCGGCCTTCATCCTGCTCGTCGAATCGAGCCCGATCTGACGCGGCGCCGGGCAGCCGGCCGGACAGCCGGCCGCACACAGCCCGTTGACACGGCCGCCGGCGAAGGCGCGGATCCCGCCCCTCGCCGCATAGGGTCGCCTCGCTACCGTCCCGCCTCGTTGCCCCGCACCCGGGTGAGCCCGAGCGATCGGCGATCCCCGTGGTCCCGGGGGGCCGTTTGACACCACCGACGTGGCCCTCCACAATGCGAGGTCGCGCCCCCCCGAGGGAGGACTCCTCCGCGGGTGGCCGTGGGCGGCACCTTAACAATTGAAGAGTGGCAGGAGATCCGGATAAGTGATGAGCGAGCGGTCAAACCCTGCGATGTGAGTCACGGCGCAAGCCGTGCAATTTCATTCGGAGAGTTTGATCCTGGCTCAGGATTAACGCTGGCGGCGTGCATGAGACATGCAAGTCGAACGGACGATCGGGCTTGCTCGATCGTTAGTGGCGGACGGCTGAGTAACGCGTGGGTGACCTGCCCCGAAGTGGGGAATAACTGCCCGAAAGGGTGGCTAATACCGCATGTGGTGACTGGTTCGTTCCAGTCTCCAAAGCCGCAAGGCGCTTCGGGAGGGGCCTGCGTCCGATTAGCTCGTTGGTGGGGTAACGGCTCACCAAGGCGACGATCGGTAGGTGGTCTGAGAGGACGATCACCCAGACTGGGACTGAGACACGGCCCAGACTCCTACGGGAGGCAGCAGTCGGGAATTTTGCTCAATGGGCGAAAGCCTGAAGCAGCAACGCCGCGTGAGGGATGACGGCCTTCGGGTTGTAAACCTCTTTTCTCAGGGACGATAATGACGGTACCTGAGGAATAAGCCACGGCTAACTACGTGCCAGCAGCCGCGGTAATACGTAGGTGGCGAGCGTTATCCGGATTTACTGGGCGTAAAGAGCGCGCAGGCGGTCGTGCAAGTCGGATGTGAAATCCCCCGGCTTAACTGGGGAAAGTCATTCGATACTGCTCGACTTGAAGGCGGGAGAGGGAAGCGGAATTCCCGGTGTAGTGGTGAAATGCGTAGATATCGGGAGGAACACCAGTGGCGAAGGCGGCTTCCTGGCCCGTTCTTGACGCTGAGGCGCGAAAGCTAGGGGAGCAAACGGGATTAGATACCCCGGTAGTCCTAGCCGTAAACGATGGACACTAGGTGTTGGTGGTATCAACCCCGCCAGTGCCGAAGCTAACGCATTAAGTGTCCCGCCTGGGGAGTACGGCCGCAAGGCTAAAACTCAAAGGAATTGACGGGGGCCCGCACAAGCAGCGGAGCGTGGGGTTTAATTCGATGCAACGCGAAGAACCTTACCAGGGCTTGACATGACCAGGACAACGGCGGAAACGTCGTCTTCCCGCAAGGGACCTGGCCACAGGTGTTGCATGGCTGTCGTCAGCTCGTGTCGTGAGATGTTGGGTTAAGTCCCGCAACGAGCGCAACCCCTGCCGTGTGTTGTATCTCTCACACGGGACTGCCGAGAGAAACTCGGAGGAAGGTGGGGACGACGTCAAGTCAGCATGGCCCTTACGTCCTGGGCTACACCCACGCTACAATGGCCGGTACAACGGGCGGCGAAACCGCGAGGTGGAGCGAATCCCTTAAAGCCGGTCTCAGTTCGGATTGTAGGCTGCAACTCGCCTGCATGAAGCCGGAGTTGCTAGTAACCGCCGGTCAGCATACGGCGGTGAATATGTTCCCGGGCCTTGTACACACCGCCCGTCACGTCATGAAAGCCGATAACACCCGAAGCCGGTGGGCCAACCGCAAGGAGGCAGCCGTCGAAGGTGGGATTGGTGATTGGGACGAAGTCGTAACAAGGTAGCCGTACCGGAAGGTGCGGCTGGATCACCTCCTTTCTAAGGAGATCCGAGTCGAGGCAATCGGTGCGCCTCGGCGTTGATGGCTCCTACGGTTGATCGCACGAGCACGACGCTCCAGTCGGACGGAGCGGCCGTCGGTCCTCGAGGCCGGCGAGCTCGATCATGCGAGTTCGATGAGACACCGAACCCGCGCGCACATCGCGGAACGAATCTCCTGCCACTCTTCAAGGGTTAAGGTGCAAGCCCGCCGGTATCCGGGATTCCCGGGCCGGCGGCGACCGTCCCGCCCAGGGGCGTTTAGCTCAGCTGGTTAGAGCACTGCCCTGATAAGGCAGAGGTCTCTGGTTCGAGTCCAGAAACGCCCACCACCGCCGCTCGGGCGTGGGGACGTAGCTCAGCCGGTAGAGCATCTCCTTTGCAAGGAGAGGGTCAGGAGTTCGAGTCTCCTCGTCTCCACCACCTCTCCCGGTCGGCACCGCCAGCGCAATCGAATAGTTCACGAGCCGCGGGCTCGCCCCGTCCCGATCGCGAGACGGCATCCCGACCCCCTGATCCGTGTGCTCCAATCGAGCCCACCGACCAGCGGATCGGCTGGTCCCGGGCCCCGCAACGGCGGAGGCCGGGAGGGACGTCGGCAACGGCGTCGCACCTTAACAACCTGATATGAGTGCAACGGCAGAATTGAGATCTTCAATTTCGTCGAGTTTTTGTCATGGTGTATCCCGGACCCCCCCGGCGCAGACCGCTTGGTCAGACGCTGGAAGGGGTCAAGCTACTAAGGGCACGGGGTGGATGCCTTGGCGCCAAGAGCCGATGAAGGACGCGGCAGGCTGCGAAAAGCTTCGGGGAGTCGCGAGCAGACTTTGATCCGGAGGTGTCCGAATGGGGAAACCCCACCGGGGCAATGCCCGGTGACCCCTGGCTGAATCAAATAGGCCAGGTGGAGGTAAGCCAGCGAACTGAAACATCTCAGTAGCTGGAGGAAAAGAGATCATTCCCTGAGTAGTGGCGAGCGAAACGGGAATAGCCCAAACTCACTCAGCGTGACAGGCGGCAGCCGTTTCTGAGTGGGGGTTGTAGGAGTCGATCATCGAGGCCCTGCCGGGCGTCGGCGGAGTTACAAAGTCGTTCGCTAGTCGAGCTGCCCTGGAACGGCAGGCCATAGAGGGTGAGAGCCCCGTAGACGAAAGCGACACGACCTCCGGGATCGGCCACCTGAGTACCACGTGGAAGGTCTCTCATGTGGGAAGCTGGGCGGACCACCGTCCAAGGCTAAATACTCTTGGCGACCGATAGTGAACGAGTACCGTGAGGGAAAGGTGAAAAGCACCCCGGAAGGGGAGTGAAATAGTACCTGAAACCTCGTGCCTACAAGCAGTCAGAGGGTGTTGCCGGTGTTACAGCCGGTAGCCTGATGGCGTGCCTTTTGAAGAATGAGCCGACGAGTTACGTGCACGTGGCGAGGTTAAGTCCGCGAAGGACGGAGCCGGAGCGAAAGCGAGTCTGAATAGGGCGTCGAGTCGCGTGCAGTAGACCCGAAACCGAGTGACCTATCCATGGGCAGGCTGAAGCGGAAGTAACGTTCCGTGGAGGGCCGAACTCACTAGCGTTGAAAAGCTAGGGGATGACCTGTGGATAGAGGTGAAATGCCAATCGAACTCGGAGATAGCTGGTTCTCCCCGAAATGCCTTTAGGGGCAGCCTCGGGTGATCAATCGCGGGGGTAGAGCGCTGGATGGGCTAGGGGGCTTCCCGCTTACCAACCCCAACCAAACTCCGAATCCCGCGATTTATACAACCCGGGAGTGAGACTGCGAGGGCTAAGCTTCGTGGTCAAAAGGAAAACAGTCCGGACCGTCAGCTAAGGTCCCTAAATCCAAGCTAAGTGGCAAAGGATGTGGAATCGCCCAGACAACCAGGATGTTGGCTCAGAAGCAGCCACCATTGAAAGAGTGCGTAACAGCTCACTGGTCAAGTGGTTCCGCGCCGAAAATGTAACGGGGCTCAAGCTTGGTACCGAAGCTACGGATCGGCCGTCAGGTTCGCCTGGCGGCCGGTGGTAGGGGAGCGTTCTGTTCGCAGCGAAGGTCGACCGTGAGGACGGCTGGAGCGGACGGAAGTGCGAATGTCGGCATGAGTAGCGAGATGTGGGTGAGAATCCCACACGCCGTAAGCCTAAGGTTTCCTGAGGAAGGCTTGTCCGCTCAGGGTTAGTCGGGCCTAAGCCGAGGACGAACGTCGTAGGCGATGGACATCCGGTTGATATTCCGGAACCACCAGAGATCGTTTGCACCGCAAGGTGCCGCCCGGATGAGCCGAGCGGAGGTTGGCCGACATTGGTCGGTCGAGTCCAGGAGGCGATCCCGGGTGAGAGCAAGGGCATGACACGGCACGGTAGCTCGAGCGCCTTATTGGATTGGCGTCCAAGCCGGTAGGGGGAGGAGACAGGCAAATCCGTCACCTCATCAACCCCGAGCAGCGATGGTAAGCGGTGTATTCCGCAATTCGAGTGAGCCGAGCTGGCGAGAAAAGTGTCTAGCGAGATCAAAGGTGCCCGTACCGCAATCCGACACAGGTAGGCGGGTAGAGAATACCAAGGCGATCGGGAGAACCCTCGTTAAGGAACTCGGCAAAATGGCCCCGTAACTTCGGGAGAAGGGGCGCTCCGCTTGTCGGAGCCGCAGTGAAACGGCCCAGGCGACTGTTTAGCAAAAACACAGGTCTCTGCTAAAGCGAAAGCTGACGTATAGGGGCTGACGCCTGCCCAGTGCCGGAAGGTTAAGAGGAGGGGTGCGAGCTCTGAATCGAAGCCCCGGTAAACGGCGGCTGTAACTATAACAGTCCTAAGGTAGCGAAATTCCTTGTCGGGTAAGTTCCGACCCGCACGAATGGCGTAACGATCTGGGCGCTGTCTCAACGAGGGACCCGGCGAAATTGAAGTACGAGTGAAGATGCTCGTTACCCGCGATAGGACAAAAAGACCCCGTGGAGCTTTACTGCACCCTGACATTGGATTGGGGTTCAGCATGTGTAGGATAGGTGGGAGGCTGTGAAGCTGGGGCGCTAGCCTCGGTGGAGCCGACGTTGAAATACCACCCTTGTTGGATTTCGTTTCTAACCGCGACCCGTAATCCGGGCGCGGGACAGTATCAGGCGGGCAGTTTGACTGGGGCGGTCGCCTCCTAAAGTGTAACGGAGGCGCCCAAAGGTTCCCTCAGCCTGAATGGAAACCAGGCGCAGAGTGCAAAGGCATAAGGGAGCTTGACTGCGAGACCTACACGTCGAGCAGGGACGAAAGTCGGGCTTAGTGATCTGGTACCTCCGAGTGGAAGGGGTATCACTCAACGGATAAAAGCTACCCCGGGGATAACAGGCTGATGGTGCCCAAGAGTTCACATCGACGGCACCGTTTGGCACCTCGATGTCGGCCCGTGGCATCCTGGGGCGGAAGTACGTCCCAAGGGTTCGGCTGTTCGCCGATTAAAGCCGCACGCGAGCTGGGTTCAGAACGTCGTGAGACAGTTCGGTCTCTATCCATCGTGGGCGTAGGGAACTTGTGAGGAGCTGCTCCTAGTACGAGAGGACCGGAGTGGACGAACCGCTGGTGTGCCAGTTGTCCCGCCAGGGGCATTGCTGGGTAGCTATGTTCGGTTGGGATAAGCGCTGAAAGCATCTAAGTGCGAAGCTCGCCTCGAGATGAGGTTCCCCACCGGGTCAACCGGGTAAGACCGCAGGGAGACCACCTGTTTGATAGGCGGCGCGTGGAAGTCCGGCAACGGATGAAGCTAAGCCGTACTAATGGTCGAGGGCTTGACCTCTTCCGCGACTGACCAAGGGTCGTCGCCGCGAAGAAGTCCGTGGTACATCGGGCGCAGGTGCGCCCCGACCTCGCGACATTGAAGATCCCGGCGCCTCCCGCGCGCACCGCGCGCGGTGGAGCCGCTGCCGATTGCACTCGATCAGACGCACAAGATCCTGGTGACTCTGGCGGAGAGGCCACACCCGTTCCCATCCCGAACACGGAAGTTAAGCTCTCCAGCGCCCAAGATACTGAGAGGGCAGCCTTTCGGGAAAATAGGTCGTCGCCAGGATTTTTGCGTTCCCGGGCATCTCGTCCGGATCCGACGCCACGCCCCCGACCGCACGGCGGACGAGACGCGGCTATCCTCAGCTCGTGATCGAGCGCCCGACAACCCCGTCGGCAATGCCGGAGTCCGCGGCCGAGGCCCTTGCCTCCTGCCCGCACCTCGTCTCGGTGGACGGCTCGTGGCACGGAATCACACCCTCGCGTGCCCATCGCTGCCGGCTGCTCGCCGCGGGGCGCCCACGCTCGATCGTCAGCGGGCGCACTGCCTGACGCCGGCCCATGTCCGCCTGCCCGACCTGGCTCGAGGCCCACGGCGACGGGGGCCCACGCGAACGCCCGGGGCCCTTCGTGCCGATGGGGCCCGTCGTTCTCGAGGGAGCCGGAATCGGCCGCCCTTCGGAGGCGGCGGCCCGCCGGCTGGCCGCCCCGGTGACGGTGGTCGTCGTGGGCGTCGCCCTGGGTGCGCTCGTCCTGGCGCGGGGGCCGCTGGCACCCGGCTCAGCGGCAGGCGGAGACGACGGGCGGTCGCCCACCCCGGTCGGAACGCTCGCGCCCACGACGGCAGCACCGAGCAGCGAGCCGACGGTGTCACCGACGGTGGCGCCCACCCAGCGCCCCAAGCCGACACCGAGACCATCGGCGCCGCCGCCGCAGACCTACAAGGTGCGATCGGGCGACACGCTCAGCGCCATCGCCACCAGGTTCGGCACGACGGTGGCGAAGATCGCGGCTCTCAACTCCATCGCGAACCCTTCGCTCATCCGGGTCGGGCAGGTGCTCAGGATTCCCTGAGCGCCACGGTGCGACGGCGACCGTTGATCAGCGCTGGCACGTGCGGCAGAAGGACGTCGCCTCTCGACTCCCCACCTGGCTGATCGTCGTTCCGCAGCGCGGGCATGGCTGCCCACCGCGCAGGTGCACCTGCAGGTGGTCGCGCACCTGCTTCTCGAACGTCGGCGGAACGCGGCGACGCAGGAGGTCGACGGCGGCCGAGAGGACCGAGCGCGTCGCCCCGAACATGGCCGCGGTCTCCTCGGGGGCCAACGTCGAACGACGGCGGAACGGGCTGAGCCGGGCCTCCCACAGGATCTCGTCGCTGTAGGCGTTGCCGATCCCGGCCACGAACGCCTGGTTGCGCAGGAGCCCCTTGAGCTCGCCTGGATGGCGGCGGATCCGCTCCTGCCAGGCCTCGAGGGTGAGGGCCGGGTCGTCGGCATCCGGCCCGAGCTCGGCAACGCCCGGAACGCCGGACGGATCGTCGGCCGGCGCGAGGTAGACCTTGCCCATCCGCGTCGGATCGAGGTAGCGAAGCTCCACCTCGGCGCTGCGCATCCGGCAGCCACGACGCTCCGGCAACCCAGGCCGCCGTCGATGGACGGCGCCACCTGCCGCGGGCCGAACCGGATCGCGATCGCCGCCCTGGGCCGGGCGGCGCCGGGGGCCGCCAGGCCGAATCGCCCACTGAGCATCGGGGCCGCCCAGACGTCGTGCCGCTCGAGCCTGAGGACGAGGTACTTCCCGCGCCTGCCGACGCCCCGCACGGCCTGGCCGACCAGCGCGGCCGCCTGGTCGGGCGTCGCCCGCAGGACGAGTGGATCGACGATGCGGAACGCCGTCACGGGCCGACCGTCGAGCGCCGCGGCGAAGAGCGTCGGCGAGGATCGGCGAGATCGGGCAGCTCGGGCACGCGCCGGATTGTACCGGCCATGACCCCTGTGCTAGACTCTCGCGGCCCCAGCGGGGCGACAAGCTGAAGAGCCCAGACCGACCGACGCCCCCGGAGGGACGGACCGCACGCACGGCGCACGGACCGCGAACCTGGAACCCGACGACGGCTCGAGCGAGGCTCGGCCGTCGTCCTCGTTTCCGGGCGGAATCCAGACCAGGAGCAGGGACCCTTGACGGAAGAGCAGCAGCAGACGACCACCCCGGAGCCCGCCGCGCAGGACGCGCCGGCCGAGGCGCCTGAGGCAGCGGTGACGGCCGATCCGGCGGTCGCGGTGGTCGAGGAAAGTGCGGCGGCCGAGGCCGCCGAGGAGCTCGTGGAAGAGGCGATCGTGGCAGACGCGGTCGCGGAAGGGCTGGCCGTAGAGGCGGTCGAGGCCGAGGTGGTCTCCGAGGAGCTCGCGGTGGACGCCGTCATCGCGGACGTCGAGGCCGAGGAGCTCGTCGCCGAGGCCGTGGAGGCCGAGGCGGCCTCCGAGGAGCTCGCCGACGAGGCCGCGATCGCCGAGGCCTCCGGCGATGACGAGGCTGCGGAGGAGCTGGCGGCCGAGTCGTTTGCGGCCGAGGCTGTCGCCGAGGAGCTCGTCGCCGAGGCGGTCGTGGTGCAGGATGCCGCCGAGGAGCTGGCGGCCGAGTCGTTTGCGGCCGACCAGGCTGCCGGGGAGCTCGCCGTTGAGGCGCTGGTCGTCGAGGCCGCCGCCATCGAGCTCGCCGAGGAAGCCGTCGAGGCCACCGCCGTGGCGGACGACCTCGCTGGTGAGATCGCCGAGGCGCCCCCGGCCGAGCCGGCCCAGCCGGCCGGGCCGGAGCCTTCGACGATGGCCGAGCTGCTCGCCGAGCAGGATGCGGACATCCGCAGCTTCAAGCATGGCGACGTCGTCGAGGGAACCGTCGTTCGCATCGATCGTGACGAGATCCTCGTCGACATCGGGGCCAAGAGCGAGGGCGTGGTCAGCAACCGCGAGCTCTACGGCCGCAACGCCGAGTCCGCCCCGACGCTCGACATCGGCGACACCGTCCTGGTCTACGTGCTCCAGCCGGAATCGCCGGAAGGACACGTCGTCCTGTCCCTCCGTCGAGCCGGTCTCGAGCGCAAGTGGCGCTCGATGCAGGAGCAGTTCGAGGCAGGCGTCATCATCGAGGCGCCGGTCATCGACCACAACAAGGGCGGCCTCATCGTCGACTGCGGCATCCGCGGCTTCGTGCCGATCAGCCAGATCGTCGACTTCCCGCGCCGCCCGCAGAACGAGCAGCCGCGCGACGCCGCCCAGGAGATCGCCGAGAAGCTGCAGCCGTACGTCGGCCGCCGGCTTCGGCTGAAGATCCTCGAGGTCAACCGCAAGGCCAACCGCCTGATTCTCTCCGAGAAGGTGGCGCTCTACGAGGAGCGGCGCGAGAAGCGCGACGAGCTCTTCAGCAGCCTCCAGGTCGGCCAGAAGGTCACCGGGTCGGTGCGCTCGATCGCGCCGTTCGGCGTCTTCATCGACCTCGGCGGGATCGACGGCCTCGTTCACAAGAGCGAGCTCAGCTGGAACAAGGTCAACAACCCCGAGGCCGGCTACAAGGTCGGCGAAGAGGTCGAGGCCGAGGTCATCGACATCAACCACGAGCGCGGCCGGATCAGCCTCTCGATCCGGCGTCTCCAGCCGGATCCGTGGCATTCCACCGTGGCCGACTTCCGTGTCGGCGACGTGATCGACGGCACCGTCACGAAGCTCGTGAACTTCGGCGCCTTCGTGCGCGTTCGCGACGGGCTGGAGGGCCTCATCCACATCAGCGAGCTGAGCCACCAGCGTGTCGCCCACCCGGGCGACGTGGTGCGCGAAGGCCAGACGCTGAAGCTCAAGATCATCTCGCTCGACTCCGAGCGGCACCGCCTGGGCCTCAGCCTGAAGCAGGCCGAGGAGCCGCCGGCCCGACCGGCCCCCGCCGAGGCACGTCCGCGCCGCGACCGTCCGGAGCGGGGCTACTCCCTCTCCGACGCCGTCCAGGAGCCCGAGGGCGGCATCGACAACACGCTGGCCGCCGCGTTCGCGCAGGTGCGCCAGCAGTTCCAGGAGGCCGAGCCGGAGCCGGTCGCCGAGGCCGAGCGCCGAGCCCGAGCCCGAGCCGGTCGCCGCGGCCGAGCCCGAGCCCGAGCCGGTCGCCGAGCCCGAGCCGGTCGCCGAGCCCGAGCCCGAGCCCGAGCCGGTCGCCGAGCCCGAGCCGGTCGCCGAGGCCGAGCCCGAGCCGGTCGCCGAGCCCGAGCCGGTCGCCGAGGCCGAGCCCGAGCCGGTCGCCGAGGCCGAGCCGCGAGCCGGTCGCCGAGCCCGAGCCGGTCGCCGAGCCCGAGCCCGAGCCCGAGCCGGAGCGCGGACAAGGCCTGAACGCACGACCGCAGCACGAGGCGCTCCCCTTCGGGGTGGGCGCCTCGTTCGGTTTCCGGGGCCTCGCCATCCGGCCCGGGGCGAAGGCGGGACGGGGCGGTGATGGCGCCCAGACCCTCGCGGGCGCCCGTTCCTGCCGCGCCGGGGCGGCGTGCTAGCATGACCCGACCGGCGGCATGGCCCGCCCGCAGAGATCGCACGACATGGACCGGTTCGACAAGTTCACCGATCGCGCGCGCAAGGTCCTGACCCTCGCCCAGGACGAGGCGCAGCGGTTCAACCACAACTACATCGGGACCGAGCACCTGCTCCTGGGCCTCGTCCGCGAGGGCGAGGGCGTGGCCGCGCGCGTGCTCGAGAACATGAACGTCGAGCTGGCCAAGGTGCGGACGGCGGTCGAGTTCATCATCGGCCGGGGCGACCGACCGGTCGTCGGCGAGGTCGGCCTCACGCCGCGGGCGAAGCGCGTCATCGAGCTCGCCATCGACGAGGCGCGTCGCCTCGGACACAACTACATCGGGACGGAGCACCTGCTCCTGGGCCTGGTGCGGGAGGGCGAGGGGATCGCGGCCGGCGTCCTGGAGTCGCTCGGCGTGAACCTCGACAAGGTGCGCCACGAGGTGATCCGGGTCCTCTCCCAGAGCTCGGCCGCGGGGCCCGCCCAGGAGACGAAGCGGACCAGCAAGACGCCGACGGTCGACCAGCTCGGGATCAACCTCACCGAGGCCGCCCGGGCCGGCAAGCTCGACCCGGTGATCGGGCGCGAGAAGGAGATCGAACGGGTCATCCAGATCCTGTCCCGGCGGACCAAGAACAACCCCGCGCTCATCGGCGAGCCGGGCGTCGGCAAGACGGCGGTCGTCGAGGGCCTGGCCCACCGGATCGTCAACAACGACGTCCCCGAGACGCTGGCCGGAAAGCGGGTGCTGACCCTGGACATCGGGTCGCTGGTTGCCGGGACGAAGTACCGCGGCGAGTTCGAGGAGCGCCTCAAGAAGATCATCGAGGAGCTGCGCGCCACGAACGACGCCATCCTCTTCATCGACGAGCTGCACACTCTCGTCGGGGCCGGTGCGGCCGAGGGCGCGATCGATGCCGCGAACATCCTCAAGCCGCCCCTCGCGCGCGGCGAGCTGCAGTGCATCGGCGCCACCACCCTCGACGAGTATCGCAAGTACATCGAGCGCGACGCCGCCCTCGAGCGGCGCTTCCAGCCGGTGATGGTGGAGGAGCCGACCCTCGAGCAGACGATCGAGATCCTCTTCGGGATCCGCGGGCGCTACGAGGAGCACCACAAGGTCACGATCTCCGACGACGCCCTCCGCGCCGCCGCCGACCTCTCGATCCGCTACATCGCTGACCGCCATCTCCCCGACAAGGCGATCGACCTGATCGACGAGGCGGCCAGCCGCGTCCGGCTCCGCTACGCCTCGGCCCCGCCCGACCTTCGGGAGGCCCAGAAGGAGCTCGAGCGGATCGGCCGCGACAAGGACGCCGCGGTCAACGGCCAGGAGTACGACGAGGCCTCCCGCCTCCGCGAGCTGGAGAGCGTCACGAAGGACCGGGTCGAGGTCCTCCGCGGCGAGTGGAAGACCCAGGTGGCGGGCGACCAGCCGACGGTCGACGAGGAGGAGATCGCCCATGTCGTCGCGATGTGGACGGGGATCCCGGTCACCCGCATCGCCCAGGAGGAATCCGAGCGACTCCTCCAGATGGAGGACCATCTCCACAAGCGGGTGATCGGCCAGCAGGAGGCGATCGGCACGGTCTCGCGGGCGGTCCGGCGCGCCCGGGCGGGCCTCAAGGATCCCAAGCGCCCGATCGGCTCGTTCATCTTCCTCGGCCCCACGGGCGTCGGCAAGACCGAGCTGGCCAAGGCGCTCGCCGAGTTCATGTTCGGCAGCGAGGACGCGCTCATCAAGGTCGACATGAGCGAGTTCATGGAGCGCCACAACGTGAGCCGGCTGGTCGGCGCGCCGCCGGGATACGTCGGGTTCGACGAGGGCGGGCAGCTGACGGAGGCCGTCCGTCGCAAGAGCTACGCGGTGGTCCTCCTCGACGAGATCGAGAAGGCCCACCCGGAGGTCTTCAACATCCTCCTCCAGATCCTGGAGGATGGGCACCTCTCGGACGCCAAGGGCCGGCGCGTCGACTTCCGCAACACGATCATCATCATGACCTCGAACCTGGGCGCCCGGCAGCTCCAGACCAACTCGTCGCTCGGGTTCCGACCCCAGGGAGTGACCGAGGAGGCCCGCGCCGATGCCTCCTACGACCTGATGCGGGAGAAGGTCCAGGCGGAGCTCAAGACCGCGTTCCGGCCGGAGTTCCTGAACCGGATCGACTCCACCATCGTGTTCCGCTCGCTGACGCAGGACGAGATCCGCCTGATCGTCGACCTCATGCTGGCGCGCGTGCGCGACCAGCTTCGGACGCAGCAGATGACGCTCGAGGTCACCCAGGCCGCCAAGGATCACATCATCAAGATGGGCTACGACGTCGCCTACGGGGCCCGGCCGCTGCGCCGCGTGATCCAGAACATGATCGAGGACGTCCTCGCCGAGCAGCTCCTGCTCGGCCGCCACAAGCCCGGGGCGATCATCGTGGTCGACAAGGGCGAGGAGGCGGGGCTCTCCATCGAAGCTGCCGACGAGAAGACGCCCGCCGTCGTCGAGGCCGTCTAGACGCCGTGGCGCGGCCTCAGAGCCGCTACGTCTGCCAGGCCTGCGGCGAGGCCTTCCTCCGCTGGGAGGGACAGTGCCGCGCCTGCAGCGCCTGGAACTCGCTCGTCGAGACCGTGATTCGCGAGATGCCCGCCGCGGCGCGGGCTCGCGGGCCCAGCGCCGCCATCGAGCCGGTGCCCCTCGCGTCCCTCGTCGACGAGCTGGTCGCCCGGCTGCCCGTGGGGCTCGGCGAGCTCGACCGGGTCCTCGGAGGCGGTCTCGTCCCGGGGTCGCTCGTCCTGGTCGCCGGCGAGCCGGGAATCGGCAAGTCCACGCTCCTCCTGCAGGCAGCCGCCGGCCTGGCCGCCGGCGGCCGGACGGTCCTCTACGCCACGGGCGAGGAATCGGGCGGCCAGGTGCGCCTGCGCGCCGACCGCCTCGGTCTGCTCGCGGGGCCGGCGGCCGCGGCCATCCGGGTCCTCGCCGAGCACGACGTCGAGCGAATTCTCGAGGCGGCCCGCGCCCTGCAGCCAGCAGCGGTCATCGTCGACTCCATCCAGACCGCGACCCTCGACGAGCTGGACGGCCCGGCCGGGAGCGTCGGCCAGGTGCGCGAGGCGGCGCTCCGCTTCATGGGGCTGGCCAAGGGGGAGGGGATCGCGGTCATCCTCGTCGGGCACGTCACGAAGGACGGGAGCATCGCCGGCCCGAAGACCCTGGAGCACCTCGTCGACGCCGTCGTCGCGATCGAGGGCGAGCGCGGCGGCACGCTGCGCCTGGTCCGGGCCTCGAAGAACCGGTTCGGGGCGACGGACGAGGTGGGCGTCCTCGAGATGGTCGAGATCGGCCTGCGGGAGGTGGCCGACCCGGCCCGGGCCTTCCTGGTCGAGCACGCGGTCCCGGCGCCGGGGAGCGTCGTCGCGGCCACGCTCGAAGGAAGCAGGGCCCTGCTCGTCGAGGTCCAGGCGCTCGTCGCGCCGACCGGCTACGGAACGGCCCGCCGCACGGCGATCGGGCTCGACCCCAACCGGCTCGCCCTGCTCGTCGCCGTGCTCGGCCGGCGGGCGGGAGTCGGCCTCGCGACCCACGACGTCTACGCCAACCTGGCCGGCGGGATCGCGGTGGCCGATCCGGGGCTCGACCTGCCGCTCGCGATCGCCCTTGCCTCGACCCTGCGGGACCGCCCGGTGCGGCCCGGCACGGTCGCCTTCGGCGAGGTGGGGCTCCTCGGTGAGCTCCGGGGCGTCGGGGGAACGGAGCGCCGTCTCCGCGAGGCGGCCCGCCTCGGCTTCGCCCGCGCGCTCGTGCCGCGGACGCGATCGGAGCCGTCTGCCGTTCCGGGCATGGAGGTCGTCCCCGTGGCCACGGTACGCGATGCTCTCGCCGGCGCCCTGGAGGGTGCCGGGCCGGACTGATTCCCCTCGCGGCGGCCGGGGGCCTGACGGCGCCCGTCGGCGGTGCTAGGCTCGGCCCGTGACCCGCATCATCCGTCTCCTCGGCGCCGCCCTGGGCCTGCTCGTCGGCCTCTCGTTCGTCGTGGGCGACACCGGGATCTTCGGCGAGGGCGCCTATGCGGGCGCCCTGATCGCCCTCTGGCTCGTCGCCTGGCTGGTCGTCGGGTTTGCCGTCCTTCCCTACCTGACCGTCGTTCCCGCCGCCTGGCTCATCCGCCGGGTGCAGGAGCTCTCGACGGCGGAGTTCGTGGCGGCAGTCGTGGGCCTCGTCCTCGGCCTGCTGATGGGCCTCCTCCTGGGCTTCCCGCTGGCCGCCTTTCCGGCCCCCCTCGGCACGTGGCTGCCGATCGGGGTCTCGATCACCCTGGGCCTCGGGATGGCCGGGCTCGACCGTCGCCAAGCGCCACGACCTCATCGCGGCCGCCGAGGCCATCGGCCTGTTCCGGCAGCGGGGCGAGGAGCCGTCCGACTCCCACCGCGGCGAGCCCCACGTCGTCGTGGACACGAGCGCGATCATCGACGGCCGGATCGCCGACATCGCCGAGGCCGGGTTCCTTCAGGGCACGCTCGTGGTGCCGCGTGTCGTGCTCGAGGAGCTCCAGCGGATCGCCGACAGTCCCGACACCATGCGGCGGGCGCGCGGCCGCCGCGGCCTCGAGATCGTGGCCCGCCTCCAGAAGGAGGATCGGGTCCCGGTGGAGATCGCCGACGAGCTGCACCCCGACATCCCGGAGGTGGACGCCAAGCTCGTGGCGATGGCGCGGGCGCGCAGCGGCATCATCCTGACGAACGACTTCAACCTGAATCGTGTCGCCGAGATCCAGGGACTGCGGGTCATGAACGTGAACTCGCTGGCGAACGCCCTGAAGCCGGCGGTCCTGCCCGGCGAGGAGCTCCGGGTACGGGTCATCCAGGAGGGCAAGGAGGCGGGCCAGGGCGTCGGGTTCCTCGACGACGGCACGATGATCGTCGTCGAGGGCGGCGCGCGTCACGTGGACCGCGACATCGGGGTGGTGGTCACGCGGGTCCTGCAGACGGTCGCCGGGCGCATGATCTTCGCCCAGCCGCGCGGCGAGTGAGCGCAGTCGACGCGGTCGTCGTCGCGGCCGGCCTGGGCGCGCGGATGGGCGGCGGGGACAAGCTCGGGCTGGTCGTCGGGGGGCGTCCCGTGCTGGCCTGGACGCTCGCCGCCCTGGCGGCCACGCCCATCGTCCGGCACATCGTGGTCGTGACCGCGGCCGCGCGCGTCGGCGAGGTGGCCGCCGCGTCGTGGCTGCCGTCGCGGGTCGTGGCCGTGGTCGAGGGCGGAGCGAGACGCCAGGATTCGGTGGCCCGCGGGATAGCGGTCCTCGGCGCGGGATCGCCGGACGACGTGGTCCTCGTGCACGACGGCGCGCGGCCGCTCGTATCCGCGGAGCTCGTGGCGCGAGTCGCGGCCGCTGCCGCCGAGCACGGCGCCGCCATCCCGGTCGTGCCCGTTGCGGAGACGCTCAAACGTGTCGTGGACGGTCAGATCGCGGCGACGGTCGACCGGACCCCGCTCGCGGCCGCCCAGACGCCCCAGGGGATCCGGCGCGACGTCCTTGCCCGGGCCTGGGCCGAGCAGCCGCCCGCCGGCCTCGCCACCTGGACTGACGAGGCCGCCCTGCTCGAGGCCTGCCTGATCCCGGTCCATGCGGTCCCCGGCGAGTCGACCAATCTCAAGGTGACGCTCCCGGACGACCTGGCCAGGGTCGAGGCGGCCCTGGTGGCGCGCGGCGACTTCACCCCCCCGTCGGCCACCCCGCGGGTCGGGTACGGCGACGACGGCCACGCCTTCGGGCCCGGCACCCCCCTGACCCTCGGCGGTATCGTGGTCGAGGGCGCTCCCCGACTCCACGGGCACTCGGACGGCGACGTGGCCCTGCACGCGGTCTGCGACGCGCTCCTCGGGGCAGCCGGCCTCGGCGACCTCGGCCGCCTCTTCCCGGCCGGTCCCGCCACGCCGGCCGGGATCGCCAGCGCCGACATGCTGGCCGCCTGCCTGGAGCGCATCGTGGCCGCCGGGTACCTGCCCGTGGCGATCGACCTCACCCTGGTGGGCTCGCGGCCGCGCCTGGCGGGCCACCTCGAGGCGATGGCCGCTTCGATCGCCGACCTCGTCGGCCTCACGGCCGACCGGGTCAACGTGAAGGCGTCCACGGGGAACCTCGCTGGCTTCGAGGGCGCCGGGCGGGGGATCAGCGCCCGGGCTGTGGCCGTCGTGGCGGCGCGCGGCCGGGGACCGGTCGCCTCGTGACCGTCAAGCTTCACGACACGCTGAGCGGGTCGCTCCGGGTCCTCGAGCCCCTGGAGCCCGGCCACGTCCGGGTCTACACCTGCGGGCCGACCGTCTACGGGCCGGCCCACGTCGGCAACTTCCGCTCGTTCCTGTTCGCCGACCTGTTGATCCGCCACCTGCGCTGGCGCGGGTTCCGGGTCACCTGGGTCATGAACCTCACCGACGTCGACGACAAGATCATCCGGGGGGCGGCGGCGGAGGGGATCGGCATCGACTCGCTGGCCGAACGCTGGATCGCCCGCTTCCTCGAGGACGCCGGCACGCTCAGGATGACCCGGCCGGACGTCCTGCCCCGGGCGACCGAGCATATCGACGAGATGGTGGCGCTCCTCGAGCGCCTCCTGGCAGCCGGCCACGCCTACCGAACCGACGACGGCTCGGTCTACTTCCGGATCGCCGGCTGGCCCGCCTACGGCCGGCTGGCGCGGCTCGACCCTGGGCAGCTCCGCGTCGGGGAACGGGTCGCCGCGGACGAGTACTCCAAGGACGACGTCCGCGACTTCGTCCTCTGGAAGGCCCCCCGCGACCGCGAACCGAGCTGGGAGACGGCCGTCGGGCCCGGGCGTCCGGGGTGGCACCTGGAGTGCTCGGCGATGTCGATGCGCTACCTCGGGGAGTCCTTCGACATCCACACGGGGGGCGTCGACCTGGTCTTCCCCCACCACGAGGACGAGATCGCGCAGTCGGAGGCGGCGACCGGCAGGCCGTTCGTGCGCACGTGGCTTCATTGTGCCCACCTCCAGATGAGCGGCCGCAAGATGGCGAAGTCGGAGGGCAACATCGCGCGGGTGGCGGATCTGCTCGCCCGGGGCACCTCGCCCCGTGCCCTCCGCTACGCGCTGCTCGCGGCCCACTATCGGACAGGGCTGAACTTCAGCGACGAATCCCTGGCGGCCGCGACCGCCGCCGTCGAACGTCTCGATGCGCTCGTGGCGGCGCTCGATGCCTATGGCTCCGGCGGCCCCGATGACCCCGCGCTCCCGGGGGTGCTGGCGGCGGCGCGCGAAGCGTTCGGGAATGCCCTCGACGACGATCTCGCGATCTCACCCGCCCTGGGCGCGGTCTTCGACCTCGTGCGCGATCTCAACCGCCGCATCGCGGAGCGAACGCTCTCGTCGGGCGACGCCGGCGTCGCGCTGGCAGCGCTCCGAGACCTCGACGCTGTGCTCGGGCTCCTGCCCGACCCGGTCGACGCCCTGCCGGCCGACCTCGCTGCCCTCCTCGACGCCCGGTCCTCGGCGCGGGCCGGGCGCGACTGGGCTGCCTCGGACCGCCTGCGTGACGAGCTCGCCGCGGCGGGCATCGTCGTCGAGGACTCCCGCGACGGGCAGCGCTGGCGGCGCGCGGGGGGACCCGCCGGTGCCTGACGGCCGCCGCCAGCGGCACCCGCGCGACGGCGACGACGGCTCCGCTCGAGGTCCCGCGCGGTCCCGTCCCGGAGGATCGCGCGGCCCGCAAGGCGGCCCGCCGGGCGGCCCGCCCGGCAAGCCGGGAGGCCCGCCGGGCCCCCGGGCAGGTCGGCCGGGCCCCCACGCGGCTGGCCGCCCTGCGGGCCAGGGCCCCGGCGCTCCCGCCCCGCGCCGCCCAACGCCCGGGGGGCCGGGGGACGGGTCGACGCGGCCGTCCTCCGGGCGTCGCCCGGGCTCGGACCGCCCCCGGGACGACGACCGACCGGGGGGGTTCCGGCAGGCTCCACGAGGTCCGTGGCCGCCGGGATCGCGCGACCACGGAAGGCGCGACGCGGGCCCGCGCCCGGACGACATGCAACCGCGGGACGCGGGGTATCGGCCGGGACCACGCCCGCCGCGGGCTCGCCCGTTCCCGGCAGCCCCGGTCGAGGGCCGGCCCGACCGACCGCCGCGCCGTGAGCCCGACGACCACCGCCCGCCGGCGCCAGCGCACACCGGCGCCACCACGCCCGGGATCGTTCCGGAGAACGCCCGGCCACCGGCCGCCGGCCCCGCCGCCGGGTCGTTCACCCGGCCCGCGTCCGGCGGCCCGCCCCGGGGCAGGCCCTGTCGCGCGCGCGGCGCCGGACGCGCTCCCACCGGAGGCGACCATCGCCGAGGGCGAGGAGGTCATCGCCGGTCGCCACCCGGTCGAGGAGGCGTTCGCGGCGGGCCGGAAGGCGCTGCGGCTCCTCGTCACCCCGGGACGCCGGGACGCCCTGGAGCGGCTGGTCCTCCACGCCACGACGCTGCGCATCCCCGTCGTGGAGATCGAGGGGGGCTCGCTGACGGCGGTCACCGGGTTCGACGGGCACCAGGGGGTCGCCCTCGTGGTCCGGGCCCGTCCGCAGGCCGCGGCGACCGATGTCCTGGCCCGGGCCATCGAGCGGGGCGAGCCGGCATTCGTGCTGGCCCTCGACTCCCTGGAGGATCCCCAGAACGTGGGGACGCTCCTGCGCAGCGCCGAGGCCGCCGGGGTTCACGGGGTGCTCTTCCCGATCCGCCGCCAGGCGCCGCTCTCCCCCGCCGCGATCAAGGCGTCGGCCGGCGCGACCGAGCACCTGCTGCTGGCCGCCGTCGACGACCTTCCCGGAACGCTCGCCGACCTGCACGCGCGGGGCCTCCAGGTGGTCGGGACGGACGCCGGGGCAGCCCTGACCTACCGCCAGGCGGATCTCCGGGGGCCGCTCGTGCTGGTCGTCGGGAGCGAGGGCCGGGGCCTGTCCCCCGCGATCCGCCGCCGCTGCGATCTCCTGGTCCGGATCCCGATGCGCGGCCGGATCGGGTCGCTCAACGCGGCGGTTGCGGGCTCGGTGCTCCTCTTCGAGTCGGCCGCGCAGCGCGGGCTCGCCGAGGAGTCGGGCGGTGAGGAGGCGACCGAATCCGGGACCGACGCCGAGACCGGCCACGACCCGGAGGCCGGGCACGCTTGACCGTGATCCGCCTGCCCGAATATGATGGCCGTTGCGCCTCGGAGACGACTGCGGTGTTGTCCTGCGCCCGCCGACGTAGCTCAATTGGTAGAGCAGCGGTTTTGTAAACCGCCGGTTCCGGGTTCGAGTCCCGTCGTCGGCTCCAACTGAACAGCTGTGATCGTCCGGGTGCACCACGGGTGCCGCAGCCCACTCGGCGGTCGCTCCCATGGGTAGGTTGAGCAGGTGGTGAGCTCAGCTGACTGTAAATCAGCCGTCTTCGACTGTAGAGGTTCAATTCCTCTCCTGCCCACCACCATACCGGCACCGGAATCCCGGGCCCAGATAGCTCAGTTGGCAGAGCACATCCTTGGTAAGGATGAGGTCATGGGTTCAAGTCCCATTCTGGGCTCCATCCCTCTCCAATCGGCCCCCAGAGGTAGGTAGACGACGCACGTGGCGAAGAAGAAGTTCGAGCGGACGAAGCCGCACGTCAACATCGGCACGATCGGTCACATCGACCACGGCAAGACGACCTTGACCGCGGCGATCACGAAGTACCTCGCCCTCAAGGGCGGGTCGGAGTTCCGCGCCTTCGATTCGATCGACAACGCCCCCGAGGAGCGCGAGCGGGGGATCACGATCGCGATCGCCCACGTCGAGTACCAGACCGACGCCCGCCACTACGCCCACGTCGACTGCCCGGGCCACGCCGACTACATCAAGAACATGATCACCGGCGCCGCCCAGATGGACGGGGCGATCCTCGTCGTGGCCGCCACCGACGGCCCCATGCCCCAGACCCGGGAGCACATCCTCCTGGCCCGCCAGGTCGAGGTGCCCTACATGGTCGTCTTCCTCAACAAGGTCGACGCCGTCGACGACCCCGAGCTCCTCGACCTCGTCGAGCTCGAGGTCCGCGAGCTCCTGTCCAAGTACAACTTCCCGGGCGACGACATCCCCGTCGTCCGCGGCTCCGCCCTCAAAGCCCTCGAGGCCACCGGCGGCGTCGACGACCCCGCCTACGCCTGCATCCAGGAGCTGATGGACGCGGTCGACTCCTACATCCCGACCCCCGAGCGGGCCGTCGACAAGCCCTTCCTCATGCCGGTCGAGGACGTCTTCGGGATCAAGGGCCGGGGCACCGTCGCCACCGGGCGCATCGAGCGCGGCATCGTCAAGGTCGGCGACGAGGTCGAGATCGTGGGCATCCGCCCGACCCGCAAGATCGTGGTCACCGGCGTCGAGATGTTCAAGAAGCTCCTCGACGAGGGACGCGCCGGCGACAACGTGGGCTGCCTTCTGCGGGGCATCGAGCGCGACGACATCGAGCGGGGCCAGGTCCTGGCCAAGTCCGGGAGCATCAAGCCCCACACGAAGTTCACCGCCCGCGTCTACGTCCTCACCAAGGAGGAGGGCGGCCGGCACACCCCGTTCTACAACGGCTACCGGCCCCAGTTCTACCTCCGCACGACGGACGTCACGGGCGCCATCGGCCTCCCCGAGGGGGCCGAGATGATCATGCCCGGCGACAACGTCGACATGACCGTCGAGCTCATCACCCCGATCGGCCTCGAGGTCGGCCAGCGCTTCGCCATCCGCGAGGGTGGCCGGACCGTCGGCGCCGGTGCCATCGTGGCCATCACCGAGTAGGGACGAGATGGCCAAGGGAGCAGAGAATCGCCCGATCGTCCAGCTTGCCTGCACCGAGTGCAGGACGAGGACGTACACGACGCGCAAGAACAAGAGAAACGACCCGAACCGGATCGAGCTTCGGAAGTACTGTCCGCGGGAGCGTCGTCACACGCTGCACCGGGAGGCGAAGTAGGCTGAGACCCACAGGGGTGTAGCTCAATTGGCAGAGCACCGGTCTCCAAAACCGGCGGTTGTAGGTTCGAGTCCTATCGCCCCTGCCACTCCTCCTCCCCACAGCTAGAGAGCAAGTAACCACACCGTGCGCCGTCTCCGACGCTACCTACAGGAATCCTGGTCCGAGCTCAAGAAGGTCGCCTGGCCCACCCGGGACCAGGTGCGCAACCTGACCGTGCTCGTCTTCATCGTGAGCGCCGCGATCGGCATCTTCATCGCGGTCTGGGACTACATCTTTACCCTGGTGATCCAGCTCATCACCCCCGGCGCCGCGTAGGGGAACCATGGTGACCGAGATCGTTCGCGCCCCCGACAAGCGCTGGTACGTCATCCACACGTACTCCGGCTACGAGAACAAGGTCAAGGCGAACCTCGAGCATCGCATCGAGTCGATGGGCATGGAGGACAAGATCTTCCAGGTCCTCGTCCCGATGGAGGATGAGATCGAGATCAAGCAGGGCCAGCGGCACACCGTCCAGAAGAAGGTGTTCCCCGGCTACGTCCTCGTCGAGATGATCTACGACCCCGAGTCGTGGTACGTCGTCCGGAACACGCCGGGCGTGACGAGCTTCGTCGGCACCGGCAACCTGCCGGGCGCTCGCAGCGAGCCGATCCCGCTCGAGGAGCACGAGGTCAAGGCGATCCTTCGCCAGATGGGCGTAGAGACGCCGAAGTACCGCGTCGCGTTCACGAAGGGCCAGAGCGTGCGGGTCACCGACGGGCCGTTCGCCGAGTTCGTCGGCACTGTCGACGAGCTGGATCCCGAGCGCAACAAGGTGAAGGTCCTCGTGAGCATCTTCGGCCGCGAGACGCCCGTCGAGCTCGACCTCCTGCAGGTCGAGAAGCTCTGAGCGAAAGGAACCCGTCCCACCGTGGCCAAGAAGATCCGCATCGTCCTCACCCTCCAGCTGCCGGCCGGCAAGGCGACCCCGGCGCCGCCGGTAGGCACCGCCCTCGGCCCGCACGGCATCAACATCGTCGAGTTCACCAAGACGTACAACGAGAAGACCGCTGACAAGGTCGGGCAGATCATCCCGGCCCAGATCACGATCTTCGAGGATCGCTCGTTCACCTTCGTCCTCAAGACCCCGCCGGCCGCGGACCTGCTCCGCAAGGCAGCCGGGGTGGACCGGGGTTCGGCGACGGCGGGCCTCGAGACGGCCGGCACGATCACCCGCGACCAGCTCCGCGAGATCGCGACCGTCAAGCTCGCCGACCTGAACGCCAACGACATCGAGGCCGCGATGCGGCAGGTCGAGGGCACCGCCCG
>CAVQIH010000015.1:0-98088 GCA_963712585.1 uncultured Chloroflexia bacterium
CCGCAACATCGCGTCCACGTCCTTGTCGGCGAGGATCGAGGCGACGACCGTATAGTCGACGCCGTCGAGCTGCTCCACCAGGTGACGCGCACCGTCGGGATTGTGAGCGCCGTCCCGGATCTCGCCGTCGCGCCGCTCGAGGCGGCCGGGGAGCGCGACCTGTGGCGCGGCGGCAATTTCGTGACCCACGAAGGCTTCCGCGGCCTCTCGTGCGCCGCCGAAGCGGATCTCACGCCCGGGGACGAGATGTGCGTACGTGTCGTCGGGGAGCACGACGATCGCGTCGGCCGGGGCGACCGCCAGCTTCTCGGTTGCGATCGCCTCGAGCGTGTCGCCGAGGACGTCCGTGTGCTCGAGTCCGACGTTGGTGAGCAGGACGACGCGTGTGCGAAGGACGTTCGTCGCGTCGTGGCGGCCTCCGAGCCCCGCCTCGACGACGGCCACGTCGACTTCTGCGTCGGCGAACGCCTGCAGCGCGGCGGCCGTGACGATCTCGAACTGCGTCGCGCCGAGCCGCTCGGCGTCCGAACGGACACGTGCGACCGCCGCCTCAAAGTCCGCCTCCTCCCCGTTCAGCCGGATCCGCTCGCTCCAGCCCGCGACGTGCGGCGAGATCGTCGCCCCGGTGGAGAGCCCTTCGGTGAGCAGGAACTGCTCGATGGTGATCGTCGCGGTCGACTTCCCGTTCGTGCCCACCACGTGGATGGCCGGGTAGGTTCCCTGCGGGTTCCCGAGTTCCTCGAGCAAGGCGCGCATGCGTTCGAGCCCGAAGCCGCCGCGCGGCCACGGGCTCATCGCGTCGAGCCACTCGACGGCTGTCACGGGCGGATCGTAGGTCGGTGACCATCGTCTTGAGGATTTCTTGAGGCGCCTTGACGATGGTGCGCGTAGGCGTAGAGTCGCGATGACGCAACAGGAGGGCCGCATGACATCGAGCGCACCCAGGGCTCACGGGCAGGTGACCACCGGGACGCGGGCGAGAGCGACGCGGCTCGTCCTTCTCGTGAGCGCCGTGGCGCTCGGCGCCATCCAGACGGGCGCCACGGTCGGGCAAGCCGCGACGAGCGCGGCCGAGTTCCGGCTCGATTCGTCGCGTGGTGTCACGGGGAGCTTCGGCGGCTACGGCGGCCAGCTGAACCAGCACGTCTACGCGAAGATCAGCGGACCGCCGCCGCACCTCGCCGATGGAGGCGAAGGTCGTCGCTCTCCGGCCTCAGCTCGTCCGCATCTTCTTCAACACGTCCGAATGGACGAACGAGGATCGCATGAGCTCGTTCGAGCGGACGGTCAGGCTCGCCGAGCGCGCGGATGCGGAGATCAACATCACGTGGCAGGGGAGCACGTTCGAGTTCGCGATGCGGAACATGCCGACGGTTCGCCGACGAGCTCGCCGAGCTCGCTGGAGGTCCACGGTCATCGCGCGCACTCTGGGTGACGATGTTCAACGAGCCGAACACGACCAGACGGACGCTCGCGGAGTACGAGCAGGTGTACCGCTCGCTCCACCGGCTGCTCGTCGAGCGCGGCGTGCGCGATCGCATTCGGTTCATGGGCGGAGACCTCACGCGCTCCGAGCACGGGCGCCTCCCAGGCCGAGTGGCTGCGGTACATGGCGAGCCACATGGGCGACCTGCTCGATGCGTGGTCGGTGCACGTCTACTGGGACTTCTGGGACACCGGACAAGATCGACGAGCGGCTCCTCGCGCGAGGTGCGAGGCGATCGTGAGCTCGATTCCGGCCGAGCAGCACCGGCCCGCTCTACGTCACGGAGTTCGGCGTCCGCGGCCTCGAGCACGTTCGAGGGTGAAGTCGAGCTTCGATCCGGGCTTCTGGCCGGATGGAACCGGATGTCGGCCACCGAGACGAGCCGCGTTCCAGCAGGCCTGGTTCAACATCCGCGCCGCGCAGCTCGGCTACTCGGGCACGGTCAAGTGGGACGTGTATCCGGCCAAGTACGACGCGGGCACACAGGATTCTCGTCGCTCGGCCCCGGGGCCGAGGGCTGGCCGGCGCGACCGGTCTACAACGCTCTGCAGCTGCTGACGCGGACGACGCGAGCCACGCGGCGGACAGCATCGTCGACGTCGTGCCGACCGGGAGCGTCGGACGATCGCCGAAGCTGGTGACCGCGTACGTGTCGCCGGCGAACGACATCACGATCCTCGGCCTCGACACGGCAGGTGGAGCGATCGCGACGACCTCCAACGCGCCCGTGACCGTATCACGCTCGGCGGCCTGCCCGCCGAACGCGTTCTTCCGACTCCTCGTCTGGAACGGGGACGGCAGCGGCACGAACGTCGACGCCGGGTTCTTCGACCACGGACGCGAACGGGGCGATCGAGATCTCGGCGCCGCTCGACTCCGTCTTCGCGCTCACGAACGACGCCGATCATGGACGCTGCCGTGGTGAGCGACGTCCGCCCGCCGACACGGTCACGCGGTCGCAGCTTCTTCGGCGGCGCGCCGGAGCTGGCCGCTGCCGCGATTGCGGTCGGTGGAGCGTCCGCCGCCGTATGCATTCGCCGGCCCACTCCGGCACAGCGGGCCGCTAGCTCGCGGGCAGAGCTCTCCATCGTCCAGTGGGCGCACGTCGTCCCACGCTACGACGCCTGGTTCCGAACGTGGGCTCGAGCGACTGGGGAGAGCGCAACGACGTCGAGGTCGCGATCGAGCGCGAGCCGTACACGGAGCTTCCCGCCCTCGCCGCCTCCGAGGTGAAGGCACAGCGCGGTCACGACATCTTCGGCTTCCTCTCGCCTCCGGCGCGGTACGAGGATCAGGTGATCGACCACGCAGTCGATCGTGAGCGAGATCGAGCGCGCGGTCGGCCGCTACGGCGATCTCGGTCGGCGGAGCACGTTCAACCCGAAGACGCGGAAGTACTTCGGCGTCTCCGACTACTCTCGTCCCCGCACCGATGATCTGGCGCCACGACCTCTGGAACTCGATCGGCCAGTCGCCGGCGACGTGGGAGCACGTGCGCGACGCGGCGCCCCGCTGAAGGAGGTCGGCCATCCGATCGGCCTCGGCCAGGCGAGCGAGCCCGACTCGAACATGGCGCTTGCTCTCCTTCCTCATGTGCTTCGGCTCGTTCCTCCAGGACGACGTCGGGCGCGCTCGCGCTCGACAGCCCGAACACGGTCGAGGCGGTCGCGTTCATGGCCGATCTCCACGCGCGGGGCCAGGAGAGCGCCGTCTTCTCGTGGAAGCCGGAGTCGAACAACCAGTTCATCCTCGGCGGGCGAGGGCTCGCTCGTCATGAACGCGATCTCCGCCGATTCGGCGGGCGGAGGACCTCGGGATCCCGTTCTCGAAGGACCTGTGGCTCGTGGCCCGTCCCGCACGGGCCGCGCGGAAGGATCGTCCGTCGGCCAGTACACGGGCGTCTACTCGGTCTGGAAGTTCGCGAAGAACAGAGACGGCCGCCGAGCGGTTCGTCGCCGACCTGTGCATCGCGTCGAGCGACGCGATCGCCGCGTCCGAACTTGTTCAACTTCCCGACCTTCCCCGGCGCGGCACCGCTGGAGCGAGATCTACGCGACCGCCGCCAAGGAACACGCGTCCGCCGAAGGGCAAGTACTCGATCCTGACGACCGTGGCCTCGAAGTACACCCGGAACGTCGGCTACCCCGGGTACTGCGAACGCAGCCGTGCAGGAGGTGCTCGACACGTACCTCGTTCCGCGCATGTTCGCCCAGGTGTCGCAGGGCCGCGACCGCCGACGAGTCGGTTCGCTCGACCGCGGCCGAGATGCAGCGGATCTGGGCGAAGTGGCGCGCCGCCGGCAAGATCTAGCGCGAGGGATCGAGACGTGCCGTCCGGTCAGGCTTCGAGGGCGGCGAGCTCCGAACGGTAGCGCTCGAGCTTGTCGCGCTCCGCGGTCACGACGGCTGCCGGCGCGTTCTGCACGAAGCGGTCGTTCGCGAGCATCCCCTCCGCGCGCGCGACCTCTTTGCGCAGCCGCTCGAGCTCGGCATCGCGATTGCCGTCGACACGGGCGCGGTCGGGACGCACGACCGCGGCGAAGATCCGGCGCTCGTCGTCCGACGCGAGCTCGACTTGCACGCCGCTCCGGCGGAAGATCTGCGCCGCCTCCTGGACGCGGTCGAGGGCGCCGGCCTCGGCGCCGAAGCGGGGGTCGGGTTCGGGCCACGGCGACACGATGAGCCGTGCCTCGCGTCCCGGAAGCTGCGACCAGATCTCCTCCGTGACGTGCGGCATCACGGGATGCAACAGCGCGAGAAGCCGCTCGAGCGCCGCAAGCGCCGTCGCGATGGCCGCCTCGTCGCTGTCGTAGAGCCGCGGCTTGATTGCCTCCGCGTACCAGTCGCAGAAGTCGTCGAACGTGAGGTGGTAGAGGATCGCGGCAGCCGGCGCGAGGTCGAGACGGCCCAAGCAGTCTTCGAGCTCGGCTCGCGCGGCGTCCAGCCGGGCGAGGATCCAGCGCTCCTCGAGCTCCCTCGGCGATTCCTCTGGCTTCACGTCACCAGCATTCGCCAGGATCAGCCGTGCAACGTTCCAGAGCTTGATCGCGAGCCGGCGGCCCTCCTCGATCGAGTCGAATGAGAAGCGCGCGTCCTGTGTCGAGGTGACCTTGACCAGCCCGTACCGGGTAGCGTCGGCGCCGTACGGCTCGAGTGCGTCCTCAGGGTCGATGCCAGTGCCGAGGGTCCGCGACATGCGCCGCCCCTCGGGGTTGAGCAACGTCGAGTGGATGAAGACGTCGTGGAAAGGCTTCTGCTCGAGCAGCTCGAGCCCGGAGAAGATCATGCGCGCGACCCAGAGGAAGATGATGTCCCGCGCGGTCGTCAACACGGCGCCGGGGTAGTACGTCTCGAGCTCCGGCGTCTCGTCCGGCCAGCCGAGGGTCGCGAACGGGTAGAGCGCCGAGGAGAACCACGTGTCGAGCACGTCGTCGTCCTGGTGCAGCTCGGCCGAGCCACACTCGGCGCATGCGCTCGGCGCTTCCTCTTCGACCGTGAGGTGCCCGTCGGGGCAGTACCAGACGGGGATCCTGTGGCCCCACCAGATCTGCCGCGAGATGCACCAGGGACGGACGTTCCGCATCCAGTCGAGGTAGACGCGCGCAAAGCGTTCCGGCGTGAAGCGGACGCGGCCGTCCTCGACGGCGGCGATGGCCGGAGCCGCCAGCTCGTCCATCGCGCACCACCACTGGAGCATGATCAGCGGCTCGACCCGCGTGTGACAGCGCTCGCACGTCGGGACCGCATGGCGGTAGGGCTCCTGACGCTCGAGGAGCTCTCGCCCGCGCGCCCATGCGAGCACGCGCTCGCCCGCCTCGTCCTGTGTCAGGCCGACGAGCTCTCCCGCCGCCGCGCTCATGCGTCCATCGAGGCCGATGACGGCGAGCTCGGGCAGGCCGTGCGTACGTCCGATCTCGAAGTCCATCGGATCGTGGCCGGGTGTGACCTTGAGCGCGCCGGTACCGAACTCGGGGTCGACCTGTTCGTCCGCGACAATGGGCACCTTCCGCTCGACGAAGGGCACGATTACGTCCTTGCCGACGAGCTCGCGGTAGCGCTCGTCGCCTGGGTGGACGGCGACCGCCACGTCGGCGAGGATCGTCGCGGGGCGCACGGTCGCGATCGTCACGTAGCCGCTACCGTCGACGAGCGGGTACCGGATGTACGAAAGTGTGTCGTCGACCTCCTCCGGCTCGAGCTCCAGGTCGGAAAGCGCCGTTCGGTCGCGCGGGCACCAGTTCGAGATCCGGTTGTCGCGGTAGATCCATCCGCGGCGGTAGAGATGGACGAACCAGCGGACGACTGCGCGGTAGTAGCCGTCGTCCATGGTGAAGCGCGTGCGTGCGTAGTCGAGCGAGGCGCCGACGCGTCGAAACTGCGCCATGATCGTTCCGCCGTAGCGAGTGAGCCAGTCCTGAACGTAGGCGTCGAAGCCCTCGCGACCGAGGTCGCGTTGACTCTTCCCCTCCTTCGCGAGCGTCCGCCCGATTGCCGCCCAGGTCGAGATCCCGGCGTGGTCGTAGCCGGGCTGGAAGAGCGTGTCGAACCCGCGCATCCGGTGCCAGCGGACGAGCGTGTCCTCGAGGGAGAGCTGAAGCACGTGACCGATGGTCAGCGAGCCGGAGATGTTCGGCGGCGGGTGCATGACGACGAACGTCTCCTCGCGGTGCGCGCCCGCACCGGCTCCGTAGAGGCCCTCTGCCTCCCACGTCTCCTGCCAGCGGGTCTCGACGTCTGTCGGGGTGTAGCGCGGATCCATCGCGCGAGAGTCTAGCGGGAGGAGTCGTCGCGGCGCCCGTCAGCTACGCGCTGCGGCGCCGCCCGGATACCGGGGACAGCGAGGAGCCTTTGCCGTCGCGGCGCATCGCCTCAGGGTACCGCCGTCACCCGTCGAGCACCAGGATCGTGCTCGTGCCGTGTGCACACAGGCGGCCGTGGGAGTCCTCGATCCGCGCCTCGGTCGTCACGACCCGGCGACCGGGATGAATCACCGATCCGGTACAGCGCACGGCACCTGTGTCGACCGTGAGCGCACGCGTGAAGTTCGCCTTCACCTCGAGCGTCGTCCAGCCGACGGGCTCGTCGAGCGTCGTCACGAACGCGAGGCCCATCGCCGAGTCCATCAGCGTCATCGCGAGACCCGCGTGAACGATGCCGATCGGGTTGTAGTGGTACTCCGCCGGCTCGCACTCGAAGAGGGCATGTCCTCGCTCGGCCTCGACCAGCCTGAAGCCGAGCGTCTTCGCGATCGGCGGAGGCGGGAGCTCGCCCGTAGCCATTAGCTGCATGAGCTCGAGACCCGAGCGCCCTGCCATCGCATCGCGGAGCGCGAACGGATCGTCCCAGGTGTAGGTGCGCGTGCGCTCCCCGGCCACGCCGCGAGACGCTACCGGCCGACCGCGTAGCCCTGCATCCCGCGCGGGTTCGCGCCCGCGCGGAGGAGGCCGTCCGGCTCCCGCGCCACGGCGGTCACGCGCCCCGCCGACCACGCGGGCCACAGCGACACGTCGTGCCCGCGCCGCTGGAGGTCCTTGATCGTCCGCGAATCGAATCGCGACTCGAGCGCCAGCGACTTCCGTACGAACCCGCGCGGGAAGAACGACGAGATGAGATGGTCGGTGTGGAACTCCGGCGCGTCGATCGCCTCCTGCAGGTTCATCCCGAGATCGACGTGGCGGACGAACGCGTGCAGCGCCCATTGCTCCTGCTGGTCCCCGCCTGGCGTTCCCCACGCGAGGTACGGCTTGCCGTCGCGTAGCGCAAGGCCCGGGGAGAGCGTCGTGCGAGGGCGCGTCCCGGGCCGCAGTGACGATGCCAGCCCCTCCTCGAGCCAGAACATCTGCGCACGCGTTCCGAGCGGCCAGCCGAGCGTGGCGATCACCGGCGAGCTTTGGAGCCAGCCGCCACTCGGCGTCGCCGAGATCAGGTTCCCGAAGCGATCGGCGATGTCGAGATGGACGGTTCCACGTCCGGGTTCGCCCGAGCCGACCGTCGCTTCGGCTGCGTGCAGCGACGGGAGCCGGCCGCTGCCGGGGCGGTAGTCGCCAGACGCGTCGTCGCCGACGAGCGCGCGTCGCTCGTCGTTGTAGCCGGCCGAGAGCAGCATCTCGAGCGGGACGTCGTCGGAGTCGCCGTATAGAGCGTCGCGATCGGCGAACGCGAGCTTCCCGCACTCGACGACGACGTGGACGAACTCGGCGCTCGTCAGCTCCGCGAGGTCGAAGCCGCGCAGGAGCGCGAGTTGCTGCAGACCGACCGGGCCGGCCGCCCAGGGCCGTGTCTTGCAGACGGTCAGCCCGCGGTAGTCGAGCATCACGACCGGCTCGACCGTCGCGCGCCACGCCGCCATGTCCGTGCCGGTGAGCAGGCCGCCTTCGCTCGCGCTGAAGCGATCGATCTCGTCGGCGACGAAGCCCTCGTAGAACGCGAGTCGCGCCTTCTCGATCTCGTCCGCGCGCGACCCACCGCGGCTCTCGTCGACGATTCGCCGATAGGTGGCGGCGAGCGCGGGGTTGCGGAAGAGCGCACCGGGCTCGGGAGGCGGGAGGTAGAGATCGCGCGATCCGGGCCAGGTCGCGAGGAGCTCCGCGTTCAGCTCGATCGTCGCACGGATGCGCTCGTGGAGCGGATAGCCGTGGTCGGCATAGCCGATCGCGAACTCGAGGACGTCCTCGAGGCGCCATGTCCCGAACTCGCGGAGGAGGAGCAGCCAGCCGCCGAACGCTCCCGGGACGCACGCGGCGAGGACGCCCGTACCCGGGACGAGCTCTCCGGGGCGTGGTCAGGCGTCATGCCCTGCTGCTCGTCGAAGGCTACCTGCAGCGGGATGGGGCCCTCGTCAACCTCGTCGCCGAGCAAATCGAGGCGCTCCCCCAGGCCGCCCGCGAACGAACCGCCCGATCCGCAGCCCCCGAGTCGCTGGCCGGAATCCGCCATCTCGGCTACTCCGGGCTGCGCAGGCTTACCTGAGGTGGCTACCCTCCGTCCACGGCGGCGCCGCGTCTGGCCGGCCCGGACACAACAAAGCGCCCGGAGGAACCACCGGTCCGTGCATCGTCCCCGCCGATCAAAGACCAGCGAGTCCGGTATCGGTCCTTTGGCCCCTCCGGGCAAGACGAACAGTACGGGTCGGGCCCCCGGGCCCGCAAGGAGCTTATCCACGAGTTTCCGAGCCGGCCTAAGCGCGGTTTGGCGGTTATCCACCGGCTGCCAACATTCTGCGTTCTTCCCTGCTTTACGCCGGGCGTGCCGGGAGTGGCCCGGGCCGAGTCCGCGCCTCGGGCTCCAGCGGCCAATCGGCATCGCCCTCGGCGGCAATCGCCGCAGGCGGCTGCCCCGCTCGGCGAACGTCACCAGCTTCGACCAGGGCGGCGGGCACACCGTCGGAATCCAGGGTGAACACGCTGGCCGGCCGCTCGTCGCCGGAGCCTTCGAGCCGCCAGCCCGAGGCGCTCAGGCGACGCAGGACCCGGCGCCCCTCGCTGACCCCGAGGTCCGCGTCGATGGCCAGGACGGGGATCTCGACCGCTCCCCCGATGGGGACGCGGCCGGCGAGACGGCGAGCGGCGACCGCGGCCCCAAGCGGCGCCCTCGCGATCTCCAGCTCGGTCGCGGGGCTCCAGGCGAACGCGAGTGGGCTCACCCCGGCCTGGCCGACGACGTTGCCGTGGATCGCCGAGCCGTCCGCCTCGGGGTGGAGGGTCAGCATCCCGGCCGCCGTGGCGAGCTCCAGGCGCGTCGGCCGCCCGTCCCGGTCCAGCTCGAGCAACAACGCCTGGAGGATCGTGTCCCCTGCCGCGACGACGGTCCGCCAGCGGCGTCCCCGGCGCCCTTCCGCGAGCGACCAGATCAGGGTCGCGTCGGCTGCCAGCCGCCGACGGCCGGCTCGCCGCACAACGCCGGCCTCGCCACTCACGACCGGCCCGACAACGCCTCGCGCCAGCCGCCCGCGGCCGCCTCGAGCTCGCCGGCCAGCGAGGGCGCCACCCGACCGCGCACCCGGACGTCCCGTTCCCCGTACTCGAGCTCGACCGTGCCCCGTTCGCGGATTCGGGCGAGCAGGCTGCCGGCCGCGTAGGGAACGGCGACGTCGACCTCGACCCAGAGCGAAGCCAGGAGCGCTGCAAGCTCGGTCCGCAGCTCGTCGAGACCGTAACCGGTCAGCGCGCTGACGAATACCGAGCCGGCCACGATCGGCGCCGGAACCGGTCCGTTGCCCGCCGCGCGGTCGACGAGGTCGGCCTTGTTGTAGGCCACCAGCCGCGGCTTGTCGCCGGCGCCGAGTTCCTCGAGAACGGCCTGGACCGTGGTGCGGTGCTCGCGGAAGTGCGGATCGGCGGCATCGACCACCTCGATGAGCACGTCGGCGCGATTGACCTCCTCGAGGGTCGCCCGGAAGGCGTCGATCAGCTGGTGCGGGAGCTTGTGGATGAAGCCGACGGTGTCGGTCACGATGGCCGCCTGGCCGTCGCCGAGGCGAACCTGGCGGCTCGTCGGGTCCAGCGTGGCGAAGAGCCGGTCCTCCGCCCGGGCGACCTCCTCACCGACCAGCGCGTTGAGGAGCGTGGACTTGCCGGCGTTGGTGTAGCCCACGATGCCCACGGTGGTCATCAGGCGTCGATCGCGCCCGCGGGCCGCGATGGCGCGCTGCTGGCGAACCTGATCGACGCGTTCCTTCATCTTCTTGATCCGCTCCCGGATGATGCGCCGGTCGGTCTCGAGCTGGGACTCACCCGGGCCTCGGGTGCCGATCCCGCCGCCCGTCCGCGAGAGGTGGGTCCACAGCCGCGTCAGGCGGGGCAGCTGGTACTCGAGCTGGGCGAGCTCGACCTGGAGGCGGCCCTCGTGGGTGCGGGCATGCTGGGCGAAGATGTCGAGGATCAGTCGCGAACGATCGATGACCTTGACTTTGAGGAGGTTCTCGAGGGCCCGCTGCTGGCCCGGCGAGAGCTCGTCGTCGGCGACGAGGAGGTCGAAGCCGGTCTCGCTCTTGGCGGCCAGGAGCTCCTCCGCCTTGCCCTTGCCGACGTACCAGTTGGGGTCGACGTGGCGGCGGTTCTGCCATTCGGCCCCGACGACCTCGGCCCCCGCCGTGTCGGCGAGGCTGGCAAGCTCACCGATCGAGTCCTCGGCGGTCCAGCCGGGGTCGTCCCCGGTGTCGACGGCAACGAGGAAGGCCCGCTCGACTGGCGGTGCGAGATCGATCGTCCGCGTGGCAGCCATGCCGGCAGGATATCGGCGGGCTCGCGAGAGGAACCGGGCGACCGTCGCCGCGTGGGCCGCTGGCAAGGGGTCGGATTCGGTCGCTTCGAGCCACGCGATGTCGGGTTCCGAGCGAAACCAGGTCCGCTGGCGCCGGGCGAAGGCGGCGTTGCGCTGCGCGTCCAGCTCGATCGCGGCCTCGAGGGTCAGCTCGCCCCGCAGGACGGCAAACGCCTCGCGGTAGCCGATCGCGGAGAAGCAGGGCAGATCGGCGAGAAAGCGCCGCAGGAGCGATGCCGCCTCGTCTACGAGGCCGGCCGCGAACTGCGCCCGGGCCCGATCGATGATCCGGAGGCGCAGCTCGGCCGGCTCCACGTGCAGGCCCAGCCACAGGCTGGGGCCCGGGTAGCCGCGGAACGCCGGCCGAGGCCGGTCGCCGCCCAGCAAGGCGATCTCCAGTGCGCGCACGACCCGTCGGGGGTTGTGGAGATCGACGCTGCCGGCCAGGGTCGGCGCGATCGCCGCCAGTCGCTCGACGAGTGACTCCAGGCCCTGGCGCACCAGATCAAGCTCGAGCGACGCCCGGAGGGTGGACTCGCTGGGCAGGCCGTCGAGGTCGAGCCCGCGTCCGACCGCGCGCAAGTACAGGCCGGTCCCGCCGACCAGGAGGGCGACCCGGCCTCGATCGGCGATCGCGGCAAGAGCCGCCCGCGCGTGGATCACGAAATCGCCGACGGTGAAGGCGGAGTCGGGCTCGACGAGATCGAGCCCGTGGTGGGGTACTCGGGCCCGTTCGGCCGGCGTCGCCTTGGCCGTGCCGATGTCGAGACCGCGGTAGACCTGGCGCGAGTCGCCAGAGATGATCTCGGCGCCGATCCCGTCGCGAGCCAGCGCCTCTGCCAGGCGCAGCGAGAGGCCCGTCTTGCCGGTGGCGGTCGGCCCGCCCAGGACGATGAGGGGTGGGTGCCCCTCGGGCTCGGCCCGCGACGACGCCGGAGCGGCCCGCAGCAGGCTGCTCAGGCGAGGCGCCCGCGGAGTGAGAACGGTCCGGCATGCTCGATGGTGACCGCGACCAGGCGCCCGAGCAGCTCGGCCGGTCCATCGAGATGCACGAGCTTGCTCTCCCGGGTCCGGCCGGCCAGTCGGAGGTCTGCCCCGCGATCGGTGTCGGGCGACTCGGCGGTAGGCGGATGGGTCCCGCGTCCGGGGGCCTCGTCGAGGTCATGATCGTGGGCTCGTGGCGGGTCGATGCCGTCCACGAGGACCTGGACCGTCCGCCCGATCCAGGCCCGATTCCGCTCGTGCCCGATGCCTTCCTGGAGCTGCAGGAGGGCGTTGAGGCGACGACGCTTCTCGCCCGGGGGGACGTCGTCGGCGAGTCGGGTGGCCGGCGTCCCCGGCCGCTCGCTGTAGGCGGCAGCGAAGACCTGGTCGTAGCGGACGGTCTCGAGGAGCCTCAGCGTCTGCTGATACTCGGCCTCGGTCTCGCCACTGAAGCCCACGATGACATCGGTCGAGATCGCGACCCCGGGCACGGCCGCCCGAATGCGCTCCAGGCGCTCGAGGTAGTGGGCGATCGAGTACTGGCGCCCCATGCGACGGAGCATCCCGTCGTCGCCGGACTGGACGGGCAGGTGGAGGTGCTCGCAAACCGACGGACAGGCGGCCAGCACCTCGATCAGGCGATCCGAGAGATCCCAGGGGTGAGAGGTGACGAACCGCAGCCGCGGCAGGGCCGGAGTCCCATCGGGCCCGCGGATTCCGTCGATCGCCCGAATGAGCTCGGCCAGGTCCGGTCGACCCACGAGGTCGAGACGGCGGCCGACCGATCGCTCCGTGTCGACGTGGGCGAACCGCGGCTCGCGCGGCAGATCGTGGCCGTAGCTGTTGACGTTCTGACCGAGCAGTGTGACTTCCCGGTATCCGGCGGCCCCCAGGCCTCGGGCCTCGTCGACGACTTCGTCGAAGGGACGGCTCCTCTCGGGCCCCCTGGTGAACGGGACGATGCAGTACGTGCAGGTCTTGTCGCAGCCGTAGACGATCGGCAGCCAGGCGCCGATCCGCGACCCGCGCCGGATGGCGCCCGCGGTCACCGCCTCCGCCCTCACCGCCGGCAGGTTGTCGGCAACGCCCACCGTCGCGCGTCCGACGAGGGTCGTGCGCCCGACCGTCCCCAGAGGGAGGCTCGGGCTCGCGGGCGATCCGGTGGTGAGTCGTCCGAGTGCCCCGATTGCGCCCTGCGCCGAGGCGAGGCCGAGGCGGTCGACGAGCTCAGGCTCCTCGTCCGGCCGCAGGAACAGGTCGACGGCCGGGTAGCGCCGGCCGAGACCTTCCCGGTCCAGCTCGCGGACGGCGCAGCCGGTCAAGACGACGCGGAGCGAGGGGTTCTTCACCTTGAGCCCGGCGAGGTAGCCCTGGCGACCGACCACCTTCTGCTCGGCGGTCTCGCGGATGGCGCAGGAGTTGATGACGATGAGGTCGGCGGTCTCGATGGTCGTGGCCTCGGGGCAGCCGACACTCAGCAGGCGCCCGGCCATCTCCTCGGAGTCGCTGCGGTTCATCTGGCAGCCCAGGGTCCACACGAAGAACCGCGGCAGTTCGGGGCCTTCCGGGCGGAACTCGACCAGGCGCCGGTCGGCCGGCATGAACGGGGTCGCCGGGCCTGGGGTCGAGGGCGGCGGAGCGACGTCGAGGACGGGCAGCGCCTGGCGGATGGCTCGATCGATCATCTGGAAGGGGACGCCTCGCGGATCTGCTCGAGGAGGTCGGCACCGACGTGGGCGGGGACCCACAGGCCGGCGTGGATGTCGGCGTACGGGCCGGTGTCGCCATGGTAGTCGCTTCCACCGGTAGCGACGAGCGCCAGCTCTCGGGCGACGGCTGCCATGGCCGCGACTGTCGACTGGTCGAACGACCGGTAGTGAACCTCCAGCCCGCCGAGGCCGAGTTCGCGCAGCTCGCGCAGGAGGGGGATCCGGCCGGGAGCCTCCGAGAAGTGAGCGAGCACGGGTAAGCCGCCGGCGGCCCGGATCGCGCGGATGGCGCCCGGCGCAGCGAGCCCGACCCGAGCGACGTAACCCGGTCGCCCTCGGCCGATGATCCGTTGAAAGGCGTCCTCGACACTCGTTGCGTGGCCGGCCTCGACCAGACAGCGGGCGACGGTGGGTCGCCCGAGGGCATCCCCGGCGCCCGTGTCGAGGGCGGCGACTTCGGCGTCGATGGGGAGCCCGAGGTCGCGCAATCGCTCGACCATGGCGACGAAGCGGGTCGCCCGCCCGTTCCGCTGGGTCGCCAGGCTTGCCTCGAAGGCCTCGTCGTTCGGGTCCATTCCGTAGCCGAGGACGTGGAGCTCCCCTTCCCAGAGGTCGGGCACGGCCTCGGCGATCGCGTTGATCTCGACTCCGGCGACGAGCTCGAGCCCGCTCGGCAGGTCAACGCCAGCCCGCAGCTCTCGATAGCCCGCGAGGGTGTCGTGATCGGTGATGGATAACAGGCGGACGCCCGCGGCGGCCGCTGCCGCGGCGAGCTGCGCCGGCGCGAGCACGCCGTCCGAGCGGCGGGTGTGGGTATGCAGGTCGACCGGCGAGCGAACCGGGGGAACGACAGGGTCCGGCAAGGGCCCGTAGCGCGCCACGCTCAGCCGGGTCAGGGGTCGACGAGCCGCTGGACCCGCTCGATTGCCAGGGCCCGACCCGTCGCCGGATCGACGTCGATGAGACTGGCGTTGAGCACGACCGGGCCGTCGCCCACCTCGAAGCGAGTCGGCAGCGCATTGATGAAGCGTGGCAGGACCGTGCGGGGCTCGAACCCGATGATGCTGTGGAGCGGCCCGGTCATCCCGACGTCGCTCTGGTAGGCGGTTCCCTTGGGCAGGATCCGTTCGTCTGCGGTCGGCACGTGGGTATGGGTGCCGATGACGGCGCTGACTCGGCCGTCGAGATGGACGCCCAGGGCGTTCTTCTCACTGGTGATCTCGCAGTGGAAATCGACCAGGCGCACCGGCGGCAACGCCTCCGACGACTCATCGAGCAGGCGGTCGGCCTCGGTGAACGGATTCTCGATGGGGGTCATGAACGTCCGGCCCTGCAGGTTGATCACCGCGAGGTCGGTCCCGTCGAGCGCCTGGTAGATCCCCCATCCCCTGCCGGGGACGTCGTGCGTGCCGTAGTTGAGAGGTCGCAGGACCCGTTCAGTGCGTTCGAGGTACGCGTAGATCTCGCGCTTGTCCCAGATGTGGTTGCCGGACGTGATCACGTCGACTCCGGCCTGCAGGAGCGCGTCGGCCGTCGATGGCGTCAGCCCCATGCCGCCCGCGACGTTCTCGCCGTTGACGGTCACGAAATCGGCGCCGAGCTCAGCGCGCAGCTCGTGGAGGCAGCGCTCGATCACCAGGCGGCCCGGCTTGCCGATGACGTCGCCGATCATGAGGACGCGACAGGGCCGCACCGTCTTCGCCTCCCGTTCCCCGTCGATCGGAGCTGTCGGCCGGCCTACTTGGCGTACTCCACCGCCCGCGTCTCGCGGATGACGGTGACCTTGATCTGCCCCGGGTAGGTCAGGCTCTCCTCGATCTTGCGGACGATGTCGCGCGCCAGCCGCATCGCCGAGAGGTCGTCGATCTCGTCCGGCCGCACCAGGATCCTGACCTCCCGGCCGGCCTGCACGGCGAACGATCGATCGACACCGCTGAAGCTGTCGGCGATCGCCTGCAGGTCCTCGAGCCGTTTCACGTAGGTCTCGGTGGATTCACCGCGGGCGCCCGGCCGGGACGCGCTGATGGCGTCGGCGACCTGCACGATCGGGGCCTCGATGCAGGCGTACTCGACCTCCTGGTGGTGCGCGGCGATGCTGTTGACGACCTTCATCGAGAGGTTGTGGCGCTGGGCGACCGCGGCGCCGATGCCGGCATGGGGGCCTTCGACCTCGTGGTCGAGCGCCTTGCCGATGTCGTGGAGCAGGCCGCCCATCTTGGCGATCTGGACGTCAGCCCCCAGCTCGGCGGCGACGATGGCCGCGAGCCGGCTCGTCTCGATGACGTGGGCGAGGACGTTCTGGCCGTAGCTGGTCCGGTACTTCAGCCGGCCGAGGAGCCGGATGATCTCGGGCGGCAGGCCCGGCACCCCGGCGTCGTAGGCCGCCTGCTCGCCGGCCTGGCGGATCACCAGATCGACTTCGGCCCGGCACTTCGCCACGACCTCCTCGATGCGACCGGGATGGATGCGGCCGTCCTGGATGAGCTTGGTGAGGGCGAGCCGGGCGATCTCGCGGCGGACGGGATCGAAGCCGCTGACGACCACGGTCTCGGGCGTATCGTCGATGATGAGGTCGACTCCGGTCGCCTGCTCGAGCGCCCGGATGTTGCGTCCCTCGCGACCGATGATCCGGCCCTTCATCTCGTCGGAGGGAAGGTGGATCACCGAGACGGTGTGCTCGGCCGTGTGGTCGGCGGCCACCCGCTGCATCGCGGTCACGATCACTTCGCGGGCCCGCTCGGTGGCCTCCTCCTTGGCTTGACGCTCGATCGCTCGGGCGATGCGCACGGCGTCGTGCTCGGCCTCCTCGCGCACCGCGTCGAGAAGGATCGCCTTGGCCTCCTCGGCCGAGAGCCCGCTGACTCGCTCGAGAGCGGCCACCTGCTCCTGGTGGGCGCGGGCGAGCTCCTCGCGTACGCGCTCCACCTCCCGTTCGCGGTCCAGGACCTTGCGATCGCGCTGCTCGAGCATGTCGGTACGCTGGTCGAGCTGCTCGTCGCGCTGGAGGAGGCGGCGTTCGAGATTCGGCAGTTCGCCGCGCCTGGTGCGGGCCTCGTCCTCGGCCTCTGCCTGAAGACGAAGCTTCTCGTCCTTGGCCTCGAGGATGAGCTCCTTCTGCTGGGCTCGAGCCTCGGCCACGATCCTGGCGGCCTTCTCCTGGGCCGCCTTGATCGCCTGGCTCGCCCAGACGCCGCGGGCGAGGAATCCGAAGAGAACCCCGCCGACGATGGCGAGGGCGGCCACCGCCACGAGGACGACGATATCCATCTTGTCTGGCCTCCCACCCGACCGGAGGGCCACCGGGGGTGCGTGCGAGGGTTGCGATTATCGTGAAGAGTGCTCGGTGTGCGGCCGGCTGCCGGGCCAGCTGCCGTGAACTCCGGCGTCCGAAGTCCCCGACCCTGGGCCGGATCCTGGCCGTGCGGCACGACAAGCGCGTCCTGGACGGTGTCGCACGAGCCTCCGGACCGACAGGCGTAGCCTACGGCCGACCGCCGGAAGTGGTCAAACGCCCGTCCTGCGCCAGTCGGCCGGCGTCGCGCCCGACGATCGTCTCGTGTACGGCGTCCTACTCGCTGGCGTCGGCCGCCAGTCGAGCGGCGACGCGCGCGGCGACCCGAGCGGCGATCTCGGGATCGAAGCCGTTCCGGGCGAGGAGGGCGTAGGCGCGCCGCCGACGGAGGCCGGGGTCACCAATCCGAGCCAGAGCGGCGGCCCGCCGCGCGAGGAGCCGCTCGGCGGCGGCCTCGTCGGCAGCCTCGTCGGCCTGCGGTCCATCGGCCGCGGCACGCTCCGTCAGGATCTGGTCCATGAGCCCAGCATCGATCCCCTTCAGCCGAAGCTCACGTCGAAGCGCGCGCTGGCCGCGTGGGCGGGCACGGTCGCGCGACTCCACCCATGCCCGGGCGAAGGCCTCGTCGTCGAGCATCCCGAACTCGACCAGCCGGTCGACTACGGCGTCGACGAGCTCGGCCCGGTAGCCCGCGTCGAGCAGCCGGCGGCGGACCTCGTGGACGGACCGGGGTCGGGCCTCGAGGAAGCGTGCGGCGGCCTTGAGGACGGCCTCGGGGTCCTCGGTTGCGGCGTTCCGCTCGCGCGCCTCAGCGAGCGACGCCCGCCGACGGTATGGCCTCATCGGCCGCTCAGTCGGCCTCCTCGATCCCCTCGACCGGTACCTGGACCTCGTTCATGCGGCCCCGGATCTGGCGCTCGACCTCCGCGCCGATGTCGGGGCTCGACCTCAGGAAGTCCTTGGCGGCCTCGCGGCCCTGACCGAGACGCGTCTCGCCGAACGTGAACCAGGCGCCCGTCTTGGCCACCACGCCCATGGCCACCCCGACGTCGAGGAGGCCGCCCTCACGGGAGATCCCCTCGCCGTACATGATGTCGAACTCGGCGACGCGGAACGGCGGCGCGACCTTGTTCTTGACCACCTTCACCCGCACCCGGTTGCCGATCGCCTCGGTGCCGGTCTTGATCGTCTCGATGCGGCGGATGTCGAGCCGGACGCTGGCGTAGAACTTCAGGGCGCGTCCGCCCGGAGTCGTCTCCGGGTTGCCGAACATCACCCCGATCTTCTCGCGCAGCTGGTTGGTGAAGATGAGAGCGGTGTTCGAGCGGCTCACCGCTCCGGTGAGCTTGCGCAGCGCCTGGCTCATCAGTCGCGCCTGCACGCCGACGAACGAGTCGCCCATCTCGCCTTCGATCTCGGCCCGCGGCACCAGCGCCGCCACCGAGTCGACGACCACGCAGTCGACTCCGCCCGAACGGATGAGCGTCTCGGTGATCTCGAGGGCCTGCTCGCCCGTGTCGGGCTGACTGACCAGCAGCTCGTCGACGTTGACGCCGCAGGCGCGCGCGTAGCCCGGGTCCAGGGCGTGCTCGACATCGATGAAGGCGACGACGCCGCCGCGGCGCTGGGCCTCCGCGAGGATGTGCTGGCAGAGGGTCGTCTTGCCCGACGACTCAGGCCCGAAGATCTCGGTGACCCGGCCGCGCGGGATGCCGCCCACCCCGAGGGCGAGGTCGAGGGCGATCGAGCCGGTCGGGATGGAGTCGACCTGCTGGCGCTCGGCCGAACCGAGCCGCATGATCGAGCCCCGCCCGAACTGCTTCTCGATCGAGAGAATCGCCGCGTCGACGGCCTTCGCCCGCTCGCTTGTCGCGCGCTCGCCGTTGCGCTCGACGCCGCGTTCCCCGGTCATCGCCATCTCGTCACGCTCCAGTCCGTTCCGCGCCGGCTCCCCGGAGTGGACGTCGTGGCGACGCCCGTCCGGTGCTCAGGTCTCTTCCGACTCCTCCTCGACGGCCCGCGGCTTTCGCTTCGGCTTGATCAGCTCGACGTTCGTGGGCGGTTCGAGGAAGGGCTGGATCCTCTGCTTCTGGGATGCGTCCTTGGGCTTCTTTTTCGCCTCGCGATGAGGGCGGTCCCGAGACCCCATCTGGTGCGCCTCCCGGTGTCGATGAGCGTACGGAAACGCGCTTCACGCCGGCTTCACCGCGCCTTCACCGCGGCGCTGCTGCGCGGCATAGGCGCGCAGGGCGGGAAGCGCGGCGGGGAATGTCCCGGCCCTGAGCTCGGTCCGGATCCTGGCCATGAAGTCTAGGGTGAAGGTCAGGTTGTGACAAGTCGCGAGGCGGTAGGCGAGGAGCTCTTCGGCCCGAAACAGGTGGGCTAGGTAAGCCCGCGAGAACGACCGGCAGAGCACGCAGGCGCAGTCTTCCTGGACCGGCGTCGGGTCGTCGAGGTAGCGAGCGTTGCGGATGTTGAGCCGCCCGCCCGGAACCCAGAGCTGGCCGTTGCGGGCGACGCGAGCCGGCAGGACCGAGTCGAACAGGTCGACCCCGCGGTGGACGGCCTCGAGGACGTCGAGCGGCGACCCGAGACCCATCAGGTAGCGCGGTCGGGGGTCCTCTCGTAGCAGCGGCACCACGGTCTCGAGGACGACCTCCCGTTCGGCGGCGGTCTCGTCACCGGCCAGCCCCCCGATGCAGATCCCGTCGAAGGGGAGCCCGGCCACGAAGCGGGTCGATTCCGCGCGCAACGCCGGGTCCAGCCCGCCCTGCACGATGCCGAAGATCGCCTGGTCGGTCCGCGTGTGCGCCTCGAGCGAGCGGACGGCCCAGGCGTGCGTCCGCCTCGCGGCGGCTACGACGTCGCCTGGCGCGCTCGACGACGGCGGGACCGGCTGGTCGAAGGCCACCGCCACATCGGCCCCCAGCGCCTCCTGGACGGCGATCGCGTGCTCCGGCGTGAAGCGATGGAGCGATCCGTCGAGGTGACTGCGGAATGTCACCCCATCGTCGTCGACGACACGGAGATCGCCGAGCGAGACGACCTGGAAGCCACCTGAGTCGGTCAGGATCGGGCGATCCCAGCCCATGAAGCGATGCAGCCCACCGAGCCTGGCGATGCGCTCGTGACCGGGCCGGAGATAGAGGTGGTAGGTGTTGGCCAGGATGATCTGGGCACCGACTGCGGCGAGATCCGTCGGGTCGAGGGCCTTGACCGTGGCGTTCGTCCCGACCGGCATGAAGATCGGTGTCTCGACCGCCCCGTGGGTCAGCTGAAGGAGGCCCACCCTGGCACGGGTGCTGCCATCGGCTGGCGCGGGAACGCAAGACCCGGTAGCGGGCGGCGCCGCCCACGTCAGGCCGGACGGTCGGCCGCCGAGATCGCGCCGTCATCCCAGAGCGGAGTCATCTCCGGCTCCGGCCGTCGCGGCAGCGGCACCTCGAACCCCAGGCCGGCCAGATGCCGGCGGGCAGCCTCGGTGGCGATTCGGCCCTGGGGCGTGCGATCCATGAACCCCAGGCGCAAGAGGAACGGCTCGTAGACGTCCTCGATCGTCTCGATCTCCTCGGCCAGGACCGCGGCCAGGGCGGCGACGCCGACCGGCCCGGAGCCGAACTTCTGGATGATCGCCGCCAGGAGCTTGCGGTCGGTGGAATCGAGGCCCTCGTCGTCGATCTCCATCGCCGTCATCGCCTCGTGGACCACGGGCTCGCCGACGCGTCCGTCCCCGTGAACCTGGGCATGGTCTCGGACGCGCTTCAGGAGCCGGTTGACGATCCGCGGCGTCCCTCGGCCGCGCCGGGCGATCGCCCGGGCGGCCTCCGGGCTCACCTCGACGTCGAGGATGCGAGCGGACCGCCGGACGATCGCGGTCAGGTCGGCCTCGTCGTAGAAGTCGAGCCGGTAGGTGGCCCCGAACCGGTCGCGGAGCGGGCTGCTGATACGGCCCGCGCGGGTCGTCGCGCCGACCACTGTGAAGGGCTTGAGCGAGAGCCGCAGCGACCGCGCCGACGGACCCTTGCCGATCATGACGTCGAGGGCGAAGTCCTCCATCGCCGGGTACAGGATCTCCTCGACCGCGCGGTTGAGCCGGTGGATCTCGTCGATGAACAGGACGTCGCGCTCCTCGAGCGCAGTCAGGATGGCGGCCAGGTCACCGGCACGCTCCACGGCCGGTCCGCTGGTGTACCGAACGTTCACCCCGAGCTCGTGGGCAATGATCGTGGCGAGCGTCGTCTTGCCCAACCCGGGCGGCCCGTACAGGAGGACGTGATCGGCTGCCTCTCCCCGCTGGCGGGCCGCTGCCAGGAGGATCGAGAGGTTCGCCTTGACCTCCCGCTGCCCGACGTACTCCTCGAGGGTGCGCGGACGGAGGGTGCGCTCGATCACGAGATCGGCCTCGCCCAGCAGGCTCGCCCCGAGGATCCGGGCAACGTCTTCGGTCATCGTCGGCAGTCTAGCATGCAGGAGTCCATTTCGCACATCTGTTCGACCCAGTCACGAGGGCCCGATCGGGCAGCCTCGGCCCCTGGCGACGGGACTCAGGTGCGGACGAGGGTCCGGAGGGCGGCCTTCACGCGATCCTCGAGCGACGCCCCGACGGCGCTCCGGTCGAGGGCCGCTCGGGCAGCGTCGCGGGCCTCGCCGAGCGTATAGCCGAGCGCCTGGAGGGCCGCCACGACCTCGCCTTCCGTCGCTGCCTCCGCGGCCCAGCCCCCGGCTCCGGCGGCTGCCAGCCCGGCTGCGGCAACCTTCTCCTTCAGCTCGAGCACGACGCGCGCCGCGAGCTTCCGGCCGACCCCGGAAATCGCGATCAGCACGGCCTGGTCGTCCTGGAGGATGGCGAGCTGGAGGTCCGCCACCGGTCGTGCACCGACGATCGAGAGAGCCACCTTCGGGCCGACACCGGTGACCGCCAGGAGCTGGCTGAAGAAGCCCAGCTCGTCGGGCCCGGCGAATCCGTAGAGCGCCTGCTGATCCTCGCGCACGAGATGGTAGGTGTGGAGCTTGAGCGTCGCCCCGGGCTGGGCCTTGGCGAGCACCGACGGCGCCACGAAGACCCGGTAGCCGATCCCCCCGACCTCGATGACCAGCGAATCCGCCGAGATGGCGCCGACGCGTCCCTCGACGGAGGCGATCACCGCGCCGCTGCCTTCCGCCGAGGGTGGGGCGGATCGGCGACGTCCGCGGCGGACGGCGCCGGGCGGGCTCGGCCTGCCGCTCGCTCCGTCCTCAGAGCCTCGCGCACCGCCCGCTCGTAGGGTGTCTCGGCTCCCGCCCTCGGCGCGACGGCAGCGCGATCGAGAAGGCCGGCGTTGAGGCGCTCGCCGGGCCGCTCACGGTTCGCCGCCCAGATCGCCACGGCGAGCGCATCGGCTGCGTCATTCGGCTGGGGCCGTTCGCTCAGGCCGAGGATGACCTGGACCATTCTGCCGACCTGCTCCTTGTCGGCCGACCCGTACCCGGTGACCGCCTGCTTGATCTCGTTCGGCGTCGCCTCTCGGACTTCGATCCCGTGCTGCGCGGCAGCGAGGAGGATCACGCCGCGGGCCTGCCCGACCGCGATCGCGGTCTGGGCGTTGCGGCTGAAGAAGACTCGCTCGACGGCGACGATCGCCGGTTCGTGCAGCTCGAGGAGGTCCACCACGAGCTCGTGGATCGCGTTCAGGCGCTCCGGCAGAGCCAGGTCGGCAGATGTCTGGAGGCAGCCGTGATCGACGGCTCGCAGTCGGTCGCCGGCTCGCTGGACGAGGCCCCATCCGATCGCCGCCGTCCCCGGGTCGATCCCGAGGAAGATCACCCGGTGACCTCGGCGAAGACCTCTTCGGGAATGTCGAAGTTGGCCGTCACCCGCTGGACGTCGTCGAGATCCTCGAGGAGCTCGATCAGCCGGAGTGCCTGCCGGGCCTTGGACGCGTCGAGCTCCACGGTCTGCTTGGCGAGCATGGTGGGCTCGGCGGCGTCGATCGCAATGCCGGCCGCCTCGAGCTCGTCGACGCACGTGCTCGAGGTCGTGCGGCTCGGTGTAGATCTCGACCGGATCGACGCCCGTGTCCACGTCGGCCGCCCCCGCGTCGATCGCGGCGAGGGCGACCGTGTCGGCGTCGACCGGCCCAGTCCGGACGGTGATCACGCCCCGCGGCTCGAACTGCCAGGCGACGCTGCCGCTGCCGGCGAGCTGGCCGCCCGCCTTGCTGAAGACGGAGCGCACTTCGGCGGCGGTGCGATTGCGGTTGTCCGTGGCGGTCTCGACGAGGATTGCCACGCCGCCCGGACCGTAGCCCTCGTAGGCGATCTCCTCGTACTGGTCCGCGTCACCGCCGCCGGTGGCCCGTTCGATCGCCCGCTTGAATGTTCTCGGCCGGCATGTTGATGGCGCGCGCCTTGTCGATCGCCAGGCGCAGCCGGTAGTTGCCGTCCGGGTCGCCGCCCCCTGCCCGTGCCGCAATGATGATCTCACGCGTCGAGCTTGGTGAACAGCGCGCCGCGCTTGGCGTCGTTGGCGCCCTTCTGGCGCTTGATCTGGGACCACTTGCAGTGACCGGACATCGGCGCGGATTATACCGACTATCATGGCCCGATCGGGCCCCGGGCCGGCCTGTTCCCTCCTGCCCGAGCTCCGGCCCCCCCGGGCCGCGTCCCCCGGGCCCATCAGCCGAACCACCGAGAGGACCGTGGCGTGACGAGCAAGAGTGTCGACCTCCCCCACCTTCGGAGCGTCGTCGTGGCCGCCCATGCCGGCGCGGGCAAGACGACGCTCGTCGAGCGGCTCCTGTTCCTGACCGGCGCCCTCGGACGCCTCGGCCGCGTCGACGACGGTACCTCAGCGCTCGACTTCGAGCCCGAGGCGCAGAAGCGGCGGCAATCGCTCAGCCTGGCCGTGGCTTCGGCCGACCACGAGGGGACCCGCATCCAGTTCGTCGACACCCCCGGCTACGCCGACTTCACGGCCGAGGTCACCGAGGGCTTCGCGGCGGTCGACGGGGCGCTGCTGCTGCTGGACGCCACCGGCCGGGTAGAGGCCGGCACCGAGCTGGCCGTCGCGCTGGGTCGGTCGACCGGCACGGCGGCCTGCTTCTTCATCAGCAAGTGCGACCGCGAGAACGCCAACCCCACGGCTGCTCTGGAGGCGCTCCGGACGGCCTTCGGCAACAAGATCGCGCCGCTCCAGATCGCCATCGGAGCCGCCGAGGGGTTCAGCGGCTACGTCGACCTGGTCCACCGGACGGCCTATCGTTGGGACGGCAAGACCGACGTCGAGACTCCGATCCCGGCGGAGCTTGTGGACGAGGTCGGGCGCCGCCGGGAACAGCTGATCGAGGCAGCCGCCGAAGCCGACGACGACGTCCTCACCAAGTACCTCGAGGGCGAGGAGATCACCGACGGGGAGCTCGAGGCGTGCCTGCGCAAGGGCGTCCGCGACTCGCTCCTCGCGCCCGTGCTCGTGGGCAGCGCGGCCAAGGGCATCGGCATGCGCGGCCTGCTCGACGCGATCGTGCGCTACCTCCCCTCGCCGGCCGACCGTCCTGCCGTCCGCATCCGCGACCCCAAGACCGGCGCCGAGACGACCGTTGCCGTCGATCCCGCCGGCCCGCTCGTCGTTCGGGTGTTCAAGACGAGCGCCGACCCGTTCGTGGGGCGGCTCTCGTACCTCCGCGTCCTGAACGGCACGCTTCATGCTCAGGCCCACGTCTGGAACGCCGGCCGCGACGAGGACGAGCGGATCGGCCAGCTCCTGCTGCTCCACGGCAAGGACCAGGAACCCGTCGGGGAGCTCAAGGCGGGCGAGATCGGGGCCGTCGCCAAGCTCGCGGTGACCGCAACGGGCGACACTCTCAGCGCGCGGGAGCGCCCGCTCATCCTGCCGGCCCTTGAGTATCCGCAGCCGACGCTTGCCGTTGCGATCGAGCCGCAGACGAAGGCCGACCTCGACAAGATGGGCCCCGCCCTCCAGCGAATGCTCGAGGAGGAACCGTCCGCGCGAGTCGAGCGGAGCGCGACCGGCGAGCAACTCCTGGTCGCCATGGGCGAGGCCCACATCGCCGTCATCGCGGAGCGCCTGAAGCGAAAGTTCGGGTCGGCGATCGTCACCCGGACGCCCAAGGTCCCCTACCGCGAGACCATCCGGGGCCGGACCCAGGTCCATGGCCGCTACAAGAAGCAGACCGGTGGCCACGGCATGTTCGGCGACGTCTGGCTCGAGCTGGAGCCCAACCCTGGCGGCGGCGTCGAGTTTGCCGAGCGGGTCGTCGGCGGCACCGTCCCCAGGCAGTACTTCCCGGGAGTCGAGAAGGGCGTCCGTGAGACCGCCGCGGAAGGGGTCGTCGCCGGCTATCCGCTGAGCGACTTCAAGGCCACGCTCTATGACGGCTCGTTCCACTCGGTCGACTCGAACGAGCTCTCCTTCAAGATCGCGGCTTCCATGGCCCTCAAGCAGGGCGTCCTGGAGTGCAAGCCGGTGCTGATGGAGCCGATCATGGCGGTCGAGATCCGCGTCCCCGAGGCCTACATGGGTGACGTGAACCGCGACCTGAACACGCGGCGCGGCCGCGTCCTTGGCATGGACACCGCGGGCGCGGGCATGCAGGTCGTCAGTGCCCAGGTGCCCCAGGCCGAGCTGTTCACCTATGCGACGGAGCTACGCTCACTGACCCACGGTCGCGGCACATTCAAGGCCGAGCTCGATCACTACGAGGACGTCCCCACCCACATCGCCGAGAAGGTGATCGAGAACCACCGCAAGGAAGGGGAGGCGGCCAACCACTGACACGCCCGGCGGGGGTCGTCGCCGGCCGTCAGCTGCGGCGGCCTTCACCGAACCGCCGGCGCACGGGTCGGGTCTCGCCGTGGTAGCGCTCCATGAGTTCGGTGACGGCCGCTCTGGCTTCCGCAAGGTCAGTGGGATAGCTGTCGGCCCCGTCGCGAGGCGCGTTGCCTGAGCCGAGCGTCGGCGCGGGCCCCCCGGCGGCCGGTGCCGGCGAGTCCTCGTCCGCGGCGCGGCTGGTGGCGACCATCGCCAGGACCACCGCGTTGTGGGCGTAGCCTCGGGCCCGTCCGCCCTCCCAGCGGCCGGTGACGAGGTAGCGTCGGGTCAGCTCGAACGGAGCGCGCCAGCGGCCGATCCTGATCTCGTCGCCATCGCGCAGGGACTCGAGGTAGTCGTCGTCGCCGACCGGGTGACGCTCGTGGTGGTAGGCGTGCTGCTCGTAGGTCGTTCGTGCCCCGCCAGCTGCCGGAAACGACCCGTCCCGGCCGGGCTGGGCGTAGCAGACGGGGCACTCCGGGGGCCAGTCGGCTGCCTCGACGATGGGGGCGGCACCGAACGGCAGCCCGCAGCGCCGGCAGAACGGGGCCGCGGTCGGCGAGGCGAAGCCGCAGCGCTGGCACACGCGGCCGCCGGCTGCGCCCGCGCTCACCGCTGCTGTCGCCCGCTCGGACGTGTCATCGGTTCTACGGTACCTCGTCAGGCCTGCCATCCGTCGGGCCCGCGAGTTGACCCGGCCCAGGCGAGCGCCGTCGAGATGTCGAGCCGGCCCTCGTAGAGCGCCCGCCCCACGATCGCGCCCCGGCAGCCGGCCGCCCGCACCGCCTCGAGGTCGGAGAGCGAGGCGATGCCGCCCGACGCGATGATCGTCGCCGGCGTCGCCCTGACGACCCGCCGCAACAGCGCGAGGTCGGGTCCCCCCAGAAGGCCGTCTCGCTCGACCGCAGTCACCACGAACCGTCCGACGCCGACCGCCACGAGCCGCTCCAGCGCGGCCTCGACCGCTACCCCGGCCGCATCGGCAACCCAGGCATCTCCGAGGGCTCGTCCATCCCGCACGTCGAGCGCGACGGCGACCCGGTCACGGCCGTGCTGGCTCACCAACTCCGCGACGAGGGCGACGTTTCGGAGGGCCGCAGTCCCCAGCACGACCCGGGCCGCGCCCGTGGCGAACGCCGCCTCCACGGCCGCCGCCGTGCGCAAGCCGCCGGCTACCTGACACGCCACGGCGCTCCCGACCGCCTGCACGATCGCCGAGATCTGGGCCAACTGGACGGGGATCCCGGCCCGGGCGCCGTCGAGATCGACGAGATGGAGCCAGGAGGCGCCAGCTTGAGCGAACGACCTGGCCACGGGCAGTGGATCAACCGCATACGCCGTCTGGGCGGCGAAGTCCCCTTGCTCCAGCCGAACCACCTGCCCTCCGCGAAGGTCGATGGCCGGAACGACGTCGAAGCGCCGATGGCGCCGCGCGTTCTCGTCCGACTGAAGGGGGGCCTCGTCCTCCCCCGCGCCCGGTGCCCCGGTCTGCTGTTCCGCCAACGGACTGCCCTCACCATCTCTCGGGCTTGACGGCCTCGTCGCATCCGAGTAGCATAGTAGCACGTTATCATGCAACCACGCACGCCTGCTCGCCAGGAGCGACCCGGAATGGGCGAATGCTCGGCCGCAGTGAGGAGACCCCCAGCGATGGCGACAGTCAGCGACGACTGGCGGACCAGCGAGACGAAGGCGCTCTTCCGGGCGATCCGTGGCCTGCGCACCGACGCCGAGACCGAGCGGTTCTTCCGCGATCTCTGCACGCTCGGCGAGCTTCACGACCTCGCCCAGCGCTGGGCGGTCGTGCGCCTCCTCGACGCCGGCCTTCACTACGCCGACATCTCGCGCCAGACGGGGGCGAGCACCGCCACGATCACCCGTATCGCATCGTGGCTGCACCATGGGGAGGGTGGCTACCGGATCGCCCTCGAGCGGATCCGAACGGCTGGCGGTGGGGCGGCCGAGGACGCGGAGGCCGGCCCGCGGGGTGGCGGCCGGGGGGCGAGCGTGCGGCGGCCCGCCGAACGATGAGGGACCGCCTTCGTCTGGCGGTCCCCAACAAGGGTCGCCTCGTCGAGCCTACCCTGGCCCTCCTGCACGACGCCGGGCTGGTCTTCGAGGAGCACGATCGCAGCCTGGTGGCACGCGTCCAGAACTTCGACCTCGACATCCTCTTCGTGCGGACCCCCGACATCGTGGAGTTCGTCGGCGATGGCGTCGCAGACCTGGGCATCACCGGCGAGGACCTCCTCTCGGAGACGGGCGCGGAACTGCCTCGGATCCGGGCGCTCGGCTACGGCCGGTGCCGCCTGACGGTCGCCGTCCCCAGCGACGCCCCGTATCGCGCGGCCGAGGACCTGGCCACGCTCCGCGTTGCCACCGCACACCCGGCCACGACGCGGCGCTTCTTCGCCGAACGGGCGATCCCGATTGACGTCGTCGCCCTCTCGGGCGCCGTCGAGGTCGCGCCGCGGCTCGGCCTGGCCGAGGCCATCGTCGACCTCGTCTCCACGGGCTCGACTCTGGTCATGAACGGCCTGCGACCGCTCGAGGACGTCCTCGCCTCCGAGGCCGTCCTCATCGCGAACCCGGCCGCGCTCGACGGCCGGGCCAGCCAGATCGGCGCCGTCGACACCATGCTCAACGCGGTGATCGGGGCTCGTGGTCGCAAGTACCTGATGATGAATGCGGCGGCCGATCGGGTCGGCGAGATCGAGGCCCTTCTGCCGGGCCTTGAGTCCCCCTCGCTCATCCCCCTTGCGCACCTGGGGATGGTCGCCATCCATGCGGTCGTCGGCACGGACGACGTCTGGGGGCTCCTGCCGCGGCTGAAGCACGCCGGCGCCTCGGGCATCCTCGTCGTCCCCATCGAGAAGCTGATCCCGTGACTCCCCTGCCCGTCCGCCTGCCGCGACTCGACCTGGCCGCCGCCGCCCTCGACGCCGACGTCGCCGCCGTTCGTGATCGGCTCTTCCGGCGCGGCGCGGTGCCGGACCCCGCGGTGCGGGAGGGCGCGCGAGCGATCCTGGCGGAGGTCCGCGAGGGCGGCGGACGCCGCGGTCCGGGCAGCGAACGAGCGCTTCGGCGGCGGCCGGTCCGACGGTCGCCTGACTGTCTCGGAAGGCGAGCTGCTGGCCGCCCGAGACGCGCTGCCGGGCCGGGTCCGGGCTGGCCTCGAGCAGATGATCCAGAACGTCCGGACCTTCGCCGAAACGCAGCTCCCGGTCACGACGCGGGTCGAGATCGTGCCCGGGATCGAGATCGAGCGTCGCTGGCGACCCCTGGCCCGGGTGGGAGCGTACGTGCCCGGTGGCTCGGCCGCCTATCCCAGCTCGCTCGTGATGTGCGCCGTGCCAGCCCGGGTCGCCGGGGTGGCGAGCCTGACGGTCGCCGCGCCGGCCGACCGCGCCGGCCAGCTCGACCCGGTGCTTCTCGGGGCGGCTGGCCTGCTGGGCGTCCGCACGATGATCGTCGCCGGCGGGGCCCAGGCGGTCGGAGCGCTCGTCTACGGCCTCCCGGAGGCCGGCGTCCCGCCGGTCGATCGAATTGTCGGGCCCGGCAACGCCTGGGTGACGGCGGCCAAGCTCGAGGTCTGCGGCGAGGTCGGCATCGACCTACCGGCCGGTCCCTCAGAGGTCATGATCCTGGCCGACCGAACGGCTGATCCCGAGCACGTCGCCGCCGATCTCCTGAGCCAGGCGGAGCACGGCCCCGACTCGCCGGCCATCCTGGTGACCACCGACCCGGCCGTGGCGGATGCCGTGGAGATCGCCCTGGCGGCCCAGCTCACGTTCGCGGCGAGGCGCGCCATCCTCGAGCGTTCCCTGGCGGCGTGCGGCCTGATCGTCCTCGCCCCCGATCGGGCCGCCGCGATTGCCTTCGTCGACGCCTACGCCCCCGAGCACCTCAGCGTGGTCGTCGTCGATGTCGAGGACGCGGTGTCGCGGATCTCCAACGCCGGATCGCTCTTCGTGGGCGCGTTCGCGCCCGAGTCGGCCGGCGACTACGCCTCGGGGGCCAACCACGTCCTGCCCACGGGCGGGCTGGCACGCTCGTCGGGAGCGCTGGGGGTCGAGGCCTTCGGCAAGTACGTCCAGGTCCAGCGGATCGACCGCCGAGGGCTCGCCTCGATCCGTGACGCGGTGGCCGCCGTGGCCGAGGCGGAGGGACTGCTCGCCCACCGGGCGGCGGTCGAGCTGCGGTTCACGGCCGAGCGGCAGGTCTCCCGATGAGTCCCGCCAGGGTTACGACGGCCGATCCGACCGGGGATCCGCCGGCAGCCGCGCTCGGCCCGGGCACACCCGACGCCATGGCCGTCTACGCCTGGGAGGCCACCGACGAGCAAGTGGCCGAGCGCTTCGGGGTCGCAATCGAGGCGATCGTGCGCTTCGACCTCAACACCTCGCCGGTACCCCCGGAGCTCGCCGCGCGCATCCTGGCGGCCGGTCGTTTCGAGTCGCCGCTCTCCGACTATCCCCCATCGGACTACCGGCGCCTGGTCGAGGCGGCCGCCGACACCTATGGCGTGGACCGCGACGAAGTCCTCGTGGGCGCCGGGGCTGACGAGGTCCTCGACATGGTCGGCAAGGCATTCCTCGAGCCCGGAGGCACCGCGGTCGTCCCTGTCCCGACCTACGCGATGTATCGCGTGATCAGCGAGCAACGCCGAGGACGGGTGGTGGCCGTGCCCAGGCTCGGGCCGGCCGATGGGTACGCCCTCAACGTGCCGGCCACGCGGGAGGCGGCCCGCAGCGCGCAGATCGTCTGGCTCTGCGACCCGAACAACCCGACCGCCCGGAGCGAACCGGACGGCACGGTCGAAACCCTTCTGGCGGGTCTCGCTGGCGACGCCGCTGCGGAGGGCCGGGTCGGCCCCGTCGTCGTCATCGACGAGGCGTACGCCGAGTACGTCGGGCGGACCCATCTGCGGCTGAGGTCCGCGTACCCCAGGCTGGTCGTCGTCCGCACCGCCAGCAAGGCGTACGCGTTGGCCGGACTCCGGGTGGGGTTCGCCATCGGCCTGAAGGGCACGATCGCGGCGGTTGCCCGGTACCGGCCGCCGGGCTCGGTCGCCACCACGTCCGCGACCGTCGTGGCCCAGGCCCTCCGCGATGGGCAATGGCTGACCCGCAACGTCGATCGGGTCGTCAGCGAGCGCGAGCGCCTCGCGGCCGCCCTGCGAGGGATCGGCTGGACGGTCGAGCCGTCGGTCACCAACTTCCTGGTCTGTGCCTTCGGCTCGCCCGAAGAGGCGCGACGAATGGCCCACCGCCTGCTCGGCCGCGGCCTCGTCCCACGCACGTTCCCGGCCGGCCATGAGTTCGCGGCCGCGCTGCGCATCACCGTCCGCTCGCCCGAGGACGACGATCGCCTCGTGGCCGTCGCCGGGGAGGAGGCCCGATGAACCTGCCGCTCGGCTCGCTCGAGGTGCTCGAGTCGGGTGATCGGCGGGCCCGGGTCACCCGCCGAACGCGTGAGACCGAGGTCACCGTGGAGGTCACGCTCGACGGCTCCGGGGAGGCCGAGATCGCCACGGGTGTCGGCGCCTATGACCACCTGCTTGGGTCACTCGCCCATCACGGCCTCTTCGACCTCAGGGTGGCGGCGGCCGGCGACCTCGAGATCGACGAGCACCACACGGTGGAGGACGTCGCCCTCGTGCTCGGCGCCGCGTTTGACGCGGCACTTGGCGACCGCGTCGGCATCGTCCGTTTCGGCGATTCCGCAGTGCCCATGGACGAGTCCCTGGCGACGGCCGTGGTGGACGTCGGCGGTCGCCCCTATGCGGTGATCGACCTGCCGTTCCGCGGCGAGCGGATCGGGTCGCTGCCGCTCCAGCTGGTTGAGCATGCCCTTGAGGCGTTCGCCCGCACCAGCGGCACCACACTCCACATCAGGGGAACTGGACGCAACGACCATCACCTCGCGGAAGCGGCGTTCAAGGCGCTCGGCCGGGCCCTGCGAGCGGCCTGCGCCCGGGATCCGCGACGGTCCGGAACTCCCTCGACCAAGGGCGCGCTCGGATGACCGGCTGGAGCGGGACAGGCGTGCCCGCCCGACCGACCTCGGTCGCCATCGTCGACTACGGGGCCGGCAACCTCGTCAGCATCGGCCAGGCCCTGGCCCGGGTCGGAGCGGATGTTCGGCTTGCCCGGACCGGCGCCGACCTCGACTCGGCCGACGCGTTGGTGGTGCCGGGCGTGGGCGCCGCCGCGCCGGCGATGGCCCGGCTTCGCCGCCGCGGCCTGCTTGGCCCGATCCTCGACTGGGTCACGGCCGGGCGGCCGTACCTGGGTATCTGCCTCGGCCTCCAGCTGCTGTTCGAGGGGAGCGACGAGGACGGCGCGCGCACGTTCGGGGTCCTGGCAGGCCGGACCGTCGTCCTCGAAGGGGCACCGAGCCTGCCGCACATCGGCTGGAACCAGGTCTCGCCATGCCGGACGCACCCGCTCTTCGACCGCATCGCCCCCGGCGCCAACTTCTACTTCGTGCACTCGTACGTCGGCCAGCCGGCGCGCGACAGCGAGGACGTGGTCGTCGCCCGGACGACCCACGGTGCGGCGTTCGCCAGTGTCGTGGCGCGCGGCCCGCTCCTGGGCGTGCAGTTCCATCCCGAGCGTAGTGATGTCGACGGACTCCGGCTGCTGGCGAATTTCGTGGGACTGGCACGGAGCGCCTGATGTTGTGCACTCGCGTCATCCCCTGCCTCGACGTGGCCGACGGACGGGTGGTCAAGGGTCGCCGCTTCGTCGAGCTGAGTGACGAGGGCGATCCGCCCGAGCTCGCCGAGCGCTACGCTCGCGAAGGCGCGGACGAGCTCGTCTACCTCGATATCACCGCGGCCCCTCAGGGGCGGGCAACGCTGCTCGAGATCGTCGAGAGGACGGCTAGGCGGGCCTTCATCCCCCTGACGGTTGGTGGAGGCGTGCGCTCCGTGGCCGAGATGCGCGACGTCCTGCGCGCGGGTGCCGACAAGGTCGGCATTAACACCGCCGCGGTCCGCGACCCCCAACTCATCCGGCAATGCGCCCGGCGCTTCGGACGCCAGGCCGTCGTCGTCTCGATCGATGCCCGGCGCATCGAGCCGCCGAGCGCCGGCCCGCGCTGGGAGGTCGTGGTGACGGGCGGTCGCGAGTCGACCGGGCTCGACGCCGTGGAGTGGGCGACGCACGCGGCGGAGCTCGGAGCGGGTGAGCTCCTCGTCACCTCCATCGACCGCGACGGCACCCAGAGCGGCTATGACACGGCGCTCCTGCGGGCGATCGTGGACCGCGTGGAGGTCCCGGTGATCGCCTCGGGAGGGGCTGCGGCGCCGGCGGACTTCGTGGCCGCCGTGCGAGCTGGCGGGGCCGCCGCCGTCCTGGCTGCCTCGATCTTCCACCGGGGCCTGGTCTCGATCGCCCAGGTGAAAGAGGCCCTCGCGGCCGCCGGCATTCCGGTGCGGGCGGTTCGCGACGGATCCGGAGTCCCGGCGTGAGCTGGCCGACGATCGACCCAGCCGCCGTCCACTGGGACGCCGCAGGGCTCGTCCCGGTCGTCGTCCAGGACGCGCTGGACCGCCGGGTCCTCATGCTCGCCTACGCTGACGTCGAAGCTCTCGCGGCGACGGTCGCGACGGGTGAAGTCCACTTCCACTCGCGCTCGCGCGACCGGCTCTGGAAGAAGGGCGAGACGAGTGGCAACATCCTGCGCCTTGTTGAGCTCGCGATCGACTGCGACGGGGATGCCCTGCTCCTGACGGCCGAGCCAGCCGGCCCGACCTGCCATCGCGGCACGCCCAGCTGCTTCGACCCGGACGGCACACCAGCCGCTCGCGGCGAGGGCTTCGCCTGGCTGGAGGCGCTCTGGACGACCATCGCCTCGCGAGCCCAGACGCGCCCGCCGGGCTCGTACACCGGGCGACTGCTCGACGGCGGCGTCGATGCGGTCGGGCGCAAGGTGGTCGAGGAGGCGACGGAGGTGCTGATGGCGGCCAAGGACGACGCCGCCCTCGAGGCCGCGGGCGCAGCCGCCGACTCTCCACGACGGGCCGGGGCGCGAGATGCCCTGACCGGCGAGGTCGCGGACCTGCTCTTCCACACCCTGGTGCTCCTCGCGGAGCGCGGGCTCGCGCCGAGCGCCGCCCTCGCCAGGCTCAGGGAGCGACACCAGCCATAGTGGTCAGCCCGGCCGGACGACCCTCAGGACGCGGTAGTCGCGCTTGCCCCGCCGGACGAAGAGCAGGCCGTCGGCTGGCAAGGCAGGCACGTCGGCCGGCTGTCGAACCCGCTCGTCCTCCACATACAGCCCACCCTGGCCGATGAGACGCCGGGCCTCGCCGGCTGATGCTGCCGCGCCACTCTCCACGGCGACGATGGCGGCCGTCGGCCCGCTCGAGGTGCGGGCGATCGTCCTCGACGGCAGGCACGCGGCCGCCAGGCTGCGCAGCTCGGGATCGAGACTGGACACCGAGCCCGAGAACACGGCTTCGCTGATCTCCTGGACGCGCCGCGCGATCTCGCCGCCGTGCACCCGCGCCGTCACGTCGAACGCGAGCGTCCGCTGGGCCTGGCGTGCCTCCGGATGGGTCGCGGTCGCGCCCTCGAGAGCCTCGATCGCCTCAGGCTCGAACAGGGTGAACCAGCGCAGGTACGTGGCGACGTCCCGGTCGTCGGCGTTGAACCAGTACTGGTAGAACTCGTAAGCCGAGGTCTGGGCCGGTCGAGCCAGACCGACTCGCCACCCTCGCTCTTGCCGAACTTCGTCCCCGACGGGGCGAGCAGCAGTGGATAGGCGAGCGCATAGGCCGGTTCATGGCCCTCGGCAAGGCCCCTGGCGCGCCGGATCAGCTCGAGGCCGGCGGTGATGTTGCCCCACTGGTCGGCGCCGCCCATCTGGAGCTCCACGCCCATCGTGCGGTTGAGGTGCTCGAAGTCGTGGGCCTGCAGGAGCATGTAGCTGAACTCGGTGTAGGAAAGCCCGCGCTCCAGGCGCACCTGGACCGAATCCTTCGCCAGCATGTAGGGGACGGTGAAGTGCTTGCCGGTGTCGCGCAGGAAGTCGAGCAGGCGGAGCTCGCCGAGCCACTCGAGGTTGTTGACCAGGATCGCCGCGCCCGGCCCGGGCTCCAAGTCGAGGAAGCGCCCGAGCTGGCCCCGGATCGAGGCCACGTTGGCCTCAAGGGTGGCGGGGTCGAGGAGGTTCCGCTCCAGTGAACGCCCCGAGGGATCGCCGATCATGCCGGTCCCGCCGCCGACCACGGCCACCGGCCGTCCGCCGTGACGCTGCAGCTGGATGAGCCCGAAGATCGGCACCAGGTGACCGACGTGGAGGGACGGGGCTGAAGGGTCGAAGCCGACGTAGCCGGCGATCGGGCGGCCCGTGGCCAGGCGCGCCTCGAGCCCCGGCGTCGCCTCGTGGAACATGCCCCGCCAGCGCAGCTCGGGCAGGAGCCCACCCAGGCCAGCGGCGGTGGGCACGGACGGTCGGGTGCGCGGGTGCGAGGGGGATGCCACGAGCACCTATGCTATCGTGGCCGCGGCATGCAGACCAGCCTCGCGCGGCGGCAACGCCAGCGGCGGACCCTCAACGGGAACCGCGGCGGCGGGTCCGCAGGACGACGCTTCGTCGTTGCGCTCCCTCTCTTCCTGTTCGCCTCGTTCCTGATCCTCGGTCTCGTCGGCTTCGCCACGGTGGTCGGCGCCTACAGCGCCTACAGCCGCGACCTGCCCGACCCCAAGGAGCTGCTCGAGAACCTCGATCTCAGCCAGACGACGGTCATCACCGATCGCACTGGCAAGGTCGAGCTCGCTCGCCTGGCCGCCGAGCAGCGCGAGATCGTCACCTTTGCCCAGATCCCGCCGATCATGGTCGACGCCACGACGGCGATCGAGGACAAGACGTTCTGGGACAACGCCGGCTTCGACCCCATCGGGATCGTGTCGGCGGCCATCGACACCATCCGCGGCAACGAGCGCGGCGCGTCGACGATCACCCAGCAGCTCGTCCGCAACCGGCTCCTCCCCGAGTCTGCCTTCATCGGCTCGCGCTACGAACGGAAGATCAAGGAGATCATCCAGTCCGTCCGCCTGACTCAGGAGTACCCCGGCCGCGAGGGCAAAGAGAAGATCATGGCGGCCTACCTCAACCAGAACTTCTACGGCAATCAGAGCTACGGCATCAAGGCCGCCGCGCGCAACTACTTCGGCATCACCGACCTCTCCAAGCTGACGCTCGCCCAGGCGGCCATCCTGGCCGCGATCCCCCAGTCCCCCACTGAGTACGACCTCGTCCGCAATGCCACCGATCAGGAGGTCGAGATCGACGGCAAGCCGGTCACCCGACTGGTCGTGCCGCTCGACGCGGACATCGTGCAGCGGCGCAACTTCATCCTGGAGCTCATGAAGACGCGCAGCGTCCTGACTGCCGGTGAGTACACCCCGGCCGAGTACGACGCGGCGATGACGGAGCCGGTGATCCTCGCACCCCAGAGCACGCCGAAGTGGCGGGCGCCCCATTTCGTCTGGCAGGTCCGCCGCGAGCTGGCCGCGATCCTCTGCGGGCCGGACGCGATCGACAGCTGCCAGAAGATCGACACCGGTGGCTATCGCGTCACCACGACCCTCGACTGGAACATGCAGAAGGTCGCTGAGAAGTGGACCAAGGCGGCCGCCGTGGTGCCCAACGCGAAGGACCCCGCGGCCACCGCCAAGCAGCTCAAGGTGCCCTACTCGCAGTGGCTGAAGAATATGGTCGACCGGGGGGTCTACAACGCCGCCATGGCGGCGCTCGACTACCGCACCGGCCAGGTCCTCGCCTACGTCGGCAGCGCCGACTACTACGCGACCAAGAGCTCGAAGAAGTTCGAGCCGCAGTTCGACGTCATGGCCGACGGCTGGCGCCAGCCGGGGTCTGCCTGGAAGCCGATCAACTACATCACCGGCCTCGAGGACCACACCCTCACCGCGGCCAGCCTCTTCATGGACGTGGTCACCGACTTCGGCGGCGGCTACACGCCGACCGACGCCGACCGCCTCGAGCGCGGTCCGCTCCGCCTCCGCCAGGCAATCCAGGTCTCGCTCAACATCCCGGCCATCAAGGCGGCCGCGATCAACGGCATCGACCACGTCATCCAGACTGCCAAGAAGTTCGGGATCCGCTTCCAGGTCGAGCGCCCGGACACCGGAGTCTCGATCGGCATCGGGACCGCCGAGGTCCACATGATCGACCTCGTCAGCGCCTACGGGGCGATCGCCAACAGCGGGGTCCTGATGCCGCGCACCACGATCCTCAAGGTCGTCGACGCGGACGGCAACCAGATCTACCCAGTCAGCCCCGGGGCGGCCGCTGGGAAGCGCGTCGCCAGCACCCAAGCCTCCTACATCATGACCAACATCCTGGCCTCGAACACCGACCCCGCCCAGAACCCCTTCTGGAGCGCCCGGGCGATCACCGACAAGGACGGCACTCGTCGCCCCGCAGCCCTCAAGACCGGCACCACCGACGACACCATCGACCTCACCGCGATGGGCTTTCTCGCGCCGCCAGCCTCGGCCGACGAGCCCGCGATCGTGGCCGGCGCCTGGATGGGCAACAGCGACAACAGCGCTCCGCCGAACGGCGTCGTCGCCCTCGAGTCGTCGGCCTCGCTTTGGCAGGCGTTCCTCAATGAGGCCACGAAGAGCGAGCCGATCCAGGACTTCAGTCGACCCGATGGGATCGCCGAGGTCGCCATCGACGCGTTCAGCGGTATGCTCCCGGGACCGTTCACCACCAAGACCGTCACCGAGGTCTTCATCGACGGGACCCAGCCAACCCAGGTCGACGACACCAAAGTGCCCCTCGACATCGACGCGGCCACCGGCAAGCTCTGGCTGGACGGCTGTGTCGGTCCGAAGGAGACCGAGGGGTTCCTGGACCTGTCCCGGGTCGAGGCCGGCTTCCCCGACTGGCAAGCGTTCGATGCCGAGTGGATCGCGCGAGCCCGGAAGGGGCCGGGAATACGGGGCGGCCCCGAGAAGACCGCCACCAGCTACTTCTATCAGACCGGCGGCTGGATGCCGTTCGGGGCGACCTGGGGCGCTCCGTTCGCCCCGACCGAAACCTGCGAACCAGTACCAACCGCCGAGCCGACCCTCCCGTGTGACCCCCTGTCCGGGCCGTGTCCGACTCCGCCCGGGGAAGGAACGGCGTTGGTCATGCCGAACCTCCAGTGCTCGACGATGCAGACGGTCGGGGCGACGCTGGCCGCGCTCGGACTCGGCTTCGGCGTCGTGGCACCGAGCGACGCGGGACCGGACTGGGTCGTCGCAGGGCAGAACCCGCCGCCCAACACCGTCGTCTTCACCGGCAGCATGGTCGATCTGATCCTCGACCAACGGGCCAACGTGCCCGGTTGCGGCTAGGGAGCCGAAGCCGCCCTCAGCCGGATCAGAGGCTGACCACCGTGGCCCCGTCACCTCCCTCGCCGCGCTCGCCCGCCCGCCAGGTACGGACGAGGGGGTGTTGGCCGACCTGATCTCGAACGGCATCGCGGAGCGCTCCGGTGCCGAGGCCGTGGATGACCGTCACCCGGTCGAGGCCAGCCAGCGCCGCGTCGTCGAGGTAGCGGCTGAGCAGCTCGAGTGCCTCCTCGACTCTTGCCCCTCGCAGGTCAAGGGAAGAGGCGACCGTTCTCGCCCTGTCGAGCTGGAGTGCGGTCACACTGCCGGAGCCGCCCCCAAGATCGCCGGGCGCCGCACCGCCAGACCGGCCGCCCCGACGTCCGCCGGGACCGTCATCGGCGCCCGACACCGCGGGCGTCAGGTCGTCGAGGTCGACCGAGATCCGCAGGCCTCCAACCTCGAGCGTGGCGCGACGGCCGCCTCGTTCGAGCGCGGCGACCCGGCCCTCCCAGCCCTGGCTGCGGCTCCTGGCGCGCGCCCCGACCCGCCAACGGATTGGGGCGGCCTCCGGCAACGGCGTCGTCGGGACCTCCTGTGGCGGCAGGAGCGCGAGCGCCTGCTCGGCTCCCAGGACGATCCGATCGAGGGCCGGTGCGGTGACCGTCTCTCGCTCGAGGGTGCGCCTGGCCGCACGGACGTCGTCGCGCAAGCCGGCCACGATCCGCTCCGCCTCGTCGCGGGCCGACCGCAGCGCCTCCTCCCGCTCGCGGCGGCCACGCCGGCGCTCGTCGTCCGCACGCCGCAGCGCCTCCGCCGCTCGCACCTCGGCGGCCCGGGCGCGGTCGAGCGCCTCGGCCGTCTCGGTCTGCGAAGCCTTGATGGAAGCCAGGGTGGCCTCGAACGCAAGCTGCGACTCTGACAGCCGCGAGCGGGCGTCGGCCACGATCGCGCCTGGCAGGCCGAGGCGCTCGGCGATGGAGAACGCCTGGCTGGTGCCGGGCAGGCCGATCGTCAGCCGGTAGGTCGGGCTCAACGTCTCCAGGTCGAACTCGACCGAGGCGTTCATCGCCTCGCGGGCGGTATGGGCGTACACCTTCAGCTCCGCGTAGTGGGTCGTCGCGGCCACCAGCGCCCCGGCGCGGATGAAGTGATCGAGGAGGGCCTGGGCCAGCGCCGAGCCCTCGGTGGGATCGGTCCCGGCGCCGAGCTCGTCGAGCAGGACCAGCGTCGACGGACCGGCCGCCCCCACGATGCGCACGATTGATCGAAGGTGGCCGCTGAACGTCGAGAGCGACTGGGCGATCGATTGCTCATCGCCGATGTCGGCGAAGACGTCGGCCATGATGGCCAGGCGGCTGCCGGGATCTGCCGGGACGTGCAGCCCGGCCTGGTGCATCAGCGAGAGAAGGCCGATCGTGCGCAGCGTGACGGTCTTGCCACCCGTGTTCGGGCCGGTCACGACGAGAGCCCGGAAGTCCTCACCGAGGCGCACGTCGATGGGCACCACCCGACCGCTGAGGCCGGGGTGGCGCGCTCCCTTGAGATCGATCGCCGGACGGTCTGCCGTCTCGGCGCGCACGGCGTCCATCTCGCCCGCCAGGCGCGCCTTGGCGCTCCAGAAGTCGAAGGTCGCCAGAGCTTCGGCCGTCGCTCGCAGCGGGTTCGCATGGGCCGCCACGAGCGCCGACAGCTCGTCGAGGATCCGCTCGACCTCGAGTCCCTCGGCGAGCTGGGCTTCCCGCCAGGCGTTGCCGAGCTCGACGGCCACGAGCGGTTCGACGAAGAGGGTCTGTCCGCTGCCCGAGGCGTCGTGCACGATCCCCTTGACCCGGCCGCGCGCCTCGGCGCGCACCGGGATCACGTAGCGCCCGTTGCGGAGCGTGACGATGGGCTCCTGGAGGGCGGGGCTCAGCTCGCCCGAATGGACGAGGGTGTCCAGGCGGCTCCTGAGCCGCTCGTAGGCGACGCGAACGGCTCGCCGCAGGCCACCCAGGCGAGGCGAGGCGCTGTCGAGCAGCTCGCCCGTCGGATCGAAGCTCCGCTCGAGCGTGCTGCGGAGGGCAGGCAGCGGCTCGATCCGGCGACCCAACTCACGCAGGAGCGGCCGTCGCTCAGCGGCGAGCGCGTCGGCCAGTCGGGAGGCCGCTTCGAGTGTCGCCGCCAGGGCGAGGAAGTGCTCGGCCTCGAGCCGTCCGCCGCGGGCGGCCCGTTCCACCGCGGGCCCGATGTCCCGGGCGCCCCCGATGCCGACCGCCGGGCGCTCGGCGAGGAGCGCGCGAGCCTCATCGGTCTCATCGAGCCAGCGCCCCACGAGAACCCGGTCGGCCGTCGGTTCGAGGGCCTCTGCCAGCCGGCGGCTCGGTCCGAAGGAGGTCGCCGCGGCGAGGCGGGCACGGACCACGGGGAATTCGAGGAGGGCGATCGACTTCGAGTCCATCACGCGTCCCCGGGCGGGCGGATCGGGAGACCCGACGGCTGGTCCTGTGGGTCGCCAGGACGGCCCGCGCTTCCTGCCGGAGCCGAGATCGCGGGGCTCTCGGCGTCGACCAGGCGCCACGGGACGGAGACCCACGGCTCTCCTGCGAACCCGATCCCGATCCGGGGTCCGGCCACGAGCCGAAGGCGCGGCGGCGGACGGCCCGCCTCCAGGTGGAGCGATCCGTCGCGCGCGCAGAGGTCCCGACCGCTCTCTTGGAGGGTCACCGAAAACGCCGCACCCACGAGACCGGGGCCGCGGGCCAGATGCGCGTCGGGTAGTCGCTCCAGACGGGCCCGTTCGGCCGCGAGATCGGATTCGGACCAGCCCCGGTGGGTCGCGCCGGCGCGTTCGAGCCGGGCGTGGCGCATCAGCTCGATCCCTTCGACCGGCTCGACGGCGCGAACGAGGAGTGCCGCCGGTCGGCCGTCCGGCTCCGTGACGACGTTCAGACAGTGGTACATGCCGTACACAAGGTAGACGTACGCGATGCCGGGCGGGCCGAACATGACCCCGTTGCGCCGAGTCTGCCCGACCCGCGCGTGCGAGGCACGATCGTCGGAGCCAACGTACGCCTCCACCTCCACGATCCGGCCAGCCCGGCGGCCGAGCCCGTCTTCGCGGACGAGGAGTGCGCCGACGAGCGCCCGGCCCGCGACGAGGGACGGACCGGCGAGCAGTCGTCGGGGAAGCGCGCCGTGCGTCGTCAGGATGCGAAGATGCGCCCCAGGTCGGCCGGGAAGAGCCCGCCGAGGAGGGTGAAGAATCCGGGCAGCAGCGTGTGGCGGTAGACGTCCGCCGTGGTCGAGAGGTCCATGGTGGTCCAGAAGTCGCGGATCGCCCGGACGTCGGTGGCGAAGTACTGGCTCTCGATCCGGAAGTACGAGTCGAGGACCACCACGCAGGCACCGATCACCAGCGCCGCCTGCAGGACGCCGAGGAGCGCCCCGAGCAGCTCGTCGGCGATCTCCACCCTGGAGAAGACGAGGACCCGATGGTAGGCGATCTGAATGGCCAGGGTGCTCAGGAAGACGAACAGGATGACCAGGCCGGAAAAGGCCAGTAGCCGGTTGTAGGCCGGCGTGTACTGGGTCCAGTACCCCGCCAGCCAGTCGCCGCCGGGGATGGCCAGGTTGGCCGCCAGCATGACGCTCAGGAGAATCGCCCCGATGCCGAGGACCCGGCGGACGGCGCCCTGGGCGAAGCCCAGGATGAAACCGGCCACGAGAGCCGCGATGGCCAGAGCATCGAAGGCGTTCATCGGCGCGACATCCCGGCCTGCTCGAGGCCGCCTCCCTTGTGACCGCGCCTGCCCCCGCACGGGCGGCCAGGCGTCAGCGCGAAGGATAGCAGCGCCGTCCAGCGGTCAGGTGCGCAGGCGCGCTCCGAGACGCTCGGTCAATGCTTGGCTCACGTCTGCCACTGCCGCGTCGACCTCGGCTTCGGTGAGCGTTCGCTCTTCGGCCTGGAAGAGCAGCCGGAAGGCGAGGCTCTTCTCACCGTCGGCCAAGGGGGCCCCCCGGTAGACGTCGAAGAGGCGAACCTCTCTGAGGAGGGGACCGCCGGCGTCGCGAATGGCCCGTGCGATCTCGGCTGCCCCGCGGTCCTCCGGAACGACCGGGGCCAGATCGCGCTCTACGGCCGGCACCCGGGGGACCGGCCGGGCCCGAACCGGAGTGAGGCGCCCGGCCGAGAGGCCGCGCACGGCGAGCTCGGCCGCGTACACCCGGGGCGTCCGGATCCCCCAGCGCTCGACCACGGCCGGGTGAAGCTCGGCGACGTGGCCACTCAGGACGATCTCGGGTCGCGCAGCCTGCCCTGCCCTGGCCTCCCCCGAGCCGTCACTCCCCCGGATCACCACCGTAGCGGCACGGCCCGGATGAAACGGCAGACCGCGCCCGTCGCGCTCATAGCTGGGCGCCCCCGCGCCCAGACGGTTCGCGAGGAGCTCCACGATGGCCTTCGCGTCGTCGAGATCGACCTCTCTCGACGGGCGATTCCAGGCGGGTGGCGCCGCTTCGCCCGCCAGGACGAAGGCCAGCCGCCACCACTCGCGTGGCAGGCCCCCGTCGCGACCGTAGCCCTTGCCGACCTCGAAGAGGGCAATCTCGGATCGGCCTTGGCGCTCGTTCCAGGCGAGCAGATCGAGGAGGCTCCCCACCACATGGCGGCGGAGCACCGAATGGGCGACCGACAGCGGGTTGCGGACCCTGATCGGCTCACCCGCGATCTCCGTCTCGCCGCTGGGCAGCGGCGGACCATCATCGGGCCAGCCCAGGGCGGCATCGTGATCGGGCGACACGAGGGCGTGACTGACGGCCTCGGTCACCCCGGCCCCCACCAGGGTGTCCCGGACGAGGTCGCGGGGCTCGAGGGGCGTCGGCCGGAAGGACGGCATCGTCGTGTTCGGCAGCGCGGCCGGGACGACTTCGTAGCCGCGCATCCGCGCGACCTCCTCGGCCACGTCAGCCTCGATCTGGATCTCGCGCCGCCAGGTGGGCACGAGCGCCACCAGCGTCTCGGCCGACCCCGGGTCCACCGCGAGTGGGGACTCCCCGGCCGCGACCGGAACCAGCGTCCCGGCCGGCGCTGGCTCGGTCTCGATCTCCACGCGGGCCAGCAGCCCCCGTTGCTCGTCGGGCGTGAAGGCCGTTCCGAGCAGGCGGTTGACTCGCTCGGGCCGGAAGGCGACCCGGGCCGGTCCGGGCTCAAGCGGGGCGGTGTCGATCCGACCGCGGGCGACTGCTCCGCCCGCCCACTCGACGATGAGCTGGGCGACACGATCCGCGCCGATCCGGGCCAGGGGCACGTCCTGCCCCTTCTCGAAACGAAGGCTGGCCTCGGAGCGGAGACCAAACCGTTGGCCGGTGCGCCGAATGCTGACAGGGTCGAAGATCGCCGACTCGATGACGATGTCGCGTGTTCGCTCCGAGACTTCGCTGGCAGCGCCGCCCATGATGCCGGCGATTCCGATCACGGCCTCGGGATCGGCGATGACGAGAGTCTCGGGGTCGAGGTCGCGTGCCACGTGGTCGAGGGTTTCGAGGCGCTCCCCCGGCAGGGCACGCCTGACCACGATGGTCGAGCCGTGGACCCCCGCCGCGTCGAACGTGTGGGTCGGCTTGCCCAGCTCGAGCATCACGTAGTTGGAGGCGTCGACGACGTTGCTGATGGGCCGCAGCCCGGCCGCCCGGAGGCGCATCTGGACCCGCTCTGGCGAGGGCCCGACGGTGACCCCGCTGACCCATCGCCCGACGAAGCGCGTGCACAGGGCGGGCTCCTCGACGACGACCGTCAGGAGACCCTCGATCGGGCCCCCGCGTTCGCCGACCGTGATCACCGGTTGGCGGAGGGCGGTCCCGGTGGCCGCGGCGACTTCGCGGGCCAGGCCGAACAGGCTGAGGGCATCGCCGCGGTTCGGCTTGACGTCGACGTCCAGAACGATGTCTCCGTACAACGCCGAGAGGTCGATCCCGAGCGGCGCGTCCGGCGGCAGGATCAGGATGCCCTCGGCGTCCGACGTGAGGCCGAGCTCGTCGCCCGAGCACAGCATGCCTTCGCTCGCGACGCCCATCTTGGTGGCTCGCTCAATGGTCCGCCCGCCGGGCAGCACGGCGCCCGGCAGGGCAACGGGCACGCGCTGGCCCGGCGCGATGTTCGTGGCGCCGCAGACGATGCGGAGCGGCTCGCCGGCGCCCACGGTGACGGTCGTCAGGGAGAGCCGATCCGCGTTCGGGTGTCGTTCCACGCTGAGCAGCTCGCCAACGACGACGGAGCGCCACTCCGCTCCCCATCGTTCGATGGCCTTGACCTCCATGCCGAGCAGCGTCAGGCGCTCGGCGAGCCCTTCCGGCGTCTGGGTGATCTCGACGTAGTCGGCCAGCCAGCCGAGCGGGACCCTCATCGGTACCGTACCGCCCAATACGCCGCTGTGGAGGTTGCCTGCCGGGAGATCACGATGCAACGCTACCCCATCGCCTACCTTCGGCGCTCGTCAGCCGATACCACCGACCCGTAGGTAAGGACTCATCGTCGCGATCTCGCCGCTGCAGCCGCAGCGCACCGGCACCGGGCGGCCGCAGAGGATGCGATCGCCGACCGATGCGCAGCTCGCCGTCGTAGGTAGATCCGCGGGCACGGGCAGGCCCAGGGGAGCCGCGGGTGAGTCGCCGAGGCTAGGACTCACACCGGACCGGCTCGGCGCACCGCCCGTGGCCGTGGCCGCACGGTAGCGAACGGCTCGCACGCCCCACCTCATCGCGGTGACCAAGGCTGGTCAGGCCGCCCGGCACCCGACATCGATGTCAGCTCGCGGCGCGTCAGCCATCTCTGACGTCTCCGGCCCCGTGGCGCGAGGGCGTTGCGAGTAGGCTGTCCGGCATGACCGACGCGCTGCGGGTGATCCTCGAGATCGGCAAGAAGCGCAGGGTCGTGGCGGGTGCGATGGACTGGCCCGGCCTCGATCGCTGGGGGACCTCGGAGGACGACGCACTCGACAGGCTGTCGTCGTACCTCCCGCGGTACGCCGGCGTCGCCGAACGGGCCGGCATGGGGAGCGCGTTCGCGCGGGCGCGCGACGCGCGAGGTGGTCGAACGCGTCCCCGGATCGAGCTCGACCGACTTCTGGGGCATCGCCCACGTGCCGTCGCAGATCGAGCGTGAGGTGCTGTCATCGGCCGACCTGGAACGGCGGCTCGACCTCCTGCGCGCCTGCTGGGCCTACTTCGACGACGTCGCGGCACGCGTCTCCAGCGAGCTCCGCCCGGGACCTCGCAGCGCCGGGCGCAGCCGCGACCAGATCATCCGCCACGTGTACGTCAACGAGCCCGAGCAGTTCTCGCGCAAGGTCGAGGTCCGGACGCCGCTCGACGTCGTGCTCACGCCGGACGGCCTCGCGACGCATCGGCAGGCGTACCTCGATGCCATCCGCGCCTACAACGCCGAGGGCAGGCCGGCGCGGACCTGGCCGATCCAGTTCCTCGTGCGCCGCACCGCCCACCACGTCATGGATCACGCGTGGGAGATGGAGGACCGGGACCTCGGAGTGCCGTCCGCGCCGTGAGCCGGCGTCCGCGAGGCGCACGACGAGCGGCCTCGTCGCCTACCTCGAAGGCGTGCTCGCTCGCGGACGGCAGCGACACGGCGATGCCCGGCCCGTCGCCGCTCACCCGCCCAGTGGAACATCCCCACGGGCGCAACTATCGGAACTGCTCCAGGAAGCGCAGGTCGTTTTCCAAGTAGAGCCGCAGATCCCCGACGCCGTGGCGGAGGTTGGCGATCCGCTCGACACCCATGCCGAAGGCGAATCCCTGGAAGCGCTCGGGGTCGATGCCACCGTAGCGAAGTACGACCGGGTGGACCATGCCGGCCCCCAGGATCGTCATCCAGCCAGTGTGGCTGCAGGCGGGGCACCGCTCACCGCCGCACACCAGGCACTCCACGTCGAAGGCGACCGAAGGCTCCGTGAACGGGTAGTAGCCGGGCCGGAACCGAGTCCGCTTGCCGAAGCCGAACATCGCCTGGGCGAACTGGTCGAGGAGGCCCTTCAGGTGGGCCAGGGTCGTCCCCTCGTCGACCATCAGCCCTTCCACCTGGAAGAACTCGAAGCCGTGACTGGCATCGACCGCCTCGTAGCGGAAGCAGCGCCCGGGCAGGAGGGCCCGGATCGGTGGCGTGGTCGCCCGCATGACGTGGATCTGGCCAGGCGAGGTGTGGGTCCGCAGCAGGTGGCCGTCGATGTCCACGTAGAGCGTGTCCCACAGGTCGCGCGCCGGGTGATCGAGCGGGATGTTCAGCATCTGGAAGTTGGTCACGTCGTCTTCGACCTCGGGACCCTCGTAGACGACGAAGCCGAACTGACCGAAGATCTCGGCGATCCGCGCGATAGTCTCGGGAATGGGGTGGAGAGCGCCACGTCCCACGGTGCGACCGGGAGCGGTGACGTCGAGGCGCTCGGCGGCCAGTCGGGCCAGGAGCGCCGCCCCGCGCAGCTCCGAGCGGCGGGCGCCGAGGGCGCTCTCGACCCGCTCCCGAACGGTGTTGGCGACGATGCCCACCTTCGGGCGATCCTCCGGCGGCAGGCCGCCGATCCCCCGCAGCACGACCGTCAACTCGCCCTTCCGGCCAAGGTAGGTCACATCGACCTGATCGAGGGCGTCGGCGGTCGAGCAGGAGGCGATTGCGGCGAGCGCTTCGTCGCGCAGCCGCTCGAGCTGGCCCGTGAGCGTCGCGAGATCCACGTCGTTCTCTCCCTGAGGACCCAGAATCACGAACCCTCGAGCGTCGGAGACGTCGAGGGCTCGGTGGTGAGGGCCGCCCGGTCGCGTCGACGCGCCGGTCGGTGCTCCGAGATCAGGCGCCCCGCGCCACCTCGACGATGCGTCCGAATGTGCCGGCGTCGCGGACCGCCAGATCGGCCAGGATCTTGCGGTCGAGGACCACGCCGGCCCGCTTGAGCCCCGATATGAAGTTGCCGTACGTCAGGCCCCGCTCGCGCGCGGCGGCGTTGATCCGGATGACCCAGAGTTGGCGCAGCTGTCGCTTGCGTTGCTTCCGATCGCGCGTCGCGTAGGCGAGGGCGTGAAGCTCCGCCTCGCGGGCGGGCTTGATGAGTCGCGATCGCGTCCCCCGGCGGCCCTCGGCTGCCTTGAGAAGGCGCTTGTGTCGCCGGTGGGCGGTGACGCCCCGCTTGACGCGTGCCATCGGTCGTGCTCGCTCCTAGAGGTACGGGAGAAGACGCCGGACCTGGGCGCGGTGCTCCGGTCCGAGAATCGCCTTGCCGTCGTAGCGCCGCGTCCGGCGCGACGACTTCAGCTCCAGATGGTGGCCCCGCCAGGACTTCACGCGCGTCGGCTTGCCGCTTCCGGTGACGCCGATCCGCTTCTGGGCGGCCTTGTGGCTCTTCAGCTTCGGCACTCCCGCCTCACTCTCCGCTCGCTGCCGGGACGACGACCGGCTTCTCCACCGCCGGCGCGGGCGCTGCCGCAGGGGTCCGGGCGACCGTCGGCGGTTGACTCGCGTCTGCTTTCGCCGCGTCACCATCCCCGCCCCCCGCCGTGTCGCGCGGCTTGGGCTTATGGGTCGACGCGATCGTGATGTGCATCGATTTCCCCTCGAGGAGCGGCGCCCGCTCCACGAGACCATGGTCCTTGATCGCCTCCGAGAACTTGGTGAGTAGATCCCGCCCGAGGTGGGGGTGGGTCAGCTCGCGGCCTCGGAACTGGACGCTCACCTTGATCCGGTCCCCGTCCTCGAGGAACGAGATCGCGCGACGGACCTTCGTGTCGAAGTCGCCCTGACCGATCTTCGGCTTCAGGCGGATCTCCTTGAACGAGACGGACCGTTGCTTGCGCTTGGCCTCCTTCTCGCGCTTGGTCAGCTCGTACTTGTACTGACCGAAGTCGAGAAGTCGGACCACCGGCGGCGACGCCATGGGCGCCACTTCGACGAGATCGAGCCCTTTCTCCTGCGCGAGTCGCAGAGCCTCCGCCGTGGGCATCACCCCCAGCTGGCTCCCATCTTCGTCGACGACCCGGACCTGGGGGACACGGATCATCTGGTTTACGCGCAGGTCTCGGCTCAGGATCGGCCCCTTCGAGCGTGCTCCATTTGAACGATCCGGGCGCCCTCCCCGGGCACGATCGACCGGGGCGGATGCGCCCGCGGGAATATAGCACAGGGCTCGAACCGCGGGCAATCGAGCGGCGCTGGTCTCAGACTCCTCGCCGGCTCGTCTCGAGCGCCAGGCGATCGGCCAGTGCTTCCCAGGCCTCCGGCGGCTGTTGTGCCCCCGCCCGCGTCCTCGGGGCGGCCGTCCGTGCCTCCACCTCGCGATCGCCCAGGACCAGCATGTAGGGCACCTTCTGTTCCTGAGCCAGGCGGATCTTGTTCTGCATGCGGTTGTCGCTGGCGTCCACCTCCACGCGCAGGCTCCGCGCCCGCAGCACGTCTGCCAGCTCCTGGCGCGGCGTCGACGTGCCGGTCGGCGATGGGGACGACGACGGCCTGGACCGGCGCGCACCAGAGGGGGAAGGCACCCGCGAAGTGCTCGACGAGGACCCCGATGAACCGCTCGAGCGAACCGTAGATGGCGCGATGGATGACGACCGGACGCTGCTGGCGCCCTTCGTCGTCGATGTACCAGAGGTCGAACCGCTCGGGCAGCATCACCCGGTCGACCTGAATGGTCGCCGTCTGCCACTCGCGACCGAGCGCGTCCTCGATCTGGATGTCGATCTTGGGAGCGTAGAACGCCCCGTCCTTCGGCTTGACGCGGTACTGGAGCCCCGAGCGATCCAGCTCGCCACGCATGATCGCCTCGGTCTCCTCCCACACGGCAGGGTCGCCGAGGGCCTTGTCCGGCCGCGTCCCGAACGTTAGGCGGGGCTCGAGCCCGAACCACGAGTACGACTCGCGGATCTCGCCCATCAGGCCTTCGATCTCGGCGCCGATCTGGTCGGGTCGCAGGAAGATGTGGGCGTCGTCGGTCACGAAGTGGCGCACCCGAGTCAGGCCTGACAGCACGCCGGAGAGCTCGTTGCGGTGAAGGACGCCGTACTCGGACAGGCGCAGCGGCAGGTCGCGGTACGAACGCACCCGGCTGCGGTAGATGAAGCTCGATTCCGGGCAGTTCATCGGCTTGAGGCTGAAGGTCTGTCCCTCGGCCTCGATGAGGAACATGTTGTCGCGGTAGTGCTCCCAGTGGCCGGACCGCTCCCAGAGCTTCTGGTGGACGACCGGCGGCGTGTAGACCTCCTGGTAGCCGCGCTTGGCCTGGAGCTCGCGCATGGCGCCCTCGCAGCGTCTGATAGAGCAGCCAGCCCTTGGGGTGCCAGAACGCGGCACCGGGGCTGACGTCGTGGAAGCTGAACAGGTCGAGCTGAACGCCCAGCCGGCGGTGGTCCCGCTTCTTGGCCTCTTCGCGTCGCCACAGGAAGCGATCGAGCTCCTCCTTCGTCGGCCAGACCGTGCCGTAGACGCGCTGGAGCATCGGGCGCTACTCGTCGCCGCGCCAGTAGGCTCCCGCGATCGCCAGGAGCTTGAAGGGGCCGATGCGTCCGGTGCGACGCGACGTGCGGACCCTTGCAGAGGTCGACGAATGGTCCGTGCTCGTAGACCGACGTGGACGGCATCGGCACGCCATCGGCGACCGCCCTGGCCGCGAGGTCGTCGAGGATCTCGACCTTGTACGGCTGGCCCTGGGCGTCGAAGAGCGCCCTGCCCTCGGCGGGTTCGAGCTCACGACGGACGAACGGGTGGTCGGCGGCCACGCTGACCGCGCATCCGCTCCTCGATCGCCGCGAGGTCATCGGGCGTCAGCGGACGGGGCAGGTCGAAGTCGTAGTAGAAGCCGTCCGCGATCGCCGGGCCGATGCCGAGGCGAGCCCCGGGGAAGAGATCCAGGATCGCCTCGGCCATGACGTGTGCGGTCGAGTGCCGCATGGCGTCGAGGTCGTCGTGCGCGCCGGCGTCGAGCAGCTCGTCGGCCGAGCCGCGCTCGGGCGCGTCGAAGGCCGGCTCGTCGGCCGAGTCGGGCGCCTCGACTTCGGGTCTGCCCACCAGCGTTCGGTTCTCGCTCGGGCTCATCGTTCGACCTCCAGAAAGCACGCGACCTCTCGTCCATCGACAGGACGAGAGGTCATGCCTCCCGCGGTTCCACCCGCCTTCGCGCCCGGCCGTTGGCGGCCCGGCGCGCTCTCGCGGTCGCGCTAACGGGCGACGCCCGGGCCGGTTCGCCGGTCACTCACGGGTGGTGCCGCCACAGCGATCTTGCCGTCGCGACTCGCAGCCATTGATCGCGACTCTCTGGGGCTCGGGGTGGTCGACTTGTCCCGCTCGACGTGTTGGCTATGGGATGGTGGGCGGTAGAGGACTTGAACCTCTGACCTCATGCATGTCAAGCATGCGCTCTAACCAACTGAGCTAACCGCCCCCGGGGCACCCCAGGCGCTCCCGTCCGGGGCTTCGGCATTCTACCGCGTCGTTGGCACGTTCAAGCGTTCCCGTCCGCGCGCGGCCCGAGTACGATGGCCTGCACCGCGTCCCAGGAGGTGAGCCACGCAAGTCCGGCGTTCGCGAAGGCCCGAGACCGTGGCCATCATCGGCGGTCTGGTCCTGGTGGTCATCGGGGGCTGGCTCCTGCTGGCCAACTACGGTGTCCTGCGGCCCATCGATTGGCCGCTGGCCGGCGCCATCGCCCTCCTCGTCATCGGCGGCGCCCTCGTCGTCGACGCATTGCTGAGAGGCCGCGGCGGCGAGGCGACCGTTGTCTCTCTGCAACGCGAAGGCGCGACCGCGCTCGACGCCGCCATCAAGTTCGGTGGCGGCACCCTGCGTCTGACGGCCGGCTCAGTCGACCTGCTGGACGTCCGCTCGGGTCGCGACGACGTTCGCGCCGAGCGGGACCGCCACGAAGGGGTGACAAGGATCGACCTCCGCATGGACGACCCTTCGGCGATCCTGCTGCGCGGGCCGACCGACTGGCTGGTGACCATCGCCCCGGACATCCTCCTCCGACTCGACGTCGAGGGGGGTGCCAGTCGGGTCGTCCTCGACCTGTCGGGCCTGAGGGTGGCCCGGGCACGCGTGAACGCGGGAGCCGCGGCCATCCAGCTGGTGCTCCCCCGCCCCACGGCCGACGTCCCGATCCGTCTTGAGGGCGGTGCCTCGAGCATCGACATCGTGGCGCCGGCCGGGGTCGAGTACCGCGTCACGACCAGCGGGGGCCTGGTGCGCGTCGATGGCCTGACCGAGTCGCCCGGGTACGCTGCCACGCGCGAGCGGGTGACGGTCGAGTTCACGGGCGGAGCCGCCGGCCTCACGATACGCTGAGGAGGTCGCCACTCGGCCGGCGCCGCACGGCCGCCATGAGGCTTGGTGGCGGCCTCGTGCGCTCGTGGTCGCGGGAAGGGAGACCAGATGGACCGTTTCGACTTCGTCGTCATCGGCGCAGGGGCGGCCGGGGAGGCCGCCACGTTCCTGGCCCGGGCCCGGGGCGCGAGCGTCGCGGTCGTCGAACGCGAGCTCTTCGGTGGCTCGTGCGCCCAATGGGCCTGCATGCCGTCGAAGACGCTCCTCCATGCGGCCGCCGTGCGTGCCTGCGGTGGCGACTACGACTGGCAGCGTGCGTCCGCACGGCGGGATTGGATGATCAACCGAGTCGGCCTCGACGAGCCCGATGATTCGGGCGCCCAGGGCCGCCTGGAAGCGGCGGGGGCGGTCACGATCCGAGGTACCGCTCGGATCGCCGGCCCCGGCCGGGTCGACGTCGAGGGGCCCGCAGGCCGCCGAAGCGTGGCCGCGGGCGTCATCGTCGTCGCGGTGGGCTCGACCACGCGCGTGCCGCCCCTCGAGGGCCTGACCGAGATCCCATTCTGGACGAACCGTGAGGCTACCGCGGCTCGCGAGCTGCCTACGAGCCTGCTGATCCTGGGGGGTGGCCCGACGGGCGTCGAGCTGGCCCAGGTCTACGCACGCTACGGCGTGCCCACCACGATCGTCGAATTCAACCCGCGTTTGCTCGCCCGCGACCACCCCCGCAACTCGGACGCCGCCGCCAGAACGCTGCGTCGCGATGGCGTCGAGGTGCGGACGGGCGTCCGCGCGACCCGGGTCCGCCCGGCGGCCGGCAAGCGGGGTGCTCATCTGGTCGAACTCGCGGACGGAACCACGGCCGAAGGCCACGCGGTGCTCGTGGCGATCGGGCGGGCCTTCCCCTTCGAAGGGCTGGGCCTGGAAACCCTGGGGCTCGACCCCACGCAGCGAGGTGCCATCCCCACCGACGGCCGCCTCCGGGTCACCGACGACCTCTATCTGATCGGCGATCCGGCCGGACCGGAGCTGCACACCCACGTCGGCCACTACCAGGGAGAGATGGCGGTCCGAATGGCCCTCCGCGAGGATGTAGTCCCCGACTATCGAGCGATCCCGCGGGCCGTCTACCTCGACCCGGAAGTGGCCTCGGTGGGGCTGACCGTCGAACAGGCCCGCGAGGCCGGCCTCGACGCCTTCGAGCTGGTCGCCGATCTGGCCACGACGCCCAAGGGCTACGTCGCCGAGGCCGAGGGGCACGCCACGATCGTCGTCGACCGCGGTGCCCAACTCCTCGTCGGGGCCGCCGTCGCCGGGCCGGGCGCGTCGGAGGTGATCCACGAGGCCACCCTGGCCGTCAGGGCGAGAGTCCCGCTGGCGGTCCTGGCCGACACCATCCACGCCTTCCCGACCGCCGCGAGGGTCGTCGGCAACCTCTTCGTCGAGGCCTATCGCGCCCTCGAGCCGGGAGCCCAGGCGGTCAGCGGGCCTGCCGCATCCCCTCCAGGTTCCGCAGGATGACGGCCGCCCCGATGATGATCAAGAGGGCCGGACCCACCGGGACGTCGACACCCGCGTAGTCCGAAAGGCCCGACATGAGGGCCAGCGTCCCCAGGACGGTCGTCACCCAGCCGATGCGAAGGCCCACGATCAGGCGCACGCCGTTGAGACCGAGGAGGATCGCGCCGAGGCCAATGAGCCAGGCGCCCTGTGGCAGCCGCTCGTCCGGCACGAGCAGGAATCCGCCGATCATGATCAGGAAGAGCGCCCACGCGATCTGCGTCAGCCGCTGATCGCGCTCCCAATCGTGCGTCCGTCCGCCCACCGCGGTCGACCTCCTAGTGCGCCCTCGGCCCCTCCATCGCGTCAGGATACGTCAGCCAGGAGGGTCGCCGAGCAGCACGGCCAGGCGCTCGCGATCGAGCCCTGCGCCCAAACCCAGGGCCAGGGCGATGCGCGCCTTCGGCCCCCCAAGATAGCCCGCCAAGAGTGCACCCGCCCGAACCCAGCTCCCGCCTCCGCCCGGGAACGCGTAGGTCGCCCCCGCCCGCCCGGCCGGGCAGCGCGTGGTGAGGACCACGGGAATGCCCTCGGCCATCGCCCGGGCGCAGGCTTCGAGAAGCCCCGGATGGGTGTTGCCCGCACCGGTCGCCTCGACCACCACGCCGCGGGGGCCGAGGGAGCGACCGGCCTCGACCAGGCTCCCGTCGGTGCCGATGGCGGCGGTGACCAGCAGGATCGGCTCGGCGGCGACCGAGGCGCGAACCCGCCGGCGCCCACCGCGCCGGCGCGACAGGATGACCCGCCCGGCGTCGACGCCGCCCAGGGGACCGAGATTGGGGCTGCTGAACGTCGTCACCGCGCTGGCGTGGGACTTCAGCACGTCATCGGCGGCGTGGATCGAGCCGGCCATGACGACGACCACGCCTTCCCCGTGAAGTGCGGGCGCGGCGGCACAGCGCACCGCGTCGCGCAGGTTCGCCGGCCCGTCGTAGCCATCCTCGCTGGCGTTGCGCATCGCGCCACTGACCACGACCGGCTTCGAGGTCGCCAGGCAGAGGTCCCACAAGAAGCTGGTCTCCTCGATCGTATCGGTGCCCTGGACGACGACGACGCCGTCGACCGCAGGATCGGCAGCCAGCCCGTCGATGATGGCCGCCAGCTCGAGGAGCTGGGTGAATGAGAAGTGGCTGGCCGGCACCAGCCCGTAGTCGACGGCGACCACGTCGGCGATCTCGGCGAGACCGGGCGTCCGAGCCAGGATCGCCCGGCCGTCGAGCACCGGACGCGCACCGCCAGCGGCCGCGTCGACCGTCATGCTGATGGTCCCCCCGGTGAACACGACCGCAACGCGACCCATGCTCGACCTCAACGCTCTGCGCCCGCGACATCGGGATCACCCCGGCTGCCACTGTCCGGCTTTGCCGCTTCCGCCTCGACGGGTTCGGGCGGCCGCGGCGTGTCTGGCAGCCGCGCCTCCGGCGGGATCCCCACCCACGCCCCTCGTGGCGCGGTCCGCGACTCCGCCGGCCGCAACGCGGTCGCCAGAGGGTCGTGCGGGGCCGAAGGGTGCTGGGCGTCCGGGGCCGGTAGGACGAGCGTAGCGGCCGCCGGCTCGACCCGACGGTGGGCGAGGACCGAGGCGACCCCGGAGAGCGTCACCAGCAGTGCACACGAGATGAGCACCGGCGTCGTCCCGACGACATCGGAGATCGGTCCGACCGCCACGATCGGCAGGAAGCTGCCGATGGAGACCAGCATGTTGAGGATCCCGAACACCCGCCCACGGACCTCCTCGGGGATCTCCTCTTGAAGCTGCGTCTGGGCCGGGATGGCGACAGCCGAGTAGGCCACGCCGGCCAGGAAGCCGATGACGACCACCACCGTGAGCAGGGACACGACCGCCGTGGCCGGCACCAACTTCGTCGCGTCGCGGACGTCCTGCAGGAAGGTCGCGATTGGACCGGCCACCGCGAGCGCCACCAGCAACAGCCCCAGGACGACCAACCCGGCCTCGATGATCCGGCGGCGCGGGACGTACTTCCCGTAGGCGTTCAGCAGCAAGACACCCATGACGACCCCGGCCCCGAGCGGCAGGACGACCACCACGAAGTCCTTCGGGCCGAGCTGGAGCGCCTCGGTCGCGTAGTCGGGCCCGAGGACGCCGAGCACCCCGATCAGCGACGAGGTGATGCCCAGGTAGAGGAGCGACCAGAACGCGTTCCGGTGCCGGCGGATGTAGCCGATGCCCTCGCCGAACTGGGCCAGCACCGAGCTCACCGCCGCCTCCGCCTCGGCGACGGCACCGACGCCGACGGGCTCCGTCGGCGAGGGTGGGGCTGGCGGGAGGGTGAAGCAGAAGACGGCTGCGACCAGGTAGAACACGGCGACCACCAGGATGAGGGCCTCGGGCCCCGAGACCGTCACGAGGAGCGGGCCCGCGAGGGCGAAGCCGACGGCGAAGGCCGCGTTGAGCGTGAGCGTGAAGATCCCGTTCGCGGCCAGCAGCTGGTTGCGCGCCACCAGACGGGGGATCATCGCGAGCTCGGCCGGGGCAAAGAAGGTCGTGACGATCGACACGACGATGTTCAGCGCGTAGATGGCGACCAGGTTGGTGTTTACGAGGAGCATCAGGCCGAATGCACCCGCCCGCAGGAGGTTGGCCGTGACCAGCACGAGCCGCCGGTCGAGCCGATCCACGTAGACGCCGGCGACCGCCGAGAAGATCACTGCCGGGACCAGAAACGTCAGGAGCAGGAAGCTGACGGCCGAGTTGGAGCCGGTCAGCGAGAAGATGAGGACGGTCAGGCCGTAGATGACCATGTTGCCGCCGACCTGGGTCGCCACCTGCGACAGCCACAGCAGCATGAAGCCTCGGTTGGCGAAGACCGCCGCGGCGCTGCCGCCATCGTCAGGACGGGCGCCGCCTGCTCGGCCGGGGCCGCCTCCGCCCAGCCGGGGGCCACGGCCCGTCATGCCGGCTCGGGCCCTCGTTCGACGAACTCGACGATTCGGCGTTCCACGCTGGGCCGCTCGAGCAGGATCCGTCGCTCGCAACCGCGACAGACCAGGCCGATGTCCGCCCCGAGGCGCACGATCCGCCACTCGAACGTCCCGCAGGGGTGGCGTTTGCGCAGCCGGACCACGTCCCCCAGTCTCAGCTCCAGCACCGGGCCCGGCGTCTTCATCGGTCGACCCATCCGGCGGGCAAGGTATCAGACATGGGGCGAGCCATGGGCCGGCTGCAGATCTCTGTCCGTCGCCGTGAGCTGGAGGTCATCTCTGGGCGCCACGGTCACCGACGCGCCGGGATAGGTCGCGGCCAGGAGCGAGACGATCCCACCCGCCCTGGTCAGCGACCCCGTGAGCGTCTCGGGGTGGCCGATGGCGACGATGGTGAACGTGTCACCCAAGGGCGTGTTCTCGACCGAGAGCGCCCCCGGGTCACCCGCAACGACGGTCCCGGTGACTACTCTGACGTCATCAACGGCGATCGCCTCTGCTCCGGCGTTGCGGAGCTCGTTGAGAAGGTCCTCGATCGCGGCTCCCGGCAGCGGGCCGCTGATCACGATCTGCACCCCCGGTCCGCTGGCGGGGGCAAGCCCCGACCACGACCGGATGCGCGCGAGGTCGAGGCGCAGCTGGCCGGCTGAGGTCTCGCCGGTCGCGGCGCCCGTCTGGAGCGCCCCGAGCTGGCGCTGGAGGTCGCCGACCTCCGCCCGCAGCAGATCGTTGCGTGTGTTGAGGTTCGCGACCAGGAGGGTGAGGTCCTGGGCAGAGAGCTCGCCCATTCCGCTGCCGACGCTCTGCGTCCGGAACTGGACGACGAGGAGCAACCCCAATGCCAGGGCGACGAGCGTGACGGCGAGGAGCGAGCGAGGGTGCTGCATGGGTTCCTACGGACCGGGGGTGGTGCCCGGCGTGACCGGCCGTGCGTAGCGCAGGCGGACGGTGCCGGCATAGGCGGGGACGCTGACGTCCTTCAGCTCCGCGAACGAGACTCCGATCCCGTACTGCTGGGCCCGGGCCTTGATGAAGTCCACGAAGCCGACCGACGCGCTGAGTCGGTCGTAGAGATCGGCCGGGCCGATCGCGGAGATCTGATAGGGCGGCGCGAGGTACGCCGAGTTGACCAGCACGGAGCCTCCGATGTCGAGGATCGCCGTTGCCCCAGTCACGCGCTCGCTGTTGACCGCGATCGCCTCGGCCCCCGCAAGCCAGAGCTCCTCGACGACAGTCCGGACGTCCCTGGCGGTCACGAGGTAGTCCGCCTGGCTGCCACTCGGCGTGATCGGGGCGTTCGCGTCGTCGAGCTGGAGGACCAGGCCCGGCCCGGTCAGGGGCACGAGGCCGGCGATCAGACGGGCCTGCTGCAGCTCTGCGTTGAGGCCGCGCACGATGACGTCCGTTCCGGCCGTCCCGGCTTCCGCTTTCTGGATCTGGTCGCGAAGGGAGAGGATGTTGGACTTCAGGGCGTCCTGCTGGGTCTGGAGCTCCAGAGCGGTCTGGACGAGCGGCTGGCGTTCTTGGCTCGTGTACTGGGTGCGCGGTCCCTGCGAGCGAATCTGGGCCGCGATAAGGAAGCCCAGGACGAGGAGCGCCAGGCCCAGGGTCGCCTGCCAAGACGACACGACGAGCAGCCGACGAATCTGCGTCGCCATCATGCTCCCCCGGCCATAGGACTCCGTCGGCGGGCAACGATCACCGCGACGCCGATAGCGCCGCCAACGATCAGGAACGTCAGCAGGATCGCGGCAGCGTCCGAGGTCCGAGCCCCCTTCCCCGCGCCGGCTTCCGTAGCGCCGGCGGCCGTCGGGCTCGCGGCAGCCGGTGGCCCGGACGCCGACGGGGTCGGTGGCGACCCACCCCAATCGGGCGGCACGGGTCCGGCGGGCGCCGGCTGCGGCCCGTAGCGGGTAGAAGCCGGCACCCCGGTCCAGGCGAGCCACGCGTCGGCGAAGGCGCTCGCGTCCATCCCGATGGCGGCGCTGAAGGCTTCGTCGTCGGACACGCCCCGAGCGTAGGACCGGATGAGGCGAACCAGCGCGTCCTGCCCCTGGGAGTGGACGATGTAGTCGATCGCGTCCACGCTCTCCGCATACGCCAGCGAGAACTGCTCGCCGGTCGTGGGGAACTGGGCACTCAGGCCATTGAGGGGGATGACGCGCCCATCGCCGGCCGCCGCGATGAGCTCGCTCCGATAGGACGGTGTGTTGCCTTCCGAGAGGTAGACCGCAACGCCCTCGTCCAGCCAGCGGGGCGGGCGGTGGTACGGGTTGCGGACGGCGGTGTCGAACACGATGTGGGTGAGCTCGTGCGGCACGACCGTGGCGACCCACGAGGAATTGACCTCGTCGGGGGTGATGAGGGCGAACAGGGTTCGGATGTCAGCGTGGGCCTCGCCACCCACGTTGTCGCGCGTCCCGGGACCCAGGGCGTCGTAGAACGAGCCCTGATCCGCATAGACGAAGAAGTCGATCGGCGCGTCCTCCGTGACGCCGAGGAGGTCCGCGGCGCGCGCGACGGCCCCATCCCCGATCGAGAGCGCCCGGTCGGCGAACGCCTCGCTGCCCTCATACCAGTGCAAGCGGACGATCTGGCCGGTGCGCGTACGCCAGTCAAACCTGGTGTCGGCGTAGGTCACCGAGACGGTCGGCCCGAGGCTGACCGCGCCGTCGGTGGCCGTGAGGCGCCAGGTCGCCCGAATGGTGGTGTTCGGCACGACCTGGCCGGCGGCCGTGTCGAGCTGGTAGGTGAGCTCGTCGCGACCGATCCCGAGACTGGGTGCGATCTCGCTGACGCTGAGCCCCAGCGCACCGGGGAAATCGAGCAGGATCTCGACGCGTGCAGGCACGCTCGCCAGGAGGACTGGCTGGGTGAAGCGGACCGCCGCGCCGTAGATGAAGCTAGCGCTCGGGCTGCCGTACGTCGGAGGCGCCGCTCCGGCGACGGTGAGCGGCACGATCCCGGACGCGAGGCTCAGGGCAGCGGCGAGCGCAGCGGCACGCAGGCCCCGGGCGGCCCACGCAGGGGGATTCGTCCGAAGCTCCATCATCGCCCGGGCCCCCAGGCGAGGCCGGCCATCCGCAGGATGCCCAGCCCGTTCGGGGCGGCGCCCAAGAGGCCGTCGCGGGCGAGTGCGTACCCCATCCCATAGCTGACCGGGATGACGGGTACCTCGTCCCGGACGATCATCTCAGCGCGGTCGTATGCCGCGGCGACGACCGCCGGGTCGGTAGCGGAGGCCGCCGCCTCGAGCGCGTCGTCGAAGGCGGACGAACTCCATCCCCCGTAGTTGTTCACCTGCCCACTCCCCAGCAGGATCCGCAGCATCGCGCTGCGAGCCGGGTAGTCCGCGATCCAGTCCATCGCCCAGAAGGCCGGCGGATCGCTCGTCAGGCGGTCGTAGTACTCGCCGAAGTCCATCGTCTCGTAGGCGACGCTGACCCCGAGCTCGCGCTCGAGGTCGGCGATGATCGCCTCGTCGTAGAGCGTGCCCGGGGTGACCAGCGTCACACGTGGGAACCCGGCCCCGCCGGGGTAGCCTGCTGCAGAGAGGTCACGGCGAGCTGCTTCCGGGTCGTGGGTCGGCATGAAGCTCGTGGCGCTGCGCCCCGGGATCCCGAGCGGCACCATGCCGGTGGCGGGCGTCTCGCTGCCAGAGCCGGCGAGCTCGACGATGCGATTCCAGTCGACCGCCTCGGCGAACGCCCGCCGGACCCGTACGTCGTCGAAGGGCGCCCGGCGGACGTCGAAGCCGAAGTAGGTCACGTCGAGGGACGGAACCGTTCGCAGGCTTGGACCGAGGTCGCGGTCGTAAGCGATCCAGCTGGCGTCTCCGGGTCCGATCGGCGTGTAGTCAACTCCACCATCCTGGAAGACCTGCACGGGGCTCTGGCCAGCGAGGTCTGTGATGAGCGACAGGTGCCCGATCGCCGGGCGCCCGGCCCAGTAGTGGTCGTTCGCCTCCAGCTCCATCGACTGGAACGAGCCGCTCTCCCTGGTGGCCACCTGGATGCTGTACCCGCCGGTTGCATCTGACGTTCCGGCGCCGAGCGTCGCCACCGCCAGGGTCGGGCTGGCAGCGATGGCCGGGAAGTCGGTCGCGGGACGATCGAACAGGACCTCGAGGTCGTCCCCGGCAGCCCTCAACCCGAGCTTGGAGACGTCACCCGCCTGGAGCTGGCCGGTTCGGTAGGCGATCGCCCCCTGAACATCGTCGAGCAGGGACGCCAGTGGTGACGGGGCGGTCGGGTCGAGGACGCGACGCCAGCTCGCGATCACGTCTTCGGGCCCGATCGCCTCGCCGTTGGCCGCCCGGGATCCCCGCCGGAGCTTGAAGACGAGGCTGCGCCCACCGTCGTGGAACTCCCAGGACTCCGCCAGCGCCGGTCGGACCGTGAGCGAGTTGTCTACCGTGGTGAGCGTCTCGTAGATCTGGGCGATGACTCCGGCGCTGGTGGCGTCGCCGGCGGCCGCCGGATCCAGCGTCTCCGGGTTCCCGACGAAGATCGTCGCCTCGTCGCTCGAGACGCCGCCCGCGGGCACGATGCCGCAGCCGGCGAGCGACGACAGGGCCACGGCTGCAGCGATGACGAGGCCGGTGAGTCGCAGGCGGTGGCAAACCCAGCGGCGCATGGGCCCGAGTATAGGCGGGGGCCGCCTGACGCAACGGCGGGCAGGAAAAGAGGCCTACCCGCTCACACCGCCGGGGGAACGATGGACCGCCGGGAGGCCTCGAATCCGACTATACAGACCGGATCGCCCGACGACAATCCTTTCCGGTGATTCCCGGTTCGAGCATCAGCAGGATGGCCAACCGCCCGCCGGTCTCTCACCGATGAGGGTCGGGCTACGCTCCGCCCAGAGCCCGCCATACCCGGAGGACCTCGGCGACGCCCCACGCCTGGGCGATGCACCCACGCGGCTCATGAGGCGCGTCTCCCTCGAAGATCTCCGAGATCGAGCCGAGGCCCGCGTCGGCGAGGTGGTCCTCGAACGGCCGCAACACGGCGAGCCCGGCCGATGGGTCACCCGTCACCCGGGCCAGTGCCTCGGCGTACGGCCCGATCAGCCAGGACCAGACGGTTCCCTGGTGGTAGGCCGCGTCGCGGTGCCTTCGATCGCCTTGGAACGAACCTCGGTAGGCGCGATCGCTCGGAGCCAATGAGCGGAGTCCGACGCTCGTGAGGAGCGTCCGCCCGCACGCCTCGAGGACCGCCTTGCCGCGCTCGGCGTCGAGCAGCTGGTACGGCAACGAGAGCGCCAGGAGCTGGTTCGGGCGGAGGGCGAGATCATCGCCGTCGGGGCCGTCCACGACATCGGCGAGCCAACCGAGCTCGGGACGCCAGAACCGCCGACCGAAGGACTCCGTCGCCCGATCGGCGGCGGTCCGGTAGATGCCCGCGGTCGGGTCGTTCCGTTCGGTGAGCCAGGCGGTCGTGGCCCGCAGCGCGTTGACCCAGAGCGCCTGGATCTCGACCGGCTTCCCCATCCGGGGCGTGACGACCCAGCCCTCGACGAGGGCGTCCATCCAGGTCAGCTGCACTCCGGGCTCGCCGGCCATCAAGAGGCCGTCATCGGGATCGACCCCGATCCCGAAGCGAGTTCCGGCGAGGTGCCGTTCGACGATCCGTCGGACGACCGGCAGGAGCTCGTCAACGAGACCGCCGTCGGCGCTGGCGACGGCGTAGGCATCGAGGGCCACCACGAACCAGAGCGTTGCGTCGGCCGTGTTGTACGCCGGAGCCTTGCCGGCTCCGTCCGGAAAGTGGTTGGGGATGAGCCCATCGGCCTCGAAGCGGGCGAAGGAGCGCAGGATGGCCGCCGCCTCGTCCGCGCGTCCGGTGGCGAGCGTCAGGCCCGCCAGCGAGATCATCGTGTCGCGGCCCCAGTCGGTGAACCACGGATAGCCCGCGATCACCGTCCGGCCGGTCGCGGCGGGGACCTCATCCGCGGCCGGGATTCGCCGCTCCACCAAGAACTGGTCCGCGGCGAGGATCAAGCGGCGAACGAACGCGCTCCCGTCCGCGGCGTTCGCGCGCCGGATCAGCTCTGCCTCGCGGTTCAGCTCGGCCTCGAGGGCGGCGGCTCCGTCGTGCGACTGGCTCTCCTCCGCCGAGAAGACCAGGGTGACCGGCCGCCCTCGCCGAAGCTCGGCCCCGAAGACGCCTGCTGCGGCAAGGTCGGACACGTCGGCCAGCCCGCGAGCGTGCTCCTCGCGGTGCCGGAAGCCGCGCTCCCACCGCCCGTTCGGTTCGAACCGGCCCCCGTCGGCGCGAAGGGTCAGGGCCTGGCCGTCCGCGAAGCGAACGCGCCCGCCCGGCGCGTCTGAGAGAAGCTCGATCGGCGGCACCGGGCCGTCGCCACGGGATGGGAGGTGATGGTCCCGCTCAGTGACGAGCGGGATGACTGCCAGGGAGACCGCCCGGTCCGCGCCCTTGAGATCGTACCGGACGAGCGTGGTGTTGGAACGGTTCGCCATCCAGACCCGCTTCTCGATCCTCACGTCGCCGAAGGCGTAGGTCCAGGTCGGGACGAGCCCATCGAGGGCGAACGACTCCAGGTTCCTGAAGCCCAGTGGCCTGACGCCGCGCCCCTCCCGCTCATGCGCGTGGAGGGCCACCCGCCGTCCGCGGATCGTGACCCACTCCTCCAGCCCACCGACCAGCAGGGTGCGGCCGACCGGCGGCGCCGAAGCGGCGACCAGGTAGCCGTGATACGCCCGCGTCGCCGGGCCTGCCAGCGTCCCCATCGCGTATCCGCCGAGCCCGTTCGTGACCAGCCACTCACGCCGCAGTCCGGGGCCGAGCTCGTCGCAGATCCCGCGTCCAAGCCGCAGGGAGGGCAGCTCGTCCGGGGCACGGTCCAGGGACGCCAAAGCTTCCACCGCGCTCACATTATGCTGGCCGGACCCGGTCCTTCCACGGCGGGACACCGCGGCGACGCCCCATGGCCCCGCCGGGGCGTGCGAAGGGCCAAGATCGAGGAGGAGAAGGTCCGTGGATCGGCGAAGCTGGCTCGAGGAGCGGCGAGCCGCGGTCGTGGCGGTGTACGACGCGGAGGCGGCGACCTACGACCTGAACGAGTACGCGACGACGAGCCACCCACGGTTCGTGACCCGGCTGCTCGAGACCTGCCCGCCCGATGGCATTGTGCTGGACGCGCCGTGCGGAACTGGCAAGTACTTCGGCACCATCGCGGCCGCCGGCCGTCGCGTCGCGGGGATCGACCAATCGGCGGGGATGCTTGCCCAGGCACGAGCGAAGGCCATCGCGGTATCGCTGGCGCAGGTCAGCCTCCAGGACCTCGGCTTCGTCAGCGAGTTCGACGCCGCCATGACGATCGACGCGATGGAGAACGTCTGCCCTGAGGATTGGCCCCTGGTGCTGGCCAACCTGCGTCGGGCGGTCCGGCCGGACGGCCACCTGTACTTGACGGTCGAGGAGATCGACGTGGCGATGGTCAACGACGCGTTCGCCGAGCTCACGGCACGCGGGCTCCCCGTGGTCCGCGGCGAGGTCGTCGAGGGCGACGTAGCCGGCTACCACTACTACCCCGGCCGGGGCCGGGTCCTGCGCTGGCTCGCAGCCGAGGGGCTCGAGGTCGTCGCGGAGGCTTTCGACCAGGAGGACGGCTGGGGCTACCGCCACTTCCTCCTGCGGCCCCTCTGACAGACGGCATCGGGCTGGGCCCGGGCAACGGCCACGTGGACCGCGCCCGAGACCCTGCCCCGAGCCCCGGGCGTTACCGAACGACGATGGGGATGCTCTTGAACGTGCCCTTCACGCGATCGGAGGCGTACCAGATCTCGTAGCTCCCGGGGCTATCGGGAGCCGTGATCGTGACCGGGCTTCCGCTGGCCGTGTACGCATACGACAGGTATGTCCCCTCGGGCGAGCCAGCCGGGACGATGGTTATGTAGTCCTGCGGCCCGTCGGGCCCGGTCCACGTCACCTCGAAGGTGCTGCCGACCGTGACCACAGCAGGCGCCTTCAGGGTGATCTCTATCGGGGTGACCGTGATCGGTCGGCGCACCATCGTCGAGTCGGAACCGCCGGCGACGTACCAGAGCTCGTAGTCCCCTGCGGTCACCGGCGCGATGAGCTTCCCGGGATTGCCGGCGGATGTGTAGAAGTAGCTCTCGTCGGTCCATCGTTCGGTGCCCAGGGCCACGATGGTGACGTAATCCTTCGGCCCGTCCGGCCCCGTCCAGGTCACGTCGAAGGTCGCGCCCGCCGCCACCGCGTCAGCGGCTGTCAGGGTTCCCTGGAAAGCCGTGACCGTGATCGGCTGGCGGGCCAGGATGGCGCCGCCGACATCGACGTACCAGAGCTCGTATTCCCCGGCCGTGGTCGGCGCGACGAGTCTGCCCGGGCTGCCGGCGGTCGTGTAGAAGTACGGCTCATTGGTCCATTTGAGCGCACCCTTCGCCATGAAGGCAACGTAGTCGCCCGCCGCGTTGGGGCCGGTCCAGGAGACTGCGACCTCGGCGCCTCCCGCCACCGTGGCGGGCGCTTGTAGCGTGGCCGGGCCGCCCGGCGCGAGGGTGGGGCTGGCAGCCGCGGCGGCCGTTGGGGCCGCGGTTGCCGGGGGCGCTGCGGTCGCGGTCGCAGCCGGCGTCGCGGTCGGGACGGGCGACGGCGGCACCGACGCGCTCCCTCCCCGCAGCCCGCTACCAGGATCATGACCGCCGCACCGATAGCACCGATCGCGCCGGCCCTGCGAAACGAATCCCTTCCCATGGTCCCTCCCGTCACGGTCCGCGCGTCCATGGATCGCCGGGCGAGGTCGCGCTGCACCGTGGCCGCCGATCTTACGCGAGCGGTGCCCGCATTCCAACTCCCCGGGGCGAATGCACGCCGGCTCGATCTGGCCGATATTCCACAAGGGCCATCGACACCGGTGGGAGAATCCTCGCGCGGGGGGCGCCGACGCGCGGTCCACACCTCAGCCGCCGGGACCGCGCCGAGCCACTGGCGAGACTGGCCCGCTTGAGCGCGTCCCGGAGGAGATGACATGGGCGGGCGCGGCCGGGCCGGCCGGTTGATGGTCGGCGTCACCATCGCCTCGTTGCTGGGCGGATGCGGGACCGCTACCCCGTCGCCACCACCGTCGAACGCTCCGTCGGCCGGGGCTCCGTCGACGTCCATCGCGACGCCGTCGGCCTCGGCGGTCAGCCCGCCAGCGACGATCGAACTCACCGGGTTCAGCGTGCGCGCGTTCGGCCTCGGGGTCACCACCAGCGCGTACTTCGCGGTCGACGTGGCCGGGAACGTCTACCTCCCCGGAGGATCGGTGGGCGCGGCCCTCGTGAAGATGGCCCCCGACGGCAGCGCGCTCGCCCGCTGGGCCGGGTTCGACGTCGTGCCGGGTCAGCCCGACACGGTCGTGGGCATCGCGATCGACGCGGCCTCCGGTGACGTCTGGGTCACCGACACCACCGCCGACGCGGTGGTGCATCTGGCGCCCGATCTCACGCAGAAGGCGAAGTGGGGATCGACCGGCCCCGGCAAGGGCCAGTTCTTCAGCCCCGGCGGGATCGCCATCGACCCGCAGGGGAACATCGTCGTCGCGGACATGGGCAACGACCGCATCGAGACGTTCACGCCCGACGGGAAGGTGGTCTCCGTCTGGGACGCGCCCGGCGGGAAGACCGCGCCTGTCGACGTGACGACCGATGCCAAAGGCAACGTGTACGCCTCCGGCGTGCAGCCGAACATGTTCGCCGTCACGGGCGGCACGATCGCGAAACTCTCGTCCACCGGCAGCCTGCAATTCAAGCTCCCGGATGCCGCGGGCCTCGCCTCGCTCCTATTCCCGTCTACCGCGGTCGATGCCACCGGGAATATCTACGTCGCGGACGCCTGGCTGGGTCTCCTGGAGTTCACGCCGGACGGGAAGCAGTCGGGCACCTGGCCGATCCCCGGCGGCGGCGAGGCCGCCGTCGCGGTGCGCGTGGCACCGTCCGGGAACATCTACACGCTCGCCTGCCTGGGTGCCAACGGCGACTGCACGCTCGCCGAGAACACGCCCGCGATGCAGCAGGTCGCGACCTGGCATGCGGCCACGCCGGTCGACCATCCCGGGACGATGATCGACGTGGGCGGCCACCGCCTCTACCTCCAGTGCGTCGGCTCGGGGAGCCCGACGATCGTCTGGGAGGCCGGAGCCCAGGGGTCCGGCTGGCTGAACACCGCGCAGTACCTGATGGGCAAGCTGGCGGAGACGAGCCGCGTCTGCGTCTACGACCGGGCGGGCCTGGGGTGGAGTGACCCCGGCCCGAACGAGGAGCTCAGCCACTGGTCCCAGGTGGTCAACGACCTGCACACGGCCCTGGCGACGGCCGGCGAGAAGGGACCGTACGTGATGGCCGGTCACTCGTACGGCGGACTTCTTGCGAGGCTGTTCGCCCTCACCTATCCGGAGGAGGTTGCCGGCGTCGTCGCCGTCGATCCGTCCCCCGAGGACGAGACGTGCACCGACGCTCCGTGCCCCCTGTCGCCGGACGTCCAGGCGATGCGCAAGCTCGAGGGCGGCAAGATCGCGGGTTCGCTCGGCGACCTCCCGCTCGTCGTGATCTCCCACTCACCGGACCTGCCGTTCTGGGACCCGGCTGCCCACGACGCGACCTGGGAGCAGCTCGGGGCCGACACCGCCACCGCGTCGTCCAACGCCGCGCACGTGATCGCGTCGTGGTCCACCCACCTGATCCCGTACTCCCAGCCCGGCCTGGTGATCGAGGCGGTGAGGCAGGTGGTGGCAGCGGCGCGGGCGTCCGACCACGCGCTGCCCGCGTGCGGCCCAGCGATCACACAGCTCGGAGGGCTGTGTCAATAGCGCACGCTACGACCCGCCCATGGCCTGCCGCCTACGGCAAGATCGACGGGTCTGAGCTCAATCCGGCTGCGAGGTACTCGTGCGCCTCGGCGAGCCGCTTGCTTGTGGCGCCCCCGGACGGACTCGAACCCCCAGTACCAACGCAGCGTGCTGGACTGGTATCTCGAAGTGGGCTAGCCCCTCCCCAACCCTCGTCCCAGGATGATCTGGCCGGAGTTCGTGGATGAGCACAGCCACACCGAGATCTCGTGATCCCAGTCACGAACGTTCCGACCTCGGGTCACCGTTCATCGGTCGTCGCGTGACGATAGGTTCGACCGCCGACCGGCGGGTTGCGTCCATCGGCATCGGTGTTGCACCATGCCCCGCGTGGAGCCCTCCGAGGAGATCCGTCGCGTCGTCGAGCGGTGGACCATCGCGATCGCGGCGGGCGACGAAGAGGCGTACCTCGGGCGGCTTTCCGACCACGCTGGCACCCTGATGATCGGCACTGACCCCGCCGAGTGGTTTCGGGGCAGCGAGACCCGCGCGATCTGGGCCCGACAGATGCAGGAGACCGGCGCCTTCCCGGTCACGGCCACCGAGATCCAGGCCTGGGAGGAAGGGTCGGTCGGCTGGGCCGGGGTGAAGGAGTTGATCAGCTGGGAGGGCGAAGCGCTCGAGTCGCGCGCGACCTACATCCTCCACCTCGAGCGAGGGGAGTGGAAGGTCGTCCACGTCCACTGGTCGTTCGCGCGATCGAATTTGGAGACCCTCGGCCGGTCGCTCACCGTCTCGCTCGACGAGCTCGAGCGGACGATCCAGCGCGAGCGGCCGGACCTGTCGGCTTCGCTGGCCGTCGATGGAACGGTCACGATCATGTTCACCGACATCGTCGACTCGACACCCATGCTCGCCCGCCTCGGCGACCGGGCCTGGCTCGAGGTCATCCGGCGCCACAACCGGCTCATCGAGGCGGTGACGGCCGCCCACGGCGGCACCGTCGCCGGGACGCAGGGCGACGGGTCGATGCTGGCCTTCTCGAGCGCCCGGCGGGCGGTCGCGTGCGCGCAGGCGATCCAGCTCGAGATCGAGCGAGAGTTCGGCAACCTCGCGCCGCCGATCCGCGTGCGGATCGGCATCCACACGGGCGACGCGATCAAGGAGGCCGAGCAATACATCGGCAGCACCGTGCACTTCGCGGCACGCGTCGCGGGACAGGCGATCGGCGGCGAGGTGCTCGTGTCCAGTGCCGTGTACGAGCTCGTCCACGCCTCGACCCCGGCGGTAACGTTCCTCGAGGGTCGCGAGGTGGAGATCAAGGGGATTGCCGGCCGGCACCGGGTGTACGCGCTCGCCCCCGCCTGACGTCCAGCTCATCGACCGAGCGCGTGGTCGAGGTCTTCCGCGGCAAGGAGCTGCCGCCGACCGGGTCGACCGGCCAGGTTTCGCTGCAGGCACGCAGCTCGGACGGCGTCACGTGAGAGGCCACCCCGGGATCTCCCTTCCATGCCTGGCGTACCGAGAGACCGTCGCCGTCGGGGCCGTCAGGGCGTTCAGTAGCCAGGGACCGTCTAGGCGGAATCGAGTGGACCCTGCCTGGTCGCCCGTTCGTCGGGGAAGCTGCGTGGGTATGGCGCCCCCGGACGGACTCGAACCGCCGACGCAGGCCTTAGGACGGCCTCGCTCTGTCCACTGAGCTACGGGGGCGCGGGCTCCGGCCAGCGTACTACGTCCGTCGCGCCGCGCACCGGGACGACGGTCCCTGCGGTGCCCTCGGCCCACGCCGCCGAGAAGGGGCGCGACGGCACGGCGACGTAGAATGCGCGCGATGGACCGCGCCAGCGCCCCCGATCGGACCGTGCCCAGCTCCCCTCCCCTGCCCGGTCTGCGGCTCTACGGCACGCTCGGCTGCCATCTCTGCGAACAGACGAAGGCGGATCTCGGGAGGATCCTGACCGAACGCGCCTCGCTCGGGCTTGCCGTGCCCCAGATGGTCGAGGTGGACATCGCGGATGACGCCGCGCTGACGGCCGCCTTCGGCGAGTCCATCCCGGTCGTCGAGCTCGGGCAACGCCGCCTCGAGCTCGCCACCAGCCCGGCCCGCCTGCGCAGCCTGCTCCACGACGTCCTCGACGCCTCAGACGCCTGACCGACCAGTGGCCGGCTCCGACCTCACGATCCTCGTCGCGCTGGCCGCCGGTCTCCTCAGCTTCCTCTCGCCCTGCGTCCTGCCGCTCGTCCCGGGATACCTCGGCCAGCTCACCGTGGTCGCCGTTGCATCCCGCGGGGACGGGCGCGATCCAGGCCGCTGGGTGGCCGTGCGCCATGCGCTCGCGTACGTCTCCGGCTTCGGCCTGGTCTTCACCCTGCTGGGCCTGACGGCGACGTTCGTCGGGGGTCCTCTCGCCGGTGCACTGCCGGCCCTCCGTCAAGTCGGTGGTCTCGTGCTCATCGTCATGGGGCTCAACCTGGCCGGGATCCTCACCCTGCCGGCCCTCGAACGGCTCGTCCAGCGGGTCTGGCGTCCGCTGGAGGCCGGGGCCGCGGGCTCGCTGGCCAGCGCTGGCGGAACCGTCGCACTCGGCAGCCCCGGCGGGGGCATCGGTGACCGAATTGGCGGGCGCCTGGTGGCCGCGCGTGGCGGCTGGGTCGCCTCATTCGGCCTGGGGGTGATCTTCGCCGTCGGGTGGACCCCCTGCATCGGCGTGATCCTGGGGAGCGTCCTGACACTCGCCGCCGAGAGCGGCCAGGCCCTCCAGGGCGGAGTCCTACTGCTGGCCTACACGGCCGGGCTGGGAATCCCGTTCCTGGTCCTGGGCGCCCTGTACGACCGCGCTCCTGCGATCGTCCATCCGCTTGTTCGCCACGGCCGAATTGTCGCCCTCATCGGCGGATTGCTCGTGGTCGCGGTCGGCGTTGCCATGCTCATGGACTGGCTCGTCCTGCTACCCCGGTACATTCCGATCAACGCCGGTGTCTGAGGAGCCCCACGGCGCTCCGGGCCGGCCACCGGACCGTCCTCCGTTTCGCCACGAGCGTGAGCGCCACGGGCTCGTCGGGCCCTTCACCGGCCGCCAGCTCAGCTTCGCCCTGGTCGTCGTCCTCTCCGCCACCGCCGCTCTTCTCATCGCGACCGCACCGATCGCGTCGGTCGACGACGCCAGCCAGCTGCCCGATCCGCGCGCCACCCAGTACGCAATCGCCTCGCCGGTCGAAGGACTGCGGGTGGGCGACCGGCCACCGGAGCTCTCGCTGATCGGGCCCGACGGGACGGTCGTATCGGTGACGGACCTTGCCGGCCAGCCGGTCTCTCTCGCGGCGCTGCAGGGCAAGGTCGTCTGGATCGACTTCTGGGCGAGCTGGTGCCCACCGTGCCAGGCCGAGACGCCGATCCTCCGTGAGCTCGCCCAGATCTACCGGGACCGCGGGCTCGTGATCCTGGCGATCAGTGTCCAGGAGAGCACCGCCGATGACGTCCGCGCCTACGCCGACCGATATGGCCTGTCATACGCGATCGTGGCCGACCTGAGCGGCCAGATCTTCCGTCAGTACCGCGTCTATGGGCTGCCGACCCAGTTCTTCCTCGATCGCGACGGGGTAATCCGCAGCGTCGTGCAGGGACCGGTCGATCGCGACGCCGCCGCGGCGCTGCTCGAGCGGCTCCTGGGCCGCGGCGACGCTCCCTGACGCCTGAGCGCTCCGCGCTTCCCCGGAGGACCGGCCCGAACCCTCGCATACGCACGCCCACGGAACGCTATCCAGGGTTGCGCATCGGCAATCCCGGCTTACGAACGCGACGCGAGCATTGAGGACGGTATCCGCGCCATCGGCCGCGAAGATCTCGTTCGGGAGGCCTGGCTGCGACCGGCAGAGCGCAACGGACTGACGTTTGCGTTCCTGGGGTGTTCATTAGCCAGGATCGGCGGACGCGCAGGTGGTAGAGCTGGCCGACCACGCCGACGGGGCCGAGCGCGCGGTCTCAGAGCACCACGAAACGGAAGCGGTCGCCGCTCGCGCTCGAGCCGGCCGACCGGCCGGCGGAGCTCGTGGGAGAGGACGATCGTCCAGCCTTCGTCGGCGGCGCGGCCGAACAGCGACGCCTTGGCGGCCACCGAGTCGAGCGGGAAATCGTCGAAGGAGGTCACCCAGCGAGGGTTGGCGCTCCACGGGCGCATGCACAGGTCGCCGAGGAAGCCGAGCGGCGGCTCGCCGGCCGCGCGCACGACGACCGCCTGGTGCCCACCGGAGTGGCCGCCCGTGGGGACGACCGAGACCCCCGGCAGGAGCTCCACCTCGCCGTCGGCGGCGCCCTCCGTCGCCCCACTCCTGAACGAGCTGGAGCTCGGGCTGGTCGTAGCTGGCGACGAGCCGCGGGTTGTCCCCCAGGGCGATCTCCCATTCCGCGCGCTGGGCGACGATCCTGGCCCGCGGGAACGCGCGACGCCCGGCGCCGTCCAGCAGCCCCCCGGCGTGGTCGAAGTGGAGGTGACTCATCGCCACCACGTCCACACTGGCCGGATCGAAGCCGGCGCGACGCAGCGTGGGCAGGATGGACTCGCCCGCGTAGCCGCGCATCGCCCGGTTCTTCTCGTCGATCCGCTCGCCGATGCCCGTCTCCACGAGGACCCGACCGGCCGACGTCTCGATGACCAGGCAGTTGAGGGCCTGGAGGAGCCGATGCTCGCTGTCGATCTCGTCGGTGACCGAGGCGGTCCCAGAGGAGACGGGGCACGGGCCCGAAGAGCGCCCCGGCGTCGGAGCGGAACGTGCCGGCCTGGACGAGACGCGACCCGCGTGCCCCCACCGAGGTCGCCGACCAGTGCGAGGGCGTCGTTGATGGCCACCCTCAGCCGGCCTCGGAGCCGCCGGGCCTCCGGCCGCGGTCGCCTCGAAGTCGCGGTGGAAGGCCGACGCGGTCGGCTGCGACTGGCCCTGGTAGCTTGCGAGCCGAGTCCCGCGGAGCCATACGGTCGGTCGACCGCGCTCGACATCTCGAGGAAGCTGATCTGGCCGATCTTCATCCCGCAGTAGAGGGCGATCGGCAGGTTGGCGACGTTCGAGAGCTCGAGCGTCAGGTTGCCCTTCCAGCCCGGGTCGACGTAGCCCGCCGTCGAGTGGATGAGCAGGCCGAGTCGGCCGAGCGAGCGACTTGCCCTCCAGGCGAGCCACGAGGTCGTCGCGGCAGCTCGACCCACTCGAGCGTCTGGCCGAGCACGAACTCGCCGGGATGGAGGATGAACGGCTCGTCGTCGGCGATCGTGATCAGCTCCGTCAGGTCCGGCTGAGGCGCCCGAACGTCGATGTACGGGTAGCGGTTGTTGCGGAACACGCGGAACGAGCGATCGAGATGCAGGTCGACGGACGATGGCTGGAGGTCGCTCGGAGTCGTACGGGATCGATGCGACACGCGACCGGTCTCGAGGGCAGGCCGGATGTCACGATCGGAGAGGACGCTCATCGCGCCCCGATCTCCTTGACGGGGCGCGCCCCACCCTGCTCGAAGAGGCTGTCGACCTCGCGCTTGAGCGCGGCCAGGTCCTCGAAGCTCTGGTAGACGCTGGCGAAGCGGATGTAGGCGATCTGGTCGAGCTCGCCAAGGCGCTCCATGGCCAATGCCCCGATCTTCGACGCGGGCACCTCGGTCGCGCCGCTGGCCCGCAACTCCGCCTCGATCTGGTCCGCGGCCGCCTCGGCGCTGCCCTCCGCCACCGGGCGGCGGGTGAGCGCCTTCCGCAGCCCCGCCACGAGCTTGTCGCGGTCGAACTCCTCGCGATGGCCGTCGCTCTTGACCACGATCAGGCGAGCCGTCTCGATCCGTTCGTAGGTCGTGAACCGGGTCGCACATGCGGTGCATTCCCGGCGGCGCCGGATAGCGGCCTCATCGAGGTCGCGGGAATCCACGACGCGCGTCTCCCGTTCGCCGCAGTGCGGGCAGCGCATCGACCCTCCGAAGGGGTGGCACCACTACACCTTGTGGTTTCGAGCGAGGATACCACTACATACAGGGTGGTGGCGCCCCCTGCGCAGCCCCGTCGGCCGCTCGCCGTGACACTGGCCCGGCGCTCGGCTCAGTCGCGTCGCCAGCTCAGCCAGCGCTCGCCGCGGGGCACGTTGCTGCGGTTGGCCTCGCGCGCCGTCGCGGCGATCGCGTCCCGGGCGTGGAGGAGATTGAGGTAGCCGCGCTTGATCGCCGTCTGGCCCTGAAGGTCCCCAATGCGGGAGCTGCCTTCGTCGAGCAGCTCGCAGCCGTGGACGATGAGCTCGAGCGCGCGCCCAGCCCGGGCCGTCTCCTCCACGATGGCAGCTCGCAGATCGCCGAGGGCGGCCGGCGGGCGGAGCGACTCCGCCTCCGAGCCGTAGAGAGCCATGGCCTCAAGCGCAGCTTCGAGGCTCTCCCTGGCCGAAGCCGGCGGAAGGCGATGGCGCCGGACGAGATCGACCCGCTCAGTCACCGCCTCGAGGGAGCCATCCACGCGGGCAGCCAGGTCCGTGGCGGCCCGCCGGAACTCATCGAGCTCACGCGTATCGGCCAGGACACGGGCGGTGCGGCCGAGCACCACCACGACCCCCAGGACGAGGGCAATGAAGGCCGCGATCGGCAGCAGGATCAGCGGATCCATCAGGCCATCGCCGCCGACCCGCTCAATCCGCTCGCGCCCGAAGGGCGGCCGTGATGGCCGGGCCGACCTCGAAGAGATCGCCCACGACGAGGAGATCGGCGAACTCGGCGATCGGGGCGTCGGGATCCCGGTTCACCGCCACGATCGTCTCAGCCGTCTGCATTCCGACCTTGTGCTGGATGGCCCCCGAGACTCCGAGCGCGAGGTAGAGGGCAGGCTTGACCGTCTTGCCCGTCTGCCCGATTTGCTGAGCGTAGTCGATCCAGCCGGCGTCGACCGCCGCCCGGGTCGCCCCCACGGCGCCGCCGAGGGCCGCCGCGAGCTCGGCCACGACGCGGAACCCATCGGGGCCGCCGACGCCCCTTCCCCCGGCCACCACGATACGCGCCTCCTCGATCGGGACGGCACTGCTCGGGGCCGACACGCGGTCGACGACCGTGACCCGGGCGAGAGCGCCGACGGGCGGCGGTGCGGCCATCTCCACCACCCCGGGGGCAGGCGCGGTCGCAGCCGTCACCGCGTTCGGGCGCAGCAGCACGATGCCGTGGTCGGCCGTGAAGACGCTCGCCGTGATCGCCCGCCCGCCGAGAATGCTCATCTCGACCTGCGGTCCACCATCGACCCAGTCGACTGCGGTCGCCCCGCCGAGGACGCCCCAGCCGAGGCGCACCGACAGCATGCCGGCGAGGTCGCGCCCATCTGGAGCGGCGCCGATGACCAGGTACGAGGGCTCGGCCCGGGCGACCAGCGCGGCCAGCTCCGCCGCGATCGCATTCGCCCAGGGGCTGGCGGCAGCGCCCTCGACGGGCACGGCCAGAACGCGCGGCAGGTACGACGCCATCTCGACGGCCGCCGCTCGCGGATCGGCCGCCAAGACGACCCCGGCGGCCTCACGCCCAGCTGCGTCGGCGAGCGCGCGGGTCAGCGTCGCCACCTCGGTCGAGAGGCGCGTCAGCCCCGACGGGCTCGACTCCCCGATCGCCCAGATCGCGCCACTCATCAGATGAGACGCCGTTGCACAAGGAAGTCGACGACCTGGGTGGCCGCCAGTGCCGCCGGCTCGCGAACCACCCTGGTCGGACCGCGCGCGGCCGGTGCCCGGGACCCGACGACCCGCGTCGTGGCGGCGCCGCCGCCCACCGTGCCGTCGCCCAGACCGAGATCATCGAGCGAGCGGCTCAGGATCTCCCGCGCGCGAGCGGCCAGGATCCCCTTCAGGGACGGGTAGCGGGGCTCCCCGACGACGATCTGGGTGATAACCGCGAACGCCGGCAGGGGTGCCTCGATGAGGTCGTAGCCGGTCGGGCCGAGCCGGCGGATGCGGACCCGCTCGCCCTCGATCTCGATCGCCCCGGCGTTCGACAGATACGGCAGGCCCAGCAGCGCCGCGACTCCCGCCGGAACCACCCCGGTGCCGCCATCGGATGAATCGGGCCCGCCGAGGACCAGGTCGAAGTCGAGGCCCTGGAGTGCCGCGGCGAGCACCCGGGCGGTCGTGAGGGTGTCGGACCCCGCGAGTCGCTCGTCGGTCACCAGCACGCCTCGATGGGCCCCCATGGCGAGGGCCTTGCGCATGGTCTGGGGGGCGTTCGGAGGACCCATCGTCACCAGCGTCACGTCGCCGCCGTGGGCTTCGACCAGGCGCAGCGCCGCCTCGAGGGCGTACTCGTCATTGGGGTTGACCACGGCAGGCGAGCTCGCTCGGTCGAGCCGGTAGTCCGGCCCCAGGCGCTCCTGGCCGGTCGTGTCCGGCACAGGCTTGGTCAGGACGACGATGTGCACCGGCGAGCACTCTCTCCGATCTGGTGACGAGGCAAGCTGCCCGCGGGCCGTCCCGGCTACGGCCGACGACCGCGGGGATCAGCGGTTTCGCCCGAGGAGCGCCCGGGCGATGACGAGGCGCTGGATCTGCTGGGTGCCCTCGTAGAGCTGGGTGATCTTGGCGTCGCGCATCATGCGTTCGACCGGGAAGTCCTGGATATAGCCGTATCCGCCCAGGACTTGGACCGCGTCGGTGGTGACGCGCATCGCGGCGTCGCCGGCGACGAGTTTAGCAAGCGCCGACCACCGGCTCGCTTCGGGCCCACCCGCCTCGATCGCGACACACGCCCGGTAGAGGAGCTGGCGGGCGGCTTCGGTCGCGGCGTCCATGTCGGCCAGGAGCGCCTGGATCATCTGGAAGTCGCCGATCGGATGGCCGAACTGGACCCGCTCGCCGGCATAGCGCGCCGCGATGTCGAGCGCTCCCTGGCCGATGCCGACCGCCTGCGCGGCAATGCCCGGCCGCGATCGGTCGAGCGTCCGCATGGCCAGGCTGAAGCCCTCGCCCTCGGCCCCGATGCGGTTCGCAGCCGGGATCCGGACTCCCTCGAAGGCCAGCTCCGCGGTTGGTGACCCCCGCAATCCCATCTTGTGCTCGAGCCGCGCCACCGAGAAGCCGGGCGTCTCTCGCTCGACGATGAAGCAGGAGATGCCCCGACCCCGCTTGGCGGTGGGATCCGTCACCGCGAACACCGCGATCAGGTCGGCCACACTGCCATGGCTGATGAAACGCTTCGACCCATCGAGCACGTAGCTCTCGCCGTCGCGCGTCGCCCGGGTCCGGATCGAGGCCACGTCCGAGCCCGCCTCGGCCTCGGTCAGGGCGAAGGCGATCAGCTTGCGGCCGGCGGCGAGGTCCGGAACCCAGCGCTCGAGCTGCTCGGGCGTGCCGGCGAGCACGAGCGGCTGGGCCGCCAGCTCCTGGACGGCCAGGATGAGCCCCGACGTCGCGCAGGCCCGGCTGATCTCCTCGATTGCCAGGCAGATCGTGAGGAGGTCCGCGCCCAGCCCTCCATGAGCTTCGGGGAACGGCAGGGCCAGCACCGCCTGCTGCGCGAGCAGGTCCTTCACGTCCCAAGGGAACTCCCCGGTCCGGTCGATATCGGCGGCCCGCGGCGCGATCCGCTCCTCCGCAAGGGCCCGCACGGCATCACGGATGGCCGTCTGCTCGTCGGTCAGGCGGTACGCGGGAGAGAGCTGATCGGTCACCGCAGGCATCCTACCAGCGCGGCCAGCCTCGAACGGCCGGCCGATGGCCCCGCGTCGTCACGACCCCGATCGCCCCTCCCGGGCCGCGTGATCGAACGGTCCGGCAAGGGTTTCGAGGGCGTGGTCGAGGACGGGTTCCAGGGCGGCCAGGGATTCGCGCGCGCCGTTGGGGCTGCCGGGCAGGTTGACCACCAGGCTCCGCCCGACCACGCCGACAAGCCCGCGACTCAGATCGGCGAAGGGCGTCGTCGCTCGGCCGTGAGCCCGCATCGCCTCGGCCAGGCCGGGCACGTCGTAGTCGAGCACGGAGGCGGTCGCCTGGGGCGTGACGTCGCGGGGAGTGAGGCCGGTGCCGCCCGTGGTCACGACCAGGACATGGCGCCGGGCGGCATTCGCGATCGCGGCGGCAATGCGCTCCCGATCGTCGGGCACGATGGCTCGCTCGACGGCGAACCCGTGGCGCTCGAGGTTGGCGGCGACGCCCGCTCCCGAAGCATCATCGCGGACCCCGGCGGCCACTCCGTCGCTCACGGTGAGGACGAAGGCAGAGCGAGCGCCGGGCGCCACCTCGGGCCCGCCCTACGCCTTGGACCGGCCCGACCGCAGCGGCCCGCGCGTGCCGGGCCGGGCACGGCGCGGCGACGCAGCCGCCGCCGGGGAGGGCCCCGGCCGCGATTCGTCACGCTGCCAGGCTCCGCTCTTGCCCCCGCTCTTCGACACCAGGCGGATGGCCCGGATCTCCACGCCTCGTTCGACGCCCTTCACCATGTCGTAGACGGTCAGGGCCGCCACCGAGGCTGCCGTCAGCGCCTCCATCTCGACACCGGTCGAAGCAGTCGTGGCGGCCTCGGCCCGAATCCGGATCGCCCCGGCGCCGCGGTCCGGGGTCGCCGTGACGAGAAGATCGGTCAGCGGCAGCGGGTGGCAGAGCGGGATCAACTCGGCTGTGCGCTTGCCCGCCATGACCCCCGCGAGCTCGGCGACGGTGAGGACATCGCCCTTGGGCGCGTCGCCGTCGATGACCAGGCTGAGCGTCTCCTGGGCCATCGCCACCTCCGCTTCGGCGACGGCGCGTCGGGCCGTCGGCGGCTTGTCGCTGACGTCGACCATACGTGGCCGGCCAGCGCGATCCACATGGGTGAGCCGGCGACGCTCTGGCCGGGTGGGACCTTTGCGATCCATCATTGCCCGTCTCCCGCAGCGACAGGGGCGGCCAACGCCGGCCGGGTGTGCCCGACAACGGTAGCGCGGGCGGTCACGGTCGGTCGAGCCACCAGAGCTCGACCTCCGCCCCGGCCGGCAACCGATCGTCGGCTTCGGGGATCACCACCAGGGCGTCAGCCGCAGCAAGGCTGCTCAGGATGTGGCTTCCCTGCGCGCCGGCGAGCCGCACCTCGACCCGCCCGTGCCGGTCGCGTCGCGGCGCACCTCCGGGGTCGCGTGCGGCGGTGACGCGGAGGAACGCGCGACGGCCGCTCGACTTGCTGACGGGCTCTCCCAGGACGGCTCGGTCCGTTGGGCGCCAGAGGTCGAGCCGGCCCGCCAGCCGGCGGATAGCTGGGCGCGCGAAGAGCTCGAACGTCACGAACGCCGAGACGGGGTTGCCGGGCAGGCCAAACAGGAGAACCGGCGGCCCGGCCATCTCACCGCCGCCACGCGCCGCCGCCGACCGCTCGACCAGCCCGAACGCGAAGGGCTTGCCCGGCTGGACCGCCACGCGCCAGAGGTCCACGCGGCCCACGGCCCCGAACGCCTGGCGGACGACGTCATACGGCCCCACCGAAACGCCGCCGCTCACGAGCACGGCGTCCGCCTCGCGGACGCCGTGCCTCAGGGCCGCCTCGACCTCCTCCAGCCGGTCGGGAGCGATGCCGAGATCGATCGCCTCCGCGCCCGCTGACCTGACCAGCGCCACGAGACCCGGTCGGTTGGCATCAGGGATGCCCGCCGGGCCGAGCGGTTCGCCGGGCTCGCGAAGCTCGTCACCGGTGGCGAGCACGGCGATCCGCGGTCGCCGGTGGACGGCCACGCGCGGCACGCCAGCGCCGGCGACGAGGGCGATCTGCGCCGGCCCGAAGGCTGCCCCGGGCATCATCACGACCACCCCGGCCGGCAGGTCACTGGCCATGGCCCGAATCGAGCCGCCCACGGAGACACCGGCATGGGCCAGGATTGCCGCCGGCAGTGGGCCTGTGGCGTCCTGCCCGCGGGGGCCGGCCGGCCGCCCGTCCGCGTCGAGGGGGGTCGTCTGCTCTACCGGGAGCACGGCATCGGCACCGGATGGGATCCGCGCGCCGGTGGCGACCCGGATCGCGGTGCCCGCCGTCACGGTTCCCGTCGGCGCGCTGCCGGCGGCCACTTCACCACCCACGACCAACGACACCGGTTCCTCGTCGGAAGCCGCGCCAAGATCCGCCGCGATCACCGCGTAGCCGTCCATCGCCGAGTTGTCCCAGGGCGGCAGCGCCGTGAGGCTCACCACCGGCCTGGCCGCGACCCGCCCGAGCGCCTCGTGGGTGGCCACCTCCTCGGCCGGAAGCGGAGCGGAGATTGCCCCGAGGACGGCCTGTTGAGCGCTCTCGAGGCTTAGCAACGCACCTGGCGCCAGCGTGCTCACGAGCTCACGGCTGGGCCGTCCGCGCCCGGGCGCGCGCGCCGAGAAGTCGCCCGACGGAGAGCCGCGTCAGGACGCCCACGAGGCTCCCGTCGTCGAGGACCGGCAGCCCATCCAGACGACTGCGCCGGAGGCGTTCGATGGCGGGCCACAGCGCGTCCTGAGGACCGAGCACCGGCAGGATCGGTGGGCTCAGCATGACGTCGCCAGCCCGCATGGACGCCCACCGCTGGCGCCGGATCCTGCGCAGCTGGGTGCGACCAATGAGGCCCCTGAAGCCATCCTCGTCGACCACCGGAAGCGCGCTGCGCTCGTCGGCGAGGTACTGCTCGGCGAACGTGTCGAGCGTCAGCAGCGGAGAGACCTCCGGCAGGTCGCGCTCCATGGCATCCCCGACCCGGACGTCGCTCACCAGGGCCTCCACGTCTGCCTGGCGCACGATCGACCCCGCTGCGGAGCGCAGGAAGAGACCGCCCAGGATCAGAGTCAGACCGTCCACTGGATCATCGCGCAGGGTGACCACCAGCCCGGCACCGACGAGGATCAGGCCCAGGGCCGCCCCCGTGCGGGCCGCCGTCCGAGTCCCGCGGCCCGCGCTACCGGTGATCCGCCACGAGACAGCTCGGACCAGACGGCCCCCATCGAACGGAAACGCCGGCACCAGGTGGATGGCGCAGAGTAGGGCGTTGATGACCGCCACCAGGAAGGTGGCTTCAGCCAGCGCCTGCCCGAGGATCCCGCCCACGGCCAGCCCCAGTTGCGCGCCGCCGGCGAAGACGACCGCCAGGATCGCGCTGGTGAGGGGTCCGGCGACGGCGATGGCGGCCTCGGCGACCGGCGTCCGTACCCCCGAATCGAACGGCGTGATCGACCCGTAGAAGTAGAGGACGAGCGGTCCGGGCTCGACGCCCCGCCGGCGGGTCATCACGGCGTGGGCCAGCTCGTGGGCCGCCACCGAGACGAGGTACAGGAGCGCCACGGCGCCGCCCGTCAGCCAAGCGAGGGGCGCGGGCCAGGCTGGGTAGAGGTACGGCAGCTGGACGGCCCCCAGGCCGACCACGATGACGCCCAGGACGAGTACCCAGGTGAGATGCACCCGGACCTCGACGCCCAGGACCCTGGCGACCGCCAACGCCGCGCTCACGCTCGTCCGGGTCCCGCGCCAGCCGGGTCGGGCTCGCTCCCGCCGGGTACGCCGGATCCCCGGCCCAGAGCCCGCAGATAGCGCCTCTGCCCCACCCACCAGCTCACGAGCGCCAAGGCCAGGGCCACGGCGGAGACCGCCACGGCCGTCTCGGTCCAGAACCGTTCCGGGAAGAACTGGACCAGCCGGTCCGTCCGCGGGTCGAAGGTGTAGGTGCCGCCGGCGAAGAGGAGACGGTGGAACAACTCGAACGCGGCGTCGAAGGCCACCGTGAAGGCGACCCCGACGACCACGATCGACACGGCCAGGACGGCGGCGGTTCGCTCGACCAGCCGCCACAGCCAGGGCGAGCCCCGCCGTCGCCAGATGGCCCACGCGATGACCAGAAGCGCACCAACCGCTAGTCCGAGCGCCAGGAGGACGACCGCACGGACATCGGCAAGGTGGCTGCGCTCCCGCGCGTCGAAGACGAGCTCGTTCCCGACCCGCTGCTCGAAGGTCCCCGGTCCTAGGAAGATCTCGGCCAGGACGGCGTCGGTCACGGCGTGCACGTCCGCGATCGGGTATCCGGTCGCCAGGTCGGCCCCGCTCCGCTCCTGCTCGAGACCGACCCAGATCGGGTTGAAGAAGATGGCAATGGCCACCCCAACGATGACGATGGCGGCCGAGCCGCCAACGACCAGCGACGCCAGGACGCGGCCGACCGTCGCAACCGTCAGTCCGCTGCGAGCGTTCGAGCCTGCTCCCACCAACCCTCCGCGATCAGATCCGGCGGTGCCTCCACCCCGAGTTCGCGGGCCGCCCGCCCCAGCCGGTCCCGCAACGCAGCCAGGTCGATCGCCTGGATCGCCTGCAGGCCGTTGAGCCCAGCCTGGATCACGAGCTGGTGCTCGAGGTGGCCGAAGCCGGCAAGATTCAGGAGCAGCGCCTCGTCGCGCCAGGTGAGGACGTCATTGGTGCTCGCATCCACCTGGTCGGCCAGCGTCTGGCGGCGGGTTGGGGTCTCGGACACCTCGAGAAGGAGGCCGGTCGTGAACACCCCCTGCTTCTCGAGCCGGGCGAGGTGGAATGGCTCGATCCGGGTGAGCTCGGCGATCGGTGGCACCTGGTCGATTCCTCCTCCCGGAGTATTCCGGCTGCGGCCTGATGATGCCACGTATGCACCGGCGCGCCGACACTCACTCGCGAGGATCGCCCCAGATCGTGTAGTGCCAGCCCTTGTCGGCCTCGCCGGTGAGCTCGATCATGACGTGCTTGACCTGGGTGTACTCGTCGAACGAGTAGTCCGACATGTCCTTGCCGAACCCCGACTGCTTGAAGCCGCCGTGCGGCATCTCGCTGGCGATCGGCAGGTGGTCGTTGACCCAGACGGCCCCGAAGTTGAGCGTCTGGGCTGCGCGCATCGCCTTGAAGACGTCGCTCGTCCAGACCGAGCTCGCCAGGCCGTAGCGGATGTCGTTCGCCTCGCGCCAGGACCTCCTCCTCGGTGTCGAACGGAAGGACGGTCAGCACCGGCCCGAAGACCTCGTTCTGGACGATCTCGGCGTCCTGGGCCACGTCGGCCACGATCGTCGGCTGGTAGAACGGCCCCGTCAGGCCCGGCACGACGGCCCGCGCACCCCCGGTGACGATCCGCGCGCCGGCGTGTCGAGCCCGCTCCACGAACCCCTCGACGCGTTGCAGCTGGCCCTCGCTGATGAGGGTCCCCATGTCGGTCGAGGGATCGGTCGGGTCGCCCACCCGGACGGTCTGCGTGTAGCCCTTGAAGCGGGCCAGGAACTCCTCGTAGACCGGCCGCTGGACATAGACCCGCGTGGCCGCGGTGCAGTCCTGGCCGGCGTTGACGAAGCCGCCGGCGACCGCGCCTCGGGCGGCCGCGTCGAGGTCGGCGTCGTCGTACACGATGAACGGCGCCTTGCCGCCGAGCTCGAGATGCACTCGCTTGAGGTTGCCGCTGGCGAGCGCCTGGATCTTCCGACCCGTCTCGGAGTCACCGGTCAACGAGACGAGGTCGATGTCCGGATGTGCCGCGATTGCCGCCCCGACCTCGTCGCCGCGCCCGGTGACGATGTTGAGAACGCCGTCCGGCAGCCCGGCCTCCTGCGCCAGCTCGCCGAGCATGAGCGTCGTGAGCGGCGTGATCGTGGCGGGCTTGAGGATCACCGAATTGCCGGCCGCCAGAGCCGGCCCGATCTTCCAGATCGCCATCATGAACGGGTAGTTCCAGGGCGCGATCTGGCCGACGACCCCGATCGGCTCACGCCGGATCATGCTCGTGTGCGAGCCGCTGTACTCGGCGGCCGCTTTGCCCTCGAGATGGCGAATCGCCGTCGCAAAGAAACGCAGGTTGTCCGCGCTGAACGGAATGTCCGAGTCGCGACGGAGCTTGAGGGCCGTTCCCGTCTGGGCCGTCTCGACGTCCGCGATCTCGGCGGTGTGCTCATCGATGAGGTCGGCGAGCTTGTTGAGGATCGCCACCCGCTCGGGGACCCATTTCCCGCGCCAGCGGCCGTCCCTGAAGGCCGCGCGTGCCGCGGTGACGGCCCGGTCGACGTCGGCCGCGGTGCCCGCCGGCACCCGACCGACGAGCGCGCCAGTAGCCGGGTTGCGGACCTCGATCCACGCTCCGCTGGACGACTCGACGGGCGCCCCGTCGATCCACATGCGGCGGTCCTGGGCGACCTGCACGGCCATGGGACTTGACCTCCTGATTGTGCTCCCGGGATGTCGCCAGGGCGGGGTGCGGATCGGGCGGCGCGCAGACCCTCGCCGATGCCGGCGAGTGTACCCCAGCCCCTACCGGTGGCCCCTGGCCCGCCCAGGCCAGTCGCGCCGCTCGGGACGATCCTGGTGCGGTGCGGCCGCCGAAGTCCGCTTCACTCGAGAGCAGCGGCCTCGCCGCGCAGGAGCTCCCAGGCGCGTTCGACGTGCCGCTCCTCGGTCCGGAGATTGCCGATGGCGACCCGGATGGCGAACCTGCCGGCCAGCCGCGTGTGGGACAGGAAGACGTCGCCGCGCCGATTGACCGCGTCGATCAGCCGCGCGTTGAGCTCGTCCAGGCGGGCCATCACCGCGGGCTCGTCCTCGCGCCCGGCCAGCCCGCGCGGACGGTACCGGAGGCACACCGTGGAGAACGGGGTCGGAGCGAGCCGCTGGAAGTCCCGATCCGCGTCCACCGCCGCGGCCAGTCGCGAGGCCATCTGGCAATGCGCCTCGATCCGGCGGCGCAGGCCGGCAAGACCGAAGGCCCGGATGACGAACCAGAGCTTGAGCGCCCGAAACCGCCGACCGAGCTGCGGGGTGTACTCGCTGTAGTCGCGGACGGGCCCGGCGCGATCGAGCGTCCGCAGGTACTCCGGGACCAGGCTGAAAGCATCGCGGAGCGCCGTCATCTGACGGGTCAGGAGGAGGGATGCGTCGAGCGGGGTGAAGAGCCACTTGTGCGGGTTGACGACGATCGAGTCCGCGCGCTCCCAGCCCCTGAACGGTCCTCGCCGCTCCGGGATCAAGGCGACGGCCCCGGCATAGGCGGCGTCGACGTGCAGCCAGAGACCCTCGCGCTCGGCGATGGCCGCGACGGCTTCGAGAGGATCGCAGGAGGTCGACGACGTCGTGCCGACGGTGGCCACCACGGCCAGCGGCAGCAGGCCGGCCGCTCTGTCCGCCGAGATGGCCGCCTGGAGCGCAATCGGATCCATGGCGAACGCCGCGTCGACCTCAATGTGGCGCAGGGACGTGCGCCCGAGCCCGAGTGTCATGCACGCCTTGTCGATCGACGAGTGCGCCTCCGCAGACCCGTAGACCCGCAGCGGCGGAACCGCCACGCGGCCCGCCAGGCCCTCGGCGGCGATCCCCAACCCAGCTGCTTCTCGGGCCCCCGCGAGGGCGATCAGCGACGAGGTGGACGCGGTATCCGTGATCAGGCCGTCGAAGGCGTCCGGCAGGCCCAAGGCATCGCGGAGCCAACCCACGACGACTTCTTCGAGCTCCGTCCCGATCGGCGACGTCCGCCACAGCATCGGGTTCTGCCCCAGCGCGGCAACGAGCATCTCGGCCAGGATGCCGGGGCCCGACGCGGTCGTTGCGAAGTAGGCCAGAAAGCCCGGGTGCTGCCAGTGGGTCGCATGCGGCTCGATGAGGCGCGTGTAGTCGTCCAGCAGCTCCTCAAGTGGAGCCGCGTCCTCGGGAGGCGAGGCCGGGAACAGCGGCCGCAGCCCGCCTGGCTCGATCGCCGGGAAGACGGGGTATCGCTCGAGACCCGCGAGGTACTCGGCCATGCGCTCGACGGCGTCGTGCGCGGCGACCCGGAACGTCTCGACCGGCACGTCGCCGAGCTCGTCGTCAGGCCTCGGCTCGGCCGGACCCGCAGCCTCAGACTCGGTCACGGGGCCGAGTCTACGTGACGGGCAGGGGCCTCGCCTGCCGTCCCGACTCCAACCCGAGCCAGGAACGTCGATGGCCGCTCGCCGGCGGGCAAGCGGCCATCGTGGGGAGGCGGCGGTTCGGCCGGTCCGACCGGCAGGCGATCAGCGGCCGCGTGAGACCGGATGATCGGAACGGCGGAGGCGAAGGAAACGACGAGGCGACGACAGAGCGCCGTCGCGGTGCCACCTGGCTTCGCGCTGCAACTCGGTCGCCCGCTCCTTGGCGAGCAACCAGACGAGATAGCTGTTCATCATTGGGGAACCGTCGCTCTCAGCTCGCACGTCGGCGGTGGTCATCGCCGAGCGCGGGACGGGAGTCGACTCCCCAGTGAACCGCAGCGATGTCCAGCACGACGAAGAACGCGATGATCGCGAGGAAGACCACGAGCACGTCGCCCATCAGTCTGTCTCCTTCGTGCATCTCGGGCTTCATGGGTAACCGTCTTGTGGCAGCAGTCGGGTTACATTCGGGAATCTACACCACTTGCACGTAACCCGTCAAGGGGGTATAAGGGGTTACAAGATGGCAGGACCGCACGAACTCCCTGACGATCAGCCCCAACCCGATCGTCACGGCCATCTGGCGCCTCTCGAGGACGGCCTCAGCTTCATCAACACGCGCGAGCGCGTTCGCGGCGGATGGGTCGACCGCCTCGACTCGGCGGCCGCGGCTCTGGCCTGGCTAAGCGGCCACAACCTGCTCCATGACGACACGCGTGAGCGACTGCTGGCTGTCTGGACGACTTCGCCGGAGGCGGGCGCCCGGGCGCTGGATCGAATCCGGAGCGTCCGAGCCTCGATGCGCGAGCTCATCGAGGCGACGGTCAGCCGACGCGCCCCCGCGCCCGAGGAGCTGCGCGTCATCAACCGGGCCCTCCGGGCCCACTACGTCTACGTCCTGGTGCCCGCGCTCGACGGCGTCTCGATGAGCCACAAGCATCTCGGTGACCCGATCGAGGGTGCTCTCGCGCGACTCACCGAGAGCCTTGCCCGGGAGGTGAGCCAGGGATTGCCTGAGCGCCTCCGCATCTGCGCCAACCCCGACTGCGCCGAGGCCTTCCTGGACCGCTCTCGGACCGGCCGCCGGAAGTGGTGCAACATGGCCACCTGCGGCAATCGCGCCAAGGCTGCCCGGCACCGCGAACGGAGGCGCGAGGCAAGCCTGGTCGCCGGTGCCCCTGTCCAGGCTCCCGCGCTGGCCGAAGGTACGGCCGTTTCCTAGCTGGCCTCGAGGACGAAGACGCGGGCCCAGAAGTCCCCCCGCCGGCCCGACTCCCAGCGGCCGGCGTCGAGGAACAGGCCCACGTGCATCAGTTCGTCGCCGCCGCGCATGAGCGTGTTGTCGCCTGCGACCGGGTCGCCCGCCGCAGGCCAGACCGACACGCGATAGGTCGCCTGGGGATCGAGCCCTCGCAGGCGCAGCCGGTCCGGCCCCGGATTCGGCGCGTTCAGGGCCCGGTAGTACCCGACCGCCGCCGCGCGAGCGTCGGAGGAGACCGCCATCCAGGCCGTGGCCTGGCCGTCCCCCTCGAAGGGGCTCCGCAGGCGCAGGAAGCGGCCCCGCTGGAAGAGCTCCCGATGGGCCTGGTAGAAGGCCACCTGCTCGGCGACCTCACGGCGCTCCTCGGCCGACAACGCAGTGGGATCGAGTTCGTACCCGAATACCCCGAAGAAGGCGACGGCCGCTCGGGTGGCCAGCGGGGTGACCCGACCGACCTGGTGATTGGGCACGGCCGAGACGTGCGCCGCCATCGAGCTCAGCGGGTAGCACAGCGACGTCCCCCACTGGATCTTGAGGCGCTCGACGGCGTCGGTGTCGTCGCTCGTCCAGCCCTGCGGCGCATAGGCCAGGAGGCCCGGATCGAAGCGACCGCCACCCCCGGCGCAGGACTCGAAGAGGACCTCCGGGAATGCCCGGGTGAGTCGATCGTAGAGCTCATAGACCCCCAGGATGTAGCGATGGAAGAACTCGCCCTGGCGGTCGGCGGGCAGGGCCCGACTGTAGGGCTCGGTGATGTTGCGGTTCATGTCCCACTTGACGTACGAGATCGGGGCGCTCCCGAGGAGGTCGGACAGCACTCCGAACAAGTGGTCGCGGATTTCCGGACGCGACAGGTCCAGCACGTACTGGTTGCGGCTCTCGTTGCGTGCCCGGCCCGGCACGCCGATGGCCCAGTCGGGATGTTCGGCGAAGAGCCGACTGCGCGGGCTGACCATCTCGGGCTCGATCCAGAGGCCGAACCCGAGCCCGAGGTCACGAACACGACGAGCCAGGCCCTCGATTCCGCCCGGCAGCTTGCGACGATCGACAAACCAGTCGCCGAGCGAGCTCGTGTCATCGTCGCGAGCACCGAACCACCCATCGTCGAGCACGAAGAGCTCGATCCCCATCTCACGCGCGGCCATGGCGATCTCGACGAGCTTGTCCTCATTGAACTCGAAGTACGTTGCCTCCCAGTTGTTGAGCAGGACGGGCCGAGGACGGTCGCGCCACCTGCCGCGTGCCAGTCGCTCGCGGTAGAGGGAGTGGAACGCATCGCTGAGCCCGCCAAGGCCCGCGTCCGAGTAGGCGAGGACCGCCTCGGGGGCGGTGAACCCGGCGCCCGCGGCGAGTTCCCACGAGAAGCCCTCGGGGTTGATCCCGAGGCGCACCCGGGTCGTGGCGTACAGGTTGACCTCGGCCTCCGCCAGGAAGTTGCCCGAGTAGACGAGGCTGAAGCCGTAGGCCTCGCCGGACGCTTCGCTGGTAGTGGATCGCTTGAGTGCGACGAACGGGTTGTGCTCGTGACCTGAAGCGCCGCGCAGGCTCGCGACCGACTGCCGCCCGGGCGCCAGCCGCCGTGATTCGACGTGGCGTTCGCGGGCCCAGGCACCGCTCAGCGTCAGGAATTCCCAATCGGCGTCCGCAAGATCCAGCGAGGCGCTCATCACCGCCCGCAATCGCAGCGGCCGCTCGCCCGCGTTGACGAGCCGGACACTCCGGGCCACGACCGGCAGGTCCCGAAAGATCGTGTAAGCGAGCCGAACCTCGAGCCGGCTCGTCGCGTCCGCCAGGCGGATCTCCAGCGTCTCTGCTTCACGCTCGTCCTCGACGTAGGTCGAGGGCAGCCCGGGGAGCCGTGGCTTGCCCGGCGTGATCTGATGGCTCACGTACACCAGGTCGAGGACGGTCGACCCATCGGCCTGCTCGACGGTCAGGGCCGGCCCACGAAAGTCGCCACGGCCCGGCGTCGGGTAGTCGAGGGCGACCGGCTCGTCCAGCCGGTTCGAGAAGCCCGCGAAACCCCGTCGGCCGAGATGCCCGTAGCCGCGCCCGCCGGACAGCGACGAGCCGAAGTGCACGACACCTGGAGCTCCGCTCTCATAAATCCGGAGGAGGTAGCTGATCCGCTCGTTGCGGAGGTGAAACTGCTTGGTCTCGGCATCCCAGGTGATCGACATCGTCCTCCTCGATCCATCGGTCAGCGGCAGGCGCGTGGCGCCGCGATCCATTATCGGACTCACCACGTGCTCGTCGGGTCGGGGCGAGCCGCCGTGCCGACCTCAACGCGCCCCCAGGAGCGCGAGAGAATAGGAGCCTGCGGGTCCCCGGCAAGGGACGTCCTGCCGACGCCCGGCCGGCTTTCTCGACCGAAAGCGCCGTTCGGTCGACCCGCCAGCCGGCACCGATGAGGAGCGCAGCGTGAGCGTTCAGATCCCGGCCTCGCATCTCGACCTCGTGGAGGGACCGCCCGTGGTGGCCCTGACGACCGTGATGCCCGATGGGTCCCCCCAGACATCTGTGGTGTGGTGTGACTTCGACGGGACCTTCGTCCGCGTCAACTGCATGGCCGGCTTCCAGAAGGAGCGCAACATGCGGCGCAACCCGAAGGTCACCCTCCTCTGCTACGACCCGCACCAGCCCCTCCGCTACCTCGAGGTGCGTGGGACGGTCGTCGAGATGACCGAGGACGGCGCCATGGAGCACCTCGACGCCCTGGCGACCCGCTACAGCGGGAGGCCAACTCGCTACTTCGGCGAGTGCATCCCGGCGGAGTTCCGGCGCACCGAGACTCCCGTTCTGTGCCGGATCCTGCCGCGCCACGTCGTCGCGCTGGACTGCACGAAGGACTGACAGGTGCCGACAACCGCTCCGCCGACGCCCGTTCTGCTCCCCACGACCCACCTGGACCTGCTCGACCGGCCGGTCCACGGCGTCTTGACGACGATGATGCCCGACGGCCAGCCACAGTCCAGCCTCGTCTGGCTCGACCGCGACACCGAGTGCGCGCGGGTGAACACGACGCTCGAGCGCCAGAAGGGCCGCAACCTCCTGGCGAACCCCAAGGTGAGCTTGCTGGTGGTCGACCCCGACGACACCAGCCGCTACATCCAGATCCGGGGTGAGGCGGAGCTCGTCGAGGCCGGCGCGCTCGCGCACCTCGACGAGCTCACCCGCAAGTACACCCCGCACCCGCACTACTACGGATACGTGTTCCCCAGCGACCAGCAGTCACGCGAAACTCGGGTGATCTGCTGGATCCATGCTCGCCGGGTGACGGTCGACGCGATCCACCGCTGAGGCCCGGGGGCTCGATCAGGGCTGACGCCGGCCCGGCGCCTGCGCTCGCGGCGGGGGGACGACGGTCAGGATGGTCGGGGCGGAGCGATTCGAACGCTCGACCTCTTGAACCCCATTCAAGTGCGCTACCAAGCTGCGCCACGCCCCGAGGCCCGGAATCTTACCAGACGCCTCCCGGCCGCCCGGGCTCGGGCTACCCGCCCAACTGGCGGCGCCCGCGACGAGGTGCCGCCCCCGCAGCCCGTTTGACGGCACCGCCGCGACCCCCCCGGCGAGGTTGCGGTGGCAGCCTCACGGCGGTCCGCTCGCGGAAGACGAGCCGGATCGGTGTTCCGTCGAAGCCGAACGTCTCGCGCAGCCGGTTCTCGAGATACCGGCGGTAGCTGAAATGGACCGCATCAGCACTGCGGGCGAAGAACACGAAGGTCGGCGGGGCCACGGCAACCTGGGTGGCATAGAAGAACTTGGGACGATGGCTCTTGACTGCCGGGGGGACCTGCCGCGCAAGAGCATCCGCGACGACCCGATTGAGCTCCCCGGTCGGCACCCGCCGGCGCCGCTCGCCCCACGCGTCGACGGCGAGCTCGAGGACCCGCTCGACCCGCTGCCCGGTGCGGGCACTGATCGAGATGACCGGCGCAAAGTCGAGGAACGGGGCATCGCGCCGCAGACGTTCGACGTAACGGTCGAACGTGCGATCGTCCTTCTCGGGTATCAGGTCCCATTTGTTCAGAGCGACGACCAGGCCCTTCCCCTCCTCCACGACGTAGCCCGCGATATGGGCGTCCTGGGCGGTCAGACCGTCCACCGCGTCAACCAAGAGGATCGCCACGTCGGCTCGCGAGAGCGCCCGCAAGGCGCGCAGGGTCGAGTACCGCTCGGCGGGCGGACCGCTGGCAGCCTTGCCGCGGCGGCGGAGACCGGCGGTGTCGATGAGGACGACCTCGCCCTGGCCCCACGCGAGCCGCGTATCGATGGAGTCGCGGGTCGTGCCCGGGACGGCGCTCACGATGACGCGCTCTTCGCCCAGCAAGGCGTTGAGCAGGCTCGACTTGCCAACGTTGGGTCGGCCGAGCAGGGCGATCGTCACCTCTCCGGCGGCGACGGCCGTGCCCGGCGCCTCGCTTCCCGGGAGCTCGTCCGGCGCCGACACGCCCCCCGAGAGGAGCTCCTGCTCGCCGAACGCCCGTACCAGCTCCTCCGTGTCGCGCTCGCGTGCCTTGCGCTCGAGCTCCGCCTCCGACTCTGGCGGCAGCGCCCACACGATGGCGTCCAGGAGATCGCCCGTCCCCCGACCGTGCGTGGCGCTGACCGGGTACGTCTCCTCCCAGCCGAGGGCATAGAACTCGGCACCCTCGGCCTCGCGGCGGGGGTTGTCCACCTTGTTGGCTGCCACGAGCACGGGTGCCCTGGCGCGGCGAAGCAGCTCCGCCGCCTCGAGGTCGGCGGGGGTTGGGCCCGCGGCCGCGTCGACGACGAAGAGAATCACATCGGCTTCGGCGATAGCGAGTCGAGCCTGGTCCTGGACCTTGGCCTCGATGGCGTCGTCGGGCGCTCGCTCGAGGCCACCGGTGTCGACGACCATGAACCGTCGGCCGTTCCACTCCGCAGCGCCGTAGAGGCGGTCCCGAGTCGTCCGGGCCTGGTCCTCGACGATCGCGGGGCGACCTCCGACGATGCGGTTGAAGAGGCTGCTCTTGCCGACGTTGGGGCGCCCGACAATGGCGACGACCGGCAGGCCTTCCACCGTCAGGCGACGCCGGCCGGCCGGTCGAGACTTCCAGCCGTGACGGCGGTTTCGGCGGGGCGGCGCCCATGGCCCTCTGGCAGCGATGTCGTGCGGCCCGCCGGCGTGGCCGCGGCCGCCAGCGCGGCCATCCCGAGCTCGTGGCGACGGTCACGGGTCTCGGGGGTCCCGGCGATCTCGAGGACCCGCTCGGCGACCCGCTCGAGATCCTCGATCGGAGTCGACGTTCCTCCGGTGACACCCACGACTCGCGTTCCCGCGAAGATGGCCCCATCGGCGAGGTCGTCGGGCGACTCGATCTGGGTCGCCGGCGTGCCGACCATCTGGCAAAGGCGGGTCAGCTCCTTGGTGTTGGCGCTGTGGCTGCCTCCGACGACGACCATCACGTCGACGTCGCGGGCCGTCTCGAGGGTGTCTTCCTGGCGACGGATCGTGACCGGGCAGACGGTGTTGATGATCTTCAGCTCGTGGCTGCGCGAGACGAGGAACGCGGCGAGCTTCTCGAACTTCCAGGGTGGCTGGGTGCTCTGCGAGATGAGCGCCATGCGCTTGCGGTGCGGGATGGCCGCCCAGTCCGCCTCTTCGTCCACCACGGTCGCGTCGGGCGCGAAGCCCAGGAGACCCATGACCTCGGGGTGTCGCGGGGTGCCCAGAAGGACGATCGAGTACCCCTCGTCGATCAGTCGTTGCAGCTCGCGTTGCTCCTGGATCACCCACGTGCACGTCCCGTCGATGACGTCGAGCCCGCGAGCCTCGGCGCGGGCCATCACGTCGGGTCGCACGCCGTGGGCGCGGATGACGACGGCGGACCCCGAGTCGACGTCGTCGAGGGTCTCGACAGTCCGGATCCCCTGCGCTCGGAGCTCGGCGATCACTCCTTCGTTGTGCACGACTTGGCCCAGGGTGTGGGTCGCCTTCCCTGCGGCCGCGGCCTCCTTCGCCCTGTCGATGGCCTCGCGGACGCCATAGCAGAACCCGGTTCGCCGGGCGATCCTGATTTCCTGGACGGTGCCCATCGCCGGCCGATTATCGCACGGGGTCAGTCGAAACCCGCCCCGGCGCTCCCGGATCGGCGTCGTTGGACGCCGTTCGGTCGGGCGTCGCCGCCACGGCCGCACCGTAGTGACCCCGATAGCGCTCCGGGAGGAGCCGGGCGATCTCCAGCATCAGCCGGTCTGTGGCCGTGGCCAGGTCTTCGCGGTGGCCGGCGCCGGCCGTCCGCTTGAGCACGAACGGCTCACCGACCCGCATCCGAACGTGCCCCCGCGGATGCGGCAGCCGCTGCCCCCGCGGCCACATCCCCTCGGTCCCGCTGATCGCGATCGGCAGCACAGGCGCCCCGCTCCGCAGCGCCAGGAGGGTCACGCCGTCCTTCGCCTGCTGGAGCGCCCCAGTGGGGCTGCGCGTCCCTTCGGGGAAGACGCCCAGGACGCGACCCTCCTCGAGGACCCGCCGGGCGAGCTTGAAGGCCTCGAGGTCGGCGGCGCCGCGACGGATCCCGAAGGCCCCGTTGGCTCGCATAAACGGGCCTGCAATCGGCCACTCGAGCGCCTCCTGCTTGGCCATCCAGTGGACCGGTCGGGCCAGCACCGGCGTCAGCCAACAGTGGATGAGCGGCGGGTCGGCGTTGGAGATGTGGTTCGAGGCGACGATCAGGGGTCCGTGCCGGGGGACGTGCTCGAGCCCCTCCACCGTCACTCCGGCGAAGCAGCGGTAGACCAGCCGCCCGACGCTGTTGGTGGCCCGGATGAGCCAGGTCAGTCGTTCATCGCCGTGGTCAGGGCGACCGGCGGCCACCGGCGGCAGCTCAGAGCGGCTCACCTGGGCGCCTCGCCAGCTCGCTCGCGGATGGCGGCGAGAACGGCCTTGACGGTCGCCTCGAAGTCCAGGCTGTCGGTGTCGATCACCCACGCATCCGCGGCCCGCCGGAGCGGCGCGACCGGGCGCTCGCTGTCGATCGTGTCGCGATGCTGGAGCTCCTCCAGGATCCGCCTCCCCTCGGGCGAGTCGGGGTCCAGGCCGCGCTCCCGTGACCGTCGCCGAGCCCGCTCGGCGACGGACGCATCGAGGTAGAGCTTGAGGTCGGCCTCCGGCAAGATCACCGTCCCGATGTCCCGTCCGGCCATGATGATCCCGCCATCGCTGGCGAGCTGCCGTTGCCGCGGCACGAGCGCGGCCCGAACGGCCGGGTGGCGAGACACCTCGGACACGAGGCGATCGACCCGCCCCGAGCGGACTGCCCGCGTCACGTCCCGCCCGCCGACCCGCACCCGCGCCAGCCGGCCACCCGCATCGGGCGCCAGTTCGAAGTCGTCGACCAGTTTGAGCAGGGCGGCTTCGTCCTCTGGATCGATCGCGGCGCGTAGGGCGAGCCACGTCAGCGCCCGATAGAGCAGGCCCGTGTCGCAGAAGCGGTAACCGAGCGCCGCCGCCGCCGCTGCCCCGACGGAGCTCTTCCCCGACGAGGCCGGTCCATCGAGCGCCACGACGAGACGGCGGCCGCGGTCCACCCCGGCAGGATACGCGGCCGACCGGCCGCCCGCCGGGCGACCGGCACCCAAGACCTCGACCTCCCGAGCGGTCAGTGGCCGCAGCGCGCCAGCCGGGAGTCCGTCGAGCCGAACCGGCCCGATCCTCACGCGGACCAGCCGCGTGACCGGCGCCCCGACCGCTGCGAACATGCGGCGCATCTGGCGCCGCCAGCCGGTCTCGAGCGTGGCGCGGTACCAGGCGAGGCGGAGCGGTCCCGGCCTGAGGAGCTCGACCATCCGCCGGACCTCGGTCGGGGTGGCGGTCCGCAGGTCCCGCAGCGTGGCGGTCCCTTCATCGAGCGCCACGCCCGCGCGCAACGCCCGCAGCTGGTCGGCCGCCAGCCATGTCTCGAGCCCAACGGCGTACTCGCGTTCGACGCCGTAGCGCGGGTGGAGGACCCGCTCCGCCCAGCCACCGTCGCTGGTCAGGATGATCAGGCCCTCCGACTCGCGATCGAGCCGACCGACCGGGAAGAGCACTCCCGCCGATTGACGGATCGCCGGTGGCACGAGCTCCAGAACCGTCCGGGCGGCATGGGGATCGCGGACGGTCGAGGTGAATCGGCCGGCTTGTGGACGGCGTAGTGAGCCCGTGGTCGTTCGGCCAGACTGACCGGGCGCCCGTCGATCGCCAGGGCGACACGGGCGGGGTCGATACGCTGCCCGAGCCGGGCCGGTCGCCCGTCAACGCTCACCCGACCTGCGGCGACGAGCAGGTCCGCCTGCCGGCGTGACACCACGCCGGCCGTGGCGAGGACCTTCTGGATCCTCTCCTCAGGCATCGCCGGTTTTGGGCTGGCCCCCGGCCTCTGCTTCGGCGCCCGTGCTCGACCTGTCCGCCCCAGATTGCCGGTCACCGGGGCCGCCGCCACGAGCCAGCTCGGTGAGGCTCATCGCGGCAGCCGCATCGAGGACCGGCAGCCCGTCGAGGCTCGTCAACCCGAACCGCTCCAGAAACTCGAAGCCGGTGCCATACAGGAAGGGCCGGCCGGGCGACTCCGCCCGCCCGAGCTCGACGACCAGACGGCGGTGCAGGAGAGCCCGGATCGTGTACTCGGAGTCGACCCCCCGGATCCGCTCGATGACGGCCCGGGTGACGGGCTGGCGATAGGCCACGATCGCCAAGGTCTCCAGGGCGGTCGGGCTCAGGCGAGCAGAACCCAGGCCGACGTAGTGAGCAATGAGGGCTCCGGCCTCGGCGCTTGTCGCGAGCTCCACCCGGTCATCGGCGACCACGAGCCGAATCCCCCGCTTCGTCAGGCTCATTTCGAGGTCACCCAGACGGGCGTCGACGGTGTCTCGATCGACCCCGGCCAGCGCCGCGATCTCGCGCCGCGCGAGGGGTCGCTCCGCGACGAACAGCAGTGCCTCGAGCGCCGCCTCGGTCAGCTCGCCGAGCGGCTGCTCGCCGGGCGGCTGCTCGCCGGGCGGGCCTCCGTGGTTCATGCGGAACTCTCCGAGTGCCTGCCGCCCTCGGCCGCGGAGCCGGGAGCACCGGCCACCTGGCGGATCAGGATCGGACCCCAGGGCACCTCTTGCTCGAGGGTGACCTCGCGGCGCTTGACGAGCTCCAGCATCGCCAAGAAGGTCACCGCGACGACCACTCGATCGCGGACCCCACGCAGCAGGACTTGGAGGACGACCGAGCCCGCGCCTTCCAGGGCCTGTCGGATGGCGTCAGCCCGTTCCGCGAGCGTCATCATCCGCGCCAGGACCTCGGGAGGCAGCTCCGGGGGTGGGGCGACGCGCAGGAGCCGCTCCAGGCTCCCCGCCAGGATCGCCGGATCGAGGGGCGGTCCCGGCGTCGCCGCCGCTCCCGCGAGGCCCGAGGCCACGCTCGCTGCTGGCTCCCGCCGGACGAGTCGGCGGCCATTGTCGAGCAGGGCCCCGAGGGTGGCTCCGGCGTCCCGGTAGGCTCGGTAGAGGAGCAGCCGGGCCCGCAGCTCTTCCTCGGGGTCCGCGCCCTCGTCGGGCCGGGAGGGCAGCTCCTGCGGCGGCCGCGGCAGGAGAGCGCGGCTCTTGATGAGGATGAGCTGGCTGGCCACGGCCACGAAGGCCGAGATGTTGCCGATCCGATCGACGGTGAGGGCAGCCAGGGCGTCGAGATACGCCTCCGTGAGCGCGCCCAGGGGCACCGTCATGACGTCGAGTCGGCGCGCCTCGATGAGCGACAGGAGCAGTCCGAACGGCCCATCGAATGAGGCCAGGCTGACCTGGGTGGCCGCTTCGGGACGGCGATCGGCGGTGATCCGCACCGACGGGGCCAGGGTCGCGACCCATGTGGCGACACCGTCCGGGGGGTCCGGCTTACCGATCAGGGCCTCGCCGCGGCCCAGCCCGCTCATCAGCTCGCCTCGTCCGCGGCCAGCAGCAGTCGGCCGAGCTCATCGATGGGCGCATCCTGGTGGCGGATCAGGGCGGCAGTCCGTTCCGTGCAGCCGGCCCGCACGGCCAGCAGCGCCGAGGTCTGGGCGTGGCGGCGAATCCGCTCCTCCGCGCGGCGGAACCCCGGCAGGAGCCGAGCCGTCGACCACACCCAGGCCCCGTACCGCTCGCCCAGGGACCAGGCGATGCGGTGGGTCAGTCGGACCGCGCGGCCCTTGCCGGCATCGTGGAGGAGGCCGGCGAGCAGGACCTCGCGGTCGGTCACGCCGGCCGCCCGGAGCGCCGCCACGACGTCCAGCCCGTGCCGCTGGTCTGCTACCGGCATCGAGGCGAAGAGCCGCCGTTGCTCCGGGGCCGTCCAGCTCGCGAGTGTCGCCCGCTCGATGGGCGAGACCCGAGCGCCGACGTGGGCCCGGAACTGGCGGACCTTAGCGCCCCACCAGGACGCCGATGATGCCATCAGCGAGCGGGCCGAGCGTCAGCCCCAGGATCGACTGCCCCCGGAAGATCGGGAAGATCCCCAGCATCAGGATGAGGAAGCCGTACTGCTCGAGGACCGGGCGGATCTGCCAGACCGTCCTGGGATTGAGCAGGCCGAAGAGGACTTTCGAGCCGTCGAGAGGCGGGATCGGTATCAGGTTGAAAAGGGCGATGTAGACGTTGATGACCACGAAGAGGTAGAGCCCCTGGATGACTTCGAACGGGAGATCGGGGCCGAGGGAGGAGCCGAGGATGAACCGCAGCGGGATCGCCGCCGCGGCCGCCAGGACGATGTTGGAGATCGGCCCGGCGGCGGCCACGAGCGCCTCGCCGCGGTGCCCGTAGCGCAGGTTCCGGGGGTTGACCGGCGTCGGCTTGGCCCAGCCGAAACGAAGCCGCTGGGCAGCACCGCCGTCAGGATCAGCAGCCCGCCCCCCACTGGATCGAAATGGACGATGGGGTTGAGGGTCAGGCGGCCGAACAGCTTGGCCGTGCCGTCGCCGAGGCGATACGCCACCAGAGCGTGCGAGAACTCGTGGACCGGGAAGGCCACCAGGATGAAGACGATAACCACCAGGACCGTCGTCGGATCGAGGTCGAAACCGAGCACGCCCGCACTCCACGCTGTCGGTTGGGGACCGGCGTATCGTAGCGCGCCCCGACTCAGCGGGCGTCGCCCGGGCAGGGCGCGCCACCATCAAGGCACCGCCGACGCTGCCTACAGCCGGCTCAGGAGCTCCGCCTTCTTCTGCTCGAACTCCGCCGGGGTGATGGTGCCCCGGTCCCGCAGGTCCGCCAGGCGAGCCAGCGTCTCGGTGACGTCCTCGGCATCGACCGCGGCCGACGCCGGGCGCCTGGCCCGTCGGTACCGCCGCAGGCGTGGCGGCCGCTGCGGCCGGCGGCGGCACCTGGAAGGTCGCCTCGCCCGGAGTGGTGGCGTGGGGCGACCCCCGCCGGACAGCTCGAGCTCGAACTCGTGCTTGGCGTTCAGCATGTCCTTCTTGAAGCCGACCGAGTCCTTCAGGAACCGCATCTTGGAGATCGTCGTTTCGGCGGCCGTCAGGACGTCGAGGTCGCCGTACCCGAACGCCGACCGACGATGGCCTGGGTCAGGACCGCGTCGTTGATCTTCTCGAGCGAGCTGTCCACCGCTCGCTTGTTGACGACGCCCTCGACCTGCACGATCCGACGGTTCGTAAGGACGTCCCGGTCGTTGTCCCACTGCAAGTACGCCCAGGCCCCCAGCAGCGGCACGAGGACGACGACGATGGCGGTCACGAGTCCCAGGAACTGGTGCACTGGTGCCCAGGAACCCGTCGGGGCTCAGGAAGCCACCGAGCCAGAGCAGGACGATCGCGGCGACGAGGGCGACAACCGTCTTTCCCCAGCGGACCACGAGCCCGAACCAGTGTTGACGCTGGTCGCGGATCGCGTGCTCGCCGGGCGCCAGGACCGAGTCTACGTAATGGCGCCCATGAACTGCTGCATGCCGGCCTCTCCTTTGTTCAGGCGCGCGGATGGGCTCGCGCGTAGACCTCTCGAATCCGCTCGCCGGTCACATGGGTGTAGAGCTGCGTCGTGCTGATACTCGCATGTCCGAGAAGCTCCTGAACGACGCGCAGGTCGGCGCCGCCCTCCAACAGGTGCGTCGCAAAGGAGTGACGGAACGTGTGGGGTGTGACGCGCTCGTGGAGTTCCGCTCGCCGTGCGGCCGTCCGGACTCATCTCCCAAGCTCGCTGGCGCCCGAGGCGTCGACCGCGAACGGAGAGGAAGACCGGCCCGCCCCGGGTCGGCTTGACCGGCTCGGGCCCCGGGCGGAGTCCCGCCAGGAGCAGCGGGCGGACCTCGTCGAGGTACCGGCCCAGCCAGTCGAGGGCAAGGTCGCCGACGGGCACGAGCCGCTCGCGATCGCCCTTCCCCACGACGCGTACGAACGCGCCCTCGAGCGAGAGGTCCTCGATGGCGAGCCCGAGACCCTCGCTCACCCGCAGGCCGGCCGCGTACAGCAGCTCCAGCAGCGCGCGGTCCCGCACGCCGACGGGTGTC
>CAVQIH010000016.1:0-212438 GCA_963712585.1 uncultured Chloroflexia bacterium
CCCATGAGGTCGTCGGTTTCTCCGGCGGCAACAAGTACCTGTTCCCGGGTGTGAGCGGTCCGGACATGATCGACCTGTCTCACTGGCTGGGCGCGCTGATCACGAGTCGCTCGATCATCGGACGCATCGGCATGACGCCGGTGAGACGGCTCATTGACAGGGCGGCTGCGATGGTTCCTACGCCCCGGCTGTGCATCGCCATGGTCACGCTTCCCGGCGGCGACGGCTCGCTGGCAGGCGTCTGGGTGGGCACGCCGGAAGAAGCGTGGGGCCACGCCGCGCGACTCGCCGCCCAGGTGCACATCACCTACGTAGAGAGGCCCTACAGGCGCGTGATCTCCGTGATCTCAGAGCGTTACGACGACATATGGACCGGGTCAAAGGGCATGTACAAGGTGGAGCACCGTGGTCGAGGATGGCGGTGAGGTCGTGATCTACGCCCGCATCCAAGAGTTCAGTCGCTCACACGGGCCGGATCTTGCGCGGGTCGGGTATCACGTTCGTGACTACTTCCTGAAGAGGTGGGATGAATACCGGCATGTGCCGACGCGAGTTTTGGCACACAGCACCCACCTAAAGGGGGCGGGGACGCCCGACCCCGCCGTGGGCGAGAACCCTGAATTCACCGTGACCCTCGCGACCGGAAGTCTCCGAAGCGCGTTGCCTCGAGCACAACCTGGGATACCTTGGACCCCGCGTCCGTCCGCCTGCGGGACTGGATCGACCACCCTGGGAAGGACATGCTCGTCGTCAGAGAGGCGGGTGAGATGCTTTACCGCTTGCGGTCAGAGCAGCCTCCGCTCGAGGGGCGGGAGCCCGTCGAGGACGCTGTGGCGACGCGTGGGTGACGCATCACCGCGGCGGTGGCCCCAGGCGCGGGGGAGCGGACCTCCGACCCGGCTGAACTCTGGCCGGCCTCATCTTGGAACCTGAAGGCGTGCTGCTTCGGCTCGCCCGGGTCACCTCCGGCGCGCGCTGGGACGGCGGCGCCGGGCGGCGATGGGGCCGTCCACGACCACCTCGATGTCCTCGTCGACTACCTGAGCCGAGTCGGTCTCGTGGTGGAGATTCACGCGTCGGGGAGGTCGTGGCAGGACGGCCCCGCCGACTTTCCGGCCGGACTCGATGGCGAGGATCGACGCTGGCCGTGGCCGATGAGGCGCTCCCCCACCTTGTTGTCTACCAGCGGATCGTCGCTGCCTCGGCTACCCGGCGTGGGCGCTCTGCTGGCCGCCAATCCCCGGCGGGGCCCGTGACGTGCGCCGCTTCCGCTCGGAGGCCGCCTTCGCGGCCGTCACTGGAACCGCGCCCATTCCCGCCGCGTCCGGCCAGTCCCAGCGTCATCGTCTGAACCGGGGCGGCAACCGCTAACTCAACCGCGCGCTCACAGCGCTCCACTTCATGGCAATAGTGCAGCCGCGGACCCGCCCGCGCAGGCGGACCTGGCCCGCCCTCAGGCGAGGACCAGATCAGGCGCGAGGCGATCCGCTGTTACACCACGTCGCCGACGTCGTCTACCGGACCAGCTGTTCGATCATCGGGTGCCAAAATCGAGACTTGACGAGACAGGAGCACAACGTGCTGGGACTTGACCGGTCACGACGGGGCCTGTGGCGCTTAGGTCGGGGTCACTGGCGGTCATCCGGCCGACACGGAGTGACCTTACGTTGCTGCGCCGTTCGTATCAGGCAGCTCATCCATCGGAAGAAGGGAGATCCCGCAGGCTTGACGGGTGTGCCTGATCATGGAGGACGACCTGTGTAGCAGGAGACCGCATCCAGCAGCCGCTCGGCGTGATCCCACATGCCACTGTTCAAATTCCGGTCCCACTGAGGGAAATCGGAGCTCGCGATGTCAAGTCGGATGCGCTCTCCGCGGTGCACTCTGACCGCAACAGGACCCAAGTCCAGCTGGTACTCGTAGATGTCCCGGGCCTGATCGGGCTGGGGTTCGCTCCCGACTCGCGATAACTCGCCCGGACAATGCCCTCTTCGATGTTCCGCGACACCCTGTACCGGTCGACCACGCAGAGCCGGGCGACGAAGTCGGTGTCGGTCGCTGTCGAAGCTGCGAAGAGGCGAAGCGAGACATCGCCGACGATGTCGACATCGGACGCCAATGGGTCGGCGGTGTACACCAATACAACGGGCTCGCTCTCACTGTCCCGTTGATCCGCGGGCCCCATTGGAGCGACCTTCCCGAGCACAGCAGGAATGTCCCCCACTGCTCATCGTAGGCGTCGCCGGATCGTAGTAGTAGATGTCAGGGGCCTCGATGCTGGGAGCTGCCTCGGATAGGCTCCCATCGCCGCAGGCCGAGTTTGCCCGGCCGCCCGAATGCAGGTAGAGCGTGTGTTCTTGCGCCGAAGTGGGAGGCCAGTCATCGAAGTCCCGCCAGCCGGCTCCCAGCACATAGGCGGTGACGGGTGCGTCAGGAACGGCTGTCTGCTGCCCTCGAGCACGTTCTCGAACCAGCGGGTTGCCAATCGTCGATAGCCATCGGACCGGGCCGGAGTGTCTTCCACTCACCGGCGCCAACGGGTCGTAAATCCAGGGGCCGATCAGCAGCTTCTGTCGGCGCCGTAGCTCCTCCGGGGCGCCAACCCGTCTTAGGTGCTTGAAGGTGACAATGTTCCCGCGGACGAATGCGTCGTACCAGCCGCCGATGTGAAGCGCGGGCACGGCGATCGCGTCAAGGTCGACTGAGAACGCCCGCCAGTAATCATCGGCGGTCGGATGGGCGAGCCAATCGAAGAAGTACGGCGCGTGCGCGCGGTCCACGCCTCTGTAGTGCGAGAGCGGAGTCGACCAGTAGTTGCAGGTCGCGTTGCGACGGGCCAACCAGGCGGCCTCGAGGCCATCCGCGTCCTCCGCCCGCCGGGCGGTGTCGGTCGAGAGAAACGCCGACCAAGTAGCGGCCAGGGCCAGACGGAAGGCTCCCCCGTCGTAGAGGCATCCGTCGCGGACGTCTGGCTGCAGAAGTTCGGGCAGATCGTCGCGAGATGGGTCGGAGCGATTGCGGCGGCCTGGAGCTGGAGCGTGACGGGATACGAGTACCCATACATGCCGACCTTGCCGGTACTGCCCGCCAACGCCGCCGCCCATTCGATGGTCCGATACCCGTCCTGTGCCTCGAACCGAAACGGATAGAAGTCCCCCCCAGAGGACCACCGACCACGTGAGTCCTGCTGCACCACGATGTACCCGTGGCGGGCATACCAGGAGGGATGCGTGTAGCCGAAGTTGCTTTGGCCGCCGGATTTGTCATACGGCGACCGCATCAGGAGGACTCAGGTCGGCCATCACCGCTTGGCCTGTAGATGTCGGCGAAGAGAAGGACGCCGTCCGCCATCGGACAAGGCACATCCCGTTCGACGTTCACACCCGAGAGGCCGGGAAACGACCCGCTGAAACTGGCGCTCGTCGTCTGATCGCCCACACCCACACCTCTGTCCATAACAGGGTCGACTTCAGTCGTTGCGACGCCCAACGAAGTCAGCAGCCACAACTAGGAGTAGAACGACTCCCTTCGTGATTTGCTGGTAGAACAGCGGGACGTTGAGCAGGCTCATGCCGTTGGCAAGTCCCCCGACGAGAAGAGAACCAAGAAGCGCGCCGATGATCGTTCCCCTACCTCCAAACAGCGAGGTGCCACCGACCACCGCTGCGTAATGGCTTCGAACCGAGCAAGAGCCAGGCGCGCCCGCGACCGCCCCGTTGATCCGCGCGGTCAGCGCCACCCCGATGACGCCGTACATGAAACCGGCGAGCAGAAAGTCCCAGAAGATTGTCCGTCCCGAGTTGATACCAGCCAGGCGCGCCGCTTCTGGGTTCCCGCCAATCGCGTATAGACGAGCACCAAACGCAGTGCGACGCATTACGACTTCTGCGACGACCAGCAGCACGGCCAGAAGAAGGATCAGATACGGGATCCCGTTCAGCGAGGAAACCCATATGGCCGGTATCGCGACCAGGATCGCCGGGACGGATGCCCGGAGCGCTTTGGTCCAGGGTGTCGTCACCAAGCCGAAGCAGGCGCGTGTCACGCGGCGAGATACTGGAACAGGCAGTAGCCGAGGCACGGACGATGATCAGATCGATCGAGTACACCGGCGCAAGGTAGCCGGTCGCGAATTGTGTCATGTCAATCGGCACGGGCCCTATGGTCTCGCCCTTCGTGGCCGCCAGCGATATTCCCCTGAAGTAGAGTTGGCCCGCGAGGGTCACGATGAAGGAGGGAACACCCACGACGGTCACCCAGAAGCCCTGCAGGCGCCCATCGCAAGTCCGACGGCTATGGCGGCCAGGATTGCGACGGAAGTATCGAGATGAAGCACGACTGTCAAATAGGCGACAACGACCCCAACAAGGGCCACGGCGGAGCCGGTGGACAGGTCGAAGTTGGCTGTCACGATCAGCATCACGGCACTGATAGCCGCCATGGCAGTGATGGAGGTCTGAAGGGCAAGGAGCCCAAGATTCCGTTGTGACAAGAACGTGCCGTCAGTCAGGTAGTTGAGGAGCACCCACGAGAGCATGACGATAAGCAGCAGAGTGTAGGGTCGCAGGGACGTGCCAAAGCGCAACCGCCCTGGCAGGCCGGCACCGGTCGCTCGTCTGTCATCCCCGGCAGCCCGGGGTGCCCTCGAGACTCGCCATCATCACGCTCCCGAAGCAACGTGCAGTAAGTGCTCTTCGGTGGTGTCCTTGGTTGACAAAACGTCTACTAGATGACCGCTCCGCATGATCGCGACACGATCCGATAACTCAAGGACTTCCACGGCCTCTGATGAGATGAAGAGGATGGCGTACCCCTGTTCAGCCAACCCCCGTACGAGTTGATGAATCTCACTCCGAGTTCCCACGTCGACGCCGCGACATGGGTCGTCCATGAGCAGAACCTTGGACCCGGCGGCCAGCCAACGCGCCACTTGGACCTTCTGCTGGTTGCCGCCACTCAGTGACGAGACAAGTGCGTGCGGAGAAGTCGTCCGGATGCTCAGCTTCTGCCGGTACGACTCGACCAGGGCATCGCGAGCCGCTACGTCGAGTAGACCCCCACGGGAGAGCCGCGACAGCGAGGAAAGGGCCACGTTCTCCGCAACCGACAGGCCCATTACCAAGGACGCGCGTCGATCAGATGCGACCAGACCGATATCGGCGCGGATGGCATCCCAGGGTCTTGATCTACGTGGAACACGTTGAGGGCCATCTCGCCTCTCCAGCGGCCTCTCCATGCGCCGAACATGGCCTGGGCGACGGCCGAACAACCGCTGCCGGTCAGCCCGAACAGACCAAGCGCCTCACCCCAGTGGAGGGTCAAGTTCACCGACTGCGCGGCGGGCCGGTTGGGACGAAGCGGATCCTCGACGGTAAGCCCGGTCGATGTCGGCGCGGGAGGTTGGTCTCCGACGACGATCGCGTTCTGGTAATGCCAACCGATCGCCCGATCATCTCGGCGATAATCTGATCACGCGACGTTTCGGAGGTCCTGTGGTCACCGCACAGCTGTCCGTCGCGCATCACGACGATGCGGTCGGAGACCTCGAGGACTTCTGCAAGACGATGCGAAACAAGCAAGCACGCCACGCCATGCCTCTTCAATTGCCGGACACGGCTGAACAGGCGCTCGACCTCACTCTCGTCAGGGCGGCAGTAGGTTCATCGAGAATGAGAACCTGCGCCTTGCGAGACAGGACGCGAGCGATGCTGATCAACTGCTGAGTTGCCAGATCGAGTGACCCATCAGGGCTTCGGGGTCAACATCGATGCCAGACTCGGCTAGGATCCCGATTGCATCGGCACGGGCCCGCGTCCAGTCGACAAGGCGCCCGCGGGTCGGTTCGTTGTTCAGGTACATGTTCTGAGTGGTCCGGTGGGGAACGACCGTCACTTCTGGGGACCATCACGACGCGTGCCGCTCCGCCACTGGACGCTGGCCGGCCCGTACGTCCGGTCGGCGAGGTGCTGGACCCGGGGCGGCGTGCCGACCCGGTAGACGCCGGCAAAGACCCGCATCAAGGTCGACTTGCCAGCACCGTTGTGCCCAACAAGGGCAGTGACTCGCCACCCGTGATGGCGCGGCTCAAGCACGGACTGCGCCGAGCCCAGGAAAGCGCTTGGTGATGCCGTGCAGTTCGAGGACCGTTCGCGGTTCGGCATCAACGCTTGGCACGAGAACCGTGAAATCGAGCAGGAAGCATCGACTTGTCCACGGGGTTTCTTGGGGGCCGCCTCAGCAGGTGGGCCAGTTGGCCTTGGGAACGTTCTTATAGACCTCGTCGATGGTCAGCCACCACGTGTGAGAGCAGAGGAACGTACCGAGCTGGTCGGCCGTCACGAGATAGGTGGGGACTTTCACCCAGGGAACATCCTTGAGACTGTTATTGACCGTCGTGTCAGATGAGAAGGGCTTACCCTCCGCAAGGGCAATCGCCGTCTCGGCGGCACGCTGACCCATCTGCCCGAACTCCGCCCACACGGTGCCAAAGGCGCGCTCCTCGGCCATTCTCGGGGCCTTGGGCGCTCCATGTCTTGGACCGTGATCAACACTTGCCCTTCGGGGAAGATTCCAGGGCGGCAACCACCTGGAGCACCCCCATCGCCATGCCATCGTATGCGGTGAGGAAGACGTCGATCTTGTCGTTGGTCTTGGTCAGGGCATTCTCCGCCTGTGCGAGCGCGGGCTCCGTCTTCCACCCGGGCGTGAACTGATCCCGCGACGATCGTCACGTTGCCGTTGGCGACCTCCGGATCGAGGATCGCGTGGAAACCCTTCTGCATGTTCTGTGCAACGCTCGTCGCCTGATCCCCGCCCACGAGCACGTAGTTGCCGGTGGGTCGGGCCTTCAGGGCCTCGGTGGCAGCGGACTTCCCGCCGTCGGTGGCATCTCGTCCCACGAATGCTGCGATGTCGGCATCGAGGGCGAGGTCGTTGTACGAGATGACCGGGACGCCTACGGCTTCGGCCATCGAGACGATCATCGGGGCCGTCGTCGGGTCGACCGGTTGCAGGACGATGACATCGACACCTTTTCACTCAAGGCGTTCTCTGCTTGGCTGAGCTGGGTCGCAGGATTGAATTCCGCGAGCTGCAGGACCGCGGTATACCCGGCAGCCTTGGAGGTCTTCTCGAACTCGGCGAAGTCGGCCGCGCTGACACGTTTCGACTGCCCGGTCGCAAGTAGCATCGCGAACTTGTGGTGTATCCCCCCTGTTTGGCCGCCGCTGCTCGAGGGCTGTGCGGTTGACGAGGTCGAGGGCTGTGCGGTTGACGAGGTCGAGGGCTGTGCGGTTGACGAGGTCGAGGGCTGTGCGGACGAAGAACATGCGGACGCTAGGAGCAGGGCCACAACGGCGAGTGCCGCGAGCCGCCGAGAACTTGAACCCATGGAGGATCCTCCTCTGTGCTATTCACTCTTCCCTTGAACCAGACGCCGCTGATCGTCGCGTAGTCGAGTGCGCTCCCCGGCCGAGTGCATGGGCATCGGCCTGATCAGGGCGACAGCTTGCCGATCCTCACGTCGCCTCGACGTAGCGCCCAGTAGCGCCTGATCGGCGATTCACGAAGGATGGTATGGGCGCGAGATTCCTGTCGCCGGCCGGCCGGTCGGGGGGCTAGGATCGTGAGCTCCAGCGTGTTGCCGCGAGCGATCGGCCGCGGTCGGTGACCGTGCGCTGGCCGACCCGCTCGGGCGTACGTTCGGGGGCCGGCGCCGAGGCGCTCGGTGACATCGGCCGCCATCAGCCCTCGATCCTCGCGGGCGAGCGCCTCGCGGCCGTCGTGGCCCTTATCCTCTCGGGGATCGCCGCCGGGGTCGCGCTCGCGGCGTCGGCCGGCGGCCAAGGTCGAAGAGCGCGTGCGGTTCCGGCGCTCGGTGTATTGAAAGCGACCGGGCTGGCCATCGGGTGCGGCGTTGCGCCTCGGGGCCAGTCCTCTACGGCGTCGGTCGAGTCAGTGGCCTGCTCCCGATCGCCTGGGCGATCCTGCCCGCCCGGATCGTCGGTGTGGTCCTGGTGGCGCTGCCGCTCATCGCCACCCGGCGGACGAAGTTCACCCGCAAGGCGGCGCCCTTCATCGTTGGCTGCGGCATCGCCGAGCTCGTGGGCATGGCTGTATCTGGTTCGGCACGCAAGAGGGGATCGCCGTGACGGCGGTGCTGTCGACCCTGTTCGCACCCGGCGCCGCCGTCGCGGCGTTCGTCGTCTTCCGCGAGCGGCTCGCGACTGCGCCAGGTCGCGGGCATCGCCGTGGTCGCCCTGGGGGTCGCCGCGTTGAGTGCCCTGCAAGCCTGAGAGGTTGGCCGGCGGCCCTCGACCCCTACGCGGCGCGCCCGGAGAGGTGCTGACGCACCTGATTCGCGATCATGGCGGCGTCCTCATCGACCCCGAAGATGATCCCGGACTTGCGCCGGGTGAGCCACGGGAGGCCCAGGAAGTAGAGGCCCGCCACGGCGGCCACGCCGTCGGATGGACCGGCGAGCCACGGTCGTCGAGGACGGGCAGCCGGAGCCAGCCGAACTCGCCGCCCACGCCGGTGGCCCAGATCACGGTGCCGACCCCCGCCGCGTCCAGGTCCAGGGTCTGCGGAGAGCGGACCGAGTCGGGGTCCGGGTGCGGCTCGTCGGCCTCGTCGGGCTCCGGTGGCGGCGCGTCGATCCCGGCCGTCCGCAGGCCCTCATCGATCAACTGCCTGAACTCAGCCGACTTCTCATCGCCGAAGCGGATGTCGCGGCCGACCGTGTCGTCGAGGATGAGCCGGCCGTCGCCCACGTCACGCAGCCGCCCCAGGAGGATGGCGCCCCGAGCGGCCAGGAACTGCAGGCTGAGCGTGTGGCCGTACCGCCCGACGCCCGAGATGATCGGTTGGGCGGCGAACTGCATGGCCGGGTCCGGGAGCTGCTCGGGCCGCTGGTCGAAGAATCCGGCGGCCGCCAGCCGTTCGAGCATGTCGCGACCCCGGTAGCGCCGACGCACCCGGGCCACGGTGCTCGTGCAGACGTAGACCGTCCGACCCGCGTCGAGCAGGTCCTCGGCGATCTGACCGCCGGACTGGGCGCTGCCCACCACCACGACCGCCCCCGCCGGCAGCTGGTCCGGGCGTCGGTACTCGGCGCTGTGCAGCTGGGTGATCGCGGCCGGCAGCCGCGCGGCGTGCGGCGGGATCCGTCGGCACCCGCTGCATGCCGGAGGCGACGACGACGCTCCGCGTTTCCAGTTCGTCTCCGCGGGCTCCGCCCGTCCGGACCACGAAGCTGCGGCGGTCGGGCCCCAGGTCCACCGAGGTCACCGGGCTCTCCGTCCGGACCGGCAGCTCGAACCGGCGGGCGTAGCCCTCGAGCAACCCCACGAACTGCTCGCCCGAGAGGAAGCCGTCCCGCGGCTGGCCCTCCTCGAGGCCGGGCAGGCGGTTCATCCAGGACGGCGTGTTGAGGGCGAACGAGTCCCAGCGCTGGCTGCGCCAGGTCTCGCCGACCCGGCCGCGCTCGAGCACGAGGTGCTCCACGCCGGCTCGCCGGAGGTGGTGGCTGACGCCCAGGCCGGCCTGCCCACCGCCGATCACCACGGCTTCGATCACTGCTCCTCCCGTCTGTGCACTCGGCCTCAGCGAACGGTGACGGCCACGGTCTGGCGCATCGGAGCCCGGAGCCGGACTACCCCTCGGCCTCGAGGGTCCAGAGCTCGTTGCGGCCCGACACGACGAGCTCCTGCATGCGGGCCATCGAGTCCCGGAACGCCGCGAGCTCGAAGAGCTTGACGCGCATCGTCTCCCACTCCGCGAGACTCTCGACCTCGACCTCCTGCACGACCGTGTCGAAGGGGCCGGAGAGGTCGGTGAGCACGCGCCATCGACGCGGCGTCCCCGCTTCGGCCATCATCGCGCTCGCCGTCTCGCTGAAGCTCGCCGCGAGCCTCCCGCCCGAGCCGAACTTCGCTTGGAGCACCGTCCGTACCACGATCATCGCGACCTCCTTGTCCGGTTGAGCCGAAGCTCCGCACCCCGCTGACCACGCCGGATGTTTCGGCATGCCAGCTTCTTTGGGGACGCGCGTCTGGACAGCCTGATGGCGGGGACGCCGACCCAGTGCGAGAACGCGAAGTATGCACGTGGGCGTGCCTCCTGTCCCGGACGGCCGCCCGGGGCGGACCGGCTGCCCGCTGGCCCCGCGAGCTGAGGTGATGCGCCCACACTCATCACCGATGGGACATCATCTCTGCGCCCCCGCTCGCGTCCCCAGCGCAGCCACTCCCCCGTGCTAGACTCCGGCCCGTTCATGGACCGCTCGGGCCCGTTCACCGGCTGCGCCACCCGCCGCGTCACGCACCGCGGCACCGCGTCGTCGGGCCCCTCCGGGCCGGTCCCGCACCTCCCGAGGACCCGTTGACCTCCCACGATCGGCCGATCCCCCAGGACCGCCTGCGCAACTTCTCGATCATCGCCCACATCGATCACGGCAAGTCGACGCTGGCCGACCGGCTGCTCGAGCTGACCCACACGATCGACGCGCGGCAGATGACGAGCCAGGTGCTCGACTCGATGGACCTCGAGCGCGAGAACGGCATCACGATCAAGGCCCGGGCGGTGCGCCTCGAGTACACGGCCGCGCGATGGCCAGACGCTACGGCGCTCAACCTGATCGACACGCCCGGCCACGTCGACTTCACCTACGAGGTCAGCCGCTCGCTCCAGGCCTGCGAGGGCGCGATCCTGGTGGTCGACGCCACCCAGGGCATCGAGGCCCAGACGCTCGCCAACGTCCACCTCGCGCTGCGCGCAGAACCTGGTGATCGTCCCGGTCATCAACAAGATCGACCTGCCGTCGGCCCAGCCCGACGTGGTCATCGAGGAGCTGGAGAGCGTCCTGGCCATCCCCCGCGAGGAGGTGCTCCTCGCCTCGGCCAAGGAGGGCACCGGCGTCGACGGAGATCCTCGAGGCGATCGTGGCGCGGGTGCCGCCCCCGAAGGGCGACCCGGACGCGCCCGCTCCAGGGCCTGATCTTCGACTCGCACTACGACTCCTACAAGGGCGTGGTCGCCTACGTCCGGCTGGCCCAGGGCACGCTCCACGACCACGACACGATCCGGCTGATGGCCTCCGGCGCGGAGTCGCGAGCTGCTCGAGCTGGGCGTCTTCCGGCCGCAGCTCGTGCCCGTGCACGAGCTCGCGGCCGGCGAGGTCGGCTACGTCGCGACCGGCCTCAAGAGCGTGCGCGACTGCCCAGGTCGGCGACACGATCACCACCGCCGCCGCGCCCGGCCGCGGCGCCCCTGCCGGGCTACCAGCCGGCCAAGGCGCTCGTCTTCGCCGGCATCTACCCGATCGGCGGCGACGGACTACCCGCTCCTGCGCGACGCGCTCGAGAAGCTCCACCTCAACGACGCCTCGATCTCAGCTTCGAGCCGGAGACCTCGGTCGCGCTCGGCTTCGGCTTCCGCTGCGGCTTCCTGGGCCTGCTGCACATGGAGATCGTGCAGGAGCGGCTGGAGCGCGAGTTCGACCTCGAGCTGATCGCGTCGGCGCCGTCGGTCGAGTACCGCGTGCGTCGCTGATCCACGAGCGGGGCGATCGTGCGTCGACAACCCGGCCGAGCTGCCCGCCGCCGGCGAGATCGAGGAGATCGCCGAGCCGTGGGTGCAGCGTGAGCATCGTCACCCCGACCACGTACATCGGCACGCTGATGGAGCTGGCGACGAACCGCCGCGGGACGTTCACTCGCATGGAGTACCTCGATCCCACAGCGCGTCCTGCTGCAGCTTCGAGCTGCCGCTGGCCGAGGTCATCGTCGACTTCTACGACCAGCTCAAGACGCCGCACGCAGGGCTACGCCTCGCATGGACTACGAGGAGATCGGCTACCGGGCGGCCGACCTGGTCAAGGTGGACGTCCTGGTCAACGGCGAGCCGGTCGACGCGCTGTCGCTCATCGTCCACCGCGATCGAGGCCCAGTCCATCGGGCGCGCAGCTGGTCGCACCGCCTCGCGCAGCTCATCCCGCGCCAGATGTTCGAGGTGCCCATCCAGGCCGCCATCGGCTCGCAACGTCATCGCCCGCGAGACCATCGCGGCGATGCGCAAGAACGTCCTCGCCAAGTGCTACGGTGGCGACATCACGCGCAAGCGCAAGCTGCTCGAGAAGCAGAAGGAGGGCAAGCAGCGCATGAAGCGGGTCGGCTCGCGTCGAGATCCCGCAGGAGGCGTTCCTGGCCGTGCTCAAGATGGACGGGGGCTGACCGCAGGGCCATCTCCGCTGCGGGAGTCCCGCGGGCGGGCTCCCCGGGCGGCTCCCGGTCCATCTCTTCCGCGCGATGCGACTCGCCGCATCACACCGGCGCTCCCGCCGTCGTCAACCCGGCAACATCACCTGATCGAGCTCACCGAGGTGTGATCGAGAGTCCAGATGGAGACGACGCTCCGCGTCCTCATCTCGCTCGGGATTGGGCTGTTGCTGATGCTGCTGCGCTTCGACGCGGGACGTTTCGGAGCGGCCGACTACGACGAGCCGGGTCCCGACCGGCCGCCGCTCCTCGTGCGGCTGGCCTGGTACGTCGTGGGGATCGGGCTGGTGGCGGCCGTCGTGCTCGTCCACCCGGCTGCCGACGCCGAGCTTTCCATCGGTCTCGGCAGCGTCGAGCGCGCCACCACGGTCCTCGGCGGCCTCGGTCTCGGGGTGGCCGGAGCGGCTGCGGTCGTCGCGATCGGCCGGCTCCTGCGCGGCGGGATCCGCTTCCCTTCCGCGACCGCGTATCCGTTGGGGATCCTCAACGCCGTCGGCACCGCCCTGATCGACGAGGCGGCCTTCCGCGGGGTCGTCCTCGGCTTCCTCCTGCTGGTCGGGGTGGATCCGCTGCTGGCGAACCTCGCTCAGGCATGCGTCTACGGGCTGGCGACGCGGCTGGGGGCTCCCGGACGCGACCCGCTGGCGCTCGGGGTCGCGCTCGGCATCGGGTTCGTCGGAGGGTGGCTGACCATCGCCACGGGCGGCATCGGGGCCGCGTTCTTCGGCCACGCCATCGTGCGGTCGGCCTACTTCGTGTGCCTGGGCCATCCCGGCTGGAGCGAGCCGCGGGCTCGTCGCGAGGACGAGGATGCGGCCTTCGCCGGCCTCTCGCCCGACGGCTGGGAGGTCGCCGGGGAGCCAGCGGGCGAACCGGAGGGGGACTGGTCGGAGGGCGCACCGGGCGGTGAGCCCGCTCAGGAGCCCGGCGAGCTGGCTGCGGCTGAGGTGATCGCGTCTGGGGAGTCGATCGCGGCGGCGAGCGATCGCGGCCGGCGAGCTGATCGCGGCCGGCGAGCTGATCGCGGCTGCAGAGGAGCACGGCGCAACCGGCTCCGACTCCGTGCAGGTCGACCCCCCGGTTTCCACAGCGATCCCGGATCTCGCCGTGCTCCCGGGGGCGGACTCGGCGGCTTCGTGAGCGCCGGTTCTGGGTCGCGGGGTCCGCGGCAGGCAGCTGGGCCCTCGTGCGCGAGGCTGCCCGCGCTTCGCCAGATGTGCACCACATGGTCACGTGACAACGAGGACATGCCAGATGTCCGCCAGACGCGCATGTGGCAGCGTCGGAAGGCTTGGACGTGCCAGATGTTCGGGACACGCACGCGGGCGGCTGGAACGCTCGGTTGGCGCCCGCCACACGCACATCTGGCAAGGTTCGCCCCAGGGTCCACGTTCGAGGCGGGCGGAAGTGGGTCCGTGGTTGTTGCCAACGGTCCGTGTGAAGCACGCGTGGCCGTTACGGCGCGCCGTGGACCGAGTCTGGCGCGCAGCCGCGCGACCACCGGAGCTCGCCGCGCGGCTGCAGCTCGGGGCCTTCGTGGCCGGCCGCCAGAGGGGCCGCATGCCACCTAGGTCCGAGGCGCACCAAGAGCACCTTGATCGCGGCCCGAATGTCCTGGCCCAGCCGCCCGTCGCGCTCTACGTCCACGTTCCGTTCTGCGTGTCGCTCTGTCCCTACTGCGATTTCGTCGTCTACGCGGGGGCATCGGCTCGAGGTCCCGCCAGGCGGGTCGATCGCTTCCTCGACGCGCTACTCGCCGAGATCGACCTCCGTGCCGACGTCCTCGATGTGCTCTTCGGCCGGCCCGAGCCTGCCTCCGCGCACGAGTCTGCGGGTGCCAGCGACCCGGCCGTTGCCAGCGACCCGGCCGTTGCCCGGCGACCCGGCCGTTGCCAGCGACCCCGCCGTTGCCGGCGACCCCGCCGTTGCCAGCGACCCGGCCCACCCCCGCGACATCGCCAGTCCGCCCGCCCGCCGCCGGCTCGACTCGGTCTACCTGGGCGGCGGCACCCCGTCGCTCCTGGCGGCCGCCGACGTCGGACGGATCCTCGATCGCGTTCGGACGCGGTTCGGGCTGGCGCCCGGTGCCGAGGTGACGTTGGAGGCGAACCCCGGCCCCGACGAGCGTGGCGATCTCGCGGGGTTCCGGGCCGCAGGGGTCACCCGAGTGTCGTTCGGGGCCCAAAGCCTCGATGCCAGCGAGCTCCGCTCCCTCGGGAGGCGCCACGGGCCGGCGGACGTCGCGGAGGCCGTCAGGGCGGCACGGGCGGCCGGGATCGAGGCCGTCAGCCTCGACTTGCTCTACGACGTCCCGGGCCAGACGATGGAGAGCTGGGGGGCGACCCTCGAGGGCGCGCTTGCTCTCGAGCCAGATCACCTCTCGCTCTACGCCCTGACGCTCGATGACCCCGAGGCCGAAGGCCTCACGGGGCCGACGGGCGACCACCTGCCGACGACGTCGGGGGCTCGCCGCTGGCGCTCCCGGGCGATGGCGCTCCAGGACGACGAGCGCGCGGCCGCGCAGTACGAGCTGGCGGACCGCCTGCTGGCTGCGGCCGGCTTCGACTGGTACGAGATCTCGAACTGGGCCCGGCCGGGGGCGCAGAGCCGGCACAACCGCGCCTACTGGGAGCGGCGGCCCTACGAGGCGGTCGGGCCAGGGGCCCACGCGTTCGATGGCGCCACGCGACGTTGGAATGCCGCGCGGCTGGAGGGCTACCTCGCGGCGCTGCTGCCGGCGAGCGGCCAGGAGAACGCGACGGCCGAGCTGCCGGCGAGCGGCCAGGAGGACGCAACGCAGGCGCTTCCATGGGGCGATCGAGATGCGACGCCTGCGCTTCCGTCTGGCGGGTCAGAACCTATCGATGCCGCCGCAGCTGCGGCCGAACGGGTCATCCTCGGCCTGCGGCTCGCCGATGGGGTGCCAGCTGAGCTCGCCCAGGCCCCGCCGCTCGCCGCCGTCGCCGACTGGGCAAGTGCTGCCGGGCTCATCGAGCCAGTGGACGGCCGGCTCCGGCTCACCCTTCGTGGCCGGCTCCTCTCAAACGAGCTCTTCTCGCGGCTGGTGTGAGGGCGGCGGCGACGAGGACGTGGTCTCGCCGAACGGAGCATCAAGGCGCGTGTGTTGACGAGCGAAGGCGATGACGCGGACGCGGCCCCGTTGTTGCGGAATATGCGTGTAGGCGCTGGTACGCGCGGATCCCGCGGCGAGCAAGGCTCTGCCCAGGCTGAGCGCGCCTCTCGTCCCGCACGAATGCCGGCGTCGCGCATGGCGCCGCATGCCTGGGGGCCATCATCGGTGGTCCGATTCGCGCATACCAGCACTGGTATCGCTATTCCGGCAGATTCGGCGCCCACAGAGCGGGATCGTGGCGGCCGGCATCCGGCCGATCGTTACCCCCCTGAGCGACACCACGCCGCGCGGATCGCGCCGCCTTCGAGTGCGCCGCCGTCGCCGGGGTGAGGGGCTTCAGGCGAGCGCCACGCGCCGGGCGACGAGCTCGACCCGGTGGAAATGGTGCGGCTCCCCGAGCGCGGTCTGAGTGTCCTCCTCGAGGTCCATCCAGTGCTCGATCTCGAACGACGCGAGGCTCGCCCGGATCTCCGCAGGCGGCGGGCAGGTCATCGATGGATCCGAGGCCGACTCATCCCGGTCGCCGAACAGCATGGCCGCAACGCGGCCACCGACGGGCAGGGCCGCGAGGATTCGCCCCCAGGCTTCCCAGAACGCCTCCGGAGGGAGGAAGGGCAGGGCCAGGCTTGCGTTGACGAGATCGCAGGACGGCACGTCGACCGCTGCGAGGTCCGCGACGCGCGATTCGAGCGCGGGCCGCAGGTGCGGTGAGGTGGCTGCCTCCAGCGCGGCAATTGCAGCGCGCTCTCGATCGATCGCGAGCACGCGCCAGCCCGCCTTGAGCAGCTCGCGCGTGTCCCGGCCCGCCCCGCAGCCGAGATCGACGGCGAACCGCGGTTGGGTCTGCGGCTCGGCCGTGAACTGCTGGATCGCGACCCGAACCGTCTCCCAAGCAGGGCGATCGGCGGTCACCTCGTAGTAGCGGGCCCAGTACTCGGAGTCGATCAAGGGACGAGCCTATCAGCCTCCCGAGCACCAAGCGAGGCGTCCGCGGCAGGGTGTCGACCTCGGGCGCCTCTCCCGCCCACGCGCCTGGCCCACGGCCGTGCTTCCGTTGACACCCCTCGGCCGCGACTGTTACGATGCCGCCAACGGAAGTTAGCACTCAGGCACCGAGAGTGCTAACGAAAGGAGCAACCCCTGTGGCGCGTCGGATTCGCCGCACCACCGGCCCACTGGGAACCCGAGCTCAGGCCATCCTGCGGGCCGTCATCGAGGAATACGTCGCCACCGCGACCCCGGTCGGCTCTCACGCCCTCGTCGATCGCTATCGGCTGGACGTGAGCAGCGCCACCGTGCGTGGCATCCTCGCCGAGCTGGAAGCGAGCGGGCTCCTGGCCCACCCCCATACGTCCGCCGGCCGCGTGCCGACCGACGCCGGCTATCGCTTCTACGTCGAGTCGCTCATGGCCGCCGCGCCCCTGCCCCAGGTCCAGCAGCTCATGATCCGCCACCAGTTCGGCCAGGTCGAGTTCCTGAGCGAGCAGTGGTCGCGCCTGGCCGCCACGACGCTGGCCGCCACCACCCACGCCGCCGGGCTCGCCACGCCGGCCAAGCCGCCGGCCGCCCGGATCCGGCGGATCGACCTGATCCCGATCGGTGGCCGCAACGCCAGCCTCATCCTGGTGCTCCACGAGGGCGCCATCAAGCAAGCCTTCGTGACGCTCGACGAGAGCCTCGACGTCGAGGCCCTGGCCGCCGTGGCCAGCTGGCTGAACGAGGTCTGCCAGGGCCGGACTGCCGACGAGGTCGAGGGCCAGCTCGGGCGCCTGGTGGGCGACGACCCGCTCACCGCGCTCAAGCAGCGCGCGGCCGAGCGGATTGTCCAGACCCTGCGGGGCTTCGACGCGGCGGCGATCGAGGACCTCTTCAGCGACGGCCTCCTCAACGTCATGGCCGCGCCGGAGTTTGCCCAGAGCGACAAGCTCCGCCGCGTCTTCACCGCGCTCGAGAACCGGGCCTACCTGGGCCGGCTCTTCGCCGCAGTCACCGAGGCGGACACCGTCCGCGTCTTCATCGGCCACGAGAACGCGGCCGCGGAGATGATGGACGTCTCGCTCATCGTGGCCCCCTATGGGCGCCGCGGCCGCGCGGTCGGCGTGGTGGGGGTCCTCGGTCCGACCCGCATGTCGTACGCCCAGGCGATCGGCAACGTCACCTTCGTCTCCGGGCTCATGAACGAGCTCGTCGACCACCTCTACGCATGACCCGCACCGAGAGAGCCAGCATGACCCGACACCGCACCCGGGCCGAGGAGCGCGCGGCCGAGATCGACGTCTCGCCGACCACCCTGCTCGCCGAGATCGAACGCCTCAAGGGCGAGCTCGAGACTTCGGAGCAGGCCGCCGCCGAGCACCTCGCCAGCCTCCAGCGCGAGCGCGCCGACTTCGCCAACTTCAAGCGCCGCACCGCCGACGAGCGCGAGCAGACGCTCGGACTGGCCAGCGAGAGCCTCCTGCGGAAGGTCCTGGCGCTGGCCGACGACTTCGACCGGGCGATCGACGCCATGCCCGAGCCGCTCCACGGCGACTCCTGGGTCGAGGGCATTGCGGCCATCGACCGCAAGCTGCGGATGCTGCTCGACAGCGAAGGGGTGACCGCCATCGAGGCGCTCGGCCGCCAGTTCGACCCGCGCGAGCACGAGGCGATCGCCACGATCCCGGGGACCGGACGGCCGGCCGGCGAAGTCGTTGCCGAGGCCCTGCGGGGCTATCGGATCCGCGATCGCGTGCTGCGGCCCTCGCTGGTCGCCGTCGCCGAAGAGGCCGCTCCGGCGGACACCGGCGGCGATCCCGACCGTCAGAACTGATCAGACACCACCACCGAAGCACCCCACGCCAGGAGCAGGACACATCAGATGGGCAAGATCATCGGCATCGACCTCGGAACGACGAACTCCGTCGTCGCGGCGATGGAAGGTGGAGAACCTACCGTCATCGCCTCCGCGGAGGGTGGTCGAACCGTCCCCTCCGTCGTCGGCTTCACCAGGACCGGCGAGCGGCTGGTCGGGCAGCTCGCCAAGCGCCAGGCGGTGACCAACCCGGCCAACACGATCTACTCCATCAAGCGCTTCATGGGCCGCCGCTGGGACGACCCCGAAGTCAAGCGCACCCTCGAGCTCATCGGCTACAAGGTCGTCAAGGATCCCTCGAGCGACGGGATCAAGGTCGAGCTCGCCGACGGCAAGTCGTACACGCCGCCCGAGATCAGCGCGATGATCCTCCAGAAGCTCAAGGCCGACGCCGAGGCCTACCTTGGCGAGAAGGTCACCGAGGCGGTCATCACCGTCCCGGCCTATTTCGACGACACCCAGCGCCAGGCGACCAAGGACGCCGGACGGATCGCCGGCCTGGACGTCAAGCGGATCATCAACGAGCCGACCGCGTCCGCCCTCGCCTACGGCCTCGACAAGAAGAAGGACGAGAAGATCGCCGTCTACGACCTGGGCGGCGGCACGTTCGACATCAGCATCCTCGAGCTCGGCGACGGGGTCTTCGAGGTCAAGTCGACCAACGGCGACACCCACCTCGGCGGCGACGACTTCGACCAGCGCGTCATCGAGTGGATCCTGGCCGAGTTCAAGAAGGACCAGGGCGTCGACTTGCGGGCCGACCCCCAGGCGATGCAGCGGCTCAAGGAGGCCGCCGAGAAGGCCAAGATCGAGCTCAGCTCGACGCTCCAGACGGAGATCAACCTGCCGTACATCACGGCCGACGCCTCCGGGCCGAAGATGCTCCTCATGCCCATCAGCCGGGCCAAGCTGGAGGATCTTTGCGGGGACCTCATCGAGAAGACCAGGGGCCCGGTCGAGCAAGCCCTCAAGGACGCCGGTCTTCGACCGACCGACGTCGACGAGGTCGTCCTCGTCGGTGGCATGACGCGCATGCCCGCCGTCGTCGAGGTCGTCAAGTCGATGTTCGCCGGCAAGGAGCCCAACAAGGGGGTCAACCCCGACGAGGTCGTGGCGGTCGGTGCGGCCATCCAGGCGGGGGTCTTGGCGGGCGACGTCAAGGACGTCCTCCTCCTCGACGTGACGCCGCTGTCGCTGGGCATCGAGACGCTCGGCGGCGTGATGTCGCGGCTGATCGATCGGAACACCACGATCCCGACGAGCAAGAGCCAGATCTTCTCGACCGCTTCGGACAACCAGCCCCAGGTCGAGATCCACATCCTCCAGGGCGAGCGTGAGTTCGCCTCGGACAACAAGACCCTGGGCCGCTTCATCCTCGACGGGATCCCAACCGCTCCGCGCGGGGTGCCCCAGATCGAGGTGACCTTCGACATCGATGCCAACGGCATCCTCGACGTCAAGGCCAAGGACCGGGCCACGGCCAAGGAGAAGCAGGTCCGGATCACGGCTTCCTCGATGCTGGCCAAGGAGGAGGTCGATCGGATGGTCCACGAGGCATCCGATCACGCCGAAGAGGACCGCCGGCGGCGCGAGGAGGTGGAGACGCGCAACCAGGCCGAGGCCCTCACCTTCCAGGCCGAACGCACGCTCAAGGACCTGGGCGAGAAGGTCACTCCCGAGGATCGCGCGGCCGTCGAGTCGAAGATCTCCGACGTGCGTGCGGCTCTCAAGAACTCGAGCCCCGAACCTGTCAAAGCCCGCGCGGCCGAGCTCGCCGAGATCCTCCAGCGGGTGGGCGCCGCCGCCTACCAGTCGGCCGGTGCCGGTGCGGCCGGGCCGGGCGGTTTCGGCGGCGGCCCGGGACCCAGCGAGGGCCCCGGCGGTGACGGGTCCGGTACGGGCGGGGCTGCCGGCCCATCCGGCGAGCCGGGCGAAGGGTCGGGCTCCGACGAGGAGCCGGTCGAGGGCGAGTACAAGGAAGTCTGATCGCGGTGCCCGGATCGCGCCACGGCGCGCCAGACCGGGCTCAGCCGGCGGCGCCACCACGCCACAGCGCCGCGTTGCCAGCACGTCACCAGCGCCGCGTTGCCAGCACCACCGGCGGCGCCGCCAGCACGTCACCAGCGCCGCGTTGCCAGCACGTCACCGGCGGCGCCGCCAGACCACCGGCCACCTTGCCAGACTTGCACCAGGCGGTCGCGTGACGACGGGCGGCGCGGTGCCCTTGCCAGATGTGCGCCAGGCGGTCACCACGTGGCTTCGCGGCCGGGAGCCTGTGCCAGATGTGCGCTAAGCGGGCACGCGTCGGCTGACCGCTGCCACGCGTGCACCACGCGGTCGGCTGGCTCGATGGGAGCGGAATTCCAGCCGCCAGGCGGCTCAACCCGTGCGGGGCCCGGCCGCCGCCTGTCCGCTCTGCCTCCCGGCCCGCTGACGTGCGCTCGCCTGGTGGGAATCTGGCAGGAACAGCAGGCCGGATGGGGGCTGCGCTGGGCCTGCCTGTGCCTTGAACCCCGGCCCGGCTCCCGCGCTGGGGTTCCGCAGCCATTGTCGAACCGCTCGCCCCCGAGAGGGGAAGGCCTGGGCGAAAGTGGCCGCGTGTTCGGCCACTCGCCGGCGGGCGGTTCGGCCGTCACGCACGACGAGCAGCCGCGCGACCCGGCTCGCCCGCCATCCCCGCGCCCGCGCGATCTCGATCGCGAGCCGCGTCTTCCGATCGAGCGTAACGAGTGTGGCCTGCAGGTCTGGAACCACCGACTTCGCCTCGATGACGATCAACGTGCCGCTGGGCGGATGGAAGCCGAGCACGTCGATGGAGCCTCGCTCACCACGGATCGAGAACGAGACCTCGGTGGTGACCTCCCATCCCACAGCGGTCAGCTCCTTCACAATTGCCTCCACGAGCGAGGCGTGCTGCGCATCGAGCAAGCGATCGAGCATCTCGCCTTGCCAGAGCAGCCGACCGTCCAGCCGCGCCCCGAGGGCCTGGGCGATTCGCTCGAGGACTCGGACCGTCAGACGGTCGGCAAGGCCGGATTCGACGCGTGATACCGCGCTTCTCGAGACGCCGGCCCGTGCGGCGAGATCGTCCTGGCGCCAGTTCCTGCGGCGCCGGAGTGACCTGACAGCCAAGCCGAGGCGGACCACATCCATCGGTCGATGGTCGCAGTCGGGGCTTCACCACGACGTATCGAGGCGCATGGCTGCCGACCTCGGTTCGGCGGTTTCCTGACCGAAGCCGTCGCGCGACTCCAGTAGAATGGCCGGCCCATGACTAGTAGCTCGGCAGCCGGCACCCCCGCCGCCACTCCCGCCACCCCCGCCGCCACTCCCGCCGCGCCGTCGCTCATCCAGGCCCGCGGCCTGACCAAGCGGTTCGGCGACTTCACCGCGGTCGACGCCATCGACTTCGACGTCGCGCCCGGGGAGGCGTTCGGCTTCCTCGGGCCCAACGGCGCCGGCAAGACGTCGACCATGCGGATGATCGGCTGCGTCTCGCCGGTGACCGACGGGGACGCTGCGGATCCTCGGGCATGGACCCGGCGGCCGACGGCCCGCAGATCCGCGCCCGCCTCGGCGTCGTGCCCCAGCAGGACACCCTCGACAAGGAGCTGACGGTCTGCGGAGAACCTCGTCATCTACGGCCGCTACTTCGACCTCCCGCGCGCCGCTGATCCGCGCAGCGCGCGACCGAGCTGCTCGACTTCGTCCAGCTGACCGACGCGGGCCAAGGACCAGGTCGAGCCGCTGTCCGGCGGCATGAAGCGCCGGCTCACGATCGCCCGCTCGCTCATCAACGAGCCCGAGCTGCTGCTCCTCGACGAGCCGACGACCGGCCTCGACCCGCAGGCCCGGCACCTGCTCTGGGACCGCCTGTACCGGCTCAAGCAGCGCGGCGTCACGCTCGTCCTGACGACCCACTACATGGACGAGGCCGAGCAGCTCTGCGACCGGCTGGTCGTCATGGACAAGGCCAAGATCGTGGCCGAGGGCTCGCCCCGCCAGCTGATCGAGCAGCTACTCCACCCGCGAGGTGCTCGAGCTGCGCTTCCCGGTGGGCGTCCAGGAGACGCTCGACGGACGGCTGGACGGGCTCGGCGAGCGGCTCGAGGTGCTGCCGGACCGGGTGCTGCGTCTACACCGACGACGGCGAGGCCGCCGCCGCGGTCGCCCACGAGCGGGGCCTGCGACCGGAGAGCGTGCTCGTGCGCCGCAGCTCGCTCGAGGACGTCTTCCTGCGGCTGACCGGCCGCACCCTGGTCGACTGAGGGCGGCTCGGTGGCGGTCCCGGCCGCCCGATTCGCGTCGCTCGAGCACCACGCCGCTCGTCTACCGGCGGACCTGGCGGGGCTCGGTCTTCAGCTCGTTCCTCAACCCGGTCCTCTTCCTGGCCGCGATGGGGCTCGGGCTCGGCAGCTACGTCATAGCGTCGAGCGGCGGCGGCGCGGCAGCCGGGTCGACGGCCGGGACGCGGCCTGCTCGGCGGAGTCTCCTACCTGGCCTTCCTCGCCCCGGGCCTGCTGGCCTCGACCGCGATGCAGACGGCGGCCGGCGAGATCGACGTACCCGATCATGGCCGCGATTGATCTGGAACCGCTCCTACCTCGCGATGCTGGCCACTCCGCTCCGGGTCATCGACATCCTCATCGGGCAGCTGACCTGGATCGCGCTCCGGCTGCTCGTCGTCAGCACGATCTTCTTCGCGGTGATGGTCGCGTTCGGGGCGGTGGCCGGCCCGGCCGCCGTGCTGGCGATCCCGGCGGCGGTGCTTGACCGGCCTGGCGTTCGCCACCCCGATCGTCGCGTTCACCGCCACGCAGCGCGTCCGACAGCGGGTTCGCCGCGCTCTTCCGCTTCGGGATGATCCCGCTCTTCCTGTTCTCCGGCACGTTCTTCCCGGTCAGCCAGCTGCCCGCCTTGCTCCAGCCGCTGGCGTACGTGACGCCGCTGTGGCACGGCGTCGACCTGTGCCGGACGTTGGCGCTGGGGACGGCGACGACGGCGGCGGGCTGGCGATCCACGTCGCCTACCTGGGCGCGATCGCCGCGGCGGGCTTCTGGGCCGCGCGCGATCGCCTTCCGGCGGAGGCTGGTGACGTGAGCGGGCGGACTGAGGCCGGGCGATGACCCTCCTCGTGCGCGTGGCGCCGCCGGTGGCGTTCGGTGGCCGTCGCGCAGCCCGGCTCGTCGAGCGCAACCTGCTGGTCTACCGACGGGGCTGGCTGCTCATCGTCTCCGGCTTCTTCGAGCCGCTCTTCTACCTGCTCTCGATCGGCCTCGGGCTCGGGGCCCTCGTCGGCGGGATCGCCGCTCGGCGACGGCCGGATCGATCCCCTACGCGGCCTTCGTGGCGCCGGCGCTGCTGGCCTCGTCGGCGATGAACGGGGCGATCTACGACTCGCACCTTCAACGTCTTCTTCAAGCTGAAGTACGCCAAGACGTACGACGCGATCCTCTCGACGCCGATCGGGGTCGGCGACGTCGCGCTCGGCGAGATCGGCTGGGCGCTGATCCGCGGCAGCCTCTACGCCGCGGTCTTCCTGCTCGTCATGACTGGTCATGGGCCTCGTCGCCTCGCCGTGGGCGGTCCTCGCCTTCCCGGCCGCGATGCTGATCGGCTTCGCCTTCGCCGCGGTGGGCATGGCGGCCACCACGTTCATGCGCAGCTGGCAGGACTTCGACCTGGTCCAGCTCGTGATCCTGCCGCTGTTCCTGTTCTCGGCGACGTTCTACCCGGTCGAGACCTACCCCGAGCCGATCCGCCTGCTCGTCCAGCTGACCCCGCTCTACCACGGGGTAGACCTGATCCGCGGCCTCACCACCGGGGCGGTCGGGCCGGGGCTGCTGGTCCACGTCGCGTACCTCGCGGTGATGGGGCTGTTCGGGCTCTGGGTGACATCGCGGCGCCTCGAACGGCTGCTGTTGAAGTAGCCGGCCTGGCGTGCGCTGCGGGCGGCCAAGCCAGGGTCGGTGGCCGGCGCCGACTCGGTGGGGAAGGGATGCGAATGAACGCCCCCGGAACGTTAACCACGGAATCCCCTCGTTCGAGCTCTGCCGCTCGGCCGCGACGCTTCTCGTGAGCACGATCTGCGCGCGGTCCGGGCCGCCGGAGCTGCCCGCCGACGCGCCCTTGACCGGACAGAGGCTGGTTAGCGTTCTCCCGGCGTTCATTAGCGGGTATTCGCCAGCCGCGAAGGCCAGGCGGCGGTGAAGCACGGCTCGGTGAGCGGGCACAGCCCAGCCGCTAGGATGCGAACGATGCTCCGCAGAACCGCGCTTCTAGCCGCGCTCCTGGCCGCGATTGCCTCCATCCTGGTGGCCCCGGTGCCGATGGCGCTCGGGCCGACCGTCCGAGCCGCTCCGGACGCACAGCCGGCGGCGACCGCGGCGGCAGCGGCGGCGGCGACCGCGGCGGCCGGCCAGGACCCCGCGGCGGCGACCGCCCTGGTCGCACAGGACCCCGCGGCCGCACAGGACCCCGGGGCCGCCCTTCTTCACGACAGCCGCGACACCCTCTATCGCAGTCCGGGCGGCGCCGTCCCGGCGGGTACGACCGTGCGGCTCCGGCTCCGGACCGCGCACGCAGACGCCGCTGCGGTCATCCTCCGAGTCACCGACCTGACGACCGGGGCGGCCACGACCGCCGAGACGTCCATGGTGGCCACAGGCGTCGCCTGCGTCACGCCCAATCGGGCGGTGGCCGGCCTACCCGCAACGTGCGACTTCTGGGAAGCGAGCATCACCCCGCCCCAGCCCACCACCATGGGCTACCGCTTCTCCATCACGACGACCGCCGGCGAGACGCTCGACTACGGCGATGACGCTCCCGACCTCGGCGGGGCAGGTGCGCCGGGTTCGCTCGGGGACTTCGTGCTGACGGTCTATGTCCGGGGCTTCGAGCCGATCCGCTGGCTCCAGGATGCAGTCGTCTATCAGGTCTTCCCCGACCGGTTCGCCAACGGCGACCCTTCGAACGATCCGTCGGCCGACGACCCGCGCTACGGCTATCCGCCCGACCCGGACGCCCAGGTCCAGCTCCGGAGCTGGGACCAGCTCCCCGAGGGGCCAGCCCGCGGTCGCGACTACTTCGGGGGCGACCTCCCCGGCCTGACGAATTGGCTGCCGGAGCTTGCCGACCTCGGGGTCACGGTCCTCTACCTCAATCCGATCTTCGAGGCGGCCTCAAACCACCGCTACGACACCCGCGACTACTCGCAGGTCGACCCGGCCCTGGGCACCCAGGCCGATTGGGACCGCCTAGTAGCCGAGGCCGACAAGCTCGGGATCCGGATCATCCTCGATGGGGTCTTCAACCACGTCAGCTCCGACAGCACGTACTTCGATCGGTACGGCCACTTCCCGACCGTCGGGGCGTGCGAGAGCGTGGACTCGCCGGACCGCGACTGGTTCTTCTTCCATCCCGCCGCGGACGGCCCGTGCGCAGGGCCGGACGGTCCGAACACCATGGACTACCTCGCCTGGTCCGGGTACAACAGCCTCCCGGTGCTCAACAAGCGGAACGTCGCAGTTCGGGACCTCGTGTTCGCCGGCAGCGACTCGATCGCCATCGGCTGGCTCGAACGGGGTGCCTCCGGCTGGCGCCTCGACGTCATGCCCGACGGCTCGATTCCGCGCGAGTTCTGGCAGGACTTCCGGACGGCGGTCAAGGCGACCAAGCCCGACGCGCCGATCATCGGCGAGCTCTGGCACCGCGAGGACGCGCTCTCGTTCCTGCGCGGCGACACCGCCGACACGACGATGGACTACCGGTTCCGCGACGCCGTGCTCGGCTACCTGGGGACGGTCGGGCCCGACGGCGCGCTGGAAGGCTCGGGCGGCTCGGCGGGTTCGGCGCGCGGTCCGGCGTCGACGTTCGCCGGCGCGATCCTCTCGATTCTCGAGGACTACCCGGCAGCCGCCAGCCTCACCGCGTTCCAGCTCCTGGACTCGCACGATACGGAACGCATCCTCTGGTCGCTCACGCCCGGTCCCGCGACGCGGGCGGGTCGTGAGCTCGATTCGGCGAACGTCGCCCTCGGCAAGGCGCGGCTGCGGCTCGCCTCGCTCATCCAGATGACGATGCCCGGAGCGCCGACGATCTACTACGGCGACGAGGTCGGAGTGACGGGGGCGACCGATCCCGACGACCGACGAACGTACCCGCTGCTCCCCGGGGAGACGCCACCGCCCGGGAGCTCGCCCGCGGCCCCGGGCGAGCCCGCGACGGCCGAGCAGCCTGCCGGGGCGGACCTGGAGTTGCGCGACTGGTATCGAGCCCTGATCGCTACCCGCGCTGCACACCCGGCGCTGCGCAGCGAAGAGCTCCGCTTCCTGCTGACCGATGAGGCGACGCGGACGGTGGCCTACGCCAGGACCGACGCCGACTCGGGCGACGTCGCGATCGTCGTCGTCAACCCCGACCCCCAGCGCCCCGCCGAGCTGACGATCCCCTTGGCAGATGCATTCGGACCGGCCAGGCCGTTGCGCGATGGAGTGAGGTTCGTCGACGCGCTCGGTGCGCGGGCGGCCACGACCGCCGACGGGCACCTGGCGATCAGCCTGCCACCGAACGGCTGGGCGCTCCTCGTCGCGGCACCCGGCCAGGATCTCACCGCCCCCTCGGCACCGGCGTCGCTCGTCGGCTCGGCGGCCCCGGAGCGGGGGATCGAGCTCACCTGGGCGGCAGGTGCAGACGCGGCCCGCTACGAGCTCCTCCGCTCGCCGCTGGAGGGCGGCCTCTTCGAACGGATCGGCGCGACCGAGGGGACCACGTTCAGGGACCCGAACGTGCGCTCGGACGAGACCTGGACCTACGTGGTCCGAGCGATCGACGCGGCCGGCAACGTGGGCCGGGCGTCGGATGAGGTCTCCGTCCTCGCCCCGTCCCCGCCGATCCCGTCGGCCGGCGGCGCCTCGAGTGGGCCGACCGGCGGGTCGCCTTCGCTGCCCGGCGAAGTGCCGAGTGAGGGCGCCGGCGGGGGCGGCTCCGAGGGCATCCTGGTCGCGGGCCTGCTCCTTGCGATCGTGCTGGCGTTCGCTGGGGGTGTAATCGTCCTCGTCGTGCGGCTGCGCCGGCGATCTCCACGCTGAGGGCCTGCTGACCGGCGCTTCATCGGCCAGCGACCCAGGCGGTCGGCGGGCCGCGGCGGCGAGACGCCGGACCGGCGTCTCGCACCGGGCCCTGCCAGAATTCTCGCCATGAGGGCGCGGGTCGGCTGCCGGGTCCGTCGTCCGCTGTGCCTCGAGCTTGAGCCTAGCGACGAGGTACGCCAGACGTGCATGACTCGGTCGCCCGGGAGGGTTCGGGGTGACTCGTGTGCGTCTGGTGCACATCTGGCCGGCCGCGAGCGTCATCCAGGTAGCTGGTGACCGTGGGGTGCACATCTGGCGGGCGGCCCGCCGGCGATCCTGGCATGCGACCGCGGGGTGCACATCTGGCATGCTGCCGCACCGGGGCGGCGGCATGGCCGCAACAGCCTCGCGGCCGGCCGCGGGGTGCACAAGTGGCTCGCGCCGGCACTGCCTGGCGCTTCCCGTAGACTTCACGCTCGCAGATGGCGACTCAGCGCGACTTCTACACGATCCTGGGAGTGCCCCGAACCGCGAGCGACGCGGAGATCAAGCGCGCGTTCCGCAAGCTCGCCCAGCAGTGGCATCCCGACGTCAGCCGCGAGCCCGGCGCGGACGAGCGGTTCAAGGAGATCAACGAGGCCTACCAGGTCCTCTCCGACCCGCAACGCCGCCAGGCGTACGACATGTTCGGGCACGCCGGCGTCAACGGGGCGGGCGGGTTCGATCCCGGGTTCGCCCAGGGGTTCGGGGCATTCGGCGATCTCTTCGACGCCTTCTTCGGCGGCGCGGGCGGGGCGGCGGGCGTTCGGCGGGGGCGCCCGATGGCCGGCTCGGACCTGCGCTACGACCTGCGGATCACCTTCGAGGAGGCGATCCGGGGCACCGAGAAGGAGATCGAGTTCCCGGTCCTCGATCGCTGCGCCACGTGCTCGGGCACGGGCGCCAAGGCCGGCAGCCAGCCGGTCACCTGCCCCCAGTGCGGCGGCCGCGGCGAGGTCCGATCTGTCCGCCAGACGATGCTCGGACAGATGGTGAACGTGGTCGGTTGCCCCCGCTGCCATGGCGAGGGCAAGGTTGTCGACGACCCGTGCCCGACCTGCCAGGGCGAAGGTCGAACCCAACGGTCGAAGCGGCTGCGGGTCACGATCCCGGCCGGCATCGATGACGGCCACCAGATCCGGCTGTCGGGCGAGGGCGAGGTCGGGCCACGCGGCGGTCCCGCCGGGAGCCTCTATGTCGCGGTCAGCGTTCAGCCCCACCCGCACCTTCGCCGGGAGGGGACCGAGCTGCTCTACGAGCTGGACCTGTCGATCACCCAGGCGGCCCTGGGGGCGAAGGTCAAGATCCCGACGGTCGAGGGCGACGAGGAGCTGGAGGTCAAGGCCGGCACCCAGCCCGGAGCCGAGATCCGCCTACGTGGCCGGGGCGTCCCGCACCTCAGGCGCACCGGGTCGCGCGGCGATCTCCACATCTTCGTCAACGTCCGGGTCCCGACCAAGCTCTCGAAGGCCCAGCGCGAGCTGCTCGAGGCGCTGGCGGCGGAGTCGGGTGAGGCGGTGCACGGCGGCAGCGTGGGGATCCTCGACCGGCTCAAGGACGCTCTTGGCTGATCGAGCGGGCGCCGACGGCGGGTTCCCAGACACCGGGCTCCCCGACGCCGGGCTCCCAGACGCCGGGCTCCCAGACGCCGGGCTCCCCGACGCCGGGTTCCCACACGCCGGGCTCCCCCACGACGAGGGCCTTTCGGCCGACGGAGCCTGGGTCGAGCTCTCGGTGGCGGCCGACCCCGAGGCAGTCGAGGCGGTCAGCGAGATCCTGGCGCGGGCGACCGGCAGCGGGGTGAGCGTCGAGCCCGCCTTCGAGCTCGTCGACGAGGGACTGGGGGCCCGCGTCGACCCGACCCGACCGGCGATGGTCCGGGCGCACCTCCCTGGGCGGGATCCGGCAGCCGTCAGGGCCGCCGTGCGACAGGCTGCCGAGGCACTCGGCCATCTCCAGGCCTTCGGCCTGCGCCCTATCGGCGAGCTCGAGACGCGGGTCGTCCACGAGTCCGACTGGGCCGAGGCCTGGAAGCGTCATGTCGGCGTGATGCGGATCGGCCGGCGGATCGTGATCCGGCCGAGCTGGCGGCGGCACCGGGCCCTGGTGGGTGACGTCGTCCTGGCGCTCGACCCCGGGATGGCGTTCGGGACTGGCTTGCATCCCACCACCCGGCTCTGCCTGGCCGGCCTCGAGCGCTGGGCCGACGAGGGCCTGCTCGGGGTGCCGGCCGGCGCCGGAGGGGCGCTCTCGACGCGGCCGCCGCGCGGCCCGAGCCGGCGATCGATTCGAGTCCTCGACGTCGGCTCCGGCTCGGGGATTCTCGGGATCGCGGCTGCGCGCCTCGGCGCCGACGAGGTGCTCGCCGTGGACACCGACCCGATCGCTGTCGAGGCCACCCTCGCAAACGCCCGCCGCAACCACGTCCTGCGGAGGCTCCGCGTGCGGCGGGGGAGCGTGCCGACGGGTGCGGGACCGTTCAATCTCATGGCGGCCAACCTGATCGCGTCGCTGCTCGTCAGCCTGGCGCCGCTCCTGCACGACGAGCTCGCCCCGGGCGGCCGGCTGCTCGCCTCGGGGATCTTCGTCGACCGCGAAGGCGAGGTGTGTGCCGCCTTCGAGGACGCTTCGCTGGCGGTGCTCGGACGGTCGGCCGAGGGCGACTGGGTCGCGCTGGAAGCGCGCCGGGATAGGGCCGTCGGAGAGGTGGACGGCTAGGTTCCGCGCGCACGCGCTAGGATTTCGAGCCTCGCCGGCGGGCGCCGCCAGACGGCGCACCGTCGAACCATCGGTCCTTTCGCCTCGGACGACGCATGCCCAGTCTCTCGAGCTTCTTCCCGGCCATCCTGACGCTCCACATCGCGCTGGCGGTGTCGCTGTTCCTGCCGAGCCTGCTGCTGCCGTTCGCGCTGCGGGGTCGGGACGCGGATCACGAGGATCGCGGCGGCCCCGTGCGGCTGCTCCTCTGGCTCCAGGGGCACGGCAGCCTGGTCGTGGGCGGCGGGCTGGCCCTCACGGGTCTCGCCATGCTCGCCGTGCTGGGACTGGGGGCGCTCGGGCAGGGCTGGCTGCTGCTCGCCCTGGCCGTCTACGCGGCCACGATGTGTACCGCGTATTTCGTCCAACGACCCGGCCTGCGCCGACTCCTCGTCCGCAACGACCCTCGCGACGACGCCGCCCTGGAGCGGTGGCGCGCTCGGGCGCGCACGCAGCGCTACGTGTCGTACGTCATGGCGTCCGCAGTGGGTCTGATCGCCTTCCTGATGAGCACGAAGCCGTCGCTGTGACCACTCGACCGCCCGAGCCGGCCATTCGACCGCCCGCGCCGGCCACCCAAACGGCCCTCCCGATCCGAACGGCCGCCATCACCAATCTCGGCTGCAAGGTCAACCAGGCCGAGATGGACGCGGTCGAGCGGCTCCTCCGCGAGCGTGGCGTGGCCGTGACCCCGAACCCCACCGGAGCCGCGGTCGACCTCCATCTCGTCAACACCTGCACGGTCACCTCGGTCGCCGACCAGAAGTCGCGCCAGGCCGTTCGCAGGGCCAGGCGGGCCAGCCCGCATGCGCGCATCGTCGTGACCGGCTGCTCGGTCCAGGTCGGGCCGGCCGCCTTCAGCGCCGCCGACCCGACCGCCCTCCTGGTCGCCAACGAGGCCAAGGACGGGCTCCTGGCCGAGATCGAGGCCCTTCTCGGGCCGCCGGCCGGCCATCCGGGCGGAGCGGGGACCGCCCGGGTCGCCCGGGCCGCGAGCCGAGCCGGACCGCCGCAGCTCGTTCGGCCGTCCGACCCCCGGGCTGATCGATCGGGCCCTGCCCACACTCGCCGGCGTCGAGGTCGAGCGCCGGTACGAGCCGTTCCCGTTGTCGAGCGAGCGGTCCCCGCTGCCGGGCGACGAGGCCGGCTTCGCTCCCATCGACGGCATTGCCGACGAGCGGGCTCGGATCGACCGGACGCGGGCCTTCGTCAAGGTCCAGGACGGTTGTTCCTTCTACTGCACGTACTGCATCATCCCGCGCGCCCGCGGCCCCGAGCGGTCGCTCCCGCCCGAGATGGTCCTCGCCGACGTTCGCCGGGCGCTCCGTGCCGGCCACCGCGAGATCGTCCTGACCGGGATCAACGTCGGCACCTACGACGGCGGCACGTCGGAGCGCGGCCCGCGGGGGTCGCATCACGGGGCGGCCCTTACGCTGGCCGGGCTGATCGGGCGCATCCTGGGCGAGACCGACGTCGAGCGGATTCGGCTCTCCTCGATCGAGCCCCAGCACGTCGACGACGAGCTGCTGGGCCTGTGGGCGGGCGTGCCGGAACGCTGCCTGCCGCACTTCCACCTGCCGCTCCAGTCGGGCGACGACGGAGTGCTCCGGCGCATGGGGCGCCGCTACGACACGGCCTTCTACGCGGCACTGGTGGAGCGGATTCGAGCCGCCATCCCGGAGGTAGCGATCCACGCCGACGCGATCGTCGGCTTCCCGACCGAGGACGAGCCGGCCTGGGAACGCTCGTTCGCGTTCGTCCGCTCGCTCGACCTCGCGGGGATCCATGTGTTCCGCTACTCGGGGCGGCCCGGGACGCCCGCCGTCCGGATGAGCGGCCAGGTCGATGAGGCGACTCGGCGGCGGCGGGCGGCCGCGCTGCTCGCGCTGGCAGCGGAGTGCCGCGCGCGGTTCACCCACCGGCAGGTCCGCCGGGATCTCGACGTCCTCTTCGAGCGGGCCCTGGGGGACGGGCGTTGGGTCGGTCACGCCCCGAACCATGTCCTCGTCGCGGCGCCCTCGCCGGACGGCCTGCCGCTCGAGGACGCGATCGGGCGGGTCCGGATCGATGGGGTCGACCGGGAGGTCGCGGACCTCGCGGTGGGCGCGGTCACGAACGTCGACCGGCGGTCTGCGAGCGTCGCCACGAGCCGCCATGATGGTCTCGACGCCGCCCCGCCGGCGGTATCCGCTGGAGGCCGCGATGCCGTCTGAGTGCATCTTCTGCCGGATCGTTGCCGGGGAGATCCCCTCGACTCCGGTGGGGTCGGACGATCAGATCGTGGCCATCCGAGACATCGCGCCGCGTGCGCCGACCCACATCCTGCTGCTGACGCGACGCCACATCGGCTCAGCGGCCGAGCTCACCGATGCGGACGCTCCGCTCGTCGGGCGGGCCTTCGCGATGGCCGCCGAGATCGCTCGCAGCGAGGGCATCGCCGACACCGGCTACCGCGTCGTCACCAACGTCGGCCGCTACGGCGGCCAAACGGTCGACCACCTGCATTTCCATCTGCTCGGCGGACGCTCGTTCGGGTGGCCTCCCGGATGAGGCCGGGAGGTCGGTCGAAGGGCTCCCGGCGGCCGAGCGCACGCGTATCCGTAGGCATGCGGCCCGCCGGCCTCCAGCCCGTCGGCCTCTCGCCTGCCGGCCTCCGGCCGCTTGTCCGGGTCTTGCTCCTCGTCCCGACCCTGCTCGCCGGCTGCGTGTTCGCGTCGTCGCCCCCCAGCTCAGCCCCGGCGAGCCCGTCTTCGTCGCCGCCGATCTCGGTCGCGGTCAGCCAGGCCCGGACGCAGGTCCAGGGCGCACTGCGGGCGGCGGGGGTCGGCCTGATCGATGCGCGGACGCCGGTGCGCCCAGCCGAGCCGCCCGCCCTGGCGGCTGCTCCCCGGGCCGTCCTCCAGGCCGTACTCCCGGCCGATCCGAGTGGCGGCTACATCGTCGTCTACGAGCTTGCCGATCCGGGCGCTGCCCTCGCCGCCGGGCGCGAGCTGGCCGCCTACGTCGGGACGGGACCGGGGCGGATCCTCTATTCGCCGGACGCTCGCTTCGTCCTTCGACAAGTCGGCGCCACCCTCGTCTTCTTCTGGTGGTCGCCGGAGCTCTCGCCAGACCCCGAGACTGCGCGGGTTGCGACGGCGCTGCAGTTGATCGGCACCGAGGTGGCGGTCCCGCGCAGCTAGCCCGCGGCTCTGCCTTGCCCGGGGTGGAGGCGCGGACGCAACGATCCCGCCCGTGGAGCGCCGGTCGAGCGGCCGTTGAGCGAGGGTGCAGCCCGGCCAGTGACGATCCTCTCGTGGACGTCATCCGGGTTGGGCTCTCGGTCCGGGCGCTGCGCCGCCGCCGTGGCTGGCGGCAGGTGGACCTGGCTGCGGCCGCTCGGACGTCCCAACCGGCCGTCTCTCGAGCCGAACGGGGCCGAGCCGGCGGCCTTTCACTCGGCTCGCTGGATCGCATGGTCGAAGCCCTCGGAGGACGCTTCGAGATCCGAGTGCTCTGGCAAGGCGAGGCGCTCGACCGGCTCCTCGACGCCGCGCACGCAGACCTCGTGGAATCGGTCGTCCGCCTGCTCGGGTCATCCGGATGGGAGGCGCGGACGGAGGTCACGTTCTCCAGCCGCGGCGAGCGTGGCTCGGTCGACGTCTTCGCCTACCGGCGAGAGCAGCAGGCGGTCCTGGTCGTGGAGGTGAAGTCCGTGGTGCCCGATTCGCAGGCGGCACAGACCGCCCTCGACCGGAAGGCTCGCCTCGCACCAGAGATCGCCCGCTCGCAGGGCTGGCAGACTGCGGACCGGCGGGCGTCTGCTCGTCGTCGGCGATTCGCGGACCGCCCGCCGGCGGGTCGGTGCGCTCGAGGCGACGTTCGCCGCTGCCTTTCCCGACCGCAGCAGAGCGGTTCGAGCTTGGCTGCGCAATCCTCAGGGACAGCTCCGCGGGCTCCTCTTCCTGCCGGCTAGCCGGCACGTGGATGTTCGGCAACGAACGCGAGTCCGCACAGGGACCGGGACGAGTGCGCGGCCTCGGTCCGAGCGCGCGGCCTCGGTCCGAGCGCGCGAGTGAGACGCACGAGCATCGGCCGGGGACGATGAGTCGCCAGGCGGATACGGGCAGCGGGCGGAGCCGGTCGGCATCCGGGTGACGACTTTTCGTCCGGTAGCGGTGCCGATTGACCGTCGCCTCGGTCGCGTGGCGAATACCCGGCCCGTTTCGTGGCCCAAATCCTTGCCGAGCATCCGGGTGACGAGTATGCGTCGGACTCGAGGACAGGGAGGACCGGACCCATGCGGGCACGCGTCCGGCTCGCCCGCTCAGCTTCCGTCGCGGACCGGGAGCGGCTCCTCGACGGCAGCCCAGGCGCGGATCTGGTCGCGCTTGACCTTGAGGGTGTGCGTCCGCGGGAAGTCGACGTCGGGCCAGAGGCGCCAGCCGGCGACGCGCTGGTGGACCGCGAGCGTGGCGTTGGCGGCCTTGACCTGGGCGTCGATGGCCTGGCTCAGGGCGACCGGATCGACCGAGGTGAGGCCGCCCTCGGCGCCGACGACGGCCCGGCTCGGCGAGGGTGCTTCGCCACCCTGCGGCAGGACGTGGGCGCTCGGAGCCAGGACGATCGCCTCGATGCGCCCGGGCCTGGCCTCCACGACGACCGAATCGCGGACGCCCGCGACCCGCAGCGCGTTCTCGATGTCCTCTGGGTAGACGTTGAGGCCGTTGGGCAAGACGATGATGTCCTTGGTCCGGCCCATCAGGACCAGTCGGCCGGCGTCGTCGAGGCGACCGACGTCGCCGGTGCGGTACCAACCCCCTTCGGTGAGCGCGGCCGCCGCCGCCTCGGGGTCGTGCCAGTAACCCTTGAAGAGCTGGGGGCCCCGGAAGAGGATCTCGCCGTCGTCCGCCAGGCGGATCTCGACCGGGGGCACGGGCCGCCCGACCGTCCCCAGGCCGTGGTCCTCGCGGGTGGTGCACGTTCCGAAGCCGGCCTCGGTCGAGCCGTAGCCCTGGACGACGATGACGCCGAGGTCCTCCCAGGCCTGTTGCAGGGCGGGCGGCAGGAACGCGGCCGTGCAGACGAGCAGCCGCAGGCCGCCCCCGAACTGGGCGTGCACCCGCCGGAAGAGGAACCGTCGCGCCCGGTACGGCAGGCGGCGGGCGATCCGCCGCAGCCGGTCGAACGATCGAGTCCGGCCGGCCTTCTCGACCTCCCGCTCGATCGAGCTCCAGATCAGGTCGAGGATCTGGGGGACGACGATCATCGAGGTCATGCGGTGCTCGCGGATCGCCTCGAAGATGACCCGCGGGTTTCGACTGCGCACGTACAGGATGTCGGCGCCGACGTCGAGGGCGTAGAAGGTGCCGATCGCCTGCTCGAGGAGGTGCGAGAGCGGCAGGAGCGAGACGACCCGGTGCTCGAGCGGCGGCAGGACCAGGTGGCAGGCCTTGACCGAGGCGAGCACGTTGTCGTGGGCGAGCATGACGCCCTTGGGGGTACCGGTCGTCCCCGAGGTGAAGATGAGCTCGAAGATCTCGTCGGGACGAGGCCCCTCCCAGGCCGACAGCTGGGCCTCCCAGTCGGGCGGGAACGAGGCGTCGGGCTCGGCCGTCAGGGCGTCGACGGTCGTCGTCGGGAAGCGTTCGAGGCGTGCTTCGCGGGGGTCGGGCGCGTCCCGCCCGGTCCCGATGGCAAGGTGGCGCGCCTCCGCGCGCTGGGCGATCCGCTCGATCGCCTCGGGGGCCATGCGCAGGTCGAGCGGCACGTAGACGAGGCGGGCGATCATCGCCCCGAAGTAGACCGCGGGCAGCTCGGGCGTCGAGGGCGACCAGGTCAGCAGGCGATCGCCCGGCTGCAGCCCGAGCGCTCGCAGCCGCCAGGCCGCGATCCTGGACCGCCGCTCGAGCTCGCGGTAGGTCCAGACCATCGAGCTGCCGTCGTCCCGGCGCAGGGCCAGGGCCGGCCGGCCGGCGTAGCGCGCCGCTGCCGAGGTCAGGAGCTCGACGATCGTGTCCACGGAGGGATGGTAGCCCCGACGGGAAGCCGGGTGCGGACCGCGGAGGGCGGCGCCAGCCGCCCGCGCCGGCCCATCAGAACGGCTTCATGACCATCAGCCAGGTGACGATCGCGAGGCCACCGTAGCCCACGATGGTGACCGGCAGCGGATTCCAGGCATCCAGGCGGGCGGCGACGTCGGCCTCGGCGGCGGGCGACGGCCCCAGTTCCTTGGTGAAGTCCTCGCGGGTCTTCAGCCCGAGCATCCAGCGCAGCCGAAGGAGCGGCCCCAGGGCCAGCGGATACATCAGCCCCACGATCGCCACCAGGAGGACGATGGCGGCCCATAGCCAGAGCTGGCCGTTGGTGAACCAGCCACCCACGATGCCGGCCGCCACCCCCGAGATCAGGATGACCAGCAGGCCCACCCACGACAGGATGAGCGACGACTCCGACAACTCGAGCAGCGCCCCGAGCCGCGCTCGGTCCCGCTCTCGGCGCAGCCGGATGGCCACGGTCGCCGAGACGCCGTGAGCCATGGCGAACGCGATGACGCCCAGAACGTGGGCGAGGACCAGCCAGGGTCGCAGGGTCGCCGGGTCCATCACGATCCTCCCTCGTGTTCCCCCGGGCGACGTGATCCGCGTACTGTACGGTCGTCCACGGCACCGCGCAGATCGGTTCCGCCGCGCAGGAGGCCCGTTCGAGCCCACCGGGCGGCGCGGACGACCGAACGGCGAACCACGGGTACCACGCCGGGAGTTTGACCCTCCATCAGGCGCGGCGTACACTCCGGCGGCCTGTCGCCGTGCCTGCGGGCATGGCCCTCGAGACTCGTGGTCCGCCGGCCTCGGACCCGACGCGACGGGTGAGTAACGGCCCGAGGAGGTGATCTCCGGAATTGGCAGAGATCCGCGTTGGTGAGAACGAGACCTTCGAGAGCGCCCTGCGCCGCTTCAACAAGAAGATCCAGCAGAGCGGCATCCTCGCCGAGGCTCGCCGTCGCGAGCACTACGAGAAGCCCAGCGTGAAGCGGAAGCGCAAGGAAGCGAAGCGCAAGAAGGCCGCCCGCCAGCAGGGCTGATCCGCGACGCCCGGGACGGCCGGGTCGAGCACGCCGCTCGGCTCCGGCTCGCGCCCGGTGCGGACGGCCCCGGGGTGGGACTCCCGCCCGAGGTGCCAGACCGGTTGTCGCTCCGAGACGAGATCCGCGCCTCACGCACCGCCGCGATGCGGTCCGGTGACGTGCTACGCCGCGACACCCTCCGCATGGTCGAGAACGCCGCCTACGCCGTCGAGAAACGCGAGCGCCGGACGCTCACCGACGACGAGCTCGTGGGCGTCCTGGCGCGCGAGGTGAAGACCCGTCGCGAATTGGTCGAGGCCTTCCGGGCCGGCCGTCGGGAGGACCTCGCGACCAAGGAAGAGGCGGAGATCGCGATCATCCAGCAGTTCCTGCCCCAGGCACTGGGAGAGGCCGAGCTGCGGGTCCTCGTCGACGAGGCGATCGCCAGCACCGGCGCCAGCTCGCCGCGCGACCTTGGCAAGGTGATGAGCTGGCTGTCGCCGCGTACCCGTGGCCGAGCGGACGGCCGCCACGTCAGTGAGCTCGTCGGCGCCGCCCTGGCCGCGCTCGCGAGCGGCGGTTCCAGCCCCGGCGCCGCCACGGCGAAGGGCTGAGGCGAGCGCAGCCGATGATCACTCGCACGCTCGATGCCGCCGGCGCGTTTACCCGTCGCGACACCGTCCGCCTGGTCGTGGCCTCCGGCATGCTCATCGCCGCCCTGGCCGCCCTCCTCTCGTTCGACGTGTTCATGCCCGGCCTGAGCCTCAAGGTGAACGACATCGCTTCGGCGGCGGTCCGCGCCCCCCGGACGATCGAGTTCCAGAGCGACATCGAGACCGAGCAGGCCCGGCAGGCAGCCCGAGCCGCGGTCCCACCGCAGTACGACTACACGGCGGAGCGGGCCGATGCGATCGCCCGCCAGCAGGAAGCGGCCTTCCTGCGCGGGATGGGCGTGATCGACGCCGCCATGTCGATCCAGGACACAGTGACGCGCCTGGAGGCGCTCAAGCGGGTCTCCACGGCCCTCAGCCTGCCGTCGCAAGAGACGATCGTGGCGCTCACGGCCGAGCGCTGGGGGGCCGTGCGGGACGCCGGCCAGGAGGTCCTGGCCCGGGTCCAGCGGACCCAGATCCGCGACTCCGATCTGACCGACCGGCGCCAGGAGCTGGTTCGGGAGTTCGACGCCACGCTGAACGCGGCCGAGCGCCAGCTCGGGGCGGAGCTCGTCTCCGACTACCTGGTACCCAACTCGACGTACAGCGATTCGCTGACCGCCGAGGCGCGCGATCGTGCCGCCGAGGCGGTCCCGATCGTGCGCTACACGATCCGCCAGAACGAGATCGTGGTCGAGGCCGGCCACCAGGTGACCCAGCTCGACATCGCCAAGATGGAGAACCTCGGCCTGACCGAGCAGCACCCCGACCTGGCGCGCGCCCTGGGCTGGTTCCTGCTCGCGGTCCTGCTGGTCATCCTCCTGCTGAGCTGGGTCTGGCGATTCCGGCGCGAGCTCTGGCACCGCAACAACGCCCTGCTCCTGGTCGGCCTGGTGCTCATCGTCGCCACCGCCGGCCTCAAGGTCACCGCCGGGCGCTCGATCCTGCCCTTCTTCGTGCCGACGGCGGGCGCCGGCGTGCTCCTCACGGTCCTCATCGGAGCCGGCCCGGCGACCGTCTTCATGGCCGCCATGGCCATCATCGGCGGGGCCGTCAACGGGAGCTCGCTCGAGATCGCGGCCTACATCTTCCTGGGCGGCCTCGCCGGGATCGTGGCGATCCGCCGGGGCGACCGGATCCAGGTCTTCGTCAAGTCCGGCATTGCGGTGCTGGTGGTCGAAGCGGCGGTGGTGACGATCTTCTCGCTGCTGGGGGAGCGCGATCCGGTCGGCATCGTCCAGCTGCTCCTGGCCGCCGCGGTGGCGGCCGGCGGCTCGGCGATCGGCGCGATGGGGCTCTACGCCGTCCTGGGGAGCCTGTTTGGGATCCTGACCGTCTTCCAGCTCATGGAGCTCGCCAACCCGACCCAGCCGGTGCTCCGTCGCCTGCTCGTCGAGACGCCCGGGACCTACCACCACTCGCTGATGGTCGGCAATCTCGCGGAGCGAGCCGCCGAGGCGATCGGCGCGGACCCGCTGCTGACCCGGGTCGCCGCCTACTACCACGACATCGGCAAGCTCGCCAATCCGCTGGCCTTCATCGAGAACCAGGCTGAGATGGGCAACATCCACGACCAGCTCGACCCCGAGGTCTCCGCCCAGATCCTCAAGCAACACGTCCCCGACGGGATCGACATCGCCTACAAAGCGCGGCTGCCCAAGGCCCTCATCGCCTTCATCCCCCAGCACCACGGCACGGCCGTCATGAGCTACTTCTACGCCGCGGCCCAGGAGCAGGCGGCGGCCCCCTACGGCGGGCCGGGGACGGCGGCCGGAGCGGCGGCCGCGGCGGCGGTCGACCAACGCAAGTTCCGCCACGCCGGCCCCAGGCCGCAGTCAAAAGAGGCTGCCCTGGTCATGCTCGCCGACGGCGTGGAGGCGTCCGTGCGATCGCTCTCGAGCCAGGACGAGGTCGCCATCCGAGCCATGGTCTCGAGGATCATCGGCGAGCGCATCTCTGACGGCCAGCTCGACGACTGCGACCTCACCCTGCGTGACCTCGAGCGGGTGCGGGAGGCCTTCGTCTCCCAGCTCCTGGGTATGTACCACCGCCGAATCGCCTATCCGCAGAGCAAGGTCGTCGAGATCGAGTCGCGCCGGGGGGCGAGTGGCAGCGCCTGAGACCGACCCTGAATCGCCCCTGGCCGGAGTACCCCGCTCGATCTACCTCCCGCCGTGGCGGCTCGACGTCACCGTCCGACCCGGGGTCCCCCGTCTCCTCTCGCGAGCGTCGCTGGCCCGGGCGATCGCCGCGGCGGTGAGCGCCGCCGGGGCGCCCTCACCCGGCTCGATCGGGCTGATCCTGACCGACGATCGCGAGCTGGCCGCCCTCAACGCTACTCACCTGGGGGTGAGTGGCCCGACCGACGTGCTCTCCTTCCCGCTCTTGCCGCCCGAGGCGTTTCCGCCGCATCCGGGCCGCAGGCCGGCAGCCGGGCTGGCTCGGCCCGCCGAGCTCGCGCCCTTCGTGCTCCCGCCGGGCCTGCGGATCCACCTCGGCGACATCGTCGTCTCGGTCGAGCGGGCGATCGAGCAGGCCGCGGCCGGCCGCGGTGGCCAGACCGGCGACCGCCGCTGGGCGCCGGCCGACGAGCTTCGCCTCCTCGTCACCCACGGCGCTCTGCACCTCTGCGGCTGGGACCACGCCGAGCCGATCGAGGAGGCCGCGATGCGGAGCGAGGAGCGAAAGGTACTCGGTTTCGATCAGATTCCCTGACCCAGGCGGGCTAGGCCCACCCCGGACCGGTGGCTACTATGCAGGCCCCACGAGGGACGTAGGATGGTGCAGCCGCACAACACTGAAATGCGACTTGCCACCCCCGCCCATGGGAGGAAGTGTCCGATGTCGACCCCGACCAGCTCGTTTGCGCGAGCCCTGACCGCGATGGCGGTCGTGGCGATCGTGGTCGCCGCGTGCTCAAGTGGCGGGAGCGCACCCCCCGCGTCGGCCGCCGCATCTCAGGCGGGGAGCCGCCCGACCCCCGCCGAGTCGAAGGACGTGGGCGGGGCAGTCACGACCCTCGACGACGTCAAGGCCGCCGTCATCCAGATCGAAGCGGACGGCAGCTTCGTCGATCCCGAGCAGGGCCAGCTCCTCAACACGGCCGGCCGAGGCTCCGGCTTCATCATCGATTCGAGCGGCCTGGCGGTGACCAACAACCACGTCGTCACCGGCGCCGCGCTGCTCAAGGTGTGGGTCGGTGGGGATCGGGAGAAGACCTACAACGCCCGGGTCGTGGCCGTCTCTGAGTGCTCCGACCTCGCGGTGATCGACCTCGAGGGAGATGGCTTCTCCGCACTCGAGTGGGCCTCCGACGAGCCGAAGCCAGGCCTCGACGTCTTCGCCGCGGGCTTCCCGCTGGGCGATCCCGAGTACACCCTGACGCGGGGGATCGTCTCCAAGGCCAAGGCCGACGGCGAGACCTCGTGGTCGTCGGTCGACTCGGTCATCGAGCACGACGCACAGATCAACCCGGGCAACTCGGGCGGCCCCCTGGTGACCAAGGACGGCGCCGTGATGGGCGTCAACTACGCGGGCAACCAGGCGAACCAGTCGTTCGCCGTGGGCCGTGCTGAGGCCGACAAGGTGCTCCCGGAGCTCCTGGCGGGCAAGGACGTGACCTCGATCGGGGTCAACGGCGAAGCGATCGTGTTCGACAACGGGGCGAGCGGGATCTGGGTTGCCTCGGTCGCATCGGGCTCACCCGCAGACGAGGTTGGGCTGCGCGGCGGCGACGTCATCACCAAGATCGAGGGCCTGGCCCTTGCCACCGACGGCACGATGTCCGACTACTGCGACATCCTGCGCACCCACGACTCGAGCGACGTGCTGTCCATCGAGGTCTGGCGTGGGACGACCCAGGAAACCCTGGAGGGGCGGCTCAACGGCCCCGAGCTCAAGGTCATCGCCAAGATCGAGAACAGCGGCGGCGGCGACAACAGCGGCGGCGGCGACAACAGCGGCGGCGGCGATACGGGCACCGCCTACACGTACACCACCGTCCAGACCGACGGGGGCGAGATCGTCACCGAACTCCCGACCGCCTGGAGTGACGTGAGCACGGGCCAGTGGACGAACAACGACGTCCCGGTCGGCCTGCGCATCGGTGCGGCGAGCAACTACGACACGTGGCTGAACGGCTACACCATCTCCGGGCTCTTCCTGGGGGTCTCGGCGCAGCTGGCCAAGCAGGACATCGATGCCTACCTCGACGACGACAAGACGGCCTTCAGCGACACCTGCACCTATGAGTCGCGCCAGGACTACGACTACGCCGGCTTCGTCGGCAAGTACGACGTCTACCGCAAGTGCGACGGGACGGAGAACTCCTTCGTCGAAGTCGTGGTCAAGCCGGCCGACGGCTCGTACCTCGTCTTCCTCCAGCTCGTCGTGGTGAGTGATGGCGACTACGAAGCGGCCGACCGCTCCATCTCCGCCCTGAAGGTAAACGGCCCGCTGCCCTAGGGGACTGCCCCCGGCGGCGACCGGCCGCCTGGGGTTCGCGGGCTGGTACCATCGACCGACACGGGGCCCGTCCCGCATCCGCGGGCCGGGCCCGTTCGGCGTGTCCGAAAGCGTGGCCGCCGGGGCGCTGATAGGCGTCCCCCGAGGTCGCTCGCGGAGGAGCGGTGAAGATCGTCGTCGGCCTCGGCAATCCGGGCGAGCAGTACGCCAAGACCCGCCACAACATCGGCTGGCTCGTCCTCGACCGGCTGGCGGACCGAGCAGGCTGGGCCGGGCGCGGTCGCACTCGCGACGCTGCCGCGGTCGTCTCCGGCCGCTACCACGGGCTGGATCTGACCCTCGTCAAGCCGCTCACCTACATGAACCTGTCCGGGCTCGCCGTCCGCAAGGTCCTTGCCCGAGAGCACGCACTCCTGGGCGACCTGCTCGTCGTGACCGACGACTTCGCCCTGCCCTTCGGCAAGATGCGCTTCCGGGAGGGCGGCAGCGACGGCGGCCACAACGGACTGCGCTCGATCGTCGAGGAGCTCGAAACGGAGAAGTTCAGCCGCCTCCGGATCGGCATCGGCGAGCCCGATCGGGGAGCGGTCGATCACGTCCTGAGCCGTTTCGAACCCCCCGAGCGCCAGCGTCTCGACGAGCTCCTCGAGGCGGCCTCGGATGCGGTCGAAACCTGGGCCCGGGAGGGCACCAGCCGCGCCGCGAACCGCTTCAACGCCTTCCAACTGCGGGCGGCCGATGAGACTCGCCTGGCGCCGCCGGGCGAGGTCGACGGGCCCCCGGGCGCAGACGGGATCCGCCGCACGAGGACGGGCTGGCGCCGGATCCGGCCACCCCAGCCGGAGGACGAGGGCCGGGCATGAAGAGCCCGCCACTTCGTGGCAAACGCGGCCAGGAGCGCCGGCTCGGCGAGCGCATCGTGGCCGTGGCCGAAGCTCGCCGTCCAGCGACCCCGGGCGAGACGGCCCGGCGGCGCCTGCCGGACCTGTCAGGGCTGCCGCCGCTGCTGTCCCGGACGGGGCCGTTCGCCGACCTGCAGGCTCGCCTCGGCCGTCCCGAGGCAATCGTCCCGGCGCGGGGACGCCACGTCAGCCACGTTTCGGTGCCCCACGGGGCCAAGACGTACCTCGCGGCGGCCCTGGCCCTCGGGCCGGCGGGGGAGCGGCTCTGCTGGATCGCCCGCGACGCCGAGATCGGGGATCGGGTGGCCGAGGAACTCCAGGCCTGGCTGGGCGATCCGGACGCGGTCACCATCCTCGAGCCGCGAACGGCGCTCGCCTACGAGCGGAGCGAGCTCGTTCGCGACGAGACGGCGGCCAGGGTGGCGGCCCTCGCCGCGTGGCGGACCGGTCGGGCGCGGATCCTCGTCGCCTCTGTCCAGGCGCTCCTTCAGCCCACGCTGGACCCGAGCGACATCCCGGCCGACCCGCTGGTCCTGCGGGCGGGCTCCCGCGTCAGGCCGGACGCGCTCCTCCACACCCTGTTGGAACTCGGCTACGAGCCGGTGGTCGAGGTGGCCGGCCGGGGCGAGTTCGCCCGACGCGGCGGGATCGTCGACTGCTTCCCGGCCGGGAGCTCGCTGCCCGTTCGCCTGGAGTTCTTCGGCGACGAGATCGACTCGCTGCGCGCCTTCGATCCGGCCGACCAGCGGACTGTCGGGGCGGTCGACTCGGCCGCCCTCCTCCCGGCCAGCGAGTTCCTCCTCCCGTCCGCCGGGCTGGAGGGGCTCCACGGGCGCCTCGGTCGGATGGCGACCCGGCTGCCAGAGCGGCTGGCCGCCGATCTCGCCCGATTCGAGGCGGGGGCCGGCGAGGGTGCTGTGCCGGCGACAGCCCGGGCCGATCTGCGCCCGGCGACCCAGGACCCCCCGGGGCCGCTGACCCGGGCCCTCGCGACCGGCGACGCCGCCGAGGTCTGGGCGGCCGTTGTCTGCCCGGCGACCGGGCTCGACCATGTCGGGGCGGGCACGCTGCTCGTGCTCGACGAGCCCGGCGATCTCGCCGACGCGGCCGAGTTCCTGTGGCGCCAGGCCGCCGAGCGTCGGGCCGAGCTCGTCGACGCGGGCGACCTTCCGCAGCGCTGGCCGGACGCCTACCTGGGCCCGCGCGAGTGGAAGGCTCGCCTGGTGGCGGCGCGGACTCTGGAGTTGACCTGGGAGTCCGAGCTCGGCGCGGCCATCGGCGGGGGCCCCTCGGGAGGAGACCCGTTCGGCTGGCACGAGCCAGCCCTGCCGCCGGCCCGGACGGAGGCGCTGGCGCGGACGGTGGAGGCCTGGGCCGCCGAGGGCTGGCGAACGGTGATCGCCTCCGACCAGGCCCCCCGCCTCGCCGAGCTCCTCGACCAGGCCGGTCACCCGGTCGGCGCGGTGCACCGGGTCGCGGAGCCGCCCCCGGCCGGCTCGATCACCCTCGTCGAGCGGAGCCTCAACGCGGGCTTCGCGGGCGGGCCCGACGGGCTCGTCCTGCTGACCGACCGCGAGCTGTTCGGGTCGGTCAGGGTCCGCCGCCCAAAGGCGCTCCGACGGGTCGTCCCGCGGGACCTCCTCGACCGGCTGACGCCGGGCGACCTCGTCGTCCACATCGATCACGGCGTCGCCCGCTACGAGCGGATGCTGCGGCGGGGCGGGTCGGGTGAAGAGCGCGACTACCTCGAGCTGGCCTTCGCCGGTACCGACAAGATCTTCCTGCCAGTCGAGCAGATCGGCCGGATCACCCGCTATGCGGGTGCCGAGCGCCCTCCGCTCTCGAAGCTCGGGGGGGGCGAGTGGCTGCGGACCCGCCAGCGCGTCGAGCGGGCGGTCCGCGAGCTGGCCGGGGAGCTGCTGGAGCTGTACGCCGCTCGAGAGGCCGCCCAGGGTCATCCGTTCGGCGACGACACCCCGTGGCAGGCCGAGCTCGAGGCGTCCTTCCCGTACGAAGAGACCATCGACCAGCTGCGGGCGACCGGCGAGGTCAAGCTCGACATGGAGTCGGGGCGGCCCATGGACCGCCTGGTCGTCGGCGACGTCGGCTACGGCAAGACCGAGGTCGCCCTGCGGGCCGCGTTCAAGGCGATCCAGGACGACAAGCAGGTCGCCGTCCTCGTGCCCACCACCGTGCTCGCCGCCCAGCACTTCGTGACGTTCGGCCAGCGCTTCGCGGCCTTCCCGGTCGTGGTGCGAATGCTCTCGCGCTCGGTGCCGCCCCGCGAGCAGCAGGGGACGCTGGCCGGCCTGGCGAACGGCTCGATCGACCTCGTGATCGGGACGCATCGTCTCCTGTCACGCGACGTCGCGTTCGCCGACCTGGGCCTCGTGGTGGTCGACGAGGAGCAGCGCTTCGGCGTCGCCGCCAAGGAGCGGCTCAAGCAGCTTCGCCGATCCGTCGACGTCCTGACCCTGTCGGCCACGCCGATCCCGCGGACGCTCAACCTGGCCCTCTCGGGGGTTCGCGACATGAGCGTGATCGAGACGCCCCCGGAGGATCGCCTGCCGATCCAGACCCGCGTCGCCGAGGCATCCGCCGGGCTCGTCCGCGACGCGATCCTGCGCGAGCTCGACCGCGGCGGCCAGGTCTTCTTCGTCCACAACCGGGTCGAGACCATCGAAGCCCAGGCGGACCAGCTGCGGCGGCTCCTTCCCGACGCCCGGATCATCGTCGGTCACGGGCAGATGGACGAACGGCTCTTGGAGGCGGTCATGACGCGGTTCGCCTCGGGTGCCGCCGACGTCCTCGTGTGCACGACGATCATCGAGTCCGGGCTCGACATCCCCAACGCCAACACGATCGTCATCGACCGCGCCGACGCCCTCGGGCTGGCCCAGCTCTACCAGCTGCGCGGCCGGGTCGGACGGAGCTCGCGGCGGGCCTACGCCTATCTCCTCTACCGGCGGCGAGAGCGCCTCTCAGACGACGCCCGCAAGCGGCTTCAGGCGATCTTCAATGCCTCCGAGCTGGGTGCCGGCTTCCAGATCGCCCTCGCCGACCTCGAGATCCGCGGCGCCGGCAACATCCTGGGCGCCGAGCAGCACGGGCACATGGCCGCGGTCGGCTTCGACCTCTACACGCGGATGCTGGCCGAGGCCGTCGAGGAGGTTCGGGCTCACCACGAGGGGCGTGCGGCGATCCTCGAACGCCCGGGCGCCCTGGTCGACCTACCGATCGATGCCCACCTGCCCGAGTCGTACGTCGCCGACGAAGCCCAGAAGCTCGAGCTTTACCGGCGCCTCTCGAAGGTTCGCTCGGCCGGTGACCTCGCCGCGGTCCGCCGGGAGCTGGCCGACCGCTTCGGGCCTCCGCCGCCGGCCGTCCTGCGGCTCCTCGGCGTCGTCGAGCTGCGGCTGGCTGCCGAAGCGGCCGGGATCTGGTCGATCTCGCGAGAGGAGGGCCAGCTGGTCGTCCGCTTCGGGGCCGAGCTGTCGCGGGCCAAGGCGATGCGGGCGCTCGGTGGGGGCCTGCCGGGAGTCCGGCCGGCCGACATGACGTTCGCCTCGAACCAGGTCCGCATCCGTGCCCCGCTGCTGCCGACGCGCGCCTGGGAGCTGGCCCAGGAACTCGTCGTCCGGCTGGGAGCGGCTATCGATGGCGGTCCGGGCGAGGCCCCCATCAAGGCCCCGATCGAGGCCCCGAGCGAGGCTCCCATCGAGGCCCCCGGCTGACGCGGTCGCCGTCCCCGACCCCCGCCGCAGTCAGTAGCCCAGGAATCGCGCCGCCTGGCTCTTATGCGCGCGCCGGACCTGACGGCCGTCGCCGGACTGGTCGGCCGGCTCGGCTGAGCAGCGCCGAGGATCTCAGCCGGCGCAAGAAGCGCGGTTGGTGACCTCGAGTCGGCGCCCAGCGGGTCATCGGTGCGCCGCCGGACCGGCCGTCAGCCGCCCTCGTCCGCGGTCTCGCGGCCCGGGCTGAACCGATAGCCGAGGCCGTAGGCGGTGGTGATGAAGCGCCGGCCGGGAGCCGCCGCGGCGAGCTTCGCCCGCAGATTGCGCATCGTTACCCGGAGCAGGTGGACGTCGTCCCCATAGCCGGGGCCCCACACCTCGACCAGGAGCTCGCGGTGCGGGACCAGGGTCTCGGGGCGCTCGGCGAGGTGACGGAGCACGCGATACTCGGTGGGCGTGAGGTGGACGGCGTGACCCTCCACGGCCACCCGGTGTGTCCGCCCGTCGAGGACCAGCCCTGGGTGACGGATCTCCGGCGCCCCCCCGGGGGACCCCAAGCCTGGGTCCGCCGGAGAGCCGCCCGGATTCGGGCAATGAGCTCGGGGAAGCTGATGGGCTTGGTGACGTAGTCGTCCGCGCCGGCGGCCAGGCCACGGATCTTGTCCGCCTCGGCTCCTCGCGCCGTGACCACCAGGATGGGCACCCGGCTGATGGCCCGGAGCTGGCCGATGACGTCCCAGCCATCGACGGACGGCAACCCGAGGTCGAGCAGGACGAGGTCCGGCTGCTGGGACTCGAACAGCCGTAGCGCCTCGGCCCCGTCGGCCGCGACCAACGGCCGGAGGTCATGCCGTTCCAGCCAGCGCGAGATGAGATCGGCGAATTCCGGCTCGTCCTCCACGACGAGGACCCGCTCGCCCGCCGGGGCAGGAGAGGCCTCGGTCGTCACGCGCCGGGCGCCGTGGGCGGATCCAGGGCCGGATCGCGGGGTTCCGCTGTCGCCGCCGGAATGCCCAGCGAAATGGACGTGCCGCGCGCCGTCGGGTCGAGGCGGATCCAGCCTCCGTGCGCTTCCACGAGCCGGCGGCTCAGATACAGCCCCAGGCCACTGCCGGGGATTCGCGACTCGCGAACGTCACGGCCGCGGTAGAAGCGCTCGAAGATGTGGTCCTTCTCCTGATCGTCGATGCCGGCGCCGTCGTCGCTGAAGGTGATCACCACGGTCCGATGGTCGCCCCGGGCGACGCGGATGGAGACGGAGGTGCCCGGTCCAGCGTACTTGGCCGAATTGGCCGCGAGGTTGGCCAGGACCTGGTGGATGCGGGAGGCATCGACGTCCACGAGCGGCAGGCCCGGCTGGATCTCGAGCTCGATCGGCCGCACCCCCGGCAGGTCGGCGTGCTCGGCCACGAACGACCCCATGAGCTCGTCCACGGCGACCGGGCCGCGATGGAGGCTCAGCTGGTCGCTCTCGACCCGGGAGATGTCGATCACCTCGTCCACGAGCTCCGTCAGCCGCTCTACTGCCGTCTCCATCCGCTCGAGGTAGCCGCGCGTGGTGTCGGCATCGAGGTCGAGCCGGAGGAGGCTCTGGGCGTACCCGGAGATCAGGGCCAAGGGTGTCCGCAGCTCGTGGGAGACAGCCGCCACGAAGCTCGACTTGAGCTCGTCGAGGGCCAGCGACGGTCGGAGGTCGCGGAGGACGGCCACGGCCCCGGCCGCCCGATCCGGCATGGGCGCAAAGCTGCCCGCGACCGGAACCTCGGCCCCCCCGCGCGTTCGGATCCGCTGCTCGCCGGCGACGATCGGCCGGCCCTCCTCGAGGACCAGCTCGAACGGGCAGCGCGGTCCGCAAAGGGCGCCCTCGCCGTCATCGGGGGCCGTGCCGGTGGGTCCGCCGGAATCGCCGACTCCGCCGGCGCCACCGTCTGCGGCCGGGCCGTCGCCGCAGCCGAAGGAGGCCCGGCAGGTCGTCCCGATCACCTCTGACGGCGCCCTGTCGAGGAGCCGGGCCGCCGCCCCGTTGAGACGGACCACGCGTCGATCGGCGTCCACGGCGACGATCGCGTCGCTGGCGCCCTCGAGGATGGCGGCCAGAGTGGCCCGTTCCCGAGCGAGCGAGCTGCGAAGCTGGGCAGCCCGGAAGGTGATCGCCAGCTCGCGGCGAACCAGAGCCAGGTAGCGCGCGTGGCCCGGCTCGAGGACCGCGCCAGCGGCCGGGCGGACCGCCACGAATCCCGTGGCCGCCCGCGCGAGCCCACGGTCGCCGAGGTCACGCCGCTCCTCGAGGGTGGCCCCCGACCAGCCGTGCCCACCGGCCCAGGCGGCCGCCTCGAAGGAGTCGGCGAAGCAGGGCGGCGGATCGGCCACCGCCCGTCCCGCGCCGGGTGTCCCGATCGCCGCCACCAGGGCCAGGCTGGCTTCGTTTGGCTCGGCAAGCCAGAGTGCGGCCGCCGCCGCACCGCTCGCCGCGGCGATCTCCGCCAGGATCGCTGGTGCCAGGTCCTCGAGGGTGTCGCCTGCCGCCAGCAGCTGGCTGAGCTGGTATTGGGCGAACATCGTATCCGCCTCGCGCTGGGCATCCTCGAAGACCCGTCGGCGCTCGGCCTCGAGGGCCGCCACCCGGGCGCGCTCGACGGGGTCGCCCGCCGGCGTCATCGACGTCGCTCCGGCCCGGCCACGACGGCTGCCATTGCCCGGACGATGAGGAAGCAGGACGTGGCTCCAGGGTCCTGGTGGCCGCGCGAACGCTCGCCCAGGCGCAGGGCGAGCCCGCGGCGTGCCACGAGGGGGATCGTGGCCCGCATCCCGTGGTGGGCGGCGAGGGCAGCTTCACCAACCGCCAGGCCGAGCGGAATGCCGGCTGCCGCGCCGCGGCGCAGCGCCCGGGCGGCCGGGTCGAGCGCGTCGAAGATCGTCTTGTCGCCGACCTCGCAGCGGCCCCGACGAGCGAGGGCGCGGGCGGCGACCTCGAAGGCGTCCGCCAGGGCGTCCAGGTCCAGCCACGGCCGGCCGGCCAGCAAGAACCCCGCTTCGACGAACGCTGTTCCGTAGAGCGGGCCGCTGGCGCCGCCGACGCTGGAGACCAGCGTGTGGCCGACCAGCCGCAGGAGACTCCCGATGTCCTGGGGCCGACCGTCGAATCCGGGCTGGCTCGGGTAGAGGTCGTCGATGGCGCGCGTGACCGAGCCAAACCCGATGGCCATGTTCGTCCCGTGATCGCCGTCTCCGAGGGCCGCATCGAGCCGATCGAGCAGTGCCTCGTGGCGAGCGATGGAGGCGGACGACCACCGCAGCCAGGTGATAACCGCGCCCGCCCCGGGCCCCGGCTCCAGCCGCGACGCCGGCCGCGGAGAAGGGCTTATCCTCATCGCGCGGCCTAGTCTACGGTCCAATGTGCGGTCTCGGATCGGGAAGGGCGCGCGTCGCCTTCGCCGGAGGACCGATGGTCTCGCTCGTCCTCGTCGGACACAGCCCCGAGCTCCTTCAGGGACTGCGCGCGATGATCGCCCAGGTGGTACCCCAGGTTCCTGTCGCCCTGGCCGGCGGGACGGCGCTCGGGACGCTCGGCACGAGCAGTCCGGCCGTGCTCGTGGCATTGAAGCAGGCGCTGGCTGCGTCGAACGGCTCGGGGGTGATCGTCCTCATCGACCTCGGCAGCGCCTTCATGGCCTTCGAGATGGCGTTGGAGGAGCTGCCGCCGGAGGCGCGGTCCCAGATCCGGGTGAGCAACGGCCCGCTGGTCGAGGGCGCCGTCCGTGGCGCGGTCGAGGCGGGCTCCGGCGCTCCCCTGGAGGCCGTGCTGCTGGCCGCCGACGTCGCGGGAGCCCCGGCGAAGCTCCCCGAGGACTGGCCGGCGCAGCGCGGGCCATGAGCGCGGAGCTCGCGGTGCGCTGGATCCGGCTGGCGGCCGAGCGCGTGGCCGACCGGCGGATCTGGCTGACCGAGCTCGATGCGGCGATCGGCGACGGGGATCACGGGATCAACCTCGACCGCGGCTTCGCCACGCTCGTCGCCCGGCTCGACGCGGGCGACCTGCCGATCGACGATCCCGGGGCGTTCCTGATGGCCGTCGGGCGGACCATCACCGGCACCGTGGGCGGGGCCGCCGGCGCGCTCTACGGACGAGCCTTTCTGCGGGCCGGGGGGCGCCTCGGTGCACCGGCCGCGGCGCCAACGGGGGGGCGGCGAGCGCCGGATGTCGCCGGGGCTCTGGGCGACGCGGTCGAGGGGATCGCGGCCCTCGGCCACGCCCGCCCGGGTGAGAAGACCATGCTCGACGCCCTGGCCCCAGCCGCCGCCACCCTTCGGCGGGCGCTCGAATCGGGGGCCACGCTGGCCGTTGCGGCGCGGCAGGCGGCGGCGCTGGCCGAGGCCGGCGCACAGGCCACGATCCCGCTCCTGGCCACCAAGGGCCGGGCGAGCTACCTGGGCGAGCGCTCGATCGGCCACCTCGACCCGGGCGCCGCCTCGAGCGCCTTGCTGCTCGCCGCGCTGGCGGATGCCGCCGCGGACGACTGAGCCGCTGACCCGGGCCGGGATCACGGGCGACCCGGCCGGACCTGAACGATGTTTTGACGTTTCCGGAACGTCCCCCGCCGTAGCCTTTTGGCAACAGTGCGGGGAGCACTGTTGGCGTCATGGCGTCCCGCGCCCGCGTGCCCAGGGTGGTCGCGCAGGCTGCTGCGGAGGTGGTGAGGGTGGGGGTAGGTTCAGGGTGACGGGTGCATCCGGGTGCTCGCCAGCCGCCCGACCGATCCACGGCCCCGCCGGGCCATCCGCGCGTGACGCGCTCATCTCAATCACCCAGAGGGAGAGAGCATGACAGTTGAGAAGTTCGCAGCCGAGATCGTCGGGACGATGATCCTGATCCTCCTCGGCGATGGCGTCGTGGCCGGCGTTCTGCTGGCCAAGTCGAAGGCTCAAAGCTCGGGCTGGGTTGTCATCACCCTCGCGTGGGGTTTCGCTGTCTTCGCGGGCATCTCCGTTGCCGGCATCTTCAGCGGGGCGCACATCAACCCGGCCGTAACGCTCGCGGTCTACCTGGACAGCCTGGCCAATTCGGGCACATTTGGTGCCGACTCGCTGGTCATGTACTGGGCCGGCCAGTTCATCGGCGCAATGATCGGCGCCACCCTGGTCTTCCTCCACTACTACCCGCACTGGGAGCAGACCGAGGACAAGGGCCTCAAGCTCGCCGTCTTCTGCACCGCCCCGGCGATCCGCAATCCGATGTGGAACCTGTGGTCGGAGATCCTCGGCACCTTCGTGCTGGTCTTCGTGGGCTTCAGCCTCGCCGCAGGCGCGACCCCGGCCATTGGGGGCGCGCTGGCGTGGGGCCTGCTCGTCCTGGTCATCGGCCTGGCGATGGGAGGCACCACCGGGTACGCCATCAACCCGGCCCGCGACCTGGGGCCGCGGATCATGCACGCGCTCCTGCCGATCCCGGGCAAGGGCGGCTCCGACTGGGAGTACGCCTGGATCCCGGTCGTCGGCCCGCTCATCGGCGGAGCCGCTGGCTGGGCGTTCTTCAACTACGTGATCACCCAGTTCATCGCCAAGGCTGCCTGATTCAGTAGCGGCAGCAGACCTCCGGCGCAACGGGCGCCTGACGCCGCCCGTTCGCGCGTCCGGGTGCCGGCGGCGCGATGGCCCCGCCGCCGGCACCCACCTTGGCCGTCGTTTCTCGAGCACACCAGCACCCGGAAAACCCTGACGCACGACGGGAGACCCGATGAAGAAACTCATCAACGCTGCGGACCGAGTCGTCGACGAAGCCCTCGCGGGGATGGCTGCCGCCCATGGGGACCTGGTCCGCGTCGAGACGCCGAACATCGTCGTGCGCCGCGACGCGCCACGGGCCGGAAAGGTCGGCGTCATCTCGGGGGGCGGCTCGGGCCACGAGCCGATGCACGGCGGGTTCGTCGGGCTGGGCATGCTCGACGCCGCCTGCCCGGGCGCCGTCTTCACCTCACCAGTCCCGGACCAGATGCTGGCGGCCACCAAGGCCGTCGACGGCGGGGCCGGGGTCCTCCACATCGTCAAGAACTACACCGGCGACATCATGAACTTCGAGCTCGCGGCCGAGCTGGCCAAGGCCGAGGGGATCGAGGTCACCTCGGTCGTCATCGCCGACGATGTGGCGGTCAAGGACTCGCTCTACACGGCCGGTCGCCGGGGCGTGGGGGGTACGGTCCTGGCCGAGAAGATCGTCGGTGCAGCCGCCGAGGCCGGGGCCAACCTGGCGACGGTCACGGCGCTCTGCCAGAAGGTCCAGGACAACGTCCGCTCGATGGGGATGGCGCTCACGAGTTGCACGGTGCCCGCGGCCGGCAAGCCGACCTTCGACCTCGGCGACGACGAGATGGAGATCGGGATCGGGATCCACGGCGAACCGGGTCGGAAGCGCATGAAGCTGGCCGGCGCGGACGAGATCACCGAGATGCTGGCGACGCCGATCCTCGATGATCTGCCCTTCAAGCGAGGAGATTCGGTCCTCGCCTTCGTCAACGGGATGGGCGGCACGCCGCTCATCGAGCTGTACGTCGTCTACAACGCCCTGAACCGGATCCTCAGCGGTCGCGGGATCACCATCGCCCGGAACCTCGTGGGCAACTACATCACGTCGCTCGACATGGCCGGGTGCTCAATCACCCTGCTTCGCCTGGACGACGAGCTGACCCGTTACTGGGACGCACCGGTCCATACCCCGGGCCTTCGCTGGGGTGTCTGAGCGCCCCGGGAGTCCCGCGCACATGCCGATGGAGCGGCGCCGCACTCGCCCGTGCCGGCGAGGGAGTCGACGACGATGATCTCGTACGACGACGTCCTGACCTGGATCAGGACCTTCGCCAGCGCGGTGTCGGCCAACAAGGCGTATCTGACGGAGCTCGACTCCGCCATTGGGGACGCCGACCATGGCATCAATCTCGATCGCGGATTCCAGGCCGTGACCGCCAAGCTCGACGGGCTCGAGGGACGCGACATCGGGGCGTGCCTCAAGACCGTCGGGATGACGCTCGTCTCCACAGTCGGCGGGGCGAGCGGCCCACTCTACGGGATGTTCTTCATCCAGATGGGGAGCGTGACGGCGGGCCGCGAATCCCTCGGTCTCGCCGACCTCGCGGCCGCCGTGGAGGCGGGAATCGGCGGCGTCACCAGGATCGGCAAGGCCGGGCCAGGTGACAAGACGATGCTCGACGCGCTCTTGCCGACCCTCGATGCGCTCAAGACCGCCGCGGCTGACGACGTCCCCATCGGTGCGGCGATGGAGCGCGCCTCGGCCGCCGCCGAGGCTGGAATGCTCGCCACGGTGCCGCTCGTCGCCCGGAAGGGCCGGGCAAGCTACCTCGGTGAGCGCAGCGCCGGTCACCAGGACCCCGGAGCGACCTCGTCGTTCTTCCTCATTCGGTCAGCGACCGAGGCCTGGTCCGGAACCTGATCCGGTACCAATCGCACACTCGAACAGGAGACGAACCGGAATGACCAAGTACGTGGGCGCCCTCGACCAGGGCACCACCAGCACCCGCTTCATGATCTTCGACCACAGCGGACAAGTCGTCGCGGTCGACCAGAAAGAGCACGAGCAGATCTACCCGAAGCCGGGTTGGGTCGAGCACGATGCGCTCGAGATCTGGACGCGCTGCGTCGAGGTGACCCGCGGCGCGCTCGCCAAGGCCGGCATCACCGCGGCCGACTTGGCCGCCGTCGGCGTCACCAACCAGCGCGAGACGACGGTCGTCTGGGACCGCCGCACCGGCAAGCCGGTGTATAACGCGATCGTCTGGCAGGACACGCGCACCAAGGACATCTGCGACGCCCTCGAGAAGGACGGTGGCCCGGATCGCCTCCGGCCCAAGACCGGCCTCCCGCTGGCGACCTACTTCTCCGGCCCCAAGGTCAAGTGGATCCTCGACAACGTCGAGGGCGCCCGGGCCAAGGCGGAGGCCGGCGATCTTCTCTTCGGCAACATCGATACCTGGTGCATCTGGAACATGACGGGCGGCCCGAGCGGCGGCGTGCATGTCACCGACGTGTCCAACGCCAGCCGGACGCTCCTCTTCAACTACACCACGCTCGACTGGGATCCCGAGATCCTCAAGCTCCTGGGGATCCCGCGGGCGATGCTGCCCAGCGTCAAGGCCTCGTCCGAGGTCTACGGCAAGGCCGTCGGCGACCTCGCCGGCGTCCCCGTCGCCGGCGACCTCGGCGACCAGCAGGCCGCTCTCTTCGGCCAGACGTGCTTCTCGCCCGGCGAGGCGAAGAACACCTACGGCACGGGCTGCTTCATGCTCCTCAACACGGGCACGAAGGCGGTCCCGAGCAAGAGCGGTCTCCTCACGACCCTCGCCTACAAGATCGGCAAGCAGCCGGCCGTGTACGCGCTCGAAGGCTCGATCGCGATCACCGGCGCCCTCGTCCAGTGGCTCCGCGACAACCTTGGGATGATCGAGAAGTCGGCCGACGTCGAGGCGCTCGCGGCGACCGTCGAGGACAACGGCGGCATCTACTTCGTCCCGGCCTTCAGCGGCCTCTTCGCCCCGTACTGGAAGAACGATGCCCGCGGCGTCATCGCCGGCATGACCCGGTACGTGACCAAGGGCCACATTGCCCGGGCCGCCCTCGAGGCGACCGCCTGGCAGACCCGCGAGGTCCTCGACGCGATGAATGCCGACTCCGGCGTTCCGCTGACGGCCCTCAAGGTCGACGGTGGCATGGTCTTCAACGACCTGCTCATGCAGTTCCAGTCCGACGTCCTCAACGTCCCGGTCATCCGCCCCAAGGTGGCCGAGACGACCGCGCTCGGCGCGGCCTATGCTGCCGGCCTCGCGGTCGGCTACTGGGCCGAGGTCGAGGACCTGCGCGTCAACTGGGCGAAGGACAAGGAGTGGCATCCGAAGATGGCCGATGCCACCCGCGTGAAGGACTACGCCGACTGGAAGAAGGCGGTCACCCGCACCTTCGGCTGGGTCGAGTAGTCAGTCACAGGTCCAGGACATGGTTCGGGGCCCCCCCGGGGGCCCCGAACCGAACCGCCAGCAGATGAGCGAGAACCCGGGCCTGCGAGCGGCCGCCCACGTCGTCATCATCGGTGGCGGCGGAACCGGCGGTGCGCTGGCCCACGACCTCGTCCTGCGAGGGCTGCGCGTCACTCTCGTCGAGCGGGGTGAGCTCACCTCGGGCACGACCGGTCGCCACCATGGCCTTCTCCACTCGGGCGCCCGCTACGCCGTGAAGGACGCCGAATCGGCCGTCGAGTGCATCGAGGAGAACCAGATCCTTCGGCGGATCGCCCCGGGATCATTCGAGTTGAACGATGGCCTGTTCGTCGCGGTGAGCGACGAGGACGCGGCCTACGAGCCTAGGTTCGTCGAGGCCTGTCTCGCCTGCGGGATCCCGGCCCGCCGGCTGAGCGCCGCCGAGGCCCGCCGCCGGGAGCCGAACCTAAGTCCCGACGTCAGGCTGGCGGTCCAAGTGCCCGACGGGACGATGGACGCCATGCGCTTGCCGCTCCGGTTTTTCGCCAGCGCCATGGCGAACGGGGCGGTGATCCGGCCCTGGACGGAGGTCATCGGCCTCCTCGTGCACGAGCGCCTGGTGAGCGGCGTCCGGGTCCGCGACCTGACCGCGGGCCGCGAGGAGGAGATTCGGGCCGACCTCGTGGTCAACGCGACGGGCCCCTGGGCCGAGAAGGTCGCCCTCATGGCCGGCTGCGACGTCCCCGTCCAGCCCTCGCCGGGGGTCCTGCTGGCGGTCAGGGGACGCCTCTGCAACATGGTCATCAACCGGCTCCACCCGTCCGGCGACGGCGACATCGTCGTCCCTCAGCGGGGCCTCTCGGTCGTCGGGACGAGCTCCTGGGTCGTCGACGATCCCGACGACCTGGGCGTCCCGGAGGATCACGTCGAGATGATGTACCGGGAAGGCGCTCGGCTCATCCCGGCCGTGCGCACCGCCGAGCGGCGATCGGCCTGGTCGGCGGCTCGCCCCCTGATCGGCGAGCGTGGAGCGTCGAGCGGGCGGGAGCTGAGCCGCACCTTCAAGTGCTTCGATCACCGGGAGACCGAGGGCGTGGAGGGCTTCGTGACCATCTCGGGCGGGAAGGGCACCACGTTGCGGGCGATGGCCGAGGCAACCGCCGACGTCGTCTGCGCCAAGCTCGGCCTCGATGCGCCGTGCCGGACACGCGAGGTCGTGCTCCTGCCCCACGGCGCGTACTACGCCCCGCGGGTCGCATGAGCCCCGACACGGCGGTCGCCGGCCGTCCGGTCCGCCTCCGCGTCCATCGCCGCAAGGCCGGTGATCCGGCGGCCCACTTCGATCGCTTCGAGGTTCCGGTCGGCGATCACGCAACCGTGCTCGAGGCCCTCGTCGCCATTCGGACGAAGCAGGACCCAAGCCTGACCCTCCGACACTCCTGCTTCCACGCCTCGTGCGGGACGTGCGCGATGCGGGTGGACGGTCGCGAGGTCCTCGCCTGCGTCACCCCGGTCGCGCCGGGCCAGGAAGTGGTCGTCGAGCCGCTCGCCAACGCCCCCCTGGTCAGCGACCTGGTCGTCGACATGGCGCCCTTCTACGACCGCTTCGAGCGAGCCGGGCGGGCGCTCGTCCGGCAGAGTGAGATCCTGACCGAGGCTGAACGGCCGGACGGCATCGACGTCATGACCCGCTTCGAGGACTGCATCGAATGCGGGATCTGCGTGGCGGCCTGTCCGATCGCCGGCAGCGATCCGCGGTACTTGGGCCCGGCCGCCCTGGCGGCGGCCTGGCGGGTGGTCGCCGAGCCACGCGACGGGGACGGTCGGGCGGCCCTCCGGATCACCGACGACGAACACGGCTCGTGGCGCTGCCACGTCGCCTACGAGTGCAGTGAGGCGTGCCCCTCGAACGTCGATCCAGCGGCCGCCATCATGCTGCTGCGCCGGGCTGCCGCGTCCGCTCGGCTGCGGCGACTCCTCGGAGGAGTGGGAGGCCGACGATGAGCGCGGGGGCGAGGGACCCCCAGCCCGAGCGGGAAGCCGGATCGGAGCGCGTCCGCTCGGAGCGTCGGCGGGGAGTCGCCGGTTGGTTCGACCCGCGCGGCCGCCGCCTGGGCGGCTGGGCATTCGCCCTCAACCGGCTGACCGCGATCGGGCTGCTCCTCTATCTCTACATCCATCTGGCCGTCCTGTCGCTGCTGGTCCAGGGTCCGGGCGCCTGGGACGCCTTCGTCGACCTCGTCCTGAGCCCCCTGTTCCTGATGCTCGACGTGGTCCTGATCTTCGGCATGCTCTTCCACGGGCTCAACGGGATCCGGGTCAGCCTGGTCGGCTTCGGGTTCGTCCCCAACCGCCAGCGAGGGCTGCTCGTGGCGGTCGCGATCTTCGGAGCGATCGTGCTGGTCTACGCCGCGCTCCGGATCCTGGTCAAGTAGGAGGCCGGCGATGGCGATCCGCAACGCCCGCCGCAGCGAGCCCGAGGAGCCCCTGCCCGAGGCGGTCGGCGGGTTCGGCGGCTTCTTCGGCCAGGCGCTCAGTGGCGCCGCACTGCTGGTGCTCCTGACCCTTCACATGATCGCCCAGCACTTCCTGGTGAAGGATGGACTGCGTCGCTACGACGAGGTCATCGACTGGCTGGGCAACCCGATCATGATCGGGCTCGAGATTGCCTTCCTCGTCTTCGTCACCTGGCATGCCCTGCTCGGCGTGCGGGCGATCCTCTTCGACTTCGGCTTGAGCTCGCGGACCGAGCGGGCGGTGACGCGGGTCCTGATGGTCGTCGGGGTTCTGACCGTGGTGTACGGGGTCTGGTTGCTGGCGGCCATCCTGGCGGCCGGCTAGGATGGCCGCCGTGGAGCCCCTGGTGGGAATCGTGGTCGTCTCGCATTCGCCGTTGATCGCCGCGGGGACGGTTGACCTCGCCCGCCAGATGGCGGGACCTGACCTCAAGATCGAAGGGGTCGGTGGCGCGGTCGACGGGTCGCTGGGGACGGACGCGGCGGCGATCGTCGATGCCATTCGACGGGCCGACGGGGGCTCGGGCGTCCTCGTGCTGGCCGATCTCGGCAGTGCCGTCCTGGCCACCAAGACCGCCCTCGAGCTGCTCGATCCCGACCAAGCCGCCAGGGTGCGACTGTCCGGCGGCCCGATCGTGGAGGGCGCGGTGGTGGCGGCCGTCCAGGCGAGCATCGGCGACTCGCTGGCGGAGGTCCTCGAAGCGGCGGCGGCGGCGGCGACCCTCGACAAGCACGCTTAGCTGAAGTCGACCGGGACCACGTGCGGATCGTCGTCGTCGGGGCGGGCAGGGTCGGGTCGTTCCTCGGGGGCCTCCTCGCGATTGGCGGCCATGACGTTGCGTTCCTGGTCCGTCGAACCCTCGGACCCGAGCCGAGACGCCTGCTGGCGATCGTCGACCCGGCAGGAGCGCGCACCACGGTGTCCGTCGGCCTGGTCGGGGGAGCGCCGACGGCGGCTGAACCGGCGGCCGAGGCCGCTCCGCAGCTCGTCATCTTCGCCGTCAAGCAGGTCGACCTCCCAGCCGCAATCGCAGCGGCCGCACCCTGGCCCGACGTGCCGGCCCTGACCGTTCAGAACGGGGTGGGAGCCGAGGAGGCGGTGGCGTCGGCTCGCCCGGCCGGCGGCCTCATCGCGGCCTCCCTGACGGCCCCCGTGGAGCTGCTGGCCCCGGCTCCGGCAGAGGAGGAGGTGGCCTCGAGCGCGGCGACCTTGACCGTGCGCTGGATCCGCCGCGGCGGGCTGGGCCTGGCCGTGGCTGGGGGTGAGGTCGGCGAGCTGCCCGCCGAGCTGGCGGCGAGCCTGCGCCGCAGCGGGCTGCCGACGGCCACCTTCGGTGACGCCCCGGCCATGAAGTGGTCGAAGCTCGTGGCGAACCTGGTCGGCAATGCCACGAGCGCGTTGCTGGACGCCGACCCGGCTGATGTCTATGCCAACCGGGCCCTCTTCGAGATCGAGCGGCGCCAGCTGACCGAAAGCCTGGCGGTCATGCGCGCGCTGGAGCTCCGCCCGCTGGCGCTGCCCGGAGCCAACGTGCGGCTCCTCGCCATGGGCATCCGCGCCCCGGGCGCCATCTCCTGGCCGATCCTGCGCCGCGTCGTGCGCGGCGCTCGGGGCGGGAAGATGCCGTCGTTGCGGGAGCACCTGCGGGCCGGTGGCGGCATGTCCGAGGTGCGCTGGCTGAACGGCGCGGTCACCGAGGCTGGCCGCCGGCTCGGCGTTCCGGTTCCGGTGAACGCGCGCCTGACCGCCCTGGTGGAGGAAGCCTGCGTCGATCCCGAGCGCTGGTCGTGGTTCCGCCTGCGCCCGGACCGCCTCCTCGCCGCCCTGGCTCTCTAGGCCGGCTCGCCCGGTCCGCGAACCGTATACTCCCGCCGGTGGAACTCGTGGCGCCTGCCGGAACCGCGCTGATGGTCGCCGCGGCCTATCTCATCGGCGGCATCCCCTGGGGCGTCGTCATCGCCCGCCTGGTCGGTGGTCCGGACCCCCGTACGACGGGCAGCGGCCGGACGGGGGGCGCCAACGTCATGCGGGCGCTCGGGGCACGCTGGGCCCTGGTCTCGGGCCTGCTGGACATGGCCAAGGGGACCGTCGTGGTGGTGGTGGCCCGCCAGCTGGGCCTGGGCCCCTGGGCCGAGGCGCTGGCCGCCCTGGCGGCGATCGTCGGCCACAGCCGCTCGCCGTTCCTAGGCCTCAAGGGCGGTCGAGGCGTCTCGACCGGTTATGGCGCCCTGCTGGCGATGCAGCCGCTCCTCGCGCTCGGCCTGATCCCGGTCTTCGTGGGGACCGTGGTGGCCACCGGCTATTCCTCGCTCGCCTCGCTCGCCGGGTCACTCCTGGCCGGGATCGGCCTGGCGGCCATCACGATCGGCACGAGCGCCTCCGTGGCCTACCTGGCCTACGCGGTCGCCGGGACGCTCCTCATCTGGGCCTTCCACCTCGACAACGTCCAGCGGCTCCTCGACGGCACCGAGCGGAAGGTGGAGTGGCGCCGGAGGGGACCGCCCGGCGCAGCCTCCTCGGCGGACGCCGGCGCTCCGCCGCCGGCCGCCCGTCCGCCTCGCTGAGCGAGTCGTCGGGCCGGCGCGAGCGTTCGGCTGCGGTAGACTGCCAACGTTCGAAGACGCCGTCCGATCCCCCGAGGAGGACACCCATCCGATGCCTGCCGAGGAGCTCCGCGCGAAGATTCGCGAGGTCCCCGATTTCCCCAAGCCGGGCATCCTCTTCTACGACATCACGACCCTGCTCAAGGACGGCGCCGCGTACCACGAGGCCATCGAGCTGATGCTCGCGCCCTACCGCGACACGCCGGTCGACGTGGTCGTGGGAATGGAATCGCGGGGCTTCATCTTCAGCGGTCCGATGGCCTACCGGTTGGGGGTCGGGCTCGTGCCCGTCCGCAAGCTCGGCAAGCTGCCCGCCGAGACGCTGAGCGTGGAGTACGCGCTCGAGTACGGCTCGAACACGCTCGAGATCCACAAGGACGCCATTCGTCCGGGCCAGCGCGTCCTGGTCGTCGACGACCTGCTGGCGACGGGGGGCACGGTCCAGGGCACGGTCGAGCTGATCCAGCGGCTGCAGGGTGAGATCGTCGGCCTGTCGTTCCTCGTCGAGTTGCTGTTCCTCAAGGGCCGGGATCGACTCCAGGGCTTCGCGGTCTCCAGCGTGATCAGGTACTGAACGGACGGCCAACCCCGTGAGCGATCCGGAACGACTGACGGATCCGGTCGAGTCGAGCCCGGCTGCCGAGGCAGCGGAGGCGCCCGACGTCGGTCGCCGGAGCTTCTTTCGCCAGCTTGCCACCGATGCCGTCCAGGCCGCCGCCACGGCCGCCGGGATCGCCGGCGCGTTGCAGCGGACCGCCGCGGAAGGCGCGGCCGCGCTGCTCAACGCCGGCCAGCCCGTCCCGCCCGACGCGGCGGGGGCGGGACTGCCCTTCCAGACGCCGCCCCGGCCGAGCTTCCGCAGCCCGTTCCGAGTCGAACCGGAGACCGTCGTGATCCTCGACCAGCGGCGGTTCCCCGAAGAGATCGTGGAGGTCGAGTGCGTCACGGGCGCCGACGTCGCCCGGGTCATGCGGGAACGCATGATCGAGGGCGCGCCCGCGCTCGCCCAAGTCGCTGCGTTCGGCCTGGCCCTCAGCGCGGCGCGCGTTCGCGACGCCCGCCCGTACCTCCGGCTGGCGACGCTGCGGGGCACCGCCAATTCCCTCGGCAATGCCCGGCCCGGTGCCGCCGCGGTGCGGCCGGCCCTGGCTCGGTTGATGGCACGCTACGGGGAGCGCCCCCACCCTGACGAGGACGGCATCGCAATCGCTGCAGCGATGCGGGCAGAGGCGGATGCCATCGCCTCGCAGGTGACGGCCGACCACGCCCGGCTGGCCGAGGCCGGGGTCGCGGTGCTTGACCAACCGACCGCGGGACCGCTGGGCGTCCTGACCCTGGGACTGACCGGGCCGCTCTCCTCGGGGCAGGTCGGGACCGCCCTTGCGGTCATCCGCGCGGCCCACCTCGCCGCTCGCGAGCTCCACGTCTACGTCCTGGAGACCAGGCCGTTGCTGCAGGGCTCGCGCCTCACTACCTGGGAGCTGGCAGGGATGGACCTCCCTCACACGGTCCTAGCCGACGCGGCGGCCGGCTGGCTCCTCGCCGGAGGGCGGATCGGGGCGATCCTGGTCGGCGCCGAGCGGATCGCCGGCGACGGTGACGTCGCGGCGACCGTGGGGACGTACACGCTGGCCGCCGTTGCCCGGCGCCACGGCGTTCCCGTCTTCGTCTGCGCGGCGACGACGACGGTCGACCTCGCGGTGCGTGACGGTGCCGGGCTCGATCTCGAGCCCCTGGGGGCCCGGGAGCTGCTCCGCAGTGGCGAGCTGGCGACCGCCCCAGACGGGACCGCCGCGCTCGTCCCGAGCCTCGACATCACCCCGGCCGAGCTCGTGACGGCGTTCGTGACCGACGAGGGGGTCCTGCGAGCGCCGTACGAGACGTCGCTGGCCGAGGCCGTTGCTCGCGCCGGCATCCGCAAGGGGTTGGCCCCGCCGGCGACGGCGATGGTGGGTCCGGAGGAGCCCTGATGGCGACCGCCGCACGGGCCCAGGCGCGCGACGCCAGCGGCCCGATCGTGGTCCGCGAGACGACCGACCGCGCGCTCCTGCGGGCGTTCCTGGAGCGCGACCGGCTCTATGCCGCCTATGCCATCTGCGATCTCGACGATCGCGAGTTCGGCCGGACGCGCTGGGGGATCGCCCTCGTCGGTGGCGAGGTCGTCGCGGTCGTCCTCGAGTATGGCGGCTATGCGCCGCAGCCGGTCTTCGCCATGGGTGACGAGGCCGGCATCGAGGCGATCCTGCGCGACGTCATCCGGCCCCGCAACGCCTACCTCGCCGCGCTGCCCGCCTACCTCTCGGCCGTCGAGCGCCATTACCGGATCGAACCGGGCCCCCAGATGGTCCGGATGTGGGTCGACCGGTCCCGCTTCCGTCCCTACCCGGCGGACGTCCAGCGACTCCTGCCAGTCGAGATCGGCGACCTCAACCGCCTCTACCAGCTCGGCTTCACGGCATGGCTGCCGGCAGGTGCGATCGCCGATCGGCGTGTACCACGGGATCCGGGTCGGAGGCCGGCTCGTGGCGGCGGCGGGGACGCACGTCGTCAGTCCGACGGCGCGGCTGGGCATCGTCGGCAATGTCATGACGCACGAGGCCTACCGAGGCCGCGGCTACGCCAAGGCGGTCACCAGCGCAGTCACCGCGGAGCTGCTGCGGACCTGCGACCAGGTGGCGCTCAACGTTCGCGCCGACAATCCCCCGGCCCTCGCTGCCTACAGCCGGCTCGGCTACCTGGAGCACGTCCGCTTCGAGGAGCGCCTCGTCCACCGGCTCAGCCCGGCCTGGCCCGCCTTCCTGGCCCCGCTGCGTCGCCTCTTCTCGGCCCCCACGGAGGATTCTGACGGATGACCGTCCCCCACGATGTCACGGATCTTGGCCTGCGCCGACGAAGGTGCCCGCCGGATCGACTGGGCCGAGCGCGAGATGCCGGTTCTCCGTCAGATCACGGCCCGTTTCGAGCGCGAGCGGCCGCTGGCCGGCCTGCGGATCGGCGCCTGCCTCCACGTCACCACTGAGACGGCGAACCTCGTCCGGACGCTCGCGGCCGGCGGGGCGGAGGTGGCGCTCTGCGCCTCGAATCCGCTGTCGACCCAGGACGACGTCGCCGCCGCTCTGGTCGGCGAGTTCGGCATCTCGGTCTTCGCGCGCCACGGCGCCGACCGCCCGACGTACTACGGACACCTCAAGGCGGTGGCCGACACGCACCCCCAGCTGACCATGGACGATGGCTGCGATCTCGTCTCGCTGCTCCACGCCGAGCGCGTTGGCCAGATCGGCGAGGTGCTCGCGGGGACCGAGGAGACGACCACCGGAGTGATCCGGCTGCGGGCCATGGCGGCCGACGGCGCGCTTCGGTACCCGGTCATCGCCGTCAACGAGGCCCTGACCAAGCACCTCTTCGACAACCGCTACGGCACCGGCCAGTCGACCGTGGACGGGATCCTGCGCGCCACGAACCTCCTCCTCGCCGGGCGCCACGTGGTCGTCGCCGGCTACGGCTGGGTGGGGCGGGGGATCGCCATCGCGCTTCCGCGGCATGGGCGCCCAGGTGGCTGTCGTCGAGGTCGATCCCGTCGGCGGCCATCGAGGCGCTGCATGGACGGCTATCTGATCCTGACCCACACCGCCGCGGCGGCCTGGGGCGAGGTCTTCATCACCGCCACCGGCAACATCCACGTCTTCCGTCGGGAGCACTTCCTGGCCATGCCCGACGGCGCGATCCTGGCCAACTGCCGGCCACTTCGACGCCGAGATCGACATCCCGGCCCTGGCCGCTGCTGGCCGAGGGCCATGTCCGCGAAGTGCGCGAGAACGTCCGCGAGTACGACCTCGGCGCCCAAGCGGATCCACCTCGCTCGCCGAGGGCCGGCTGGTCAACCTGGCCGCGGCCGAGGGCCACCCCGCGGCGGTCATGGACATGAGCTTCGCCGACCAGGCGCTCTCGGCGGAGTACGCGCTGCTGCCACCACGCCGAGCTGGAGCCCCGGGTCTACGACGTGCCCGAGTCGATCGACCGCGAGGTGGCGCGGCTCAAGCTCGGCGGCGCTCGGCATCGAGCTCGACCCGTTGACGCCCGAGCAGGTCGAGTACCTCGCGACCTGGCAGAGCGGGACCTGAGCACGGCCGGAGCCGCCGCGATGGAGTGCTACGCTGGCGACCCGCGCGTGGAGCCTGCCCGATGACGAGCCTGATCGACGACGAGACCTACCTGTTCACGTCCGAGTCGGTGACCGAGGGCCACCCCGACAAGATGTGCGACCAGGTCACCGACGCGATCCTGGACGCGATCCTGGCCGACGACCCCGAGCGCCCGGGTCGCCTGCGAGACGGCGACGACGACCGGCCTGGTCCTCGTCCTGGGCGAGATCACGCACCACGACCTACGTCGACTTCCAGGCGGTCGTCCGCGACACCGTCCGCGACATCGGCTACACCGACGCGCGAGTACGGCTTCGACTACCAGACCTGCGGCACGCTCGTCTCGGTCAAGGAGCAGTCGCCCGACATCGCGCGGGCGTGGAGCGGGCGCTCGAGGTTCGCGAGGACGCGGCCCCGACGAGCGAGCTGGGCGCCGGCGACCAGGGGATGATGTTCGGCTTCGCCTGCCGCGAGACGCCCGAGCTCATGCCGCTGCCGATCGCGCTCGCCCACCGCCTGGCGCGGCGCCTGGCGGAGGTCCGGCAGAGCGGTCAGCTGCCCTACCTGCGACCCGACGGCAAGACCCAGGTGACGGTCGAGTACGACGTGCGGCGTGCCGAGCGCGGTGCGCACGGTCGTCGTCGCGGCCCAGCACGACCCCGACGTGGCGCATCGAGCGGCTGCGCGAGCGACGTCACCGAGGCTGGTGATCAGCCCAGTCATCCCGCACGAGCTGCGCGCCGCTCGACCCGGTCATCCACGTGAACCCGACCGGCCGCTTCGTGGTCGGCGGGCCGATGGGCGATGCCGGCCTGACCGGCCGCAAGATCATCGTCGACACGTACGGCGGCATGGCCCGCCACGGCGGCGGCTGCTTCTCCGGCAAGGACCCGACCAAGGTCGATCGCTCGGCCGCCTACGCGGCCCGCTGGGTGGCCAAGAACGTCGTCGCCGCCGGCTTGGCCGACCGCTTCGAGATCGAGGTGGCGTACGCGATCGGCGTCGCCCACCCGCTCTCGGTCTCGGTCGAGACGTTCGGCACCGGCCGCATCCCCGACGAGCGGATCCTCGCGCTCATCGAGCGGCACTTCGACCTGCGACCCGGCCAGCATCATCGCGGCCCTCGACCTGCGCCGGCCGATCTACCGCCAGACCGCGGCCTACGGGCACTTCGGCCGACCGGACCTCGACCTGCCGTGGGAGCGGACCGACAAGGCCGCCGCCCTCGCCGCGGAGGCCGGCCTGCCCGGAGTCGGCAGCCGAGTCGCGGGGCCCGAGTGCCCTTGTACGTCGTCATCCTGGCCGGCGGCGGCGGGACGCGACTCTGGCCGCTCAGCCGGCCGGAGCGGCCGAAGCCGTTCCTGCCGCTCCTGGGCGAGCCTGAGCCTCCTCCGCCGAACCTTCGAGCGGCTGACCCGGCGAGCTCGACCCCGCCGACGCGGTCTTCGTGGTCGACCGATCGACGCTACGGCGACCTCGTCCGCGACGAGCTGCCCGAGTTGTCCCCGGCGCAGGTGGTGGGCGAGCCGGTCGGCCGCAACACGGCGGCTGCGATCGCCCTGGTGGCCCTGGCGATCGAGCGACCGCCCGACGACGTGATGGTCGTGCTGCCGGCCGACGCCCATGTTGCGAACGAGCCGGAGTTCCGGGCGGTCCTCGCCGCGGCGGCGAGGGTCGGCCGGGCGGCCGGACAGGCGGCTGGTGACGCTCGGGATCCGCCCGGACGGACCGGCCACCGGCTACGGCTACGTCGTCGCCGGCGAGCCGCAGCCCGAGATCGGGCGGGCCACGCGGTCTACCGCGTCGAGCGCTTCGTCGAGAAGCCGACGCGGGCTGCAGCCGAGATGCTCCTGCGCGGCCCTCACCCCGCCTTCTGGAACGCCGGCATCTTCGTCTGGCGGCGCGACGCCATCGTCGATGCACTGGCCCGCCACGCACCGGAGGTGTTCGAGCCGCTCCGGCGCGACGCGCCTGGAGCGCGCCGAGGAGCTGGAGGAGGCGTATCGCTCACTCGCACCCGTGGCCCGCTCGGTCGACTACGCCGTGATGGAGCCGGCGGCCGCCGAGGGCTCCGTCCAGGTCGTGCCCGCCGACGTCGGCTGGAGCGACCTCGGGAGCTGGACCGCGCTCCGCGACGCCCTGCTGGCCGAGGCCCAGGCGGAGACCGGCCAGCCAGTGGGCTCGGTCGGCAACGGTCCGCGGCGGGATCTCGGATCGACGAACATCCTCGTCCTGGCGGGCGACCGGCTGGTCGTCACCATCGGGCTCTCCGATACCATCGTGGTCGACACGCCGGATCGCGCTGCTCGGTCTGCGCGGCCGACCGGGCCCAGGACGTTCGCGGGATCGCAGAGGAGCTGCAGCGCTCGAAGGAGAGGGACTCGTGACCATCATCGCCGAGGCGCCTGCACCGACGACGATCGTCTTCGGCACGGACGGCTGGCGGGCCACGCATCGCCGACGACTACACGTACGAGAACGTCCGACGCTGCGCCGAGGGCGTCGCCCGCTACGTCGTGGACCGCGGCGAGCACAGCCAAGGGCGTCGTCGTCGCCTACGACCGGCGCTTCGCCAGCGAGTTCTTCGCCCAGGCCGCGGCCGAGGTCCTGCTCGCCCACGACATCCCGGTCGTCTTCGCCGCGGCGGCCGTGCCGACCCAGATGTCGTCGTACGAGGTCGTCGAGCGCGGGGCCGCCGCGCGGGATCGTCATCACCGCCAGTCGCACAACCCGTGGACCGACAACGGGTTCAAGGTCAAAGCGCCCGACCGGCTCCGCGGCCGGCCCGGACATCCTGGCCGCGCTCGAGGCCACGATCCGCGCAACGGCGGGACGGCGATCGCCGCGACGGCCGTTCGCCGACGCCGAGGCGGCCGGGCCTGGTCGAGCGCTTCGACCCGTTCCGGGCTACGAGGCGTTCGTCGCGCCGGACGCTCGACCTCGACGCGCTGCAAGGCGGCCGACCTCGACGTCCTGGTCGAGCCGATGTGGGGCGCCGGGCGCCGGCTGGATCTCGCCGGCTGCTGGCCGGCGGCCGGATCCGGGTGACGGAGATCCACCAGGAGCGCAACCCGTACTTCGGCGGCGTCAACCCCGAGCCCATCCGGCCCAACATCGACGAGGCGCTGGGCATCCTGGCCGGCGGGCGGCTACGACCTGGGCCTGCTGCTCGACGGCGACGCCGACCGCGCGGGCGCGGCCGACGAGCGGGGCACGTTCATCCACCAGCTCCAGGTGATGGGCCTGCTCATGTACTACCTGCTCGAGCACCGCGGCCTGCGCCAGCCGGTCGTGACGACGTCAACGAGACCTCGATGGTCCGAGCGGCTCGGCGAGCGCTACGGCGTGCCGGTGCTACGAGACGCCCGTCGGCTTCAAGTACGTCGGCCCGAAGATGATCGAGACCGGCGCGATGATGGGCGGCGAGGAGTCGGGCGGCTACGGCTTCGGGATGCACCTGCCCGAGCGCGACGGCATCTACGCCGACCTGATGCTGCTCGACCTCTTCCTGCGGGAGCGCGAGCGCCGGTCGCTGGCCGGTGTCCGATGGCGGTCGACCACCTCCACGAGATCGCCGGCCCGTCGTTCTACCTGCGCATCGATGTCCACGTCGACGCGGGACGACCTACCCGGCGCTCAAGGAGCGGCTCCTGGTCGAGCTCCGCCGAGAACGCCCCGCCACGCTCGGCCGGCCAGCCGGTCGTCCGGACCGACGCCCCTCGACGACGAACGACGGCTTCAAGTTCTGCGCCGCCGACGGCTCGTGGCTGCTGGTGCGCTTCAGCGGCACGGAGCCGCTCGTGCGCGTCTACACCGAGTCGACCTCCCAGGCGACCGCCGACGCGATCATCGCGGCCGGCTCGGCGCTCGTCCAGGGGGCCTGAACGCGGTGGGTCGGCGCGATCCTCGACGATCCGGGCCTGACCGACCGTCTCGATCGAGGCCGGATGGCGGCGGCGATCGCCGATCTGCCGGCCCAGCTGCGGGCTGCCGCGGCCCGGATCGAGACGCTCGGCCTCGGCCTTCGCGGCTCCTACTCCGAGGTGGCGGTGCTCGGCCTGGGCGGCTCGGCCATCGGTGCCGATCTCGTCCGGGGCGCCCTCGACGATCGCCTCGGAGTCCCGTTGTTGGTCCTTCGAGAGACGAGCCTGCCCGCCTGGGTCGGAGACCGCACCCTCGTGGTGGCCTCCTCACGCTCGGGAAGGACGGAAGAGACGATCACGACGGCCCGGGAAGCGCTCCGGCGAGGTGCTCCCACTGTCGCTCTGACCACCGGCGGTCCCCTGGCCGAGCTCGTCGCGGCGGCCGGAGGCTCCGTCGTCACCTTTGCCACGCCATGGTCGCCGAGAGCGTCGGTCGGCCACTCAGTGGGGCTTCTGGTGGGTCTCCTCGTCGAGGCCGGGCTGCTCCCGCTGGAGGTCGGCCGCGGGGAGCTGCAGGCGGCCGCCGACGCGGCCGAAGCCCTCGCCCTGGCCCTGGGCCGACCGCTCCCGTCGCCTCGAACGAGGCCAAGCGCCTCGCCGGGTCGACTGCTCGGCCACGTGCCGGTGATCGTTGGAGCCGGCCATCTCGCGCCCGTGGCGCGGCGCTGGAAGGCGCAGCTGAACGAGAACGCCAAGGCCTCGGCGGCCTGGGACGAGCTGCCCGAGCTGGCTCACAACAGCGTGGTCGCCTTCGTCGACCCGGCATTCCCGGGCGAGCGTGTCTTCGTGGTGGCCCTGGCCTCGGCCGCCGAGCCGGTACGCGACCGCCAGCGGAGAGGGGCCGTCTGGGGCTGCTGCCCGCCGGCGCGGCCGCGACGATCGTGATCGGCGGATCTCCTGAGCCGGGGCCCCTGATCATCCCGGTCGCGACCGGCCGGAGCGGCTCGCGACTGGCCGAGGCGGTGGCCGGTGTCGCGTTGGGAGATTGGACCAGCTACTACCTGGCGCTCCTGCGAGGCGTCGATCCGACCCCCATCGAGGCGATCGATCGGCTCAAGGAGCGCCTTGCCGCGGCCTCGACCTGACGGCCGGCGAGCCCCGAGTCAGGCCCTTCTTGGTCGCCAGATGTAGAGTGGGGTATCGATCGCCCCTCCCTTCCCCGCCTGGGGATTGGACGGAGGCGTCTCCTGGAGGGCCCGGCGGGCCGCGGAGGAACCGGCACGATGCACAGCTCCCTGATCGGCAAGGTCGAGAAGGCGAACCGCTATGCCCGCGAGCTCGATCGCATCACCATCGATCGGCTCTCCCTGACGTTCCGGGGCGACAACGACACGCACCGCGTGAGCCTCGACGCCACGGCCTGGCACTGCACCTGCCACGCCTTCGAGACCTGGGGAAGCTGCGTCCACCTGCTGTCGCTCCAGAAGATCCTCGGGGTAATGCTCCCCGAGGAGGCGCAGGTCGCCCTCTTCCCGGCGGAGCAGGCGCTCAGCGTCTAGGGCAGCCAGCCCACGACGGCGCCCTGGGCATCACCGGGCACCGGCAGGTCGTCCTCCCCGCGCCACCGCGCGCCGTCCCAGCGGCGAAGGCCGATCGAGGCGGCCCGGCCCGCCCCGTCGAGACGGACGTAGGCGAGCCGCGCTCCGTCGGCTGACAGGGCGAGCGCGCCATAAGATCCGTCGCCAGCGGGCTCGATCACCCTGGGCAGCGCCCCCGACGTGATGAAGGCTGCCGCCGGCCCGGCTCGCAGCGACCCGCTGACGACCATGGCGATGGCCGATCCGTCGGCGGAAACGGTGACGTCGGTGGGCGCCCCGGCCAGCGGCGTCGAGCTGCCATCGGTCACGTCGAGGGCGATGGCGGCAGCCTGGCCAGACGCCTCGAGCACGAGGACCGCGACCCGCGACTGATCGAGCCAAGCCGGCGGCCCCGGTGCGGCCGGCCCGCGGACGGGTAGGACCAGGGCGTCGCCGCCGGCGGCCTCCACCACGACCAGGTAAGGGCCATGGGTGCCGCCGGCGGCGAGAGCCGCCAGCCGGGTCCCGTCGGGCGACCAGGTCGCGAAGGTGAGCGGACCCACGTCAGGCTCTCCGTCCACGCTCCGCGGCGTCACCGTCTGCCAGACGGGATCTCGCTCGACCTGGAGCGGCCCGCTCACGGCGAGGGTGCCGGTGCCCAGTGTCACCGCCAGCCGGCCATCTCGACTCACGGACAGCCAGGCCGCATCGGCGGTCGGCAGGGCAAGCTCGGAGACCGACCACGCCCCCGCCGGCCCCGCCGGCTCGGCCAGCAGGTCGAGCTGGGCCCGACCGGGTGCGCCGACGAGCGCCACCAAGCCGTGAGCTCCTGGCTGGGCGGCCGGCTGCCAAAGCGGCTGCGCGAAGGCGATCGCGACGGCGCCCGCGACGGCCGCCACGGCGATGCCGAGCGCGTTGGCCACCCGAGATGCGCCGGCCCCTCGACCGACCGGCGGCCGCTCGGCGTGCGTGCGTGCCATCGATCCTCCGCAGCGGATTCCGTGCCGTCATGTCGCCGGAGGTCGGGCCCACCCCGGGCGATCGCCATCGCCCATCAGCGTACGTCGAGGCGCCAGTAGTAGGCGGCCGAACCCCGCGGATCGCTGAAGCGGGCGTCGACGAACAGGACCCATACTCCGACCTCCGGAGCGGGAATCTCGAGCTGGGTGACCGGCTCCGCACCGCTCTCGCTCGCACCGAGCGGTTGGAGACTCAGACCCTGCACGTCCTCCGCCGCCGCCGAGGCCGCCGTCCAGGATCCGATCCGGCCGCCGTCGGCGAGGCGGACTCGCAGGCGGGATCCCGCCGGGACGCTCACCGACGCTCGATCGAGCGCACTGGCGGGCAGGAACGGCGCGTCTCCGCAGGCGGTCGCGCTGCACAGGGTGCCGATCTCGGCGACGACCGGGCCCAGCGTGCTGCCGTCGGGGCCAACCACGGTGAGCAGGCCGTCGCGGCGGCGGATGGCGTCGGCGGTCGACGCGGCCTCGCCCGTGGCCGAGGGCTCGCCCGTGAACCCGGGGGCGTGCCCGCCGCTCGGCGTGGACGACTGGACGGGCGTCGCGCCGGGAGCCACTTCCGTGGCGGTCGCCGCGGCGCTGCGGGCGGGTGGAGACGACCCGGGGGACCCCGTGGCGGGCACTCCGCCGACCGAGCAGCCGGCCAGGAGTACGAGGACGAGAAGTGGCCACCACGCTCGGCGGATCCGTGCCGACCCTCCTCGGCGGGGTGCTCCAACCGGGCCGCGACGGCCGACCGGCTCGGGGCTCATGGCGCGATCCTCCTTCCGTGGGTGGCCACGCTCAGGACTCGGGGCCCGTAGGGCACTGAGGCGGACAACCGGGCCCGCCGCCGGAGGTGACCTCGATGGTGACCGTTCCCGACGTGGAGCCGAGGAGGCCTTCGCCGGGCGGCCTGGAGAAGACGGCTCGCCAGTCGGCGGTGGCCGTGGGGTTGACGGTGATCGCGTACTTCCCCGAGGCCGGTCCGGTCGGCATGACGGCCACGTCCGACCAGCCCGTGGCGCCCGGCAGGCGACGCTGGAGCCGGACGGTCCTGGCGGTCACCGGATTGGCCGACAGCTTCTGGTACGCCGAGGTCGCGGCCACGGCCAGGGTCGCCGTGAAGGTGACGGCACCTCCGGAGGTCACGCTCGTCGGCGCGGCGCCGAGAGCCAGCGTCGTGGCCAACGCCAGGCATGTCGAGTAGGGGGCCGACCACGTCCGCATGTCGTAGCTGAGCTGGAGGAGCGCCACGTCACAGCGACCGTAGGCGTGGGTGTTGTAGCCGGGCGCGGGCTTCTGACGCGAGAAGGTCTGGACCACCGAGTCGGCGTAGTCGGTGTCGCCGGCGTAGTTGACGTGGTGGCCGATACCCTGCGCGTGGCCGAGCTCGTCGAGGGCAATGTTCTCCACGTCGAAGCACCCGTTCGGACCCGTCGTGAACGCCTGGCACCAGTTCAGCTTCCCCCACTGGAAGACGTAGCCCTGGCGCCGGAAGGTGATCCCGAACGACGACGGCACGCCCGTCCGGTCGATGCAGGCGAGGGCGCCCGTCGTGCACATGGACGACGGGTTGTAGGCGACCGTGCTCGCCCCGGAGGGGTCGAGGGCGAAGCTCGCCGCCTTCGACGCCCGGGTTGCGTTGCTGTCTGCGGCGGCCGCGCTGAACGCGGCTTGCAGCCAGGACGGAGGCACGGCGCCGGCCTTCCAACGATAGCCAACCGCCTGGTCCGGGCTCCAGGCCGATCCTCCCATCCAGGGATTCGGGGAATGGCCGAGCGCCACGCCCGGGTCGAGCGCAACGGTCGCGAGCGCGATCACGCCGGCAACGACCAGGCGAACAGCGCGGCCGGGAGACCGCCCGAGGATCCTCATTTCGGCACCTCCGAGGGGCTGACGGTGGTCACGAGGCTCAAGGTCCGGCCGTCATCGGCGCGGATGAGGACGGGCGCCGCCTGGATGGCGGGGGAGCCGCCGAGGCTCAGGGCGCCCGAAGGTGGCTGGCCCTCGGCTGTCAGGAGCAGCCAGCCCGCGGGAACGGACGCGCCAGCCGTTGTCTCGGCGCCGCTGGCCACGAGCCGCAGGGTGGTGTCCGCGGTTCCGGCCCTGATGAGCCGCCGTGTCCCGCCGGCCGGATCGACCGACATGATCCCGATGCCTGGGCCGTCGGTGACCTCGAGCGCGATCCGCAGGCCGCTGGCGGTCAGCGACGTCGCCACGCTCCCGGCACCGACGGCGAGCGACTCCGGCGTGCCGCCGGTGACCCGGATCCGCCGGATCGTGCACGGCCGCCCGTTGCAGGCCTCCCACGTCACCAGCCAGTCGCCGGCGAGCGCCACGAGCGGCCCCTGGTCGTCCTCGGCGAGCGCCTGCACGGTTCCGGACGCCGGGTCCAGGATCCGGGTCCGGCATTCCTCGATGCCACAGGACTGGACGGCCAGGCGGGTGCCATCCGTGCCCCAGGCCAGCGTCGTGGCCCAGGTCGGGCCGATCCGCTGGTCGGCGACGGGGTCGACGCCGATGATCGGCGGCAGCACGCGCTGCCAGGTCGGGCTCGCGGCGGCGGACGTCCCGGCTCCGGCCAGGCGCCAGATCCCGAGGTCCGCGCGGTCGGCACGTGCGAGCAGGAGCGCGTACACGTCGCCGTTGGTGGGGTCGAGCGTGGCTCGACGGATGATCCGGTTCTCCGTGGCCAGCTCGACCTGGCAGCTTCCCCCGCCCCGACGAGGAGCAGCCGGGATCGCTGGCCGTCGTCGGTGCCGACCAGGACCCGCCCCCCGCCGACGTCTGCCGCGAACGCCTCGGCCGCGACGTCGAGCGTGACGGCCGGCCCCGAGCCGAGGAGGCCCGCGAGCACGCGGTTGCCCACGATCGCGCCGTTGGAATCGAGTCGCTCGATCAGCCGGAACCAGGTCGAACTGCTGGCTGGACAGGGTCCGGGCAGAATGGAGGCCGGCTGCGCCTTGGGCAGCTGAGCGGAGACCGATGCCCCAGGCGGCGCCTCCAAGCTCGCTGATCGGGCGACCGGCGACGGCCCAAGGTGGGGCTGGCCGACCCCGGCGAGCCCGAGGACGACGATCGCGAGTACCGGCGGTCCGAGTCGATGATGCCAGCGTCGCTCCGTCACGATCTGGGACCTCCTCCGGCGGGAGGTGCCTGGCGGGAGGAGGGCGGTCTGCGGAGTCTGCCGGGAGCGGCTTATCGGCGACGTATCAGGCGTCGCGCCGGTCGGCCTGTGCTAGGCTCTTGGCAGTCACCTACGACTGCCGCCAGGACGCGAAGCCGGTGAGATTCCGGCACAGTCCCGCTACGGTGAACGACGGCCAATGAGGTCGTCGGAAGTCCGGTCGCCGGCCTGGTGGTGCTGCTCGAACCTTCGAGAGAAAGGGGCGCACGCACCGATGCCCGCGACCGACTGACGGACCCCTCGATCGTCGCGCGACGAGGGGCCTGCTGATTCCCGGGCCCCGCGCCGCTTCTCCCCACCCACCCCGAGGAGTGTCCGCGATGCCTTTCATCTGGGGGGCGCCGTCAGCGCCGTCTGCGCCGCAGCGCAGCACGACCTGTCCTCGTGCTCGTCCTGGTCCTGCTCGTGGGGGCCTGCTCTGGCGCGGCCGCGGTCCCGTCCATCCTGCCGACGACGGCTCCGACCCCAACCGCGACGGCGGAACCGACCGCCAGCAGACCGACCTTCCCCCTGACGCTCACGGACGACGAGGGCAACCAGGTCGTCGTCTCGGCCCTGCCCCAACGGATCGTCTCGCTGACGCCGGCCACGACCGAGCTCCTCTTCGCCCTGGGTCTCGAGGGCCGACTGGTGGGCGTGACGGACTTCGACGACTACCCTCCGGAGGCCAAGGCCATCGACAAGGTCGCCTCGTTTACGGCGGTCGACGTCGAGAAGATCGTCAGCCTCGAGGCGGATCTCGTCATCGCCGGCGGCAACCACTTCAACCCGCCCGAGGCGCTGGCCCGGCTTCGCTCCCTGGGGATCCCGGTGGTCGTGGTCTATGCCGCGTCCGTGGACGGGATCCTGGCCGACTTCGAGCTCCTCGGCCGGGCCGTCGGCGCCTCGCCCGCGGCGGACGGCCTGAGCGCCTGGATGCGCGGGCAGTTCGAGGCGATCGAGACGGCCGCCCAGACCCGCGGCGGGCCGCCGCCGCGGGTCTTCTACGAGCTCGACGCGACCAACGAGATCTACGGCCCGAGCGCGGGTTCCTTTCTGGCCTCGATGATCGAGCTCGCCGGGGGCGATCCCATCACCACCGGTGACCCGGTGGTGTTCAGCATCTCGCTCGAGCGGCTCGTGGCCGCCGATCCCGAGGTGATCGTCCTCGGCGATGCGGCCTACGGCATGAGCGCCGACCAGGTCGCGGGGCGACCGGGCTGGGGGACGATCACGGCGGTGAAACGCGGCGCGATCCGTCCGGTCGACGACACGGTCGTCACCCGCCCCGGGCCTCGGCTCGTCGAAGGGCTGCGGGCGCTTGCCCTGGCGATTGACCCGGTGGTGGCGCTCCCGCCGGAGGTCACCCCGCCTCCGATCCCGGCGCCGTAGCGGGACGGACATGGCGACGCGCAGCGAAGCTCTGGACCAACGGCTCGAGCGGCCCCGTCTGCTCGAGCGGTTGACGCCTCACCCGGTCCTGCTGGCCGCGCTCGGCCTGCTCGCCTTGGGGGTGATCCTGGTGCTGGGGGTGGCGTTCGGGTCGGTGGCCGTGCCGCCCGGGGAGACGCTGGCGATCGTCGGGAAGCGGGTCTTCGGACTGCCTCTGGCGACCACCTGGTCGCCGGCCGCCGAGACGATCGTGATGGACCTGCGCCTGCCGCGGGTCCTCACGGCGATGCTCGTGGGCTCCGGCCTGGCCGTGGCCGGGGTGACCTTCCAGGGGCTGCTGCGGAACCCGCTCGCGGACCCCTACGTCCTGGGCACCGCCTCGGGCGCGGCCCTCGGCGCCGCGATCGCGGTCCTCATTCCAGTTCGCCTGCTGGTCCTCGAGTTCGGCCTTCTCCACGCCTTCGCCTTTGCGGGCGCGCTGGTCTCGGTGACCGTCGTCTACCGCCTCGGTCGGGCGTCGGCCCTGGGGCCGCTTACGGGCCTCCTGCTGACCGGCTACGCCGTCGGCTCGCTGCTGGCGGCCGGCCTGTCCATGACGATGTACGTCTCGGGGTCCAGCCTCCGCCAGATCTTCTTCTACCTCCTCGGTGGCTTCGAGGGAGCGTCGTGGATCCGCCTCGGGGTGGCGCTGCCGATCGTCGTCGGCGGCGCGCTGGCGATCCTGCTGCGGGCGCGCTCGCTCAATGGCTTTCTCCTCGGCGAGGAGACCGCGGCTCACCTGGGGATCGACGTCCGGCGCGAGCGGGCGATCCTGCTCAGCCTCGCCTCGCTCGTGACGGCAGCGGCCGTGGCGATCAGCGGCCTGATCGGCTTCGTCGGGCTCGTCGTGCCGCATCTGGTACGGCTCGCGGCCGGTCCCAACGCCCGCGTCGTCCTGCCGCTCTCGGCAGTGGTCGGCGCAGGCCTTCTCGCGGGGGCCGATCTCCTCGCGCGCCTCGCGGGCGACATCCCCGTCGGGATCGTCACCGCCGCGATCGGCGCGCCGTTCTTCCTGGTCCTTCTCCGCCGGGCGCGTTCGGGGTACGAGCTGTGAGCGAGGCGCTCGGGATGGCCGAGCGGGGCCGTCCGCCGATCGTGGTCTTCGAGGCGCTCACTGCCCGCTACCGTGACCGCGACGTCCTCCATTCGATCGACCTGCAGATCGCGGCCGGTGAGCGGGTGGCGGTCGTCGGCCCCAACGGCGCCGGCAAGTCGAGCCTCCTGAGGGCCCTCGCGGGAACGCTGCCCGCCAGGGCCGGGCGGGTGCTCCTCGCCGGCGACCCCGTCGAGCGGCTCGACCGGCTCGCCGTCGCCCGGCGCCTGTCGGTCGTGCCGGGCCAGGCCACGCTGCCGTTCTCGATGCGGGTGGAGGAGGTCGTCGCATTGGGGCGGCTACCCCACGAAGGGCTCTTCCGAGGCCCTTCACCCGAGGACCGGGCGGCCGTCAGCGCGGCCATCGAGCGGGTGGGTCTCGATGGGCTGGTCGGGCGCGATGCCCGCGAGCTCTCGCTCGGCGAGCGGCAGCTCGTCCTCCTCGGGCTGGCCGTGGCCCAGGCCGCGCCGGTCCTGCTGCTGGACGAACCGACCGTGCACCTCGACCTGCGCCATCAGGTCGAGGCGATGCAGTTGCTGGTCGATCTCAACGAGCGTGACGGGACGACGGTCGTGGCGGTGCTCCACGACCTCGGCCTGGCCGCCCACTTCTTCCCGCGGCTGATCCTCCTCGAGCGAGGGCGCGTCGTCGCCGACGGCCCTCCGGAGGACGTCCTTGCCCCGGAGCGGATCCGCTCGGTCTTCGGCGTCGATCCATCCTTCGTGCGCTCAGCCGGCGATCGTGCGTGACGGCCGAGCGACAGGTGTGGCGTCTCCGCTCTGCGTGGGCGACACTTGGGTGATCATGCCGCCCCTGCCGAGCCCGTCGTCCTAGCACGGCTTCGGCAGTCGTGCCGGGATGCGTGAACCGACGGGGCCCGACATTGACCCGTTTCTCGCACAGGCAGTAGCCTGAGCCCATGTTGCGCGCGTGCACCGGGACACGACCACGGCGTTTGACGCTGCTTGCCGCCTGCCTGACCGTCGCCTTGGCGGCCTGCGGCTCGAGCACGCCCAGCGAATCCGGGACCGGCACGGCCCCATCGAGCGCCGCGGCGACGTCCGGCACCACCGGCGAGCCTGCCACGAGCCAGCCACCCGGCCAGACCTCGGCGCCCGGCCAATCGACGGAGCCCGCCGGACCTAGCCGGCCGCCCGCCTCGGGCGGCGCGGTCGAGCCGTCACCGGCGGCGTCGGAGCGCCCTCCGACGGGCACCGCCGCCGCCTGTTCGGGCAGCGCCGAGAACCGCGACTTCTTCGCGGCTGCAGGCGAGGCGTTCGGCTGGGAGGTCTACTGCGCGGTGTTGCCCGATGGCTGGTACGTCGCCACCGGCTCGTACCGGTTGGCAGGCGGAGGCCGGCTGGAGATCACGTATCGGGGCCCCGATGGGGGCCGTTTCGGCCTGCGCGAGGGCAGCTACTGCGCGGGTGGGGCCAGTGCCTGCGCGCCGCGCCATGAGGACCTCGGTCCGACGGCCTTCGGCGACCGCAGCGGCGAGCTGGTGACGCTCGGCCAAACCGCTTCGGACGGCTTCGCTGTCTACGTCGATCCCGGTCAGACCCCATCCTGGGAAGCCACGGGCCAGGGCCTCGACGAGGCCGCCTTCCGGTCGCTCGTGGCGGAGCTCCACCCGGTCCGCTGACTGCCCGGAGCGGTCACGCCCGCTTGCGGGGCGGGTCGAAGAACGGCAACTCCACGACCGTGGCGGACACCGCGCCGCGGGTCGCCTCCACGGTCCACTCGACGCTCAGCTTCGTGCCGGGCCGCTCGTACTGGGGCGGCACCGAGGCCAGGGCGATCATCTTCTTGAGCGTCGGGCTCCAGGTGGTGCTGGTGGCGCGCCCGATCGGCCGGTGGCCCTCGCCGTAGACCGGGATCGGCTCTCGGGAGCAGGTTCCGGGAACGCTTGGCGCAAGGCCGTGCTCGGCAAAGCGCGCCTCGATCCCGGGCCAGCCGATCTCGAGCCCGACCAGGCGGCGCGACGGTCCGCCGGCGGCCTGCTCGGCAAGGAGCGCCCGGCGGCCCACGAAACCGCCTTTCTCGAAGTCCACCAGGCGTCCCAGCCCGATCTCGAACGGCGAGTATGACTGCTCGGGAATCAGGGCCCGTCGGGAGCTCGTGTAGTCGACGTCGAGCAGGATCAGGCCGGCCTCAACGCGGGCGACGTCGAGGGCGAGCATGCCCGACGGACGGATCGCATGACGTCGACCGGCCGCCATGACGGCATCCCAGAGCTCGACGGCTCGCTCGTCGGGGACCCACAGCTCGTAGCCGAGGTCGCCCGTATAGCCGGTCCGGGAGACGTCGAACTCGAGCTTGCCGACGCGCCCCGGCCGCCGCCGGAAGTAGCGCAGATCGGCGAACGACTCCCCGGTCGCGTCTTCGAGGACGGCCCGCGAATGCGGACCCTGGAGGGCCAGCGCGGCGACCGCCTCGGTGACCTCCTCGACCTCGACGTCGAGGCCGCTCGCGTTGGACCTCAGCCAGCGGAGCTGGGGATCGGCGGCGGTCCAGCGGAACGAGCCGTCGTCGAGCCTGGCGACCGTGCCGTCGTCGACCACCTTGCCGTGCTCGTCGCACCAGGGCGTGTAGTAGACCCGGCCCGCTGTCAGCTTGGTGGCGTCGCGGGTGATCACCCGGTCCACCAGCCGGACGGCGTCCGGACCCGCCACCCGGTACTTGAAGAGCGGTGAGACGTCGATGAGGGCCGCGGCCTCGCGGATCGCGTTGTACTCGATCTGGTGGCCGTCGTGGTAGACGCTGGCGGCGAAGTAGCCGGACCACTCGCGCCACTGCATCTTGACGTTCAGATCGGCGGTCCGCGGGTGGAACGGGCTCCCTACGCTCACGGGGTCTCCTCCGCTGAGTCGGGGCGGCCCCGCGGATCGGGTCACCGGCGGGACGCTCCGGCGCCCCAGTATGCACGACGGTCACGTGGGCGCGTGTGCGTCGGCCTGCGGCGGTCCGTACGTCAGCGTTCCTTTCTCCGGACCCAGGGCCCGTCTTCCGAGCACTGCTCGATGACGCCCGGCTCTCCCGACGACGGCGCTCGGTGAGGGCGAGCGCGACCAGCATGTCATCCCACCGCCGCCAGACGGCATGGGATCCGCGGCCGCCCAAGGTGCTGGTAGTCACCAACCGGATGTTCGGCAAGATCGGGAGCCTGGCGACATGGTGGCGCGCGCCGTTTCGGAATGGCCCGAGTTCAGCGGCAGCCCGACTCGGGAGTTGGTGGATGCCTGAGTGGATGAATAGCCGCCACGTGGATGCAGCACGCGCCCTCGCGGCTTCAGCATCCGCGTCACGAATGTCCGTCCCTGGCTGGGGTCAAGGGCCGTCACCGCAGTCGTGAGACGCATGTGTGACAAGCGATTGCCGCCCCAGCCGTGCCGAACATCCGCGTGACGCATGGACGTCCGGTTCGCGCCTGTCCGTCAACCCGGCCCGACCAGCAGGGCGGTGATCCCATCCGGCCGATGCACCAAGCTGCATCCCCTCCAGACGAGTCGTTGCCACCTCCGCTCGCGAATCCGGGTCGCGCGAGTCGGGCCACCCTGCGCCGGGTCGAGGAGCTCGCGTACCATGCTCGGGCCTCGTCCCGGCAGCCGAGCCGCGGCGAATCAGACGGAGGAGGGAGCGTGCCCCAGCGCTTCGACGCGGTGATCATCGGGGCCGGGCACAACGGCCTCACGACGGCCGCCTACCTGGCGCGGGCCGGCTGGCGGGTTCTCGTGCTCGAGCGCCGTTCGTCGGTCGGCGGTGCCACGACCACCGAGGAGATCGTCCCCGGATACCGCTTCAGCGTCCTCTCGTACGTGGTCAGCCTGCTCCGCCCCGAGATCATTCGCGACCTGGAGCTGCCCCGGCACGGTCTCGCGATCCTGCCGCTCGACGGCACCTTCACGCCCCTCGAGGGCGACTACCTCTGGCGCCGCGACGACCACGCCTGGACGATGCGCGAGATCCGCCGCTGGTCGCGAACGGATGCCGAGGCGTACGAGGAGTACGGCCTCCTGATGGCCGAGATGGCCCGCTTCATCAAACCGATCCTGGGGATCGCGCCGCCCGATCCGACCTCGCTCGACCCTCGCGGCTGGGCGCCGGTGGTCTCGCTGGCCCGCGCCTTCGGCCGCCTGCCGCGCGCCCAGCAGGCCGCCTTCGTCGGGCTGATGACCATGAGCGCAGCGGACTTCCTTGGCCAATGGTTCGAGACCGAGCCGCTCAAGGCCACGATGTCCGCCTCGGGGATCATCGGGACCTACCTGGGCGTGCGTTCGCCGGGCACCGCCTACGTCCTGCTTCATCACTACATGGGCGAGATCGACGGCGCCTTCCGGGCCTGGGGCATCCCCCGCGGAGGGACCGGCGGAGTGAGTGCGGCAATCGCCAGCGCGGCTCGCTCCCTGGGCGCCGACATCCGGACCGAGGCGCCGGTCGCTCGCGTCCTCACCCGGGGCGACCGTGCGACCGGGGTCGTCCTCGAGTCGGGCGAGGAGATCGCCGCCCGCCTGGTGGTCTCGGGGGTGGACGTCCGCCGGACCTTCCTCTCGCTTCTCGAGCCGGGCACCCTCGCGCCCGACTTCGAGGCCGAGGTCCGCCGCTTCAAGTTCCGGGGGTCGTCGGGCAAGGTCAACCTGGCCCTCGACGCGCTGCCCGATTTCACCTGCCTGCCGGGCCACGGTGAGCATCTCCGCGGCGCGATCAGCTTCTCGCCCACGCTCGACTACATGGAGCAGGCCTACGACGACGCCAAGTACGGTCGCTTCAGCCGCCGGCCCTACATCGACATGATCATCCCGACGCTCGTGGACCCCTCGATGGCGCCGCCGGGCAAGCACGTCATGAGCTGCTTCGTGCAGTACGCGCCCTACCACCTGGCCGAGGGCACCTGGGACGAGCAGCGCGAAGCCTTCGGCGACGCCGTCATCGACACGATCGCCGAGCGGGCTCCCAACATTCGCGACATCGTCGTCGGTCGTCAGGTCGTCACCCCGCTCGACATGGAGCGCGACTACGGCCTGACCGAGGGCAACATCTTCCACGGCGAGCTGAGCCTGGAGCAGCTCTTCTTCAGCCGTCCTCTGCCCGGCTTCGCCCGCTACCGGACCCCCGTTCGCGACTACTGGATGTGCGGCTCCTCGACGCACCCGGGCGGCGGGATCATGGGCGCCAACGGCCGACTGGCCGCGCTGGAGATCCTCAAGTCGCGCCCGCCGCAGGCGGCCTGACGATGGCCGCGCAGCGCAGCTACGACGCGATCGTCGTCGGGGCAGGCCACAACGGCCTGGTAGCCGCGGCCTATCTCGCCAAGGCAGGCCTTCGCACCCTCGTCCTTGAGCGTCGGGAGCGGATCGGAGGCGCCACCGACACCAGCGAGCTGGAGCCTGGCGTCCGGGTCCCCACGCTGGCCCACACGGTCGGTCGGCTGCGGCCGGCGGTGGCCAGGGAGCTCCGGTTGGGCGAGCATGGGCTGGCCCTCGTGGCCCCCGAAGTCCGCGTCTTCGCACCGCAGCCGGATGGCCGGGCGATCACGCTCTGGTCGGATGTCCAGCGCACGGCCGGCGAGCTTCGGAGCTGGTCGGTGGCCGACGCCGACGCCTACCCCGAGTTCGACCGGCGGGTCCGTGCGCTGGCAGGCTTCCTGGCCCGCCTGGCGGACGTGACCCCGCCCGATCCGGCCAGCCCGACCCTCGGCGATGCGCTCGCCGGTCTCCTGCTGGGACGCACGTACCGTGGCCTCAGGCGGAGGGACGCGCAGGCCCTCCTGCGCTCGCTGCCGATGGCGGTCGCGGACTTCGTCGGCGAGGCCTTCGCAACCGATGCGCTGCGGGCCGCTCTCGCGGTCCGCGGCATCCAGTACACCGCGATGGGCCCCTGGTCGGCGGGCACGACGGCGGTCCTGCTGACCGACGCGGCGGGCAACGACGGCGGCGCCGCCGGCCAGGCGGTCTTCGCCCGGGGCGGACCCGGCGCGCTTGCCGCCACGATCGCAGCGGCCGGTCGCACGTTCGGGGCGGAGACCCGGACCGGCGCCGAGGTCGCCAGGATCACGATCCACGACGACCGCGTGACCGGCGTGGCGCTCGCCTCGGGCGAGGAGATCGGGGCTCTGATCGTCGTCTCGGGCGCCGATCCGCGGCGGACCCTCCTGGAGCTGCTGGATGCGGCGGTCCTCGGGCCCGATCTTGTCTGGCGAGCCGGCAACCTCCGCGTCTCCGGCAGCGTGTCGAAGGTCAACCTGGCGCTCTCGGCGCTGCCCCATTTCCCCGCGGCGGGGCATGGCGACGGCGGCGCCAGGCGGCTGCGTGGGCGGATCGTGGTCGCCCCCGGCATCGACGCCGTGGAGCGCGCCTTCGATGCCGCGAAGTACGGGCGCCTGCCCGCCAGTCCCTACCTCGAGGCGACGATCCCGAGCCTCGTCGATCCCTCCCTCGTGCCGCCCGGGCGCCACGTGATGAGCGTGCTCGTGCAGTACACGCCGGCCCGCCTTCGAGACCGGGAGTGGGACGAGGAAGCCTCGGCAGAGGTCGGCCGGCTGGCCGTGGGGGCCCTCGAGGCGGTTGCCCCCGGGATCGGCGGGCTGGTCACGACTAGCCAGGTGCTGACCCCGGCGGATCTCGAGCGCGACTACGGGCTCAGCGGCGGGCATCCGTTGCACCTCGAGCCCGGCCTCGACCAGTGGTTCGCCTGGCGCCCGCTCCTGGGTTTGGCTCGCTATCGCCTGCCGGTTCGCGGGCTCTACCTGTGCGGCTCGGGTGCGCATCCGGGCGGCGGCGTCACGGGCATGCCGGGGCGCAACGCCGCCCGCGAGATCGTCTCGGACTGGAGGAAGGGCCGCTCCTGACCGCGATGGCCGCTCAGGGCCGCGTGCCGAAAGTCGGGTCAGAGCTCGAGGCGCCACTCCCGCAAGCGGGTGAGGAGTCGCCGGGCGGTGAGGTCGAGATGGATCGGGGTGACGGAGACGCGGCGATTGACGACCGCGTGGAAGTCGGTGCCGGGCACGGCCAGCCCCGACGGGGGCGGTCCACCGATCCAGTAGTAGGGGATGCCGCGCGGGTCGAGGCGCTCGATCAGCTCGTCCTGGTAGATCCGCTTGCCGAGCCTGGTCACCTCGATCCCCTCGCATTCTTCGAGCGAGACCGCCGGGACGTTGACGTTGAGGAGCTGGCCGGCGCCCAGCCCGTGCTCCAGGATCTCCCGGGCCACCACCGCCGCGGCCCGGGCGGCCAGGCCGAAGTCGGGATGTTCGTAGTACTCCTGGGAGACGGCGAACGCCGGACAGCCGAGGATGACCGACTCCATGGCCGCGCTGACCGTGCCCGAGTAGGTGATGTCGTCGCCGAGGTTCGCCCCGTAGTTGATGCCCGAGGCGACGAGCTCGAAGCCGTGCTCGAAGAACCCCAAGAACGCCAGGCTGACGGCGTCGGTCGGCGAGCCGTCGAGGGACCAGCCCATCGACCCATCGGCGAGGGTTCGCTCCCGGACGCGCAGGGGTCGCATGAGCGTCTTCTGATGGCCGACGGCGCTCTGGTTGACCTCCGGAGCGACGACGACCGTCTCGCCGATCGGCTCGAGGGCCTGCTTGAGCGCCAGCAGCCCCCGCGATTCGATGCCGTCGTCGTTGGTGACGAGGATTCGCGGTCGGCCGGGCGCCCTGCGAGCGCCCGCCGGCCCGCGCCCGTGGAGCCGCGTCACGGTTCGGTCGGAGCTGAGGCGCTCGTCGGGTGGCCTGGCTCGAGCTGGTCGGAGGGGGACTCCTCGTCGGGTGACGGCTCGCGCGGCACGCGGACCGGCCGCCCCTCTCGCTTGCCGAGGAGGCGAGCCGCCCGGTCCTTCACGGAGCGGGGCTCCTCCATCGTCCGGCCGAGGTAGTAGAAGAAGAACGCGGAGAGCACGGCCGCGATCGGGATACCGAAGATGGCCCCGGCCACCCCGGCGAGCTTGGAGCCGATCAGGACCGAGCCAAGGACGACGATCGGATGAATGCCGACGGCACCGGCCATGAGCCGGGGCTGGATGACGTTCATGACCACGAACCAGCCGATTCCCATCAGCACCAGGGCCGGGACGATCGCCTCCGGCTTGGTCGCGATGGCCACCAGGACGGGCGGCGCCCACGATACGAAGGGGCCGAAGAAGGGAATCGCCTGGAGGATGCCCGCGGTCGTGGCGCTGAGGGGCATGAAGTCCAGGCCCAGGAGCGAACTCGTGGCCGCCGCGACCGCCGCATAGAAGAGGCCCATCACGGCCTGGCCGCGCAGGAACCCGCCGAAGGCGCGGGAGATGCTCGTCTCCAGCAGGCGCGCCTCTTCCTTGTAGGCGGGCGGCACGAGCCGGAAGAGGAAAGCCAGGATGCGGTCGCGGTCGAGCACCATGAAGACCGACAAGAAGATGACGATCATCAGGTTCCCGAGCACCCCGAGGCTGGCGACGGCGATCTCCTGGAGTGGCCCGATCAGAGCCGAAGCCTGGTTGCCCAGGCTGTCGAGGAACTGGTTGGCCCCGGCCACCAGGTCGACCTGGCCGAAGCCGATGTCCCGCAGCCGCTGCTGCCACGGGTCGAGCATGCTCGGCAGGTTCTCGCGGAAGGTCGGCAGGTTGTGGATGAAATCCGAGATCGAGCCGGCCAGCGAGGTCGCCACCATGATCGTGACGCCGATGATTCCGCCGAAGAGGGCGGCGTAGACGATCACGACCGCGACCGCCCGCGGCATCCCCGGCAGCAGCCGATCGACCAGTCCGGCCGCCGGACCGAGGATGAAGGCGATCAGCCAGGCCAGGAAGAAGACCAGGATGACGTCGCCGAAGAAGAGGAAGATCGTCGAGGCGTAGCCGATGACCACGAACGCCAGGGCGATCGTCGTCAGGACGAGGATCGGCGTCACCCAGCGGCGCTGGTGGTCGGAGAGCATTCCGTTCATCGGTTCCGGTTCGGCCTCACTTCGGCGGCCGGTCGCTCCGCATCCTTGCGTTTGGGGAGTGGCGGCCCCTCCCTGCTGTCATGGTAGCCCCGACGCCTTCACGCAGGGTATCCCCAGCCCGATAGTCCTAGCGCAAGCCCATCCGCTCCCGCACTTCGGCCATCGTGGCCCGGGCGATCGGGCGGATGCGTTCGGCGCCCTCGGCGAGGACCCGGTCCACGCGCACCGGATCGGCCATCAGCTCGACGAAGCGCCGGCGTGGCTCTGCGTAGCGGGCGATGATCCGTTCCGCCAAGAGCCGCTTGGTGTCCACGCAACCGGTGCGGGCCGTCCGCTCTCCCTCCCAGATCGTCTCGTAATCGTCACCGAACGAGCGGTGCATCTGGCAGACGTTGCAGACCTCGGGGTGGCCCGGGTCGGTGCGCAGGATCCGGCTGGTGTCGGTGACCATCGACATCACCTGGCGGCGGATGGTGTCGGGCTCGGCGAAGACGTCGATCGTGTTGCCCAGCGACTTGCTCATCTTGCGGGCGCCGTCGGTGCCCAGAACGACGGGGGCCTCGGTGTAGAGCGCGGTGGGTTCCGGAAACGTCTCGCCATAGCGGTTGTTGAACGCCCGCACGATCTCCCGCGACAGCTCGAGGTGGGCCGCCTGGTCGCGGCCAACCGGGACGAGCGAGGCCTTGTAGATCACGATGTCGGCGGCCTGCAGGACCGGGTAGGTCAGCAACCCGTGGTTCACGTCCTCGGGCTGGTTCTGACGCTTCTCCTTGTAGGTGGGCGTGCGCTGCAGCCAGGCGACCGGGGTGACCGTCATGAACAGCCAGGCCAACTCGGTGACCTCGGGCCGGTGTGACTGGACGAAGAGCGTGCAGCGCTCCGGATCGAGCCCCAACGCCAGGAGCGCGGCTGCCATCTCCCGTGTCTGGCGACGGAGGCGGTCAGGATCGTGAGTGCTGGTGAGCGCGTGGTAGTCGACGATGCAGTAGATCGCTTCGTAGAGATCCTGGAGCGCCACGTAGTTGCGGATCGCGCCGAGGTCGTTGCCGATGTGTGGGGCGCCTGAGGGCTGGATGCCGCTGAAGACGCGGGGACGCTCGGGAAGCGTGCGCAGGGGTGCGGGTTGAGCGGCCGGCGCGGCCTTGGCAGGCATTACGGACATCGTGGCCGAGTGTAGCCGAGCGTCACCGTCCCAGGGTGCGCCGAGCGGCACCGCTCCGTCAGCCTTTCCTCGCTATTGGTCACCCGAGGAACGTTACCCGCGACTGACGGCCGTTCTGGCAATGTGTCGCCGCCTCCTGAGCCCCGCCCGTGCTCCGCCCACGCGGGTCACCGGGCACGGGTCGGTGCAGTGAGACGCTTACGTTCTCCCGATGTGCATTGGCGGGTATAGCCTGGGCTGTGAGCACTCCCGGCCGTGTGCTCCCGGCCGCGCGGTGCGCCCGGCCGCGCGGTGCGCCCGGTGCCCACGGTGCGATGGCGTGTCCCGTGGCCCGGACGGTCCGCTACCATGCGAGCCATGCCCACGCACCAGGTCCCGGCGGGGCGGGTCTCGGATCCTGCCGGCCATCCACGCGTAGCCGCACCCAGTGGCGTGCTCCGTGTCGCCGTCCTCGGTGCCGGAAATGTCGGGGGACCGCTCGTCCGCGCCTTCCTCGACCGCCCGGACCGCTTCACGACGGCCGATGGGGCGGGCCTCGAGCTCGCCGGGGTCGCCGTCCGGGACCTTGCCGAGGTCGCCGGCAGCCGCATCCCGGCCGCGTTGCTGACCGACGCTCCGGCCCATCTGGTCGCCTCGCCCGACGCCGACGTCGTCGTCGAGCTCATGGGTGGGATCGAGCCCGCCCGGACCCTCATCGCGGCCGCCCTCGGAGCCGGCAAGCCGGTCGTCACGGCCAACAAGAACGTCCTCGCGATGCACGGTCGCGAGCTCGAGGAGCTGGCCAGACGCACGGGCACGCCGCTCCGCTTCGAGGCCGCGGTCGCCGGGGGCGTGCCGCTCCTGGGCTCGCTGGCCGCGCACCTGGGTTCGTGTCGCGTCCAGTTGATCCGGGGCATCGTCAACGGGACGACCAACTTCATCCTCAGCGAGATGGCCGGGGCCGGACGCTCCTATGAGGAGGCGCTCGCGGCCGCCCGGCAGCTGGGCTACGCAGAGGCCGATCCGTCCGGTGACGTCGAGGGCCACGACGCCGCCTATAAGCTCTCCATCCTGGCCCGCCTCGCGTTCGGTGGCTGGATAGACCCGGCGGCGATCCAACGCCGCCCGCCCACCGCGGGTGGCGCCGGTCGGGCCGGGATCACCGGTGTCACGCAGTCCGAGGTCGAGGGGCGCGCCATCTGGGGTTCGAGATCAAGCTTCTGGCGGCCGCGCGCCGGAGCGACGGGAAGATCGCCGCCTCAGTCGTGCCCACGGCCGTGCCTGCTCACGGGTCGCTCGGGATCACCTCGGGCGTCCTCAATCGTGTGGAGATCGATGCCGATCCGCTCGGTGCGCTGGCGTTCGAAGGCCCCGGCGCAGGCGGCGCGGCGACGAGCAGCGCCGTCATTGCCGACCTGGTCGCCATCGCTCGCGGCGACGGCAGCACCTGGGCCGGGCTTCCGCCAGCGACGTACCGGGTGGATCTCGTCGACGGCCTGAGCGACGTCCGACCGTGGCTCGCCGTCCTGCCCGGCGTGGCGCCGGCCGAGTTGCCCGGCGGGCTCGTATCGCGCCTGGCCGAGCGTCCCGCCGGCGTGGCGGTGCTCACCGTGCCGGCAGCCCTCGATGCCGTCCGGGCCGGACTCCGATCCGCCTTGCGGTCAGGCCTCGACGCGACGCTCTATCCGGTTGAAGATTGATGGCCGTGGACGCATCGCTCCGAACGCCCCGGCCGCGGCTCCTCGAGCGCTACCGGCGCTTCCTGCCGGTCACCGACGCGACCCCTCGGCTGAGCCTGGGCGAGGGTGCCACGCCGCTCGTCCACGCCCGGCGGTTGGGGGCGTCGATCGGCCTGCCGGCGCTCTATCTCAAGGTGGAAGGCCAAAACCCGACGGGCTCGTTCAAGGACCGTGGCATGGTGATGGCCGTGGCGCGGGCGCTCGAGGACGGGGCCTCCTCGATCATCTGCGCCTCGACCGGCAACACCTCGGCCTCGGCGGCGGCGTATGGGGCGGCGGCCGGCCTGGAGGTCGTGGTCGTCCTGCCCAAGGGTCGCATCGCCGCCGGCAAGCTCCTCCAGGCCCAGGCGGCCGGCGCCCGGGTGGTTGCCATCGAGGGCAACTTCGACGACGCGCTGCGGGTCGTGCGGGAGCTCGCCGAGCGCGACGACCACCCGGTGACCCTCGTCAATTCGGTCAACCCGTATCGGCTCGAGGGCCAGAAGACCGCCGCGTTCGAAGTCTGCGATGACCTCGGAGGGGCGCCGGACGTGCTCGCCATCCCCGTCGGCAACGCCGGCAACATCAGTGCCTACTGGGCCGGCTTCTGCGCGTACGCCGAGGCGGGCCAGGTCGAGGCCCGACCGCTGATGTTCGGCTTCCAGGCGGCCGGCGCGGCACCGATCGTGCATGGTCGCCCGATCGAGCACCCCGAGACCGTCGCCACGGCGATCCGGATCGGCAACCCCGCCTCGTGGGCCAAGGCCGTGGCGGCCCGGGACGAATCGGGCGGACGGATCGAGAGCGTCACCGACGAGCAGATCCTGGCCGCCTATCGGGACGTCGTGCGCTACGAGGGGATCTTCGTGGAGCCGGCCTCGGCCGCTTCAATCGCCGGGGTCCGGCGAGCGGTCGACGAGGGCTGGCTCGACCGCGAAGGGCGGGTCGTCTGCGTCCTGACGGGCAGCGGCCTCAAGGACCCTGACATAGGAGCCCGCCTCGTCGAGCCAACGATCGAGGCCGAGCCGACGGCGGCCTCGATCGCCCGGGCGCTCGGCTGGTGAGCGAGCTGGCCCGCCGTCCGATGGATCGCTTCGCCGAGCTCGACGGCCGGCGCCTGACGATCGAGGTCCCCGCCACGAGCGCCAATCTCGGAGCCGGCTACGACTGCCTGGCCCTCGCCCTCGAGCTGCACGACGTCATCGATGTCGAGGCGGTCGCCCGGCCCGGCGGCGGCGTCATCGAGCTGACCATCCAGGGCGACGGGGTCGACGAGCTGCCGGCGGACGGCACCAACCGCTTCGTGGTGGCGCTCGAGCTGGCCCTCCGGGCGGCCACGGATCGCGAGCCCAGGGGGATCGGCTGGCGGGTCGCGATGCGGAACCGGATCCCCGTGGCGCGCGGCCTTGGATCATCGGCGGCCGCGACGGTCGGCGGCCTGATCGCCGGGAACGCATTGGCCGGCGGACCGCTCGGCGCGGCCGACCTCCTCGCGCTCGCGACAGAGCTGGAGGGGCACCCCGACAACGCGGCGGCTGCCCTGCTCGGCGGGTTCGTCGTGGTGGACGGCTTCGGCGGCTCGCCGATCCGGCGGCCGGAGGCGATCCGCTTCGATGCGCCGCGCGACCTGCGAGCGGTCCTCTTCGTGCCGGTCCTGCAGCTCGAGACGCGGGCCATGCGGGCCGCCCTCCCGGCCGCGGTTCCGCTCAGCGACGCGATCGCCAACCTCGGGCGCGTGGCGATCGGCGTGGCCGGGCTCGCGGTCGGCCGCAGCGACCTCCTCGCGGCGCTGACCCAGGATCGGCTCCACGAGCCCTACCGGGCCACGGTCTATCCCCAGCTTCCACGGCTGGTGGCGGTCGCCCGTGAGGCCGGGGCGATCGGGGCCTGTCTCTCGGGTGCCGGCTCGACGATCATCGCCTTCTCCGACAGCGTCGCCGTCATGACCCGGATCGAGGCCGCGTTCCTGGCCGCCGCCGCCGACGAGGGACTGCCCGGCACGGTGCGGATCGTGGCACCCCAGAACGGCGGTGCGCGGATCATCGCCGGAGGGTGACCGCCGCCCTCGAGGCGGTCAGGACCTGGGCGTGTGGGTCTCGATGAAGCCGAGGACCCGCTGCCAGGCGTCGGCCGAGGCCTCGGCGTACTCCTCGGCCTTGCGGTCGAAGAACGAGTGGGGGGCACCGGGGTAGGTGATGAGCTCGTGCTCCACGGCCGCCTGGCTGAGCGCCGTCTCGAACGTGGCGACCGCCTCCGGGCCGATCCCCTGATCGGCGCCGCCGAAGATGCCCAGGATCGGGGCGCCCAGGGCCGCGGCCGAGTCCGCGGGCGCCGGCACCTCCCCGCGGCCGGACCCCACCGGCCAGCCGTAGAACCCGATCGCACCGGCGACCTCGAGGCCGAGCGTCGGCGTCAGGAAGGCCAGCCGCCCACCGAAGCAGAAGCCGACCGTGAAGAGGCCACCCACCCGTCCGCTCTGTCGTAGCCTGGAGGCGCCGGTCCCGATGTCGTCCACGAGCGACCCGAAGCCGACGGCCGCGATGTGGGGTGCGTGGTCGAACTCGGGTGTCCTGGCCGCGACGCCCGCGGTCCGCCCGAAGTAGTCGATGGCGAGCGCATCCACCCCGACCTCGGCGAAGCGCAGAGCCAGCTCCTCGTAGTAGGGATGGAGTCCACGGACGTCGGGCAGGATCAGGATTTCCTGCCCCGGACGGCCGCTCGGCAAGCGCCAGGAAGGCCCGAAACCGGGCCCCGTCACTCGCCTGGAGCGTCAGATCCTCAGACGCCACAGCGCCCCCGGCGACGGGCGGGATCGGCGGCCGGCAGTCCAGGTCGAAGCACATCGGGGTCCTCCAGGGGACGCGGAGTGGAGGGCAACATTGTGCGCTCGCCCTCCCGAACGGGCCCGCTGGGCTCCAGACCGCCCGAACGGCCGGGGCGGCCCGGCCCCGCTGGTAGAATGCCCCGGATGTCCGAACCCGCCGGAGCCGCCCTCGTCGTCCAGAAGTTCGGGGGCTCGTCGCTCGCCAACGCCGACCGGATCCGCCGCGTGGCCCGCCGAATCGCACGCGAGCGGGCGCGCGGTTCGAACCTGGTCGTGGTGGTCTCGGCGATGGGCGACACGACCGACGAGCTGCTGGCGCTGGCCGGCGGCATCACCGACGACCCCGACCCGCGCGAGCTCGACGTGCTCCTCGCCACCGGCGAGCATCAGAGCGCCACCCTGGTGTCGATGGCATTGCATGCCCTGGGCATCCCGGCGATCTCGCTGACCGGGGCGCAGGCCGGCATCCGGACGGACGGCCGCTACGGAAAGGCCAGGATCGCGGGCATCGAGCCGCGTCGCGTCGAGGCCGAGCTGGCGGCCGGCAAAGTCGCGATCGTGGCCGGTTTCCAGGGGATCGGTCAGGCCTCGGCCGGGGGCACGAGCCCGCCAGCCAGCGCCGGGCCCCCGTCCGGCGACGCCGGCGCGGATGGCGAGGGCGGCCACAGTCCCGCCGTCGCCGCCGACGTGGCCGAGACGACGACCCTCGGTCGGGGCGGCTCCGATACCACCGCGGTCGCTCTCGCGGCCGCCCTGCACGCGGAGCGCTGCCAGATCTTCACCGACGTCCGCGGCATCTTCACCGCCGACCCTCGCCTGGTGCCGGACGCCCGCCAGCTCCCGGTCATCGGGTACGAGGAGATGCTCGAGCTCGCCCACCAGGGCGCCCAGGTCATGCAGGTCCGGGCGGTCGAGCTCGGCTGGGTCAACGAGGTCGAGATCGAAGTCCTCAGCAGCTTCGAGGAAGCACCAGGCACGCTCATCAAGGAGGACCCGCTCGTGGAGCAGCGGAACAAGGTGCGAGGCATCGCCCACGATCGGAACGTCGCCAAGGTCACCCTCGTCGCGGTTCCCGACCGACCTGGCGTCGCGCATGCCGTCTTTCAGCCCCTGGCCGACGCCGGCATCAACGTCGACATGATCGTCCAGAACGTCGGCCACGGCGGCGCGACGGACATGAGCTTCACGGTGCCGCGGGCCGACCTTGCCCGCGCCAAGCGCGTCCTCGAGCCAGTCATCCGAGAGCTCGGGTTCCGGGAGATCACGACCGACGCGTCGGTCGCCAAGGTCTCGATCATCGGCGCCGGCCTGCACAACGCCCCCGGCTACGCCGCCCGGATGTTCGGGACCCTGGCGACGGCCGGCGTGAACATCGAGATGATCTCCACGTCCGAGGTCCGGATCACCTGCATGATCGCCGAAGATGCGGTGGAGACGGCCGTGCGCGCGCTGCACGCCGCCTTCGCTCTGGAGCGTCCTGATGCCCTCGACGAGGTCTCCGGGGCCGGGCTCGGCGTCGCGTCTTGACCCGGCCGCCGTTGGGCCGGCTGGCCGTCCGTCGCGACCCCGCCGATTCGCGACCGGTGCGGTCGGGCTTACCGCCGCCGGGCCCGCCCGTGATCGACTCGACCTTCCTCTCTCGACGCGAGGCGTTCGGGAGTGTCGGCTCGACGAACGACGTGATCCGCGGCTGGCTCGCCGGCGGCCTCGCCGAGGTTTGCGTGGCGGTCGCCGACGAGCAGCTGGCCGGGCGCGGGCGCGAGGATCGGCGCTGGGTCGCGCCGTCCGGCACATCCGCCCTTATCTCGCTCGGCTTTCGCCCCACCTGGCTCGACCCCCAGCTCGTTTGGCGGCTGGGCGCGACGGTCTCGCTCGCCATGGCCGACGCCGCGGAAGACGTGGCCGGCCTGCCCGATCGGACAGTCCGCCTCAAGTGGCCCAACGACCTCGTCATCTCTGCCCATCGGTCAGGCTCGGCCGAGCGAGCCGGCCAGGAGGACCCCGGACCTCGGAAGCTAGGTGGGGTCCTCGGTGAGACCGCCGGCCTCGGTGGCCGGGAGCCGACAGCCATCGTCGGCATCGGGGTCAACGTGGACTGGGCCGCAGCCGACTTCCCGCCCGAGCTCGTCCCGACGATGACGAGCCTCCGCGAAGCCGCCGGCGGTCGGCCCGTCGACCGCGACCGGCTGCTGGAGGCGTTCCTGGACCGTCTCGAGGCACGGATCGAGGCGCTGCGGGGCGGTCGGTTCGATGTCGCCGACTGGACGGCCCGCCAGCTCGGAGGGGGCCGGCTGGCTCGCGTCGTCGGCGCCGGGGACGGGAGCACGATCGTCCGTGTCGTCGGCGTCGATGCCCGTAGCGGTGGGCTGGTGGTGGAGGATCCCGAGCGTCCGGGCGCGGAGCGCACGATCCACGCCGGCGAGATCACCCACCTGCGCGTGCTCGAGGCGTAACGCGATGGCCCGTCCGGTGTTGTGGAGAGCGGGTGAGGAGAGCACGCGAGCGCGCGTCGCCCACCTCGACCCGGATCGTCGGCTGGTGACGGCCGCGCAGGCAGATCCGCGGCGCTTCGAGGCGCTGTACCGCAAGTACCTCGCCCAGGTGTACAGCTTCGCCTACTACGAGCTCGCGGATCATCACGAGGCGGAGGACGTGACGGAGCGGACATTCCTGCTCGCCCTGGGGGCGCTGCCCCGGTTCGAGGAGCGCGCGCGTCCTGGGGAGGATGAGGGCGCCTCGACCTTCCGGGTGTGGCTGTTCCGGATCGCCCGCAACGTCATCGCCAATCAGCGGCGGACGGCGCGGCGGCGACCCTCGGCCTCGCTGGACGCGGCAGTCGACGTCGCCGCCCCCGCCGACGTCGAGCGGGCGGCCATCGCTCGCGACGAGGCCGCCGCCGCCTGGCGGGCCGTGGCCCGGCTGCCCGAGGATCGTCGTCGGGCGATCATCCTGCGCTTCGTCGACGAGATGTCGACATTCGAGATCGCGGGCGTCCTCGGCCGATCGGAGGGCGCCGTCCGCGTCCTTCTGCACCGGGCGCTGCGCTCGGTAGCGGCCGACCTCCGCGGTCGCGCCCGCAGGCCGCGATGAGCGGCCCGTTGGCCGCCCTGGGTGACGCCTTCGGCGGGCCCGGCGGAGATGAGGTCCAGGCGCTCGTGGTCGATCGATACCTGGACGACCTCCTGTCCGCAGGTGACCGGCGCGCCGTTGACGCTCCGGCCGATGTCGCGCTCGATCCCGACCTCCGGTACGCCGCCAGGGCGCTCCGCGAACGCCTGACCCGGGTCCATCCGTCCTTCCGCTTCGAGGAGCGGGTCGCGGCCCGCCTGAGCGAGCTCGCCCATCGCCAGAGCGTCCGCGTGGCCGTCGGCGACGGGGGAGCGTGGCCCGCGCCGATGGCCGCCCTGGAGCTGATCCCCGGCCTCGACCCGGCCGACCTGGCCGCTCTCGCGAACGGCGACCCGAGCCGCTCCGGCGCGCCGGCCGGGCGCGTCCCGCGCCAGCTCCTGGTGGGTGGAGCGCTGACCTCGGCCGCGCTCTCGCTGGCGGGCGCCGCATTCGTAGCCTGGCGGCGGGGCCGGTCGCCGCTCGATCCGATGACCCGGGCCGTCCGGGCGGTCGGCGCACGCCGGGGATCGGCCTGATGCCACCGCTCAGGTTCCCTTCCTTCCGGGCCCGCAAGGACACCTATCCGCCCGACCTGTGGACGCAGTGCCCGGACTGCCAGGAGATGCTCTTCCATCGCCAGCTCGACAAGAACCTCCGCGTCTGCCCGAACTGCGGGCACCATTTCCGGATCTCAGCCAGGATCCGCCTCGCGTTGCTACTCGACGAAGGCACCTTTCGCGAGCAGGACGCCGGTCTCGTCTCGGAGGACCCTCTCGGGTTCGTCGACCAGAGGCCCTATCCGGACCGGATCGCGGCGGCGCAGCTGGCGACCGGCCTCAAGGACGCCGCCGTCTGGGGTTTCGGTCGGATCGGCGGCTACGAGGTCGCGATCTGCGTCCTCGATTTCGGCTTCATGGGCGGCTCGATGGGTTCGGTCGTCGGCGAGAAGGTGGCCCGGGCCGCCGAGGCGTCCCTGGCCGAGCGCCGGCCGCTCGTCATCGTGTCCTCGTCGGGCGGGGCCCGGATGCAGGAGGGGACGCTGGCGCTGATGCAGCTCGCCAAGACGCTCGCGGCGATCGAGCGCCTGCGGCTGGCCGGGATCCCCTTCGTGTCGATCATGACCGACCCCACGACCGGCGGGGTCTTCGCCTCGTTCGCTGCGGTCGGCGACGCGAACCTGGCCGAGCCCAACGCGTTGATCGGGTTTGCCGGCGCCAGGGTCTCGGCGGGGACGATCGCCGAGGAGCTCCCGCCGGGCTTCCAGCGGGCCGAGTTCCTGTACCGCCACGGCTTCGTGGACCGGATCGTGGCCCGGGCCGAGCTGCGAGACGAGCTTCGGCGGCTGCTCGACCTCCTCCCGGCTGCCGGCGCCCCAGAGACGCTGGCCTCCCCCTCCCAGGGGTTGGCCTCGTTCCGGCCGTTGCAGTTCCTGTCCGATCTCGCCGAGCGGGTGGTGCCCGACCTCGGCTCGGACGATCGGAATGGCGAAGCGGGGCGAACCCGATCGGGCGGGCGGGCGAGTGCCTCCCGCGAGGCCGGCGGGGCGGCTCGAGGGGCAGCCGCGGCAGGCGCCGATTCGGCGGAGGAGACCGGCCGTGATTGACCCGACCGCCGAGGTCTGGGCGCGCGTCCAGCTTGCCCGCAACCTGCACCGACCCCATACCCTCGAGCTGATCACCTCGATGGCGGACGACGTCCTCGAGCTCCACGGAGATCGGCTCTACGGCGACGACGAGGCGATCGTGGGTGGCCTGGCCCGGATCGACGGCCGGCGCGTGGTCTTCGTCGGTCACCAGAAGGGCTCGGACACCGACGAGAACATCCGCCGCAACTTCGGACTGCCCCACCCGGAGGGCTTCCGCAAGGGGATGCGCCTGATGGAGATGGCCGAGCGGTTCGGGCTCCCCGTCGTCACCTTCGTCGACGTGCAGGGCGCGTACCCGGGGGCCGGCGCCGAAGAGCGCGGGATCGCGGAGTCGATCGCCCGCTCGATCGCCCTGATGACCCGTCTGCGGGTGCCGATCGTGACCATCATCACCGGCGAAGGTGGCTCGGGCGGGGCGCTGGCGCTGGCGGTCGGGGATATCGTGGTCGCCCTGGAGAACGCCGTCTACTCCGTCATCAGCCCGGAGGGCTGTGCGACGATCCTCTGGCGAACGGCCGACAAGGCGCCCCAGGCCGCCCTGGCCATGCGGATGTCGGCGGCCGACCAGCAGGCGCTCGGGGTGATCGACCGGATCGTCGCCGAGCCAGGAGCGGGTGCCCACACCGACCGGGCCGAGACGGCGCGCCGGTTGCGGAGCGTCGTCCTCGAAGAGCTCGCCCGCCTCCAGGCGATCCCCATCGCCGAGCTGATCGAGGCCCGCTACGCTCGCTACCGCAGCCTCGGCTCCTTCCGCGAGGTCGCGGTGACGGCGGTGGCCCAGCCTGAGCGCCAGGGTCTGACCGACCGGCTGCGCGGTCTCCTGCCGGGGGCGGATCGCCTCCTACCCGGCTCCGATCGCGGCCACCAGAACAGGGAGTGAGCTGAGCCGTGCCCGACCAGCGCGATCCGGCCGCCCGCCTGGCCGATCATGCCGCCATCGACCGCCTTGCCGAAGAGCTCCTGCCTGCCCTCGTGGTCAGGCTCGGGGCCAGCGGTCTCGGAGAGATCGAAGTCCGCGAAGGCGACTGGCACGTGCGGCTCCGCATGCCTGCTGCTGAGCGTGACATCCGCCCGGGCCGGCGGTCCGGTCCCGGGCGCGCGAGCGGATCGCATGGCGTCGCGGGCGGCGGAGACGGCCTGGCCGACGGGCTGACAAGCGCCACGGAGGGATCGTGGAGTCTCGCGGATGAGGGCCCTGCCACCGATCTGTCCGTCCCCGACCGTGTCACCGAGGCGTCCCGAGGGACCCGGCATCGGGCGGTTGCCCTCTCGCCGGCGGTCGGGTTCTTCCAGCCGCGCAAGGACCTCGCGATCGGCAGCCGAGTCAGGGCGGGCGATCGACTCGGGGCCGTCGACGTCCTGGGCGTGCCCCGCGAGGTGCTCGCCCCCGTCGACGGGATCATCGGCGCGAGCTACGTCGAGGCGGGGGACCCGGTCGAGTATGGCCAGGAGCTGCTTCGGCTCGAGCTGCCAGGGACTGGCACGCCGCCCGGGAGCGGCACGCTGCCGACCGGGAGCGGCGCTCCGACCGGGACTGGCACGCCGCCAGGGAGCGGCACGCCGCCAGGGATGACACACCGCCCGGGAGTGACACACCGCCAGGGAGTGGCACGCCGCCCGGGAGTGACACACCGCCGAACTTGCCGGCCCAGGCGACCCCCGAGACTTCCGCCGGTCAGGCCGGCTCGACTAGTCCAGCGGGTCCGGCCAATCTGCCCGCCCCGGCCCGCCTGCCCGCCCCGGCCAATCTGCCCGCCCCGGCCGAGGAGCCCCCCAAGGCCGGCCCCGAAGCGGGCGCGACGGACGGCTCGGCATGATCACGCGCGTCCTCATCGCCAACCGCGGCGAGATCGCCCTGCGGATCCTGCGAGCCTGCCGGACGCTCGGGCTGGGAGCGGTCGTGGCATACAGCGAGGCCGACCGTGAGAGTCTCGCCGCCCAGATCGCCGATGAGGCTATCTGCATCGGCCCCGCCGACGCCCGGCGCAGCTACCTCTCGGCGTCGGCGCTCATCTCGGCAGCCCTGGTCACGGGCTGCGATGCCGTCCATCCCGGCTACGGGTTTCTGTCCGAGGACGAGGATTTCGCGGAGGCCGTCCGCGACCACGGCCTGACCTTCGTCGGGCCGCCTCCGGAGGTCCTCGATCGGTTCGCCTCGAAGGAGGGGACGCGTCGCCTGCTGGCGAGTCATGGCCTGCCCACGATCCCGGGCTCCGACGGGATGCTCCGCGACGAGGCGCATGCGCTCGGCGAGGCGTCTCGAATTCGGCTACCCGGTCCTGATCAAGCCCTCGGCGGGCGGCGGCGGCAAGGGCATGCGCATGGTCCGCACGCCGCGCGAGCTGGAGGCATCGTTCGCCGTCTGTCGGTCGGAGGCCCGAGCTGCTTTCGGCGACGACTCGCTCTACCTGGAGAGGTGGCTCGCTGACAATCGCCACGTCGAGGTCCAGGTCGCCGTCGATCGCTTCGGCAACGGCATCCACCTGGGCGAGCGCGACTGCTCGGTCCAGCGGCGCCACCAGAAGATCGTCGAGGAGGCGCCGACGCCCGCGCTCGACGACGCGTCCCGGGCGGAGCTGTGCGAGCGGGCGATCCGGGCAGTCGTGGCGGCCGGATACGAGAACGTGGGGACGCTCGAGTTCCTCGTCGACGCCGAGGGCAACTACTACTTCATCGAGATCAACTGCCGGATCCAGGTCGAGCACCCGATCACGGAGATGCTCACCGGCGTCGACCTCGTCGCCCTCCAGCTCCGGATCGCGGGGGGCGAGCCGCTCGGTCTCGGCCAGGCCGACGTCCACGTCGTCGGCCACGCCATCGAGTTCCGGATCAACGCCGAGGACCCCGCCCACGACTTCCGGCCTCAGAGCGGCGTCGTTGGTCGCTACCTCCCGCCCTCCGGCCCGTTCGTGCGGATGGACTCCCACCTGTACGCCGGCTACGAGGTCCCGCATACCTACGACTCCCTCCTGGCCAAGCTCGTCGTCTGGGGTCCGGATCGCGAGACCGCGATTGCCCGCGGCCGGGTCGCCCTGGACGAGCTCCTGATCGACGGGGTCACCACCAACCGCGCATTCCACCGCGCGCTGCTCGCCAACGAGGCGTTCCTCGAGGGCCGGGTCACGACCGGGCTCCTCGACCGGGTCGGGAGCGCCGCGTTCCTCGCGGCCGGGAGTCGAACTTGATGCAGGAGCCGGCTGCCGCACGCACGCCGTCACCGCGCCCCGGCCACGCCGGCGGGTCGGCGCTGTCCCTGAGACAGCGAATCGGCGGAATCCCGGCTGGCGGACGTCCAGGAGTGAACGCGAACGCGTGGGCGTCGGGCACCGGAGGCGCCACTGGGCGGGAATCCGTCCGCCCAGCCGCTGCGCACCCCGGCTCATCGGGGCGACCGAGCCGAAGAGCCACGGCAATCGGCCCTATTGCTGTTCCTCAGGCAGCGTCCCCCCGCTCGTCGGGTCCGGAGACCCGGCCGCGACCCTCCGCTGGCCAAGCCGGGCCCGGCTCCCCCTTGACCCACCGCAACGAACGGCACTCCCTGCCCACCGGCCCGAACCGCCCGGGGCGGAGCCACCTGAGCAGGACCTGCCTCAGCCACCCAGGCGGAGCCGGCATGGGCTGGCCACGCCCGAGTTGGACCCGCCTCAGCCGGAGTCGCCCGTGAGCCAGATCGTCCACAGCACCCGTGAGATCGAGGCGCTCATTCCGCATCGCTGGCCGTTCCTCCTGGTGGATCGGATCGTCGAGTACGACCAGGCCGCGCAGCGGATCGTCGGCGAGAAGGCGGTGACCGCCACGGAGTGGTACTTCCAGGGGCATTTCCCGGGCCTGCCGGTGATGCCCGGCGTCCTCCAGGTGGAGGCCCTCGCCCAGACCATGGCGGTCTACGTGGCCAAGCAAGAGGGCTTCGGGGACCGGATCGGGCTCTTCGGCGCGATCGACGAGTGCCGCTTCAAGCGAGTGGTCAGCCCGGGCGACGTCCTGCGGCTGGAGGTCACGATGGAGAAGCTCGGCCGGCGTTTCGGGCGAGGCAAGGGGGTGGCCAGCGTGGCCGGCGAGGTCGCCTGCGAGGCGACGCTCTCCTTCATCATCCCCGACGCGTCGGTGCTGCGCTGATGACGCGCCTCGCGATCCTCTCCGACGTGCATGGCAACGCCCAGGCGCTCGAGGCGGTCCGAAAGGCCGTGAAGGCGGCCGCCCCCGACGTGGTCGCGATTGCCGGCGATCTCGCCCTGAACGGCGCGGACCCGGTCTCCGCGGTCGACGGCATCCGCGAGCTGGAGGCCGCCGGGGCGCTCGTCATCGCCGGCAATACCGACATCGCGGTGGCCGACTTCGACTACACCGCCGCGTTCCCCTGGTTTCCCGAGGGGCCGCCGGACTCGTTCCGGGCGGCCGCCGAGTGGGCCCACGAGGCGCTCGGCGCCGAGCGGGTCGAGTACTTGCGCCGCCTGCCCTCGGAGCGTCGGCTTCGCCTCGATGACGTGCTCGTCCTGATCTGCCACGCATCGCCGGGATCGCAGACCGCCGGTCTCGACCAGGAGCTCGACCCGACGGCCACCCTGGAGCGCATCTCGCGGACTGACGCCCGCCTCGTCTGCTGTGGCCACACCCACGTGCCCGAGGTCCGCGATTTTGGCTGGAAGATGATCATCAACGACGGCAGCGCGGGCTACGTCTTCGACGGCGACCCGACCGCCTCCTGGGCCATGGTCGACATCGCGGGCGGCGAGGTCACCGCGGAGATCAAGCGCGTCCCCTACGACGTCCTGACGGCGGCCGACTCCGTCGCGGCGAGAGGCCTCCCCGGTGACGTCTACCGGGCCGCCACCATCCGGACCGGGAGACTGGTGCGTTGATGACGGAACGGCGCCATTGCCGACCGACCACCCGTGGGCCCGCCGATGCCGAGGGGGCTCGGTGACGCGGCGCGTGGTCGTCACCGGCATGGGCGCCGTGACGGCGCTTGGCAACGACGTCCCCAGCACCTGGGACGGTCTGGTGGCGGGGCGCTCGGGCGTGCAGGCGATCGAATCGTTCGACCCGTCGCGGCTGGATTCCCGGATCGCCGCGGAGATTTGCGACTTCGATGCCGGCGCTGTGCTGGACCGCAAGGACCAGCGTCGCAACGACCGCTACACCCAGTACGCGCTCGTGGCAACCGCCGAGGCGCTCCGCCAGGCCGGGTTCGCGGAGCGGGTCGAGGGCGATCTGGGCGACCGTTTCGGAGTCGTCATGGCGAGCGGCCTGGGCGGCGGGACGACCTTCCTCGAACAGGCTCGCATGCTGTTTGAGCGGGGCCCGGATCGGGTCAGTCCCTTCTTCATCCCGATGGCGATCGCCAACATCGCCGCCGGACAGGTCGCCATCTTCTTCGGGATGCGGGGCCCTAACTTCGCCACGGTCTCCGCCTGCGCCTCGTCCGGGCACGCCATCGGCGAGGCGTTCGAGATCATCCGCCGCGACGACGCGGACGTCATGGTCGCCGGTGGCTCCGAGGCAGGCGTCTCCGAGGGGTTGATGGCCGGCTTCTGCGCGATGCGGGCGCTGTCGACGCGCAACGACGACCCGGAGGCCGCCTCGCGCCCCTTCGACCGGGGTCGCGACGGTTTCGTGATGGGCGATGGCGCCGGGGCGCTCGTCCTCGAGGAGCTCGGGCACGCCCTGCGTCGCGGCGCGGCCGTCCTCGGTGAGGTCGTGGGATACGGAGCCACCGCGGACGCCTCGCACGTGACGCTTCCGGCGCCAGGCGGCGAGGGAGCCGTGCGAGCGGCGCGGCGTGCCCTGCAGAAGGCCGGGATAGCGCCCGAGGTGGTCGATCTCGTGAACGCCCACGCGACCTCGACGCCGGAAGGCGACCCCGCCGAGCTGATGGCCCTGCGGACGCTCTTCGGGGATCGCGTCGGCGAGGTCAGCGTGACCGCCAACAAGTCGATGCTCGGCCACACCCTCGGCGCGGCAGGCGCGATCGAGTCGATCGCCACCGTGCTCGCGCTCAGCCAGGGGCTGATTCCACCGACCCGAAACCTCGTCGAGCCGGACGACGAGGGCGCGGGCATGGACCTCACGCCCGGACAGGCGAAGCGGCGGCCGCTTCGCGTTGCCCTCAAGAACTCGTTTGGGTTCGGAGGCCAGAACACGGCGCTCGTCTTTCGGCGTTGGGATGGAGCATGAACGGCCATGCCAGACGATGAGCCGCGAAAGGTGGAGGGCCCGGTGGTGGATCCGGCGATGACGGTAGCGTCCGAGCCGACGCCCGACGCCACCCCCAGAGCAACGGATCCGGTCATCGCGGTCGGGCCCGGCCCGGTGAACGGCTCGCTCTCGATCGGCGATCGCTCGCTGCTCGACCTGCTCGATCGCCTGGCGGGCCTCCTCGAGCGGAGCGATCTCATCGAGCTCGAGGTCCAGGCCGGCGGGACCTCGCTCGTCCTGCGCAAGCCCCGCGTGATCGACGCGGCGAGCGTTGCCCCCGGGGATCCCCCCGGCGCAGTCGGCCCCGGCAGTCCGGGGGCGTCCGGACGAAGTCCCGGAGGGGCCCCTTCGACCGATGGACGTGACCGCGCCGGGGCGCCGGGCGGCGGTTCGTATGCCACGCGAGCCGTCCTGGCCCCGCTGACCGGGATCTACTACGCCTCACCGACCCCGGCCTCGGCGCCCTTCGTCCAGGCAGGCAGCGAGGTCGTGGTCGGGCAGGTGATCGGGCTGATCGAGGCGATGAAGCTCTTCAACGAGATCAAGTCGGACCTGGCCGGCCGGGTCGTCCGGGTCGTCGCCGACAACGGCACGCTGGTGAAGGCGAAGCAGCCGCTCATCGAGGTAGAGCCCTTATGACCGCAGGCGAGTCCCCCCGGGTCGGCACGCCAGGTGGCTCGACCGTCCCCGCGCCCAGCGCTGCGCCGGCTCGGTCGCAGCCCGACCGAGTCCATGCCCACGTTACCGGCTGGGGCTCCTATGCACCCGCCGCCATCCTGACCAATGCCGACCTCGAGCGGATTGTCGACACGTCCGACGAGTGGATCGTGAGCCGGACCGGCATCCGCGAGCGACGGGTAGCCGCGGCCAACGAGACGACCGCCTCGATGGCGGCGGTCGCCGGGCGGCGAGCGATCGCCGTGGCGGGCCTCGATCCGGACGAGATCGACCTCATCCTCGTGGCGACGCTGACTCCCGACTACTGGATGCCATCGACGGCGTCGCTGGTCAAGGAGGCCATCGGCAACGCCCGGGCGGCGGCGATGGACATCGCGGCCGCCTGCTCGGGCTTCGTCTACGCCTACTCGGTGGCGCACGCGTATGTGACCGCCGGGATGGCGCGCCATGTCCTGGTCGTCGGCGCCGAGGTGCTGACTCGGTTCACCGACTACTCCGATCGCAACACCTGCGTGCTCTTCGGGGACGGCGCGGGCGCGATCGTCCTGTCCGCAGCCGAGGCGCCCGGCGGGACGCTGGGAATGGAGCTGACGAACGAGCCCTCCGGGGCGTACATGATCTGGCTGCCCGCCGGTGGGTCGGCGGTGCCGCCCGCGGCGGGGACGGTCGAGGGCGGTGGCCACTACATCCGGATGGAGGGCCGCGAGACCTATCGCTATGCCACCAAGACGATCGCCTCGACGGCGCTCGCTTCGATCGCCCGGGCGGGGCTGACCGCCGACGACATCGACCTGATCATTCCCCACCAGGCGAACCTGCGGATCATCGAATCGGTGGCCAAGAGCCTCGACTTCTCCATGGACCGCATCTTCATCAACCTCGATCGCTACGGGAACACGTCGGCGGCCTCGGTGCCGCTGGCGCTCGCCGAGGCGGTCGACGCGGGCAGGGTCCGGGTCGGCGATCGGATCGTGCTGGTGGCCTTCGGCGCCGGCTTCACGTCCGGGGCGGTGACGCTCGAGTGGACGGCCGACCCCAGCCTGGGGGTCCGGGCCGCTGCGATCGGGCCCGGCGACGTGACCGTCCGCCTCCCTGAGGGCTGGTCGAGCGTCGGCCCCCTGCCGCCGAGGCTGGTTGACTACCTGAACCAGCCAACGATCGTGCCTCCCGAGGGCGACGAGGTCGATCCGCACGGCCCGAGCGCAGCGGACGCCGCCCTGGCCGCCTCGCCGCCCACGGCCCCGGCCGCACCGCCGCCCACGGGGGTGCCCGCATGATCGATCTGACGGGCAAGGCGGCCGTGGTCACGGGTGGCTCGCGCGGAATTGGCCGGGCGATCGCGATCCGGCTGGCGACCCAGGGGGCCGACGTCGCCTTCAGCTACCGCGGCAACGCGGCGGCGGCCGTCGAGACCGTCACCGCGATCGAGGCGCTCGGCCGCCAGGCGCTGGCGCACCAGGGAGACGTCACCGACCCCGCGGCGGCCGAAGGGCTGATCGCCGCCGCCCTCGGGGCCTTCGGCAAGGTCGATATCCTGGTCAACAACGCGGGGATCACCCGCGACGACCTCATCTTGCGGATGAGCGTCGAGGCGTGGCGCGAGGTGATCGACACGAACCTGTCGGGTGCCTTCTACGCGACGAAGGCCGTCATGCGCCCGATGTTGAGGGCGCGGGCCGGCCGGATCATCAACGTCACCTCGGTGTCCGGCCAGGCGGGCAACGCCGGCCAGGCGAACTACTCCTCGGCCAAGGCCGGCCTGATCGGCCTCACCAAGGCGACCGCTCGCGAGGTCGCCAGCCGCGGCATCACCTGCAACGCCGTCGCGCCCGGCTTCGTCCTGACCGAGCTGACCGAGGGGCTGCCGGCCGACATCCAGGACGCGATCCGCAAGGCGACTCCGCTGGGCCGATTCGGGAGCGCCGATGAAGTCGCGACCGCGGTGGCCTTCCTGGCCTCCGACGAGGCCTCGTACATCACCGGCCACGTCCTCGCCGTTGACGGCGGCCTGGTCATGATGTAGCGCCCGCGCGCAGGGCGCCGGGGCGATCTCGGGGCGCCGGGGCGATCTCGGGGCGCCGGGGCGATCTCGGGGCGCCGGGGCGACCTCGCGGGTTTCCTCGGGCGATCTCGGGGCACCCGGGGCGATCTCGCGGGTTTCCTCGCTAACGCACGCCCCCGGAACGTTAGCCGGCCTTCTGTGCCGTCGCCCTGACCGCCGCGCGCGAATGGCCGGTGCGGCGGGACGGCTGTCACGCACGGCCGCCCGCCTTCGGAGCAGCCCCACCTGCCCTGGCAGGCCGCTGAACTCGCTCGGCCGCCCTCGTTGTCGGGTCTACGTTCCTCCCGTGTGCATTGGCGAGGAAAGACAGTGCCGCGACCGATCCGAGGGGATCCTCGAGCCAGCGCCGCATCGTGCGGCCATCCGCGGGAAACGCGTTCCGCAGCAGTCGAGCGAACTGGCTGAGGCGGCGATGATTCGCATCCGTGTCGGCCAGGATCGCCCAGGCACTCACGGTTTCGGGCACCCAACCACGTTCGCGGGCGAGCGCCCTCGACAGCCGCCGATAACGACCGACCTGGGCGATGAGGCCAGCCGGGTCCGTGAGGTCCGTCTTCAGTTCGATCACGAGCAGGGCCCGCCGGCTCGCATGCCAGGCCAGCAGATCGATGACACCGCGCTCGCCATAGATCGAGAACGAGGCCTCCGCCTCGCACGTCCAGGCTGGCAGACCGGCCAATCGCCGCGCGACCTCCTCGTGCATGGCGGTGTGGCGCCCACTGAGCAGCCGACCGAGCTCACCGGCCCGCCAGCGTGCCTCGATCTCGACGCGGATGTCCAGGGCTGCGGCCACCGCGCGGAGCTTCTCCACAGAGAGCGTCGAGAGGTGGCCGCGCTCGATCCGGGAGACGGCTGCCCGCGAGCATCGGGCGGTCAGGGCGACGTCCTCCTGACGGAGGTGGCGGTGCACCCGGACCGCCCGGAACGCGGCGCCGGCCCGCTGGTCATCCATCGGGCGATACTGGCCGGGTGCGCTCTCCCCCGACTCATCCGGCACTGCAGTTGCGCTGCCGGACTGCCCGGGCCCTGCACGCCGCTTCACGATGTCTTCAGGCGACGCAGGGAGGACTCCGCGATCGACTCTACGGTTCTGACCGCACGCTGCGAGCCTGTGTCCGGGAACCCGGGCAGCTGGCCGCGACATGACCGTCGGCGCACAGACCCCGGCGGGGTCCAGCCGAGTCGTCCGGTCTGCGCTCCGCGGGCCTCGTCCGGATCGCGTGCTCCGAGGGAACCGGGTCGGGCCAGTAGCCGTCCCACCGGGCGTGTGGCAGACTCACCCTGTCGCGGCGCACGGCTGTGCGTCCGACCCGTCGTGCCCGGATGGCGACCCACGACGCGCGGAGCCGCAGGGTGCGGCCATGCCGCGGAGCGCGGCATGGCCGAGGGTTGCGGCACGACCGATGCGGAGGCCGATCAGCGGAGGGCGCGTGGAGCAGAGAGGCTGGGACGAGCATGAGCTCGTACGGCGCTGCAAGGAAGGCTCAGAGTCCGCCTACGCGGAGCTGATCCGCCAGCATCGGCCGCGGCTCCTCAACCTCGTCTTCCGTCTCGTGAACAGCCGCGAGACCGCCGAGGACGTCGTGCAGGAGGCGTTCATCGCCGCCTTTCGCACGATGGAGCGCTTCGAGCCTCGGCCGGCGCTGGCTCCCTGGCTGAACACGATCGCCGTCCGCCTCGCCGGGCGAGCAGCTCAGAAGCGCGCCGGGGTCGCTGCGACGTCACTCGATCAGCTGATCGACGCTGGGCTCGACCCGCGTTCGGCCGGGGGCAACGGGACCGGTGGGCCAACGGGCTCCGTATTCGGCAACCTGGCCGCCGCTGGCGATCCCAGCACCGATCCACAGCTGGCGGCCGAGGCCACCGAGCTTCGGCGAGAGCTGGGCGACGCCATCGCCGCACTGCCCTTCAAGTACCGCACGGCGGTGGTGCTGCGGTTCGTGGCCGGTCTCGACTACGCCGAGGCGGCGCGCACGATGGACGTCCCGCTCAACACCTACAAGAGCCACCTCCTGCGCGGCACCCGTGCGCTCCGTGAGGCTCTCGAACCCGGACTCGCGCGCGCCGCCGATGAGCTCGACGCCGGTGAACCGACGCCGGGGGGCGGCCAGCTCGGCCCCGCCCTCGGAACGGACGGCGATGCGCCAGGTCCCGGGGATGGAAGCGAGACCGCGGTCGGGCGGGCGACAGGCCCGGCAGCGGCCGGTCCGCAGGACCGCCCACTGGCCGCCAACGCGGGCCATTGGCGCCAGCCGGCCCGCGGCCTGATGGAGACCACGGCCCGCCAGATCGACACCACGGACGCCCCTTAGGAAGCCCCGCAGGCGCCCTGACCCCGCCGCCGCCGACTCCGGCCGGCTGCCGACCGCCTGCCTCCTGAAGCTCCCTTAACGTCGGGCCTGGTCGAGCTCTCCCGCCAGGCGATCGAGTGCCCGCGAGAGGAGCGAGCCCACCGTCCCTGGGGTCGTCTCGAGCGCCAGCGCGATCGCCGCGTAGTCGTAGTCGTGGTAGTAGCGCAGGACGATCGCCGCTCGCTGGCGGTCAGGGAGCCGAGCGAGGGCCCGGCGCAGATCCAGGATCGATGCAGATACGGCGACGTCGTCCGAGCCCAGGCCCGCCGGCTCAGTCGCATCGAGGCGCAGCCAGCGACGCCAGCGGCGGCGTCGGAGGTGGTCGCGCCAGGCGTTGAGCGCGATCCGGTGAAGCCAGGCTCCGAGGGGAGCGTCGCCCCGGAAGCCACCCTCGGCCGCCAGGGCGCGCACGATCGTGTCCTGGGCGAGGTCGTCGGCGGTCTCCGGCTCGCCGGTCAGCGCCAGGAGCGTCCGGTAGAGCCCGATTCGCTCGTCCGCGCAGCGGTCGGCGAAGGATCGGACGCCATCGGTCGCCTGCTCGTCACGCTCCGTCATCGGCGCTCCAGCTGACCCGACCGCAAGGAATTGACGGTCCCGTGCGTCTTGTTGTTCGGACCGGCAAGAGCCGTTCCCGACGCGGGCCGGTCGACGCCGACCCGAGGACCGCCGAGCGCTCCCAGAGTATCGCGGCCCACGACGAGGAACCCGAGATGACGGATCGCCACCGTGCCGACGAAGACCCGGACACTCGACCCACGCAAGCTGGGCTCGAGGATCGCCTCCGCGGCGACCTCGAGGGCTGGCTCGGGGCGGCGCTCCCGCCCGATCGACCCGCCCGCACCACGATCCGCCTGCGCGGTGGTCGAGGGGTCTCCCCCGTCTCGGCGGTCGGGCTGATCGTGATCCTCGTCGTCGCCGCCGTCGGGGCGGTCGCGATCATCGGACCTGGCCGGCTGGGTGGCCCAGGTGGTTCGGGCATCGGCGAGACCTCGACCATCGGCCTCGCCGGGACCCCCGCGGTGGCCACCGGCGGACCGAGCGGATCTGGGATGGGCAGCCAAGGCGGGCCGCCCGTGTCCGGCTCGCCCGGTGCCGATGACGCCACCCCGAGCCCGACCGTCGAACCGACCGGCACGCCGGCCCCCAGGTCACCGGGCGCTTCGGCGGGTGCCAGTCCGGCGAGCCCCGCCCCATCCGCCAAGCGGACTCGCCCGCCCGCCTCGATCGGCCCCGGCCCCACGCTCCAGGTCCCACCGGCCAGCCCTGCCCCGACCGCCGGGGCCGGAATCGTCGCGTCCGGGACGGTCACGCTCACGAACGCCGATTCGGGGGCGACCGTCGACGTGGCCGTCGGGACCATGATCGTCGTCGACCTCGACCAGAGCCGGTACTGGAGGGTGACGGTCTCGGATCCGTCGATCCTGGACGAGCTCCTCCAGACGACGTTCGAGCGGATGCTGCCGCGCTACGGTGCGGTGCGGCCAGGCAAGGCCGTCATCACCGGGACCGGTGAGCTGCCGTGCGCGCACGCCACGCCGCCCTGCCTGGCGCCGGCGCAGCTCTTCACCGTCACCATCGTCGTCCACTGATCCGCCTCCCCCTGGGGTGCGAGCCGGGCAAGCGGAGTGGCCGGCCGGCCACTCCGCCGCATGCGGATCACGGTGAAGGACGTGCTCGAGTACCTGGCCAGTGGGATGGCCCCCGGGCAGGTGGAGACGCCGTTATCTGGTTGTGTGCTCGCGCTGAAGGTCTGGCATCAGAGCGTTCGCCTGGGGATCGCACCTAGTCTTCATCGCTAGCCGGAAACGAGACGGCGCTCAATCCGCATCCCCATCGCTGCGGCCAGGCGGTCCTCGGTGGAGTGCTGAGGATCGACGTCACCGGAGAGGAGCCGCGACACGACCGGCTGCCTCGTGCGCATGCGACGCGCGAGCTCCGTCTGCGACAGGCCCAGCTCTGTGCGCTTCGCGGCAAGCTGGCGCATCAGTTCGCGGCGCTCGAGCTCGGCGGCGTGGAGCTGCGGGAAGAGGGGGTCTTCCGCGGTGCTCCCTTCGATGAGTTCGGCGAGGAAGTCCCTGTTCGCGGCCATGACGCGTACCTCTATATGGCAAGCGTATCCTATACTTTCAAAGTTATAGCGTCAAGGCGAACCTCGTTCGCTTCGGGAGCGCCAGTCGGCAAGACGCTGCTCCGCCAGCTCGATCTGATCTGCCGGCGTCCGCTGCGTCTTCTTCACGAAGAACACCAGAGCAAGCAAGACCTGGCTGTGGCGCCCCTCCGTTGCGAACAACAGCCGATAGATGACGTTCTCGCCTTGTGCGCGTACCTCGTAGACCTCGCCGCGAAGGTGGCGTGCTGCCCGCTTCCCGCTCTTGGCGACGTCGGCCATCGCCGCGGTGATCGCCGCTCGCTCGGCCGTCCGAAGGGCCATGATCTCCTCTCGGACGACTCGGCGCCCTGATCGAGTCCGGTAATCGCGCCACTGACGTCGATAGCGGGGTGCTTCCACCGTGTGCGCTCCGGTTGGTGGCGGCTGGCCGGTAGTCGGGATCGCCGCGAATGAGATCCCGTGCCCAGAGCATCGTCCCGGCCGCACACCTGCAACTTCCGGGCGGCGTCCTGCCTTAAGAGTGGTGTGAGCGACTGCGCCCGTGCCGGGCATCTCATCGACGCCTTCGTCCTCGGCGAGCTTTCCGCCGTCGAGGCGGCGGAGTTGCGCGCCCACGCCGCAACGTGCGGGTCGTGCGCGGCTCGGCTTCGCGAGAGCGTCCGCCTGCTGGAGCTCATGGCGTCCATGCCGGACGTTCCGGCCACGGACGACCTCGACGAGCGGATCCTGACGGCGGCCATCGCCGATCGCGAGATCCGCCACCGGCGACGGCTCGGACTGGCGGGTCTCTGGCAACAGATCGTGCGCGGTGCGGTCCGCACGACCGGCACGCTGGTGCTCACCCTGGTCGGCGTGGCCCTCATCGGCGCGGCATTCGTCTTCGCCGCCAGTACTTTCATCCCGGGATTCCCCCAGATCGTGGGTGTACCATCCCCAACCGTGACTCCGACGCCGACGGTGGCGCCGGCGACCCCGTCTCCGACGGAGACGCCGGCGTTGACGCCTTCGCCGAAGCCGAGCGAGCCGACGGTCGAACCGACGCCGGTCGTGACGCCGAGCCCGCAGCCGACGACGGAGCCCACCGTGGCGCCGACGGCGACGGCCACGCCGGAGCCGACCCCCGAGCCGACCCCCACCCTGACAGCACCTCCAACGGCAGCGCCGACCCCGAGCGTGGAGCCCACGCCGAGCGCGACTGCCAGCCCATCTGAATCCCCAACTCCGAGTCCGACGGAGAAGCCGAAGCGGACCCCTCTGCCATCGGCGAGCCCGTCCTCAACCCCGGCGCCCGAGGGGGCGCCCAGCCCATCGCCGTAACTGCAGGGCGGGCAGTGCCCGTCTTGCCGTTCCGGGCCTTCCGGAAGGCAGTCTCAGTAGGAATGCTGATCTCCGGGATCCACGACAAGGAGGGTGGGAGCATCCCGGGACCCGGCCTGCGGGCCGGCACCAACGACCAACTCATCTAGGAGGTTCAAACCTTGAGTATCTGGAAGAAGGCGGTAAGCGTCGGCCTCAGCGCTACGCTCCTCGCCTCCCTCGCCATCACGGTGATGGCTCCGGCCGCCTTGGCCTCGGTGACCGTCACTTCGGCGGGATCCGTCCCGGTCAATGGCACGTCCGCCGGCACCGTCACGTTCCTCTTCACCGAGCAGACCGCTACGTCGTTCGCCAACGGCGCCGGCTCGTTCGATGTCTTCATCGACGACATCGACGGCGGCAATGTGTTCTTCAGCGGCACGCCGACGATCGACCCGCTCGGCACGCCGGGCTCGCTCGGCGCGACCGCGTCCATCACGGGCGCCGGCGACGTCCTGCACATCGCCATCACGGCCTCTGACCTCTTGAACGTCGAGTCGATCAAGGTCATCGGGCTCAAGATCCGCGCCGATGCCGCGGCGACCACGGGCGCGATCACGGCCGTGATGACCAACTTCGCCGGCAGCATCGCCAGCGCCGCGGCCGTCCAGGCCGGCGGCACCGCAACCGGTACCCTGGCCGCTGGCCATGGCGTCGGTGACACGTCGTTCATCGTCAACGTGACGAGCGGCGCGTGTCTCTTCACGGTGACCGGCACGCTTGGTTCGGGCGCCCTGTCGTTCGCGACGAGCCCCGAGACCAAGAACATCAGCGCCGTCAGCGCCCTGGGCGTCCCGCTCCCCGGTCAGCAGACGCTGACCACGGTGGCGGTCGTCAACGTCCACAACGCGGGCGAGGTCGTCAGCCAGACGAACTCGTGCGCCCCGAACGGGATCATCGATTCGCCGGGCACCGTCGTCAATGCGGTGCTCCTCACCTCGGCCGGCAACCCGCCGGTCTTCCCGGGCGAGAACAACGCCCCGGCCGCCAACCTGACCCTCATGGAGCAGGCCGGTTCGGGAACGAGCCTCTTCTCGACCACCACCGGCACGGCCGTGACCCTCACGATCAACACGGCGGGCGTGCTCTTCTCAACCCGTCCACTCTCGGGCCCTGAACGGTGGCGCAAGCCAGCTGACCACCCTCTCGGTCGATCGCAAGACCGCGACCTTCACGGTCGTGGGGACGGCCGGCCAAGATACGGTCGTGATCAGCAACTTCTTCTACGACGTGGCCACGACGGTCCCCGGTGGGACCTTCGTCTCGGTCGGCGTCACGCTGGGCGGCGGCCTCCTCGTCTCCCCGGCGAGCGAGACCAACGCTGTCGTCAGCCGCGGCATCAGCGCCACGGCGACGCCGACGACCGTCTACATCGGTGAGAACGCCCAGCCCGCCGGACTGACCACGATCACCGAGCTCCAGGCCGGCTTCTTCACCGACGGTCTCGGGTGCGTTCAACATCTTCACGGTCTGCCTGCCCCAGGAGCCGTTCTTCACCTCGCCAGGCCCCTGGGCCAAGGTGACAGCGGGTAACCTGCGGCTGCGCGAAGGCGCCGTCGCGTCCCCGGACGAACATCGTCTTGGGTACGGCTGAATTCGACACCACGTATGGCGACTACTGCTACTACTGGACCGTCTGGACCGCCAGCACGACGGCCTCGACGATCCTGATCGGCAACGCCGACTTCACCACAGGCCCGCTCATCGACGTGCCGGCCAACAGCACGCCGGGCTCGCAGGCGATGGACATCTGGATCGGCAGCGACTTGCTGACCGACCAGCTGTCGGCCACCGTGCAGATCGCCACCAAGCGTCTTCCGCAGCCAGGTCGCGGTGACGGCGCTGAGCCAGCCCACCATCCCGGCCGGAGCCCTGGACGCCCTCTCAGGCAACCTCCAGGTTGCCGAGACTGGCATCGGCCAGCTCAAGAACGGCGAGACGATCTGCGTCGAGGTCCTCTCCGGACCAGCAACAACTTCATCCAGGACACGTTCCTGAAGTCCCTCAATACCGCTGACGTCCCGGTCGCCACCGCTTCGGGCGGCGTCGTGATCAGCGGCGTGTCGTTCCTGCGCCCCTGGCTCGCTCTGCCATGGGACCCAGCCTGATCTCATCGGCGGGACCCATCAGGTGGCGTTCCAGTTCACGGTTATGCAGCAGTCGCTGACTGGCCAGGGCAAGGTCGTCATCAGCAACATTCACTACATCACCACCGCGGACGCCCCGAACGGCAACGTCCTGGTCAACGTCTTCGGCCTTGGTGGGTCGCCCACCTTCGTCCAGTTCCAGGCGACGGTCTCGAACGCCCGAATCGGCTCGGCCCAGGTTGACGCCTGGATCGCGGCCGGTAACAACGTCCGCGCTGCGAGTGCCTTTGGCCTCAACACCGTGGTCGTCAAGCAGAGTTCCCGTGTCACGCTCCGCTTCAAGGCGGCCGGCGCGCCCGCGGGCGACCCTCGCACAGATCTGGGTCAAGACCGCAGACACGGCCTGGACGCTGGAGACGAACCGCCGCATCACCAGCGACGGCTACGCCTACTACAGCCCCAAGGTCCTCAACAAGGCCTATCGCTACTACCGCGTGGTCGTGTTCGGTAACCTCAGCAACACCGTTCGCGCCTACGGCAAGTAGTCACCTCCTTCAGCCCTGGGCCCGGCCTCTCGCCGGGCCCACCTGACAGGCATTGAAGACAGGCGGGTCCTCCTCGGGGGACCCGCCTGACGATTCCGAGGAACGAGGTTCCTGCTACGCTGCCGGCAGTGTCTCGAACCTCCGTCGCGCTGATCCTGGCGCTCCTCCTCGCGCTCGCGGGTGCGGGCCTCCCGGCGAGCGTCCGGGCGGCTGACAACCCGAACGAGATCCCGGGTGTCCCGTTGCCCGCCCCGATCGTGACCGGCCGGCTGGGCGGATCGGCCATCGACGCGGTCTACCGGATCGACGTCGCCGCGGATCGGGTCCTGCTCCTCTCCCTCACCGGTTCGCCGGGGACGGACTACGACCTCTACCTCTTCGACTCGAGCGCGACCTCGATCTACGCCCCGACCGGCATGGTCGCCAAGTCGACCGGTCCGACCAGCGCCGAATCGCTGGCCTACTCGACGGCCGACGGCGGGCGTTTCTACGTCGACGTCAGCAGCTTCGGTGAGACCGAGGGCACCTACCGCCTGACGGTCGTGATTGGGAACGACACGATCGCACCCGAATGTCTCGCTCACGCTGGACGGGGGTGCTCCGGCGACCGCCGATCCGGACGTCGCGGTGTCGGTCGTTGCGACCGACGACCTCAGTCGGCGTCGCCGACATGCAGTTCAGCTCAGACGGATCGGTCTGGGAAGCCTGGCAGCCCTTCGCTCCGACCAGCCACAGGATGCTGGCCGGAGTCGACGGACCCAAGGACCTCTGGGCGCGGGTCCGTGACGTACAGGGGAATGTCTCAGCGATCCGCACAGGCTTCGATCGTCCTCGATCGGATCGCCCCGAGCGTCGTCGCCCGCGTTCCCGAGCCCGGTGGCGCCGGTCCCGCCCCGCGGCCGGTCATCTCGGTCCGCTTCTCCGAGCCGATCCGGGCCTCCTCGTGGCAGTCGCTCGGGCTCATCATGCAGGACTCCGAAGGCACGGTCGTGTACGGCACGTATGCCTGGGTGCCCGCCACGAACACCGGCACGTTCGCGCCGTCCTCGGACCTCGTGCCGGGGGCGACGTACGTGCTGACTCTCGGGGCGATCGCCGACATCGCCGGCAACGCCCTCGCGCCGGTGGGCACGTGGACGATCCGACCGCTCCAGGCGCCTCGGCTCAGCCTTGCTGCCTCACCGCGAACAGCCGCCCGCGGGACCACGGTCCTCCTCACCGGCTCGACCGACGGCCGGCCTGGCGGAACCTTCAACCTCGAGCGGCTCGACACGGACGGGACCTGGCTCCCGGTCGAGCCACTCCTCCCTGACGCGTCGGGAGGGTTCTTCAGCCGCCAGGTCGTCGACCGGAACACGTCCTTCCGCGTCGCCTACTCGGGCAACGAGGTGTCGGCCCCGACGACGAGCCCGGGTGTGCGCGTCCTGGTGCGGAGGACGGTCACGCTGGCCGGCCCCGGGCCTGCGGTCCGCCGCAGCGCGGCGCTCGGATCCAGGGTGGTCGTCACCGCCATGCTCGGGCCCGCGAACCCCGCCACGCCGGTCGCGTTGACGCTCTCGTGGTTCGACCCTGCGCGGGGCGCCTATCGGGTCCTGGCGACGCTCGTCCGGACCAGCGGCGACGGGCGGGCGACGTTCGCCTGGCGGGCCTCACGCAGCGGCACCTACACCGTGCGGGTCACCGCTGCCGCCACCACCGAATTCGCCTCCGGTGCCTCGGCGGCCTATCGTTGGATCGTCCCGTGACGCGGGAACAGCGGGGCGCCCGAGGGGTTGGAAACGGGCCACGCCCGTGGGCGTATCAGCCAAGGCCCAGGTGATCCGCCGGTAACGGGACGGCGTCATACTGGGGTCATACTGCAAGACGCGCGTCCCTTGTCGGGCCGGTGCGTGGGCGCCGGCCGATCTCAACGGCAGGCAGATGGAGGGTTCATCCATGCCGAACACGGTCCCCGGGACCCGTCGCTCGCTGGTCGCAGGTTTCGCCGTCACCGCCGCGCTGCTGGCGTCCCTGCTGCCGTTCTCGACCGCTTTCGCGGCCGTGCCGACGGTCCTCTCGGTCAACCGGGTCCAGGCCACGCCGACGAATGCCGACACGCTTCAATGGACGGCCACGTTCAGCGAGGCCGTGGCGGGCGTCGACGCCAGCGACTTCGCCCTGGCTGCCACGGGAACCGCCGCCGGCGGCGTTCCCGTCGTCAGCGGCGGTCCAACGGTCTACACGATCACCGTCAGCACAGTCGTCGGCGACGGCACCCTCGGCCTGAACGTGCTGGCCGGCGGCATCACCAGCGTCTCGACGAGTCAGTTGCTCGCGGTCGGCTTCACGGGCCAGGTCTACACCGTCGACAACACGGTCCCGGGGCCGCCGGGCACGCCCGACCTCGACCCGTCGAGCGATAACGGAACCGTCAACACCGACAACCAGACGAGCGACACCACGCCGACGTTCAACGGGACGTCCGAAGCGAACGCAACCGTGGCCTTGTTTGCCGGGGCGACGCAGGTCGGCACGACGGTCGCGTCGGGCGGTGGCACCTGGACCATCACCAGCAGCACGCTTGCGGCCGCGACGTACTCCTTCACCGCCGTCCAGACCGATGCGGCCGGTAACGGCCCGTCGGTGGCTTCGGCGGGGCTGTCGGTCACGATCAGCAACGTGCCCGCCCCCTCGCAGCCCGATCTCGCGACGGCCAGCGACACGGGCAGCTCCACCACGGACAACATCACCTTCGACACGACGCCTACCTTCAACGGCACGGCCGAGGCCGCCACACTGATCGAGCTGTACGCGGGGGCGACGCTCGTCGGGTCGGCCACGTCTGACGGCAGCGGCAACTGGTCGATCACGAGCTCGGCGCTGGGCAGCGGCACCTACGCCTTCACGGCCCGGGAAGTGAGCGTCAACGGGACCGGCCCCGCGTCCACCGGCCTGTCCGTCACGATCTATCCGCCCGGCTCGCTCACGGTGACGGTGAACCAGGCCCTCACGCAGCACGATCCGACCGCCCAATCGCCGATCAACTTCAGCGTCATCTTCTCGAACCCCGTCGCCGACTTCGCCAGCGTCGACGTCACGGTCGGGGGGACGGCTCCGGGCGTCAAGACCGCCACGATCACCGGCAGTGGGACCGGCTACAACGTGGCAATCACGGGCATGACTGGTAGCGGGACCGTCATCGTGAGCCTAGCCGCCGGCGTCACCAACGACGCTGCCGGCAACGCCAGCGCCGCCTCGACCCCTATCGACAACACCGTCACCTACGACATCACCGCAGGCCCGTCGGTCGCCATCAACCAGGCAGCCGGCCAGGCCGATCCGACCGGCGTGGCGCCCATCAACTTCACGGCGGTGTTCAGCGCCTCCGTCACCGGCTTCGATGGCTCGGACGTCGCCCTCTCGGGCACGGCCGGCGCCACCACCGCCACGGTCACCGGCAGCGGCACGACCTACAACGTCGCCGTCACCGGCATGACCACCGGAGGCACCGTCATCGCCTCGATTCCGGCTGATGCCGCGGCGTCCTCGATCGGCAATCACCCGAGCCTGGCCTCGACGAGCACGGACAATACGGTCACTTTCCGGCTTGCCAGCAAGTGGCTGGTGACGGCGTCGACCTACACCCCGGCGCCGAGCCAGGCGATCACCATCACCGCTCAGCTTGCCGATGCGTCGGGCAACGCCGTCCCCAGCCTGGGCGTGGTCGTGACCTGGACCAGCACCGGGGGAGGGACGTTCTCGGCGGCGACGAGCACGACCAACGCCAGCGGCGTCGCCACGGTGACCTTCACGGTCTCCGCCACGACCGGCACGGTTCACACGGTCACCGCCACCGGTGGTGGCTTCACCGGGACGAGCTCCACCATCACGGTCGCCCTGCCCGGGGCCAACATCGTCTTGACCTCCAGCGCCTCTCGGACGACCTATCGGGCGTTCGTGACGCTGACCCTCCAGTTCGCCGCCTCGGGAGCCAACCGGACGGTTCAACTGCAGCGCCTCAGCCCCGCCGATGCCAACTGGGTCACCATCGCGAACCTGACCACGAACGCGAGCGGGATCGCGGCCTACTCGTACGGGCCGCCCTACAACACCCAGTTCCGGGCGGTCTTCGCGGGCGCGGCCGGCCTCGGGGCCGGCACGAGCAACGTGGTGGCGGTGAACGTCTACCACGCCGCCCAGACCCGTCCTGCGTCGAGATCGACACAGTCGATCGCGCACGGCACCCGGATCACGTACACCGCGGTGATCCGGCCGAAGGCGCCGGCCGGCACCCAGTCAGCGACCTTCCTCATCTACAAGCGCGTCGGTGGGGCCTGGGTCTTCCAGACCTCGGCGACCAAGGTCCTCAGCAGCGGCTCGGCCACGTTCTCCTGGACGTGGAGCAAGACGGGTGACTGGTACATCCGAGTCCGAGCCAACGCGACGCGCTACAACCTGGCGTCCCTCTCGCCGATCGTCAGGTACTCAGTGAAGTAGGCGACTTCAATCCGGGCGGGTCTCGCCCGGCAGGCAACGACCGAAAGGGCGGCGCCGCGAGGCGCCGCCCTGGTTCGTGGGCCGCACCTGCGTTGACCCTGAGGCCGCCGCAGGCGTACGTTTCTCGTGTCTCCAGGCGCCCCGGGTAGCGTCCCCTGCTGTGGCCGACCGGCGGGTCCACGCACCCCTGCGAGCATGCCGGATGCGGAGGATGAGAGTCGTGAGAGCCAGGTTCGCGTTGCTCTGCGCCGCGGTCCTCGTCGCGGCGTCCATGGCCGGGCCGGCAGTTGCGGCCGAGCGGCCCCAGTTGACCGCCATCCCGATCGCCGGCGGTCAGACGATCTCGGTCGCCAAGTCGGTCAGCGGACAGCTCGCCACGAGCAATTCCGCGCTGCTGGCACGGACCGACTCCGGCCTCGTCAGCGTCATGGTCAAGCTCGACGTCGACTCGGTCGCCGCCTACTCCGGCGACCTGCCAGGGTACGCCGCCACGAGCCCGAGCGTGACCGGCAGGAGGCTCCGCGACAACCAGGCAGCGGTCCAGCGCTACGGCGCCCACGTCGACGCCGTCGCCCGAGGTGCGTCCCAGGCGGTTCGGGCGCGCGTGCCCGGGGCGGTCGTCGGCCGCTCGTTCCTGACGGCGTTCGGCGGCATCTCGGTCCGCCTGCCGGCCAACCGGGTCAAGGACCTGCTCAGCGTGCCGGGGGTCGTGGCCGTCCAGAGCGACAGCCTGGAGCAGCCGCTCGCGACCAGCTCCATCGATTTCGTCGGCGCCACGTCGGCATGGCGCCAGTTCGGCGGATCCAGCAACGCCGGCGCCGGCGTAATCGTCGGCGTGCTCGACTCGGGCATCTGGCCCGAGCACCCGATGCTCGCCAGCGCCGGCCGGCGACCAGCCGCAAGCTCGGGGTTCGCGTGTCAGTTCGGGGGCAGCGATCCCCTGCTGGGAGCCCCCTTCAGCTGCAACTCCAAGCTCCTCGGCGCGTACGCCTTCACGACCACCTACATGGATCTGCTGGACGCCCTGCCGGGCGAGTTCTGCAACAACGTGACCGGTCAGTGCTCGGCCCGTGACGCGGACGGCCACGGCACCCACACCGCCACGACGGCCGCCGGGTCTGTCGTGGCCAGTGCCCCGATCATGGGCATCGACCGCGGCCCGGTGAGTGGCGTCGCTCCCGGTGCCAGCGTCATCGCCTACCGGGTCTGTCTGTCAGAGGGCTGCTACAACTCCGACTCGGTCGATGCGGTCGAGCAGGCGATCATCGATGGCGTCGACGTCATCAACTTCTCGATCTCCGGCGGCGCCGATCCGTACAGCGACCCGGTCGAGCTTGCCTTCCTGGACGCCTACGCGGCCGGGATCTCGGTGAACGTCTCGGCCGGCAACGCCGGCCCAGCGGCCGCCACGACCGACCACGGTGGCCCGTGGGTCACGACGGTCGGCGCGTCGACCTACGACAGCATGTTCCTCTCGACGCTTCGGCTCGTCGCCGGCAATGGCCAGACCTACACGGCCACCGGCTCGACGATCGTGCCGGCGCTGACCTCGGCCGCCCCGGTCGTCCTGGCGACGGCCGTCGGTGGCGACACGTACTGCGCGACGCCGCTGGCCCCGGGCAGCGCGACCGGCAAGGTCGTCGTCTGCCAGCGTGGCGGCGTTGGCGGCCGGAACCTGAAGAGCTTCGACGTCCTGCAGGGCGGGGCGGTCGGGATGATCCTCTACAACCCCACCCGCCAGGATCTCTTCACCGACAACTTCTGGGTCCCGACCATCATGATCGAGGGTCCCTCGCCCGCGGCCGAGATGCTGGCGTTCCTCGGCTCTCACACCGGCGTCACCGCCCAGTGGAACAACAGCAGCCGCCAGCCGGTCCTCGGCGACGTCATGACCTCGTTCTCGTCCAAGGGGCCGCTGGGCGACTTCATCAAGCCCGACATCACGGCACCCGGAATCCAGATCCTGGCCGGCAACACCCCGGCCCCGGTGGACGTTGCAGTCGGCCCGCCCGGACAGCTCTACCAGGCCATTGCCGGGACGTCCATGTCCGGACCCCATGCGGCTGGCGTGGCGGCCCTGGTGAAGTCCGCCCATCCGAGCTGGACGCCGGGCCAGATCAAGTCGGCCCTCATGACCTCGTCGGTTCAGAGCGTCCTCAAGGAGGACGGCGTGACGCCGTCCGATCCGTTCGACCGTGGCGCCGGCTCGATCCGAGCCGACCGGGCGATCAACCCGAGCGTCACGTTCGACATCTCGACTTTCGACTTCCTCGTCGCCGCCGCCAACCCGCCGGCCCGGATCGACCTGAACGTTCCCAGCATCGATGCCCCCGCGATGCCCGGCTCGGTGACGACGACGCGCACATTCAAGAACGTGAGCGGCACCACCCTCAGGCTCACCGCGGAGACGCAGGCACCCGCCGGCGCGACGATCACGGTCACGCCCGCGAGCCTGCTGGTGCCCCCTGACCAGTCCGCCACGATCAGCATCACCATCAGCGCTCCGACGCTGCCGAGCGCTCAGTACTTCGGGCAGATCACCCTGCGGCCGGATCGACCCGCGTACAACGCCGCGGTCCTGCCGGTGGCCTTCTTCAAGCAGCAGGCAGCCGGAACCGTTCAGCTCACCCACATCTGCGCGCCGACCGAGATCGTGACCGGAGGCGCGGCCCATTGCACCGTGACCGCCCAGAACCTGGCGCCGGTGGCGGCCCAGGCGTCCATCGTGGTCACCTCCGGGGGTGCCGCTGGCGGCGGTCGGCGCGGCGGCCCGGGCGGCGGCGCCGGCCTCGACATCCGCAACGTCTCGGCTCCCGCGATGGGTGGCCTGGGGACGGCGACCTGGAGCGGGACCCTCAGCCCCGCCCTGGCGCCCACCATTACCTCGGTCAGCCTCGACCCGGGCGGCAGCCCGGACGGAGGCTATCTCCCGCTCTCCCTCTTCGGGATCGCGCCGATCGCCGGAGTCGGCGACGAGACGATCACCAACTTCGGCGTCCCCGCCTTCCAGTACGGATCCGAGACCTACAACCGGATCGGGATCGTCTCCGACGGGTACGCGGTCGTCGGTGGCGGTGACAGCAGCGACGTCCAGTTCGCGCCGCCGGCATCGCTGCCCTCGCCCGCCCGCCCGAACAACGTCCTCGCCCCGTACTGGACGGACCTCAACCCCGCGACCGGCGGGGCGATGCGGATCGGCATCCTCACGGACCTCGTGACGGACTGGCTGATCCTCGACTGGGAGGGCGTTCCCATCTACGGGACCGCGCTGACCCGCTCGTTCCAGATCTGGATCACCCTGGCGCCCGATCCCGAGGGGATCTGGCTCGTGGAAGGCGCCATCGGCGCAGGCTCTCCCGATGGCCTGCTGGCCGGCGCTGAGAACCGCGACGCGACGAGCGGCGCCATCGTGGCCGGCGGGCCGGTCACGGACGCGGAGTACCGCGTCAACACCGCTCCGCCGGTCCCCGGCGGGTCGGTGACCTTCACCTACGACGCCTTCGGGATTGGGCCCGGGACCTACGGTCTCTCTGCCAGCCTGACCTCGAACGTCAATCTCGGGACCACCATCCAGGTGGTGCCGATCACCGTCAGGTAGCCATTCAATCCCGCGTGCGACGCGGGACCGCGTGATCGCTCGCCAAGGGGGCCGGCGCTTGGGCCGGCCCCCTTGGCGTTTGGGCGCGCTTCCGGCCGGGTAGCCCGGGCCGCAGCCCGAGCCGGCGGGGCGGGCCGACAGCCCAAATCCGCAGGGCCGACGTTCGCGAACCCGTCAGCTGCGGCCGATCCAGAGCAGCCCGTCGCCCGGCCAACTCCCGCGGGGGGCTGCGAGCGCGACGCGTAGCTCTGCCGCGGCAATCGGAAAGGCAACGCGCATCGTCTGTGGGTGGCTTCGCGCGAGCGAACGATGGTGCCTGGTCGGCGGCAGCACGAGGACCGCGTGCGCGCGGACCGTCGCATCGGCCAAGCTCGCCACGACCGCTGCGCGCTTGGCGTGAAGTCCCCGGATGACCTCCTCGAGGCGCCGCACCTGGGTCTCGACCTCGAAGAGGATCACGTCCTGGCCGTGATCGAGCCGCACGTCCGTCGAACGATGGCCCGGGCCGGGGATTGGAGCCTCGAGGGTCGCTCGCCAGCGCGGGTGCCGGGCGGCCAGGAGGCGCTCGATGATCCGGGCGTGCGCCGCGTCGTGGATGAGCGGCGCGCCGTCAGGGTAGAGAGATAGCTTGAGGGTCGCCCCGAGCGTCGCGGCGGCTCGCGATCGGACTTCGAGGCTAACGCCGAGATCGCCGGCTTCCATCCGGCAGATGACCGACCGATCGACCCCAATCGCTCTGCCGACCATCGCCTGGGAGACGCCGGCTCGGAGCCGGAGGCCGCGGAGGTCTTCGGCAAACGCGAATGCGGTGCGCCGGAGCTGGCGGTCGCCCCGTTGGACCGCTCGTCTCTCGAGCCCGCTCGCGGATTGCTCTCGCGCCTCTCGCTCCATGACGCGGCTCCTCACGTGCGTGGCGAAGGGTTGCGGCTCCGTTCGGCGTCTGACTCGACCTGGCCCATGTTGTCTGTAGTCCATCAAACCGCGCTTATCGGGTCCTTCACAGCCGCCGAACGTCCTGGACTGGGACGCTCGGATCGGAGGACTGTGAATCGCGGACCACAATCGGCACGGGATGGGACCCCCCGGTGCGGCGACGAGGGCTCTGCCGTCCGGCTCTCCGGGGGGTTCTGTTGGCCCCAGCGCAACAACGGCCGGCCACGCCACGGCCGGCGACGCCGCGGGGTCCGCTCAGCGACGGCCGGCCGAAGCGGGGCGCCGACAGTCGGGCCGGCGATCGGCCCTAGCGTGACCTCGCTGGTGCCCATCGCGGGCCGGACAGAGTGGTGGAGGACACACCCCGCCTGTTTGTGGTCCGGGGAGCCCCAGAAGGCCCATGGATGCCCTGCAGAGCGCCTCAGACGAGGTCTGTCACCCGGCCCCGCCGGCCAGGCTCGCCCAGACCAGGACCATCGAGAGGAGGATCAGCAGGGCCGTCACCAGCCAGCCGATCGCCTGGAGGAATCGCCCGCTGGCCAGGGGGCCCAGGAGTGCGCGGTCCCGCGCGAGCAGCATCACGAAGACGAGGATGAACGGCAGCAGGATGCCGTTGACGACCTGGGCGAGGAACATGACCTGGATGAGCGGCAGGCCGGGGATCAGGACGAAGAGCGCGGCGAACCCGACGAAGAACGCGAGCAGACCGTAGAAGGCCGGCGCCTCGCGCCAGCGCCAGTCCACGCCGGTCTCCCAGCCGAACGCCTCGCACGCGGTGTAGGCGCTCGACAGGGGCACGACACCGAGCCCGAGGAGCGACGCCGCGAGCGAGCCCGAAGCGCGAAGAGGACCGTGGCCGCGTCGCCGGCGAGCGGGCCGAGCGCCTGCGCGACCTGCGCCGGCATCGGTGACGTTCGTGATCGCCCGTCGACCAGAGCGTGGCCGCGCAGGCGATGACGATGAAGGCGGCGATGACGTTGGTGATGAGCGCGCCCAGACCCGACGTCGACCCGCTCGTCCGCGATGTCCTCGGGACCGAGCCGCTTGTCCACGACGTAGGCCTGGATGAACGCCTGGCCCCAGGGCGTGATCGTCGTGCCCACCGTGCCGACGACGGCGAGCCAGTACGCGCCCGAGACCTGGAGACTGTGGGGCGACGAGCGCCTGGGCCGCCTGGCCCCAGTCGGGCTGCGGCCAGGAACGCCGAGAGCGCGTAGGCGACGGACACGCCGACGCCGACGACGACGAAGAGGTACTGGACCCGGCCGTAGCTGCCCCGCGAGATGAGCAGGACCATGGCGATCGCGGCGAGGATCGCGCTCACCGGCAGGGGCACGCCGAAGAGGCCGAGCGCGGCGCCGATGCCGGCGAACTCGGCCACCGATGGAGCCCAGGTTGGCGACGAGCATCGGCGATCGCGAGCGAACGCGGCCCAGCGCACGCCGAACCGCTCCCGGATGAGCCCGGTGAGACCCTGGCCCGGTCGCGAGGCCGATGCGGGCGCCGACCTCCTGGGTGACGAAGAGCGCGACCTGGGTGACGAGCGAGGACCCACAGCAGGTCGTACCCGAACTGGGCGCCGGCGAGCGAGTAGGTGGTGATGCCGCCGGCGTCGTTGTCGGCGAAGCCGCTGACGAGCCCGGGCCCGAGGACGGCGAGCAGGGCCGCGAAGCGGACGCCGGCGACGGGCGCAGGTACGCGCCCGGACGGGACGCGCGCGGCGGGCATCTGGCGCGGGCGCGGCCGCCCTGCGCGGACGTCGGGCACGCGCGGCCGGGCCCGTCACCGCGAGCCGCTCCGGCTGTAGATCCGCGGCAGGCGCCGCTTCCAGGCCGTCGGGAGGACCGTGTCGATGCGCGTCGTCGACGGTCACGATGCCCTGGAGGCGGCCGTCCGGCGTCGACGACCGGGCACGGCGAGCAGGTTGTAGCGCGCGACGACCTGGGCGACCTCGTCCTGGTCGGCGAGGACGTCGACCGCCACCGGCTCGGCGTGCATGAAGTCGCCGCACGGACGTCGTCCGGCTTGGCCACGATGAGGTCGCGCAGCGAGAGCACGCCCACGAGGCGCTCGGCCTCGTCGACGACGTAGACGTAGTAGATCGTCTCGGCGTCGGGCTCGAGCTCGCGCAGCCGGTCGATCGTCTGCGCGGCGGTCAGGTGGTCCGGGATGGCGACGTACTCGGTCGTCATGATCCCGCCGGCCTAGTCCTCGGGATAGCCGAGCAGCTCCTGGACCTCCTCGGCCTCGTCGCGCTCCATCAGGGCGAGGATCTCTGCCTCGTGGCTCCTCGGAGAGGTCGGCGATGAGGTCGGCCGCGTCGTCGGGGCTCATCTCCTCGAGGATGTCGGCGGCGCGCTCGGGCTCGAGGTCCTCGAGCACCTCGACCTGGGTCTCGGGCTCCATCTCCTCGATGGCGTCGGCCACGGCCTCGTCGTCGAGGGAGGCCAGGACGCCGGCGCGGTCGCGCGGGCGTCAGCTGGTCGATGATCGTCGCGAGGTCGGCCGGGTGGAGCTCGGCGAGGCCCTGCGTGAGGCACGCGCAGGCGGACGCCGGCGATCGACGTCTCGACCGGGTCCACGTCCTCCCAGTCGATGTAGCGCTCCGGCACGGGCAGGCGGAGGTTCCGGGCGACCGTCCGGAAGGGGCCCTCGATGCCGAGCCGGCGCAGGAGCCCGGTGGCGCCGACGTCGACGGCGACGAGGTGGAGCTTGCCCTCGATCTCGTCGAGCCGCAGGTCGTTCACGCGCACGACCTCGCCGCCCGTCGATGTCCACGATCTGCTTGTCCTGCAGGTCCGGCTGGAGCAGGAGCTCGTTGGGGCGCTGATGGAACTTGCCGATGTCGATGGCGGCCGTGTTGAGGCGGGCGCCGCGACACGTCGAAGGCTCGCCACGTCGGCCCAGGGCAGGAAGATCTTGCGGCGGTTCGGTCGTCACGACGAGACCCGTGACGGGCGGATAGCGGTCGCCGATGGCGACGATGAGGTCGGCGACCTTGCCGATCGATTCGCCGTTCCGGTCGCGCACCGGCCGGCCGATCACCTGGCTCAGGTAGAGCATGTGCCACCTCGCGGGCGGGTCCGCCCCCGCCGCGGGGGCGCGGCGCCATCGCGCGCCCGGCCGCTAGAGGGCGGGGCGGACCCGCGGAGCTCCGGCGCGCCGGGCGCCGGCGGGACTAGGTCCGGTCTCCACTGGGAGAGGAATCCTCCGATGCTGGTTGGACGGTCCGACCGCTGCCCGCGGCGAGCGCACTCGTCGGCCGCGCGAGACGAGGACGCCTGGACCGGCGCGAGTGTAGACCTGGCCTTCCGGGCCGGTCAAACCATCGTCTGGTTGCGAAGATCATCTCGGTCAGACGATCGAGCGTGCTTCGTCGCGCCCTGTCAGCCGATGTGGCGTCTTCGTCGCCAACCGACGGTGGGCCTCTTCATCGCAACGAACACCGGAGGAACGCAAACCTGGGTGGCTGGCCATCGCGGCGGGTGCGGCGCCGGATGACGCGTGAGCTTCCTCCCGCGACGCGCGTCGAGCGTGGCGGTCATTCCCACGCCCGCTGATACGCCGTCGGCTCGGGCTCTGGCGGTTGAGAGCGTCGCTTACGTTCTGGGGACGTGCATACGCGAGGGAAGGGCACTCGCCAGCACGTTCCGCGACGCTCGCGCTCGACCGGCGATCGAACGCGGCGGCGCCGGGCGGCACCGGACCGCGCGCGGCCGGTCCGGTTCGTGCGACGATGACAGCTGCCCGGCCGGACGGTTTGCGGAGGCACTGGAGCGAACAAGCGTGGCAGAGGCGGCGACGAGCCCCTGGCCGGGGCGACATCCGGTCGAGGCGAGGCGATCCTGGAGATCGCGGAGCGGGTTACCGGCGCCGCGGATCGGTCGGCCGTTCTCAGGGTCGTCGTCGAGGCGCTCGCCCGTCACGTCTCGGCGGTCGTGGCGAACTCCGGGAGGACCGACCGGCGAGCTGTCCAGGCCGCGTGGACGGTCTCACCGCGACGTCCTGGTCGGTCTTCCGCGAACACAGACGGGCTGAATCTGGGTCGGAGCAGCTTCTCGGATCGCGAGCCCTGGGTCTTTCGCGACGTCGGGCAAGCGAGGCGGACGGGAGGTGCTCCATCGTCCGCGCGGGCCTTCGATCTCCGCGCCGGTTGCTCGTCCCGGTCTACTCCACCAACGGCACTGGGTCCATCGGCGCCGTGCGTCACGAGCGGTCGGCCTGGGGCACGGAGGAACTTCGTCGTGCCGCGGGCTCCCACGTACGCGGTGATCGTTCACCACAGCGTCGAACTCCGCACGGGGCGCGCACGCAGGGCGTCGCAGCTCGCCGTCGTCCAGGCGTCGTTGGCCCGGCTCAACCGACTCAACACGGTCCACGAGGTCGGCCAGACGATCGTCGACGAGATCCGGCCGATCGTCGACTACCACAACTGCCGGATCTGCCTGACCGAGCCGTCCGGCGCTCATCGGCGATCTGGCTTCGGCGGGCCGGGGCCTACGAGGAGATCCCGCTCGAGCTGCTCCAGCCCGCATCGGCAGCGGCTTCACCGGCTGGGTGGCCGAGCAGGGCGCGCCGCTCATCATCGACGACGCGAACGCCGATCCCCGCGGGAGGACGATCCCGGGCACGGACGACGTCGACGAGTCGATGCTCGTCGTGCCGATGCGCTACGAGACCGGGTCATCGGCGTGATCACCCTCTCGAAGCTCGGCCTGCGCCACTTCGGCGAGCGATCTCCGCCTGCCATGACGATCCTCGCCGACCACGCCGCGACGGCCATCGAGTCGATGCGGCTCCTCAGCGCGGCCCGTCAGCGAACGAGGAGCTGGCGCAGGTCGTGGCGATGACGCCGGGCCCGCCGGGAGCCTGGACCCGCCGAGGTCGCAGCGACCTGCATCGCCAGCACTGCTGGGCCAGGGAGGCCGACGAGTGCGCGGCAAGTTCTGGCGACCGCTCCGCCGGCTCGTCTCAGGCCTGGGGCTACTGGCCGACGCAGGACGGCCCGACGGCCTCTTCGCCCTGGCAAGGCTTCCGGAGACAGCCCGTGTCCTGGACCGACAGGTAGCCTCGGTGATCGACGTGGACGATCCGGAGGCCGATCCCGCGGAGGTCGCCTACCTGCGCTCAGCGGGCTTCCGCCAGGGGATCATGCTGCCGCTCGTCGCCAAGGGCGCGTCAGTCGGACTCGTGGAGCTGTTCGCCCGGACGCCGATCCCATCGACGCCGCCAAGCTCGAGTTCGCGCGGACGATGGCCAACGAGGCGGCGATCGCCCTCGAGAACGCCCGGCTCTACGAGCAGGCCCGCTGGCTCGCGGACCGCGACCCGCTGACCGGCTTCTACAACCACCGCTACCTCTACGAGCGGCTCGGCAGGAGATCATGCGGGCCCGGCGGTCCGGAAGGCCGCTCGGGTTGCTGATGATCGACCTCGACGACTTCAAGCTCGTCAACGACACGTTCGGCCATCTCTACGGCGACGACGTCCTCGGGTGGACGGCCGAGGTCATCCGCTCGACGCTGCGGGCTTCCGACATCGCGGCCCGCTACGGTGGTGACGAGTTCGCGATCATCCTGCCCGAGCTCGGACGCGGCCGCGGCCTGGACGGCGGCCGACCGGATCGCGGGGGCGCTGGCCGGAGGCAGCTTCCAGCCGCCCGGTCGCGCGCCGTTCCCGTCACGGCGGCCATCGGGGCGGCGTCGTTCCCGGCCGACGGCCGGACCCCGCAGGAGCTCATCGCCCGGGCCGACGACGCGCTCTACACCACCAAGCGAACGGCGGAGCGGGGCGCCCAGCTGACCCTGCCGATCGCCGCGGCAGACCGCCGCGATGGCAGGGATCCGGACTCGTCGAGCCGACGCGGGTGACCACCGGGGCCCCGCCGACCGTGCCGGAGCCCCTGCCCGATCCCAACTCCGTCGCCGCTCGCGCCGTCCAGCTCCGACAGCCCGAGTCGTCACCGGGTGACGACGTCGGCGGGGGGCGCCCGGAGGTCGACCCGGGAACGCGGCGCCGGGCGATCGTCATTCGCGACTCCTGGCGGGCCATCGTCGGACTTCTGGCGATCCTGGCAGGTGTCGGCCTCGTCCGGGTGGCGATCGGCCCGGCGCCCTTGGGCGATCTGGTCGTGGTGGGCCTGGTGGGGTGCCTCGCGGCCGCCATCGTGGTGAACCGCAGGGCTGTCGAGGCGCGCGAGGCAGACCGTCGGGCGGAGGTCGAGCACTTCGCCCGGATTCTCCAGGGTCTCGCTCGGGCGGTCTCGCCCGATGCGGTCCTGAAGGCGATCGTCGACCAGCTCGGGTCTGCCACCGGAGCCGACCACGTCGTGGTCATCCGCCGACGCCCGGACGCGTGGCTCCTCGATGCGACGCTGGTGAGCATGCGACCAGGCGTGCCCACTTCGACCGCCACCCTCCCCGCGAACGAGCTCGACGAGCCGTGGGCCGTCGACTCGGCTGCTCGGGTCGCGGTCGGACCTGGGATTCCAGCCGTCGGAGCCTCCGTGCGGCCCGAGCGGCCGGGGCCGACCCTGACCCCGCCGGCGACGCTGAGCCCGCGCCACCGTCGGGCGCCCGGCTCGGCAGGCCTGCGCGGTTCCCGGCCGGCGGCGCGAGTGGCGCTGCGGCGGCGACCGTCCGGCTCGAGGCCCGCGCTCGCGACCTCTTCGGGCTGACGCACACCATGGGCGTCCCGCTGCTGGCCGGCGCCCGGGTGGTGGGGGCGATCATCGTCAACCGGCGGACCTCGGAGCGATGGCCCGACTCGGCGCGCCGGCTCCTGGCGGTCGCCGCCGACGAGGCCTCGACGGCCCTCGGGCGCGTCTATTCGCTCCGGGCCGCCGAGGCCCGGGCGACCACCGACGCCCTGACCGGCCTCCCCAACCGCGGCTATTTCGAGGAGTACTGCGCCCTGCTGTCGAGGCGCCGGCGGACCGGGGACCGGGTCGGGATCCTGATGATCGACATCGACCTCTTCAAGAAGCTCAACGACCGCCACGGCCACGCGACCGGCGACCGTGTCCTGCAGCTCGTGGCGCGCTCCATCGCGGCACCGTCCGCGACGACGACGTCCCGGCCCGGTTCGGTGGCGAGGAGTTCGTCGTCCTGCTGCGGAACCCGACCCGAGCCGCCGCGATGGACGTCGCCGAGCGCGTCCGGCGGGCGGTCGCCGACCTCGATCTCTCGTCGCTCAAGGTGGACCGGATCTCGGTCTCGGTTGGGGTCGGGGTGGCCGAGACCGCCGACGAGGACGGTCCGGGAGCTCGTCGAGCATGCCGACCGGGCTCTGTATCGCGCCAAGCGAGAGCGGGCGCGACCGGGTCGAAGGCGTGGTGACCAAGCGCCGACCGGACGCCCCCGCGGCCGCGGCCGGACCGCCGCCCGAGTCCGAGGTGCCGCTCCTCTCGAACGGCGAGCTCGCCCGCGTCTTCCACGAGATCGGCGACATCCTCGAGGTCAAGGGCGAGCTGGTCTTCAAGACCGTCGCCTACCACCGCGCCGCCGACGCGATCGCCCACAGCCCGGTCGACGATCGCGCGCGCCTACCGAGAGGGTCAGCCGCCCGGGATCGCCGGGCGTGGGCAAGGCGATCAGCGACAAGCTCGCCGAGCTCGCCGCGACCGGCCGCCTGGCGTTCCACGAGCGACTGCGGGCGGAGTTCCCGCCGACGCTCGATCGAGCTCCTCGAGGTGCCTGGCGTCGGGCCGAAGACGGTCAAGCTGCTCTACGAAGCGCTCGGCATCGAATCGATCGAGGATCTCCGGCGGGCGGCCGAGGCCGGTCGCCTTCGGACCATCCGCGGCCTGTCGGAGCGAACGGAGGCATCGATCCTGGCGGGCATCGCCGCGCTGGACTGCTCGAGCGGCAGCGGATGCTCCTCGATCGGGCCGACGAGTTGGTCGAGGAGCTGGTCGGCGACGCTCTCGGGCGTCGCCGGTGTGCGCGCGATCGTGCCGGCCGGGTCCTTCCGACGCCGCCGCGAGACGATCGGCGACCTGGACCTGCTGGCGGAGACCGATGACCCGGCGGCCCTCGTCGAGCGCTTCACCTCTCTGCCGGGGGTGGAGCGCGTCATCAACGCAGGGCAGCCACAAGGCGGCGGTCAGGCTGCTGCGAGGTCCGCAGGTGGATCTGATGATCATGCCGCCCGGCGAGGCAGGCACCTACCTGATCCACTTCACGGGTCAGCAAGGACCACAACGTCCGCCTCCGCGGGCTGGCCCGCGACCGCGGCTGGAGCCTCTCGGAGAAGGGCTTCCTGCGCCTCGCCGAGGATGGCGAACCGATCGGCGGCCCGGCAGCCGAGCTGCGCACCTTCGCCACCGAGGCCGAGGCGTACGCGTTCCTCGACCTGCCGTTCATCGAGCCCGAGCTGCGCGAGGATCGGGGCGAGATCGAGGCGGCCGCCGCGGGCAGCCTGCCCGCGCCTGGTCACGCTCGACCGACCTCCAGGGCGACCTGCACTCCCATTCGGACTGGTCGGACGGCGTCCACGCGATCGAGGCGATGGCCGAGGCCGCCCGCGCGCCGCGGCCACGCCTACCAGGTCCTGACCGACCACACCGTCAGCTTGGCGATCGCGCAGCGGCCTCGACCGCGACCGCTTCGGCCAGCAGCGCCGCGATCGTGGACGAGCTGAACGCGCGCTTCGCGCGCGAGGAGGCTGCCGTTGCGACCCGCCCCGGCGGCTCGCCCCGAGGGTTCCGGTTGCTGCACGGCTGCGAGCTCGAGATCCGGGCCGACGGGCAGCTCGACCTTCCGGACGAAGTGCTGGCGACGTTCGATGTCGTGGTGGCCTCGCTCCATGTCGGCACGCCGCCAACCGCGGACTCAGCTGACGGCGCGCGTCCTGGCTGCCATTCACAGCCCCCACGTCGATGTGATCGCTCATCCCGCCGGGCGGATGATCCAGGATCGTGACGATCTTGACCTCGACTGGGACGCCATCTTCGAGGCCGCGGCCCGGACCGGGACGGCGCTTGAGATGAACGGCTCGCCCCACCGGCTCGACCTTTCGGTCGAGCGAGCCCGGCGGGCGCTCGAGGCCGGCTGCCTGCTCTCGATCGACTCGGACGCCCACCGGACCGAGCGAGCTCGACTACCTCCGCTGGGGCGTGAGCCAGGCTCGCCGGGCCTGGGTCGAGCCCGAACGCGTGCTCAACACACGGTCTCGGGACGAGCTCCTGGGGTGGGTGGCGGCCAAGCCCGAGCGTCTGGCCGGCTAGGACGGCACCGGCTGCCCGAGGGGCCCCCGCGAACGAAACCCACCCACCCCCTCGCGTACGATTGCGCGCGATGGAATTGCGGCGCGCAACACGGCGTGAGCTCGTCGTCCTCGCGGTCACCCTGGTCGGCCTCTCCCGCTTGCTCGAGGGGGGCCTCATCTGGATCGTGGCGCTGCTCATCCTGGGAGTGATGCTGCTCGGCAGCCTGCAGGTCCTGGGCGAGCGTGAGCCGCTCGGGGTGCCGATCGAGTCGCTCCTCACGCCCACGGTAGCCGCGCTCGCCGCCCTGGGGGCGGTCCGCTTCGTTCCCATCGGGCTGGGCATGCTCGCCGCCCTGCTCGCGGCCGGAATCCTGATCGAGCGAGCCCTCGTCGTCGAAGGGCGAGCCCTCCGCCGCCCCAAGGGGCCGACCGCTGAGGACCGGATCCTCCTGCTGATCGTGATCCTGGTGGCGGCCTTCCTCGGGTTCGCCGGCGTGGCCGTGGCGATTCCGAACGCGCTGGTCGAGCCCGCCGGACCGGCGGGCACCGGCCCGGGGCCACTGCCCGCCGATGCCCTCGTCCTCTTGGCCGGCGCCGATGCCATCCTCGCCGCCCTGCTCGGTTACCGCCTCGCTGCGCTCAATGTGCCCTCCGTTCGCCAGGCGCTGTGGGCTGCGCTGACGTACGCGGCTGCGGTCGGGATCGGCGCGGCCGCGCTTCGGGCGATGGCGTTTCCGAGGCTGCTCGGCCCGGCGCTCCTGACCCTCCTGGTCTATCTCTGGAGCGCCTACCTCGGAGCTCCTCGGGCCGGCCGTGGTCAGGCTCGCTGGATCTGGGAGGTGGTCCTGCTCGCGAGCGTCGGCGTGGTCGTGGTGGCCTGGAACCTGCTGCTTCGCGCCTGAGACGGGGTGCGGCCGCCGGGAGCCTGGAATACCACGAGGCAACGGGCGACGTTTCCTCGCTTGTGTACGCCCCCAGAACGTTAACCACTCCCCAGGGGCAACTCTGTGAGGAGCGGGAAGGATGCGGTCAGCCACGCCGTCGGATTCCACGCTCGGTTGGGTCCGCCGGCAGCGACGAGAAGCGGATCCGGGGACGGGCCAGAACGGATTGGATGGGTGCGGCCGCCGGAATGGCGATTTGCGTTCCTCCCGCGTTCGTTAGCGAGGAAAGGTGGCGCGGCATCCGGCCGCGCCCCGGTGGCGGCATCCGGCCGCGCCCCGGTGGCGGCATCCGGCCGCGCCCCGGTGGCGGCATCCAGGCCGGAGTCGCCAACGTGCCGTGGCCGTCGACACGTGCCGTGGCCGTCGTTGACAGAAGGCGGCGGCGATGCTAGAAGGTGGTGCTCCCCGCGCTCGATCAGCGTGCGCGGCTGACCCGAAAGGACTTCTCTCCTGTGACGTTCCCCGAACTCGAAGGCCAGGGTGCGACTCCGTCGGCGTCGCGCCTCAAGCGCCAGCTCACCGAGCAGGCGATCGCCGACGCGACCGCCGCCGCGCTGGGCCGAGGCCGTCGAGATCAACAAGCGGATCATCGAGCTCGCACCCGGACGCGAGGCCGAGAACCGTCTCGCCAAGGCGCACTGGGAGCTCGGGCGAGCTGGCGTCCGCGCGCGAGCACTACCAGACCGCCCTCGCGCTCGATCCCACCAACCGGATCGCCGAGCGCAACATCGATCGGCTGCGGATCCTGCTCGTCGAGGCCGGCGAGAAGACGGTCGCCGGCCCTCGAGGGCAGCAAGGCGCCCGTCGCGATCTTCGTGGAGGAGACCGGCAAGACCGGCTTCGCCTTCCTGATCGACCTGGCCGACTCCGCAGCAGCTCGCCCAGGTCAACCCCGGCGACTCGGTCGAGCTCACGCCCCAAGGCAGTCGGCTGGTGGCGATCTCCAACGGGGTGCGCATCGGCGTCGTGGAGCCCCGGGTCGCGGCGCGCCTGCTCAAGCTGATCGCCGACGGCAACAAGTACGCGGCCGGCGTCACCCGCCTCGGCGACAAGGACGTCCGGATCATCATCCGCGAGATCTACCAGGACCCTCAGCAACTACGGCAAGGTCTCCTTCCCCACGGCTGCCAAGTCGACGGACCTCCGTCCCTACACGAAGGGCACGCTCGTGCGCGAGGAGATGGAGCTCGAGGAGGAGCTCGAGGATGACGAGGAAGACGAGGAGATCGAGGACCTCGCCCGCGTGCTGCCGGCCGAGGTGACGGGCGACGAGGCGTTCGAGGAGGAACCCGACGAGCTCGTCGAAGAGCCCTAGCCGCGAGCCTGAGGCGGTCGGAGCACGAGCCAGCCGGGGCGTCAAGGAGACCTGATCGTCGATGGCGGGTCGCGATCGCACCGCTGGCCTGGAGACCGGGCCGTCGCTGCCCGCCTTCGACCGGCTCGCTCCACCGCCTGATCCGGAGCTGGTGTCGTCGCGCCTGGAGGCCTACACGCGCCCGGGCGACGTCGTCATCGACCTCCACGGGCGGGGTGGCTGGGTGGCCCGGGCGGCCGTGGCCCGCCAGCGCCGCGGAGTGAGCTTCGAGTCCACCCCGCTGACGCGGTTGCTCTCCTCGGTCACCCTGCGGCCGCCCGACGTCCGCCACCTCGACGCCGCGTTCCAGGCGATTGCGGCGGCGCCGCGCGGCCAATCGAGCCTCAAGGTCTCCCTTGGCGAGCTCTTCGCCACCCGCTGCGCCACCTGCGGCCGGAACGTCGTCGTCGACGAGTTCATCTGGGAAGCGCCCGGCGACGGGCCTCCGCGACCCATCCGCAAGCACTATCGTTGCTCGACCTGTCGCGCCCAGCAAGGCGGGTCGGAGCAACGTCAGGCGTCCCTGGACGACGCGGATCGGGCTCGGCTGGCCGACGTTCCTCGGGAGAGTCAGGCCTGGTACGAAGTCCGGGACCGCTTCCCGACGCTCGATGCCCACGAGAGCCTGGTCGATGAGCTCCTGGCGCTTCATACGCCTCGCCAGCTCACGTATCTGCATGCCATTCTCGGCCGGATCGAGACGGACCTTCGAGCGCCCCAGGTCGAGGCGGCCCTGCGACTTGCCCTGCTTCACGCTCTGCTGCCCGCCAGTCGCCTCAACACCTATCCGGGTCGGGTGGCGGCCCTCAAGATCACCGCCGCGCGCGTCCGCCTCCCGTCCGGGAGCCAGTGGCGCGAGCGGAACCCCTGGCTGGCGTTCGAAGACGGCTACCGCCAGGTCCGGGCGTTCGTTCAGCGGCTCGAGGCAAGCCCGCTCGGCTCCGTGCAGGCTCGGATCGGCGAGGATCTCCTCAGCCTGACCGAGGGGATGACGAACGCCGTCGTGAGGCTGGGATCGTCGTCGGCCTTCCGCGACCTCGCCCGCGAGGCCGCGGAGCTCCGGGACACCGAGCTCCGCCGCCACGCCCAGCTGGTTCTCGGACAGCCGCCGTTGCGCTGGAACCAGGATCGGCTCTCCTATGCCTACTTCGCCACCGCCTGGGTGCTCGGGCGCGATGCGGCCGCATCGCTGCCGCTCGAACCGCTGTTCGGCTCGGCCATCCGACCGAACTGGGGTTGGCAGACGGCGTCGCTGCGGCGCTCGCTGGCCGCGATCGCGCCGCTCCTGGCCCGTGACGCTCGGGCGACGATCCTCCTCGACGGCGGGGGGGCGGAGGGCCTGGTCGCGGCCGTGCTCGGCGGGGTCGCCGCCGGATATCGGCTGACAGCCGCCCGGCTCACCGAGCCCGACGAGGCGATCGACGGCTGGGTGGAGCTGGTGCCCCCAGGGGCCGTTCTGGCGCCGGGTCCGCGCAGCCGAGCCGGCCGCCCGCTTCCGCCGCTGCCGGGCGGGGCGGGGGACCCCGGGCTGGTGCGCAGCCGCTCGCTGTTCGCGCCGCCAGAGAGGATCGAGGCGGGCGTGTTCTCGTTGGCCGAGGCGACGCGCGCCGTGACCGACACCGTGGTCGAGGTCCTCCAGGCCCGCGGAGAGCCCGCCCCCCAGGAGCGGCTTCTCGGAGAGATCCTGGTCGGGCTCGATCGCTCAGGCCAACTCCGCCGCTTCGTCGCCGCACGCACGGACGGAGCTGGCAGCGCGATCGCCACGCCGCCGACCGAGCCCGATCGCGCTCGCAAGCCCGGGGATTCCCGTGAGGGTGGCGCCCCGCCAGGTGGCATCGGGGCGTCACACCGAGCCAGCCTCCGAGATCCGGCGGAACGCGCGTCGGCCGGAGGCCTCCGCGATCCCCTGCCGGCCCTCGCCTCAGCCGAGCCGGTAGCGCCCGCCGGTCGACCGGTAGCGGCTGACGGCACTCCCAGTCCGTTATCACTCGATCCGGTCGAGGGGCTCCTGGGCCTGGTTCGCGACGAGATCACACGGCCGGGCAACCGGCGTCTCGTCGAGATCGAGCCGGGACGCTGGTGGCTGGCCCAGGCCCAGGACGCCGCCGGGGCCGCGGCGCCCCTCTCCGATCGCGTGGAGTGGGCCGTCTTCAGCCTCCTGACGACATCGAGCCGGCTCTCCGAGGCCGCCTTCTACGAGCGCATCGCGGCCCTCTTCACCGGTCACGACCTGCCCGACGAGGCGCTCGTGCGAGCCTGCCTCGACAGCTACCGCAGCATCGCCTCCACGCCCGACGCGATCCAGGCGAGCGATGACCTCGGCCGCCGCTCGGAGGAGCACAGCCGGGTGATCGGACTCCTCGTCGAGCAGGGCCACAGGCTCGGCATGCGCGCCTGGATCGCCCGCCGCGAGCAGACCCGACGAGTCAACGGAGTGCCGCTGGCCGACTGGCTCGACGACCAGGAGCTGCGGGCCTACCTGCCTCTGGTGGGGCGGGCCCATGCGGAAGACCTCGAGCACGTCGACTGCATCTGGTACGTCCGCCATCGGGCCACGTTTCTTTTCGAGGTGGAGTGGACCGCGATGCTCGGCGATCTGCTGCTGCGCAAGCATGCGCCGATCCCCACCAACGACCAGCTGGTTCGCTTCTTCGTGGTGGCGCCGGAGCGGACCGAGCTCCTGCGGTTCAAGCTGGACCGCTCGCCACTCCTGCGGCGGGCGCTCGAGGAGCAGAACTGGCACATCCTCAAGTGGAATCATCTCAAGGCCCTGGCCGCACGGCCGACGCTCGAGCTCGGCGACGTCGAGCCGTATCTCGGCCTCGATCCGGCCGTGGAGCGCCAGGGAGAGCAGATGCCGCTCTTCGGCGGCCGAGATCGGGAGGATTTCGTGAGCGCGATCGACGAGCGTCCGGCACCGGCTATCTCCGCCGCATCGACGGTCAACGAGCTGGCCGATGCCTTCTGGGAGAAGGTCCTCGAGCTCAACCCGACGACCGCCACGGTCTACGGCGACGAGCGGTACGACGACCGACTGGCGGATCCCGGGCCCGTCGGGCGCTCGGCGGCGCGAACGCTCTACGAGAGGACCCTCGAGGCGATCGATGCGATTCCCGTGGGTGACCTGCCGCTGGAGGAGCGCATCACCCGGGACATGCTGCGGGTCGCCTGCGAGCTGGGGATCGTCCAGGACGATCAGCGGGTCGACGTCCTCAAGGTCGTCGACCAGATCGATGGGCCACAGTCGCTCCTCCCCCAGGTCGTCCAGTTCCAGAGGGCGGACACGCCGGAGCGTTTCGAGCGCCTCGTGGCGCGTCTCCACGCCTACGGCCCGTTCGTTGCAGCGAGCATCGGGCTCCTTCAGGAGGGCCTGGCGAGCGGACTCACCGCGGCCAGGATCGTGACCGCGCGGACCATCGCTCAGACCGAGCGACTGCTCGCCACGCCCGTCGAGGCTTCGCCGGTGGTCGTCCTGCCGCGACTGGCCGACGAGTCCGCCCGAGAACGGCTGGCCTCGACCGTGCGCGACGTCGTCTATCCGGCTCTGGGCGCCTTCCTCGAGGCGCTGCGTGGGGACTACCTTGCCGCGTCCCGCCAGGAACCCGGGGTCTGGTCCGCGCCCAACGGTGAGGCGATCTACCGGACCCAGGTCCTCGCCTGGACGACCCTCGAGCTGGACCCGCAAGAGCTCCACCGGATCGGCCTGGAGGAGCTGGCGGCGATCGAGGAGGAACGCCGGGCGATCAGCCGGCAACTCGGCCTGGGGGACGACACCGCGCGCCTCCGCCAGCAGGTGGAGGACGATCCGGCCAACCGCCCGGCATCTCGTGAAGCCCTGGCCGATCGGGCACGGGAAGACATCGGGCGGGCACGGGCGGTCGCCTCCGGGGTCTTCGGCCGGCTTCCCCGAGCGACCTGCGACGTCCGCCTCGTCGAGCCGTTCATGGAGCGAGACGCCCCGTTCGCCTACTACTATCCGCCGGCGACCGACGGCTCCCGCCCGGGCAGCTACTTCGTCAACGCCTACGACCTGGCCTCGCGGCGCTACCACCGTCTGGCCTCAACGACCTATCACGAAGCCGTGCCCGGACACCACTTCCAGATCGCCTTGGAGATGGAGCACCCCGACCTCCCGGTGTTCCGGCGCCTCGGGTCACGGATGGTGGGCGCCGCCTATGTCGAGGGCTGGGGGCTGTACGCGGAGCGACTCGCCGACGAGCTCGGGCTGTATCGAGATGCCCAGGAGCGACTCGGAATGCTCGACGGGCAGGCCTGGCGGGCCGCCCGACTCGTCGTCGACACGGGCCTGCACGCGCTCCGCTGGACACGCGAGGAGTCCATCCAGAAGCTGCGAGCCAGCGGGCTGACCGAGACCGATGCGGTCATCGAGACCGACCGTTACATCGTCTGGCCCGGCCAGGCCCTGGCCTACAAGGTCGGTCAGCGCGAAATCGAGCGTCTCCGACGCGAGCTCGCGGCCCGAGATGGCGCGGCGTTCGACCTCCGCACCTTCCACGACGCGGTGCTCGGTCACGGGTCGCTGCCACTGGCCACGCTGGCCCGCGAGCTCCCCGCCTGGGTCGCCCCGGTGCCGTAGGCCGGGCCCTCCGAGAGCCTGCCTCTTCCGTCAGCGGACGCGTCCTCACCTATGCGAGGACCGCCGATCGGGCCGTGATTCGCAGCATGGTCGGCCTGTCCGTGCGATATTCGCATTGACGGTCTCGCGGAGGACGTGCCAAGATGGCGTCCTCCCGTTCCGCACGACGCAACGAATGAGGAGTCGCCGTGTCCGGTCCCCAAGAGGGTCTCATGCCCTCCCGCTGGGCCTCGACTGTCGCGAGCTCGACCCGGCCGGCGGCGATCGATCGGGCTCGGATCGATGAGCTCATGGCCCGCGAGGCCCGCCGCCTCGACGAACGGACCGCGGGTTCCGCCGCGATGTACCGGCGCGCGCGGAAGTCCCTGGTCAGCGGGGTCGCCTCGTCCTACCAGGTTCGGAATCCGTGGCCGATCTACCTGTCGCATGGCGAGGGATCGCGGGTCTGGGATGTCGACGGCAATGGCTACGCTGACTTCCACAACGCCTTCGGCTCGATGGTCCAGGGCCACAGTCACCCCGCCATCACCGCGGCCGTCGAGCGGCGCCTTCGCCTCGGCACTCACTTCGCGGCACCCACCGAGGACGCCGTCTGGGTCGCCGAGGAGCTGTCCCGGCGCTGGAACCTGCCGCAATGGCGCTTCGTGAACTCGGGCTCCGAAGCGACCATGGACGCGATCCGCATCGCCCGGGCGATCTCCGGTCGCGAGCCGATCCTCAAGATCTTCGGCTCCTACCACGGTCACCACGACTACGTGATGGTCTCGATCGGCGTCGAGTACGACCGGATCGGCGACCGCGAGGACTATGCGTCGCTGCCCTACGGGGCGGGAATCCCCCAGGCCGTCGCGAGCATGACGATCGCCGTCCCCTTCAATGACGCCGGCGCGCTCGAGCGCCGGATCGAGCGGCTGGAGGGCGAAGGACGCGCGCCGGCCTGCTTGATCATGGAAGCGGCCCTGATGAACCTGGGCGTCGTGCTTCCCGAGCCGGGCTACCTCGAGCAGGTCCGAGAGATCACCCGTCGTCATGGGATCGTCTGGATCGTCGACGAGGTGAAGACGGGCCTCACGATTGCGCCCGGCGGAGCGACCGAGTATTTCGGCCTCCGACCCGATCTGGTGACCCTCGCCAAGGCCCTCGGGGGCGGCCTGCCGTCCGGAGCGATCGGCGGCACCGCCGAGGCGATGGAGGTGGTCCGCAACGGGTCCGTCTATCAGGTGGGCACGTTCAACGGGAACCCCCTGGTCATGGCGGCGGCCCGGGCGAGCCTGGCCGAGGTGCTGACCCCCGACGCCTACCGCCACCTGGCGGCCCTCAACGGGCGGATCGTGGCCGGCTGCGAAACGGTCCTCGACCAGTATCGGCTCCCGGGCTACGCGGTCGGCATCAACTCCAAGGGCTGCGTGATGTTCTCGCCCGCGCCGGTCGTGGACTACGAGACCTTCAAGGCAAACCAGGACAAGGACCTCGCCCAGCTAGCGTGGCTCTACAACATGAACCGGGGCGTCTACATGACCCCCGGTCGAGAGGAGGAGTGGACACTCTCCGTCCAGCACACGGCTGAGGACGTGGACCGTTACGTCGCCATCTTCGAGGAGATGGCCAGCGACCTGGCGAACTGACGCCGCACGTCAGAGAGGATCGACGTTTCCATGGCACTCGACAGCAATGCGGTCCGGTCGGTCGATCGGGCGGCTGCGCTCCTGCTCGCGCTCGGTGACAGCCAGGGCTCGGCCGGCGTCACCGAGCTCGCCCGAAGACTCGGGCTGCACAAGTCGACCGCCTCACGCCTGCTGGCGACGCTCCAGCGCCGGGGGCTCGTTGAGCAGGACGACGAGTCGGGCAAGTACCGACTCGGGCTCGTCGTCATCCGGCTGGCCGAGCGGGCCGAGCGGACCCTGGACCTGAGGAGCATCGCCCTGCCCGAGCTCGAGCGTCTGGCTCGCGAAACGCGCGAGACGGGCCGCTTGGGTGTCCTGACCGACGACGCCGTGCTCACCGTGGTTCAGGTCGACGGGCCGAATCTCGTCGCCTGTCCCGATTGGACCGGCCGGACCTCCCCCCTCCACGCCAGTGCCAGCGGCAAGGTGCTCCTGTCCGCGCTGGCCGAGCGTGACGTCCTTCGGTACGCGCGCAAGGGCCTGCCCGCTCTGACGCCTCGAACCATCGTCGAGCTCGAGCCGCTCATGGAGGAGCTCGCCCGCGTGCGTCGGCGCGGCTATGCCACGGCGTTCGGTGAATGGGACCCCACGATGAATGGCGTGGCCGCCCCCGTCCGCGACGCTCGGGGAACCGTCATCGCCGCGGTCGGGATCCGGGGGGCGGCGTATCGCCTGCCACCGCAGCGCGTCCCCGAGCTGGCGAACCTGGCGGTCGAGGCGGCCGCCGCGGTCTGCGGGCGGCTCGGCGGCGCTGCGGACTGATCGGGCGACGCCCGGTTCCGTGCACCGGCGGCCTGGCACCGGGAGACCCGGGACCTGCGGCGCATCCCGGGCGGTCCTGCTGCGCTAGGCTGCCCTGGTGCAGGACCTCCTCGACCGATTCGATCAGGTCGCCCGCGATCTCGCCCCGGGCGTCGCGGCGCTGGCCATCCTGGGGCTCGCCGTCTGGCTCGTCTATCACGGCCTGCGCTTCATCCTCCATGGCTTCGTCGTGCGGGCTGGCGAGCCCCTCGCCGAGGAGGGCCGGGCTGGGGGAGCCGAGCGCGAGCTGCAGACCGGCGAGCGCCGCAAGCGACTGGCGACCCTGGAGACGAGTGTCCTGCGCGCCCTCCGCTGGATCGCCATCACCATCGTCGCCCTCGGCGGCGTCCAGCTCCTGGTGCCGTCGTTGGCGCAGACCGTTGGCACCCTCGGCATCGGGCTGCTGGTGGCGCTGGGCGGGGCGATCGGCTTCGGTGCCCAGCAGGTCGTTCGCGACTACCTGAACGGCGCCCTCATCCTGGCCGAGAACCCGTTCAGCCACGGCGACGTCGTTGCGATCGCGGGGATCCATGGCACGGTCGAGCTCATCAGCCTGCGCCGGACCCTGGTCCGCGATGCGGACGGCGCGCTCCACTCGGTCCCCAACGGGCAGATCGCGGTTGCCACCAACTTCACCCGCACCTTCGCCCGGGTCAACGAGCGGATCGTGGTTGCCTACGCCGATGACGTCGAGCGCGCGACCGAGCTCGCCAACGACATCGGCCATCAGCTGGGGGACGACCCCGACTGGTCATCGCGGATCACGGAGGCTCCGGGCGTTGCCGCCATCGACGCCATCGCCGACTCGGGCATCTCGATCCTGATCGTGGGGACGGTCCGGCCGGGCGAGCAATGGGCCGTCGGGGCCGAGCTGCGGCGGCGGCTCATCGCCGCCTTCAACGCGGCCGGCATCGAGCTCGCCTCGAGCCGTCGCCTCATCCTGGCTCGGCCGGCTCACACTTCGCAGGGCGACGAGGACCTGGGCACCCGGTTCGAATAGCCGGGCAGCCCCGCCCGCCATCGGGCAGCCTCGTCCCGCGAGATCGGGCCGCGTAGAATGGCGCCCACGCGTCACGTGACGAACTGCGGGGCGTCCCCGCCCGCCGTGCGCAGGGAGGCCGCACCGTTGTCCGACACGACGACCCGCCCCGAGATCGAGGCGCTCCTGCTCGAGCAGCGGACGTTCCCGCCCGATCCGGCGTTCGTGGCGCAAGCGAATGCGACTGCCGCCCTGTACGAGGAGGCGGAGCACGACTTCGAGGCGTTCTGGGGGCGGCTGGCGCACGAGCGCCTCTCCTGGTTCACGCCGTTCCAGACGACCCTCGAATGGGATCTCCCGTTCGCCCGCTGGTTCACGGGCGGGGAGCTCAACGTGGCCTACAACTGCGTCGACCGCCACGTGGAGCGCGGCCTCGGCGAGAAGGTCGCCTACCACTGGATCGGGGAGCCCGGCGAGACCCGCACGATCACCTATCGCGACCTCCAGCGCGACGTCAACCGCTGCGCCAACGCCTTGCGCCAGCTGGGCATCCACAAGGGCGACCGCGTCGCCATCTACATGCCGATGATCCCCGAGCTTCCGGTTGCCATGCTCGCCTGCGCCAAGCTCGGCGCTGCCCACACCGTCGTGTTCGGCGGCTTCTCGGCGGAGGCGCTGGCCGGGCGCATCAACGACGCCCAGGCGAAGGTCCTGATCACGGCCGACGGGGGCTGGCGGCGCGGCAAGAAGGTCGGCCTCAAGCACCATGCCGACGAGGCACTGGTCGACACCCCTTCGATCGAGCACGTCATCGTCGTGAATCGCCTGCGCGACGGCTGCCACATGGTCGAGGGCCGGGACCACTGGTGGGGCGAGTTCGTGGCCAGCCAGTCCGACGAGTGCGCTCCCGTGCCGGTCGAGTCGGAGCAGATGCTGTACCTGCTCTACACCTCGGGCACGACCGCCAAGCCCAAAGGGATCATCCACACCAGCGCCGGCTACCTCTTGGGTGCCTCGTACACCCACGAGATGGTCTTCGACGTCAAGCCCGACGACGTCTACTGGTGTGCGGCGGACATCGGCTGGGTGACCGGCCACAGCTACATCGTCTACGGGCCGCTGGCGAACGCCTCGACCGGCATTCTCTACGAGGGTGCACCGGACGCGCCATCCTGGGACCGCTGGTGGGAGATCGTCGAGCAGTACAAGGTGTCGATCCTGTACTGCGCCCCCACCGCGATTCGGGCGTTCATGAAGCAGGGCGAGGAGTACCCGGCGCGTCACGATCTCTCTTCGCTGCGGCTCCTGGGCTCGGTCGGCGAGCCCATCAACCCCGAGGCGTGGCTCTGGTACCACGCCAACATCGGCCGTGGGCAGGCGCCCATCGTGGATACCTGGTGGCAGACCGAGACCGGGATGATCCTCATCACGCCGTTGCCGGGCGTGACGACCACCAAGCCCGGCTCGGCCACCTTCCCGTTCCCCGGGATCGCGGCCGACGTGGTCGACGCCGACGGCACGTCGGTGCCGCCGGGTGGCGGCGGCTACCTGGTGCTCACGCGACCCTGGCCCTCGATGCTGCGCGGGATCTACGGCGATCCGGAGCGCTACCGGCAGACCTACTGGAGCCGCTTCCCAGGGATGTACTTCGCCGGCGACGGGGCCAAGCGTGACGAGGACGGCTACCTCTGGCTGCTCGGGCGGGTCGACGACGTGATGAACGTGGCCGGCCACCGGCTCAGCACCATCGAGGTCGAATCGGCCCTCGTCGACCACCGCTCGGTGGCGGAAGCCGCCGTCGTCGGCAAGAGCGACGAGGTGAGCGGGCAGGCGATCTTCGCCTTCGTCATCCTCAAGGCGGGCCAGGAGCCTTCCGACGCCCTCGCCCTCCAGCTGCGCGAGCACGTGGCCTACGTCATCGGCCCGATCGCCCGCCCCAAGTACCTCCTCTTCACCCCGGATCTGCCCAAGACGCGTTCGGGCAAGATCATGCGCCGCCTCCTCCGCGACATCGCCGAGGGGCGAGCCCTCGGCGACACGACCACGCTGGCTGACGCAACGGTGGTGGACGCGATCCGCGAGAATACAGGGAAGGCCGAGGAGGACTGACCCGGTGCCGTTCAACCCCTTCCGCCGCCGTCCGGGCGATCACGAGCCGGAGACGACCGTGCCCGCTCCGGAGGGGAGCGATCAATCGACCCAGCCCACCCATCTCCACGAGGGCCATCGGATCGGCGTCCACTTCGACGGGCTGACCGAGGACTGGCGGATCCGCGCGATGATGGACATCGACGGCCGGCTCTCCGACGTGCTCAACCATCGCGAGGCGATTGCGATCTCGGAGGTCACCTGGGCACCGATCGATGGCTCGGAGCCGTTCGAAGAAGCGCCGGGCCTCAAGAGCATCGATCCGTACGACCTCGTCGTTGTGCTCGCAGGGGAGGGGACGCTCCCCCAGCGCACGAACGAGGAACAGGCGGCCCACCGCATCTACAAGGTCTTCTACGACGTGGACCTGGACCTCAGCCCCTTTCGGGTGGTGGGCACGATCCACATGTTCCCGGGCTCCGAGCCGGGCCGGCTGCTCGACCGGGCCACCGAGCTCTTCGTGCCGGTGACCGACGCGACCGCCCTCTTGGCAGGCACCGTCATCAACCCGCCGGACATCCCGGTCGTGCTCGTCAACCGCTCGTACCTGCGGGCGATCGGCCCGTATGAGCGGCGACTCGGCGTGGCGGGAGCGGAGGCATCGGGCTCGGCCTCCGAGCCTCAGCCGAGCGAGGGCCAGACCGGCTAGGTCCGGGCGACGGCCTTGGGGCGTCCGAAGAGGCCGCGCTTGGCGGGCTTCGCCCGATCTCTGGCTTCCGGGGGATCGTGCGGCAGGGCGAGGCGATCCGCGAGCGCCTCGAAGTCCTCGGTGACCTTCTCGCGAGGGAACCGTTCGATGACCGTCCGGCCTTCGTTCGAGGCCCGCACGAAGAGCATCCCCGCCGAGCGAATCTGACCGATCGCCGGCAGCCCGATCGTCCGCTCCATGTCGGCGACCGAGACGCCGCTGTTGGCCCGGTTGATGACGAGCTCGAGGCGGTCGCGCAGCCCGAGCTCTTCGGCGACTTCGAGGAGCTGGACCGCGGCACGGATGGCGGGGAGGTCCGGAGTCACCGGCATGAGGATGCGGTCTGCGATCGCCAGAATCGCCCGGTTGAGCGGGTCGTAATCCGGGTGAAGGTCGACGACGACGACCTCGAAACTCCGGCGCCACAGGGTCATCGTGTCGGCGACGCGGGCGGGGTCGAGGATGGCGGTCCGCAACGGATCTGCCGATAGGACGGCGACCCGCATCCCGCTTGGATGAGCTGCCGCGAGCTCCTCGATCGATTCGGCATCGCCGCCCTCGGTCTCGTCACGGAGCGCGTCGGCGAGGGTATGGACCTGGTCCACGCCGAGTGAGATGGCGAGGTGACCTGAGACGACATCCGCGTCGACGAGGAGGACCCGCCGGCCGCGACGGAGCTGGAAGCTGGCGGCGACGTTCGCGGCGATCGTTGTCTTGCCAACTCCACCCTTCGGATTGAAGACCGCGATGATCGGACCGCCCGGATCCCACGCCGGTAGGGCGACGGTCCCGGTCCGGAGGATCGCCCCGGAGCCGGGCTCCGCCACGCCGACCTGGGCGCGGATGAGCATCGCCTCGACCTGCCAGCGGACCGACTCGGGCGAGTAGGGTCGGGTGATGTACTCGTCACCCACGCCGGCCCCGGAGGTCCCCAGAAGGCCGATTGCGCTCGGTGCCACGACGATCAGGGCGGGGATCGCGCGGCCCCCCTCGCGAAGCAGCGAGTAGAGCTCCAAGGCCGTGTCGAGGTCGCCTTCCGCATCAAGAATGGCGACCCCGATCGAATCGCCCCTGGCGAGGACGGCCGCGAGTTCCTCGGCTCCGTCGACCGCGACCATCTCGTAGTCGCCCGCGGCAAGGGCGGCCTCGAGCGGCGCGCGCTCCTCGACTGGGACCGCTACGACGACCGTGGATCGGGCCATGACGCTGTCTCTCGCTTCACCGGCAGAGGTTGGATGCGGAGGTTGGATCAGGACTCAGGATCGCGGGCGGTGACCTCGATGACGTCGTCGCTCACCCGCCCCACCTTCGCACCGAAACCGGACAGGCCGCTCACCACGCCGGGAAGGTCGACCTCCGGCGCGTGTCGGACGGTGAAGACGAACTCGCCTTCGGGACCCGACGAGACGGCCACGGTCTGGACACCGTCGAGTCGCCCGAGCTGGCGCTTGAAGCTGGCGATGCTGGCGACGCTCGTCAGGCCGACCACCACCACCTGGGTGGTCGGGAACGTGCCGTCGGTCGGGGCGTGGGCGCCGTGGGCCGCCGTCTGACCGGGCACCAGACCCGCCAGGCGCGCAGCCAGGGACTCCTCGCCGATATCGGTCAGCCCGTCGGTCGTCTCGGCGGCGTCCGCGGCCGCGGCGGCCTCGGCGTCGGCGAAGTCGGGGGCCAGGGCAAGGGCCGCCAGGCGCGGATCCTCGTCCGCGGTCGGCTCGGCCTCGGACGGGACGGCTGCGGCCTCGGCCGTCGGAGACTCAGGCGTAGCTGCGTCCTCGGGAGCGGTGTCTGCGACGACCGGCTCGTCCCCGGCGGCAGCCTCAAGCGGGGCGCCGGATTTGGTCGCCGCTTCCGCGACGGCCTCGGCGGGCTCGGCGGTCATCTCGACCGGCTCGGTCTCGTTCAGAGCGGGGGCATGGCGGGCCGCCACCTCGGGGAAGATCCCGAGCTCGAAGGGTGGAGGCTCCGGCAGGCTAGCGGCCAAGGCCGCGAACTGGGAAGGATCCTCCTCGGTAATCAGCGACGCGTAGAAGCGGTCCATCTCGGTCTCGAACCTGGCGACCTGAGCATGAACGCTCTCGATCTCGTGCTCGATCTGGGCAGCACGCTCCTCGAGCTCGACTTCGAGGCGAGCCTTACGGCCGGTGATCCGTCGCTCGGTTTCCTCGCGGACCCTGGCGATCTCGGCCTTGGACCAGTCTCGGATCCCGGCGACGTCATCCTCGGCGCGCTTCTTGAGATCGGTCGAGTCCGTGGCGGAGCGGCTGTGGATCTCCTCGACCACGTCATGGGCCTCGGCCCGGAACTGATCGAGGGTCGCCGTCCGAGCGGTCTCGGCGGCGGCGTGCATGGCCTTCGTGATCTCGACGAGGAAGCGAGTGGACCGTCGCTGGCCGGCCGCCTTGGCCGGTTCGGCGGGGGCCGTTCCCGGGCCCGAGGCAGGGAGCACCGCGGTGGTCGGGGTGCTGTCGGCCGCCGTCGCATCGAGGGCTTCATCGGCCCCCACCGTCGGGGCCTCCTGGTTCGTCCCAGGATCGTCCTGAGGACTGCCGGCCGACTCGTCGGTCTCGGACGGTTGTGCGACCGCGCTCGACCGCCGGTCTGAGCTCCAGGGGAGCCTGAAGCCGGTCTTCGGTTCGGTGGTGTCCATGTCGCTGGTACCTTCCTGAGATTGGCCGCCCGGCGTGGGGGACGCGATCCGATCATGCGATCTCGTGGTGCCAGCAGGCACCCCGCCGGAGGTACCAACGAGGTGGTCCAGTGGTACCGGCGCCGGGCTCGAAGGCGGCCACCCGGCCGCATGCCCCGGTGGCCGCCGATTCGCCACGGCCGCTACCATTGCCCGACCATGCAGGAAGCGACCGCATGACCATCCCGGGCACGTCCCCGACGGAGCGGGCCGATACGCTACCGGCGGATCGGCTCGGCCGGCGGATGCACGACCTGCGGATCTCGGTCACCGACCGCTGCAACTTCCGCTGCGTCTACTGCATGCCCCGGGAGGTCTTCGGGCGGGACTTCGCGTTTCTGGCGCGCGGCGAGATCCTCTCCTTCGAGGAAACGGTCCGCCTCGCCCGCGTCTTCGTCTCGCTGGGGGTCGAGAAGATCCGCATCACCGGTGGTGAACCGCTGGTCCGGCGCGACCTGCCCGTCCTGGTGCGCTTGCTGTCGGAGATCGAGGGGATCCGCGACCTGACTCTGACCACGAATGGCTCGGCCCTGCGGGCGCTGGCCGTCTCCCTCCGTGAGGCTGGCCTGCGGCGGGTCACCGTCAGCCTGGATTCGCTCGATGAGGAGACCTTCGCGCGGATGAACGGGGTCGACTTCCCGGTCGCCCGCGTCCTCGATGGCATCACCGCCGCTCGGGAAGCCGGCCTCACCCCCTTGAAGGTCAACACGGTGGTCCGGCGCGGCCTCAACGAGTCGAGCGTGCTGCCGCTGGCGCGTTGGGCCCGGGCCGAGGGCCTGATCTTGCGCTTCATCGAGTACATGGACGTCGGTCACTCCAACGGCTGGCGGCTCGATGACGTCGTCCCGGCCGCCGAGATCCTGGGCGCGATCGACGTCGAGATGCCGCTCGAGCCGGTCCCTCCGAGTTACCCGGGCGAGGTCGCCGATCGCTGGCGCTATCGGGACGGGAGCGGCGAGGTCGGGGCAATTGCGTCGGTGACGCGGCCGTTCTGCGGGTCCTGCACCCGCAGCCGGCTGTCCGCGGACGGGTCGCTCTACACGTGCCTCTTCGCGACCCAGGGGATGGATCTCAAGACGCCGCTCCGGGAGGGAGCTTCGGATGAGGAGCTGCGAGCGATCGTGACAGCGGTCTGGCGTGAGCGGGCCGACCGCTACTCGGAACTCCGTTCGGCGGCCACGACTCGGCTTCCAAGAGTCGAGATGTTCGCCATCGGGGGCTGAGCTCTCGCTGCGGCAGGGGCCTCTCGGGCAGGAATCGAGATCTCCTCTGTTGCGCACGGTTGACAGGGACGTATCCTTGCGTCTGCGTCCGGCTGGACGCTCGCGCCGGTGCGGTGCGATCGGACGGGGGACAGGGAGGAAGACCGCGCATGGAACCGACGGGCCAGCCAGAACCCGGGGCGCCACCGCCCACCACGCCGCCCCCGCCGCCAGCCGGCGCGCCGCCCTCGGCCCCGCCGCCCCCCATGTCGGGGCTTCCGAGCTGGACGGCGAACATCACCTCGACGGTCCCGGTCGCCGGGCCGGCCGGGCTCTACTACGCCGATGTGCCGAATCGCATCATCGCCATCATCATCGATGGCGTCATCCTGGGGATCGCGAACTACGTCCTCCAGATCATCGTCTTCGCCGTCTTCGGGACGAGCATCCTGGGGATCACGGTCTCCGTCAGCTTCATCGGCTTGCTGGTCCTGCTCGCTGCGCAGCTGGCCGTCTCCATCGCGTACTTCACCTACATGTGGAGCGCCATGCGCGCGACGATCGGCATGCGGGTCTTGACGATGCAGATCGGGGACGCCTCCGACGGGCACACGATTACCTACATGCAGGCGCTCCAGCGCGCGGCGGCCCTGTGGGGGCCGACGACGATCGGCCAGTTCCTCATCTTGGCCGGGAGCTGGCTGTTCAGCGGAGCCGGCGCCGTCATGTCGCTGGCCGGCCTCGTCATCGCCATCGGCTGGCCGCTCTACCTCCTCATGACCACCGCCCAGAGCCCGACCAAGCAGGGCTTCCACGATGTATTCGCCCACACCATGGTCGTCAAGGCGGCTCGCTCAGTCGCCTGACCCTCACTCGGGCATTCGGAGGGGCCCCGTCCTCGAGGACGGGGCCCCTCGCTTGTTGGGGGAGGTTGGCGCCTCGGTCGGCCGGGGCGGTGCCAGTTGTCCACAGGCTGTCCACGACCGGTGGGGTTTGGTGGATATCGGGACCGACCGGCCAACCGAAGTCGTGGATAACCGCGTTGACCCCCCAGCGACGGCCACGTAACGTAGCCCTTGCCCGAAGGGGCCGACGGGAACTGGCGAAGGATGCGATCGCATCAAAGCCTTCGGCGGGACCCACCCGGTTCCTTCGGGCGCTTCTTTGCCCGCCCTTCGGCGGGCGCCGGTCCGGCGGGACGCGATCGGCATCCCGGTGTCGATACTCCCGCCAGACCGGCGAAGCCTGGCCGGTTTCCCTCCGTTCCCCCGGAGTCCGCCCGTGGCCGACGCGGATCGCTCCCGCGAGATTCCTCCGAGCGAGCAGCCCGCCCTCATCGACGCCCTCGAGGCCGCTGTCCGGACACGGACCGACCTGGTCCCGAGGATCGGCCTGGTCCTGGGCTCAGGCCTCGGCGACCTGGCTGACGAACTGGCCGACCCTGTCGTCATCCCCTTCGCGGACCTGCCGGGCTGGCCCGCGGCCACGGCCCCCGGCCACGCCGGTCGACTCGTGCTCGGGCGGCTGGCGGACGTCCCGGCCGTCATGCTCCAGGGTCGCCTGCACATGTACGAAGGGCTTCCGGCTGGACTCGCCGCGCAGCCCGTCCTGCTGATGGGCCGGCTCGGCGCCCGGATCGTCATCTTCACGAACGCCGCCGGCGGGATCGATCCGACCTTCGGGCCCGGGACGCTCATGGTGATCAGCGATCACCTCAACCTGACCGGGCGGACGCCGCTCCTCGGTCAGAACGCGGACCATCTGGGGCCGCGCTTTCCCGACCAGACGGCCGTCTGGAGTCCCCGGTTGCGGGCGCGGCTCCATGCGGCGGCCGAGGCGGAGGGGGTCGAGTTGGCGAGCGGCGTGTACGCGGGCCTGCTCGGGCCCACCTACGAGACACCCGCGGAGGTGCGGATGCTCCGCGCCCTGGGGGCCGATGCCGTCGGAATGTCGACCGTCGTGGAGGCCATCGCGGCCAACTGGGCGGGCCTGGCGGTCTGCGGCGTCTCCCTCATCACGAACCAGGCCGCCGGCCTTGGCGCCGAGCCCTTGACGCACGCGGAAGTCTTGGCCGCCGGTAACGCCGCCGGACCGCGCCTGGCACGAGTCCTGCGCCGCTTCGTGGCAGAGCTCGACACGCCGACCGAGTAGGCCAACCTAGGCGCCGAGCCGCCGGTTCGGCGCCCCGACCGCGACGCGATCGGTCGCCACCATGGTGGCCGGCGTGCCGCAGACGTAGTAGCGGAGGCGGGTCCGGCCGGTGTTGACGACCCGGTGCGGGAGGCCGGCCTGGATTCGGATCCCCTTGAGCGGCTCGAGCGTCTCGCCGATGGCGTTGACCTCAATCTCTCCGCGCCCCTCGAACACCACGATGACGTGCTCGGACCCCGGGTGGGCGTGCCACGCATCCGCCCGGCCGGGCGACATCTCCACTTCATGGATGGCGAAGGTGGCGCTGCCGAAGTCGCCCGGCTCGACCAGCAGGCGGCGGCTGATCCCGTCGGCCTCCAGGAGACGGGCGGCGGCGCGACGACGGACCGGCTCCTCGGCACTCTCCCAACGGCGGAGGATCTCGCCCGGTCGGCGCGGGTCGGGCTCGACGGCGGCGAGCAGCGCGAGGGCGTCGATCGTCCCCTCGTTGCGCACGAGGTGGAATTCCGCGGCCGCCTCGTAGAGAACGTCTCCGGCGTCGAGGCGCGAGCGGCGGTCGAGCTCGTCGCCATGTTCGAACACCAGCTGGCCGCCGGCGATGTAGACGACCGTCTCGACCCCGTGGCGGTGGGGCCCGACCTCGACGCCGGGCGGGATCCGATCGAACTGCAGCCGAATGGCCATCCCGGTGACCGTCAGCTGCCGAGCCCGCGGCTGGAGCGGCCGGCTGCCCTGGCCGCGTTCGCCTTCTCGGCCCAGGCTCCCAGAACGGTGTCGCGATGGGGGCGGATCGGGCAATGCTCGTCGCGGTTGCCGGCCTCATCGCAGTAGCCCAGCGGCACGCACTTCGGCGCCAGGAAGCTGCCGAGGAACGGGCTGACGGCGAAGACCTCGTGGCGGATGAGCTGGAAGAGCCGCCGGATCTCCCACTGGGCCATCGTGCAGAGACGGAGTCCGGACATGTGGATGAGCGCCCGCAGGTTGGTCGTCATCACCAGGTTGGTGCGGGTTGCGTTGGGGAACACGAAGCGGGCGTCCTCGCCCGGGACGCCGGCCCGCAGCAGCTCGTCGTACAGTCCGAGTGCCCCTTCGATCTGCTCCTCGTAGCGCCGGCGGAGCTCCGGGTCCCCTTCGGCGATCGTCGCCGGGACCATGGTCGACGCGCCCTTGAACTTGACGTAGCGCTGGCTCTGCTGATCGAACGCCACGCCGGCCCGATGGCGGACCAGCTGGTGGCTGAGGGTTCGGCTGACGCCGCTGATGCCGAAGGTGAAGACCACGTGCTCGATGGTGGAGCCATGCCCCGATTCGACGACCCGGCCGATCAGCTCGCGCTGCTTGAGCGGGTCCACCTCGCCCGCCACGGCTCGCCGGAAGATCTCGTCCGGGTCGAGCTCGCTGTAGCACGTCCGGCACGCCGTGTAGATGAGCGGGAACGTAGAAGCGCTCGACGATCTCCCGGTCGGGGAAGAGCAGCCTGGCCCGCATCCCGAGCTCGTGGCGGCCAGGGTTGCGCGGGATCGCGGTCCGCGCGGCGGCACTGGCCTGGGCGGCACTGGCGGGGTCGGCGGGGCGCTCGGACATGGCTCAGCGAAGGATAGCGGTCAGCCGCCGGGAGGGCGAGCCGCCGGGCCGCGGCCCGAGGCCGAGCGCTCGGCTCCGCGGAACCAGAACCAGTAGAGGAAGGTCGCCGCGCTGTAGAGCGCGATGATCGTCACGAAGTTGACGGCGTAGCCGGCCTCGAACCCGAGCTGTGCCTGGAGGAGGCTGTACCAGGGCCCCGCGAGAACCCAGCCCAGCGACCAGAGGAGGCTGGCGGCCGCCGACAGCGTGGCGCGTTCGTGCGGGTCGATCTGCTCCATCTGAAAGGCCTGCAGGATCGGGTTGCCGGCGTTCATGAGCGAGTTGCGGACTGCCATCGAAACGGCCACCGTCCAGAAGACCGGCGAGAACCCGAGGACGACCAGGAAGGGAATGCTGGCCGCCTGCACCAGGACGACCGAGCCGATCTTGCCGAACCGGCCGGCCAGGGCGGGTTGGAGAAGGATGGCCAGCGTCGTCCCCAGGCTGGTGATGGCGAAGAGGGCGTTGAGCGAGGCGAGCTCGAGGCCGAACTTGCCCTGGACGAACAGGTTGAGGAAGGGAATGACCTGACCGGCGCCGAGCGCGATCAGGAACCCCGGCAGCAGGAGCTTCGCGAAGAGGCGGGGGTCGCGAAGACCCCGCCCGAAGCGGCTCGCGGGTCGCGAGCGGATCCGGTCGGGGCGGGCGGCGATCGGTTCGCCGAGCCCACCGTCGCCCGGCCGCTGCTCGAGGGCGGCGCGCCGCAGCGACGGGCGGTCGTCGTGGAGCAGGGCCAGGACGCCTGCGTTGAGGATCCCGAAGACCGCCATCAGCACCAGCAGGACTCGGTAGGCGTCGGGGCCACCGGCATCGAAGCCGACCACCGACGCCACCAGGCTTGCCGCGAGGCCGCCCAGCAGGGCCGCCCCGACGTTGGTGGCGTTGGCGATCGCAAACTGGGCGGCGAACAGCTCGCTCCGGTGCTCGCGCCGGCTGTGCTCGGTCATGAACGGCACCTGGACGACGAAGACCGCCTGCGTGGCGGCCCCGAACATCGCCGCGAACGTGGCGAGAAGCAGCGGCTCCGAGGTCGCCAGGAATCCCAAGGTGGCGGCCGCGGAGACCACCGCACCACCGAGCAAGATTGCCCGGCGGCCCAGCCGATCGGAGGCCAGGCTAGCCGGGAATGCCACCACCGCCTGGGCGGCAGAGGATGCCGTCGCGATCAGGCCGATGGACGCACCGTCGAAGCCGAGGGCGGCAAGGTAGAGGTTGAAGTCGACCCAGTAGAGGCTGAGCGTGACCCCGCCCACCAGCGAGGCGAGCAGGAAGACCCGGGCATCGCGCTCGAAGCCGGTGAAGCTCGCCAGGTAGTGGCGGACACGGCCGTTCCGCCGCGGCTGATGCTGGGTCATGGCCTCCGCGTCGATGGTGTGGGCCGGCGTCGGGGGGGGCTTGGTGGTGCCCATGGTAGTGGGCGGCAGGGGCGGCCGACGGCCGGCGCGAGACGAATCGAGTTGACGCGCTTCGGCCGCGCTCGCTAGGCTCAGCGGCCATGACCGCCGAGGGCGCCCTGGCGACCACCTTTCTGGCCGGGATCGTCGCCGGCTATGGCATCGCCATCCCGATCGGGGCGATCGGACTCCTGATCATCGACGCGGGGATCCGTCATGGCCTGGCCATCGCGCTTGCCGCGGGCGCGGGAGCGGCGACGGCGGACCTGGCCTACGCGGCCGTGGCGGCCGTCTTCGGCGTGGCCCTGGCCGGCGTCATTGCGCCGATCGAGACGCCGCTGCGCATCGCCGCCGTGGCCGTGCTCGTCGCCATCGCCGGCCGAGGGTTGATGGGCCTGGTTCCCACGGCCGGGCCGGGGGCGGGCAGGCGGGAGGGCTCGGTGCCGGCCGGAGGAGGCGCGCCGTCCGCGGAGCCGGACGAGCGGACGCCGGCGCGGACCTACGTCACGTTCGTGGGCCTGACCCTGCTCAACCCGGCCACGGTCACGTACTTCGCAGCGTTGATCGTGGGCCTGACGGCGACGGGCGCCGGGGTCGTGGAGAAGGCCGCCTTCGTGGCCGGCGCGGGGCTTTCGTCGTTGTCGTGGCAGTGGCTCCTGGCGGGGGTTGGAGCGCTGGCGCATGAGCGACTGCCGGCCCGCCTCCGGCTCGCGGTCGGGGTGGTGGGCTACCTGATCATCCTCGGCTTCGCCGTCACCATCGCGATCGGCCTGATCCCCGACTGAGCCACCCTGGGCCGGTGGCGGGCCTCTCAGGTCCGGGGCTGCGCCAGGGGCAGCGTCACCCGGAAGCATGTCCGACCCGGGCGCGACTCGACCGCAATCGTGCCGTGGTGACGCTGAACGACGATGTTGTACGCGATGTGCAGCCCGAGCCCGGTCCCGACGCCCGGCGCCTTGGTGGTGTAGAACGGTTCGAAGATGCGCGCCCGAACCTCTGCCGGCATGCCCGGCCCGTCGTCGCAGATCTCCACGACGACGTCGGCGTCGCGCCGAGACGCCCGAATCCGGATCTCGCCGCGTCCGCCCATGGCGTCGATCGCGTTGTCGAGGATGTTCGTCCAGACCTGGTTGAGCTCGCTCCCGAACGCCTCGATCTGCGGCAGGTCGGCTGGTAGTCGCGGACGATCGCGATCCCGGCCTTGAGCTTGGACGCAGGATCACGAGGGTGTTGTCCAGCCCGGCGCGGAGATCGACACGCTGCACCGGGGCCTGGTCCAGGAAGGAGTAGTCCTTGACCGCCTGCACGATCTCGGAGATGCGGCCGGCACCGGTCGTGACCTCGTCGACGAGGGCGTGGACGCGAGCGCCTGCGGCGAGCCGGCCAGGTGACGACCCGTCCGAACGCGTCGCCCGCGAACGCCGCCTCGATCGCTCGAGGTGCGACACGATCCCAGCCGCCCGCGACGAGCGCCGGGGTGAGCTCGCCGGCGTCCGCGACACCTCGTTCGGCCAGGAAGCGTCTCCAGCTCCCGACGCCCGGTCGCTGGCGTCGAGCGGGTCGAGCAGGACCGGCGGCGTGCCGGCGTGCCGGGCCACCTCCGCGGCAGAGCTCCGCGACTCCGCACCGCATGCTCGTCCGATCGTCGACCACGGCACGAGCGCCGCGGTCGCCTCCGTCCAGCGGTCCAGGCTCTCCTGCAGGAGCGCCGCGCTCCGCTGGACGGCGGCCGCGGGATTGTTCAGCTCGTGGGCCAGCCCGCCGACGAGGGTCCCGAGCGCCGGCCAGCTTCTCGCGTTCCCGGAGCATCGCCTCGGTGCTCGCGAAGGCGACGGGTCACCGTGCCGCAGCATGAGCAGCGGTCGCCGGGCCGAGAGGACACCAGGTCGATGAAGGCACGTCACGCCCGATGCGGAGGACTCGCGTCTGGGAGCATGGCCCGCACCGAGGCCATTCGTGGAAGCGCCTCGAAGATGCGCCATCTCACCGACGATCTTCGCCGGGTCCCAGGACCCGACCGGGACCTCGTCGTGCCCGACGCCTTGCTCACCTCGAATTCGCCTCGATACGATGGCGAAGAGCGCATCGCCCGGCTCGCCCTCGCGGCCATCAGGACCTCGCCGGGCTCGACGTCCATCGCCTCGGTGCCGTCGGCGATCGCCAGGTCCTCGTCGGAGAAGGCGGCGAAGAGCGGCACTCGCGAAGCTGCTCTCGATCGCCGCGATCGACCGGTCCACTCGGGGATCCGGCCGTCACAGGTCGGCGAGGTACTGGTGGACGAACTGGACCGCCATCGCACCCTCGCCGACCGCGGACGCGATTCGTTTGACCGAGCGCTGGACCGCACGTCGCCGGCGAGAAGATCCCGGGCACATTCGTCTCGAGCAGGATACGGCTCTCGGAGGGGTTTCCAGCCCTTGGTCGGGTGCCCTCCGGGACGCAGCGCCGCACCCGTGAGGATGAAGCCGGCGTCGTCTCGCTCGACGAGGTCGCCGCAGCCAGTCCGTCCGGGGCTGCGCCCGATGAAGACGAACATCGCGCCGACGGCAACCGGCTGCGTCCGGCGGCCTCTCGACGTCCGCGACGTCGATCGCCTCGAGCGTCTCGCCGCCGCTGGACGCCCGACGCACGTTGACGCTCATCCGCACGACGATGTTCGCGCGTCGCCTCGATCTGGTCGACCAGGTACTGCCGACATCCCGGCCGCCAGCGGTCGGCTCCGCGCACGAGGAGCGTGACGTGCGTCGGCGAACCGGGCCAGGTAGACGGCCGCCTGACCGGCGGAGTTGCCGCCCCCGCGACCGCCACGTCGCTCGCCGCGGTAGAACAGGCGCCTCGGTGATCGCTGCGCCGTAGAAGATGCCGGCCCCGGTCAGCGGCTCGATCGCCCGGCAGCTCCAGCCTCCGGTACTAGACGCCGGTCGCGATCAGGAGCGCCTGGCAGCTGAGCTCCGATCCCGTCGGCCGAGCGGACCACGGTCCGGTACGGGTCGGCCACGGAACGCGGCCGACCTCCAGTGGGCGTCAGGATCTCGGCCCCGAGGCGGGACTGGCCTGGGCCACGGCACGGCGCGCCAGGTCCGCGCCGGACAGGCCCACCGGGAAGCCCAGGTAGTTCTCGATGCGTGACGTCGTCCCGGCCTGCCCGCCCGGGGCCTCGCGCTCGACCAGCAGGGTCTGCAGGCCCTCAGACGCGCCGTAGACGGCGGCCGCGAGGCCGGCCGGCCCGCCCCCGACGATGATCAGGTCGTAGTAGGGCAGTGCGGCGTGCGTCCGTAGGCCGATGCGCTCGGCGATCTCGACGTTGGTCGGGTGCGACGAGATGGGTCCCGTCGGGGAAGACGAGCAGCGGGAGGCCCGCGGGCCTCGACGCCGGCGCTCCGGCGAGCTCGCGCCGCCTCCGCTTCGATCTCGACGGTCGAGCCAGCGGATAGGGGACGAGGTTGCGGGCCAGGTAGTCCTTGATCTCGTGCGCCGCGCGGCGACCAGCGGTGGCTGACGATGCGGACGCCCTCGAACGGCGGCCGGTACGTCGCGCCTGCCAGTCCGTCAGGAGATCTTCGAGGACCGGGTACAGCCGCTCCTCGGGCGGATCCCACGGCTTGAGGAGGTACTGATCGAGCCGGATCTCGTTGATCGCCCGGATCGCCACCTCGGTGTCGGCGTAGGCGGTCAGCAGGACCCGCTTGGCGTCCGGGTAGATCGTCATGCGCCTGGCTCAGGAACTCGACCCCGGTCATGACCGGCATGCGCTGGTCGACGAGGAAGAGGGCGACGGCGTCGCCGCGCAGCTGGAGTCGACGGATCGCGTCGAGTGCCGCCGTTCCCGAGTCAGCCGACAGCACCCGGTAGTCCTGACCGTACCGGGCGCGCAGGTCGCGCTCTACGGCTCGCAGGACGAGCTGGTCGTCGTCGACCGCCAGGATCGCCGGGTTTGCCACCTCTCGCCCTCCAGCGCAACTCCGCGCCCACGGACCCGGCCCGCCCGGGAAGCGCCGCATCCTCGATGGTGGCCGCCGTTGCGCGCCTGAGGACGCCGTCGGCTCGGGGAGCCTGCGCGCCTAGACTCTACCGAACCCGCGGTGGCCCAGGTAGACCCCGGACCGGGCCACGGGCCGCAGGAGGTCGCCCCATGCCGGAGGCCGCGCCCCGCTATCCCGTCCGGATCGAGCCGAACGTATGGCTCGAGATGGACGACGGGGTGCGCCTCGCCGCCACCCTTTACCTGCCCGATGCCCCCAACGACGGGCCGTTCCCGGCCCTCCTGGAGTCGATACCGTACCGCAAGGACGACTGGACGCTCTCCCGCGACCGGCCGCTGCACGTCTCGTTCGCCGAGGCGCGGGTACGTCAGCTGTCGGCTCGACGTGCGGGGGACGGGGACCTCGCAGGGGATCGCCTCGGACGAGTACACGGAGCGCGAGATCGCCGACAACGTCGCCGCGCTGGCCTGGCTGGCGGCCCGGCCCTGGATCGAGCGGAGCGACGGGGATGTTCGGCATCAGCTGGGGCGGGTTCTCGCGCGCTCCAGGCGGCGATGCGCCGGCCGCCCTCGCTCCGCGCCATCGTGCCCGTCCACTTCTCCCACGACCGGTACACGACCGACGTCCACTACTACGGGGGAACCCTGCACGTCGGCGAGTCGATCTACTGGCCGGCTGGAGATGGTCGGCGAGAACGCGCTCCCGCCCGATCCCGAGTGGGTCGGGCCAGGCTGGCGGGACGCCTGGCTCGAGCGGCTCGAGCGGACTCCGCAGTGGCCGTTCGAATGGCTCCGCCACCAGCGCCGCGATGCCTACTGGCGGCATGGCTCGGCCGCCGAGGACTGGGACTCGATCGACGCCGCGATCCTCGCCATCGGCGGGCTCCACGACGGATACCGCGGTGCGGTCCTGGAAGTGCTCGAGCATGTCCGCGCCCCCCGGCGCGGCGTCATCGGCCCGTGGGGCCACACCTGGCCGCACGACGGGCTGGCCAGCGCCCTCGATCGACGGCGTCGGCCTGCTGCGTCGCTGGTGGGATCGCTGGCTCCGAGACGAGCCCAACGGGGTAGATGACGAGCCGATGCTCGCGGTCTACGTGCAGGATCCGATCCCCGTCGAGCCGTTTCCGGACAGGGTCGCAGGACGCTGGTGGTTCGCCCCCACCTGGCCGCTCCGGGATCCCGCGACCGGGATCGAGCCGGCCGAGCGACTTCATTTGAGCAGCAGCGGCGGCCTCGGCCGTGCAGCGCCCGACCTGGGTGAGGCCCTTCGGGCGACGGCCGAAGCAGCGACCCCCGGCTCGTCCTCCTCGACCTGGGACGGCCCGCTCTGGGTCGGACTCGGTGCGCCGTTCTGGTGCGGCAGCGGTGAGCCTCAGGGCGTGCCCGGTGACATGCGCTTCGACGACGCCGCATCTCTCGTCTGGACGTCCGCACCGCTCGTCGAGCCACTGCTGATCGTCGGCGTGGCGCGGGCCGAGTTGTGGGTCTCGGCGGACCGGCCGGTCGCCCTCACCGCGGTCCGTCTCGAGGAGGTCCGGCCCGATGGTTCGGTCGCCCTGGTGGCTCGCGGTGCCCTCAACCTCACCCACCGGGCGGGCCACGAGACACCCGTCGAGCTCGTGCCTGGCGAGGTGGTCCGGGTCGACGTGCCGTTGCTGCCGGCGAGCGCCCTGCTCGGGGTGGGCAGCCGCATCCGAGTCGCCATCGCTGGGATCGACTGGCCACTCACCTGGCCGTCGCCGCAGCCGTTCCGCCTGACCCTGCACCACGAGCCGGAACGGCCGTCCGCGGTCGTCGTTCCGCTGGGGACCGGTCTCACCGTCGAGGGGCCGGATCTCGGAGAGCCCTCGATCGACAGCTCGGCGCGAACGCTTGCCCAACCTCTGCCGGGAGCCTCGTCCTCGTGGACGATCGTCCGCGACCCGCTGGCGAGGACGACCACCCTAACGAGCGCCACCGCCGGCGGTCACCGGTTCCCCGAGCGGAATGGTCTCGAGTTCGACTCGGCCGCGGCCTTCGCCCTCACGATTGGCGACCATGACCCCCTGGCCTGCCGGGCCGAGGGTTCGATCGGGTACCGGGTGGCCTACCCGGGCGGGCCGACGATCCGGACGCAGGCGCGCCTGTCACTCGGCGCCGATGCGCGCCAATGCCACCTCGCCATCGAGCTCGAGGTCACGGAGGATGACCGGCCGGTGTTCGCCAGGAGCTGGCGTGAGTCGGTTCCCCGGGACTTGCTCTGATAGCCTCTGGAAGCCTCGAACGCGCGCGGATGGGCGCCCCCGAGACTCGTCCGACGGGACGGGAGAGGAGACGGAGGACCGATGAAGAAGGACATCCTCGAGCGTCTGGCGGACGGCCCCGTCCTCGGCGACGGCGGCTACCTGCTCGAGCTGGAGAAGCGTGGCTGGGTCCAGGCCGGACCGTTCACGCCCGAGGTCAGCATCGACCCACCCCGAGGCGCTCGCCGAGCTCCACCGCGAGTTCCTGCGCGCGGGCGCCGAGGTGCTCCAGACGCTCACCTTCTACGCCAGCGAGGAGAAGCTGGCGACCGTCGGCCTCGCGGGACGGTCGACGAGATCAACCGGGCCGCGGTCCGGATCGCCAGCGAGGTCGCCTGCCGGAAGGCGACGCCTGGTGGCCGGGCAACCTGAGCCTCACCTGGGCCTACGACCCCGCCGACCGCGGCTCGCGCCGACCACGTGCGCGCGCTCTTCGACCGCCAGCTCGGCCGACATGGTCGACGAGGGAATCGACTTCGTCATCGGCGAGACGTTCTCGTGGCTCGGCGAGGCGCTCATCGCGGCCGAGCGGGCAAAGGCGACCGGCCTGCCCGTGATGATCACGATGGCGTTCGAGGACGAGCCGCGCTCGTACGAGGGCGACTCGCCGGGCGACTGCGCCCGCAGGCTCGTCGACGCCGGCGCCGACATCGTCGGGGTCAACTGCCTGCGCGGCCCGATCACGCACCCTGCCGCTCGCGGCCGAGATGCGCGAGGCGGTCACGGGCTACGTGGCGTGCCAGCCCGTCGCCTATCAGACGCCGCCGGGCAAGCCCGACTTCACCTCGCTGCCCGAGTTCCCGTTCGCGCTCGACCCGCTCCAGCTCCCCCGCGCGGCGATGGCCGACTACGCGGTGAAGGCCCGGGAGACTGGGCATCGACTACATCGGCTCGTGCTGCGGCTCGGTGGCCATCCACGTCCGCGCGATGGCGCGGGCCCTCGGCAAGCTCCCGGCCGACGAGCGCGGCTGGCGCTCGCCGCCGGGCAAGCCGATGTCGGCCTACGAGTACTACGGGCATGCCGAACCCTGAGGTGTCCGACTGATCTCGTGGTCCGTGACGACCTCCGACGGGACTATCGCGCCATCGTCGTCGGCCTGGGCGGGATCGGCAGCGGCGCGGCCTACTGGCTGGCCGGCGCTTCGGGGCCGACGTCCTCGGGCTCGAGCAATTCGAGCTCGGTCACGATCGGGGCGAGTCCCAGGACCATTCGCGGATCATCCGGCTCTCGTATCACACGCCGGGCTACGTCCGCCTCGCCAAGGCCGCCTACGAGGCGTGGGCGCCGCTCGAGGCCGAGCCTGGGTGAGCAGCTGATCCTGCGCACCGGTGGGCTCGACCTGTGGCCCGCAGGGCGCCGCGATCCCGATGGACGGGCTACACGGCGAGCCTCACCGCCGCGGACGTGCCCTTCGAGCTGCCTCGACGCGGACGAGGTCATGCGCCGCTGGCCGCAGTGGCGCCTCGACGACGGCACCGCGGGCGATCTTCCAGGCCGACGGCGGGCATCGCTCCGGCCGCGCGCTGCAACGGCCGCCCACCAGCAGCTGGCCCGCGCGCACGGCGCCACGCTCCTCGACCGGATGCCGGTCGACCGCGTCCGGGCCGCGAGCCGGCGAGGTGGAGGTGACGACGTCCGACGCCGAGACCTTCCGGGCGAGCCGCTTGGTCTGGCTGCCGGACCGTGGTCGAACGACATCCTCGGGCCACTCGGGATCGACCTGCCCCTGACGATCACCCGGGAGCAGGTCACCTACTTCGCGACTCCCCGGACCTGGCGGCGTTCGCGCCCGAGCGCTTCCCGGTCTGGATCTGGATGGACGATCCGTCGTTCTACGGCTTCCCCGCCTTCGGCGAAGCGGGCACCAAGGTCGCCCAGGATTGCGGGGGCTCCGAGACGACCGCGGACGGGCGACGTTCGAGCCCGACGAGGCCGGCTCTGCGCCGCGTCGACGCCTTCCTGGCCGCGCACCTGCCCGAGGCGCTCGGACCCGCTGATCCTCACCAAGACCTGCCTCTACACGCTCACGCCCGACCGCGACTTCGTCATCGACCGGCTCCCGGGCACCCGGACGTGATGTCGTGGCCATCGGCGCGGCCCACGCCTTCAAGTTCGCCTCGCTCATCGGGCGCATCCTCAGCGAGCTCGCGCTGGACGGCCGCTCGGCAATCGACCTCGAGCCGTTCCGGATCGACCGCCCGATCCTGGCCCTCGAGATCCGCCGCGACGCTTCTGGTCTGAGTCCGGAGCCACCGATGCCGGCGGCTGGTGGCCGCCCCGGCGGCCGCAGGCGACCGCGGGGCAAGCGTCGAGCGGGACGGCGCATTGACCCTGCCGCTGGCCGTGCGACAGTGCGGCGATTGCGGGTCGTCGTCGAGGGGGCGCGGGCCGGACCCGAGGCGGCCAGATGGGCTCGCTGGGACGCGCGCCGGACCGCTGACCAGGAGGAGGCGCCACGATGGCTCGACGTCCAGGCGCGGGCCGCCAGGCTCGTCGTTGCCGCGGGCTTGCCCTCGCGCTCGTGGCGCCGGCCACGGGGGTGCCACCCGGGCCGCCGACCCGGTCGTGCTGCGCGTCGGCACGACGCAGGATCTCGACTCGCTCAACCCGTACACACGGCCCTGTTCGTCGACTACGAGTCTTCCCTCAACTACGACCTGCTGGTCGGCTTCGGACCCAACTTGGAGCCGATCCCCGGATTCGCCGAGTCCTGGCAGCAGGCCGCGGACGGCCATCGTGGACCTTCAAGATCCGTCCCGACATGAAGTGGTCCGACGGCCAGCCGGCGACATCCGAGGATGCCCGCTGGACCTTCCAGCTCGATCTCGACGCCAACTGGCTGGCGACGGCGCTGAGCCCGGTCGAAGCGTCGGTCTCGGGTTCATCGATTACGGGCTCTCCGACGCCGGCGCCACCAAGATCGAGTGCCCCGACCCCGAGACGATGGTCATCACCACCGACGACGCCTCCACGCAGATCCTCCAGACCTACATCCCGATCCTGCCCAAGCACATCTGGGGAACCGAGACCTACAAGACGATGGGGGACGCGAAGTTCGACGCCCCGATCGTGGGAACGGGCCCGTACCAGGCGGTCGAATGGAGGACCGGCCAGTTCGTCCACTTCGTCCGCAACCCCAACTACTGGGGCACCGCAGGGCTGCGCCGGACGAGATCTTCATCCAGATCTTCAAGTCGGACGACTCGATGGTCCAGGCCCTCAAGGCGGGCGAGATCGACTACGCCCGCGGCGTCAACCCGGACCAGTTCGACGCGCTCAAGAGCGAGCCGAACATCCAGACCGTGGTCGGCGACGTCGAACGGCTGCACCGAGCTCGGCTTCAACACCTACGGCACCGGGACCGGCAAGCCCATCGAAGGGCGGCGGCCCTCGACGACGGCGCTCCACGACCCGGCCTTCCGCGACGCGCTCGGCTACGCCATCGACAAGCAGACGCTCGTCGACCGGATCCTCGACGGCTACGGCGACGCTCGGCACCACGCAGCGTCGCCGCCGGTCCTCGTCCAGTGGCACACCGAGCCGACCGACATCCGCGACCTTCAACATCGACATGGCCAAGCAGAAGCTCGAGGCGGCCGGCTACACGCTCGATCGCCAAGGGCCAGCGCTCGACAAGGAGGGCAAGCCCATCAACCTGCGCCTCGTCGTGCCGGACTCGGACGACGACCTACCCGAAGAGCGCCCAGTTCATCCCGGACTGGTGGGTCAGCTCGGGATCAAGATCACCACCCAGGTCTTCGACAGCGACACGCTGACCGACCTGATGCTGCCGCCCGAGGCGGGGGGCGCGGGCAACAAGGCCGACTTCGACCTCTTCATCTGGAACTGGGCCGGCGACCCCGACCCGAACTCGCTGCTGCAGATCTTCACACTGCGACGCGATCGGCAGCTCGTCCGACAGCAACTGGTGCGATCCCGAGTACGACCAGCTGTACGCCGAGCAGAACCAGGCAACCGACCACCGAAGCGCGCAAGGCGCTACATCGACCAGATGCAGCAGATCTTCTACGACCAGGCGCCGTACCACGTCCTCTTCTACGACGCTGAGCTGCACGCCTACCGGACCGACCGCTTCGGCGGGCTGGCAGAACCAGCCATCGAACGGCACGCCGCTCTTCCGCTACGGCACCCTCGACTACACGCTGCTGACGGCGCCGGCGCCGCCCGCCACGCCCGGTCCCGACCGAGGCCGCCTCGGCCGCGTCCGCGGCGCCCGGCGCGAGTGCCACGCCGACGGCGCTCCTTCGCCCAGCCCGGTACCAGCACCGGCTCGGCGGAGGCGACTCGACGATGCTCGTCGTTGGCGGCGGTGCCGTCGTGGCGGTCGTGGTGATCGGCGGCGGCCGTTCCTGCTACTGCGCCGGCGCCGCTCCGAAGCCGAGGAGGAGTGACGATCGACGGGGCTGGCCGCTGCTCGACGCGCGACGGCTCGGCCGTTCCGCGACGATCCCCTCGGCCTGACCGGCGACCGTGGGCAGCCGCTACCTCGTCCGCAAGCTGCTCCAGGCGATCGTCACGATCGTCCTGATCGTGCTGCTCAACTTCCTGCTGTTCCGGCTCATGCCCGGCTCGCCGGAGCGGGTCCTGCTGCGCAACCCGAACCTCACCCAGGAGGTCGCTCGAGGCCGCACGCGGGCAACGCTGGGGCCTCGACAAGCCGCTCTTCCCCGACCAGTTCGTCGCCTACGTCGCCTGCCACGGCGCAGGGCGACCTCGGCGTACTCGCTCAAGTTCCGGGGCCAGCCGGTCACCGAGGTCATCGCCGAGCGCATCTGGCCGACGCGTCATCCTGTTCGGCCTCGGCGAGCTCATCGCCATCGTCGCTCGGCCTCGCGCTCGGGGCCTACTCGGGCTGGCGACGCGGCGGGCTCGGTCGACTACGTCGGCAACGGGATCTCGCTGATCCTCTACTCGATGCCGTACTTCCTCATCGGCATGATCCTGCTCGTCATCTTCGCCTCCGACGCTCGGCTGGTTCCCGACCTCGGGCATGTTCACGCCGGGGGCGACCTTCAGCTCGCCCGTCGACGCAGCTGCTCGACTTCGTGGCCCACCTCGCCCTGCCGCTGGCGACGGTCGCGCTCGGGCTCATCGGGCAGTACTCGATCCTGATGCGGTCGTCGGTCATCGAGACGCGGGGCGAGGACTACGTCACGACCGCCCGGGCGAAGGGCCTGACGCGAGCGCTCGCGATCCTGCGCTCGCACGCCCTCCCCAACGCGCTGCTGCCGACGGTGACGCTCATCGCGATCAACCTCGGCTACGTCGTCGGCGGGCGCGATCACCGTCGAGGTCGTCTTCAACTGGCCGGGCCTCGGGACGCTCACCGTCGAGGCCCTGAACGCCGCGCGACTACCCGGTCCTCCAGGGCGATCTTCCTGATCCTGGCGGTCTCGGTCGTCTTCGCCAACCTCGTCGCCGACCTCGTCTACGGCTATCCTCGATCCGCGGGTGAGCGGCGTGAGCGCCGCCCGCCGTTCCGACGCCGCGCCGCGCGCGATCCGCGGCCAGCGCTGGCGACTCCGCGCTGCGCGGCTGGCGCGACTTCGCCCGGCGCTTCTCCCGGCGCCGGGACGGCGTCGTCGGGCGTGGCCATCCTCGCCTTCTTCGCCGTCCTGGCGATCGCCCCGGTCTTCTTCGTCGGGCCGCTCGAGACGGCGACGACGGCGACCGGCGCGCGCCTCGAGCCGCCCTCGGCGACCCACCTCCTGGGCACCGACGAGCTCGGCCGGGACATCCTCAACCTGACCGTCCACGGCGCCCGCATCTCGATGGTCATCGGCCTCCTGGCGACGGTCGTCACCGTGGTCGTGGGGGCGTCCTCGGGCATCGTCTCGGGCTTCGTCGGCGGCCGGACGGATGCGATCCTCATGCGGATCACCGACTTCTTCCTGGTCCTGCCGACCTTCGTCCTGGCGCTCATCCTCGCGCCCGATCATGCTCGAGATCATCGGCACGGGTGCGAGATCGTTCGGCATCCGGACGACGCTGATCGTCATCGTCATCGTCATCGGCATCACGAGCTGGGCGTCGACGGCGCGGATCATCCGCGCCCAGACGCTGTCGGTGAAGGAGCGCGCGTTCGTCGACCGGGCGCGGGTCATCGGCGCCGGCGGCGGCCACATCATGCGCCGCGCACATCCTGCCCAACGTCATCAACCTCATCGTGGCCAACACGGTGCTCGATCTTCGCCGGGCGCGATCCTGACCGAGACGACGCTCTCGTTCATCGGCCTGGGCGATCCGTTCCAGCCGTCGTGGGGCCAGATCCTCAACGCCGCCCAGGAGGTCGGCGCGCCGGGCCTCGGGGCGTGGTGGTACTTCGTGCCGCCCGGCGACCTGCATCGTCCTCGTCGTCCTGGCCTTCACGCTCGTCGGCAGCGCCCTCGACGACCTCCTCAACCCAAGGCGGCAGGGCCGCCGATGACGGACTCGGCCGCCGACGGCGCTCGAGCCGCCGCGACTCCGCCCGGCGGCCGAGCTCCGGCACCCGGATCCCGGCGGCCGGCGCCAGTGGCCGCTCGCCCAAGCAGGCCGACCCGACGCGCCGCTGCTCGTCGTCGAGGACCTCGACGACGCACTTCGCGCTCGAGTCGGGCGACCGTCCAGGCGGTCGACGGCGTCAGCTTCACGCTGCGACGACGGCGAGGCGCTGGGGATCGCCGGCGAGTCGGGCTGCGGCAAGACGACGACCGCGCTGTCGCTCGTCCGCCTGCTGCCCGGCCAACGCGCGGATCGTCCGCGGGCAGCGTCAAGCTGTTCGGGATCGACCTCGTGCCACCAAGTCGGAGAACGCCCTGCGCCGCTACCGCTGGCGCGAGATCTCGATCATCTTCCAGGGCGCCATGAACGCCCTCAACCCGGTCCGCCGAGTCGGCGACCAGATCGCCGAGCCGCTCGAGCGAGCGCCTGCGGGCTCGTCCGGCGCAAGGCGCGCCACGCGAGCCGGCGAGCTGCTCGAGCTGGTCGGCATCCCGCGGGCGCGCGGCACGGCCTATCCCGCACGAGCTGTCGGGCGGGATGCGCCAGCGCGCGATGATCGCGATGGCCCTCGCCTGCGACCCGGCGATCGTCATCGGCGACGAGCCGACGACCGCCCTCGACGTCATGGTCCAGGCCCAGATCCTGGAGCTGCTCGAGCGGCTCCGCGAGCGAGCTCGGCCTGTCGCTCATCCTCATCACCCACGACCTGTCGGTCATCGCCGAGACCTGCGACCGGGTGATGGTCATGTACGCCGGGCGAGGTCGCCGAGGAGGGCCCGGTCAGCGCGGTCTTCCGACGCCCCGCCACCCCTACACGCAGATGCTCCTGTCGGCGTTCCCGAACATCCATGCCGACCGCCGGACGCTCGGGACGATCCCCGGCTCGCCGCCCGACCTGCGCGACCCGCCGCCGGGCTGCCGCTTCCATCCGCGCTGCCCGGTGGCCATGGACGTCTGTCGCGAGGTCGTGCCGCCGGAGGTCCGTTCGCCGACGGCGTCCGCGTCGCCTGCCACCTCTACCCACCCGGGCAGCGACGGGCGGCAGGCTGCCCGCTCACGCCCCCGGAGATCGTCGGGGCGAGCCGTCCGGCCGCGGACGCCTCGGACGCAGCCTCGTGAACGAGCTCATCCGGGTCGAGGGCCTCCAGGTCCACTTCCCGGTCCGCGGCGGGGCCTGGCCGATCCGCTCCGCGGCCGGCCGGCCGGGGTCGTCCGCGCGGTCGACGGGATCGACCTGACCGTGGATCCGCGGGCGAGGTCCTCGCCCTCGTCGGCGAGTCCGGCTGCGGGCAAGACGACGACCGGGCGCGTCATCGTCGAAGCTGACGCAGCCCGACCGGCGGCACGGCTCTACCTCGACGGCGAGGACGTGACCGACGTCTGGGGCGGGCGCGGCGCTGCAGGACTACCGGCGGCGGGTCCAGCTCATCTTCCAGGACCCCTACGAGACGCTCAACCCGAAGCAGACGATCCACGACTTCGTCGCCGAGCCGCTCGAGGTCCAGCGACCTGGGCGGCACGGCCGGCGAGCGCGAGGAGCGGGTGATGGGCGCCATCGAGGCGGCCGGTCTCCGGCCGGCCAGCGACTTCGCCTTCCGCTATCCCCACGAGCTGTCGGGCGGCCAGCGCCAGCGCGTGGTCATCGCCGGCGCGCTGGTCCTCGACCCGGAGCTCGTCGTCGCCGACGAGCCGGTCTCGATGCTCGACGTCTCGATCCGCACCGAGCTCCTCCGGCTGATGCTCGACCTGCGGGCCGAGCGCGGGCTGACCTACCTCTTCATCACCCACGACCTGTCGCTCGCCTGGGTGATCGCGGACCGGATCGCGGTCATGTACCTGGGCCGGATCATGGAGATCGGGCCGGCCGAGCGGGTCATCCACGACTCGCGCAACCCGTACACGCAGGCCCTGGTCAGCGTGATGCCGATCACCGGAGCCGCCCGAGCCCGGGACGCATGCCCGCGCGGACGATCCTGGCCGGCGAGACGCCCGACGCCGCGCACGTCCCCCCGGGCTGCCGGTTCCACCCGCGCTGCCCGCTCGCCTTCGACCGCTGCCGTGTCGAGGAGCCGCCGCTCTTCGACGTGGGCGGCGGCCAGTCTGCCGCGTGCTGGCTCGCCGAGAGCGGACGTCCCCTGCCGGCCGTGCCTCCGCGACGGAGGGAGCTGCTGGGGTCGACCCCACCGGCAGGCGTATCCGAGGCGCCTTCGACGCCCGCGTAGCGCCCTCAGGCGCGCCGGCGCAGGGCAGAGAGCGTCGAGGCCGAGCCGGAGACGATCAGGCCCTCGCCGGCGATCAGGCGCCGTTCAGCCGGTGGGTTCGGCTCATAGTCCCGCTCGCCGTGGACGATCGCGAGCGCGAAGATCCCCTCGTCGCGTAGCTCGCCGACCGTCCGCCCCTCAAGCGGCCCGCCAGCGGCCACGACGACCTCCTCGAGCGAGAAGGCCAGCTCGCCGTGCGAGAGGGCCAGGTCGATGAAGTCGACGACCCGCGGGCGCAGGGCGAGCTCGGCGAGGCGACGCCCGGCCATCGAGTACGGGGACACGACGCGGTTCGCGCCCGCCTGCGTCAGCTTCGCTTCGGCGCCCGGTGAGCTGGCCCGCCCGACCACGTAGAGGCCGGGGTTCATCGCCCGGGCCGACAGGATCACGTAGACGTTGTGAGCATCAGAGTCGACCGTGGTGATCAGGCCGAGGGCCCGCTCGATCCCGGCGGCCCGGAGTGTCGCGTCCTCGGTCGCGTCGCCCTCGACCACGAGATGGCCATCGGCTCGGGCCCTCGTCAGCGACTCCTGGTTGACGTCGATGACGACGAGCTGCTGGTGGTCGTGCACCAGCTCGCGGGCGACGGTGGAGCCGACCCGGCCGTAGCCGCAGAGCACGTAGTGATCTCTGAGGCTCGCCACAGCCTCGGCCATTCGTCGTACCTCCCTCTTGCCGCCGGTGACTTCGCTGATGAGCTCCTCGGCGATGATCCCGACCGTCCCGAAGATGATCCCGACCCCCGTGATCGCGAGCCCCATCGTCCAGATCTCGAGCGCGCTGTCGAGTGGGCGGACCTCCCGGAATCCGACGGTGGTCAACGTGATGACCGTCATGTAGAGGGCCTCGAGGACGCTCCAGCCGCCCATGGCGATGTACCCCATCGCGCCGGTGGTCACGACCACGGCAAGGATCGCCAGGTAGACCTGGACATGGGGCCGTCTCACCAGCGCGGCCAACGCCGACGCCCCGTGCCGGACCGGTTCGAGCGTCATCGTGGTCATTCTATGGCTCGCCACCGGGCCCTAGGGGAAGCTCGGTCGCCTGGCGATCCGCGACCGGTGCTCGCGGCCCGGGTGGGCCCTGTACCATCGCGCCAGTGAGCCGATCGGTCGCGCCGACCCTCCCGTGGTGAGCCGTCTCCCGGACCTCGGTCCACGTGGGGAAGGCTGGGTCCGACGATGACCCAACCCGATACCCTTCCGCCCGTCGACCTTCGCGGCCTGACCGACGCGGAGGCCGCCGCCCGGCGCTCTCGGGGCGACGGCAACGACGCTCGACTGCCGACGACGCGCTCCTACGCCCAGATCCTGCGCGACAACGCCTTCACCTTCATCAACACGGTCCTCTACGGGATCGCCCTCCTGCTGATCGCGCTTGGGCTCTACGGCGACGCGCTGGTGACGGGCGGCCTGGTCCTCATCAACGTCGTCGTCGGTGTCGCCCAGGAGGTCAGGGCAAAGCGGACCCTGGATCGGCTCGCCCTGCTGACCAGACCCACCGCTACCGTCGTCCGCGAGGGCGAGCGGCGGACCGGCGATCCGCGCGAGATCGTCCTCGGCGATCTGCTGGTCGTCGGACCGGGCGACCAGATCGTCGTCGACGGGCGGGTCGTCGCCGGCGGGCGAATCGAGGTGGATGAGTCCTTGCTCACCGGCGAGGCCGAGCTCGTCCCCAAGGATCCCGGCGACCCGCTCCTCTCGGGCAGCTTCTGCGTCACGGGGAGCGCTACCTACGTGGCCGAGCGAGTCGGCCTCCACAGCTTCGCCAACGAGCTGACGGTCGGAGCACGGGCGTACAAGCAGGAGAAGACGCCGCTCCAGAAGGACGTCGACGAGGTGATCCGGGCGATGGTCGTCCTCGTGGTCCTCCTGGCGCTGCCGGTCCTCTTCGGGCTGCAGCGCTTCTTCGGAACGTTGCCCGTCGACGAGACGGTCAGGGCGGCGGCCGTGCTCGTCGCCCTCGTGCCGCAGGGTCTCTCGGTGATGATCACCGTGACCTACGCGCTGGGCGCGGTCCGAATCGCCTCGGGCGGCGCCCTCGTGCAGCGGCCGAACGCGGTCGAGTCGATGAGCCGAGTCGACACGCTCTGCGTGGACAAGACCGGAACCCTGACCACCAACCGCATCGAGCTGCTCGAGACCGTCCCCGTCGGGCTGGCGGCGGACGTGATCACGGCGGTCCTCGGCGAGGTTGTCGCCAGCGCGTCGTCGCGCAACCGCACCGCCGAGGCGATCGCGGTGGCCTGCCCCGGCCCCCCGAGGCACGTCGGCGAGGAGGTCCCGTTCTCCTCGCAGTGGCGCTGGAGCGGCGTGGCCCTCATCGACGGGACGCGGCCGGGGACCTACCTGCTCGGTGCTCCCGAAGTGATCGGTCCGGCCCTGGCTCGCGACGACGCCCGGGACGGCACCGTCGACCAGACCGTCGCGACCCGGACCGGCGAGGGCCACCGGGTCCTGTTCGTGGCGGAGGCCCCCGAGGGCGCCACGCTGCGCGATGGTGACCGGCCCAGGCTGCCGGTCGGGCTGCAGCTGCTGGCCGTCCTGACCTTCGCTGAAGAGCTGCGGCCCGACCTCGGCGAGATCATCGCCGGCTTCCGCGCCGCGGGAGTGGCGCTGAAGGTGATCTCCGGGGACAACCCCCGCACCGTCGCCGCCCTGGCCCGCCGGGTAGGACTCGGCAGCGACGGTGCGGTCGCCTCGGGCCTCGAGCTCGCCGAGCTCGGCGATGCGGCCCTGGCCGAGGTGGCGGGGGCGACGGCGATCTTCGGGCGGGTCAATCCGGCCCTCAAGGCCCGTCTCGTCGATGCCCTGCGCCAGAGCGGGCGCTACGTGGCCATGATCGGAGACGGGGTGAACGACGTCCTCTCACTCAAGCGGGCGAATCTCGGCATCGCCATGCAGAGCGGCAGCCAGGCCACTCGCGGCGTCGCCGACATCGTCCTGATGGGCGATGCGTTCGCAGCGCTGCCGCCGACCGTCGTGGAGGGCCAGCGAATCGTCAGTGGCATGCGCACGATCATCCGGCTCTTCCTGGCCCGCACGTTCGCGGTGACCGTCATCGTCGTGGGAGCAGCCTTCCTGGGGCTCGCCTTCCCGCTCACGCCCAAGCACAACTCCGTGCTCGCCCTGCTGACCGTAGGGATCCCGACCCTGGCCATCGCCGTCTGGGCTCAGCCCCAGCAGTCGCCGCGTCACCTGCTCGTCGACACCCTGCGCTTCGCCGTTCCGGCGGCCATCGCCATGGCCCTCGTGGCCCTGCCGTTCTACGCCTGGGAGTTGGCCGATGGCCGCGAGCTCGAGGTCGCTCGCACGGAGCTGACCACGCTCACGATCCTGTGCGGGCTCCTGCTCATCCCGTTCGCGGTCCCGCCGACGGGTGCCTGGACCGGTGGCTCGAGGCTCAGCGGCGATTGGCGCCCGACGCTCTTGGCGCTCGGCCTGCTGGGCCTCTACGTCCTGTTCTTCCTCGTGCCCTTGACCCGCGACTTCTTCGGCCTCCGGCACATGCCGGTCGCGGACCTCGCGGTCATCGTGGTGGTAGCCCTGGGATGGACGGTAGGCCTGCGCTTCGCCTGGCGGGCGACGCTGTTCGAGCGGGTCGTCGGGTTCATTGGAGGCGCCTGGGCCAGGCGGACCTTCCACCTCCAGGACCGTTCGCGTGGCTGACCCCGGGCCGCTCGAGGTGGACTGGCTCGACGGGCTCGATCAGCCGACCCCGGGTCGGCTGGGAATGTCCATGCTGCCCGGCCGCAAGGGCAACTCATTCCACGCACCCCCACTCCGCCACGAGCGCAGCCTCGTGGTCGACCTGCGTCGCCTTCGCCAGCTCGGCGTGGTTCGCCTCGTCCTCCTCGTCGAGAACCGGGAGCTCGAGGACAACCAGATCACGGACGTGATGACGTTGGCGCCGCAGTTCGGCATCCGGGTCATCCGGCGCCCGATTCGGGACCTCGACGTGCCCGACTCGCCCGGCTGGATGGATGAGATCCTGCGACGGATCGCGGAGGCGCTCGGCATCGGGAACGTCGTGGTCGCCTGTCTGGGTGGGTACGGCCGGACCGGGACCGTCGTCGCCTGCGCGCTCGTGGCTCGCGGCTGGGATCCCGACCTCGCGATCGCCGAGGTTCGTCGGAAGCGCGGCCCCTATGCGGTGGAAACCGTCCACCAGGAGGCGTTCGTGCGCGCCTATGCGGCTCATCGAGCGGCCGTCCTCGAGGGGTCGGCGAGCGAGGGCCCGGGCGACTGACCATGCCGGAGGCGGCGCGGGCCGTCGCCGGTCTCGGTCCTAGCCGGTCGGGCAACCGCTTTCGTCGGGCAGGAGCGGTCGGAGCCCGATCTGGTAGGTCCTGCCTTCGCTGGCCCAGAAGGTCAGCTGGTTCGCCTTCTCGAGGATGGGTCGGAGGGTCGCCAGGTCATCGCCCGACACCACCGCGCAGCGGGCGCCTTCGCCGCGTCCGACGAGCGGCTGCCCGATGCCGGCGAGCGGGGCAAGCGGCCAGTCGACGAAGGTCGGCGGCACGTCACCCTCTGGCCCGGGTTCAGCCGGCGTGGCCAGGATTCGCAGCGAGGTGAAGGTGTAGGCCTCGTCGGCGCTGAGAACGTCGGCGCCGAGCCAGCTCCGCAGGTCGCCGAGCTGCTGCTCGAAGGCCAGGAGGGCGTCTCGGGCGGCCTTGTCGGCCGCGGGAATGCCGCTCGAGTCGATCGCTTCGGCGAGTGCATAAGCGCTGATCTCGTGGCGGGCCCCATCGGCGACCACGATGAACGTGGTCGTTGCGGCATCGGCGATGCCGGGGAAGTCGATGTGGCGGTCTGGACCGAAGAGGCCGGCCGTCCTGGCCGTCTCGAGGATCCGCTGCAGGCCGGCCTCGGAGACGCGGAACGCCTGGAGGTTCGGGAGCGCCGGCCCGGGGAAGATCATGATCTGCGGCCCCTCGACGATGACGCGGCCGTCGCCGAAGATCGAGACGATCGGGAGGCGGGTGAGCAGGTAGCCCGGGGCGACGAAGCCGCCGTCGAGCTGGATCCGCACGATCAGCTCGTCGGCGCCGGTCGGATGGGCGATGCCGGTCGGGGTCGGGGATGCCTCGCCGGGGGAGGCTGTGCCCGCGCCGGAGGCGCAGGCGCTGACGAGAATGGTGATGCCGACGATCGTGGCGGTGATGCTGCGTTTCATGTCACGCCAGACGGTGGGTTGAACCGACGGGTTCCATGATCGCACCGGAAGCAGGTCTGGGCAGGGGTGTACTGGCTACGATGGTGGACGGCAGGGAATGGCTTCAGGTGAGGCGATGACGATCGAGATCCGGCCCGTTGCCCCCGACGAGTCGCGGGCGTTCTTCACCTGTGTCGAGCTGTCGTTCGGCTCGGGGTACCACGAGGCCGACATCGAGGTCGACCGGCGGTTCTACGACCACGAGCGGCTGCTTGCCGCGGTCGAGGACGGCCGGATCGTCGGGACGGCTGGCGCGCTCAGCTTCCAGCTCACCGTGCCGGGTGCGTCGGTGCCCGCCGCGGGGGTGACCCTGGTCGGGGTGAGCCCGAGCCACCGCCGCCAGGGGATCTTGACGCGACTCATGCGGCGGCAGATCGACGACGTCCATGAGCGGGGCGAACCGCTGGCCATCCTCTGGGCATCGGAGGCGGCGATCTACGGTCGCTACGGGTATGGGCTCACGACCATCTCGACGAGCTTCGAGATGGATCGCGTCCGGGCCGTCTTCCGCCTCCCGGTGGCCACAACCGGGCGGATCAGCGTGGTCGGGCGCGACGAGGCGCTGGCGGCGTTCCCTTCGGTCTACGACGAGATCGCCCGGCGGACGCCGGGCTTCTTCACCCGAACGCCGTCCTTCTGGGGCGATGGGGTGATCGCCGATCCGGAGCATCGGCGTGGGGGCGCCGGTCCCAAGTTCTTCGTCCTCCTCGAACGGGACGGCCGAGCGGAGGGCTACCTCATCTACCGGATCCAGCAGGAGTGGGACGAGCGTGGCCCCCGGAGCGTGGCCATCGTCCGCGAACTCATGGCAACCACCCCCGACGCAACCGCGCGACTCTGGCGGTGGGTCTTCGACCTGGATCTGGTCGGTCCGGTGAAAGCAGCCCACCAGGCCGTGGATCATCCGCTCCTGCTCCTTCTGACCGAACCCCGCCGGCTCGGGCTGATGATCGGTGATGGGCTCTTCGCCCGCCTGGTCGACTTGCCCGCAGCGCTGGCCGGACGGACCTATGCCGGTGATGGCGAGCTCGTCCTCGAGGTGATCGACGCCTTCTGTCCATGGAACGCCGGTCGCTGGCGGCTCGCCGCCGAGCGCGACGGGGAGGCGTTCCGCGGTCGCGCCGAGCGAACCTCAGAAGAGGCTGACCTGGCGATCGGCGTGGAAGAGCTCGGGATGCTCTACCTCGGCGGCTTCACCATCGGCCGGCTGGCGGCTGCCGGCCGAGTCGTGGAACTGCGACCTGGCGCGGCAGCGGCCGCTGAGGCGCTCCTGCGCACCCCGATCGCGCCGTGGTGCCCGGCGGTGTTCTGACGCCTCCGGATCGAGCGGCCCGTCCCCGCCCGGCTAGGGAGTCGGGGAGGGGCTGACCATCGGGGCGGCGCTCGCGCCGCTCGGGACGGCCGGCACGCCAGATGGCCCCGGCGTCTCCGAAGGGTGGGGCACGGCGACCCGATCGATCGCTGCCTCGATCGGCTCCCAGGTCGCGAAGCCGGTGATGGTCTGGGTGCCGCCGGGGCCGCTGATTCGCAGCGTCGGCGTGGACTCGACGCCGTTCGCCCTGCCGGCGGCGGTTTCCGCTTGAACAGCGGCGGCCACCGTCGGGTCGGCCACGCACGCCGCGAAGGTTACGCCCTCGATCCCGGCGACGTTGGCGATCCCCGCCAGATTCGCCGCACTGAACGTGCCCTGGTTCTCGCCCTGCTGGGTCGCGAACAGCAGGTCGTGGTAGCGCCAGTAGGCGCCTTGCTGCCCGGCGCATCGGGCGGCAACGGCCGCGTCGATCGACTCTTGGCCTAGGAACGCGAAGTCGCGATAGGTGAGGCTGGCCTCCCCCGGGGCGATTCGCTCACGGATCAGAGCCGGCTCGATCGCCTTGGCCAGCAGACCGCAATACGGGCACTGGTAGTCGGACCAGAGCTCGATGGTGATGAGGGCATCCTGGTCCCCCAGGACATTGCCCTTGCCGGCGAGCGTTCGGGAGGTGTCGGCGGGTGTGGCGGTCGGGGCCGGAGAGGCGACGACGCTCGCTCCCGGCAACCGGAGCTGGCTACCTGAGAGGGCCAGCACGACCGCCGTCAGCGCTCCGCCGGCGAGGACGGCGACGAGGTAGCGGACGAGGCGGGGGGCGCGCTCTGAAGCCGCTTCGACCGCGCCTCGCCCGTCGCTGGGCAGGCCGACCACCGGCTCGACCGGCATCGCCACGACGGGACCCTCGTCGGGGTGCGGCCCGTTGCCGTCATCATCGTTCATGGGTCTCCTCGGGCGCCGCCTACGTCCTGGCGTGGGCGACCTCGCCATTGTCGCCCAACTCGGGCGCAGGGGCCGCCCGGTTCGGGTGCATCCTGTACGGTGGGGAGACCTCCGGCTGTCGATTCCCAGTCTCCCGAATCGTCGATAAGGTAGGCCCGGTGCCGAGCGGCACCCCAGCGACGCTCCGAGGAGAGACCACATGCGCTACCTGCTGCTGATCTACACGCCCGAGGAGGACTCGCAAGCGCCGCCCGATCCCGCCGCGTCGAAGCAGATGATGGATGCCTACAACGCCTTCACCGCGGAGTGCGCGGAACGTGGAGTGCTGCGTGGCGGCGAGGCGCTCGCGACATCGGCGAGTGCGACCACGGTCCGCTTGCGCGAGGGGCGAACGCTGGTCACGGACGGGCCGTTTGCGGAGACCAAGGAGCAGCTCGGCGGGTACTACGTGCTCGATTGCCGCGACCTCGATGAGGCTCTCGAGCTGGCCGCGCGGGTCCCGGGCGGGGCGCTGGGCGCCATCGAGATCCGGCCGATCTGGGAGATCCCGGCCGAGTACTCGGGGACGGCGGATCGGCGCGCGGCCGGCTGACGGTCTTCCGCGCGTGGACGATGTCCGCAACCAGCTCTCCGGTTCGGAGCGGGGAGCGCCGCCGGGCAGCCGCGACCAGGCCCGGGCGGCCGCAGAGGCGGCCTTCCGGGCGGACGCGGGACGAACGGTCGCCTCGCTCATCCGCCTGGTGGGCGATTTCGACCTCGCCGAGGACGCGCTCCAGGAGGCGTTCGTGGCCGCGCTGGAGCGCTGGCCCCTGGACGGCATCCCGGACCGCCCCGCAGCCTGGATCGCAACGACCGCCCGCCATCGCGCGATCGACCGCGTGCGGCGGAGTCGGAGGCTGGCCGACAAGGAGGAGGTCCTGCGGCGCCTGGCCGAAGTCGCCGAGGCCGGTTGGGCGGCCGGCGCCAGCGGTTCCGGGCCCGGTCCGGTCGCGACCGGCGGGCACGACGCGATCCAGACCGCAGCTGACGGAGGTTCGGCAGTGGACGCCCTCGCCGACGATCGGCTTCGCCTGATCTTCACCTGCTGCCACCCGGCCCTGGCGATCGAGGCTCGGGTCGCTCTCACCCTGCGGACGCTGGGGGGCTTGCGGACCGACGAGATCGCCCGCGCGTTCCTCATTCCCGAGCCAACCCTCGCCCAGCGGCTCGTCCGAGCCAAGCGCAAGGTCCGCGATGCCGGCATCCCATACCGGGTGCCAGCGGACGACCAGCTCCCGGCGCGCCTCGACGGCGTGCTGGCGGTCATCTACCTGGTGTTCAACGAGGGCTACGATGCGACGGCCGGCGAGCGGCTGGTCCGGCGCGACCTCTGCGCCGAGGCGATCCGCCTTGTGCGCGTCCTGGCGGACCTCATGCCCGACGAGCCCGAGGTGCTCGGTCTGTTGGCGCTGATGCTCCTCCACGACGCCAGGCGCGACGCCCGTCAAACGCCGGCGGGCGACCTCGTGCTCCTGGCCGATCAGGATCGTGGCCTGTGGGACCACGAGGCGATCGCGGTTGGGCGCCAGATCCTCGAGCGTGCCCTGCGCATGCGGCGACCGGGCCGCTTCCAGGTCCAGGCTGCGATCGCCGCCGTTCACGCCGACTCGGCCGCGTCCGGCGAGACGGACTGGACGGAGATCGTGGGTCTCTACGACCAGCTGCTTCGCCTCGACGCGTCACCGGTGGTCGCGCTCAATCGGGCCGTTGCGATCGCCATGCGCGACGGTCCCGCCGCGGGGCTGACCCTCGTGGAGGGGCTCGGGTCGGTGGGCGGCCTCACCGACTACCACCTCTACCACGCCGCTCGGGCGGATCTCCTGCGACGCCTGGGTCGGCGGCTGGAGGCGGCCGAGGCGTACGGCGCGGCGCTGGCACTCGCCAGCAACGACCCCGAGCGGCGCTTCCTCCGGCGTCGCATCACGGAGGTCGGCGGGCAGCCCTGAGCCGGTCAGGGGTCGGCGCACGAAGGGTCCGCCGTCCGGCTCGCCGGCGCCTGGGTCGCCGGTCAGCTGACTGAGACGATCCGGTAGTGCACCTCGCCCCGCGGCGTGCGGACGAGAACCTCGTCTCCGGCGGCGTGGCCAATCAGGGCCCGGCCGATAGGCGAGCCATCCGAGATCCGCCGCGCGTTCGGATCGGCCTCGGCCGAGCCGACCACCGTGTAGGACTCCTCGTCGCCGTCCACCTCGACGACCACCGTGGAGCCAAGGCTGACCAGGTGATTGCGCTCCAGGTCGTCGATGACGACCGCGTTCCGAAGGAGATCCTCAATCGTCCGAATCCGGCCCTCTGCGAACGACTGCTCGCGCCGGGCCGACTCGTAGTCGGCGTTCTCGCTCAGATCGCCGAGCTCGCGGGCGGCCTTGATGCGGGCGATGATCTCCGGTCGGCGGCCCCCAACGAGCTCGGCGAGCTCGGCCTGGAGCGCCGCGATCCCCGCCGCGGAGAGGTAGGTTGGCTCGGGCTTGGGCGGCATGGCCGCCGCCGAGGGGGTCCGCGATCGGGCTGGCTCGCGATCAGCGGCTGGCCCATCCGGCCGCCGGGCAGCAGTTCGAGGGGTGTTCGTGCGAGCCGAGGGCGAGCCGATCCCTCTCGAGCCCGTGCGCGGGGCGTTCGCCCGGGCTGCCGCCGATCCGCGGCCGGCCGACCGCTCGATCCGCGACGTGCCGGCCCGGTCGATCGACCAGTCGAGCCCGGGTGGCGAGGCCGACACGACCTCGGCCGCCGGCTCGGGGAGCTCGGCGCCGCTGATCCCGTGCGTGCGACGGGTGCCGAGGGCATCCTGGAGGTTCGCGAACGGCAGCACGAGCGACGGGCCGGGCAACTCGGCCCCGGCCCGACCGACCGCCTCGGCAAAAGCGCTCAGGATCGCGTCGAGGTACTCCTCGGGGGCGTCCGTCTCGGCCCACCAGATCCGCAGCCGATCGACCCCGGAGAGCGTCTTCAGCCAGTTCGCGCCGGAGAAGGGGCGCCGGTCGCCAAGCGGCGTCTTAACGATGGCGGCCACTTTGGCCCCGATCGATTGGGTCGACATGCCCGCGTAGAGCACGACCTGGTCGGGGATCCAGTAACCTGCCAGGCGAGCGGCGAGCTGAGTCCCCGTCGGCCGCTGGCCGTCCAGGGTGAGCGCCGGAACCCGGCGGATCCAATCGCCGATCGCGCCCATGTCGATCGGCGGCCGGGCCATCGGTGTCGGGAGCTCGATCAGGAAGACCCCAGGACGCGACTCGCGAACCGGCCGGCCCCAGACGACCGGACCGTCCGCCAGCAGACCGACGCTGCGCAGGAGCTCGGAGGCGCTCGTGCGACGCGCCGATGGAGCAGGCATGGGCGAACCGTGAGGCTCAGAAGTCCGGCTGTCAAACGGCAGCCGGTCGGACGCGGTGCCACGGGAGTGACCTCCCGCGTCGCTCGAGGCCCTGGGCGGGCGGCGACGAGGATTCCTCGTGCGCAACGCTCCGATCATGGGCATGATGTTCGGCGGTAGTGACGCTGCACAGAGCGCAGGAGGTGCGCGGCGATGGCCAAGAGACCCGACGTTGGAGCGAAACGACGCCCGCACGGTTCATCCGATCGCGGCTCCCATGAGCGTGGCGCGGCCCCGCCGGCGACCGAGCCGCCCCCGGCCCCGAGCGGCGCTGCGAGCCCGCCCGGCGCCGCCCCGTGGCAGCTGCTCGACAACAAGACCTACGAGCGCGAGCTTGCCCGGCTGCATCTCGAGCTGGTCAAGCTCCAGGAGTGGGTGAAGCTCAAGGGCTTCCGCGTCGTGGTCGTCTTCGAGGGCCGGGACGCCGCCGGCAAGGGCGGCACCATCAAGCGGATCGTCGAGCCGCTCAATCCGCGCATCTGCCGCATCGTCGCCCTGCCCGTGCCGACCGAGCGCGAGAGAACGCAGTGGTACTTCCAGCGTTACGTCGCCCATCTTCCAGCGGCCGGCGAGATCGTCCTCTTCGATCGGAGCTGGTACAACCGCGTCGGCGTGGAGCGAGTCATGGGCTACTGCAGCGACGAGGAGGTCCAGGAGTTCTTCCGTTCCTGCCCCGAGTTCGAGCGGATGCTGGTCCGCTCGGGGATCATCCTCGTCAAGTACTGGTTCTCGGTCAGCGACGAGGAGCAGGAGCGGCGGTTCCAGAGCCGGATCCAGGACCCCACCCGTCGCTGGAAGCTCAGCCCGACCGATCTGGAGTCGCGCGCCCGCTGGGTCGAGTACTCCATGGCCAAGGACGACATGTTCGCCCACTGCGACATCAAGCAGGTCCCCTGGTACGTGGTCCGCGCCGACGACAAGAAACGGGCCAGGCTCAACGCGATCGCCCACCTGCTGAGCCTGATCCCCTACGAGGACGTCCTGCCCCAGCCGATGAGCCTGCCGCCACGGCACGTCGACAAGGCCTACGTGCGCCCACCCATGGAGGACCAGACGTTCGTCCCGGAGATCTACTGAGCCACCTGGTCAGGGAAGCCATCGGACCCCGCTGCCCTCGCCCTTGGGGCAAGATTCGGGCGTCATGAACGACCACGACCACCCTCGGCCGGTTGAGGAGCGCTCGGTCCTCCTGACGACGTGTGCGCGCTTGGTCGGATCGATCGGGATCCTCATCCTCGTCGTTCTCCTGCCGGCGACGTTCCTGGTGGCGATGGCCTCGCTCGGGCTGACGGACGCGCTCACCGGCTGGGGCAGCCGCGACAGCGTCGTGCTCTCGTTCGCCCTGGTCGTCGTGCCCGTCGGCTTGGCCCTCGCCGCGGCCCACTTCATCCTGGCCGCCCTGATGCTGGGGCGGCGCTCGCTTCCGGTGGTGGTCGTGGCGCTCGGGATCCTCGCGACCGCTACCCTCCTGCCGGTCGCCCTGCGGATCGCCTGGCCCCTCGTGTCGCTGACGATCCTCTACGTCGCCTCGTTCCTCCTGACCCTGGCGCACCACGACGAGTTCGGCTGAGACCCCGATCTTGTGGACGCCAGCCCCCAGGCGTCAACCGCCGGGCTGCCTTGCACCGAATCGGAGCCCGCGGTCACTCCACGCTGAAGGAGCCGACCCCACCACGCAGCTCGATCTCGACGCGATTGGCGGCCGTCCCGAAGTCCGGCGACATCCAGCCGTCGAGGGTCCGCGGGAAACGCCGCTCGTCGACCCGGGTGTCGCCGAGCGCTACCGTCGAACGAACGCGGGCAGCGACGCCCTCGGGGACCCGGAAACGGATCGTGGTGGCCCCGCCCTCGGCCTGGACCCAGGTGGCGCCGGCCGCGCGCGGCAGCCGCACGCGGGTCTCGCTGGCGCCCGTCCTGAGCGATAGTGCAGCCAAGCGGGTCTCGGTCAGGTCCAGCTCCGCCTCCGCCGCACCGGTCTCGACTGAAAGGCGCAGCGGCACCTCGGCCGTCACCCCGACCTGCCAGGTGCGGCCGCCGGTCCACGTCCCCAGCGAGCCCCACGTTGAGGCGTCCATCGACAGCCTGATCGCGCCCGGTCCGCCAGGCTGGGGCACGACACCACCCTCGAACGTCCCCTCGACCAGGCGTCCGGCGGCAGCTGGACCGATCCGCAGGCGTCCGGCCCCGAAACGGATGGCGACCTCGGCATTGCTGGCACCGGCCAGGTCGACCGCGAGCGCGGGGACGCTGGCAGGACCGGCAGTCCATCCGGGTGTGCTCGGGGCTCCGGAGCCCGGGGTGGCGCCGAGCCCTGGGGCCGGGTGCTCAGGTCCGCTCGCGGACGGCGGTTCTCCAGGTGCCATGCTCGCGGTCGGCTGGCCCGGTGCGCCCGGTGTCGCCGGTCCGCCCGGGGTGCCGGAGCCCCCGTGCGGCCAGTCGCTGCCCCAGCGCCCGCCGCGCCAGCGCTCGCCGTTCCAGAGATCGTCACGCCACCAGCGGCGCGGCATGAAGGCGCCGATCAGGACGAGGACGCCCAAGGCGATGACGGCAGCGGGCAGGATGAGACCGCCGAGCGTGCTACCTCGGAGGTCGCTGATGTCGAGGATACCCTCGAAGAAGAGCGCCCCGACCAGGAACAGGACCACGCCGACCGACAGGGCGCCCATGCCGCCGCGCACCAGGTCGCGCCTGCCGAAGACGAAGCCGTAGACCAGGAGTGCCAGCCCCACCGATCCCGGGGCGATCAGCGCCCAGGCGTAGGCCCAGCTCGCCCAGAGCCCACTGATCGCCTGGGCGAGGAGCAGCGTGCCGGTCGCGGCGACGATGCCGCCGAAGACCGCGAGCCCCACGCCGGCGGGTTCTCCGATGAGGAAGCCGGCCACGAAGACGACGACCCCGGCGCCGATGACGATGTAGGGCCAGCCGTACCGGCCGACCTCGAATCCCGCCCATTGCGCGAGGAGGAAGGCGACACCCAAAGCGATCAGCAGCAGCCCGATCGCGAGCGGACCGCTCCGTCCGTTCCGGTCGTCGTAGCGCATCTCAGCCTCCCCACACCCGTGCCCCGTACGTCGATGGCCGGACCCTGGGGCGTGCCAGCATCGCCGGGCCGGATCAATGCGCCCGACGCGACGCCGTCAGTGTAGGCGCCCGCGCCAGCCGGATTCGGCCGGCCGGCCCGATCCGGGCGCGGTGGAGGGGGTGGCCCCGCCGGGCTCCCGGTTGAGCACCTCAGGCCCCGCAGGTCGAGGCCGCCACCGCCCCCGCAAACCGCGCGGCAACCCACCTGAGCGTCTCGATCGTGCGCGCCGAATCGAAGATGGCTGCCCCGTGGCCGACGCCCGGATAGACGCGGAAGTCCACGCGGTCCCCGGCCGCACAGAGCCGCCCCACCAGCGACCGGGTGCTGGCGATCGGGATCTGCTCGTCGGCGGTGCCCTGCAGCAGCAGGATCGGCACCTCGACAGTCTCCTGCCCGGGCGTGTTTGCCTCGAGCAGGTCCGGCCACGGCGCACGCTCGAGCAGGACCCGGGGGTCGCCGCTGAAGACGTCCACGCCGTCGAGCAGCGCCGCGCTGGGGCATACCTCGTCCTGGAGGCGCGTGGCGAGGGTCCGGGCCGCGGAGGTCAGGAACGGCGTCGCGAGGTCGTAGGTGGCCGCCCAGGCCGAGACCACCATGAGCCCCTCCAGCTGCGCAATCGCCGCGGCCCCCGGCTCCAGCTGGGAGAGGAAGACTTCACGCAGGTCGCCTGCCGGAGCCGCGGCAACGAGTCCGACCAGGTCGAGCTCGGGTGCATACGATGCGGCGAGCTGCCCAGCCCAGAGCGCGGCATGGCCGCCCTGCGATGCCCCGAACAGCAGCGTCCGCGGCCCGGCCCCGACCACGGCGAGCTGGTGGGCGGCCCTGACGGCATCGAGGACGGAACGGCCCTCGCTCTCGCCCACGATGTAGGGATGTGGTCCGGGCGTACCGAGACCCTGGTAGTCGGTGCCGACGACGACGAAGCCGAGCTGGACCACTGGCCAGAGGAACGCCCATTCGCCCTCGGTGGCCGGCTGGCGACTCGGCGCGCACACGTCGGCCAGACCCACCGTCCCGTGGGCGTAGGCGATGACATTCGCCCCATCGGGAGCGGGCAGCTCGGGCGCCCCGACCCGCCCGGAGACGACGATCGGCTCACCGGCCAACCCGCTCGAGCGGTAGAGGATCGCCCAGGCGCGGGTTCCACTCGGCGCGGCCACCTCCACGGCGCGGAGCAGGTCGCCGGGCTCGCCCGGGGGTAGGGGATCGGGTGGCACGTAGAAGGCGGCCGGTGGCGCAGCGGGCAGCGGTCCGTTCGGTGCCGACGGGATCGGCACGGACGGGGCTCCCGGGAGGGTCGACGGCGGCGACGTCGGCCGCTCCGACGGGCTCGGATGGGTCTGGCTCACCTGCGGTGAGCCGGTTGCGGGCCCCCGGGAGGGGCCGTCCGCACAGCCCGTCGCGACAAGGGCGGCGATCAAACCGGCGGTCGCCAGCCCCCGGCCGATCCTCATCGACGGGCGGTGCCCGGTTTCGGCGGCAGCGAGCCGGTGTGGGCGATCGACCGCTCGACCCAGGCCGCCAGGCTGTCCGCGTCGTCGACCACGCCCTGGGGCAGGACGACGTAGTCGCGCATCGGCCGGCCCGGCATCGGCTCGAAGGCGCGGGCGTCGCCCCGGGCGAGGAGCGCAGTCCGGGCGTCTTCGGGGAGGCGGACGAACCAGTCCCCGGCGAAGAGGCCGGTGGCCATGTTGCCGCCCACGAACGCCGCCGGGTAGCCGAACATCGTCCGCACCGTCGCGACCGGGTGCTGCGCCAGGGTCGTTCTGAACCGGCTGACCAGTTCGGGGGGAGCCTTCTCCATCCTCGGCATCGGCATCGGGTTCTCCTCTGCCGGCGATGCTACCGCGTCCAGCCCGGCGGCGGTCTCACGAACGTCCGGCCGGCCCCAGGCAGGTAGGCGACTGGCGCGGAAGAGCTCGACCGGCTCGGGGCTGGGCTCTTGCCTGGGCAGGTACCATCCGCCCATGAGCACGACTCCCACGACCCCCGACCGGCTGCCCTTCACGGGCGATCCCGAAGCCGACCGCCTGCTGGCTTCGGATCCGCTCGCCCTCCTCATCGGTTTCACGCTCGACCAGCAGGTTTCGCTCCAGAAGGCCTTCAGCGGCCCGCTGGAGCTGCGGCGGCGGCTAGGCCACCTCGATGCGCGGCGGATCGCGGCGATGGATCCCATCGAGCTCGACGCGGTCTTTCGGCAGCGGCCGGCGCTCCACCGCTTCCCGGGCAACATGGCCCGACGCTGCCAGGAGCTCTGCGCCGTCCTGGTCCGCGATTTCGACGGCGATGCGCGTCGCGTGTGGGCCGAGGCCAGGGACGGCCGGGATCTCGAGGCGCGCCTGCTGGCGCTGCCGGGCATCGGCGAGATGAAGGCCAAGACGCTGATCGCGGTCCTGGGCAAGCGCTTTGGCGTCCGACCGCCCGGTTGGGAGGCGGTCGCCCCGACCCACCCGACGCTGGGCGACGTGGACTCGCCGGAGGCTCTGGCGCGCTACCAGGCCATGAAACGCGCCTACAAAGCGGAGCTCGCTGCCAAGCGTTAGCCGCGCGTTGCCTCCGCCGCCACGCAGGCCCCCGGCGGCGCGCAGGCAGCAGGGGCCAGGTCCTCAGTCGGCTCGCTCGACGAAGAGCCGCTCGAAGCCCGAATAGGGTCGGAGGGGGATGACCTCGAAGCTGATCAGGCCAGCCTTCACCAGCGGCAGCGACGAAAGCGCGCGCTCGGCCATGTCCAAGTCAGGGCACTCCAGCAGCAGGACGGCGTCTGGGCGGTCGTCTCGGAAGTGAATCTCGCGGATAACGCCCTCCTGGTGGAGCTCCCAGACCCGCAGGGCCTCGTCTCGCAGGAGCCGGCCGAAGGCTTCCGGGTCGGTCCCCGCGACCTCCCTCTCCAGGGCCAGGATTCTCATCGCCTCCCTCAGGGCAGGTGACTCTGGCGCCCACCTGACCTCGGCGGGTCGGGTTCCGGCGCGAGCCGCGCGGCTGCGTAGCCACGAGGAGGGTACCTCCAACCCGTCGGGCCCTGCGACGCCCTCGAGCTTGGTCCTGGATCTCCCGCCTGGTGCCTCGGCGCACCGGCCGACCGGCCGCTCGGGCGTGACCCCTCTCTAATCGCTATCGTTCGTTTCACCGTGCCGAACCAGCCCCCCAAGGGTCGCCAACGCCGCTTCGCCCTGCCGGATCTCAACGACGAGCGCGCGCACGCCGGGATCGAGGACTTCATGGCACGTCCGGCGACCCCTGCACCCAACCGGCCGACCCGCCGGGGATCGGCAACGGTGGCGGTCGTGAGGGCGCCCCTCGAGGCGCTCGACAGCCCACGGGCCTGGCACGACGCGGTCCGGCGCGAGGGGGCTCGGGTAGCCCGCTACGGACGCTCGGCATCGGTCGTGGTCGTCGAGGTGGTCCCCCGGGAGGACGTTGTACCCGGCCGGCGCCCTTGGACGGAGCGCCTCGCCGAGCCGATCGCCCACGTGCTCCGCGGCCAGGCCCGCGAGACGGACCGGATCGCCCGGACCACCGAGACGCGCTTCCACGTACTCCTGCCCGAAACGCCAGACGCGGCCGCTCGGCGCTACGTCGAGCGTGTCCGGACGGCGTGCGACCTGTGGCTGGAAGCGACGGCCGCGCCGGTCCAGCTGCGCGTTGGGCTGGCCAGCACCGGCGAGGCCGTTTCATTGGCCGACGCCCTCCGCCTGGCCGAGGCGCAGCTCAGCGACTCGATCGTCCGCCTCGCCTGAGCGCGCCCGCCAACGGGGCGATCACGGGCCGTTCACATTCGGGGTTCAGCATCGTCCTCACTGATACGAGCGCTGGCCGCCCTGGGTTGGGGCATTCCTGACAGATGCTGTCGTGTACGTCCGGTAGTCTCGGGTTCGGTGGAATGACATCGGACGAAGGAAGGGTGCGTTGATACTGAGCGTGGAATTCATCAGGGCCGTTCACGCCGAGCGGCTCCGCGAAATCGACGAAGCCACACGAGCACGCGGCCTCCGCGAGGCGGCCAGGGCGAACGCCGAAGCCGCCAGGGCGGCGGCAGCGCCGCTCATCGACACGGATTGCATGGCCGGGCCCGTGCCCGGTGCCGCACGCCGGCGGCCAGCCCAGGCTGGACGCTGAGCCAACCTCAGTCGGGGCGCGCGCCGGCACCTCCGGCCGGCGCGCCGGCCCCGCTCCCCGGTCGGCCGACGCCGTCGTAGCGCTGCACGACCGAGCGGGCTGTCTCGATGATCGCGCGGCGGACCTCGGCTGGCGCGATGACCTCGACCCGGCCGCCCAGGCGGAGCAGGTCGTTGGCCGCCCACTCGATCGATTCCATTCGCAGGCGGAGGTGGATCCAGCCGTCCGCGTCGGGCGCCTCGATTGCCCGCACCGATTCCATGGCCAGGGTCGAGACGGTTGCTTCGAGGGCGCCCATGGCATCGGGATCAACCCGCAGGATGACCTCGACGGAGGGTCGGTTACGCTCGTACTCGGCGATGGAGGCCGTCCAGTACGCGCCGAGGTCGAACCCGGCCGGCCGTTCGAAGCGTTCGTCCTGGACGTGGACCTCCTCGACACGCGAGACGCGGAACGTGCGCTGCTCTCCCTTGGAGATCGCCACCAGGTACCAGGTTCCGCCCTTGAGCACCAGCCCGAGTGGATCGAGCTCCCGCGATTCGACCCGCTCGTCCCGCCTGTACCGGACGACGAGCCGGCGACTCTCCCAGACCGCGGTCGCGAGCGCCTCCAGGTGCGGGAGATCCTCGGAGCGGCGAAACCAACCGGGGGCGTCGAGATGGAACCGTTCCGCCACCCGGCCAGCACGTGCGCGCAGCTCCGGGGGGAGGGCCGCCAGGACCTTGAGGCGGGCGGCCGTCACCACCGTTCCCAGCCCTAGCTCCGCCGCCGGTCCCGGGACCCCCGAGAGGAAGAGCGCTTCGGCCTCCTGGCTCGTCAGCCCGGTGAGCCGGGTCCGGTAGCCGTCCACGAGGCGGATGCCGCCGGCCGGCCCACGATCCGCGTAGATGGGGACGCCGGCCTCGGAGAGTGCCTCGACGTCGCGGTAGACCGTTCGCACCGAGACCTCGAGCTGTTCCGCCAGCTCGGCGCCTGTGAGGCGCCCGCGGGTCTGCAGGAGCAACAACAAGCTGACCAGGCGACTGGCACGCATCAGACGTACGGTACCGCCAATTCCTGACGGGCGGTGTCATGAAATCGACGGACAATCGAGGTCCTCCGGGGTGACGACGCGCGGTAGGCTGTCGCTGAGGGCACGCGAGGGAGGCGGGCGTGATGATCGCCGAGCACGATCCGGGACCCGAGCTCGCCCGCCAGCGGGGCGAGGCGATCGCCGACGTGGCCGCCACGCCGATCGAGACGCCGGGCGGCGGCACGGTTCGCGTGGGCACGGCTTCCTGGACCGACCCGACCATGACCGCCGCGGGGGTGTTCTATCCGACCGGAGCCGACTCGGCGGAGGAGCGCCTCCAGTACTACGCTGCGACCTTCCCGGTCGTCGAGATCGATGCGACCTACTACGCCCTTCCGGCGACCCGGACCGCCGAGCTGTGGGTGGCCCGTACTCCGCCGGATTTCGTCTTCGATGTGAAGGCCTACGCCCTCATGACCGGCCAGGGAACCGAGACGCGCCGGCTGCCCAAGGCGATCCGCGAAGCGCTCCCGGAGGACCTCGCGCGCCAAGGCTCGCATCTACGACAAGGATCTGCCCGACGAGCTTCGCGATGCGGTCTGGGCGACGTTCCGCGAGGGCCTGGCCCCGCTGGCGGACCACGGCCAGCTCGGCTCGATCCTGCTCCAGTACCCGCGCTGGTTCTTCCCATCATCGGAGAACCGCGACGCGATCGAGGAGGCGGCCGGCCGACTGCGACGGCTGGCGTTGCACGGTCGAGTTTCGCAACGCGAGCGTGGCTCAACGAGAAGAACGTCGACCGGACGCTTCGTTTCCTGGCCGATCGGAACCTGCCCCTGGTCATGGTCGACGAGCCGCAGGGCTTCAAGAGCAGCGTCCCGCCGGTCGTGGCGGTCACCTCGAACGGAGCTCGCGATCGTCCGCTTCCATGGTCGCAATGCCGAGACCTGGGAGGCGCGCGTCGAGAGTCCGGCCGAGCGCTTTCGCTACCTCTACGACGCGATGAGCTAGCCGAATGGGTGCCGCGGATCCGCCAGATCGCGACGGAGGCTCGCGAGACGCACGTCCTGATGAACAACTGCTATGCGAACTACGGGACGACCAACGCGCGCGAGATCGCCCTGCTCCTCGAAGAGCTCGAGGGGCCGAACAGAACCGACTGCGGAGCCAAGAAGCGGAGACCTCGCTCCAGGCCGAGCCGGAGCACGCGCCGGCCATACCTGACAAAGGGTGACATGAGCAAGGGGGACACTTCGGCGAGGTCACGATCCTGGAGCTCCGGGAGGCCCCGCCCATGCCATCACTCGCCGATCTGGTCGAGCCGCCCGAACTCCGCCGGCTGGCGGCAGCCGGGGAGCTCGCGGCCGGAACCGCGCTGGCCGACGCGGCAGCGGTCACTCTCGGCGCGTTCGGGCCCCTTCGACGTGACGGGGACGGTCCTCGACGGCTGGGACGAGCGTGGCGTCGACCTCCGCACCGACGGCCATGCGCTGGCCTGGGCGTGCGACTGCCGGGACGGCACCGTCGGGCTCTTCTGCCGTCATGCTGTCGCGGTCGCCGTGGTCGGCTGGCGGCGCGCATCGGCGCGTGCCCACGGTCGCCCAGTGAACGGCCGCCATCCATCGACCCGCCACGGGACTGCCGCCGCCGCAGACGCGCAGGCCCGCTAGCTCGGAACGCGGCTCTCTCAGCGGCCGGTGCTGGCCCGCGCGAGCCGCTCGCCGGGAAGCGCCACGGGGCGCTGCCGCGGCCGATGGCCGTCAGCGCCCGCAACGGGCCGGCCGATCCAGCCGTCGGGGCGTGTTGCCCCGGCGATCGGCGTCGGATGGCGGCTGCGCTCGCCGGGTCGAAGAGGCCGCGCGTAGCCGTTGCGGAATGGCTGTGGTCGCGCGCCGTGCAACGGCCGCGCTCCTCCGGCTGGCAGGGAGCGGGCACTCTGGCCCGCACCACCCGCGGCCGACCGCAACTGGATTGGCTCCGGGCGGATCGACCTGTTCGGCTCGAAGCCTGGAACGACCTCCGTCGGGACCGCGTGCCCGAGGAGCCGCTCAATGTCGCGCAGGAGGTGCGCCTCGTCGATGCAAACGAGGGAGACGGCCGCCCCGTCGATCCCGGCGCGACCGGTGCGGCCGATGCGGTGGACGTAGTCCCCGGGGACCAAGGGCAGCTCGTAATTCACGACGTGCGGGAGCGCGTCGATGTCGAGGCCGCGGGCCGCGATATCGGTCGCCACGAGAACGTTGACCCGCCCCGCCTTGAAGTCGCCGAGGGCCCGAATGCGCTGGGGCTGGCTCTTGTTGCCGTGGATCGCGGCGGCCGCGATTTCGTCGCGGACGAGCTGCTCGGCCAGGCGGTTTGCACCGTGCTTGGTGCGGGCGAAGACGAGGGCCTGGTTGATCCGGCCGGTCCGCACGAGGCGGCTCAGGAGCTCGCGCTTGCGTTCGCGGTCGACGGGGTGGACGAGCTGGCGGACGAGCTCGGCCGCCTCGTTCCGCCGGGAGACCTGGACGAAGGCTGGATCGTGGAGAAGGCCGTCCGCCAGGTGCCGGATCTCGTCCGAGAACGTCGCCGAGAAGAGCAGGTTCTGGCGGTGCGCGGGGAGCAGGGCCAGGATGCGGCGGATGTCGCGGATGAAGCCCATGTCCAGCATCCGATCCGCCTCGTCGAGGACGAGGATCTCGACGGCGCCCAGCGCGATCGTGCCCTGCCCGACGTGGTCCAGGAGGCGTCCGGGGGTGGCCACCACAATCTCCGTCCCCGCCCGCAGCGCGCGGACCTGCGCCTCGAAGCCCACCCCGCCGTAGACGGCCGCCGAGCGGATCGGACGGCGGGCGCCGTAGGTCCGGACACTCTCCTCGACCTGGATCGCGAGCTCGCGGGTCGGGGCGAGGATGAGGACGCGGACAGGCGAGCGGCCGCTGCCCGGGCGGGTGGCGTGCAGTCGCTGGAGGATCGGCAGCACGAAGGCCGCGGTCTTGCCGGTGCCGGTCTGGGCTCCGGCGAGGACATCGCGCCCGGCCAGCACGAGCGGAATGGCCTCGAGCTGGACGGGGGTGGGCTCGACGTAGCCCTGGTCCGCGACTGCGCGGAGGAGCTCGGGTGTCAGCCCGAGTCGATCGAATGACATGAGAGGAGAAGCTCCTGACGGGCCCTCCCGCGATCTCGCGGGGCCCGGTCAGGGCATGAAGATGGATCGGGATCAGCGGTTTGGGGACCGGGGCGCTGACCGGAGCGCCCATCGAGCACGAGACGTGCAGCATACCCGACCCTGCCGGATCGTGGGTGGGAGGCGAATCGCGATCAGCGAAGGCCGCGCGACTGGCTGGACCGGGGGGCCTTGGCGCCGCGCCCGACGAGCGTGCCCGGGATCGTCACCCGCCGGATGTCGCCGGCCCGGTTGACGAGGTACGCCCGAACGGGGACCGCCGCGAGGACCGGGTTCGCGGGGTTGACCTCGTCGAGCGCTTCCACGAACCGCGGCTCATCTGGGACCAGCAGGCCGAGCGCGAGATCATGGTCCACGATCGGCTGGGCCCGCACGACCAGTCGGCCGATCGCCTGCTCCAGCGCCGCGCGGAGACCCTCGGCTCCCCGGGTCATCCGCAGGATCGTTACCCGGTCGAGGCCCCTCGCATCGACCACGAGCGTCTCGCCCGGCTTCCAGGCCGCGAGATCGACGGCGTCCGGGCGGTCGTGATGGAGGCTGTAGCCATACGTCCAGTCGGCCTGAGCTCGGGCAGGGTCGATGGCCGGAACCGGCTCGCCGATCGTCTCGGGTCGCGAATGGGCGAGGTCCGAGATGGGCACGCTTACGCGCACCACCGGGTACGATTCCGTCTCGAGCAGGTAGCCGGCGAGACGGACAAGGCCGTATTGCACTCGCCGGTAGTCAAGCAGGTTCGGCTTTGCAGGCCTGGGCAAGGGAAGGGTCCTCGGTGGGTTGGCGGCCCCCAGCGGACCGGCACCAGTGCTCGTCCTCTGAAGCTACCCCACTGGTCAAGGCGGGCCGGATGAGGATCATCCGGCCCGCCTCCTGTCGCCGAGATGGGCGAACCGCGCTAGACCTCGGTGATCCCGATGACGTGGCCCTCGGGGTCGGCCAGGAGGCCGAGGGTGGCGCCCCCACCCGGGCTGAACTTGGGCATGATCACTCGCCCGCCCAGGGCGGCGGCGCGGGCCAGGGCCGCGTCGACGTCCGGCACGGTGACATAGCCGGTAACGTGGCCGGCCGAGCCGTCTGGTGCCGAGCCGATCCCGACCACCACCCCGGTGTCGTCGCCCGAGGTCATCCCATAGCCACCCGGGTTGTTCGTGTCCAGGTGCCACCCGAACAGATCGGAGTAGAAGCGCTGGAGAGCCGCGCCGTCGCGACCCACGATCTCGACGTGAATGACCCGCCGGTCCGCCATCGTTCGGACTCCCTCTGCGAGGGCCCCGCGACGTTGACGTTCGAGTCGCCCTCGACAAGACGACGAATGAGGCTCCCGGAATCGACAGGCTGTCGGCCTGCGGTGCGCGCTACCGCTCGGCGAGCAGGAAGACCCGGTGGAAGGCGAGGTCGAGCAGGCCGGATGGGTCGGCCTGGCGGCGGAGCTCGGCGGCGACGATCGCCGCGGCCGAGGTGAAGTAGGCCGGTGGGACCTCGATCTCGTAGTGGGCGGGGTTGAAGTAGCCGTTGGCCGCCCCCGACGTGAAGACTCCGAACGCCTGCTCGGGCGAGACACGGCTGTGGGTCGCTTCGACGAGGCAGCTCCGAACCCGCAGGCCGGCGGAGCGGGCGAGCTCGGCGTACTCCTCGGCCGTCTCGAGGAAGAACCAGGGCGAGCGGAAGCGTGCGTAGTAGGGGCGGGTCTCCTCGTGCTCGAGGAGGGCGTCGGTCGCGGCCACGAAGTTCGGCCCGTAGTTGCGGGTCGCCGGTGCTTGGACGGCCAGCCGGCCACCATTGCGGAGCGCGCGCCGGCAGTTGCGCAGCGCGCGTTCGGGATCGGCGAACCACTGGAACGCGGAGTTGCAGAAGACTCGGTCGAAGGCCTGCTCGAAGGCAAGCTCCTCCGCCCCGACCCGGACGAACTCCGTCCCGTCGCCCGTCGCGCCCGCCAGCGCCTCGGCGATCATCCGCGCCGAGGGATCGCAGCCCACGACCCGGCCGCTCGTGCGCCGGCGGAGCTCGCGAGTCAGGTTGCCCGGCCCGCAGCCCAGGTCCAGGACGTCATCCGTCGGCCCGATCTCGAGGAGCGCCATGAGACGGGCGCCGGCGTCGCGCTGGACCGTGGCGAGGTCTTCGTAGGCGGCGGCGACCCGGTCGAACTGGCTGGCGCCCATCGGGCCTCACTCTAGCCGAGGCCGGGGATCGCCGACGCGTCAGACCGCCTCGGCGAGCGCCTCGACGAACTGGCTGTTGTAGAGGTCGTAGTAGAAGCCGCGCGCGCGCGAGCAGCTCGTCGTGCGTGCCCTGCTCGACGATGCGGCCGTGGTCCATGACGAGGATCGTGTCGGCGTCGCGGATCGTCGAGAGCCGGTGCGCGATCACGAAGCTCGTGCGGCCCTTCATCAGCCGCGCCATCGCCCGCTGGATGAGCACCTCGGTGCGCGTGTCGACCGAGCTCGTCGCCTCGTCGAGGATGAGGATCCGCGGGTCGGCGAGGAACGCCCGCGCGATCGTGAGCAGCTGCTTCTCGCCCGGCCGAGACGTTGGTGGCGTCGTCGTCGAGGACGGTGTCGTAGCCGTCGGGCAGCGTGCGCACGAAGTGGTCGACGTGGGCCGCCTCGGCGGCCGCGACGATCTGCTCCTCGGTGGCGTCCTCGCGGCCGTAGGCGATGTTCTCGCGGATCGTGCCGCCGAACAGCCAGGTGTCCTGCAGCACCATGCCGAAGGTCCGGCGCAGGTCGTCGCGGGTCATCTCGCGGGTGTCGACGCCGTCGACGGTGATGCGCCCGCCGTCGATCTCGTAGAAGCGCATCAGCAGGTTGACGAGCGTCGTCTTGCCGGCGCCGGTCGGGCCGACGATCGCGACCGTCTGGCCGGGCTCGCACGTCGAGGTCCAGGTCCTCGATGAGCGGCGTCGTCGGGCTCGTAGCGGAACGAGACGTCCTCGAAGCGCGATCGCGCCGCCGGCCGTCGACGCAGGACGCGCGGCTGCGCCGGCGTCGGGCGATCTCCTCGGCCTCGTCGAGCAGCTCGAAGACGCGCTCGGCCGAGGCGACCGCCGACTGCAGGACGTTCGCGATGCTGGCCGTCTGGGCGATCGGGCAGCGTGAACTGGCGCGAGTACTGGATGAACGCCTGGACGTCGCCCAGCGACATCGCGCCGGTCGCGACCCGCAGCGCCGCCGATGACCGCGATCGCGACGTAGTTGAGGTTGCCGATGAAGTTCATCGCCGGCTGGATGATGCCGGAGATGAACTGCGCCTTGAAGCTCGCCTCGTAGAGCCTGCTCGTTCTCCTCGTCGAACGTCGCGATCGCCTCGTCCTGGCGGCCGAAGACCTTCACGATGGTGTGCCCGGTGTGCATCTCCTCGACGTGGCCGTTGAGCGTGCCGGTCGACTGCCCACTGGGCCGCGAACTGCTTCTGCGAGCGCTTGGCGATGAGCATCGTGACGACGATCGAGAGCGGGCACGGCGAGCAGCGAGATCGACGGCCAGCAGCGGGCTGATCGCAGAACATCATGACCAGCACGCCGATGATCGTGAGCAGCGAGGTGATGATCTGGGTCAGGCTCTGCTGGAGCGTCTGGGCGATGTTGTCGATGTCGTTGGTGACGCGGCTCAGGATGTCGCCGCGCGGGTGGCCGTCGAAGTAGCTGCAGCGGCAGGCGGGCCGAGCTTCTGGTCGACCTCGCTGGCGCAGCCGGTAGACGGTCCGCTGGGCGACGCCGGCCATGATGTAGGCCTGCACCCAGCCGAAGAGCGCGCTCAGCAGGTAGACGCCGACGAGCAGCAGCAGGATGCTGCCCGAGCGCCGCGAAGTCGACGCCCTGCGCCGGGCGTGACGTGCATGCTCGGCGAGCATGTCGGCGAGCTGGTCCTGGCCGCTGCGCCCGCAGCGCCGCGACGGCCTGCTCCTGGGTGACCCCGGCCGGCATCTGCTTGCCGACGACGCCCTCGAAGAGCACGTTCGTCGCGTTGCCGAGGATCTTCGGCCCGACGACGGCGAAGGCGACGCTGACGACCGCCAGCACGATCACGAGCGACGATCGGCGGCGCTTCCGGCCGCAGCTCGCGCGAGCAGCCGCCCGAACGAGCCGCGGAAGTCCTTCGACTTCTCGGCCGGCAGCATCATGCCCATGCCTGGCGGGCCGCCGCCGAAGCCGCCCCGGCGCGGGGGCCCGACCGGTCGCCCGGCACGCCCGGGCCGCCCATCGGGCACCGCCGCCCATGCCCGGGCGCCCGCCCGCGCCGGTGCGCTCGCTCACGCGACCTCCTCCTCGCGTGAGCTGCGAGTAGACGATCTCGCGGTACGTCTCGCAGTCTCCATGAGCTCCTCGTGCGTGCCGATGCCCGACGACCGTGCCGTCGTCCATGACGACGATCCGGTCGGCGTGCATGATCGTGCTGACGCGCTGGGCGACGATGATCACCGTCGCCGCGCCGGTCTCCTGCTTGAGCGCGGCCCGCAGCCGCGCGTCGGTCTTGAAGTCGAGCGCCGAGAAGCTGTCGTCGAAGACGTAGATCTCGGGCCGCTTCACGAGCGCGCGGGCGATCGCGAGGCGCTGGCGCTGGCCGCCGGAGACGTTCGTGCCGCCCTGGGTGATCGGCGCCTCGAGGCCGTCCGGCATCTCGGCGACGAAGTCGCGCGCCTGGGCGATCTCGAGCGCGTGCCACAGCTCGCTCGTCGGTCGCCTCCTCGTCGCCGTAGCGCAGGTTGCTGGCGACCGTCCCGCTGAACAGGAACGCCTTCTGCGGGACGAAGCCGATCTTGCCCCAGAGGTCCTCCTGGCGCATCTCGCGGACGTCGACGCCGTCGACGAGGACGGCGCCGGCGGTGACGTCGTAGAAGCGCGGGATGAGGTTGATGAGCGTCGACTTGCCGCTGCCGGTGCTGCCGACGATCGCCGTCGTCTCGCCGGGCCTGGCCGCGAACGAGATGTCGCGCAGGACCGGGTCCTCGGCGCCCGGGTAGCGGAACTCGACGTCGCGGAACTCGACGAGCCCCTGCGCACGCTGCGGGAGCGCCGGCACCTCGGGGTCCGCGCACGGACGGCTCGGTGTCGAGCACCTCCTGGATGCGCTCGGCCGAGGCGGCCGCGCGCGGCACCATGACGAACATGATCGTCGCCATCATCACCGACATGAGGATCTGCATGATGTAGGTGAGGAAGGCGGTCAGGTTGCCGATCGGCATCGCCCCGCTGTCGACGCGGATGCTGCCGAACCACATGACCGCGACGGTCGAGAGGTTCAGGATCGCCATGAGCGCCGGGATCATCAGCGCGAAGAGCCGGTTGACCCTGAGCGCGGTGTCGGTGAGGTCGCGGTTGGCCTCGTCGAACCGCCGCTCCTCGTGCTCGGTCCGCACGAACGCGCGGATGACGCGGACGCCGGCGAGCGTCTCGCGCATGACCTGGTTGATGCGGTCGATCTTGACCTGCATCGCCCGGAACAGCGGGATCGCCCGCGTCATCAGCAGGCCGATGACGACGGCCATGAGCGGCAGGACGATGACGAGCAGGCCGGACAGCGGCACGTCCTGGCGCAGCGCCATGATGATGCCGCCGACGGCCATGATCGGCGCCGAGATCATGACGGTGAGCGCCATGACGACGACCATCTGCACCTGCTGCACGTCGTTGGTGTTGCGGGTGATGAGCGACGGCGTGCCGAAGTGGTTGACCTCGGTCTGCGAGAAGTCTCGACCTTGCGGAAGATCGCGCTCCGCACGTCGCGCCCGAACGCCATCGGCGGTCTTGGAGCCCCAGTAGACCGCGACGACCGAGGCGACCCCGAGGACGAGCGTCACGACGAGCATGAGCCCGCCGACGCGAGACGATGTAGGCGGTGTCGCCCTTGGCCACGCCGTTGTTGATGATGTCGGCGTTGAGCTCGGGCAGGTACAGGTTGGCGATCGCCTGGATGAGCAGCAGGACCAGCACGAAGGAGATCTGCTTCCCATACGGCCGCAGGTACTTCGTGAGGAGTCTCGTCATCGGGGCAGGTGCCTCGTGGTCGGGTCCGTGTCGTGACAGGGGGAAGCGACGCAATCGTCGCCGTCGAATGTGGTGCGGGTGTGGAGGCGCGGCGGAGCTTGTCGGGAGGCCGCGCCCGCGGCGGTCAGCTGCCCCCCGGCGGCGCTCGGCCGGGACTGCGTGGCGGAGACCCGGGGCCAGGCCCGCCGGCGGCTGCCCCGGTCCCGCCCGCCCCGTAGATGCGCTCGCGCGCGACGTGCAGGGCGCGCAGCCCCGCCAGGAAGCCGGCGAGCTCGGCCGTGGTCAGCTCCTGGAGGAGCCGCGCAAGGTGCTCGCGCCGGCGTCCCTCGAAGGCGGCGAACACGTTCGACCCGGCCTCGGTCAGCTGGACGAGGACGATCCGGCGGTCGTCGCTGTCGTGGCGGCGCTGGACGAGACCGCGCGCCTCCATGCGCGTGACGATGCCGGTCGCGCTGGCCACGGACACGTCGAGCTCCTCGGCGAGATGCCCCATGGGCAGTGGGCCCTGCACCTCGAGCACGTTCACGACGTTCAGGTGGACCAGGCTGAGGGCGTCCCGGTGCCACATCTTGAAGGCGCCGGCGCGGTCACGCGGGGGCCAGCGGGTCAGCTCGTCGAGGAGATCGGCGACCAGGGCCTGGCGTTCGTCCGGCGGGTGTCGGGAGGCCTCGTTGCTGTCGACATTCAATGCCACATTGACAGTATAGGCGGCGCGTAGCCGGTTGGGCGCGGGCCGGCCGGTTGGGCGCGGGCGGCCGATTCGGCGCGGGCCGGCCGATTCGGCGCGTAGCCGGTTGGGCGCGGGCCGGCCGATTCGGCGCGGGCTGGCCGGCACGCCAGGACGGCGCGAGGGTCCGCTCGGCTCGCGTCCGTCTTCGCGGAATATGCGTTGCAGCGTTCGTATGGAGCTCTCGAGCGGTCGCAAGGCGCTCCTTCAGGCAGGTTGGCCCCCTCCGCGTGCGTGGCGACGGGTTCCGGCCGACCTGACAACCCCTTCCAGCCTAGGATCGCGCGTAACAGCGCACCTGTGCTTATCCCGCAGATTCGGGGGTGGCAGTCGGCCGGGTGCGGACGTGGCGGGGCGCTGGCCACGTTCGTGCGCGGGGTTCGGCGTCCCGTACGATCCGGGGCGGGCAGGTCGGGCCCAGGCCAGCTGACCTCAGGCCAGCTCGGCACCGGCCTCGCTGGCATCCCGGGCGAACGACACGAGGGCGTCGTCGCGCTCCAGGGAATCGAGGAGAAGGGTCATGACCCGGCTGACGCCGAGGGCGCGGTACCTCGCGAGGAGCGCGACGCGCTCCGCCCCCTCGGGCCGGGAATCGTGGGCGTCGATGTTGATGGAGATGCGCAGCGTCGCGGGGTCTCGACCGATCTCCTCACAGCGCGAGCGGATCACGGGCAGCGCCTCGGCCAGCTCGTCGGGGCTCGGCCCGCCCACGTTGAGCTCGTCTGCGAAGCGCGCCGCGAGGCGCCAGGTCACGTTGGGGCCGCTGCCGCCGACGATGATCGGGACCCGGGGCTGCTGGATCGGCTTGGGCACGTTGATCGCGTCGATCACCTGCGAGTACCGCCCCTCGTAGGTTGCGTGGGCAGAGCGGCCCGGGGCGAGCATCCGGGTCACGATCTCCAGGTCGTCGGCAAGCCGGGCGAGGCGGTCGCGCGTCCCCGGGAGCGGACCGTAGCCGTAGGCCTCCCACTCGTCCTGCTTCCAGCCGGCGCCGAGCCCGAGCTCCATCCGGCCGCCGCTGATGACGTCCAAGGTGGCGGCCATCTTGGCGGTGAGGGCCGGGTTGCGGTAGGCCGTGCACAGGACGACGTGGCCGAGCCGGACCCGTGAGGTGAGGGCCGCCAGCGCAGCCAGCGCGGTGAACGCCTCGAACGTGATCTCGTCGGCCGAAGTGGGGGCCGTGGTGAAGTGATCGAAGAGCCAGATCGACTCGAACCCCAGCGCCTCCGCCTGGTGGGCGATCTCCGTCGCTCGCCGCCAGGCACGCCGGGGCTCCCAGCCCGCCAACTCGTTGAGATGCCCTTGGGGCACCACCACGCCGACCTTCATCGACTGCCTCCGAGGTGCGCTTCGCGGATCTCTCGTCCCTCGACCAGGGATCGCGGCATCGCCACGCGGACGTTCGCGGCGATCGCATCGAGGTGACGAGCCACGGCCTCCCGGCCGATGCCGGGCGGGGCGTACGTCGCGAATACCACCGCGCGGCTGCCCTCGTCGAGCCGCGTTCGCTCATCGGGGCCGTAGACCACGCTCGAGATGATGCCGGCCTCGTCGCGCATGGCCATGTCGCCTGGCGCGGCCTCGATCTCACGTCCGCCCAGGCCTGTGTACCGATCCCCGGGCGCGACGATGTCCACGACGATCGGTCCCTCGAGGCGGTCCGCGTCATGGCCGGCGGTGAGCAGCCCGGTCGTCAGCTCGGCGGCGAACATCGCCGCGACGAGCGCCCCCCGTGCCCGCAATGGCTTGCCCTTGATGGCCACCGATTCGAGCTGCAGCAGCACGTGATAGGTCTTCTCGAACCGCCGGTAGTAGCTGGCGTAGGCGGCGAGCTCGGGTAGCGCCAGGAGGTCGGCCCGTAGGGCGCCCGAAAAGCGGGCGCGCAGCGCCGTTGCCGTCTCGTCGAGCAGGGCATCGAGGCCGGCATCGTGCTCCGGGTTCTCCACGCCCGCCATCCACAGGGTGCCGACGCAGGCGCCCGGGAATGCCGCCGCCCACGCCCCCGAGACCACGATGTCAGTCCTGCGGCTCGCTCTCATGCCTGCCCCTGCGATCGAGACCTGAAGGACGCTGTCCGAAGTGTAGGGACTCCGGTCGCGCCGCTCGCCGTCGTATCCTGGCCTGGCGAACCCGGGAGGGGCGCTCTCGAGGCGCTCCGGCAGGCTGGCTCGACGGCTGGGGTCGCCGAGCTCGACGATCGCCTCCGGTAGGCCAGGCCGTCATCGAATGGAGCAGGAGACCGCCAGGGTGGACGCTGAAGACCTTCGGCTCGCCGTCTACGGGGCGTTCGCCCGGAGCGGACAGGCCCCGAGGCCGAGCGATCTGGCGGCCGAGCTCGGCGTGCCGGAGGGGCAGGTCCGCGACGGACTCCGGGCGCTGCATGCGGCGCGGCACGTCGTGCTCGACGGTGAGGATCGCATCCTGATGGCCCACCCGTTTGCCGCCGTGCCGATGGGGTTCGCAGTGATGGGCGCCTCGACCCTCTGGTGGGGCGGCTGCGCCTGGGACGCGTTCGCCCTGCCGAATCTGCTGCCCGACGAGCCCGAGGTCCTGGTCTCGACGCGCTGTCCGGGCTGCGGGGCGGCGCACGCCTGGGTCGCGGGCCGCGAGGCGCCACCGAGCGGGGACCAGGTTGCACACTTCCTGGTCCCGGTGCGGCGGATCTGGGACGACGTCGTCCACACCTGCCGGAACCAGCGCCTCTTCTGCGATCCCGACTGCGTCGAGCGCTGGCTCGCCGCCTCCGGCAACGAGCGCGGCTACGTCATGGACGTCCCGACGCTCTGGCGGCTGGCCCGCCACTGGTACGACGGCCGGCTCGACCGCGGCTACACCCGCCGCGACCCGGCCACCGCGGCCGCCTACTTCCGCGAGGTCGGCCTCCGCGGCGCGTTCTGGGGCCTGGAGGGGTAGTCCCGGCCGAAATCGAGCCGGCTCGGGATCCGAAGGCGCGGGCCAATCCACGGCCAACTGGTGTCCCGGTGCCCCCGGCGAATTCGACGGGCACCTTGATTCGAGGTCACGTCCGCGTAGACTCCCGCTATCTCGCGCGTGGCCCATACGCGCGGCGACCAGGGAGGGAGACAATGGACGCTCTGGTAGTGGCCCTCGCCCCGGCCCTCGCCCTCGGGTTCGCGGTTCAGCGCCTTGGCGACATCCTCGATCCGTTGCTGAGCCTGATCCCCGGGGGGACCGCCATGAAGAAGGCGGTGATCGCAGTCGCGGCGTTCGCCCTGGCGGCGGCCTCGGCGAGCACGCTCGACATCCGGGTGCTCAGGGCGCTCGGGGCATCCGGAAACGACACGGTGGATCTCTTCCTGACCGCCCTCATCGCGAGCGCGGGAACCGAGGGCATCAACTCGATCCTGAAGTGGATGAGCTACAAGAAGGAAGAGCAGAAGATGGCGGCGGCCGCCAGGGCGGCAGCCGTTCCGTAGTCGCCAGCGGGTCGCCGCGACCAGACACCTCACGCAGAGCCGGGCAGTTCAGCCCGGCTCTGCGCACGTTCCGGCCGGACTCCGGCCGGCTTCAGGCAGGTGAGCCGAGGCGTGTCTCGGGAGGGGTGATCCGGCCGTGGCTCAGCTGCACCCGCTCGTGGAGCCGCAGTTGAGGCACTTGTAGCAGCTGCCGTTGCGGACCATGATCGAGCCGCAGTCGGCGCAGGACGGGGCGTCGGCCTGGATCTTGAAGGCGACCGAGGTCGCGCCGAGGGAGGCCGCGATCGCGCTGGCGGCGCGGGCCGTCTTGCCGTTGGCGTGGCCGTTCCGTTGCCGTGCCCGTCCGAGAGCGCCTGGACGACGGGCAGGGCGGGCTCTCCGTCGGAGGAGTCGGGGCCGGCTCGGCCGCCACCGCCGTCGCCCGAGGGGCGTCCTCGTCCGTCCGCTTCGGCTCGACCGTCCGGGTCTCGCCTGCCGCGGGCGAATCGATGCCATCGCCGAAGTCGCCTTCCTCGTGCGCCGACGAGGCCCGGCGGTCGCCGTAGCCGGGCGCCTCGGAGACGACGGCACGCGCCGATGATGCCCGAGGGCTGCCTTGTCGTCCGCGGTCAGGAACCGCGAGCCGAGCCAGCGGAAGATGTAGTCCACGATCGACTTGGCGATCGGGATCTCGCTGTTGCCGGTGAAGCCGGACGGCTCGAACCGGACGTGGGCGAACTTGTTGACGAGGTCGCGCAGCGGCACGCCGTACTGGAGGGCGAGCGAGATCGCGGTCGCGAACGAGTCCATCAGGCCCGCTGACGGTCGAGCCCTCCTTGGCCATCTTGAGGAAGATCTCGCCGGGCTGGCCGTCCGGGTAGAGGCCCGACGGTGATGTAGCCCTCGTGGCCGGCGATGTCGAACTTGTGGGTGACCGCGGCGCCGCTCGGCCGGCAGCCGGCGGCGGTGCGGCTTGACGGCCTCCGCCTGGGCGGCCGCCAGGGCTGCCCGGAGCTCGGCGACGGCCTCGGCGTCGTCGGCGGCGGCGTCCGACGTCCTTCTTCTTGCCGGTGCTGAGCGGCTGGCGAGCGCTTGGAGTTGTCGCGGTAGATCGCGATCGCCTTGAGGCCGAGCTTCCAGCCCTCGAGGTAGACCTGCTCGATCTCCTCGGCGGTGGCCGCCTCCGGCATGTTGACGGTCTTGCTGATGGCGCCCGAGAGGAACGGCTGGACGGCGGCCATCATCCGGACGTGGCCCATGTAGTGGATGGAGCGCTCGCCGTTGACCGGCTTGAAGGCGCAGTCGAAGACGGACAGGTGCTCGGGCTTGAGGCCGGGCGCGCCCTCGATCGTCTCGCGCTCGTTGACGTAGCGGACGATCTCCTCGACCTGCGTCGGGCGCTGTAGCCGAGCTTGCCGCAGGGCGGCCGGGACGGTCTGGTTGACGATCTTGAGGAAGCCCTCGCCGACGAGCTTCTTGTACTTGATGAGGGCGATGTCCGGCTCGATGCCGGTGGTGTCGCAATCCATCATGAAGGCGATGGTGTTGTGGCTGACGAAGCCGTTCGCCACGTAGGTCACGTTGGCCGGGACGGAGATGTCGTAGGTCAGCTGCTCCTCGCCGAGCTTCGCGCTCGCGATCTCGTCGTAGAAGTAGCCGAGCGACTGCGCCAGCTCGGGGTCTGCCGTGCGCTCGAGGAGCGCGGTCGCCGAGCGCCGCGACACGAGGCCGGTCCGCGAGAGCGACAGGAGCATCGTCTTGCGGAGGTGGTCGTTCTCCGGCGCCAGGCGGTCGACGGTCTGCGCGGCTGACCGGGACGAGGTCGTAGCGGGCCGCCTGCGGGTGGTCGGCCGTCGCCAGGGCGGTCCGCTTGCGCTCGGAGATGAAGGAGATCTCGTCGAGGAATCGGCCGCCGGAGCTGGCGTTGAGCAGCCGGAGGACATGGATCGGGTTGGCGCCGAACTTGCCCGCAGCCGGGCTGGTCGATCTTGCGAGTCGTCACGAAGCCGAGGGCGAGCAGCAGGGTCTGGACGTCGCGGCTGAACCGCTCGGACACGGTCGACCAGGAGGCGTAGCCGTTGTTGACGTTGCCGTCGGCCTCGAAGAGGCCGCGGACGAAGGCGCGGTAGGTCGTCGGGATCGTTGCGTGTAGAGGATCGCGTCCGGGATGTGGGCCTCGTAGCCCTTGCCGCGATGGTCGCCGGTCGGCGCGTGCTTGGCGAAGCCGCAGGCCTCCCACCAGAGGGCGAGCCGGACCGAGTCGAACGCGGACCTCCGTGTAGCCGGCCCTCTGCGGTGACGGCGGCCTCGAGCCCGAACAGGCGGCGACCGAGGCGTGACGAGGCGCTCGACGACGTCCGTGTCCGACGGCCGTCGACGCAGAAGCGCAGGCCCCGGGCGTGGAGCGAGCCGTCGCCCATGAAGTAGCCGACGAGCTCGGCGAGGTCCGCGGTGACGTGGCGCGGCACGAAGGTCCGGTGGTCCGACGTCCAGTACGCCTCCGGCAGTGGCGGGAGGGGCACCTCACGGGGCTCGCCGATCATGCCGCCGAGCGTCAGCGGGACGCGGTCGCCGGCCCGAAGATCGGCGAAGCGCCGCCACTGCCAGTCGCCGTTGGCGTCGACGACCCTGATCCGGTGGGTGGTGGTGCCCTGGATCCGGTAGCCGCGCGCGGTCTCGACGGAGACCACCGGCTCGGCGCCGTTGACGTAGAACTTCGTGGCCGGGCGCGGTCCGTCGTCGGTGGCGACCTGCAGGTCCAGGTCCTGCCACTTCTCGCCCTCGGGGTTGCCGAGGCCCTTGAGGCGGACGAGGCCTCGGTCCGTCAGGACCAGGCTGTCGCCGACGAGGCAGCCGGTCGGCGCGAGGACGGTGACCTGGGCGTTGCGGTAACCGTTCGCCTTGCCCGAGCTCGAGAGCCTCGTCGAAGACGGCCCGAGCGCCGCGCGATCATGTCCGCGGGGACCGTGTTGGTCGGGATCTGGTAGGCCGCGTCGCGGTGCTTGTTGATCACCCGCAGGAACGGCTCACGGTTCTTCTGCGTACTCGATGAAGGGGCCGCCGTGGTCGCGGGCGATGACCGCCGACTGGCGGTACGCCTCGCCGTGCATGAGCGCGGTGATCGCCGCCGCGTAGTCGCGTCCTTCCTGACTGTCGTAGGCGAGGCCGCGGCTCATGAGCAGGGCGCCGAGGTTCGCGTAGCCGAGGCCGAGCGGGCGGAACTTGTGGGAGTTCTCCTCGATCTTGGGCGTCGGATACCCGGCGTTGTCGACGAGGATCTCCTGGGCGGTGATGGTGAGTCGTGCTCCGTATCGGAAGCCTTCGACGTCGAACTCTCCGTCATCACCCACGAATTTCATGAGGTTCAGGCTGGCCAGGTTGCAGGCCGAGTCATTTAGAATGCATGTACTCCGAGCACGGATTAGAGGCGTAGATGCGATCCGTGTTCGAAACCGTGTGCCAGTCGTTGATGGTGGTGTCGTACTGGATCCCGGGGTCGCCGCAGACCCAGGCCGCCTCGGCCATCCGCCGGAAGATGTCGCGGGCGCGGTAGGTGCCCATCGGGCGCCCGTCGACGACCGCGTGGGTCGTCCAGTCGCCGTCGTTGACGACCGCGCGCATGAACTCGTCGGTCACGCGGACCGAGTGGTTGGCGTTCTGGAAGTAGACCGAGCCGTACGCCTCGCCGGTGAAGGAGGGGTCGTAGCCCTGCCTCGATGAGGGCCCAGGCCTTCTTCTCCTCGAGCATCTTCGAGTCGATGAAGTCGAGGATGTCGGGGTGGCCGGCGTCGAGGATGACCATCTTGGCCGCGCGGCGGGTCTTGCCGCCGCTACTTGACGACGCCGGCGAAGGCGTCGTAGCCCTTCATGAAGGAGACCGGGCCGCTGGCCGTGCCGCCGCCCGACATCTTCTCCTTGGACGAGCGCAGGGTGGAGAGGTTGGAGCCGGCGCCCGAGCCGTACTTGAAGAGCATCGCCTCGGTCTTGGCCAGGTCCATGATGCGAGGCCATGGAGTCCTGGACGGAGTTGATGAAGCAGGCCGAACACTGAGGTCGCGGCTCGATGCCGACGTTGAACCAGACCGGCGAGTTGAAGCTCATCTTCTGGTGGAGCAGGAGGTGGGTCAGCTCCGCCTTGAACGTGGCGAGGTCCTCGTCCGTGGCGAAGTAGTGCTGGGTCTCCGCCCAGGCGGCGATGGTGTTGACGACCCGGTCGAGGAGCTGGCGGACGCTCCGCTCGCGGTCCGGCGTGCCGACGTGGCCGCGGAAGTACTTGCTGACCACGACGTTGGTGGCGAGCTGGCTCCAGAACGCCGGGACCTCGACGTCCTTCTGCTCGAAGACGACCTTGCCCGACTCGTTGCCGATGGAGGCGGTCCGGGTCTCCCAGGCGACCTCGTCGTAGGGGTGGACGCCGGGGCGGGTCCAGCGGCGCTCGAAGGTGAGCCCGCGGGCGAGGCCGCGGGTGCCGTCGTCGCGGGCGACCTCGCCGGTGAAGCGGAGGGCGAGAAGGGCATCCTCGGCGGCGCGGGCGGCGGCGACCTGGAGCTCACGAGCGTGCTCGGCCGCCTCGGCGGCGGCCGCCGCCAGGCCCAGGACGGGTGCCTCCTTGGTGGCTCGCGACGTCTTCGCCGTCCCGGTCTTGGCGCTCGGGCCGGCTCGGTCTGCGTCGTGGCGATGGAGGCTCGCTTCGTCCTGGGGGTCGGCTCGCTCGTGGCTCGCGCCATCATTCCTCTCCTCGTGGTCTTGAGGCTCATCTGGCGTGGCTTCCCCGATGCCACCTTGACACGCGTGACGACCCCGTCGGAGGGTTCGTCCGTAGCTGCGACGCCTTCCGTCGCATCGTCTGCCGCGGGCCTCGCGGCGGGCCCTTCGAGATGGGGAAGGGCGGGTCCGCGACCGGCTCGATCGGCGTCTCCGACGGCCGGGCGACCCGACCTACGTTACGCCGCGGGTGAGGCGTCGTCAAGGCTGCAAACACAAGATGTCGTGGTCTGGTTTGGTGCCACACCACAAGATGTGGTGACTGGTGGGAACGACGTGGATAACCGGCCGAGCCCGTGTGGATGGGTGGCCGGGGGCTGTGGACCATCACACTCCGCCCGTGGACGGGCTGTGGACGGACCGCCGGCGGGGCCGGTGGGGATCGGCGCGGCGGCGGCCCGTGAGGGTCAAGTATAGAACATCTGTTCTGGAATGGCGAGGCTTGGGTCGGTGTCCCAGGTCCGAGGTCGTGCCTGGCGTGGACCGCGGAGGCCGGCCGCCCGTGCCGCCGTATCGCTGGGGGCAGTAGGCGGACCTGCTTTCCTTGCCCTGGAGCTGGTGGGGGCAGAATGCCGAGCTGGCCGCGCCGCTGGGATGCGCGACCCGAGCTCCAGTTGCCATCGATTTGGCTGGCCGAAGGCGGCTCGAGCCGGCTGCCGGCCTGGATCGTTGCCCAATGCCGTCCGCTAATGCTGGGGGCAGTAGCCCGGAAAGCCCCCGAGCCGGACGGCAGCCTCCGGCCGGCCGGGCCGTGCCGGCACACCGTCTCAGGCCGGGTCCGTGATCGCCCGGTTTCGGCGACGATACGCGCGGCCCTTGGCGCGATTTCCGCAGACGGACATCGAGCACCACGTCCGCGAGTGGTTCTTCGACTCGTCGTAGAACGCCCAGCGGCAGGTGTCGCTGCGGCAGATCTTGAGCCGCGCCCAGGTGCCGTCCGCGACGCACGTCGCCACGTCCGCCAGGATCGCCGCGATCGTGCCGTTGAGATCGTCCTGGGCCGCCTCGAGCCGGGCGTGACCGCCGGCGTCGAAGCGGACGACCAGCGGGGCTGCGGCGGCCGTCGCGTTCAGTGCGGCGACCGTCGACACGGAGCCGGGGGACGTGTCGATCGGCCCGGCCGTCCGTGACACAGCCGAGTGGGCGTCGAGCACGTCGCGGAGCGCGTCGCGCACCCCGTGCAGCCGCTCGATGCCGCTCGACTCGATTGGGCCGCGGGTCCCCGGCAGCCCCTGGGCGGCGAGCCACGGGCGAATCTGATCCGGCGTCCCGAGGTCGTCCTCACCCGATTCGATGTCGAGGGTGTTGAGGAAGGCCCGGATTCGCTCGATGGGTACGAGGACGCTGGCGTCCACACCGTCATTCATGGTTGACAGGTTAGCACCACTCCGCTAGGATTGGCAACACCAGCAATAAGCAATAGGTGGTTATCGCCAGCACAGGCAGACGGGTGGGCGACCAAGTCGGTCTCGAAGTGTTGAGCTGGCAGCCCCGGATGGCCGCGGCGTCATCCGGGCGAGGAGGTCCGTCATGAACAGCTGGTACCCGGCATTCGTGCTCACCCAGGCGATCATCCGGGAGCGCCAGTCCGAAGCGGCCGAGCAGCGTCGGGCGCGGGGCGCTGGCGAGCCGGGGTTCGGCGATGTCCCGTCGGGAGGCCCCGGCGGGCCACTCGGCCCCGGCGGGCCACTCGGACCCGGCGGGCCACTCGGCCCCGGCCGGCCTCTCGGACCGGGCCGGCCGGTCGAGCCGCGCCGGCGGGTGCCGGTCTACCTCCGCTACGAACTGGGCGTGCTTGGACTATCGATCCGGATCGGACGGCGGCCGGTGTGCCAGCCAATGAACGAGGGAGGCGAGCATGATCGCGCGGATCTGGCGAGGCGCTACCCGGGCCGACCGGGCCGACGAGTACCTCGACTACCTGGCGGAGACCGGCCTCGCTGCATTCTCGGCGACGCCGGGCAACCTGGGAAGCCTCACGTTACGCAGGACCGAGGGCGACCTGGCTCGCTGGACGATGCTCTCGTTCTGGGACTCGATGGCCGCCGTGCTCGCGTTCGCCGGCGACGATCCGGAGCGGGCCGTCTTCTACCCCCGCGACGCGGAGTTCCTCGTCGAGCGCGAACTCGATGTGACGCACCACGATGTCGTCGATCGGCAGCCGGACGCGAGGGCGGCGGCCGAGCGCTGGGCGGCGGGCTACCGACGGGCGTGGGAGAGGCAACGACCCGGCCGAGATCGGGGCGCTCTTCACCGACGACGCGGAGTACCTCCCACATCCGAGCGCCGAGCCGTGGCGCGGCCGCGAGGCGATCGTCGCGAAGTGGCTCGAGCGACGCGACGAGCCGGGTACGACCGCCTTCGAATGGCGGCTCCTGGCGGCCGACGGCGCGCTCGTCTTCGTCCAGGGGGTCACCACGTACTTCGACGGTCCCGTTGTCTACGACAACCTGTGGGTGATCCGGCTGGCGCCCGATGGCCGGGCGACATCCTTCACCGAATGGTGGGTGAAGCGAGACTGACCCTGCCAGCGAGGGGCCAACCGGCCGACTCCGGCCGGGCCAAGCGGCCGTTGTGGGCGCAGCGGCGCACCGCGACCATCGCCACGAAGGAGCGTGGCGATGCCATTGGACGATTCGGTCGCCAGTCCGCACGGACAGGACACCGCACCGGTGCCGGCAGCGGAACCCGGGGCAGCCCCGGACGCAGGCACGGCGCAGGAGCCGATCCCGCCATCTGCGCCGGACGCTCCCGTCGGGCCGGGTACTTCGCCCGAACCGGGCCCGGCACCCGCACACACCTCGGTCGGTGGCCAGGTCGTCAGCGCCGAGGAGGTCCTGGCCGCGCGAGCGGCGACCGCATCCCCGGCCGCCCGACCGGCTCGCTTGCCTCTCGTCCGGCGGGTGCTCTCGGTAATCCTCCAGCTGGTCAGGATCGTCCTCGGCGGGCTCGACGGCCTGGCCCTCGGCTTCGCGATCGGCTACGTCAGCTTCACGGCGCTGGCGGGGCCGAGCAAGAGGCTGGGGTACGGGATCGTCGTCGACGTCCTGGCGCCGACCGTCGCCGCGATGGCGGTCATCGTCGCCGGCCTATTGATCATCGGGGGGCCGATCGTGGTCCTGCGCCGGTTCGCCCGGGCGCTCGACCGCTGGCTGGCCGCCGGTCGGGTCGGGCCTCGAGCTCGAATTGTCCTCGTCCTGCCGTTCCGGGCGCTCGGAGCCCTGCCGGCGCGGACGCTGGCGCTGGTCGCCGCCAGCCTCGTCATGGCCTTTGTCCTGCGCTTCTGGGGACCGTTCGGCTTCGCCCTGCCGAGTGCCGCACACGCCGTGTTCCTGTACGCCGCGGCCGTGGTGGGGTTCTGCGTGGGGCTGGCCTGGGCCTCGCTCCGGGTGCCCACCGGCGGCCGCGTCGGCTTCGGGCGGGCCGCCCTGGCCGGGCTCGGGGGGCTCTTCGCGGTGGCCGTGGTGGGTGCCTCGGTGGTGGTGGCCATCGATCCCGGTAGCGACGCCCACCTGGTGCGTCCCGACCCCGCCTTCGAGGGGATCGCCATTGCCACCGACCTGCCCGACCCGGGCCTGCCGGGCCAGTACGCCGTTCGCACTTTCAGCTACGGCAGCGGCACCGATGCCCACCGGCCCGCGTTCGGGCCAGACGCCGCGGTGAAGACCCCGACGGTCGATGCCTCCGCCGCCCTCGATCCGCTCGAGAACGACGGCAGTGTCGCGTGGCGCTGGTTCTGGGGCTTCGACACCAATGCCCTGCCTCTCAACGGCCTGGTCTGGTACCCGCAGGGGGACGGCCCGTTTCCGCTGGCGCTCATCGTCCATGGCAACCACGCCGCGGGCGACTTCAGCGAGCCCGGCTATGCCTATCTGGGCCGCCAGCTGGCGAGCCTGGGGATCATCACGGTCTCGGTCGATGAGGACTTCCTCAACGGCGCCTGGTACGGGGATTGGAAGGGCTCCGAGCAGCCGGTCCGGGCATACCTGCTCCTCCGCCACCTGGACCTGTGGCGGACCTGGAACGCCGATCCGTCGAGCCCGTTCGTGGGCCAGGTCGATCTGGACAGGGTGGCCCTGATGGGTCATTCGCGGGGCGGCGAGGCAGCTTCAATCGCGGCTTCGTGGACGTCGCTCGCAACGCCTCCGGCGCCGGGTCTGACGCCGTGGCCCAAGGGGTTGAAGGTCCGGGCGGTCGTTTCCATCGCCCCGAGCGACAACCAGTACAACCCGGCGGGGGTGAACCTGGACGGCGTGGACTTCCTGACCATGTCGGGCGGCCACGACGGCGACGCGATCGCCTGGTCGGGGATCCGCCAGTACGCGCGCACGACGCTGCGGCCCGGTGGCTTCAAGGCCGCCATCTGGGCCTACCGCGACAACCACGGCCAGTACAACACGGTCTGGGGCAACGAGGACCAGGGCCCGTTCAGCAGCTGGCTGCTCGCCACGAAGCCGCTCATGGACGGGCCGTCCCAGGAGGACGTTGCCCGGACCGCGATCGGCGCCTTCCTCGAGGCGAGCCTCTTCGACGCGGACGGCTATCGGGCGTTCTTCCGGCGGCCGATGGTCGGCCGGGCGTGGCTGCCCGACGACATCTACCTGGTGCGCTCGATGGATGACCGCTTCCAGCCGCTCGTCGACACCGCGAAGGGCCCCGAGCCGACCGTCCCGAGCATCACGCTTGCCAGCGACGGGTTCGCCGCCACGGGGGTCATCGAGATGCCGCTCCGGGGGCTCCAGGGCGACCAGGACATGGAAGTGGCGATCCTGCGCTGGAGCTCCGGCTCGGGCTGGGCGACGTGGCGACTCAACGGCCTCGATGCGGCCGCGAGCGACGCCGGGACGGAGCTCAGCGGCGCGAGCGAGATTCGGTTCGCCCTCGCGAACGCGATCGGCGACCAGGTCGATGACCCAGCCGGTCTCGACCCGCTGATCGAACTGACCAGCACCGATGGGGTGAAGGTCGAGCTCCTGCTGGACCGCTGGGGCGCCGTGCCCCCGCCACTGCCGTCACGGGTCATGAAGAACGATCTCCTGGCCGATCTCGGGGGCTTCGGCATCAAGATGGAGACGCCAGTGGAGCGGGTTCTCCAGACGTACGCCATCCCCCTCGCGGACTTCGCCGCGGCTGACCGGACGTTCGATCCGGCTCACCTGGCATCGGTGGCGATCCGCTTCGACCGCAAGACGGCCGGCGCGGCCTACCTGGGCGAGGTCGGGATCGCCCCCTGACTGAGACCGTCACCCAGGGCGGCGCCGCGCCGACCCGCCGGCGGCCAGGCCGGCCAGCCGCCGTTCAGGCCCTCAGTTCAGGCCGCTGTACGCGTGCAGGCCGCTGAACCAGAGGTTGCCCGAGTAGGTCACCAGCACCATGGCGAAGCCGACCACCAGGATCAGCGCCGCCGGGCGGCCGGCCCAGCCACGCTGGTTGCGGGCGTGAAGATAGACCGCGTAGACCAGCCAGGTCACGAGGGCGGCCGTCTCCTTGGGGTCCCAGCCCCAGTAGCGACTCCAGGCGATCGAGGCCCACCAGCTGCCCAGGATGATCATCGTGGCGAAGATCGGGAAGCCGATGACGACCGAGCGGTAGGCCACCTCGTCGAGAACGCGGTGGGACGGCAGCCAGGCGTAGCGGTCGTGGGGGCCCTGGAGCAGGAAGCCGACGCCCGCCGCGAAGCTCATCGCGAAGATGCCGTAGCTGATCATCGCGAAGCCGACGTGGATCGTCAGCAGGGGCGGGTTCTGGAGCGCCGGCACGAGCTGCTCGACCTGCGTCGGCAGGG
>CAVQIH010000017.1:0-50133 GCA_963712585.1 uncultured Chloroflexia bacterium
CCTCAACCGGTACGTGTGTAAGCAGAAACGGCGGCCCGCGTCGAGCTGATCCCGGCTGACGGCGGCCGTCAGGGCGGTGGCGAAACCCTGTCCGCGATCGGCCGGGGGCGTGTAGACGGGGCCGATGCGTACCCCGTGCGGGGTCGGCGAGCCCGCCCCGACCATCGAGACCGCCCGGCCGCCAACCTCCCACAGGTGCATCGTCCGCCCGACGCGCCGGATCCAGCGGTCGACCATCGCCTCCGGATCGGGCACCGGGGCGTCGCCGGGCAGGGCCTCACGGCGGAAGGAGTCGAGCCAATCGCGCAGGACCGCGCGGTCGGCTTCGGCAGCCAACCGCGGGGTCCCGGGGGGCAGGTCCGCCGGCGGCACAACTCGCGTCAACCGGTAGATCCGCTCGGCCGCGGAGCGGCTCGCGCGGCGTCCGGTGCGGGCCGTCCAGAGCTCGGCGAAGCGGCGGGCGACCGCCGCCGGGCCCAGGACCCCAGGCAGGGTGGGATCGCCCGACACGAACTCGGCAACCAGCAGGTCGAGGGCGCCCAGATCGTCCGTCTCGGACAGGACCAGGTTGAACGGCGGCGTCCGGACGGCTGCGAGCACCGTCCGACCGCCGTCGGACACGGCGATGAGGTGCGCCGGCTCCGGGTAGACCTCGGGATGGTCACGCAGGGTGCCCACGATCCCGAGCGGGAGGTTGTGCTCGGCCTCGCGGGCAATCAGGAAGGCGCCGGCCGCGGCCAGGAACGCCGCAGCCGATTCGTAGCGGTGGAGTCGCACGCCGGCTCGTCGCCTCGCTCGACCGCTCAGGCGACGGCCGCCGTGAGCTCCGGCTGGAGCTCGGCGCAGAGGGCGAGGGCCATCTGAGTGAAGGCGAGGGCGGCCGGCGACCGGTAGCGGTCGCGATGCCAGGCCAGGGCGATCAGTCGGGGCGGCACGTCGGCGGCGAAGGCGACGAAGCCCGGGTTCCCCGCCTCCATGGCCAGGAGAGGGACGAGGGCCGCCCCGACGCCGGCCGCGACCAGTCCCTGGACGGTCCCGTTGTCGTCGCTCCGGAAGACGAACTTCGGGGCGAGGCCCATGCTTCGAAGGTGCGCCTCGGCGACCTCGGTGCTGCGGCACTGGCGGAACCCGATCAGCGGCAGTGCCGTGATCTCCTCCAATGACGGTGGGCGCCTGCGCCGAGCCATGGGCGACTCGGTTGGCACGATGACCACGTAGGGGTCGTGGAGCAGCTGGACTGTGGCGAACGGACCCGCCGGGAGGGGGTAGATCGCGAACGTCAGGTCGAGCTCGCCCCGCTCGACCAGCCCCACGAGCGCGTCGTCGCTGGCCGATTCGGTGAGCTTGATCTCGACGCCCGGCCAGGCGGCGGTGAAGCGTCGAACGAGCTCGGGCAGGATTCGGTGGCCCACGCTCTGGTACGTGCCGACGCGGAGAAGGCCGGCCGCCCCCTCGGCATAGGCCGCCAGGTCGGCCTGCGCCGCGTGCAAGCGGGCCACGATCGCCTCGCTGTGGCGGAGTAGGAGCTGGCCGGCCTCGGTCAGGGCGATGGTGCGCCGTCCGCGGGAGCGCTCGACAAGCCGGGCGCCGACGATCGCCTCGAGGGCGGCCAGGTGTTGGCTCACGGCCGACTGGGTGTACTCGAGCTCGTCGGCGGCGCCGTGGAACGAGCCGGTCGTCGCGAGGGCCCGGAGCGTGATCAGGTGGCGAAGCTCGATGTCCCCAAAGTTATCAAGTCCCATGATCTTGTATTCAACCAAATCGAATTGCTCTTATCAAGCCCGTTGCGTATCGTCCAGTGCATGGAACTCCTGGTCTTCGTGGTCGCCCTGGCGATCCTGGGCATGTTGGCGGCCACGGTGGGGGCGGATTCACGCAAGTGGGATCCGCGCGAGCCCGGGCACGAGTGGTAGCGAGCTAGCAACGCCGGCCTGCCCAGACCCCCGGGCGGACCGAGAACGACAGGACCCCGGGCGGCAGGAAGCCGGCCCGGGGTCCTGTTTCATATTGCGGGCGAGAGTCGGCCCGTCGGGCGAGAGTCGGCCCGTCGGGCGAGAGTCGGCCCGTCGGGCGAGAGTTGGCCCGACGGGCGAGGGTCGCCCCGATGAGGAACGCGCAATCCCACCGAGGACCGCCGCAGGCTATCGTGTCCCTGCGCGTCCCGGGTCCTGCGGGCAGGCCAGCGATGGAGCAAGGAGGTCCCCGGTGTTCGTACCGCTCTCGGTCCTCGAGTTCCGTGATCGCGCCGGGACGTACTTCGGCGACAAGGTCGGCGTCGTCGACGGCGAGCAGCAGTTCACCTACCGGGCGTTCGGCGAGCGGACGCATCGCCTGGCCAACGCGCTCGCCGGGCTCGGGATCGAACCCGGCGACCGGGTCTCGTTCATCACCTACAACACCCATCACCTCCTCGAGGCCTACTACGGCGTGCTCGAGGCCGGTGCGGTCCTCAACCCGATCAACATCCGGCTCACGCCCCACGAGATCGCCTACATCCTCGACCACGCCGGCTCGAAGCTCGTCGCCTTCCACCGCGACTTCACGCCCGCTGGTCGAGGCAATCGCGCCCGAGCTGACGCGGCGACCGCGGTTCGTGATCCTGGAGGGCGAGGTCGACGGGATCGCTACCGACGAGTACGAGGCGCTCCTCGCCGAGGGGTCGGCGGATCCGCGCTCGAGCCCCAGATCGACGAGAACGCCATGGCCGAGCTGTTCTACACGAGCGGCACGACCGGCCTGCCCAAGGGAGTGGCGCTCACCCATCGGGCCGCTCTACCTGCACGCCCTCCACGCGGAGATCGCGATCGGCTTCCGCGAGGACGACGTCGTCCTGCACGTCGTGCCGCTCTTCCACGTGAACGGCTGGGGTACGCCGCACTTCCTGACCATGATGGGCGGGCGCCACGTCATGCTCCGCCGGTTCGACCCGGTCGCCCTCATGGATCTCGTCCAGCGACACCGCGTCACCCGGATCCTGGCGGTGCCGGCGATCTTCAACGCCCTCCTCCACCACTCCGAGCGGGCGAGCCACGACCTCTCGAGCCTGCACCAGGTGATCATCGGCGGCTCGCCTGCCTCGCCGACGCTGGTGAAGGCGCTCGAGGAGCAGCTCCGCGTCGAGGCGATCTGCGGCTACGGCCTGACCGAGACGGCGCCGATCCTCGACCCTCGCCATGCCGCGGCGGTTCCTGACAGCGGCGGAGCCGCCGGAACGCCGCCAGGAGCGCCAGGCCATGACGGGCTGGCCGCATCTCCGGGGTCCAGGTCCGGGTCGTCGACAGCGGAAGGCCGGGACGTCCGACCGGACGGCGAGCAGATCGGCGAGATCGTCGTCCGCGGCAACAGCGTCATGCAGGGCTACTACCGCGACCCCGATGCGACCGCCGCAAACGATCCGTGACGGCTGGTTCCACACCGGCGACATGGCCACGATCGACGAGGCCGGCTACGTCCTCATCAAGGATCGCTCCAAGGACGTCATCATCCGGGGCGGCGAGAACATCTCATCGGTCGAGGTGGAGAACGCTATCGCCTCGCATCCGGCCGTTCTCGAGTGCGCGGTGGTGGCCGCGCCCGACGAGCAATTCGGCGAGGCGCCGGTGGCGCTCGTCGTGCTCAAGCCCGAAGCGAGCGCGTCGGCCAAGGAGCTGCGGGTCTTCTGCCGGAACCGACTGGCCCGCTTCAAGATCCCCCGGGAGATCCACTTCCGGGAGTCGCTGCCAAAGGGCGGCACGGGCAAGATCCTCAAGGCCGAGCTGCGCGAGCCGTTCTGGAAGGGCCTCGCGGCCCGGGTCCACTGACGACGAGGGCGCGATGGAGCTGCAGATCGTCCAGATCGAGAAGCCCGAGGAACTCAACTTCATCCTCGGGCAGTCTCACTTCATCAAGACCGTGGAGGACCTCCACGAGACGCTCGCCCTGGTCGGGGGGCACCTCCGATTTGGGTTGGCGTTCTGTGAGTCGTCCGGTCCGCGTCTCATCCGAAGCTCGGGCAACGATGAGGAGCTCGTCCGTCTCGCCGTCAGCAACGCGCGGGCGATCGCGGCCGGACACAGCTTCATCGTCTTCCTCGCCGGCGGCTTCCCGGTGAGCGTCCTCAACGCAATCAAGGACGTTCCCGAGGTCTGTCGGATCTTCTGCGCTACCGCCAACGCGGTTGAGGTCGTCGTCGCCCAGACAGAGCTCGGGCGGGGCATCCTGGGCGTGGTCGACGGCGGCTCGCCTCTTGGGGTCGAGACCCCCGAGGACGTCGCCGACCGCAAGGCGCTACTGCGGCGCTTCGGCTACAAGCTCTGAGAGCTCCGCCCACACCTGGGACCGGCGCGGGCGGGTGGCCAGATCGCCCCGGAACAGGCTGAGCCACGATCGTGAGGGTTTGGCGGACAAGCCTTTCGACCGGGGGCTTCGCCGGGAGCCGACGTCAGCCTGTGTCCAGTTATCGTGTCTTCGCGGGGGTTCTGAGCCCCGCTTTCGATGGGGGCCGACGAAGGGAGTTGCCCTGACCCGCGACCTGGCAGACTCCTCAGTCCCCGCGTCTCGACTTCTTGCGTCGACCGGCCCCCCGGGCCGGGTTCCCAGACTTCAGGGGCGCGACCGGCGCTTCGCGAAACGCGGCGCCCACAGTCCGATCCCGACGCCGAACGCGGTGTGGCCGACGAGCATGATCCGGTCGAGCCGAGCCGCCTCGCCGGATCGGAGACCGAACCAGCCATAGCCCAACGAGGGGAACAGGACGAGGAGCGGCAGCGCGGCCGTCGCGATGCCGAACGCCGTCGCCGCCGGGAAGCTCGGTCGCCCATTCCCGCGACGCGGAAGCAGAAGGAATGCCTCCGTGAGGATGACGCCCGTGCCGTAGTGCGTGAGGATGCCCACCGCGAGCTCTCCGCGCCGCGCCGGTTCGCTCCTGATGTCATCGTGGCGCCACCGGCCGCGTACGAGGTCGGCGGCCCAGCGGCCGATCACGTCCGGGCCGAGACGGTCGGAGGTGAAGGCGCTCCCACCGAGGCGACCGGCAGCCACCATGGCCGACGTCCATGGTGATCGTCGCCAGCACGCCCGCCGGAACCGCGGCCGGAACACGTATCGAGCGGGTGCGACGGACGCGCATTGCCCAGCCATTATCCGTCGCCGCCGCGGGCTCTCGGAGGTGCGACTTCGCCTCCTTCGACGAGCGACCTCTCGCGGCGACGAGCCGCTGAGTGGCGAGGGACCGCGATGGCCGCGGCCGGGATCACCCGGTCGCCATCGAGCCGGCTACAACGGGAATGCGCCCTATCGTCAGGATCTCGCGGCCACTGGCATCGGCAAGCGGTGCGAGGCAGGCGATCTGGAGGTGGCTGCAAGACCCGAGCAGCCGAGCGTTGTGGCGGCGGCTGTGGGCGCCTGGACGGAACGCGGCCAGCCACGACGGTGTCCCGCGCTCGCAGGCTGAGTGTCGCGTTGAGCACGAAACCGGGGAACTGGAGCGGGAGACGGGTCTCGAACCCGCGACATTCAGCTTGGAAAGGCCGGGACGCCTGAGCGCTGTGGCACCGTGCCCAGGGGCCTGAGCGAAACGCGTCCAGTTATCGTGTCTTTGTTTGCCACCCGGCGACCACGCCGGAGCCCGAGGCGCCTCCCTGTCGGCCGGGGCGTCGGCGGGGCTAGGCTAATCGTCCGCTGGCGCCGCTCCGCCAGACGGGACGGTAAGTCCGGAACGGCTCAGCGATCAGCCTCGGGGCCAAATCGTCAAGTACAGTCCCGCCAGCGCCGGACGGGTGAACGGTCGCGTTCAAGGCCGACCGCTCAGCGCGCGGCGTGGAGGACACGGAATGCGTTGGCTGAAGATCCTGCTGGCGATCAACGGGATCGTCCTACTCGTCTACGCGGCGACCAACACGCTCGCCCCCACGTCGTACTTCCTGCCCTCCGATGCGCCGGGCTACGCGGTCGACGTGACCCGGGTCGTCGGCGTCGGCTACCTGGCCTTCGGCTTGGTCCAGCTCGGCATGTGGCTCGTCACCGATCAAATGGCGATCCGGATCGTCGCTGGCACCTCGCTCGTATACGCGGCCGGGTTCGCCCTCCTCGCCTTTACCAGTTCGGCGAGCTCGTCCGTCACGTTCCACGAAATCGGGGTGGCGGCCGGGATCGGCAACGGCCTCGTCGCCGTGCTGTACGCGATCCTGCTCTACCGGGAAGCCCGAACCGCGGCCTGAGACCCGGGCACCTTACTCCGGGCCGGGCCCCTCAGCCGGAGGTCCGGGAGTCGAGGCTTTGTGGCGCGCTAAGTACGAACTCAGGGCGCGTGTCCCCTCACGCACCGAAGCGGGAACTGGAGCGGGAGACGGGTCTCGAACCCGCGACATTCAGCTTGGAAGGCTGACGCTCTGCCAACTGAGCTACTCCCGCTCGCGCGGAGAAACGCTACCACGCGAGCTTGGGGGAGGCGAGCCGGTCGCTACCCGACGTCGGCGGCGACAGGGTACCCCGGCCAGGCGAGCTCCGGGATCAGGCCGGCGAGGCCGCACCCGGCACGGCCACGTCAGGCCAGTAGTGCTCGCTGACGATCCCGTCGGGCGGGAAGCCTCGGGCCGTCAGGATCCGCTCCCCCGCCATGATCATCGCGGGGTTCCCGCACAGGTACCCGACGGTCGCGCGCGGGTCGAGCGCGTGGGCCTCGCAGATCCCGTCGAGCGCAGCATCGATTCGGCCCGAGAACCCGGTCCAGCCCGCGTTCGCGGGATGGTCCCGGCGTGAGATCAACGGAACGTAGTGGACCCCGCGGTGGTCCTCGGCCAGCCGTTCGAGACGGTCCCGATAGGCCAGCTCGGCGACGTGGCTCACGCCGTGGACGACGATCGCCCGGGGCGACCGATCTCCGGCCAGGATGGTCTCCAGCATCGACACGAACGGCGCGAGGCCGGTTCCGGTGCCGATGAACAAGTGCGTCCGTGAGTCGCCGGGCCGGAGGGTGAACAGGCCCTTCGGCCGGCCGAGGCGGAGCCGCCCACGGACCGGCACGTCCCAAAGGCGCGGCGTGAAGGCGCCACCTGGAACGAGCCGGATGAGGAACTCCAGTTCGTCGCGCGTGCCCCGCGGCGAGGCGGTCGAGTAGGGCCGCTGGAGGAGCCGGCCGTCGACCTCGAGGCCCAGCGCGAGGTACTGGCCCGGCTCGAACGCCGGGACGCCATCGTCCGGTCGCACCCGGAACCGGGCGATCGAGGCGGTCAGGTCGTCCCGCGCGGTCAGCGTCGCGTTCGGCACGGCAGCCGTCGCGGCGCCGGCACCCCCGGCCGGCCGCAGCCGCCGGACCTCCTCGATCGCTCCCGAGGCGACGGGCGCAGAGGCCAGGGCGTTCATCCGACGGTCACCCGGCCGTCGACGGCCGCTCGGGAGGCATCGGGGTCGCGGTACCAGGTCGCATCGATCCAGGCGAAGTCCGCCCATTCCCGAGGGAGCTGGTCCACTCGGAAGATCGCCGAGTTCGGGCAGGCGGTCTCGCACGAGCCGCAATCGATGCACCCGTCCGGGTCGATGTAGAACTTCCGGTCGATCTCCGGGTCGGCCGTGATGCAGTCGACCGGGCAGACTGCAACACAGGACTGATCCATGTTGTCGATGCACGGTTCGGCGATGACGTAGGCCATGACTCGTCTCCACGAGGTCGCATCCCCCGCCCTCATCGAGGGCAGGAGCCGCGCCGTCGGTTTCAGGTACGGCTGGTCTGGTACGACCGGCGGCGCGAGTGGTCCCCACGTTCAGCCCCGCGGATGTGCCGTTCGTGTGGACCAGATGAGAGATCCCCAACTGCGGGATCAGGCGGGCGTCCCACCCCCGGCGGGCAGGCTGACCGTGAACCGCGCCCCGCCCTCGGGCGCGTCGTCCGCGACGATCGTCCCACCGTGGGCGGCCACGATCCGTCGGGCGATCGCCAGGCCGAGTCCGGTCCCGCCCGCCCGGTCGCGCCGTATGCCGGGCAGGCGGGTGAACGGCTCGAAGATCCGCTCGCGCTCCTCGGGGGGGATGCCCGGGCCCTCGTCCGTGACCGACAGGCGGACGATCCGGTCGGTACGGGCGACCCGGACGGTAACCGTTCCGCCCGGGGGCGAATGGTCGATCGCGTTGTCGAGCAGGATGAGAACGAGCTGGACGAGGCGATCTCGGTCGCCGGATACGACCGTGACGACACCCCGGTCGCTCCCCCACCGTGCCCGCCGGCCGGTCGAATGCGACCGTGGCACCGCGTTCCGCGGCCAGCGCCGAGGCGCCCCGGACCGTCTCCCGGGCGACCTCGGCGAGGTCCACCGGTCGGCGGTCGAGGATCAGTCCTGTCGCGTCGCACGAGGCGAGCGCCAGGAGGTCCCCGACGAGCCGGGCCAGCCGATCCGCCTCCCCGACGATGTCCTCGACGAGCGGCCGGCCGCCCTCGGCGACGAGGTCCTCGCGGTCGAGCACCTCGGCGTTCGCCCGGATGAGCGCGGCGGGTGTCCGCAGCTCGTGGGAGGCGTCGGCGACGAACCGCCGCTGAGCCTCGAACGAGCGCCGGATCGGGACGAGCGCCCGGCCGGTCACGACGAGGGTGATGAGCGCCGCGCCCGCGAGCCCGATGAGTCCGACGATCGCGATCGTGGCGACGAGGCTCGCGGACTCGCGGTCGTGGAGCGTCAGGACGAAACCCGCCTGGACGTAGCCCACCGTGGCGCCGCCCTCGTGCGACGCGATCGGCACGGTCAGGAGACGAACGGAGACGCCGCCGACATCGACCGTCCGGAGGTCCCGGCCGTTAGACCTCGCGGCGTCCGCCGCAGCCCCATCCGGGAGCCCGGCCAGCTCGACCCGCGACGGATTGGCGACGGCCTGTCCGCGGAGGTCCACGTAGAGGATGAAGGTGTCGGACCCTGCCGGGGTCGTCTCCTCGTGATCGCTGCTCCCCTCTGCCGCCGGGAGCTCGCCCTCGAGCCGGGCGAGCGCCGCCGACACGGTGCCATCGAGCGCGCGGTCCACGTCCGCGTCGAGCGCGCGCAGGCCCGCGACGGCCGTCGTCACGCCGATGCCGACCACGAGGAGTGCGACGAGCCCGAGCGTCAGGAGGAAGAGACGCCTGCGCGTGGTCGTGAGCAGCCGGTCGTCGGGTTCGTCATCCGGACCTGATCACGCCTCGGCCCGGAGCGTGTACCCGACGCCGCGGACGGTGCGCAGCCGGTCCGCCCGGTCGAGCTCGCCGAGCTTGCGACGGAGGTAGTGGACGTAGAGGTCGACGACGTTGGAGTAGACGTCCGGCTCGGCGCCCCAGACCGCGTCGAGGATCTGCTGGCGGGTGACGACCTGGCCGGCGTGGCGGATGAGGTAGCCGAGCAGGGCGAACTCACGGGCCGACAGGTCGACGGTCCGCTCGCCGACCTGGGCGACGTGACGGAGCTCGTCGAGCCCGAGGTCGCCAGCGGAGAGGCGGCCGTCGGCCTCGACGGCCGGGCGTCGACCGAGGGCGCGGATCCGGGCGATGAGCTCGGCGAACGCGAACGGCTTCGGGAGGTAGTCGTCGGCGCCGGCGTCGAGCCCGAGCACGCGGTCCTCGACCGAGCCGAGGGCGGTCAGCAGGAGGACCGGCGTCTTGACCCCCTTCGAGCGGAGGAGCCGGAGGACGGTGATGCCGTCGACGTCCGGCAGCATCCGGTCGAGGACGATGACGTCGTGCGGCCCGAGCTCGGCGAGCGCGAGGCCACTCACTCCGTCCGGGGCGAGGTCGACGACGTGACGCTCGGCCGTCAGGACCCGCTTGATGAGCCCGGCCATCTTCGGTTCGTCTTCAACGACGAGGACTCGCATCGGCGGCATTCTGGGCCACCTGGGTGCCTGAGTCGAGGTTCCGACGGCCTCTCTTTGAAGCTTCTCATCCAGACCACAGAGCACTCCCATCGGGCTGCCCGAGTCTTCGACTCATCACCACACCCCAACGCGGAGGCCCACGCCCCATGCTCCAGCGGATCGCACTCTTCGTCGCCTCGCTTGCGGCCGCGCTGGCGCTCGCCGTCGCGCTCGCCGCGGCCGGGTTCGCGCCCGGCGCCGGTCCGGTGCCGGCCAGCACGGCGTCACCGCAGCCGATGCGACCGTCACCGACACCGCGGCGCCGTCGCCGCAGGTCCAGGTCGACACGGTCTACGTCGCCCCACCGCCACCCCAGCAGACGATCACGGTTCACAAGGTCGTGAAGTCCGCGGGCGGTGAGGATGGTGAAGACACGGAGGGGGACGATTGATGAGTGACCTCCGCTCCGGCGGCCCGACCCGACCGCCCACCCCTCTGACCACGGACCCCGCGTCCGCTCCGCCGCCAGTTGCCCCCACTCGCCTCGTGAACCCGACCCGGTCCGCGCAGGCGCCAAAGGGGCGGCCCCGATCCTGGCCCACTCCGCCTCGCCGTCGGGATGACCGGCATCGCCGCCGCGAGCGCGATCGCCACGGCGCTCCTCGCCCCATCGGGGACGGGCGTCGGCACGACCCAGACGGTCGTCACGCTGCCGGCCGATCCGTCGCCGATCGTCCAGCACGTCGTCCGCTACGTGACGCTCAAGCCGGGCCAGACGGCGCCGCCCCAGGCGGTCGTCAAGCAGCTGCCCGCCCCGACGCCGCGGACCGTGGTCGTGACGACCCGCCAGTCGGGGGCCAAGCCGTGAGCGCGGTCGCCGTCGCGCGCCACGCCCCGAACGGGACCGCCAGCCGCCGCGCGACGACCTCACGCGCGGAGTCGAACCGCGATCCGGAGCTCGTGTCGGTCAGCGCGAGGCTCATGGGCGGGCAGGTCAGCATTCACGTCCGGCCGTCCGATGTCGCCGGGTTCGCGGCCGCCGGGCGTGACGCCGACATGGCGCTCCGCCGCATCGGCGCCTGGGCAGACCGGCTGACCCGGTTCACGACGACCTCCGACCTCGCCCGCCTGAACGCGGACCCGCGACCGGCCGTGCCGGTCCGGCCGACCCTGGGGGCGGTCCTCGACTGGTGCCGTTCGGCCGAAGCGCTGACCGACGGGATCGTCGACATCGCCCTGCTCGACGCACGACTCACGGCCGAAGGTCTCCTCGACGTCGAGACAGGCGGCACGGGCACGGCCTCGGCCGCCTCGCGGTCGTGGTCGCTCGATCGGGGCTCCCTCGGCGGCGTCGTCTGCCGGCCAGTCGGACTCCGCTTCGACCTCGACGGTGTCGCCAAGGGCTGGCTCGCCGACCGCGCCCTGGGCCTGCTCGATCGTCACCCGACGGCCGTTGTCGACGCCGACGGCGACGTCGCGATCCGCCTCGGCACTGGCAAGCGCTTCCAGATCGGGGTCGCCGACCCCCGTCACGCCGCGCTCGACCTCGCCGTTCTCGAGCTGGCCGGTCCGCACGGACCCGGCAACGCCCGGTTCGGCCTCGCGACCTCCGGCACGAGCGTCCATCGCTGGATCCGCGCGGGACAAGTCGCCCACCACCTGATCGATCCGCGGACCGGACGGCCGGCCCGAACCGACGTCGTCCAGGCGACAGTCTTGGCCCGGACGGCCCGCGCGGCGGAGGCCCTCGCAAAGGCCGCCGTTATCCTCGGCTCCACCGCTGCGCTCGCCGCGCTCGACCGACCCCGCGTCGACGGCGCCATCCTCCTCACCGAAGGGAACGAGATCCTCATGCTCCCGTCGACCCTCCGGTGGCTGGCATGAAGTTCCGCGGCTTCCATCCACGCACCCAACTCGCCCGCTGGGGTCTGTTCGCCGTCGCGGTGGGCATCGTCCTGGGGGCGACGGCCCCGATCGCCGTCCGCGACCTCTTTGCCGCCGTGGAGTCGCAGAGCGGTAATCTCCCGTGGGTGGCCGAGCGGCTGTTCGGGTTCCTCGCCTACTTCGCGATGGCCGGGTCCGTCATCTACGGCCTGCTGCTGTCGACGAAGATCCTCGACGCGATCGCCCATCGGCCGATTACGTTCACGCTCCACCAGGACCTTGCCTCGTTCGGCCTCGGACTGGCTGCGATCCACGGTGCGCTGCTCGCGCTCGACAAGAGCGTGCCGTTCACGCTGGCCCAGATCGCCCTGCCTGGGCTCGCACCGTACCGGCCGGTCTGGGTCGCGGCAGGCCAGATCGCGTTCTACCTCATGCTCGCCGTCGTCGGCAGCTTCTACGTTCGGCGCCGGATCGGCCAGCGCGCCTGGCGGCTCCTCCACTACCTGACGTTCCTCGCGTTCGTCGGCGCGACCGCCCACGGGCTCCTCGCGGGCACCGACAGCGGATCTGCCTGGGCGTGGTGGATCTACGTCGGATCGACCGTCGCCGTCGTCTTCCTGTTCGCCTACCGGATCGCCCTGTCGATCGGCGGGCGCCACCTCGGGGTGGCGACTGCGGCAGCGAGACGGCCGTTCCCGGCGCGACCCGTGGCTGCTCCGGTGGTTGAGGCGCCGGGAGCCGAGTTGAGCGCCGGCTAGAGTCTGCGCGCGAGGATCGGGCGGGCCTTCTCGGGTTGTCGACGACGAAGGTGAACGCGTCGCCCCCTCGGCACTCCCGCGGGTCAGCTCGGCAGACGCGCCTCGACTGAAACCACGCCCTTCTCGTCCAGGCTGAACGTCGTCGCTCGGCCGGACCACGAGAGCTCGTACTCGCCGAGGAAGCCGTTAAAGCGGAGTCTTCCGTCAGCATCGGTGACCATTCGCGTGGGGGGCAGCCACCAGTCGCCCTTGATCAGCCCCCGGAGTGCGTCGTAGGCAGGCTTGCGCGACAGGTCGCGGCGCAGCAGCCCCGTTGGCGCGTTCAGCCAGCCGCCGTCGGTGATCCCCCACCAGGTGATCGCCTCCACCGCCGGATGGGCGAAGAGCGTCGTGAAGTGCTGCACCACTTCCTCGGCTTGGCGCGCCTCGCCCTCGGGGGTGGTGGGCCATTCGGCCACCTGGTAGTCGTTGAGGTCCACGATCTCGGGCGGCATGGTGTGCCCGGAGACGAGGGTGTTCTCGGTGAAGTGGATCGGCAGCCCGTAGCGCGCGAACCGTTCGAGCACCTTGAGGGTCTTCTCCACGCCCCAGTAGCCCTGGTGCATGTGGGACTGGATGCCGAGCGTGTCGATCTTGATGCCTGCCTCGAGACATCCCTCGATGAGGCACTCGTAGGCCGCGGACACGTCGAAGTCGTTGAGCAGCAAGACGCTCGCGGGATTGGCCGCCCGGGCCGCCTCGAAGGTCAGGCGGATGGTGGCGATCCGGCCCAGCTGGCGGCAGATCCGGGTGATCCCGTTGTCGTACTTGTCGAAGATCGGCATGATCACGGCTTCGTTGACGACGTCCCAGGTGTCGATCAGGCCGGCGAAGTCGGTGACGTCGCGGCGGATCCGCTCCTGCTGGGCCCGGACAACCTCCGCGTTGGACAGCTCCAGCAGCCAGCCGGGGGTCTCGGTGTGCCAGCACAACGGATGGCCCTTGACCACGCAGCCCCGATCCTTGAACCACCGCGCGGCCTTCAGCAGGCGGCTGGTGTCAGGCCGCCCACGCTGTGGCTCGAACGGACCCCAGTAGAACGGAAGCGTGGCGAAGTTGAAGAGCGTCAGCCATTTCTCGGTCATGGCCTCCGCCTGCGCCGTGGCTTCTCCGGTGAGCTCCTCGTTGGCCAAGGCGATGACATCGAATCCGTCGAATCCGGTGCAGCCGAAGAGGAACTTGTGGGTGCGCTGGGAAACCACGACCTCACGGCCGGTGAGCGGCGTACGGTCGTCCAGGAGAACGGTGACGGTCGCATCGGCCGTTCGGTGCTTCAGGTCGTCTTGGCTCATCGTTGGTCCGTCCCTCACCGCTCCAGCTGGTTCACCTGGCACCCGTCATTGCGTCAATCGTAGCCAACGTTGGGGGCCGGCGGACCGACCTCGGGAGCATTCGGACATGCGGGGCCTCGCCTCGAGGATGCCTCCCAGGCGGGCGGCTACGATGAGGCCGTGACAGGATCGAGCGCGGCGCCGGATCCACCGGCGCCAGCAAGAGCGCCCGGCTTCCGACTCGTCGCTGCCGGCGTCGTCGCCTATGCCGTCGCCATGGCTTACCTGGAGAGCGCCGCCGTGGTCTATCTCCAGCGAGCGCTGGGGATCGAGGTCGGCGCCATCTTCCCCTTGCGCGACGCCGGATCGCTCGAGGGCCTGGCCTGGATCGAGCTCGGCCGCGAAGCAGCCACCCTGGTGATGCTGGCCGCCGTCGGCTTCCTCGCCGGGCGGAGCTGGCTCGAGCGGCTCGCCTGGACCGCGGTCGCCTTCGGGATCTGGGACGTCGGCTACTACGGTTGGCTGTGGGTCTTCGTCGGCTGGCCGTCCTCGCCCGAGACGTGGGACCTGCTCTTCCTCCTTCCCCTGCCCTGGGTCGGGCCGGTCTGGGCACCGGTCGCGGTGAGCGTCGCACTCGTCGGCTTCGGGCTGGCGGCCGCCCGCCGCCTGCGGGCGGGAGCGGCCATTCGGGTCGAGCGGTCGACGACCGTGGCGGCGATCGGGGGAGGGGCGATCGTGGTCGTCAGCTTCATGCTCGATGCCGCCCATATCCTGGCTGGCGGGACTCCGACCTCGTTCGCCTGGCCGGTCTTTCTCGCCGGCATGGCACTGGCGGCCTGGGGTGCCACCGTGGCGCTCCGCCGGTCACCGCGCGCGCCCCAAGGCTAGGGGCTCAGCGGCGGCGGAGGGGTGGCTCCCCGATCGCGGCGGCGATCGCTCGCACGTGCTCGGGGGTCGTGCCGCAGCAGCCCCCCACGATTCGCGCCCCGGCGGCCACCGCTCGGGCCGCGTGCTCGCCGAGCGCTTCCGGCGCCAGATCGTAGGCGGCCCGCCCGCCGATCATCCGCGGCAGGCCCGCGTTCGGCTTGCTGACCAGGACCGCCTCGGGGACGGCGACTCGCATCAGGGCTAGGGCACCCTCGGCATCGGCCGGCCCCGCGCCGCAGTTCGCGCCGACCGCGGCCGCCCCGAGCGCGTGCAGGGTTCGAGCGGCCTCGGCGGCGCCCGTCCCCATCATCGTGAAGCCACGCGCGTCGAAGGTCATCGTGGCCGCGACTGGCAGCTCGGGCGCTCCGAGCTGGGCGCCCTCGAGCGCCGCGACCGCCTCGGCGAGGTCGATCATCGTCTCGATCCAGATGAGCTCGGCGCCGCCGGCGGCGAGGGCACCGGCCTGGACCGCGAAGGCCTCGCGGGCGGCGTCCAGGCTGAGCCGCCCGAACGGCTCCAGGATCTCGCCGGTAGGACCCATCGAGCCGGCCACCAGGGGTCGGCGAGCGGCCAACCGGTCTGCCCACTGCTCCTTCGCGCCCTGCCCGGCGACCCAGCGCTCGACGGCCTCCCGGCCTAGCTCTGCCGCGGCTCGGTTCAGCTCGTCTGCACGGAGCTCGAGGCCGCGTTGCGCCAGACGGATCGCGCTCCCCCCGAAGGTGTTCGTGAGCACGATCTGGGAACCGGCCCGTAGGTAGGCGGCATGGACCGCCGCGACCCGATCCCGGCGATCCGGACGGGTGTTCCAGGTCTCCGGAACCTCTCCGGATTCGAGGCCCGCGGCCTGGAGCATCGTGCCCATCGCGCCATCGGCCACGATCGGCGAGCCGCTGGCAAGGAGCTCGAGGAGGGGGTGCATGGCGGGTGGGCTGTCCTCCGCAGGACCCGGCGGCCGGCGGGTGCGAGCCAGGGGCAAGACACGAGGGGCGTTCGACACTTCCCCCCCCTGCGTCGAACAACCCCTCGTCGCGGTCAAGTGTACTGCGGTGAGGTCGGACGGTGAAGGTCCATTGGACCGATCCTTGGCGCGCCGGACCGGGCAAGTCGTCAGCCGGGGCGGTGCGCCCTGCCGAGCGGATCGCGCGACATCTGGATGTGCGCGCTCGCCGCATAGGCCGCCTTCCTCGTGAGCTCCGGCAGCTCCACGCTGTACCGCTCGGCCTTGCGCTCCAACTCGCCGGCCAGGGCGAGGAGATCGGGATCGCCCCCGGCGTAGCGACGCACCCGTTCGGCCACGCCGCTGACGGCGCGCCGCGCCTCGCGGTACTGGCCGCGACGGTTGAAGGCAACCGCCTCCTGCTCGCCGCGGGCGGCGAAGACCCGGGCGACGGCGCGGTCGACGTCGCGATCGCGGGCCTGCCGGTCGTTGGCCGGGTCGTCGGCCCACTCCCAGGTCAGCGTGCATGCGGCTTCGTCCAGCACAGCGTGGCGATCGCGAACGTGGAATGTCACGGCGGCGCCATCTCCGAGCCGCCCGTACGGGAAGGTGAGCCGCAGGATGACCGTTCGGGCCTCGCCCGAGACGAGATCCGGCAGGAGCACCCTGGCCTGCCCGGTCCGTAACTCCGGGCCGCTCTCGGTGAGCGGCTCGACGAAGACGCCGGGCGGGGCGTCCACCTCGAGGGCCACGTCGCGGGCGACCACTTCGAGCACCTCGCCGAGCTCACTGGTCAGGATGTCGGAGATCTGCTCGGCCCGTTCGATGAAGTAGAAGTTGCCGCCACCCGCCTGGGCCATCCGGCGGAGGAGGTCGTCATCGAAGTCCGCCCCGACTCCGAACGTCGTCGTCGAGACACCCCGCGTCCGAAGCTCGGCGGCATGGCGCTCGAGCTCGGAGGCGCTGGTGATGCCCACGTTGGCCAACCCGTCGGTCAGCAGGAGGACCCGGCTGAGCGAGCGGTCGTCATGGTAGAGCCCGGCCTGTTCCGCGCCCCGGAGCCAGCCTTCAGCCAGGTTGGTCGAGCCGCGTGGGGCGATCTCCCCGAGCCGGGCCAGGGCGTTGCGCCTCGCCTCGGGCGTAGCCGGCGCCCCCTCAGAGACGACGTCGATGCGGTCGTCGTAGACCACGATCGAGAAACGGTCCGCGGGCCGCAGCAGGCCCAGGGCGAGCTCGACCGCTCGATGGGCGAGACGGAACTTCTCGCCCGCCATGGAGCCCGACCGATCGAGGACGAAGGAGACGTTGGCCGGGATCCGTTCGGCCGCGTTCGGCGCCTTGGGCGCCACGATGTCGGCAACGACGAAGCGGCGGCTGCGGTGGTTGGGGCGGATGAGGCGCCGGTCCGCGCGGACGGTGAGCGTCATTACTGGTCCTCCTCGAGGAGCTGCCGCGCGATCGTCACGAGATCGGCCACGCGGCGGTTCTGGGTGCGAGTCAGCGGGCGGCGGATATGGAGCTCGACGTCGGGGGCGAGCAGAATGCGCTCCCATTGGGAGCGATCCGGGCCGGACGGTTCGCCAGCCGCCGCAAGGTGGCGCACCGCGAACGCCGCGGCCGGGGGGCTCGGTCGGGTCTGGGCAGCCGGTTCGGTGGTCTGGCTCGGCGCCGCCGCGCGGAGAGCCGGGGCGACGCCCCTGCCGGCCAGGACCGCCCGGACGTACTCGACGGCGCCACCTCGGGACGCGCTCGGCTGGCGGTCGCGCTTGGCTAGCTCGCGGACCTCGTCGTCGCCGAGAGCCGCCAGGCGGGCCCGGATCTCCGCCAGCGGCAGGTGCTCGCGTTGGAGGGACTTGATGAGACGGATGCGCCAGAGGTGCCCGTCGTCGTACTTCGCCCCGGACCCAGACCCAGGCGAGCGGAGGAGGCCTTCGGCCACGTAGAAGCGCACCGTGCGCGCGGTCACGTCAGCGAGATCGCAGAGGTCTGCGAGACTGTAGCGAGCGGGTGTATCGGACACGAGGCGAATATGACAGTGCAACGTTCCACTGTCAATACTGCAATCAGAGGTCCCGAGAGGGGCGGGGAGAGCCCGGCGACGGCGGCGCCTTCGACGTGCCGACGACGCTGCCGGACTAGCCGCAGCGGCCTCGCGTGACCGATCAACCGCGACGACCCGAGCTCGTCGAGCGCCAGGGCGACGCGGATCCGACGGCGGCCATCCGCGAGCAGTACGGTGCGGCCGCGGCCGCCTACCGGGAGTCCATCGTCCACGTCGGCGGGCCGGACCTCGACGCGTTGATGGAGCTGGTCGCGCCGACCGTGGCGGATCGCGCCATCGACCTCGGGACCGGCGCCGGTCACACAGCGCTGCGACTGGCTGGCTCCGTGCGGCAGGTCGAGGCGGTAGATCTCGTGACGGCGATGCTCGAGCAGGGTCGCGCCCTGGCCTCCGAGCGAGGCGTGGTCAACGTGCGGTTCGCCGAGGCCGATGTCGGAGCGCTCCCCTACTCCGACGGCGCGTTCGACATCGCGGTCACCCGGTACTCGCTCCACCACTGGCCGGATCCCCAGGCCGGTCTCCGCGAGGCAGCCAGGGTCCTCCGCCCAAGCGGCCGGTTCGGCATCGTCGACACCGTCGCGCCCGAGGATCCGGCCCTGGACAGCTGGGTGAACGCCCTCGAGCTGCTGCGCGACCCGAGCCACGGGCGCAATCCACGGACCAGCGAGCTGCATCGGCTGCTCCGCGAGGTCGGCCTCGAGCCGGTCGAAACGCGCCTGTCGAGCGTCCGACTCGAAGTCGAGCTCTGGCTGGCTCGCTCGCGGACGGTCGCCTGGCGGGCCGCAGCCGCCCGGGCTCTGCTCCGGGAGGCGACCGAGCACGTGTCGTCGGCGTTCGAGATCGACGGGGATCGCTCGTTCTCGCTGCCGGTCGCCGTGCTCCTCGCCCTCAAACCGGCGTCGCGCGACGGCTAAGGTGGGTGCCGGTGCCCGCCTACCGTCGGAACGTCACCGCCCGCCGGTAGGCGGCTCGGTAGGCGGGCGCCGGACCCGACTCCCAAGCGAAGTCGGCTGCCATCGCCCGCTCGACGAGGTCATCCCAGCGCGCCTGCTCGGCGTCGCCGTAAAGGGCGATCGCCCGCTGGCAGGCCCACAAGAGCGCCCCAGCGGTCGCCTCGTCGAAGACGAACCCGGTCCCCTCATCGGGTCTCTCGTGGGCATCGACCACGGTGTCGGCGAGACCGCCGGTGCGACGGACGACCGGGGGCGTCCCGTAGCGCATGGCGATCATCTGGGCCTGGCCGCAGGGCTCGAAACGAGAGGGCACCAGCAGCATGTCGACCCCGGCGTAGATCCGCCGGGCCAGCTCGCGGTCGAAGCGATCGAAGAGCGCGATCTTGCGGCGACGGGCCTTGGCCAGCGGCCTCAGACCCTCGACGAGCGTCCGATCGCCACTCCCCAGGGCGATGAGCCGCGCTCCCGCGTCGAGCAGCGATCGCGCCGCGCCGGCCACCAGATCGAAGCCTTTCTGGGGGTCCAGCCGCCCAATGACGCCGAGCAGCGGGCCAGGATCGGCCGGATCGAAGCCGACCTCCGAAAGCAGGGCCGCCTTGCAGCGGGCCTTGCCGGAGCGGTCCGTCCGCGAATAGGGAGCCGCCAGCGCCGTGTCCGTGGCCGGATCCCAGACGGTCGGATCGAGGCCGTTGAGGATCCCGAAGAAGCGGTCGCCGCGGGCGGCCAGAACCCAGTCCAGCCCCATCCCGAACTCCGGGGTGAGCGCCTCCCTGGCGAAGGTCGGGCTGACCGTGTTCACCAGCTCGGCCCGCTCGATCGCTGAGCGCAGGAGATCGATGCCGTAGGCGTCGCCGTAGCCCGACGGCAGGCCGAGGCCGGGCCGTTGCCAATCGTGAACCCAGCCGTGATAGGCCAGGTTGTGGATCGTCAGGACGAACGCGGCCCGCCCGAGCGTCGGATCCCCCCAGTAGAAGGCGTCGCGGTAGAGGACGGCCGGCGATGCCTGCCAGTCATGGAGGTGCACGATGTCGACCGGATCATCGTCGGTCCGCAGCGCCTCGAGCGCAGCCCGGCAGAGCATTCCGAAGCGCCAAGGGTTGTCGGCGTAGTCGCCCGCAGCATCGCCGTAGAACCCCTCGCGGTCGAAAGCAGCCGGGAGGTCGACCAGGCGCAGGCGGTAGCCGTCGGCGTCGATATCGATGAGGCCGACCTGACTCGCCCCGTCGGCGGCGGCCGGATCCGGCACTCGCAGCAGGCGGTCGACCTGCGCACCGGGCGGCACCGGCACGCTCCGGTAGCGCGGCAGGAAGACCTCCACCGGCCCGTCAACGCGATCGGCGCCGACCGCATCCCAGGCGCTCGAGCCAGCCAGCTCCCCGGCCGGCACCCGCGGCAGCGCTCGCGCCAGGGCATCGACCACGTCCCCCAGGCCACCGGTCTTGGCCCACGGCTCGCATTCCGAGGCGATGAAGGCGACCCGCATCAGGCCATGGTACCGTGCCGCCCGCCCGGCCCCATCCGAGGCAACCCAGCTAAACCGGTTCACACGGCGACGCTGGGAGGTATCATCCGCGGGATGGACGCGCCGGTTCAGGTTCCGACCCTTCCGGGGGCCTCGTTCCGCCTCCCACCCCAGCTCGAGGGCCTTCGCCGGCTCGCCTACAACCTCTGGTGGAGCTGGCATCCGCGCGCCCGGATCTTCTTCTCGAGGATCGACCAGGGCGCCTGGGATCGCCATCGCAATCCGATCGGGCTGCTCTCAGGCCCCATCGCCTGGAGCGACCTCATCGACAACTCCCAGTTCCTGGCCGAGTACCAGAGCATCCTCGCCCAGTTCGACCGTTACATGTCCAACGGCAGAGACCATTGGTTCACCCGGCGCCATGGCAAAGACCTGCCCGGGCCCATCGCCTACTTCTGCGCCGAGTACGGCTTCCACGAGTCGCTGGGCATCTATTCGGGCGGTCTGGGCGTGCTGGCCGGCGACCACGCCAAATCAGCCAGCGACATGGCGCTCCCGTTCGTGGGCGTCGGGCTGATGTACGGCAAGGGCTACTTCCGCCAGACCATCGATGCGGACGGTCACCAAGAGCACGCCTACCCCGACTTCGACCTGGCCCGCCTTCCGATCCTGCGCGTCCAATCACCGGACGGCGATCCGCTCACGGTCAAGGTCGAGCTGCCCGACCGGGAGGTCTGGTGCGCCGCCTGGTGCGCCCAGGTCGGCCGGGTGCCGGTGCTCCTGCTCGACACCGACCTGCCCGAGAACGACCCGGCCGATCGTCCGATCACCGACATTCTCTACGTCCGGGGCCGCGAGATGCGCCTCCACCAAGAGCTGGTCCTGGGTGTCGGCGGCGTGCGTGTCCTGCGCGCTCTCAAGCTCGCGCCGGCGGCCTGGCACCTCAACGAGGGCCACTCCGCCTTCCTGCTCGTGGAGCGGGCCCGCGAGCACGTCGCGGCCGGGGTGTCGCTCGATGAGGCGCTGGCGGCGGTCAAGCGCGACAGCGTCTTCACCATCCACACGCCGGTCTCGGCCGGCAACGAGCGCTTCGACACCGAGCTGGTCCGTCGCCTGGCCGGGCCGCTCTTCGAGGGTGATGGTCGCCCGGGGACCGGCGGCGTGCCGCTCGCCCGAGTGCTCGAGCTCGGTCGGGGCGTCGATGGCGACCCAACCCAGTTCGACATGACGGCCTTCTCGCTGCGTCTGACGAACGGCGCCAACGGGGTGAGCCAGCTCCACGCCCAGACGGCGAACGCGACCTGGCAGGGCGTCATCGACAAGCCCATCCTGGGTATCGGCAATGGCATCCACACGCCGACCTGGGTCGGGCCGCCGGTGGCCGATCTCTACGGGCGGTTCCTCGACGCCGACCTCGACCACCTCGACGCCCCGGCCCCCACGGGCAAGTTCTGGGAGCGGATCGGGCGCATCCCCGACGCCGACCTGTGGGAAGCCCACCAACGCCAGAAGCTCGAACTGGCGACGTTCGCCCGGTCGCGCCTGCGGGCCCAGTTCGCCCGCCACGGCGAGGCGCCGGCGGTCCTCCACGAGCTGGACACGGCCCTCGACCCGAACGTCCTGACCATCGGGTTCGCCCGGCGCTTCGCGACCTACAAGCGGGCATCCCTGCTCTTCCGGGACACCGACCGACTGGCTCGCCTCATCTGGAGCGCCGAGCGACCCGTTCAGTTCGTGTTCGCCGGCAAGGCCCATCCCGCCGATCGCCCGGGCCAGGGGGTGATCCAGGAGATCTTCACCCGCTCGCGCGGGCCGCAGCTCCGCGGGCGGGTCTACATCCTCGAGGACTATGGGATGCGGATCGCCCGCTATCTCGTCCAGGGCGTCGACGTCTGGCTGAACAACCCGCGCCGGCCGCTGGAGGCGTCGGGCACGAGCGGCATGAAGGCGGCCGCCAACGGCGGGGTGAACATGAGCGTCCTCGACGGCTGGTGGGACGAGGGCTGGAACGGCGAGAACGGCTGGGCCATCGGGGGCCGCGAGCCGCTCGCGGACGAGGGCGCCCAGGATTACGCCGATGCCGAGGACCTCTACCGTCTCCTCGAGGAAGAGGTCGTGCCCCGCTACTACGAACGGGACGCCGACGGCCTGCCGCAGGCCTGGTTGAAGCTGATGCGGGCGTCCATCTCGAGCACGATCTGGGGCTTCTCGACGACTCGAATGCTCCACGAGTACGTGGAGCGCCTCTACCTGCCCGCCGCCGGGGTCAGCGCCCCCGAGCCGGCCGAGGGCCGCGCCCCCCGCCGCATCGTCACCGAGGCCGGCTGAGCCGGCGCCCGCCGAATCGGAGTCGATTCCACCCGTCCAACCGCCAAGACGCCATCAGGAAGGACCACAGGCCCGTGGCGCCTCGCATCTCGCTCGCCCTGGCGATCCACAACCACCAGCCGGTGGGCAACTTCGGCTGGGTCTTCGCCGAGGTCTACGACCAGGCCTACCAGCCCCTGGTCGCCGCCCTCGAGCGCCACCGGGGCGTGCGACTCTCGCTGCACTACACCGGCTCGCTGCTCGAGTGGCTGCGGACGGAACGCCCCGATTTCATCGAGCGCCTGCGGGCCCTGGTCGCCCGCGGCCAGGTGGAGCTCCTCGGCGGCGGTTACTTCGAGCCGGTCCTGGCATCGCTCCCGGAGCGCGACCGGATCGGCCAGCTGCGGCGCATGGCGGACGAGCTCGAGGCCACGTTCGGGCAGCGGCCGCGCGGCGCATGGCTGGCCGAGCGGGTCTGGGAACCTGACCTGCCGACCGCCCTGTCGGGGGCCGGTTACCGCTGGACCATCCTCGACGACCAGCACTTCCGGGCCGCCTCGATCCCCGAGGACGCGCTCTGGGGTGCCTACACCACCGACGACCAGGGCTGCATCCTGACCGTCTTCGGGACCGAGCAGGGCCTGCGCTACCGGATCCCCTTCGGCGAGGTCGACGATGTCATCGCCTACTTGCGCGGGCACGCCTCCGAGGACGGTAAACGAGTGGGGATGATGGGCGACGACGGCGAGAAGTTCGGAGCCTGGCCGACGACGTTCGAGCACTGCTGGGGCTCGCGGCGCTGGATCGACCGCTTCTTCGACGCCCTCGAGCAGAACGCCGACTGGCTGACCACCGTCACGCCCTCGGCCTGGCTGGAGCGGGAGCCGCCGATCGGCCGGGTCTACGTGCCGACCTCTTCGTACGCGGAGATGGGCGAGTGGGCCCTGCCACCCGACGAGACGGTCGTCTTCGCGCCGCTGCGGCATGCCGCGGTGGCGGAGCACCGACCCGAGGCGCGCTGGCTGCGGGGCGGCTTCTGGCGCAACTTCCAGGTCAAATACCGCGAGGTCAACGATCTCCATAAGCAGATGCTGCGGGTCTCCAACAAGGTTGAGGCGATGGCGCCGGGCGCGGCTCACGACGCGGCCCGCGACCACCTCTACCGGGGCCAGTCGAACGATTGCTACTGGCACGGGCTCTTCGGCGGGATCTACATCAGCCACATGCGCCTGGCCACGCATGAGCACCTCATCGCCGCCGAGGACGCGGCCGACCGGGCGGCTCGGCGAAGCGGTGCCCAGGTGGACGGGACCTTCCTGGTCGACCTCGATCTCGACGGAATCGACGAGGCGCTTCTGGCGACGGCCGGCCAGGTCGTGACGGTCAAGCTCGATCAGGGCGCCGGGGTCGGCGCCTGGGACATCCGGGCCGTCCACCACGCCGCCGGCTCGGTCATGCGGCGTCGCCCGGAGGCCTACCACCGAACGCTCGTCGAGCACGAGCGCGAGGCCGAGGCGGTGGTCGCGGCCGCTTCGGCGGCCGAGGCCGGTGGCTGGAGCCCCGGCGCCGAGGGTGAGGACGCCGAGGGGCCGGCCTCGATCCACGACCTCGTTGCTACCAAGGAGCCCGGCCTCGCGGCACGCCTCCACTACGACGCCTACGAGCGCCGCTCGGGGCTCGTCCATCTCCTGGCGCCCGCGACGACACCGACGCTGTACTCGACGGCGGCCTTCGACGAGCTCGGCGATTTCGTCGATCGGCCGTTCGCCGTGGTGGCCTACGGCCAAGACTCGCTCGTCGTCGCCCGTGACGGCAGCTTCCGGGGCTCCGCCGGGGAGCAGGCGGTTCGAGTGGAGAAGACGCTGCGGACCGGGGGTGACCGCCGCTCGCCGACCCTGGAGCTGGCAGTCCTGGCCGAGAACCGCTCGAGCGGGCCGCTCGAGGCGCGCCTGGCGGTCGAGTGGAACGTCACGATGCTCGGAGGCGGCGGCAATCCGGCGGCCTGGCTGGAGGTGGCGGGCGAACGCGGAGCTCACGACGGGAGCGGAGCCGCGGAGGCCGTCAGCCGGATCCGCCAGGGCAACGAGTACATCGGAGTCGAGATCGAGACGACGCTGGAGCCGGCGGCCGACGCCTGGTGGTCGCCGATCGAGACGATCTCCAACTCCGAGGCCGGCTTCGAGCGGATCTACCAGGGCACCTCGATCCTGGTCGGCCGGCCGGTGCACCTCGAGCCCGGCGAGCGGGCGACGATGCGCCTCATGCATCGGGTCACGACGACCCGCGACCGCGCACAGGAGGAAGAGCACTGAGCCGGGGCCGGCTCGCCATCCACGCCCATTTCTACCAGCCCGAGCGGCGCGACCCGTTCAGCGGACGCCTGCCGTCCGCCCGGGCCGCCGCCCCCTACCCCGACTGGAACACCCGGATCGACGCCGAGTGCTACGCGCCAAACGCGCGACTCGGCAACCTCGCCCGGATCTCGTGGGATCTCGGCCCCTCGCTCGCGTCGTGGCTCGCCGGGGCGGATCCCCAGACCTACCGGCGCTACGTCGACGCGGACCTCCCGGTCGACCGCCGCAACGCGGTGGCCGTCGGCTACGACCATGCGATCCTGCCGCTCGCCTCGATGCGCGACCGGCGCACGGAGATTCGGTGGGGGCTCCGGGATTTCGAGCTCAGGTTTGGGCGCAGCGCGGACGGCTTCTGGCTCCCGGAAACCGCGGTCGACGTCCCGACGCTGCGGATGCTGGCCGAGGAAGGCGTGCGCTACACGATCCTGGCGCCCTGGCAGGCCGCCGACGCCTCGCTCGAGACGAGGCGCCCGTACCGCGTCGAGCTCGGCGGCGGTCACAGCCTGGTCGTGGTCTTCTACGACGCCGACCTCTCAGCGGCCGTCAGCTTCGAGCCCGCCGCCACCGGCGATGCCGACCGCTTTGCCAGCGAGCGAGTCGCCCCGCGCATCGTGGACGGGGCGCCGCCCGGCGAGCTATCGAGCCTGGCCGTCATCGCAACCGACGGCGAGCTGTACGGCCACCACCAGAAGTTCCGCGACCTCTTCCTGGCCCGGCTGGTAGGGACCATCGCGCCGGCCGCGACGACCGCCGGGCCGAGTGAGCCGGCGTTCGACGTCGTCTCGCTCGACCAGGCCCTTCGCGAGTCGCCGCGACATTCGTTCCCGGCGACCCGGATCACCGAGCGAACCTCGTGGAGCTGCCATCACGGGGTCCTTCGCTGGAGCGGCGAGTGCCCCGACACGGTCGATGGGCGCTGGAAGGCACCGCTGCGGGCGGCCCTGGATCGCCTTGCGGCCGGGGTCGACGCGACGAGCGAGGCACTCCTGCGGGGAGTGTCGGTGGCTCCCCCCTCCTTCTGGACAGCGCGGGACGCCTATGTCGACGTCCTCTTCGGAGCGGAACCTCCGGCCGCCTTCGGCGCCAGGTTGCTCGGGACTCGCGTCGCCGCATCGCGACGCCGGCTCCTCCTCGAGCTCCTCGAGGCCCAGCGCTGGCGCCTGGCCATGTTCGGCAGCGACGGCTGGTTCTGGGACGACCCGATCCGCGACGAGACCAAGCAGCTCATGCGATGTGCGGCCAGGGCGGCCAGGATCGTGGATGAGCTGGCGGGCTCGACCCTGGAACGCGTGCTGGCCGACGACCTGGCCGTTCTGGTTTCACCGTCACGGGGCGTCGACGGCCTAGCGATCTACCGCGAGGCGCTGGCCGAGGTCGGCCAACCCGCACCGTAGCGCCGTCAGTCGTACGAGCGGATCGCCCGGAACAGGAGGTCGACGAAGGCCTCCCGGTCGATGCTGACACCGACATCAGCATTTGCCGGCGTTCCCGTGACGCCTCGCACGTCCACGACGGTGCGGCCCCGGGTCAGGCGGCCCTCGAGCTCGACGGCGACCGAGTAGCGGCGCGTCTCGACCAGGCCGGGGCGCACGAGGTGGGCGACCGCGACTGCGTCATGGATGGGCGTGCCACGCCAGCCGTAGACGCGCTCGTGGAAGCCCTGGAAGTAGGCGAGGAGCCCGGCCACGAGCTTCGAGGCCCGCCCGCCGGTCTCGCCCAGGCGCCGGTACTCCTCCTCCCAGACGATCGCCTGGTGAGTTACGTCGAGGCTCATCATCGTCACCGGAATCCCGGCCCCGAAGACGACGTCGGCGGCCTCCGGATCGACCCAGATGTTGAACTCGGCGGCCGGCGTCTGGTTGCCCTCCCCGATGGCCCCGCCCATGAGGCAGATCCGGGTGATCTTGGGGCGGAGCTCGGGGTGGTTGGCCAGGAGCGTCGCCACGTTCGTCAGGGGGCCGGTCGGCACGAGGGTCACGGCTGCCGGGTGTCCGGCGATCGTCCGGGCGAGGAACGCCACCGCATCCTCGGCGACCGGCGACGAAAGCGGCGCCGGCAGGGCCGGTCCCTCCAGCCCCGATTCGCCGTGGACGTGGGCGGCCGTCCGGAGCGGGCCGCGCAGCGGATGGGCCGCCCCGGCCGCGACAGGGATGTCCGGCCGCCCCGCGAGCGCGAGGACGCGGAGCGCGTTCTCGGTGACCCGCTCGAGGCTGGCGTTGCCACCGACGGTGGTGATTCCGAGAACCTGCAACTCCGGGCTGGCGAGCGCCAGCAAGATCGCGATGGCGTCGTCGTGGCCGGGGTCGCAGTCGAGGAGGACCGGGACGGGCGCCCGGGCATCCCGACCCTCGGGCATCAGCGGCCGCCGAAGAGGATCCGCCGCAGGATCGGCAGCGGCGGGCTCCCATGGCCGAGCACGCTCTCCAGGTGCCGGCGGTAGTCGAACCCGGGCGTCTCGCCGAAGTCGCCGACGATCCCCGGCTCGGGGACCGCCGCAGCTCCCCGCGGATCCCCCGAGGTCGCCGCGGCCCGGCGCCTGGCCTCGCGCTCGATCTCCCAGAACTCCGTCGAGCCGACGAAGTAGGTCGAGAGCTGGGTCGAGGTGAGTCGCGCCCTGGTCCACTTGTTGCGGGCCTCGGCCTCCTCCTGGAAGCCGCCCTCCACCATCAGGCTGACCGCTTCCTCTTCGGTCATCGTCCCAGCGTGGATCTTGACGTCGATCATGGCGTTGGTGACGGCGCGCAGGTAGAACTTCCAATGGGTGAGCATGAGCGCCGGATCGTCGGCTCCGTAGCCCAGATCCATCATCACCTGGGTGACGTAGACCGCCCAGCCCTCGGCGAACACACCGCTCCAGAAGACCGCTCGCGCCAGCGACGGACAGCGGTTGGCGTACGCCAGCTGGAGGTAGTGACCGGGGACCGCTTCGTGGATCGTCAGGAGACGGAGCATCCGGTCGTTGTCCTCGCGGAGGTACGGATTCCACCTGCTCGGGCGTCCAGTCCTCGGGCGTGGGGGTGATGCAGAAGAAGCTCTTCTGGCCCTTGTCGAGCGGGCCCGGAGGATCCAGCAGGGCGCCCCCGAAGGCACGCAGGAAGACGGGAGTCCAGCGAATCTCGAGCGGCTCGCCGGCCAGTCCGACGACGCCGCGGGCGCCCACGAACGCCTCGATCCGGGCGAGCTCCGCGCGGCAGTAATCGAGCAGCGCCTCCGGCCGCTGGTGACTCCGCGCGATCGCGTCGAGCACTCCCCGGACGGTCTCGCTGTCGGCGGCCTCGGCGCTTCCGGCGGATGCTGCGCCGGGCATCGGCCGGTCGGGTACCCATGTCGGCCAGAGCTCACGCGCCAGGCGGATCATCTCGCCACGAACGGCGCCGTATTCATGGTTGGCCCGCTCGAGGATCTCCTCGCCGGTCAGGTCGCCCTTGAGGGTGTGGCGCAACTTGGCCGCGAAGAGCCCCGGCCCCAGCCTCCCCTCGCCCACCGAGGCCGGCAGGACAGCCTCGGCCAGGTGGCGGCGAAGCTCCTCGAGCGCGGTCTTCGCGAGGGCCGCCGCCTCGCGGACGCGTGAGGCGATTGCGGCCACCTCCGGATCGCCGGGACCGGCCACGACCGCCGCGTTGACCGCCTCGTCACAGAGCTCGCCGACGCCGCCGAGCTGGTTGAGAGCCGTCTCGGTATGCAGGCGCGACACGGGCCGGCCGGGATCTCCCACCAGCGCGTCCCTGATCGCCGCCACGACCGCGGGGATCCCCTCCATGCGCGAGGCGGCCGACGCCAGCCGCTCCGCCAAAGGGGCGAACTCACGGGCCAGGAGCGGGAACAAGCCCGCCCCGAGCAGGTAGACCCAGGAGTAGGCGTCCCAGCGGTCCTCCCGAAGCTCCGTCTCGTCGAAGCGATGGGCCGCGATCTCCGCGCGCAGGAGATCCCGGTCGATCTGCTCGTCCGGGGTCAACCCGCCGTCGGCCACGGCGGCCAAGTCGCGGTCCCAACGGTCGAGGAAGGCGAGTCGCCCGCGACGTCCGGCCTCGGTCAGGTCGGGCCAGCGTCCGTCATGGACGTGGAGGCCGGCCTCGGTCGCCCGGAGTGGGTAGATGGCGAAGTACTCGTCGAAGAAGGCATCGACGCGCTCGGTGAATTCGGTCATCGCCAGACTGTAGCGGAGATCACCCCGGATCCGTGCCGCCACTCGACGGGCGGTTCGGGTCCCCGGGTCTGAGCCGCCGGGTCGGCCCCCGCTCGTCGCCGAGGGCCGGCCGACGAGCCAGACAAGGGCGGCGTCACCCGCGTCGGGTAGGATCGACGGACCGAACTTCGCCCGTGCGGCGGGCGCCGAGACCGGGGAGCGAGAGGGAACGCGATGGGCTTCGCCGTCCGTGTCGTCGTGAATGCCGTCGCCATCTGGGCAGCGGTCGAGGTCCTCCCCGAGCTCGAGTTCACGGGGGACCTCTGGAAGCTCCTCGCCGTCGCCCTGGTCCTGGCCGTCGTCAACGCCCTGCTGCGGCCCATTGTCTCGTTCGGCACCAAGCCGATCAACTTCCTCACGCTCGGCCTGTTCACGTTCGTCGTCAACGCGGCGATGCTCCTGGTGACCGCCGCCATCTCCGACAACTTCGCCCTGGGCTTCTCGATCGGCGGCTACCCACCGGATCTCTCGCTGGCGGCGCTGTGGTGGGCGGTCCTGGCCTCGGTCGTGATGAGCGTGGTGTCCACGGCGATCAGCTGGGCGGTCCGCTGAGCGATGGACCGGCTGCCGGACGTGGCGCCGGTCCTGCGGGCAGCCGCCCGGCGCCACGGCACGCCGTTCTACTTGACCGACATGGCAGCCGTCGACGAGGCGGCGGATGAGCTCCGGGCGGCCTTCCCGGCGCCCTGGCTCCACCAGTATTCGCTCAAGGCGAACGATCTTCCGGCCGTCGTGGCCTCGCTGGCCGGCCAGGGCTTCGGCGCCAATGTGGTCTCCGCGGGGGAATGGCACCTCGCTCGTCGGGCAGGGCTGCCTGACGAGCGCATCACGCTCGAAGGGATCGGCAAGACCGATGCCGTGCTGCGGGCCGCCGTCCGGGCGGCGGCCGACCGACACCCTCTGCGCTGGGTGGCTCTCGAGTCGGTCGAGGAGGCAGCCGTGCTGGCGCGGCTGGCCCGCAGCTCCGGGGCCCGACTCGGCTCCGGCCCTGGCTCGGACTCACGCCTCGACGTCCTCCTCCGTCTCAACCCCGACGTCTCTCCGGAGACCCACCGGGGCCTGGCGGTCGGACGCGGAGCCAGCAAGTTCGGGCTCGCGCCGGACGAGCTGGCGGCCGCGATGGCCGCCGGCGGCGGCCTGGGCGGGCCGCTCAGGTGGCGCGGCCTCCTGGTCCACGTCGGCTCGCAGCTTGGGGCGATCGACGCCTGGCGAGACGCTGTCCGGCGAGCGCTCGCAACCCTCGCCCTCTTCCGCGGCGGGTTGGCGGACTTTGACACCCTCGACGTTGGCGGGGGATTCCCGGCCTCTTCGGTGGGCACCGCAGGCCCACCTCCAGCACGATTTCGCGGCCGAGATGGCGATCCTGCTCGACGGGATCCCGGCCGACCGGCGGCCCAGCCGGCTGGCGATCGAGCCCGGCCGCTTCCTCGTGGCCCGGGCAGGCTGGCTCGTGGCCTGTGTCCTCCACGTCCGCGATGGACGCGGTCCCGAGGGCGGTCGCCAGGTCGTCCTCGATGCCGGGATGACCGAGCTGATCCGTCCCGCCCTCTACGGGGCGATGCATCCGGTGGTGGCTCTCTCCTCCCGCGGCCGGCCGGTGGAGACTGACGGATCGATCCCAGGGCGGAAGCGGGCGGTGGGCTTCACCCTGGCCAGCGTCGAAGGCCCGATCTGCGAGGCGACCGACGCACTCGGCCTGCACCGCCTGCCGCCGCTCCGGCGTGGCGATCTCGTCGCAATCCGCGATGCCGGAGCCTACGGCGCGACCCTGTCATCGCGCTACAACGGGCGCCCGCGCCCCCCGCAACTCCTCCTGGAGCCCGACGGACGCCTGATCGTCGCCCGCCGCAGAGGAACACTCGGTTCGCTCGCCTGACGGCCGAAGGCCTCGCGAACCGGTAGCCCGCCCGGGTACCCTAGCGTCCATGCGCGCGCGCAGGCTCAGTCGTTCGATCCTCCTCGTGGCGATCCCCGCGCTGGCGATCCTGATCGCACTCGCGGTGCCGGCCCTCGTCCCCGGCCGAGTCGCGGCCGCCGGCCCGCCGTACCCGGACCCGGCCGCAGGGCAGCGGGTCTACGACGAGGCGGGCGCGCTCCCACCGCAAGCCGTCGCCCGGGCGGAGGCGATGATCCGGGCGATCGAGGAACGCACCGGGGCCCAGGTCGCCGTCTACACCCAGGTGAAGCCCGGCGCATCCACCGAGTCAGCCGAGCAGGACGCCATCGCCCTGATGGACCAGTGGGGGATCGGCCGGAAGGGTTTCGACGACGGCCTGGTGATCCTCTTCGATCTCGACCAATCGCTCGTCCACGGACAGGTCCAGCTCTATGCCGGCCCGGGCTTCCGGGCGACCTTCCTCACCAACCAGGAGCGGCAGGCGATCTACGAGAACGACATGCTGCCCTTCCTGCGCGACGGAGACCTCGGCGGTGCTTTGCTGATCGCCCTCGAGCGGGTCGACGCCGCAGCTACCCCCGAGCACGCCAGCGCCCTCGCGACAGCTCGTGAGGTCAACGCGGTCATCGGCCTGGTCGGGGCACCAACCGCGTTCCTCCTGCTCGTGGGGTGGGCGCTCTGGTCGTGGCGGCGGTTCGGCAAGGATCCTGTCTACCTCGACGACCCCTCGATCCACATGCCGGCTCCACCGCCCAAGCTGACCGCGGCGACCGCGGCGCTCGTCGAAGAGGGCCGCGTGACCCGACGCGCGCTCACGACGGCCATGCTCGATCTGGCCAGCCGCGACGACCTCACCTTCGTCGAAGACAAGGGGCTGCTGCGCAAGAAGGTCTCGCTGGCCCTCCATCCGCCCAACGATGCCGATCCGCGCATCGCGCTGAACCGGCGGGCGCCGCTCGGCGAGGCCGAGGAATGGGCACTGGACAGGCTCCAGCAGCACGCCGAATTGGATGGCGAGGTCTCGCCTGAGGAGCTGCTCAAGTTCGGCACGTCGGTGGGAAGCTTCAACAAGAAGCTCGAGGCGCACGCCGTGCGGGCCGGCTGGTTCGCGGAAGCCCCTGCCAAGGCGTCCGGGCGCTGGTACGTGCGGGCGACGATCGCGCTGGTCGTCGGCATCGCCGGACTCGTGGCGGCTTTCGCCCTGCCGAGCGACGGGCTCCTCCTCCTCGGCGGCGGAGTCGTCGCGGCGGCCCTCGTCACCTACGTCGTCGCCTACGCGATGCCGGCCCGGACGATGTCGGGGGCGATGATCCGGGCCTGGCTCGCGGCTTACCGGCGGACCCTCCAGAAGACCCTCCAGGGCGCCCGCTCGATGGAGCAGGTCGTGGCCAGCCGGGCGGTGCCCTGGTTGGAGACGCCCGACCAGGCCGTCGTCTGGGGCGTGGCCCTCGGCCTCCACGACGAGGTGGAGCAGGTGCTCGAACGGAGCATGGAGGACCTCCGCTCGGGCGCGCCTTCGAGCGGCCTCTGGTTCCCGATCTGGTACGCCTCGTCGTCGGGGGGATCGCGCGGGGGTGGCTTCGGCGGCCTGGCGCCCGGCCTCATGGCATCGTCGGCGATTTCGAACTTCGGCGGCATGTTCGCGGCGATCGGGACGATCGGCAACACGCCCTCGTCGTCAGGCGGCGGCGGCTTCGGAGGCGGCGGCTCGGGCGGCGGCGGAGGCGGGGCCGGCGGCGGCTTCTAGGTGTGTGCTCGCCACCAGCACCCCTTCGAAGCCCCTCACCGTCCGTTTCGGACCCCGACGAAGACGACCCGTTCGAAGGGATCGTCGACCGCCTCTGGTGCGAAGCCGACCTCGGCCAGCATGTCGAGCCAGGCCTGGCGCGGGAACAAGCCCATCTCGTGACGGTCGTAGCGAACATGGACCGCCTCGTCGCCCTCGCGCAGAAGCATCGCGAAGTCGGTCACATACGAGGTGTCGGCGGGATTGGGGTCGTAGGTCCATTCCAGATACCGCATGGCGCGGTCGGGCGCGTCGTGACCGCCGTGGCTCGTCTCGGCCCGGAAGGTCTCCCGGACGCGATCGGGCGCGACGACCGCGACGCCGCCGGCCCGGAGGTGGACGAAGGCCGTCTCAAGGGCCGCCCGCAGGTCGGTCGCAGTCGTCATGTACATGATCGCATCGTGGATGAGCACGGCGTCGAAGGTCCGGCCAAGGCGCACCGTGCGCATGTCGGCCACGATGTGCTCAGCCTCCGGGTTCAGATTGCGGCTGAGCTCGAGCATGGCCGGCGACAGATCGGTCAGGGTCAGCCGCAGGTGGGCTTTCAGGTGCGAGGCCGTATTGCCCCCGCCCGAGCCGAGCTCGAGCAGGGTCTCGAGCGGACCGTCGACCCGCTCGCGAAGCAGCCCGAGGATGAAGGCCGCCTCGTCGGCATACTCGGCCGGTGCCGTGAGGAGGTGGAACCAGTCGGCGAGCTCGTCGTACATCCGGAGCCCGTCGCCGGGGCCGCCCGGGTCGGCGGAGTACCGGCCTTCGGACTCCTCGGCCGACCCGCCCTTGGCCATCCCCTCGCCTCCTGCCGTGTCCGGTCCGGGTCCCCAGAGCCAGTCTAGCCCCGGGGCCACACCTCGGATCGGCCGGCTGGCCCCGCGGTACACTGCGGCCGTGGGCGCCGTCGACACCATGGAGACCTTCTTCGAGCTCCTGAACGCGGGCGATCGCGAGGGAGCCGTCGCCCTCATGGACGAGCGCGCCGAGATGCGGGTCCACGTCGCGGGCAACACGCGCACCCTGCGCGGCGTCGAGCAGGTCGGCGGCTGGTTCATCCGCGCTGACAAGGGCCTCCGGATGATCCCCGGCGATGTCCGCGACCTGGGCAACACCTACGAGGCCGACATCCTGGTGGTGCGACCGGGCGCGCCGACCCAGTACCTCGACGCTACCTTCCGGGTCGAGGCAGGCAAGATCACGGCGATCAACCTCGCCCCGCGCTGATCAGGGCGCCGCCGACGCCCCCGCTCCGCCTGAGCTTCCGGCGCCGCCCGCGTCCTCGATCGTCGTCGGGATCGGAATGGGGATGACCAGCTTGTCGCCGATCTGGAGCTGGTCAGGGTCCTTGACCTGCGGGTTCGCCGCGACGAGGTCGTCGACGGTGATCTTGAAGCGAGCCGCGATGCCGGACATCGTGTCGCCGCTCTTGACGGTGTAGGTCACCGGCGTCGGGGCCGGCTTGGCAGTCGGCGAGGCGGAGACACCGGGCCTGGCCGACGCGCTGGCGGTCGGCGTGGGAGTCGCCCCGGGTGCGTTCGAACCACCCAGGTTGAGGATGATCGGCGGCAGGAAGAAGAGCGCCAAGGCGGCCACGAGGAGCAGGCCCGCATAGACCGCCAGGCGAGGGACGGCGGGCAGCCCGCTCCGCGTGTGGAGGGTCGGGTAGGCCTCGAAGCGACGCGGTCGCTCCCATGACGGGGCCGCCGGATCCGCCGGTCGACCGGGCTGGCGGTGGGCCTGTCCCAGCCCGGAGCCGCGCCCTCGACCGAGCTGCGGCAGCGGCCGACGCGGTGTCGCCCGGCTCTTGTCGTCCGGTCCCCCCGCGAGGGAGCCTGGCACCAGCCCGGCCAGGTCCTCGTCGTGCCGATACCCCTCCTCCAGGACCTCGCCGCCGGACTCGGGCACCCGTCCTCCGGACGAATGACCCGGGGGAACCGGAGGAACGTGGGACTCCAGGTCGCCGCCCGATCGGGGCCGAGGGCCGGCCCCGCCCGGCTGGCCCATCCCAGGACGTTGTCTCGGTGCCGTTCGACCGGTCAGGAAGCCCGGCGCCTGGACCTCCGCGTCCCGGTCGAGCGCCGGGCGGGCGGGTCCGGACGGCGCGTCGGAGAGGTCGTCGCCGACGGCCGCTTCGTCGCGGCGGCCCAGGGAGCCAGCCCCGATGCCGGAAGCGGTCGCCTTCCCGGCCGCCCACGGTGGCGGCGCGCTCCAGTCGTGCGGGCGGCGCCCCCGCGGCGGAGGCTCGCTCACCCCTCGAGGAGGCTCGGGCAGGATCGAAACACCGAGCCCGGACCCGTCGTCGGGTGAGGTCGGCTCCTCTTCGCTGACCCTCGGGGCGCGGACTCGCGGTCGGTCCGGCGCGCGAGCGGTGTAGCGGACCGGCGCCGCCTCGCGGGCCGCCCAATCGAGGAAGGTCGGGCAGGCTGCGAAGCCACCCCCGAGGCAGTACGACGCCTGATGCGCGAGGGCACGCGGAGCGGGCCGAGCCTCGGCGAAACAGCGGTGCCGGTGGTCGGGCAGTTCGGCGCGGTGCTCGCGATCGTCCTCGAAGGCGAGGAACGGACAAACGGGCCGCTCGGAGGCGTTGACGCCGCGCTCGTTCATCGGGCCGATGATACTGCCCGCCGCATTGGGCGACGCCGCGTTCTCCGCGGCCCAACCGGAGCCGTGGGCCCCTGCGTCAGGGGGTCGGCTCTGGGGTGGGATCGGGCGTGGGGGTGGGCGTGGGGTCGGGCGTCGGGGTGGGCGTGGGGTCGGGCGTCGGGGTGGGCGTGGGGGTGGGCGTCGGGGTGGGCGTGGGCGTCGGGGTGGGCGTCGGGGTCGGGGTGGGCGTCGGCGTCGGCGTCGGCGTCGGGGTGGGCGTCGGGGTGGGCGTCGGCGTCGGCGTCGGGGTGGGCGTCGGGGTGGGCGTCGGGGTGGGCGTCGGCGTCGGCGTCGGGGTGGGCGTCGGGCGTCGGGGTGGGCGTCGGCGTCGGCGTCGGGCGTCGGCGTCGGCGTCGGGGTGGGCGTCGGCGTCAGGGGAACGGGGTCCACGTCGGCGTCGGGGTCGGGCTGGGAGTGGGCGAAGAGGTCGGCCCCGGTGACGGGGTGGGGCCAGGCGTCCACGTCGGCGACGGCGACGAACCGGCGGTCGGCGTCGGGCGAGTGGTCGGTCTTGGCGTGGGGAACACCGGCCGAGGAGGTCCCGCATTGCCGCTGGGAGGGCGGTACGGCGTCGAGACGTACGCCGTCGGCGTGGCGGCGGGAGCGGCGGAGGCGCTCGACGACGCAGCCGCGAGGGAATCGCCCGGGGTGGGGCTCGCGGCGAGCTGTTCGGCGGTAAGGATCGGACCGGCCAGCCACCACGGGCCGGACAGTCCGGATTCGGCACCCGGGGCTGGGCTGGCACCCGACGGACCCGCGGCCACGATCGCCTCCACCGCGCCGGTCGGCCCGCGATTCGGGCCGCTGACGCCCGACGTGAAGCCCACCAGGATGATCGCGGCGAGTCCGCCCGTGACGAGGATCGCCGACGTGTCGCGGGCCAGGATCCGCCGTCCCTCGAGGCTGGTGTCCTCGCTGCGGGACGCTCCCGAGCGCCAGGTCAGCGCGGGGAGGCGGAGGCTCGGCCAGCGCAGGCCCAGGGCGGGAGCGCGCAGGTGGACCGTCGGCGCTCGGAGATGGACTCGCGTCGCGGGCAGGCGCACCGTCGGAACCCCGAGGTGGACGTCGGGAACCGCCGAGCGGGCAAGCCCGGAGAACGCGAGCAGGCCCGGCAGCGCCACTCGACGTCGCCTGGCGGGTTCCAGGCGTGACGAGGCGAGCGTCGGCCGCGGCGAGACGACTGCTGGTTGCGAGGCGGGCGTCGGCCGCTGAGCGGCGAGAGCAGGCTGCGGGTCACGGCCGAGCAGGTCGGGGGCCCCGATGAGTCGAGCCAGCCTGGCCCGGGCGTTCCGTTCGATCTGGGCCAACTGCATGAGCTCTGCTTCAGCAGCGGCCCGCCGCCGGCGGACGTGCGAAACCAGCACGGCCGCCAGAGCGCCCGCAACCCCCGCCGCCACCACGACGGCCGCCACGATGGCGATCACGTTTTCGAGAGGCATCGTTTCGCTTCCTGGCCAGCCCGAGCCACGCCCGATCGCAGTCTAGCTCGGGCCGGGAGCCTAGCAGCATGCCACGGGCGGCCAAATACGGCTACTGCCCTATCGGTGGTGCGCGCAGGCTCCGTGACGAGCGTTCTAGAGGCGCGGGCGGACCCGGAGTTGCGGGGCGATCGGCTGGACCACCGGGGCGGTCGAGACGAACAGGACGCCTGCTCAGGACCCCGTTTGACACAATTCCGGGTCGCCGTGACACTTCGGTGACCGGCAGGTTGGCCCAGACCGGTGGTCGCCGCCGGATCGATCGCGGCCGTGGCAGGCGGCTCGCTCATCCGCGGGAATCCCGCGGGCCCAACCCCCGGAAGGCACGAAGGAGCTCACGTTGCGACTGACTCGCTGGCTAGTCCCGTCGACGACCGTCCATGCCCATTGCGACATCCCTTGCGGGATCTACGACCCGGCCCAGGCTCTTCTCGCCGCCAAGACCGTCGCCCGGATGGTCGAGCTGATCGGTCAGCTTCCGGCCGACAACCCCTCGGCCGGCGACCGCGGCAAGTTCGTCCGCTGCGTCACGATCAAGGAGCAGCACGCCGAGCTCGTGAAGCGCGAGGTCCAGGTCATCTGGAGCGACTACTTCAAGCCCGAGCACCTCGAGGCACATCCAGACCTCCACGACCTGACCTGGAAGACCCTCAAGCTCGCCAGCCGCAACAAGCAGAGCATCGACGCGGTGGCGGCTGCGGAGCTGATCGAGTCGGTCCAGAAGTTCAGCGACGTCTTCTGGGCGACCAAGAAGTAGGCCCAGTGGCGGCGGCTTCGGATCAGCCACCCGAGCCGGCCGAGGCGACGCTGGAGCGGCCTGCGACCCTCCGGCGTCGTGGTCTCGGGCCTCTCACAGGGTGGCTGCTGCCCCGCGCCCGGTCGCGCCCACCGGCGTGGCTGCCTGACCGGGCCGCGATCGCGCGCTCGATCCGGTCCGGCGTGTGGCGGGCGGCAATCGCCGAGGGAAGCATGCGCCCCGCCCTCCGGCCCGGCGATTACGTTCTGCTCGACCCGACCGCACGGCGCTGGCCGCGACGCGGCTCCGTCGTCGTGTTCCAGGAGCCCGGCACGGACGTCCTGGCCGTCAAGCGGGTGGCGGCCCGGCCGGGCGATGTCGTCCGGCTCCCGACCGCCCTGCTCGAGGGCGTCGCCAGCGTGCCCGGGCTCGATCCATCGGATGGCGCGGTTGCCTTCCGCCTCGGGGCCGATGAGGCCTGGCTCCTCGGCGACGTCGCCGAGGTGTCCGTCGACTCTCGCCGCTACGGGCCGGTCAGCCTCGACCGGTTCGTCGCACGAGCATGGTTCCGCTATTGGCCGCCCCGCCGGGTCGGGATCGTGGGGCGCGAACGGCCCTGATCGGGCCGGCCCAGCTCAGCCGACGATCGCGTGAAGGCCGAGGATCGCGATGACCGCGGCCGCCACGACCGTCGCCCCCGCCGCCCCCACGAACACCGGACGACGGAGCATCCGTGCCAGCAGCGCGCCGGCCTCGGCGAGATCGCTCCGCAACCCGGCATCCTCGCGCACGGACTGGATGTGACGCCTCAGGGGCGGGCGCCAGCCGGCTCGCGGTGGCGGGTTTCGCGGACCCGCCTGGTTGTCGGGGCAGGATTGGGCGTCAGCTCGATCCCGGCGGCCAGGACATCCTCGGCCAGGCCAGCCTGGGCGTCCGGTTCGACCGATCGGCGCCCGAGGAAGACGACCAAGCGGTCGAGTCCCAGCTCGGCCAGCTGGCCGATGACGTCCACGCGCGCCTGGCCCGCGGGCTCCATGTCGGGATCGCGGGCGTAGAGCGAGAGCCGCAGCGTGGCAGGATCGCGGCCTTCGTCGAGGCAGCGCTCGCGGATCACCGGCAACGCCTCGGCCACCTCGTCAACCGTCAGATAGACGATGTTGAGCTCGTCGGCGAAGCGCGCCGCCAGGCGCCAGGTCACGTTGGGTCCGTTCCCGCCCACGACGATGGGGATCCTCGGCTGCTGGATCCCCTTGGGCTCGTTGATCGCGCCGCGCACGTTGGCGTAACGGCCCTCGAACGAGGCCCGGCCGGGCAGCAGCATCCGGGTGACAACCTGGAGATGGTCGGCGAAGATCGCCAGCCGCTCGGGCAGCGAGGGGAACTCGTACCCGTAGGCGACCCACTCGTCCTCCTTCCAGCCGGCACCCAGACCCAGCTCGAAGCGGCCGTCGCTGATGACGTCGAGGGTGGATGCCATCTTGGCCGTCAGGGCCGGGTTGCGGAACGCGGTGCAGACCACCATGTGGCCGAGCCGGATGCGGCGGGTCGCCTGGGCGATCGCGCCGAGCATGGTGAACGACTCGAAGGTGATCTCGTCGGTCGGCTCCGGAACGGTGTGGAAGTGGTCGAACAGCCAGGCCGACTCGAACCCGAGCTGTTCGACCTGTACCGCCAGCTCGATCGAGCGGGCCCAGGCATCACGGGCCGACCAGCCCGCGTACTCGCCCTTCCAGCCCTGGGGGACCATCAACCCGACCTGCATCCCACCCTCGTTCCCGTGTGTGATGGCGGCGGCGGCGCACCTGCCAGTCCGCGCCCGAGCCTATCATCGCTGGCCATGGACGTCCCACCGAGTGCACCGCCAACCTTCCCGCCCGACCAGCCGCTGCCCGGCGCGCCTGACCCCTGGATCGCCTCCGCCATGCCGGTCCCGCGTTCTGGGCCGCCCTACGTGATGACCGAGATGATCGCGGCCGAGCCGGCACTCAGCGGCCGCCTCTTGTGGCGGCTCACCGCGGGCGGGGCGAGCGGACCGGCCGCCCGGCTGGCAGCCATGATCGGCGAGGCCGCGCGCCAAGACGAGCCGATCGTGACCACGGGCTGCGGGACGAGCGAGCACGGGGCGCAGGCGATCGCCCTCATCGTCGGCGACGCGCTCCGCCAGGGGGCGGGCCACGGATCCGGAGCTCTAGGCCAATCGGCCTCGTCCAGCCGGCTCGAGAGCGTCCAGGCGTTCGAGGCGGCCCTCGATCCCCAGCGGGGAGGCCTGCTCCTGGCCGTCTCGCACGAGGGCGGCTCAACGGCCACCCTCGATGCCATGCGGGCCGCCCGAGCGAACGGCGCACTGGTAGCGCTGATCACGGTCAGCGCTCGTTCACCGGGTGGCGCGCTCGCGGACCTGGTGCTCGAGACGGCCGAAATGGACCAGTCCTGGTGCCACACGGTCGCCTACCTCTCGGCGATCCTGGTGGGCGCGGCGGCGGGGGCGGCGCTGAGCGGGCAACCAACCGACACCGAGGCCGTCCGCGAGCTCCTCGAGGCCGGCCTCGGTCAGTCCAAATCCGCGACGAGGATCGCCTCCCGGCTGGCCGACGCGAGCCACGTCCTCGTCCTCGCTTCGGGGGCCGACCGTCCGGCCGCCCGTGAGCTGGCCCTCAAGATCGAGGAGGCAACCCACCTGCCGGCCACCGCCCGCGACCTCGAGACGTTCCTGCACGGTCATCTCCCGGCGACGGACGCTCAGACCGGGCTGGTGCTCCTGCTGGCTGACCTGGATCGCCGCCCAGAACGGTTCGCCCGAGCCCGCCTGGCGCTCGAGGCGGCCTCCGTCGTGGGGATCCGGTCGGCCGCGATCGTCGGGGCGGGCCTCGCCTTCTCGCTCCCGCCCGAGCTGACCCCCACGGGCCGCCTGCTGGTGCCGGACGTGCAGACGCTGCCGCGACCGGTGGCCGCCCTCATTGGCACGGCGACGCCCCTCCAGCTCCTGACCGAGCGGCTCGCCCGGGCCCGGGGCGCCAATCCCGACCTCCTGCGCCGTGACGTTCCCGCCTATCGCGGGGCTGCCGGCCGGGCCGAGTAGCGCGCGGTCGCCCGAGCGCGATCACGCCTCCGATCAGGCGCGTCCCACGAGCTCGCGACCCATCAGATCGACCATCTCGAGGTCCCAGGGCAGGAAGTCCTGGAGCATGATCCGCTCTACCCCGGCCCCCGCGAATCGACGGAGCATGGCTCGGGCTTCCTCGGGCGTGCCGAGAACCCAGCGCTGGCGGCGCTCGTCGAGCCAGGTCAGGCCCTGGTCGCCGACGCCGATCAACTCGACGAGCGCCAGCGACCGCCGCTCGACGTCCGCTTCGTCAGCCCCGACGAGTACGCCCGACATGGCCGAGCGGACGATCGTGGCCGGGTCGCGGCCGATGGCGCGACACGCTTGGTCCAGGCGCGCGAACACGGCCACCAGCTCGTCGGGCGTCCCCGCCGAGACGTTGAGCTCGTCTGCGTAGCGTGCGGCGATCCGCAGCGCGCGCGCCAAATCGCCGCCGACGATGAGCCAGGGCCGCCCGCCGGGGCCGGTTCCCTCGCTCGGCTTGGGCCGGAACCGAGCCTCGTGGACCGCGTAGTGCGCACCCCCGAACGACCAGCCGTCCGGGCCCTCCCAGAGTCCATGGAGGATCTCGAGGGTCTCCTCCAGCATCGCCGCCCGCTCACTGATCGGGGGGAAAGCCAGGCCGTGTTGGCGATGCTCGGCCTCGTTCCAGCCGGCGCCGACACCGAGTTCGATCCGCCCGCCGCTCATCTCGTCGACCGTCCCGACGACCTTGGCCAGATTGCCGGGATGGCGGAACGTGACTGGTGAGACGAGGGTACCGAGGCGGATCCGCTCGGTCTCGCGGGCCAGCCCCGCCAGTGACGCCCAGGCGTCGGTCGTGGGCCGATCGTCGCGACCAGGGAAGCTCAGGTAGTGGTCGGAACGGAAGAACGCCTCGAAACCTGCCGCCTCCGCCCGTCGGACGATCCCCAGCTGGTCCGCGTAGCTCAGCCCCTGCTGGGGCTCGGTCATCAGCGCGAAGCGCACCTGTCTTCTCCTACTCCCGAACGGGTGGCCGCCGAACCGACCAGACTGCCCCGGCCGTTCGGGCCGGTGCAGCCGCGATCACCCTTGGCGCCCGGCCCGAACGATAGCAGGGCTCACCGGCACCCCTCGGTCGCGGCACCGTGCCCGACGGGTCTCCCCAAGGCCTCCGCTCCGCCTCCACACTCGCGTCACATTCCTCCGCCAGCATCTGCGCTGGTCCAGGGTTCGCCCACGGGGCGGCCCCCGGGCGGAGGGGCACGCCGGACCCGACGGGCCTCGGCGCTATTCAGACGCTCGCAATCGTTCCGTTTGACAACATAGTTCAGGGTATGCAAACTATCGGTTTCCATACCGCCTCGCCCATCCCCGGCCGGCTTGTCCGGGAAGATAGGAGCCATGACAGCAACCGTAGGTCCCCTCGCCTCCGCAACCGGGCGCGCGTCGGCCGAGCCGGCCGCCACCGAGCCAGCGGAGACGGGCGAGCTCGCCATATCTCCGCATTTCGCCCGTCGCGAGTGCGTCGAGGCGATCGTGACCGAGACCCAGGCACTGCTCGCCGAAGAGAAGTCCCGGGTGATGTACCGGCTCGTCAAGGACAGCGTGAGCCTGGCTCACGTCACCGTCCTCTTCATGCTCCGCTATCACGGCGCCGTGCCCATGAGCCGCCTGGCGGAACGCCTCGAGGTCTCCTTCCCCAACGCGAGCGGCCTGATCGATCGCATGGTGGAGCGAGGCCTCGTCGAACGGCACCACATTGCCGGCGACCGGCGCGTCGTGATCGTCGCGCCGACGGCCCGCGGGCTAGCCATCACCGACGAGATCGACGGGCTCAGGAGCGGCCTCCTCGCCGAGGTCTTCGACGCCCTCGAGGACAGGGAGCTGGGGCGGCTGCTGGCAGCGATCCGGCGAATCCGGGCCCGGTCCCCGGCGCCGCCGCTCGATCCCCGCTGCCCGGCGGATCTCATGACGCAAACCGCAACGAAGAAAGAGGAAGTAGCGCTCGATGAGTGAAGGGACACCGACCGCGGCCGAAGGGCGCGGTTTCGTCAGCGAAGGCAGCTCGATGCTGCACCCGGCGGTGGAGATCTCGCGGCGTGCCCGCCTCGAGGTCCTCGGCGCCATCATGCTTGCGCTGCTCCTCGGAGCGCTCGACCAGACGATCGTGGGAGTGGCCCTTCCCGACATCGTCACGGACCTCCAGGGCAACGACCTCTACACCTGGGCGGTCACGATCTACCTCCTGACGAGCACCGTCACCGTCCCCTTCTACGGCAAGCTCTCCGACCTCTACGGGCGGCGGCCGCTGCTGATCATCGGGATCACCATCTTCCTGGTCGGCTCGGCCCTGTCCGGCCTCTCCCAGGAGATGTGGCAGCTGATCCTCTTCCGCGGCATCCAGGGGATCGGCGCCGGGCTCGCTCTTCCCGATCGCCCTGGCCGTGATCGGCGACCTCTTCACGCCGGCCGAGCGCGGCAAGTACCAGGGCCTCTTCGGAGCGGTCTTCGGCCTCTCGGCCCTGGTCGGCCCCGCCCTCGGCGGCTTCATCACCGACAACTTGAGCTGGCACTGGATCTTCTACGTCAACCTCCCGGTCGGGATCGTCTCCCTGGCCGTCATCTTCCGGGTCCTGCCGACGGTCCGGCGCGAGGGGGTCCGCTACCGGCTCGACTACCTCGGGGCGGCGCGTCTTCACGGCGGCTATCACCCCTGCTCGTCGGCCTCACCAACGCCAGCGGCGGGCAACTGGACCGACTTCTGGGTCGGCGGCCTGATCCTCATCGGCCTCGTCCTGTTCGCGGCTCTTCCTGCTCATCGAGCGGCGCGCCGCCGAGCCGATCATCCCGCTGGACCTGTTCCGCAACCGCACGTACGCGGCCTCGATCGCGGCGACCTTCTTCGCTTCGTTCGGGTTCTTCGCCGCCATCGTCTTCCTGCCGCTCTACTTCCAGGTCGTGCTCGGTGAGAGCGCCACCACCAGCGGCTACGCGATGTTCCCGCTCCTCATCGGCGTCATCAGCGGCAGCGTCATCGCCGGCCAGATCGTGGCCCGGACCGGCAAGTACAAGGCCCTCATCCTGGCCGCCCTGGTGCTCCTGGCCGTCGGCTCCTTCCTGCTCACCGGCCTGCGCAGCGAGACCAACGTCTGGTTCCTCAACGGGGCGATGCTGGTTGGTGGCCTGGGGATCGGCCCGACGCTGGCCGTCTTCACCATCGTCATCCAGAACGCGGTGCCGTTCCACAAGCTCGGCGTGGCGACCTCCAGCCTGACCTTCTTCCGCCAGATCGGTGGCTCCGTCGGCCTCGCCGTGGCGGGCTCGTACTTCGCGAGCCAGCTCCAGACGAACATCCCGGCCCAGATGAGCGCGGCCGGGGTGCCCGCCCAGTTCGCCCAGCAGTTCGCCGGCGGATCCTTCAACCGGGACTCCCTGGGCGCGGGCGTCGACCTCGCGGCCACGCTCCCGGCGGCCGGCGTCCCGACGGATGTCGTGGGCACGCTCGTCAAGGCCATCTACGAGGCCATGTCGGTCTCGATCGGCGCAGTCTTCTGGCTCGGCGTGGTGGCGGCCGTCCTGGCCTTCGTGGCCTCGCTCCTGATGCGCGAGCTGCCGCTGCGGAGCGGCGGTCACCCAGCCCGCGCCCGGCGGGGCAAAGACTCAGACGGACGGGTCGCGACACGCCGCGGCTGTCCGAGGCTGCGGCTACTAGTCGAGTAGTCACGCGAGGGTGCGGCGGTCGATCCCACCACCGCCGCACCGAACGCCCCAGACCGACCGAGGCGCATGCCAATGGATCCCCTGATCGCGCCAATCCCGGCTGGCCTCGAGGCTGCCGGCACTCGCGCGGGCGGCTTCCGGGTAGTGCTGCCGGCCGGGGACCTTCCGCCCGGGACGCTTCGCCGGGTCACCTTCGCCGATCTCGACCTCCTCCTCGCCCATACGTCGGCTGGGATCGTCGCCATCGACGACCGCTGCCCTCACATGTCGGCCCCGCTGTCCCTGGGTCAGCTCGACGGCTGCCTCGTCGACTGTCCACTCCATGGCGGGCGCTTCGACCTGGCGACCGGAGCGACGATCCAGCACCCCACGACGGGCGGGCTCGACGCCGACGGCATCTATCACCCCACCTGGTCACCCCCAGGCAGCGAGCCCAAGCCCGAACCGCCCGGAGCCAAGGCCGAAGCGCGTCGCCTGACGCGGACGCGCCGCCTCCGCTACTACCGGGTCCGGATCGCCGACGGCATGCTCGAGGTAGCCCTTCCGCCCGAGCTCGACTGATACCGTCGCCCGGCCGCGCCGGCCGCGGTCAGCTCGTCGGCTCCGCCGGCTGCTCATGGCGGCGCCGCTCCCAGGCCTCGCTGACAATCCGGACGACCTCGTCGGGATCGTCCGTCACCTGGAAGAGCTCGAGATCGGAGGTGTCGACGGTGCCTGCCGGGAGCACGACGCGACGGAGCCAGTCGATGCAGGCCCCGCCAGTAGTCGGACCCGAACAGGACGACCGGGAAGTGGCTGATCTTGCCGGTCTGGATGAGCGTCAGGGCCTCGAAGAGCTCGTCGAGCGTCCCGAAGCCGCCGGGGAAGATGACGAACCCGTCGGCGTACTTCACGAACATCGTCTTGCGGACGAAGAAGTAGCGGAACTCGATGCCCAGGTCGACGTAGCGGTTCAGGCTCTGCTCAAGGGGCAGCTCGATGTTGCAGCCGACCGACAGGCCGCCGGCCTCCTGGCACCCGCGGTTGGCGGCCTCCATGATCCCCGGGCCGCCACCGGTGATGACCGCGAGACCGGCCCCGGCCAAGCCGCGGCCGACCGCACGCGCCAGCCCGTAGTAGTGGTGGGTGGGGCCGAAACGCGCCGAGCCGAAGACGGTGATCGCCGGGCCGACCGCGGCCAGGGCGTCGAAGCCGTCGACGAACTCGCCCAGGATCCGCAGCGCCCGCCAGGGATCCGTGTCGAGGAATGCCGGGTGCGGCGACCGGCGGAGGAGCGCCTCGTCCTCGGATGAAGCCTGGCGCCGCCTGGTGAGGGACGCGGTTGCCCGAGGTCCGGCGACGACGCGTCCGGTGTGCCGGCGGGCACGTTCTTCGTCGGTAGGCGGTGATTGCCCCGCGGGGTTGGAGCCCTGCTCGCTCGAGGCGTCACTCATCTGACGACCCATTCCTTCCAGGTGGCGTCGGCCAGGCCGGCGGTGAAGGCGTTGCCATGCCGAACCAGCGGCAAACGGAGCAGCCGGACGTCGGCGAGGAGGCGCTCGGCCAGCTCGGCGCCGTCCATCTTGAGGTATCCCAGGCCGGTCTCGCGCCAGGTGCGACCCTCGGTCTCAGCCAGGGCGGTGGCCCCGAGCCGGTCCACGAAACGCCGCAGCTCTCCCGGGGCAATCGGGCGCTGCCGGAGATCCACGAAGTGGACCTCCCAGCGGCGCTCCTTGAAGAATCGGAGGGCCGCCCGCGTCGGCTGCGAGTCCTTGAGCCCGAATACCTGGACCGCGGGCGGGGCGGCCGGACTGACCATGACCGAAGCGTAGCGCGGCGACGGCCGGGTCGTGACGGGGCGGAGGGCGCCGCGAGCCGCGGGACCCCCCATCGCAGGGGTACCATCGCGGCCAGAGAGGAGGTGGCCCGTGACGATCTGGTTCACGATCCAGCTCGAGGACCGACCCGGTGCCCTCGCCCGGGTCGCCGTGGCGCTCGGGGAGCGCGGCGTCAACATCACCGGGATCGTCGGCGTCGCCGAGGACACGGACGGTGCCCTGATGCTCACCACGAGCGACGCCACGGCCACCCGGGCGGCCTTCGAGAGTCTCGGCCTGGCCTATGAGGAGCACGACCCGACCGGAGGGCTGGCGCCGGAGCGGCTCACCGACGTCCAGCGCGGGCTCGCCGACCGCGGCTTCGACGTGGGGAGCTGAGCGCGATGCCCTCACGGCGCGGTGCCGGCGCCTCGACGGTCGCGGTCCGCCTCGAGCATGACGACCGACCGGAGGCGATCCCGGCGATCATGGCCCGGGTTGCCGCGCTCGGCGGCACGCCGCGGGCGCTCAGCACGGTCCGGCGGATCGAGGGGGACCAACCCCGGGCCGAGAGCGAGCTTGAGGTCGAGGGCCTCGCCGAGGCCGACCTTGTCACGGCGCTCGAGGGGATTCCCGGGCTCCGCTCGGTCCGCCCGACCCGCTCCATGGATCGCGTGTTCGGCAAGCGCGTCATCGTCGTCGGTGGAGGTGCCCAGGTCGCCCAGGTTGCCCTGGGGGCGGTCAGCGAGGCCGACCGCCACAACCTCCGAGGCGAGCTGATCAGCGTCGACACCATTCCGCTGGTGTCCGAGGAGAAGATCGCGGCCGCCGTCCGGGCCGTCGCCGACCTGCCGCGAGCCCGCCTGCTCGTCCTGGCCGGATCGCTCATGGGCGGCGACATCACCCGGGCCGCCCGCGAGCTCCGGGAGCACGGCATCCCGGTGATCGCCCTCAACATGGCGGGCTCGCTCCCGGATGCGGCCGATCTGGTGGTCTCCGACCCGGTCCAGGCAGGCACGATGGCGGTCATGGCGATCGCCGACACGGCGACCTTCGATCTCGCCCGCCAGCGCGGCCGGCGGTACTGAGCGTGGCGTCGAGCTGACGGGCGATGCGGATCGCGACCTGGAACGTCAACTCGCTCAAGGCGCGCCTCGAGAAGGTCGAATGGTGGCTGGCCCGAGCGCAGCCGGATGTGCTCCTACTCCAGGAGACCAAGCTCTCCGACGACGCCGCGCCCCTGATGCCGCTCCGGATGGCCGGCTACGACCTGCTCCACCATGGCGAGGGCCGCTGGAACGGAGTCGCGATCGCTTCGCGGGTGGGACTCGACGACGTGATCACGAACTTCGGGGACGGGCCGGTTCGCAGCAGCGCGGCGGGTGCCGATCTCGCTGAGGAGGACGCCAACCCGTTCGACGAAGCGCGGATGGTCTCCGCGGTCTGCGGCGGGATCCGTTGCGTGAGCCTCTACGCGCCCAACGGCCGGGTGGTCGGCTCGCCCTTCTACGAAGCCAAGCTCAGCTGGTTCGAGCGGCTGCTGGGCTGGCTGGCCGAGACGCGCCAGCCGGCTGAGCCGCTCGTGCTCGGCGGCGACTTCAACGTGGCGCCGACCGACGAGGACGTCTGGGATCCGGCCCTCGTCCACGGCGGGACCCACGTCTCACCCCGGGAGCGGGCGGCGGTGGACGCCCTGTGCGAGTGGGGGCTCATCGACGCCTACCGGCAACACCAGCATGAGCCCGGCCGCTTCACCTGGTGGGACTACCGGGCCGGCAACTTCCAGCGCAACGAGGGGATGCGGATCGACCTGCTCCTCGCCACCCGGCCCGTCGCCGCGCGGAGCGTCTGGGCCGACATCGACCGCGAGGCCCGCAAGGGCAAGCCCATCCCGTCCGACCATGCCCCACTGGTGCTGGATCTCGACGTGCCGGGCGTCCCGATCGACACCGGCTGGGATTCGGCGGCCGCCAGGATCGCGGCCCGCCAGGCAGCCCGCCGGGGATGAACTTTGCGACCCTTTCGTACGCCATCTTCCTGGCGGTCGTGGTCCTCATCTATTGGCTCATCCCGCGCCGCGCCGGTCGCTACTGGCTGATCGTCGCCAGCCTCGTCTTCTACGGCTCCTGGAACCCGATCTACGTTCCCGGCTTCGTGGGGCTCCTCCTCGCGAACTGGGGCCTGGGGTTCGTGGCAGCCGGTCCGCACCGGCGGCTCGCCGTGGGCGTCGCGGTCCTCGTCGACCTCGGCGTCCTGGGGCTCTTCAAGTACAGCGACTGGCTCCTCCGGTCGGGGACGAGCGTCTTCGGCTGGCTGCTCGGGCGGGACGTCGACTTCGGCGCGCTCGGGCTGATCCTGCCCCTGGCCATCAGCTTCGTGACCTTCACGATGCTGGCCTACGTCATCGACATCGGGCGGGGGACGAGCCGCCCCGAGCGAAGCCTGGGCCGCTTCGCCCTCTTCGTCCTCTTCTTCCCCCACCTCATCTCCGGCCCGATCATGCGGGCCCGGGAGTTCCTGCCGCAGGTACGCCACCCGCGGCCGTTCGCGATGGAGCACGTGCGGCGCGGCCCTCCCGTTGCTCGTCTCGGGCCTGCTCAAGAAGGTCATCGGGGACAACCTCGCGCCGGCCGCGGACGCCGTGTTCGCCCACCCCGCCCAGTACTCGACGGTCGCGCTCTGGATCGGCGTCCTCGCCTTCGCCTTCCAGATCCTCCTCGACTTCAGCGGCTACACGGACATGGCTCTGCGGCTCGGCCCGGCTGATGGGCTTCGAGCTGCCCCGCAACTTCGACTGGCCGTACCGGGCCGGCTCGCTCCAGGAGTTCTGGCGGCGCTGGCACATGACCCTGTCGCGCTGGCTCCGCGACTATCTCTACATCTCGCTCGGGGGCTCGCGCCATGGACCGGCCCGGACCTACGTCGCCCTGATGACCACGATGCTGCTCGGCGGTCTGTGGCACGGGGCCGGGCTGACCTTCGTCGTCTGGGGCGGCTGGCACGGGCTCGGCCTGGCCGCTCATCGCTGGTACCGGGGTCACCTGGCCGCGCGCTTCCCCGTCCCGGCCCTGGCGGGCTGGGCGATCACCTTCGGGTTCGTCCTGCTCGGCTGGGTCTTCTTCCGGGCGAGCTCGATGAGCGAGGTCGTCGAGATCCTCCGGGGCCTCTTCGTGCCGCAGGGCGGCCGGCTGGGGGGATCCTGGCTGGCCCTGGTCGGGGCAGTCTGTCTCGTCTTCGTGGCCGGCCAGTGGCCGGGGATCGACGAGCTCTTCGGGCGGATCGCACCGAGCGGCACCCCGAGGCGGTACCTCGCCTACGGCCTCGGCCTGGCCTGCGCGGCGGTCCTCGTCCCCACGACGACCGTCGCCTTCATCTACTTCCAGTTCTGATGGGCCCGCGATCATGAGCCCGGACGACGCCGGCCCCGTGCCGGGCCATTCTTCGGTGACGACCCCCGCCGAGCACGAGCGGCCGCCCTGGGACACGCCACCCCGCCCCCATGGGCGCGCCGGCCTCGCCGCCGGCCCGGCCCGTCGTGGGATCGCCCACTGGGCGCTGATCGTGCTCTTGCTCGTCGGTCCGCTCCTGATGGGCGAGCTGACCGTCCGCGTCCTCATCGCCGACGGGCGCCTGCCGGTCGCGGCGGCCCACCTGGAGGACTTCGAGATCACCTGGACGAACCTCCAGCGAGCAGGGCAGGTGGACGTCCTCTTGCTGGGTGACTCGATGACCCAGCAAGGTCTCGATCCGAGCGCCTTCGCCGATCTCCTGGTGCCGGAGCTCGGGCGTCGCCCCGTCGTCTTCAACGCCGCCAGCTCGGCCGGCGGGTTCGGCATCAACGAGGCGGTGGTCGCGGAGCTCGCCCGCGAAGGCCGGCTGCCCAGGATCGCCGTGGTCGGCGTCGATCCACCCTCGTTGGCGAGTGATCGCACCTTCCGAGACGTCTTCGCCGTGAGCCCGCTTGGGGCGCTCTTCACCGGTTGCGCCCTCGCCGACGGCTACGACGCCGCCGTCAACTGTGCCTTCGGCCAGGTGTCCGCCCTGTGGCGCTGGCGAGGCTCGTTCGATCGGGTCCTGCGAGCGATCGTGACGC
>CAVQIH010000018.1:0-39713 GCA_963712585.1 uncultured Chloroflexia bacterium
GCCTTGGTCAGCCTGATCGTCGCCGTCGCGTTCTTCGTTGCGGCGTGTGGCGGGGCCGCTTCGCCGGCCGGCGAAGCCGCTAGCGGCTCTGGCAGCCCGAATCCGGAGCCAGGGTCGAGTGTCGGCGCCGCGGCCAGTGCTGACCCTTCGAGCGAGGACGGGGCCCCGGGCACGAAGCTGACGGCCTGCGAGGTCGTGACAGTCGCAGACATCGAGGCGGCGACCGGCACGCGGGCCGAGCCCGGCGATCTCCTGGAGAAGCCCAACGCCCTCTCGCCGAACTACAGCGAGTGCACCTACAGCGGCGAATACGGTCAGGTCGTCGTCCAGCTGGACCCGAACATCGGCGACCGCGTGTTTCCGGCCGCAAAGGACGCCGCGACCGACGCCAAGGACATCGCCGGCATCGGCGACGGTGCCTTCTGGACCGAGCAGTACGCGTCCCTCTACGCCGTCAAGGGCAAGGTCAACGTCCTGCTCCGGATGGGCGTGGGTAACGACAACGAGGCCGTCGCCACCGCTCTCGCGACGCAGGCCATGAACCGACTCTGATCGTGGCGGGCGATCGCCCGAAACCCCACCTCAGGACGCCTTGCGGAGCCTCCAGACGTCCTCGGCCGGCCACGAACGCGCCCATTCCGCGCTGATCCACGGGAAGCGGTCCGGAACCCCGTCGGGGGCACGCAGCTCCCGGAGATCGAGGATCTCGAACCCGTGCGACCGCAGGAGCCGGATCCAGTCGCTGTGCTGCAGGTGGAACTCGACGCCGTCGTCCTCCGGCCATTCGGTCCGACCCATCCCGAACTGCGGCCGCACGAGCCGATCGGTCGTCGGCCCATCGGCCTCGTAGTCCTGCGAGCAGAGATACGAGATCACCGAGTTGGTGAGGAAATGGAGCCGCCCACCCGGCCGCAGCACGCGGGCCGCCTCAGGGACCCAGCGCTCAGGGTCGGCCCAGAGGCACGCCCCGTACTCGCTGATGGCGAAGTCGAACGACCCGTCAGCGAAGGGCAAGTCCTCGCCGTAACCGAGATGGAGCGGGAACTCGAGCCCGAACTCGGCCTGGAGCATCCGGGCAGTCTCGAGCTGGCGGGGCGAGTTGTCGATGCCGACCGGCTGGGCGCCCCGACGCGCCAGCCACGACGAGACATAGCCCGTTCCGCAACCGATCTCGAGGGCGTCGAGGCCGTCGAGAGCAGGCGGCAGCATCGCCGCCTCGATTTCGGGGACTTCGAACATTCCCCAGGTCGGCTCCGCCTGGGCCCAGCTCCTGCGTCCCGCCTCGACCCAGTTGTCGGCGTCGGCATCCCACGAGGCTCGATTGCGTGCGACGCTCTCCGGCAGCCCGACGTCATCGCCGCGAGTCAGTCCGTCGCCGGTGCCGTGGGTCATCCCGGCAGTGTACGGATGGCTGATGGACCGACGTCCGGAGCGGGCGCTATGATGCCCGGACCATTCAGAGTGCATACTTTCTATGCACAGTCAGCGGTTCGTACCCTCCGGAGGTCGATGGCGGTGGACGCGACGGACATCACGGCGGCGCAGGAGCGCCATGTCGTCGCCAGGGCGGCCGCCGACGAGCCATTCGTCAATCGCGCCGACCCCGCACTCGCCCTCGGTCCGGATGGCCAGCCGGCTCGCAGTCGTCGGGCCCCGAAATGGGCGGACGTTCCGGACGAGAAATGGGACGACTGGCGCTGGCAGCTCTCGAATCGCGTCAACACGCTCGAAGAGATCGCCGAGATCCTCGAGCTCACCGACGACGAGCGCGAGGGACTTTCCGCGCCGGACAAGTTCCGCGTCGACGTTACGCCGTACTTCGCGAGCCTCATCGACCCGGTCGACGCCAACGATCCCATCCGACGCCAGATCATCCCGACCGGTCGTGAGCTGCGGACATTCACCGGGATGATGGAGGACTCGCTCGCCGAGGATCGCCACTCCCCGGTTCCCGGCCTGGTCCACCGCTACCCGGACCGGGTCCTGATGCTCGTGACCACCCAATGTGCGAGCTATTGCCGCTACTGCACGCGCAGCCGGATCGTCGGCGACCCGACCCAGAACTTCAATCGCCGCGACCACGAGGCTCAGCTCGACTACCTCCGACGAACGCCGCAGGTTCGCGACGTGCTCATCAGCGGCGGCGACGGACTGACACTTGCGCCCAAGCTCTTCGAGTCGATCATCCGGGGGATCCGGGAGATCCCCCACATCGAGATCGTTCGGATCGGCAGCCGGGTGCCCGTGTTCCTGCCTCAGCGCGTCGACGACGAGCTGTGCGAGATGCTCGCGCGTTACCACCCGATCTGGATCAACCTTCACTTCAATCACCCAAACGAGATCACCCCTGAGGTCGCCCGAGCCTGCGACCGGCTCACCAGGGCCGGCATCCCACTCGGCAACCAGAGCGTCCTCCTGGCCGGGATCAACGATTGCGTCCATATCCAGCGGGCATTGGTCCATCAGCTCGTCCAGAACCGGATCCGCCCCTATTACATCTACCAGTGCGACCTCGTCGAGGGGGCCGGCCACTTCCGGACCCCGGTCGGCAAGGGCCTCGAGATCATCGAGGGCCTCCGCGGTCACACCTCGGGCTACGCCGTGCCGCAATTCATCGTCGATGCGCCGGGCGGTGGTGGAAAGATCCCGGTCATGCCCAACTACCTCATCAGCTACTCCGACCACAAGGTCGTGCTTCGCAACTACGAGGGCTACATCACGACCTACGAAGAGCCGGCCGAGTACACGCCCCACGATCGGGCCGCCTGCCAGTACTGCCAGAACCCGCGACCCGAACCCGGCCAGACGGGCATCACCGGCCTCCTCGACGGCGAGCGGATGTGGATCGAGCCCGGCGGCTTCTCCGAGATCCATACGCGCGGGGTGACCGAGGCTCATCGACTCCAGGCCCCCGAGAAGTGGGTCCCCTACGGCATCGGCGCCATCGAGGGCGAGACGGCGCAGCAGCCGGCCCTTGAAGCCGGGACGAACGGGGTGGCCTCGGAGTACGGCCCTGGTGAGGAACCTCGGCCGGCCGAGGGCCAGCCGACGGGCTCGGCGAACCACGAGCTCCTATAGCGAGCCGAGGATCTCGATCGCGCGGGCACGAAAGGGCGTCGGATCCGCAAAGCGAAGAGGGAAGGAGGCGCTCGCCGCTCACGCTCGCAAGAGCTGCGGCCAGGGTCGTCCGGCAGCACGATCAGCAGATCGTCCGAACGGCCGTCGGGTGCCGTTGTTCGCCGGGTGGTGCACCGTGTGACACACATGGCCACGGAGACGGCCGTCGGGTGCCGTTGTTCGCCGGGTGGTGCACCGTGTGACACACATGGCCACGGAGACGGCCGTCGGGTGCCGTTGTTCGCCGGGTGGTGCACCGTGTGACACATATGGCCACGGAGACGGCCGTCGGGTGCCGTTGTTCGCCGGGTGGTGCACCGTGTGACACACATGGCCACGGAGACGGCCGTCGGGTGCCGTTGTTCGCCGGGTGGTGCACCTTGCGACACACTCCGGGCCGGAAACTCGGTCTGGCCTTAGTGCCGGGAGCCGAGGATCTCGATCGCGCGAAGAAGTTGGGCGTCCCCTGACGCTGCGAGGGTCTGGCGCGAATAGGTCGACAGACTGTCGGCTCTGACCGGCCGGGCTCCATCAGGCAAGGCGACGGTCTCATCGGGTGCGATGCCCTTGTGCCAGATCAGGGCGCCGTTCGGAGTCAGCCAGTTGACGGTGCCGATCCGGAGGGCCGATCCGTCCTCGAGGGGGTACTCGCCGAGGACGGTACCCGTCCCGAACGTGACCGTCCCGACGATCGGCGCTCGCCCGTGGTCCTTGATCGCGCCGGCGACGATCTCCGACGAAGAGGCCGAGTCGCCATCGACGAGAACGACCAGCGGCAGATCCGTGGCCTTCCGATTGGGGTCGACCGAGAAGTCGGTGATTGCGCCCGTGGCATCCTGGGTCTTGTAGACGACGCCCTTGTCGATGAACTGGCTGGCGATCCCAAGTGCCTCGCCCGTGTAGCCACCCGGGTTCCCGCGCAGGTCGAGGACGATCCCGCTGGCCCGCGCCTTGTCGGCCGCCGCGATCGCCGCCGCGAGCTCGTCGGCGGCGCCGGTCTGGAACCTTCTGATCTGGATGTCGGCGATCGTGGTGCCCGGGATGAGCGACCAGCTGACGGCCGGGACGTCGATCGACGCTCGGGTCAACCGGGCGTCATAGGCGGCCCCGCCCGGGCGAGCCAGCCTCAGGTCGACGCTGCTGCCCTCGGTGCCGCGGATCACCTCGAAGACCGACTGGATATCGGTGTCGTCGAGCGGCTTGCCGTCGACAGCGACGATCTGGTCGCCGGACCGAACGCCCGCCGCGGCCGCCGGGCTGCCGGCGAAGACTTCGTCCACGGTCACCCGGCCAGGTTCGTTATGGAGTGAGATACCAACCCCGACGTACTTGCCTGACAGCGCGTCGCCGCGCGATCGTCGCTCCTCCGGATCCATGAAGTCTGTGTGGCCCGTGTCGCCGACGGCCTTCGTCAAGCCCTCGATCGCTCCATAGGCCAGGTCGCGTTCGTTCAGGTCTCGCGCATCGACGTACTGGTTCTCAAGCAGATCCCAGGCCTGGCGGATGAGGTCGAATTCGGCGCTTCCCGTCGAGACTTCGACGCCGCTGCCGATGACGCCTGCTCGATCGAGGCCTACGCCGGCTCCGATCCCGCCGGTGAAGACGATGGCAGATGCCGCCACGACCACGCCAATGCGAGTCGCGCGTCGACGGCGGCGGCGAGGCAGCAGGGTCGGCTCGAGGGTGAACGGACGAAACGCGAAGAGGGAAGGTCGCACGGCACGATACTGGCAGGCGTGTGTTCAGGCCCGGTGAGCCGAGCGGTGAAGGTTCGTTCGCCTGGTCGGTCAGTTGCGCCGGCCGCGGAAGATCTCGATCACGGACTGGACGTCGTCGATGTCGGTTCCGTCGGGTCGCTCATCAAGGTACGCCGACAGGAGGCGGATCCCCTCGCTGAAGCGGCCCATGCGGCCAAGGAGGAGGCCGCGATCCCGGCCGTGGTCCGGATCGGTCGGCTCGATGATCGCGAGCAACTCGATGATCCCGAGAGCGGCAGGCCAGTCACGCTCGGCGAGACGGACCGACCGCAGGTTCCGGAGGACCCTGGCCAGGATCTCGCGCGGCGACCGACCGGCCGGACCATCCCCTGATGAAAGAGGACGCCCGGTCCAAGCGAGCGTCGCAGCAAGGCCTGGCAGTCGTCTCGAGTGAGGAGTCGCCCGTCGGCCGCCGGATCGTAGAGGGCCCCGTTCGGCCCGCCGACGATGAAGTGGCCCGGCAGGCCGATCCCAGAGACGGGCAGCCCGAGCCTCCAGCCGACCTCCAGCTCGACGATCGCGAGGCTGATGGGCAGCCCGATCCGGCGCTCGATGACGCGATCGAGGAGGCTGTTCGCCGCCTCGGCGAACTCGGCCGCCGTCGGACCGCGAAACCCGACCTCGCGATAGAGGACGTCATGGAGCACATCGATCGACCGCTCTGGCGGATCGCCTCGATCGAAACGGGCGGCGATGCGCTCGGCGAGGCGATCGAGGCGGACGATCGTCGGGGTGGGATCGAGGCCCGGTCGATCGTCCGCGGCGATGAGCAGGGCGCCGATCGCCAGATCGATGTCAGAGTCGGCGCGGGCGATGAGACGGGCGAACCTGGCTCGGTTCGCCGTACGGGCCACCTCCCGATCGAGGGGCGTCTGTGGCATCGCCGCGACTGTAGCAGTAGCCGGTTGCGGCGTCCGATGATACGCTCCCCGTCCGTCAATCCCGATCCGCCAGGTCGGAGATCCTGCTTGACACTGAGCCGACCCATCGCACCCGGCCTGGGGCCCTCCGGGAGCCGATCGCCGGCCTGCACGACGATCTTCCGACGCCACCTCAGCTGGCCGAGTCCGGCGATCCGTTCGCCGAGCTCCGGGTCCTACGTCTGGTGGCTCGTCTCGAGCGCGGTCATCCCCAGCGCCTCGATGATGTGACCGATCGGCTGAACGCCACCTATGTCGACTGGCACTTCTCAGGGCGCGTCGTGAGCGATGCCCTCATCGCCATGGTGACTGACTGGATGGCCGACTACCGCAACGTCGCCGGAATCCTCCTCGACGAAGGGCCGTACGGCGCAAGCGTGACCATCGAAGACTCTCCTCGCGTCGACCCCTGGTTCATCCTCCGGGCTGAACGCCTCGAGGCTCACTGCCGGGCGAAGCTGGCCGACTTCTCTCGTCGCGATCGGGTCACCGGCGATGGTTGACTCCTTCCGCTGTTCGTCGCCGGGCCGCTGCGCGTGTCGCTGGCGGGCCTGGTAGCGCAGCCCGCGTGCCGGTAGCCCGCCTCAGACAGACGATCGTCGATCCGCATCAACCTCTCGGAGGGACATGAACGTGACCACTCAGACATCCACTTCGCCGGTCCTGGTCGACGCGGCCTGGGCCCAGGAGCACCTCGACGACCCGGCCGTCCGATTCGTCGAGGTCGACGTCGACACGACGGCATACGAGCAGAGCCACATCCCGGGCGCCGTCGGCTGGGACTGGACGAGCCAGCTCTCCGACGGCATCCGGCGCGACATCGCCGGGCGGGAGGATTTCAGCGCCCTCCTCTCGGCGGGCGGGCATCGACGCCGCAGACGACGATCGTCCTCTACGGCGACAACAACAACTGGTTCGCCGCCTGGGCCTACTGGCAGCTCAAGCTGTACGGCCACGCCGACGTGCGCATCCTCGACGGCGGCCGCAAGTACTGGCTCGACAACGGCCTGCCGCTGTCGATCGACGCAACCGTCCCACGCATCCACGTCATACCAGGCGCCCGAGCCCGACTTCGCGCTCCGGGCCTTCCGCGACGACATCCTGCCGCGACTCGGCGAACGCGAGCTGGCGCTCGTCGACGTCCGCTCACCGGCCGAGTTCAACGGCGAGGTCATCGCTCCGCCGGGCATGACCGAGACCGCCCAGCGGGCCGGCCACATCCCGGGCGCCGTCTCGATCCCGTGGGCCCAGACCGTCCGCGAGGACGGCACCTTCAAGAGCGCGGACGAGCTCGCGCGCTCTACGCGGGCAAGGGCATGACGCCCGACAAGGACGTCATCGCCTACTGCCGGATCGGCGAGCGCAGCGAGCCACACCTGGTTCGTGCTCCACGAGCTGCTCGGCTACCCGAACGTCCGCAACTACGACGGCTCCTGGACCGAGTGGGGCAGCATGGTCGGGGTGCCCATCGAGAAGCCAGCCACCGGTCGCCGACCGAGACTTAGCGGGGGGATCCATGGGGCGTCGGACTTCCCCCCGGTCCGGCGCCCCACCCGACCGCTCGACTAGAGGAAGCTCGCATCGAGCACGACCCGCAGCGGGTCGATGAGCTCTACGTCCGTCGCACAGAACGTGTCGCGATCGGCGATCCGAAAACCATGCCCGAGCAGGGCGGCGACGGCCGGATGCGGTCCCGGGATGCACAACCCGACGTGACCGGGTCGGGGTAGCGTGGCGAGCGCAACCATCACGGCGGCTGCGGAGGCATCCGCCGCGGCTCCTGGCTTCGCGACGAGATGCTTGACCCACGTCCCGTCCGTCCTCCGCATCGCCGTGGCGATCCCGGCCGCGATCCGGGTACCGCGCCGATCGGCGACGATGATGCCCTTGGCACCTGGGAGTGAACCCCAGTAGTCGTACTCGGCCGCACGGTCGATGCCGGTCAGCTCGCGCTCGGCGCCGAGTGCGTCTGACGGGGCGACGATCGATGCCTCCAGGCCGTCCGAGCGGTCTGGATCGGGCGCCGATTCCGCGACGATGTAGAGGTTCGGCCACCACGGCCGCATCCCCGATCGCAGGTACAGCGCCAGGGCTCTGGGATCGGCCGAGCTGAACGTCGTCCAGGGCCGATCCGCGTCGGTCGCGCGCAGGTCGGCCATCAGGGCGCTGCCCAGGCCTTCCCCCTGGCGCGTCGGATCGACGAACAGGTCGCTGACATGGACGATCGGACCGACGGTCAGGCAGGCGGCGAACCCGCCGATCACGCCATCGACGACCGCGACGACCGTGCGCGCTCGATCGAGCAGATGATCGAGGTACGGCCACCCGAGCACACCCTGCCACTCGACCGGTTCGTCGTTGGCGGCCAGGATCGCAGCGATGGCCGGCCGGTCGGCCGGTGTCGCATCGCGTACGCCTGAGGCGCGGGCAGGGCTCTCGGACATCGGCACTATCATCGCCCCGTGGCCCTTCTTCGTCCTGCTGTCGCTGCGACGGCCCCCATCCGCCTCGAGCGCCTGCCCGCGCTCGATGGCGTCACACCGATGGACGCCGCAGAGCGTCTCCGCGAGCTGCCGGGCATCGGGCTGCTTGAGTCGGCCCGACCCGGTCGGCGCTCCAGGTGGAGTTACCTCGTTGCCGATCCGCTGACGATCCTCGAGCGGCCGGCCGAGGGGCCCGATCCATTCCTGACAGCCCGGGATGAGCTGAAGCGACTCTCGCCGGCGTCCGTCACGACGACGGAGGGCCCGCCATTCATCGGTGGCCTCGTCGGTTATCTCGGCTATGAGCTCCGAGCGATGCTCGAGCGGCTGCCGGTGAGTGCTCCAGACGACCAGGGCATGCCGCCCATGCGCTTGGGCCTTCACGACTGGGTGGTGGCATTCGATCGAACCAACGGCTCCGCCTGGCTGGCTGGGCGCGCGGTGGACGGCGACAGGGAGCGGCTCGGTCGTCGTCTGGCCGACGTGTCGGCGCGGATGAGCTCGGCGACGCATGACGATCCCGTCAGCCTGGCCGTTGGTCCGGAGCGCTTCGTCTCGCCCGTTGGGCGTCGCGACTTCATGGCAGGGGTCGAGAGGATCAGGAGCGCGATCGCACACGGCGACATCTACCAGGCGAACCTGAGTCGTCGATTGGAGGCGCCGTTCAGCGGTGATCCATGGCCCCTTTACCGCTGCCTACGAACAGGCGATCCGGCCCTCTTCGCGGCGTACCTCGATGCCGGCCGGACCTCTGGCGGGGGCCCTCGGGCGATCCTGTCCGCTTCGCCGGAGCCGTTCCTCGCGCTCGATCGCCATGGCCACGTCCAGACGGACCCGATCAAGGGGACGCGGCCACGCGGCGAATCTCGTGAGGCCGACCGGGCGCTCGCCTGCGAGCTCCTGGCCTCAGCCAAGGATCGCGCGGAGAACGTCATGATCGTGGATGTCCTGCGCAACGACCTCGGGCGTGTCTGTCGGCCCGGATCGGTCCGCGTGCCACGCCTCTGCCGGCTCGAGCGGACGGCCGCAGTCCAGCATCTGGTGTCGACCGTCACTGGGCGCCTCGGTCCCGGGCGTGACGCGTTCGACCTTATGGCGGCCGCGTTCCCAGGCGGCTCGATCACCGGCGCACCGAAGATCCGGGCGATGGAGATCCTCGATGGGATGGAGCCTGTCCTGCGAGGTCCTTATACCGGCGCGCTCGGCTGGTTCGGCGCTGATGGAGCGATGGGAACCTCGATCGTCATCCGCACCTTCGTGGCCGATGGACATCGCCTGACGCTCCATGTCGGTGGCGGCATCACCTGGCGGAGCGACCCGGCGGCGGAGTGGGATGAGACGATCGCGAAGGCGCGAGGACCGCTTGGCGCGATCGGCGCAACGGAGGACCTGTCCGAGGTCGCCGAGTGACGTCCGATCTGGCCTGGGTCGACGGGAGCGTGGTCGCCTCAGATCTCCCGCGCCTGTCGATCGGGGATCGCGGGTTCCTGCTCGGCGACGGGATCTTCGAGACTCTCCGGGCGCGCCGCGGGGTGGCCATCGAGTGGGCCGCGCACAGCGAACGGCTCCACCAGAGCGCGGACGTGCTCTCGATCGTCCTTCCGGCCGCCGACGAGGCGCTTGAGGCAGGTATCCATGATCTGCTCGGTGCGCTCGGCCTCGACGGCGTGGGTCCGGACAACGTCGGTGACGCGGCCGTCCGCATCACCGTCAGCCGCGGCTCGACCAGCAAACGTGGTCTGCTTCCCAGCGGCTGGCGCGAGCTGCACAGCACGATCGTCATCACCGCCTGGCCGTACGAGCCGCCGCCATCCGCGCTCCTTGGTCGAGGCGTCCACGCGATGATCTCCGCTCACCGGCGCGATCCTTCGTCCCCACTCGCCGGCGTCAAGACCACGTCGCGAGCCGACCATGTCCACGCCCGGATCGAGGCCGCACGCGCTGCCGTCGACGATGCCATCTTCCTGACCCTGGATGGCCGTCTCTCCGAGACGACGACGGCCAACCTATGGCTGGTGAACGGCCACCGGATCAGCACGCCCGGCCTCGACGCCGCCATCCTCGCCGGCACGACGCGCGGCTGGCTGCTGGAGCGAGCGACCGATCTCGACGTCGGCGTCGCCACGGCGGAGGAAGTGGACCTCAGGGTCGCCGACCTCCTGGCGGCCGATGAGGCGTTCCTGACCTCGTCGGTGGCGGGTGTCGTGCCACTGACCTCGGTCGAGAGCCAGCCCATTGGATCCGGCTTGCCGGGCCCCTTGACGATCGCACTGCGAGAAGCTCGGGAACGCTGGATCGACGACCGATCGCGGGCTCCGTGACGCGCGAGGAGCTCATCTCCGCGACGCGTGAGCTCATCGTTGAAGGCGATCGGCTTGCCGATCAGCCGTCGCTCTCGGATCTTCAGGGCTGGATCGGTCGATCTGACGTCCTCTTGGCGAACGCCTGGGGCACGATGGATCGATGGCACCTGGCGTGGCTCATGGTCGGTCGACCCGACGGGACGCCGCGCGGCCGAACGATGACGCCCGACGAGGAGTCGGCCTATGTTCGAGCGGTGGCCGAGGCGAAGACGGCCGTCCTCAGGGCGAGCCTCGATGCCGCCGATCGCCAGGCGATGCCGTTCGTCGGCGAGACCCGACCCTAGGTCGGGTTGGAGCCCTTCAACGACTCGGTCAACGGCGCCTCATCAAGGCGATAAAGGGCGCAGCTGATCTCACGATCGCCGCTCTTCCAGCCATCGCTGCTCGGCGTCAACCAGAACAGGTCCAGGGTCTCCTGGTTGGCGAGCGCAGTCCCCGTGTACTCGGCGAAGGCGGGCACGCAGTGTTCCTCGATCGAGGCGAAGAACTGGTCGTCGGTTGGGAGCGTGTCGCCGCCGGCGAAGTCGAAGACGAGGATCACTTCACCGGTATGAGCCTCGGTGCAGGGATGATGCTGCACGTCCTTGACCTCGGTGATCTCTGAGCCCGGCAGGTCGAAGCAGTCGCCGACCTGCAGATCGCCTGCGCCGCCCGACAACCGGTCGCGCAGGACGAACGCCCCGACTGCGATCACGGCGATCAGGCCGAGGATCCAGAAGCGGCGGACGAGCCCACCGATCCCCCCGGCCGACTTCGCTTCCGGCGCGGCCGCGCTCGGCTCGACCCAACCCTCGACTGGTCCGCCGGTTCCGGACTGCACGTTGGCGATCGGCGCGGCAGGGAGCGCTCCGGGTGTCGGCCATGACGGCTCGGGAGCCTCGGCCGACGACCCGCTCGACGACCCGCCCGACGGCGTCCAGCCGGGAATCGATCCCGGGTCGACCGGCGGACTGTCGACCGGCGGACTGTCGGCCGGCGGTACCGCAGCGGGCGGGCGGTCGGTCGGTTGAGTCGCGGCGGGAGTCCCATCGGCCGGGGCGCCGTCGTCGGCCGCTCCGTCCGCCGATGGCCCGTCACCCTCCCAGTCTCGGCCGCGTGGATAGTGCGCCATAGTCGGGGGCCCTCCCTCCGGTCACTCGACAGACTGTGCCGCCTCATCCTATTCGACAGGCGAGGCGGCACGTGCGCTCGGGGAAGGCGTTGACCGAACCCGAGGGCGGGCCGGTCCGCGATCTCAAGCCACTTCGGGAGCTGGGTCTCCACGGGCCGGACTCGGTCGCCGTCGCGACAGCGCGATCGTCGCGCCACCAGCGAGCAACCCGGCAAGGGCTGCAGCCAAGCCGACGACTGCTACCCGCATGACCGTCAGCTCGTCGCGCAGTCGAGCAACCTCGGTCCCCGCCGCGATCTCGGAGTCGTTACCGACCGACGGTCCCGCCTGAGCGGCGACCGGGTTGGCCGAGACGACGAAGGAGATCGGATTTCATCTCGACGGCGAGTTCGGGGAGTGTCACGACCCACGTGTGGGGCCCTGTCGACGACACGCTCACAGTGGCCACGAAATGACCTGTCTTGCCCGCCCGCGTGGCTGGAAACGACACGCTCGCGCCCGTCGCGACATCGGACACGACGACCGACGGCGTTACAGCCGAAGTCGGCGTCACCCCGTGCTGGAGGACGGTGAAGCCGATGTCTGTAGGCTGTCCGGCAACCGGACCGACTGCTGCGTCCGGTGCGATCGTCGCCCAACCCCCAGCCGCGACAGCACCCGCAACAGCCAGAGCCGCGAGCATGCCGACGAGAGAGGCGATGAGTCTGCGGTGCATGACGGACCCTCCTGCGTTGTTTCGTGGGTCCTACACCGCTCCGCTGCCCGAGGTTCCCGGTGGCTTGGCGGCTCGAGCACTTCCGCCCGACCTCGCATCTATCCGAGAGACAGGCTGAAGATCGCCCGGTCCTCACGCTCCGAGTCGTAGTCAGGATGCGACGCTGTTCCGTAGCGGTTCTGCGTCCCGGGTCCGGCGTCGACCTCGAAGCCGATCGCCCCATGGAAGGCGCTCATCGCGTGGTCGCCCGGCCAGACAGCCGTGACGACGCGCCTGACTCCTCGCGCCTGTGCATCCGATGCGAATCGCTCGACGAGCCCTCGGCCGATCCCGGCGCGCCGCAGGTTGGGGCTGACCGCCAGGCAGACGATGACCGCCTCGTCGGGCCGATCCGGGCTCACAAACCCCGCCAGAAACCCTGCCAGCTCCCCGTCCGGGGTTTCGGCGATCAGTGACGTTCCGGCGAAGTGTCGGAACCACAGCCGGGGCAGGCCATCGTGGACGCGTCGGCCGCCTGCCCAGTCGTCGACGACCCCGACGACCTTGGAATGATCGCCCTCGGTCGGCCGACGGTGGGTGACGGCGATCGGCTGGGGCCGGCCTCCCGGTCCACTCACCGGGCCGCCAGCCATGCGCCAACTCCGGCGACCACAAGCTGGGCCACGACAAGCGCACCGAACGTCTGCGCCAGGTAGTCGACAGGCCCGAGCACGCCGCCCTCGGCATTCGCGACGAGCCACAGGAGGATCTGGCCGACGGCGACGCCGCCCACGGCCAGGACAGCGGCGATGAGTGGGCTGGCCGTCGGTCCGCCGCTCAGGCCGCGCATGAACCAGCCGATGACGAGCCCCACGGCGGCGGCGACCACGATCAGGCCGGTCGTGAGGGCGAAGATGCCGCCGATGCCGATGAGGACCGCGCCGACGGCGGCGGTCGCGGTCGCGGCAAGAAGACGCCGAGCATCCGTCACCTGGGGGCTGGTCGCCGGTTCGCTCACGCCCAAATCGTAGCCGGTCGGATGGCGGCGCCCGCGTTCGGTCGATAGACTTCGCCGGGTGAGCCACCCCTCCCTCGGCACACCTCCGCGCGACGAGACGGCCGGCTACCCGGGCGAGGCGGCGCGCCTCATTGACGAGCGCGCCAGAGTCGGCCGGGTGGCCCTCGAAGTGTCGATCGATCGCGATCCGTCGATGCGCGAGCGACTCGGTGACGAGGGTCTTGCAAGGCTCCTCCGCGACACCGAGATCTACGTCGAGCGGCTGGCCCGGGCGATCGCCGCCGACGACGCCTATCTGACTCGTGAGTTCGCCGAGTGGGTGGCCCCGGTCTACCGCCGCCGGCGCGTCCCGATGGACGATCTTGTGAGCCTCTCCAACGGCCTCCGCCAGGCTGCCGCGAGCGTGCTCACCCCGCCAGCTCGCCTGGTCGCCGACCGCGCGATCGACGAGGCCATCGTCGTGTTCAAGCGGCACCGCCGTCTCGCCGGCGATGGACGACGCCGCAATCGCATCCTCGAAGCCATCTACAAGGGCGCATGACGATGACGATCAAGTGGGTCAAGGCGGACCCGCTGGTCATGAACGGTGAGCCGTTCTGTTTCGGTACCCGACTGACCGTCCGACAGCTGCTCGAGCTGCGGCGGAATGGCTACGCCCTCGTCGACCTTCTGGCGGAGCAGCCCGAGCTGCGGACGATGGGCATCGCGGCCGCCTACTGCTACGCGGCCGACCACCCATCCGACTACGCCGAGTTCATCGAGGCGGATGGCTCGCTCGTGGGACCCGGTTTCACGGACGCTGAGGCCGAAGGACTTCCTGAGCGCTACCGACGCCCCGGCGTCGTGATCAAGGCGGTCGTCCCAGCCTGACCGCGGACGGTGCTGAGCACCGCCTGACCCCGCACCTGCGCTGAGCCCAGGGCGGCGGCGATTTCAGGCGCCGGTGGTAGTCTCTGCACCATGACCGAGACCGCCGAGACCCCGGCCTCCACCTTCGACGCCCAGCGACGAGCGACCGAGCTCGGGATCCTCGACGCCCTGCGCGATGTCGTCGACCCCGAGATCGGGATGAACGTCGTCGAGCTGGCTCTTATCAAGCAGATCCTCGTCGGCGAGGCCGAGTCGGAAGTCAAGATGGTCCTCACGACACCCTTCTGTCCCTACGCCGGCTCGATGATCGCCCAGGTGAAGGAGCAGGCAGAGTCGGTGACGGAGCACCCGGTCAAGGTCACGATCCTGGCCGAACGTTGGGACCCGCGTGACGCGGGCCTCATGTGGTAGCCAAGCGCGTCTCATTCGAATCCGCCGTGACCACGGGTCGCGGCGACGATGGCACGACCGGCCTCCTTTACGGCGGCGATCGCATCGCCAAGGACGACCCGCGTACGGAGGCCTACGGCACGGTCGATGAGGCGGTGGCCGCATTGGGTCTGGCCCGGGCCGACCTGCACGACAAGGCCGAGCGCGGTCCCTTGCCCGCCTCTCTGTCCGATTTCCCGGGTCTGATCCTGCGACTCCAGCGTGAGCTGTTCGTCGTCGGCGCCGAATTGGCGACGAACCCGACGGCCCGTGATCGGGCGGAGGATGGGCGCACCCGGGTATCCGAGACGATGGTCGTGGGACTCGATGAGCTACTGATCGCCAGCGAGGCCGCCATCAAGATGCCTCGTGAGTTCGTCGTTCCCGGCGAAACCCGGATTTCGGCTGCGCTCGAGCTGGCCAGGACGATCGTCCGCCGAGCCGAGAGGCAGGCCGTGAGCCTTGCCCGATCCGAACATCCGCCGGGTGGCGATCTCCTCGCCTACCTCAACCGTCTCGCCGACCTCCTGTGGGTGCTGGCGCGGGCAGCGGAACAGGCCGAGGCTCGATCGGCCACGCCGATGCGTACCGAGCCGATGCGTACCGAGCCGCTCCGGGAGCAGCGGCCCTAGGCCAACGATCCGAGGCCAACGACCCCAGGCCAACGACCTGGCCTGTGCCACCGGGCCAACGACCTGTCCTGTGACGGCGCGCTGGGCCGCGACGATGCCGGTGCCCGCAGAGCTGATGGCCATGACGTCGTCGGCCACGAGGGTGCCGGATCGGAAGCCCGGCCATCGCTTTCGAACCTCCGCGCCCGAGATCCACTCGTACGGAACCCCGACCGTGTCGAGACTGGCGCGGTACGTCGCGGCATCGATGGCCGCGCCGGGCGGGAACAGGTCGAGGCCACCCGTGATGGTGACGACCTGCTCGCCGCTCTCGTGCTCGACGTCCGCCCATGCCACGTACGCCTGCGCCGTGAGCGCCACGTAGGCCGGTGTGTGATACGAGCGGCGGATGATCCGCGAATGATCGTGGGATGCCCCGTTGGCGTGCCCCAGCGCGAACTGCTCGAACCCCACGACCGCGACACCGCGCCGGGCCAGCCAGTACGTCGTCGCCGCGCCGATGGCCCCCAGACCCACCACGCCGATCGGGACGGCGTCGTCCTGACGGCTCACTGGTGCACCATGGTCCCATGCGGAACGTTGCTGGAGGCCGCCACGATGGCGCACCTGTGAGCGCTACGCGCCGCAATGATGATTCGCTCGCTTCGCTCGCTCACTGGCCGTCCTCGTGGCTCCGGTCGGCGTCGGGCATCACCCGCTGGTACCAGGTGGTGATGTCGGCGCTGTCGTCCTCCATCGGCGCGAACCAGCCGTGCGGTGAACGCCCGCGACGACATGCCGCGCTGCACGCTCTCGCAGATCGCCCAGTCCTGGCGGTTGACGAGGTCCCAGAGGTCGACGGCGTCGGACGGGTCGAAGTCCGGGTCGGCGATCTCGTCGGGTGGAACAGCAGGTCGCACGACGATCCGTCGTGCGGCCCCGGCCCGCGCGGCAGTCAGCACGAACGCGGCCACGTGGTCGGCACGAGCAGGCTCAGCAGCAGGTTGGGGTAGACCAGCTCGCCCTTGTGCCGGACCCGCTCGTCGTCGTCGAGGTCGGGGAACGGCGCGCGGTCCGTCGTGCCGGACGTGGTGAACGTCCACGCGCCGTCGCGGTGGGGGATGCCGTCGCTCCCAGTCGAGCCGGCACCGCCGCCGCGCCGGAACGCCGGGCACGAGGTCGCACAGCTCCGGGTGGACCGGGCCGCAGTGGTAGCACTCGTTGTAGTTCTCGGCGAGCACCTTCCAGTTCGCCGCGACCTCGTACACGACGCGGCGCCCGCGGCGCAGGTCGGCCAGCGGGTAGCGCCGGACGCGCTCGGGGATCGGCCCGAGCTGCGCCGCGCAGCGGCTCGACGCCGCCGCCGGCGCCAGGTCGACGAACACGAACCCGCCCCACGTGTCGACGCCGACCGGCGCCGAGCGCGAACGCGCGCCGAGGTCGTCGTCGCTCACCGCACCGCAGGAACGGCGCGCGCCGCAGCCGGCCGTCGAGGCGCGTACGTCCACGAGTGGTACGGGCAGCGGATCGCGCCGGCCGAAGTCGCCCGTCGCGCGGGCCGCAGGAGTCGACGAGCTCCGCGCCCCGGTGCCGGCAGACGTTGAAGAACGCGCTGCAGCGCGCCGTCGTCGCCCGGGTGACGACGACGTGCTCGCCGCTCGCTCGACCTGCAGGTACGCACCCGGCGCGCTCGACGTCCTCCTCCCGGCCGACCGCGCACCACGTCGCTCCCGAAGATGCGGTCGCACTGCGCGCCCACGTGCGTCGCCGAGGTACGCCTCGCGCGAGCGCCGGCGCCAGCCGGCTGCGCGGTCGTCGGCGATATCGGGTCGCTCCGGCGTCCGCACCGGCTCGCTCCCGCCTGCGCCACGACACGTCTCCTACAGTGCGACGATGCCCGCCGAGATCGACGAGCCGTACGTCTGGATCACCGATGTGCCGACGGTGACCCGCCTGTGCGGCCCGCCTCTACCTCCCCGACCGCGACGACGGGCCGTGCCCGTGCTGCTCGAGGCGCTGCCGTACCGCAAGGACGACGTCACCGCGTCGTACGCGGCCGAGTACCGACGCGCTACGCGACGAGGGGGGCTTCGCGGTGCTGCGCGTCGACCTGCGCGGCACCGGCTCGTCGGCGGGGATCGCCACCGACGAGTACCCCGACGTCGAGCGCAGCCGACCTGCGCGAGGCGATCGAGTGGCTCGCCGCGCAGCCGTGGTCGAACGGCCGGGTCGGCATGTTCGGCACGTCGTACTCGGGCTTCAACTCGCTGCAGATGGCGGCCGAGCGGCGCGCCCGGCCTCGCGCGCGGTGTGTCGCCATCTACGCCACCGACGACCGCTACACCGACGACGTCCACTACGTGCGGCGGCGTGCTGCGGGCGCTCGACCTCGTCGACTACCCGCTCTACATGATCGCGATGAACGCGCTGCCGCCGGTGCCGGCGCGTGTTCGGCGACGGGCTGGCGCGACGAGTGGCGCCGCCGGCATCGACGAGCACGCCAGCCGTGGCTGCTCGAGTGGCTCGACCAGCCGGCGACGGCCCGACTGGCGGCGCGGCTCGATCGCGGCTCGGGCCCCGGACGGCGCCAGGGCTACGAGCGCATCGGGTGCCCGACGATGCTCGATCGTCGGCTGGGCCGACGGCTACCGCAACAACTCGTTCCGCGTGGTCGAGCAGTACCAACGCAACGGGCTGCCGTGGCGCCTGCTCGCCGGCCCGTGGGTGCACAAGTCGCCCGAGCGGGCCCGCCCGGGCCCGAACGTCGACGACGACGTCGAGATGCTCGCGTTCTTCGACGAGCACCTGCGCGACGACCCGCCGTCGCCGAGCGCGCGCGGCGCAGGTGTTCGTCCGCGAGCCGGTCGCGCCCGAGCCCGACCTCGCGCTCCATCCCCGGCCGCTGGGTCGAGCTCGACGACTGGCCGCGCGCCGCGCCGCCGACGGTGCTGGCGACTCGGCGCGCGCCGGCATCGACGCGCTGGCGGTGCGCGGCGACGTCGGCGTGGCCGCGTGGAACTCGTGCGGCGGCGGGCTGCCCGTGGGGCCAGCCGCTCGACCAGCGCGCACGACAACGCCCGCTCGCTCGTGTACGACTGGCCGATCGCACGAGCCGCGACGAGCTCGCCGGCGACCGGCCACGCGCGCTCGCTGCGCGTGCGCACCGACCGAGCCGTACGGCCACGTCAGCGTCAAGCTCTGCGACGTGTTCCCCGACGGCACGTCGACGCTGATCACGCGCGGCATGCTCGACCTGACGCACCGCGGGTGCTGGCCGGCCGACGACCGCGGCGAGGTCGGCCGCGCGCCGCGCGCCGCTCGTGCCCGGCGAGTGGATCGACGTCGACCATCGCGTTCGAGGCGACCACCTGGACGCTCGCTGCCGGGCCACGTGCTCCGGCTCGCGATCGCCGGCACCGACTGGCCGAACTGCTGGCCGCCGCCCGGGCCGGTGACGCTCGAGGTCGACGCCGCGACGTGTGCGCGTCGAGCTGCCCTGATCGAGCGACCTGCCCGACGTCCGCCCACACGTTCGTGCCCGGCGCGGGCCCGAGCGCCGACGAGGCCGACGGGCGTGGTGTGGCGGATCGAGCACGACGTGCTCGGCCGCGACACCGTGGCCGCTCACCCGCTACGGCGGCACCTACGACGGGCGAGCACGCGGCCATCGTCACCGACGACTATCGCGGCGACGTCGGCGTCTCGACGCTGAACCCGGCCGACGCGTGGGCGCACGGCGTGTCGACGTTCGAGATCGAGTGGCCCGACGTGCGTTGCCGCAGCCGGGCCGAGCTGACGGTGCGCTCCGACGCCACGTCGTTCCACGTCGACGTCGTGCTTCAGGTGTCGGAGAGCGATGACGTGATCGCCGAGCGCTCGTGGACGGCGTCCGTTCCTCGCAGCCCGTGGTCCAGTGCGTGACAGGCCGACCAGTGCGCGTCGCCGCGGGCGACGAGCGCCACGTCGACAGTTGTGCAGCGGCTGGCGACGCCGAGGGTCGCGGCTGCTCCGGATGCGACGACCGGGCACCTCGGGTGGAACCGGCACCCCGACGGGATCTGGCTCGGGTCGGGGATCTCTCCGACCAGGATCTGTGGGTCCATGTGGTGGGCTTCCGGGACGACCGACAACAGTGCTCTGGTGTAGGGATGCTGCGGTCGTTCCAACACGTCCTCGGCCGGACCGAGCTCGACGATGCGACCGAGGTACATCACCGCGATGCGGTCGGCGACGTTCCAGGCGAGACCGAGGTCATGGGTGACCGCCACGATCGACATCCCGCGGTCGTCGACCAACGATCGGAGCAGCGCCAGGATCTCGCCACGGATCGAGGCGTCGAGCGAGGCCACTGGCTCGTCGGCGAGCAGCACGCGCGGCCCGAGTGCGAGCGCGCCGGCGATCAGCACGCGCTGACGCTGCCCACCCGACACCTCGTGCGGGTACCGCGTCGCGAACCGCTCCGGCGGCCGCAACCCGGCGTCCGCTAGTGCGGCCGAGACCAGTTCGTACTCGTCGCCGCGCAGCTTGTGGATGCGGATGCCCTCGGCCACTGCTTCGTAGATCGTGCGGCGCGGGTTGAGCGCACCCGTCGGGTCCTGGAAGATCATCTGCATCTGCCGACGCATCGCCTTGGCAGTGGCCCGCCCGCCGTGCACGTCGTTGCCCTCGAGGCGGATCGAGCCCTGCGAGATCGGCTCCAGCCCGAGAATCGAGCGCAGCAGCGTGGTCTTGCCGCACCCAGACTCACCGACGAGGGCGAGCACCTCGCCCCGGCCCACGCTCAGGCTCACGCCGTCGACGGCTCGGACCGTGCCGCGAGTGAGAGCGAACGTCACGCTCACCTCCTCGAGCGTGAGCATGTCGTCACCCATCGCGCCGCCCCTCGTCGCGTCGTGCCGAGCCGGATGCAGGCGGCCGGCCGACCACGCGGCGTCGAGGAGTGCCACATCGACCGAACGACACTCGTCGACGGCGCGATCGCAGCGGACGTGGAACGGGCACCCGGGGGGTAGGTCCGCCGGGCTCGGTGGATCGCCGGCCAGGCCGCACGGATGCATGCGTGACGATCGGTCGCCGATGGTCGGGAACGCGCCCGCCAGTGCCCTGGTGTAGGGGTGAGCGGGCGTGTGCCGAATGCCGCCACGCCCATCCTGGTCCAGGCCTCCGTCCTGATGGCGATCGCCATCCTGGTGGAGGCCTCGCTGTCGTTCCTCGGCGTGGGGGTGCGCCCACCGACACCGTCGCTCGGGCTGATGCTCGCCGACGGGCGGGGCTTCATGCTGCAGGCCCCCTGGATGGTCGTCTTTCCCGGCCTGGCCATCATGCTCGCCGTGCTCGGCTTCAACATGATGGCCGACGGCCTCCGCGACTGGCTCGACCCCGACCGGGCGTGACGGCGATTGGTGCCTCTGCACACGTTCAGTGCGGCTCAAGACAGCGACCTGATCTTCCGCCCGGACGGCGGCACACCGCGAATGTGAACGTCACCACCGCCGAGGTAAAGCAACCCGCCGACGCCACCCGCCTCAGGCGCCGCGGATATGCTCCTCTACGAGCTTCGCGAAGTCGGCGAAGTCGTCGAGGCCAGAGTTCAGGAGCTCGTGCAGGCGCGCCAGGTCCACACCGAGGTATCCGTGGACGAGCATGTTCCGAAACCCGGCAATCCCGCGGAAACGCCATACGAATTCCGCGGGCAGGATTCCGAGGTCGCCGAGGACGTCGATGGCGCTGGCATAGTCGGGCGCGTCGCGTCCCGCGCTCGCGGCGAGATGGGTCGCGATGTCGAGCGCATTCTGAGCGCAGAGCTGGAGGCCTCGCTCCACTGCCCAGCGTTCGTCAGGCTCGCTCGCGAGCGCTGACACCGGGCGTCCGGTGTGACGGCGCAGATGCTGCACGGCCTCGTCCAGGGCGAGCAGGTGCCGCCGGACGACGTTCGTGTCGGGCTGTCCCGGACTCATCGGCCGAAGCGACCGGCCTCGGTGCGGGCGCGATGGGCAGCTTCGATCTTTCGGAGCTGCGGAAGGTAGTCGCAGTAGCGCGACAGCGCTCGCCCCTCTCGGGTCGTCGTCGCCCGGAGATCGCGCGAGAGGATCCGGACGCCGTCGCGGAGCACGCGATGGTAGAGCAGCGGCGGGGCCTCGTCGAGGAGCACGACATCGACGCGATCGATCCGGAGCGCGTGCATCAGGGCGGCGGTGAGGTCCGCGGCGTATCCGAACGCCGATGCCGGCGGGCGAGGCTTGCGGACGTACACGGCCACGTCGACGTCGCTGTGTGGCTGGGCCGAGCCCGTCGCCTGCGAGCCAAACAGATAGGCCTCGAGGACCTCCTCTCTGCTCGAGGAATGCGCGGAGCTTCAGCGACAAGGTCGGGCTCGTGGTCATGTCGCCATCCTACTATGCCCGGCCTGGGTTACTTCGGTGACCGCCTCTCCGGGACGTGGCGCGCCATTCGGTTGAGCCTGGTCCCGACGTGCCCGTACTGCTGATCAGTTTGCCTCTGGCTCATGACGTGCGTGGCAGCGCCTCCGCCAGTCGCCTGGGCGCCACGCAGCGGTACGCCTCGCGCACCAGACCGCTGACCGCCCTCCAGTTCGGCCGCCGGTCGAGACGCACTCCGACCCACCCGCGCCGGCCCACATAGGGTGGGACGAAGAAGCGGCGGGGCTCGGCGTAGACGAGGGATTCCTGCGCGCCGAGGGGCATGGGCAGCCACACGGCGACATGATCAGCGCCGTGATGGTGGTTGTCGAACTGTGCGAAGAGCTTGCCGCGCACCCGGAAGGTCGGCTCGCCCCACGCGATCTTCTCCGTCGTCTCGGGCAGGGCCAGGCAGATCGCGCGCAGGCGCTCGAGCGGGCCATCCGCGCCGGGGACGACGCGGCGCCCTCGCCTCGCCGGGGTGCCGCCGCGACTCGCTTCACCGCCGCGCGCGCTCCGACGTGGTGGGATCGGCCCGCCTGGTCTCGACCAGGCGGGCCGGTGCGCGCCCGTTCAGTCCATCAGGCCGTAGAACTTCCCGGCGTTCTCGCAGACCATCTTCCGCGTGACGGCGGGCGGGAGGTGCGCGAACTGCTCGGCGATGTACTTCGACGACTCCGGCCACACGCCGTCGGGGTGGGGATAGTCCGACCCCCACATCAGCGTCTCGACCCCCATCTCGTCGATCAGTTTGGTTCCGACCCGGTCGAACTGGAAGGTCGCCTTGCACTGCCGGCGCCAGTACTCGCTCGGCTTCATCTTGAGCTGGAGGTCCCGGTACTGGTCCTCCCACTCGAAATCCATGCGGTCGAGGACGTACGGGATCCAGCCGATGCCGCTCTCGCCGAAGGCGATGCGGATGTTGGGATAGCGCTCGAACACCGCCGCCCCCATCAGGGAGGTCAGGATGTTCCCGAGCGTCATCTGGAAGAGGCACAGGCTGCTGTAGGTCAGGGCCCGCAGCGTGAGCCCGGTGTACTGCTCGCGAAGCTTCGGCGACACCGACGGGAAGGTGTGAAAGTGCAGCGGCAGCCCCACATCATTGACCGCTTGCCACAGCGGCTCCCAGACCGGATGCCACATCGGCTCCATGTCCCACGAGCACGAGAGCTCCAGGCCCCGGAAGCCGAGCTTCGCGGCCCGATCGACCTCCGCGACCGCGGCATCGATGTCGCCATAGGGCAGGCAGGCCAGGCCGATGTGGCGATCCGGATAGTGGCTGCAGAACTCGCTCAGCCATGTGTTGTAGATGCGCAGCACCTCGTTGGAGGCCTCGCGATCGTTCAACTTCGCGGCGGCGGCGAGGATACCGTAGATGACCTCGGCGTCGACGCCGTCGCGGTCCATTTCCTTGGCGCGCAGGTGCGGGTCGCCCGGGCGCCGGATGCCCTTCTTGCCGTCCTCGTACAACCCGGTCGCGGCCATCACGTCCACGCGGTGCTGCTTGCCCGGAACGTGGAGCGTGCCCGACGCGCCGACGCCGCCCGCCAGCCCGAAGCTCGCGCCGTTCTTGGCGACCCAGCGCGGGCCATCGGGTCCGTCGGTGACGTAGGGCATGCGATCCTTCAACGCCTGAGGCGCCTCCAACACGAAGAGATCCGGCGGCAGCCAGATCAGGTCGAGGTGGCAGTCCGCCGAGATTCGCTGGTAGCGCATGGCACATCCTCCCTCTGGGCGATTGCGGGCGCCGCTTCCCGGCACCCGTCCACGTTACACTGCACCGGCCTCCGAATTTCCGTCCCCGCCGTTCCGCCAGCATGATGCTCTGCCCGGAGGCGTGTCGTCAACCTCGTACCGTCAACACCTCGTACCGTGCCGCCAGCTCTCCCCTGCTATACTCGGGCCGCGCGAGCCGCCGACAGCGAAGCGGCCGAGGACCACCCCGGATGCCCACCAACGTCGATCGGGTGCCACCGTGAGCGCGCCGGGCGCCAGCGCCCCGTCTCGCGGCGGGGTGTCTCGCATGCGGCGGCCGTGACGGGCCCGGACCAGCTTCGCTTCTTCGCCGCCGTGGTCGTGGACGGCGTGCTGGCCGGCGCCATCTACGCGCTCATCGCGCTGGCCTTCGTCGTCGTCTACAAGGCCTCCCATATCATCAATTTCGCGCTGGGCGAGTGGGTGATGCTCGGCTCGCGCCTGACCGCCGCGGGTGTGTACCCATTGGGCCTTGGCCTGGCGGGAGCCCTCGGCGCCGCCTGTGCCGGGATGGTGGCGCTCGCCGTCGTCTGGAACCGCGTCGTGCTCCAGCGCCTGGTCGGACAACCGCTGATCAGCATGATCATGATCACGATCGGCTTCGGCGCCCTCATCCGCGGCGCCGCGGCGCTATCCTTCCGCGGCATCCCCGGCGCCGTCCCGCTTCCATTCCCTCAGGAGCCGCTCTCGCTCCTCGGTCTCGCCGTGCCCGCCGACCGGCTCGCCGCCGCCGCCGTCGCCACGGTGGCGATCGCGACCGTCACCTGGTTCTTTCGCAGGAGTCGAACGGGGCTCGCGCTTCGGGCGATCGCGGACGATCAGCAGGCGGCGATGGCCGTCGGGATCGACATCGATCGGCACTTCTCCATCACGTGGGCATTGGTCGGAGTGCTGTGCGCGCTGGCCGGCACACTGTGGGCGTCCGTGTCCGGCGGCGGATTCGGCATGGTGCTCCTCGGGCTCAAGGTCTTCCCCATCGTCATCATCGGCGGGCTCGACAGCGTTCCCGGCACCATCGTCGGCGCGGTCCTGGTGGGTGTCCTCGAGAGCCTCGCGGCGAGCTACCTCGACCCTCTGCTGGGTGGGGGCTTCAGCACCATCGCCGCCTACCTCGTGCTGGTCGCGATGCTCTTCGTTCGGCCGTCCGGCCTCCTCGGCCACCCTCCAGTCGAGCGAGTCTAGGCGAGCGCCGAGGGATCGCACGCGCAGGGCGCTTCGCGCCTTGACAACATTCGTCAGGGCTCACATACTCTGGGCGCGAATCGAGACCTTGTGCCGGAAAGGGGATGAAAGCGTCGATCAGCGAGCGATCGTCGTCGTGGCAGATCTCATTGCGTCGAACGTCACACTGAGTCGGGGTTGGACTACCGGAGGAGAGCCGCAATGAAGCGAACGACCTTGGGTCTGATCTCGGGAGTGGCCGTGGCGCTGCTGCTCGTCGGCTCCATCACCCTGTCGCAGGCGGCCGGGCCCGCCGGGATGAAGCTCTACGCGTTCAGCTCGGGCGGCCTCACCATCGCGAAGAGCGCGCTGCAGTCCGGGGCGCCGAACACGCAGGTCACGGTGCCGGTCGGCTTCTTCGTCGTCGAGCACCCGAAGGGCAACTTCCTCTTCGACACCGGCAACAACGACAAGATCATCACCGATCCGAGCTACTGGGGACCCTTCATCCAGGGCCTCGACCCCCGAGCGCGGCCCCGACGTCGCCATCGACACGCAGCTCAAGAAGATCGGCCTGACGCCGGACGACATCAAGTACGTCGCGGTCGGCCACATGCACCTCGACCACGGCGGCAACGTCTGCAAGTTCCCGAAGGCGACCTTCCTCGTGCAGAAGGACGAGATGAAGAACGCGGCCTGGCCGGAGCCGGGCACGGCCGGCCCGTACATCCCGGGCGACGTCGCCTGCCTCCGCAACGACCTCGGCCAGGCGCTCCCGAACAAGTTCAAGATGGAGCAGCTCGAGGGCGACCTGGACCTGTTCGGCGACGGCAGCGTGGTCATCAAGCGCTGGCCGGGCCACACCCCGGGCAGCCAGATGGCCATCGTGCGCCTGCCCAAGACCGGCACCGTCGTCCTGACCAGCGACAACGTGTACTTCGCCGAGAACGTCACCAAGAACCTCCTCCCCGACATCTCGCTCGCCTACGATCCCGACGGGGATCCTGAACGCCTACGAGTACATCCGCGTCCTGCAGGCGCGCGAGGGCGCGAGCTTCATGACCGCCCACGACCTGGACGGCCCGGCCGGGAAGGCCCGCACGACGAAGACCCCGCAGATGTTCGAGTAGGTCACGCCGCGCAGACGCGTGAGGTAGCACGGCGCCGCCGGGCGGCCGGTCACCCCGGTGGCGCCGTGACGCTCCGCCCCGCATGACTGCCGGTCATCGTCGCCGAGCAGCTCACCAAGTGGTACGGGCCCCGACTGCGCCGTCGACCGACGTCTCCCTCGAGGTCGAGGCCGGCGAGGTCATGGGGCTGCTCGGCCCGAACGGCTCCGGGAAGACCACGATCCTGCGCATCCTCACCGGCTACCTGCGCCCGTCGTCGGGCACCGCCCGCATCGCCGGGCTCGACGTCGTGGACGACGCGCTGGCGGCGCGGGCGCCGGGTCGGCTACGTGCCCGAGGACGTGCCCGCTCTACGGCTGGATGCGCGTCCGGGAGTTCCTCGCCTTCATGGCCAGGCTGAAGGGGCTCGCCGGCCGGGCGCGCGGCGCGATCGGTCGAGGCCGCCATCGAGCGCCTCGCTCTCGGCGACGTCCGGCGCATCCTCATCGGCAAGCTCTCGCGCGGGTACCGCCAGCGCGTCGCTGTCGCCCAGGCCCTCCTGGGCGATCCGGACCTGCTCATCCTCGACGAGCCGACCAACGGCCTCGACCCGCGCCAGATCATCGAGATGCGGGGGCACATCCGGGCGCTGGCGGGAGAGCGCACGGTCCTCGTCACGTCCCACATCCTCGGCGAGATCGAGCGCGTCGCCGACCGCGTGGCGATCCTGCTCGGGGGCCGACTGCTCGGCGTGCACGCCCTCGCGAGCGCGGGGGCTCGGGTCAGCGCATCCGGATGCGCGTGCGCGGCCCGGAGGACGCCGTCCGCGCCTGCCTCGCCCGGGTACCGGGCGTGCAGCGCGTGAGCGTGGAGCGCCCGGCCCGGGGGCGATCTCGCGACCTGCTTCGTGGATTCCGGAGCGGGCCCCGATCGCGGAGGCGCTGGCCGCCGCCGTCGTCGCCGCCGGCTTCGGCCTGCTCGACATGGGCCCGGCGCCCGTCGATCTGGAGACGCTCTTCCTCGACCTCACGAGCGGCCACCCGGAGGCGCGCGCGTGAGGCACTTCGGCACGCTCCTCCTGAAGGAGGAAAAGGCGATCTTCTCCTCGCCCATCGCCTACGCGACGGTGGCCGTCTATCTGCTCCTCATGGGCTACACCTTCACGGCGGTCCTCTTCCTCAACCGGACGGGCGAGCTCGTCCGCGTCTTCTTCCAGGCCGCGGTGCTCTTCCTCCTGATCGTGCCCGTGGTCACGATGCGGCTCTTCGCCGAGGAGCGGCGGGCGGGCACGCTCGAGCTGCTGCTGACGTCGCCCGTCCGGGAGATCGAGATCGTCCTCGCCAAGTTCGTCGCCGGCCTGTCCCTCCCGTCGCTGATGCTCGCGCTCACCGGCAGCTACGCCGATCGTCCTCGGCGTCTACGGCGACCCCGACTGGGGCCCGATCTACAGCGGCTTCCTCGGCCTCCTGCTCCTGGCCGCCGCGCTCACCGCCATCGGGCTCCTGGTGTCCGGGCTCACCGCGAACCAGATCGTGGCGGCCGTCGTCGCGCATGGGCATCGGCATCCTGCTCTGGATGATCGACACCCTCGGCTATCTGCTCCCCGACCCCTTCGACGCGATCGTCACCCACCTGTCGCTGGTCGCGCACTTCACGCCGTTCGCCACCGGCGCCATGTTCCTCTCCGACGTCGGCTTCTTTCTCGACCATCGTCCTGGCCGGCCTCTTCCTGAGCGTCCGGGCGCTCGCGCGGCGATAGGCGGCGATGGACCGGCTCGACGTCGTCAACACGATCTGGTTCGCGGGCTGGCTGATCGCCGTCGCCGTCCTCTTCGCGCTCGGCCTGCGGCTGCCCCTCATGCCGCGCCTCCGGCGCCTCCCCGCCCTCGCCTACGCGGGCGCCATCGTCGTCGCGACGCTGGGCCTCGCGGCCCTGGCCAACGTCGCCCTCGTGCTCCACGACGTGCACTTCGATCTGACCCGCGAGGGAGTCTTCACGCCCTCGAAGCAGGCCGAGACCGTCGTCGACCGGCTCCGCCAGGACGTCAAGCTCACCTACTTCTACCAGGCGCAGGACCAGGCGGGGCGGCGGGCCAGGGACATGGTGGAGGTGCTCGGGCGGCGCAACCCGCGTCTGCGCGTCCGCACCGTCGATCCCGACAAGCAGCCGACGGTGGCCGACACCTACGGCGTGCGGATCTACAACGCCGCCGTGCTCGAGACGGACGGCCGCCGGATCCAGGTGATGAGCACGGACGAGAACCAGATCGCCCTCGGCATCCTCCGGGTGATCCGCGAGCAGGTCACCACGGTCTGCTTCATCGAGGGCCACGACGAGTACCCGATGGAGAACTTCGAGTTCCACACCCACTTCGAGGGCGTGGCGGGTCACGGCCACGGAGAGGGCGCTTCCGCCCTCGTCCAGATGAGAGCCCACGGGGCCGGGCGGCTCCGGCGGGCCCTCGAGTCGCTCGGCTACGACGTCCGCAAGATCATCCCCGCCACGTCGACGGCGATTCCCGCCGACTGCGCGGTCGTGGTCGACGTGAACCCGCGCACGACCTATCTCCCCGGCGAGAGCGAGCTGCTCGTCGGCTACCTCGCCCGGGGCGGGTCGGCCTTGCTCATGTACGACCTCGGCTTCGTCCTCGAGCCCCGCCTGGCCGCCGCCCTGCGGAACGGTGGGCGTCGCCGTCGAGCAGGACGTCGTGATCGACCCGCTCGATCACTACTCCACGGATCCGGAGGTCGTCGCGGTGCCCGTGTACGAGCAGCACCCGATCACCCGGAGCGTCGCGCTCACGTTCTTCCCGGGCGTTCGCTCGCTGACGCTGCGTCCCCCGCCGCCCGGCGTCACGAGCGCGCCGCTCTTTCGCAGCAGCACCGAGAGCTACACGCGCCAGGTGCAGGCGGTGTCGGAGCGCCAGCCCGGCGGCGATGTCGGGACGGCGCGCGTCGACCGCGGCCCCGGCCCGGAACCGGCCGGCGCGTCCTCGCCGCCGCCATCGAGGGGACCTGGCCCGGCGCGAGGCCGGCGGCCAGGCCATTCCGGCTGGTGGTGGTCGGCGACGGGGACTTCGCCAGCAACTCCTTCCTCCCGTACATGGCCAACAGCGATCTCGCCCTCGCGATGGTGCGCTGGCTCGTGCGCGAGGAGCGGACCCCGTCCGTCACCGTGCGGATGCCGGTCCCGCCGCTCGTCCTGCTGACGAAGTCGCAGATGCAGCGGATCTTCCTCGTCATCGAGGTCCTCCTGCCCCTCGGCGTCGTGGCGGTGGGCGCCGTCGTGTGGTGGAGACGGCGATAGGGCGCCCGCGCCGCCTGCTCGCCCCCGCCGTCGCCCTCCTCGCGGTGGGCCTGCTGACGGCCATGGTCGTCTCCGGCCACTCAGGGAGAGCAAGCAGTTCGTCAAGCTTCGCGCCGGCCGGCGTCATGCCGGAGCCGCCGGGCGAGATCGATCGGGTCGAGATGACGACGAGCGCCGGGCGCTGGGCGTTCGTGCGCGCGCCCGACGGCTGGCGCGCGGCGCCGGACGGCCGGCCCGCGCCGCCGTCGCTCGCCTCCCACCTCGACGACTCGATCAAGTTCATGCACGTGTCGGCGCCGATCCGGGTGATGGAGCGCGCGGAGTGGTCGCCCATCGGGCTCCGCGAGTTCGGACTGGACCCGCCCGGCTACACGGCGACGCTCTATCGCCGGGGCGCTCGCGGTGCTCGGAGCGGAGTTCGGGGCGCCGAACCCGCAGAAGGTGCTGCAGTACATGAAGCTCGGCGGACGCGACCAGGTCTACCTGATGTCGCGCTTCGTCGGAGAGGAATGGGAAACGGCGCTCCGCGAGGCGACCGGCGGGTGAGCGCGGCCCTCGGCCGGGTCGGGCTCGGCCTCCTGATGCTCGCCGCGGGCGCGGCGGCGGCGCGGGCCCACGTCGGCGGCAGCACCGGCTACGCCTCGATCACGGTCAGCCGGAGCACCGTCCGCTACGACGCTGAGCCTGCCGACGGCCGCCCTGCCGTCGGATCTGGCCGAGGCGCTGCGGCTCGCGCAGACGGGCAGCCAGCAGAATCGGGACAAGCTCCTCGACGTGCTGCGCCGGCACATCGTCCTCCGCGCCGAACGGCACCCGCTGCGAGCCGGGTCCGGGCCAGGTCGCGCCCTCGGCCTTCGACGCCACCACCTTCACGATGCATCTCGACTTCGCGTGCGGGAGCGCGGTGCGGGATCTCGTCGTGGAGGACAATATCTTCGACGTCCTCGGCCCCGACCACCACACCCTGGCGAAGGTCGAGGCCGACGGCGAGACGCGGGAGCTGGCCTTCGCCTCGGAGTCGCGTGAGGCGCGACATTCGGCTGGGAGCCCGCGACGGCGGCGACGCGGAGGGAGCGATTCTTCAAGCTCGGCGTCGAGCACATCCTGACCGGGTACGACCACCTCCTCTTCCTCGGGGCCCTGCTGCTCCGCGGCGGTCGTCTCCTGTCGCTCTTCAAGATCATCACCGCCTTCACCGTCGCCCACAGCATCACGCTGGCCCTCGCCGTCCTGGGCCTCGTCACCGTGCCGGAGCGGCTCGTCGAGTGCGTCATCGCCGCGTCCATCGTCTACGTGGCCCTCGAGAACATCCTTCTGCGCGAATGCGCCGTCCCAGCGCTGGCTCGTCAGCTTCCTCTTCGGCCTCGTCCACGGCTTCGGCTTCGCGTCCGCGCTGAGCCCGCTGCAACTGCCCGCCCGCCGCCTCGCGCTGGCGCTCCTCGGCTTCAACCTCGGGGTGGAAACTGGTCAGGCGCTCGTGGTCGCCCTGCTCCTGCCGATCCTCGGCTGGATGCGGGGCGCGCGCTGGGAGCGGCGGACGGTCCAGGCCACCTCGGGCGCCATCGCCGTGATGGGTTTCATCTGGCTGATGGAGCGCCTGTTCGTCGCGTAGCAGGCGGCTCCTCGCCCAGGCAGCTCCTCGGCCGAGCTATCTCACCGGCGGCTGGGCGCCGCGCGGCGGTCCCAGGGCCTCCTCGAAGGATCGGGCGAAGGCGAGCAGCTCGGCGTCGGGCCGGTCCAGGTCGATCTTCTCGCCGAGGGGCTGGCGAATCTTGTAGGGGGTGGTGTAGTAGAGCTCGATGCGATTGTCTTCGGGGTCGAAGAAGTAGACGCTGCACGCGATCCCATGGGTGATCGTGCGCTCGATGCGCATGCCCGCATCCTGGAGGCGGTGATAGAACGTGCGGACATCGTCCAGGCTCTTCACCTTGAACGAGACCTGCTGCACGCTGTGCGTCTTCTGCGCGGGCTCCCTGGCCTGGGCGAGCGCCAGCTCGTGGTGCTCGGCGTCGGGCTGGGCGCTGAGGAAGCAGATGCCCCGCTCGAGATCCTCGTCGGTGATCGTGAGGCCCAGGACGCGCGCGTAGAAGTCCCGCATCTTCCCGAGGTCATGACAGTAGAGTCCGACGTGGCCCAATCCCGTGATCTGTGGCATGGCTCGCTCCGCTCTCAGGTCTCTTCCGCGACGGCCGCGCGCTACGACTCGCGCGGGATCCAGAGGATCGAGGACACCTCGCCGAACTCGCGCCACAGCTTGCGCCAGGAATCGCCACCGTCGTCGCTTCGATAGAGGTAGCCGTAGCGGCTCGCGGCGAAGACCGTGTCGGGCGCCGACGCGGGGATGCTCACCGTCCACATGGCCGAGTTCGGCTGAACGGGGAGCCCCAGGCTCTGCCACGTGGCGCCGGCGTCCTTCGAGCGCATCACCGTGCCGATGCGGCCCGGCGTCGAGTCCCCGAGCGTCACGAACACCGTCCTTGGATCGTTCGGCACGACCGCGATGCCGCGGGGATAATGCCATGGGAAGACCTCGCGGGCGCGCGCCGCGTGCCAGGTCTCACCATCATCGGTGCTGCGCCAGACGTCGTCGTTGACAACCGTGAACACGGCCTTCGGAGGACCGGCCACGACCAGGACATTGTGCACGTCCTGGTTGGGGATCTGGCCGTTCACCTTGGTCCATGTCTGGCCGCCGTCTCGGCTGTGCCGCACGCCGTCGACCTCGAGCCCGACCCACACCTGCCGGTGGTCGGTGGGATCCACCGCGATGCCCGTGGGCCGGGGGATGCCGACGTTCGGGCAGTCCACGGCGATGTCCACGGGGAGCCGGTCCCAGCTCTTTCCCCCGTCGGCGGAGCGAAAGATGCCTGGCGGGCTGGGCGTGCCCGTGCCCGCGAACATCACGCTCGAATCGACCGGGTCGATGGCGATGCTCCAGACCATGGACCCATTCATCGGGGTGTCGAGCAAGCGCCATGCCGCGCCGCCATCGTCGCTCTTGTAGAGCCCCATGTCGGTCCCCGCATAGACCGCTCCGGGATGCCACGGGTCCGACACGAGAGCCTTGACGATACAGTCCGAATGCATGCCCTGACGCACGCTGGCCCGGGCCCAGCTCCCGCCACCGTCGGCGCTCATCATGACGCCCTGACCGATCGTCCCTACCAGGATGGTTCCCTGCTTCTCCATGGCCCACCTCCTGACATCGTCCGGACGGTTGCTTCGTTGCCTCTGTCCGTATCCGCGACTCTCCCTCGGAACCAGTCAGGCCGCATCAGGCCCGAGCGGCGCACCTGGCTGCCGGGCCAGTGGTGCGCCGCCCGGGCGGGATCGACGCCTGGTTACTGCACGGGTGAAAACGCCGCCGGGATTAACAGCTTGTTCTCCTGCCGGATCGGGCGCACCCCCGATTGAGGCGGCCACTGGCCACCCTTGCGGGATTCCTCGCGGATGCGCGTGCGCTCGTTGGAGTCCTTGTAGAGCCAGACGTGCACGAACTTGTTCAGCCCCCCGAGCTCGCTGGTCCAGCAGGCCGCCAGCGGCGAGAGCTTCTCACGAGCGGGCACGGCCTTGCCCCATGCCTCCAGCACCTTCGGGATGTCGCCCGGCGCGTAGGTGTAGATGCGCATCTCGTAGAAGTTGCCGGTGCCGAACTGCCGGCTGCCCAGCGGCTGCATGAACGGGGCGGGGATCATGATGTCGGACTGCTGCTCGACGATCAGGTCCCGCCCGCCGGGGAGCGCCTGGAGCTCGGCGTCCTTCGCCATCGCGTCGCGCACCGCGGTGCGCTGCTGCAGGCTCTCGTACGGCCAGGCGTGGATGACCTGGTTGAGCGGGCCGAAGTCGGTGTGCCAGAACGCCCCCAGCTTCGAGTGCTTCTCGCGCAGTGGCTTGCGCTTGGCAAAGCGATCCTCGAATTCTGGCACGGTACCGGGGCGCAGCGTGTAGGTGCGAACTTCGTAGATCATGAGCTCTCCCTCCTCATTTGGCGTTTCCGCGTTGACGTTCCGCCATCCGTTTCGTACTCCGGAACGCGGCGCCGGTCAAGGTCGAAGTCCGGGACCTCAGGAGGCCAGGAAGTCCGCGAAGTACTCCTCGGCGGTGACGAGGCGGCTGGTGAATCCGAGGCCGAACGCCTCGGCCGCGAACATGTCGATCTGCGCGCGGTTCCGCTCGAACCCGTACGGGTGGAAGTCCTCGCCCATGACCCGGTGGTGTCCTCGAGCTCGGCCTCCAGCCACGGGGTGGCGTACGGGAAGCCCCGCTGCGCCGCCGTGAAGCAATCGTTGGCGGCGACGAACGCCTCGGTGAGGCTCCGGGCGATCCATCGGTTCGCCTCCCACACCTCACGCCGGAGCACGATCAGGTGCTGAGGCGGGAACGCGCCGGTCCTCCTGAAGTACTCCTGCTCGACGCCGCGGAAGTCGGGAACAGGCGCGCGATGCGGCCGTCGACGGGGTGGTAGGCCGCGGGCCGCGGCGGGCTGTAGATGGCCTCCAGCTCTCCGGCCAGCAGCATGTGGGACAGCGACCGGCCGGGGCCGGCGTCTTCACCCCGGGGGCAGCAACTGATCCATCGGCGACGCCGACCAGGGGGTGTCGATGTCGCCGATCCACCAATCGAGGGTGGACGGGTCGACGCCCACGAAGCGCAGGAAATGGCGATACCAGATGGAGCCGCTGGCGGTATAGCCGTACATGCCGATGCGCTTGCCCGCGAGGTCCTCGGGCCGGCGGACCGGACCGCCCCGGCGGACGTACAGGTCGCGCGCCGTGAAGTTGCGCAAGGGAAATACGGGCAGCCCGACGAACCGGCGGTCGCCCTTGTCGATGCGGTAGAGGTACTGGGCCATCGACCATTCGCCGCCCTGCACCTTGGGGTCCTGCACCGCGCGGCTCAGCATCTCGGCCCGCGCGGGCCACGAGCCCCGGCTGCCCAGGATCATCGTGAGCGCGATGCCATCCGGCTTCACCTCGCCGGTCGCCAGCGGCATGACGCGGGCGTAGTCCGCGCACGTGAGCGAGATCGCCATCTCCGCCATATCTCAGTTCCTCCATCGCGCCGCGCGGGCGGCGGCATCCCCCATGGATCATCTGTGTGATGAGCGCGGCTCCGAAATCGAGTATACGGATCGGCGATCGCTCGCCCGGCACAAGTCCGAGCGAAGAAGAGCACGGGCACCGAAGGTCTGTCAACTCCGCAGGACTGCGATACACTCCGTCCCGATGCCACCGGACACCGTCCTTCTCTACACCGACTCGCGCCTGCGCGGCTGACGAAGGAGGGGACTTCCATGGACGTGCATGTCGTCCGGCACCCGCTCGTGGACGACGTCCTCGCCGCCCTGCGGGACCGGCACACCCCCAGCGATGCGTTTCGTCAGGTCGCCCGCCGAGTGAGCCTATTGCTCGTCGCGGAGGCGACGCGCGACTTGCCGCTGGTCGAGGCCACGGTCGAGACGCCCCTCGAGGAAGCGACAGTGCGCCGGCTCGCCGGCCGAGTGGTCGCGGTGCCGGTGCTGCGCGCCGGGCTGGGCATGCTCGGTGCGTTTCTCGAGCTCGTGCCTCAGGCCCAGGTGGGCTACTTCGGCCTCGAGCGCGACGAGGCGACCGCGGTCGCGCGCCGGTACTACGAGAAGGTCCCCAGGGATCTGGACGGCGCCGTGGTCTTCCTCCTCGATCCCATGCTCGCCACCGGCGGCTCGGCGGCCATGGCCATCGAGGGGCTTGCGGGCCTGGGAGCCCGCGGCGTGCGGCTCCTGTCGATCGTGGCCGCGCCGGAAGGACTCGCGCTGCTGCGCGGGACCGCCCCGGACGCCCGCGTCTACACCGCGGTCATCAACCGCGGCCTCGACGGCAGCAAGTTCATCGTGCCCGGCCTCGGTGACTTCGGCGACCGCCTGTTCGGAACGTGAGCGCGCGCCGCCTCCCATGCGCGACCGGGGCGGCCCACCGAGGCCGATACTCGTTGACAGCGAATCGAGGACTGCGCCATCCTGCCGTGAACCAGTGCCGCCGCGGCGTGATGCCAGGCGGGTGCCGCGGCGTATCCTGTCGACCGGCCACGATCTGAACGAGGAGGATGCCCTTGAGCGTGAGAACCCGGCTTGCTGCAACCATCGTCCTGCTATTGCTGGGTACCGGTCTGGGGAGCGGGTCGTTCCGGCGAAGACTGGCACGGGTCCTCTCGCCAGAGGACGCTCCGAGTCCAGCTGATGTCGTCGCCTTCGTGCCCCACCCGAGCGGCAATGGCGGGTGGACTCTCGACCGCCGGGGCAACATCTACGCCTTCGGGAACGCCCCGGAGTTCCGCGAGGTGCCCCAGCCGGAGCCCTGGCGTGACGCGTCCTTCGTCGCCATGGCGTGCACGCCCAGCGGCCGAGGTCTGTGGACCCTGGACGCCCGCGGCAACATCTACGCCTTCGGAGACGCTCCCGAGTTCCGGGAGATTCCCCAGCCCGACCCCTGGCGGGAGGGGTCGTTCGTGTCCATTGCGTCCACGTCCAGCGGGCGAGGGGTCTGGATCCTGGACAGCCGGGGCGGCGTCCTCGCCTTCGGCGACGCGCCCGATCTCCGGTCGTTCCGGTCGCCGGCGTGACGGCCCCCCACGGCCGTGAGCGCGGCTGAAGACCACTGCCTCGTCACTGGCCATCGGCCTTCGGGGTTCCGCGTCATCCCGGGCTTCGTCGCGGCCGCCGACCAGCGAGAGATCGAGTGCTGGATCCTGAGCAACTTCGCCTGGGAGACGCGGCGACAAGGCTCCCTTCCGCCTTCAGAGGAGTTCCCGCACGACGGGCCCATCCCGGCGTGGGCAGAGGACCTGGGCCGCCGGATGGTCGGGATGCACGTGTTTGCCCACAGGCCCGACCATGTGCTGCTCAGGCGGTACGAGCGTGGGACGGGGGTGGTTCCCCATATCGACCGGGAGGCGTATGGACCGGTCGTGGCGGGGCTGACGCTCGGATCGAGCCGGGTATTCCAGCTGACGAGGGCCTGGAGACACGCGCGACTCGAAGCGCTGCTCCTGCCCGGCGATCTGTACGTGATGACCGGCGATGCCCGCTACCGCTGGCAGCACGGCATCCCCTTCACGCATGCGGACGAGTTTCGCGGGGCGACGTTTCCACGGACCAACGGGTTCTCGGTCACCTGGCGTCACGCGCCGGGCAAAATGGCACCAGCGCGGTGGTGGGCACGGGCTCTGGGTTCCCGCGGCCCCGGCCGCTGAGCTCGTGATACTCGTCCGCGGCGGGTGAGCGCGCGATGTGGCTCTCGAGGGCCGCGACGTCTCCAGGATCGCCCGGGGCGAGCAAGGCGCGGGGGAGGGCCAGCGGCCCACCGTACCATCGAATCCCCGGCCTTCTGCCCGACGCCGCGGCGCAGGAGGTGTTGACGCAGATACTCGATCGACAGAGCTCGTTCTGCGCCCTCACCGGCGACCGGAACTTTCTCCGTTTGCCGGAGCCGCTCGACCTGCTGCCCGGCTTCTCCCGGACGCTCTGCGCGACCCTGCCGTACATCCAGGAACGGCTCGGGATCGATCTGGTCCGGCCTGAGATCGAGCTGTATGTCCACGCCTACAACGACGGGACATCCTTCGGGCGGCACTCGGACGCGCGCGGCGGTGGAAACTGGAGGAGGAGGATCTCGTGTGTCTACTATCTCCATCGCCGGCCGCGCGGGTTCGAGGGCGGCAGCCTGGTGATCTATGACGAGCGGAGGCGGCCACATGCCGTCGAGCCCGAGCACAACTCGGCGGTCTTCTTTCCCAGCCATCTGATCCACGAGGTGCTGCCCGTGACGTGCCGCTCACGGGCGTTCGTGGACAGCCGCTTCGCGATCAACGTCTGGATAATGTGACGTCTCCGACAGGCTGGAGCTGGCCCGGGCTGGTCGCGTCCCTCCGCCGGGGGTGCCGGGCGGCCGATCGCGAGGCTCCGCATTGCCGGATCAGGAGCTTTCTCTCGCCGCGCGTCGCCGATCTGCTCTTGCACGACATGATCGATCGGCGGAGCCAGTTCCGCTCGCGGGGCATCAGCCGCTCGGGGGGGCCGGTCTTCTACCGGATGACGAGTCCATTGAGCCTCATCCCGGAGTTTGTCGACCGGTTCGAGGCGGTCGCTCCTGTGTTGGAGCGCCGCTTCGAGACCGACCTGCGCCGGCCCCGCCTCGAGCTGGTCGGACAGGCGTACAACGACGGCGGCTCTTTCGGGAAGCACCGCGACGCGGACGCGGGCGGACCGAACTGGCAACGACGGCTCTCAGGCATCTACTACCTTCATCGGCGACCCCGGAAGTTCACGGGGGGGAGTCTGGCCATCTACGATCGACGAGGGTACGCCCATCTGGTCGAGCCGGACCATAATTGCGCGGTGTTCTTCCCGAGAGACGCGCTGCACGAGGTCTTGCCGGTGTTCTGCGCGTCCCGGGCGTTCGAAGACAGCAGGTTCGCGATCAACGTATGGATCAGCTAGCGTCCTGAGTCAGAAATCATTGACGGCGCCGGCCGGGGCATTGTCGGTACATTTGTGACTCGGGACACACTAGTGTCCGGCGCCGCCGTGCCGGGACACTCCGCACAGCATTCCGTTGAGACGTCCTACCGCTTGCGGCCGGCGCGCTCGGCCTCGAGCTGGCCCTGCCGCGCGAAGTCGATGGCCTCGCCGAGGATCCGCGCCATCTCCTGGGGCGCGTGGAAGCCCATCGAGTTCTCCGCGGCGACGAAGTCGAGCCGCCACTGCGCCTTCCTGTGCAGCGCCGCGGCCTCCTGCAGTGTCGGCCTCGGGCGCCCCGCCTTCTTGCGCGGCCACGATGGCGTCCAGCATGTCGGTCGTGGCCTTGGCCGCGCGCTGCAGCAGCGCGTAGTGGCGGTCCTGGATCGCGAGCACGCGCGCCGGCCAGCTCCTCCTCGGCCACGGCGTGGCAGGTCTGGCAGGCGCGGTTGATGTTCAGCAGCGGGCTGCGCACCCAGTGATCGCTCACCTTCAGCGCGCCCACGCGCTGGTACGGCATGTGGCAGTCGGCGCAGGCCACGCCCGCGCGCGCGTGGACGCCCTGGCTCCACAGCTCGAACTCCGGATGCTGCGCCTTGAGCACCTTGTCGCCGGTCTCCGCGTGCATCCAGTCCGAGAAGCCCTCCGCGTCGTAGTACGCCTCGATCTCCTCGACGCGGAGCCCGTTGGCCCACGGGATACGTGACGACCTTGCCCGGCCCCTTGAAGTAGTACTCGACGTGGCACTGGCCGCAGACGAACGATGCGCATCTCCTGCCGGGTGGCGTCCCGGTTCGGGTCGTAGTCGGCGATGCCCTGCTTGGCCTTGAGCGCCTTGATGCCGTTGATGAAGCCCGGCCGCGTGACCCGCAAGGCCATGGTCTTCGGGTCGTGGCAGTCCGCGCACGCGATCGAGTGCTGGATGAGCGGCTGGCCCTTGTCGTCCTTCAGGTTGCGCGCCTCCTGGTAGGGCATGCCCGAGACGATCTCGAAGCCCTTCATGACGTCGCCCTTGCCGGCGAACCGATAGGCGGCGAGGTTCGAGGCGTGGCACTGCAGGCAGGCGCCCGGCTGCTTGCTCTCGGTCACTCGCTTGGTCTGCTCCTGGTCGAAGAGCGCGAAGGAGTGGCCGCGCCGGTCACGGTAGTCGATGGAGAACGCGTAGCCCGCGAAGATGCGCTTGAGCCACGGCTCGCGGTCGAGCTTCTGCTCGGCGGGCCCGGCGTCGCTGGCCCCGAGCCCCCGCCCGCCGTACTTGGTCGTCGTCGGCAGCGCGGTCTTGAGATACGAGTCGTACTCGTAGGGCCAGTTCTGGCCCCAGACCTTGGGATCGAGCGTCGTCCTCGGTCACCTCGACCACCCGGACGAACGGCTGGCGGGCCTCCTGCTTCCGCTCGAAGATGTTGCGTCAGGAGCGCCAGGAGCAGCACGGTCAGCCCGGCGACGCCGGCGAAGCCCAGCATCGCGAGCACCCAGAGCCGCGCGCGGCCGGCGGGCCGTTCGGTCTGCATGCACCCCTCCTCTGTGAGGCGGGCCTCAGCCGCCCGCTCCGTGCCCGCCCGGGCGTGGCAGTGCAGGCAGTCGAGCTCGCGGCCGGTCGCGGCTCGCGAACACCGCGTGGACGAAGGGTTCGTGGCAGCGCACGCAGTTGACCTGGACGATCTGCCGGTCGCGCGGGGTGATCTCGATCGGCTCCTTGAAGTTCTGGAGCGTGAAGGCCGTCGAGTGCCGGAAGCCGTGGTCCGCCTTGGCGACCCACTTGGCGAGGCCCCGGTGCGGCAGGTGGCACTCGACGCAGGTCGCGACGTGGCGGTGGCCGCTCTTGAGCCACGCGTCGTACTGCTGGTTCATGACGTGGCAGTTGACGCACGCGCGCGGATTCGTCGAGAGGTAGGAGAAGCCCTTGGCGTAGACGAAGGTGAAGGCGCCGATCCCGGCCGGAATCGCCAGCAGGCACGCTAGCAGCAGTACGAGGTGACGCAGCCGCATTGACGGTTCGTCAGCGCCGAGTATAGCACCAGCCTGTCGGCATCCGGCACCGCCCTCGCCCCATACGGCATTGCCTCCCTCGGCTCGCTACGTCTTCAGGCGCGGGTCG
>CAVQIH010000019.1:0-28949 GCA_963712585.1 uncultured Chloroflexia bacterium
CCGCAGGACGTGGACGTACTTGTACTTGAGCGGGCACGTCACGTAGTCGTCGACCTGGTAGAAGCTCAGCGAGAGCGGCTCGTCGATGGCTCCGCGAGCGACGGCCGCCACGGGAGCCACAACCGGCGCGACGGCCGCCAGCCGCTCGAGGCGGTCGTCACCGCGGCCCCGGCCCCGGCCGCGCCATCGGCGAGAGGCAGATCGAGGGCCTCCAGCACGAAGTTGGACAGGCGCCGCGACCGGCGCCCCCCGTAGTCGGCCGCGTGGCTCAGGACCAGCTCGTCGCGGGCCCGGGTCATGGCGACGTAGAGAAGAGACGCCGCTCCTCCTGCAGGTGAGCATCGCCCTCGGGGAGGACCAGGCCCCCGAGGAGCTCGGCCGGCAGGGCCAGGGGTTCACGGCGCCCGACGGCCGGGAATCTCCCGGCCACGAGCCCGACCAGGTAGACCATCGGGAACTCGAGCCCCTTGGCCTTGTGGACGGTGAGCACGGCCACCGCGTCGCTGGTCGGGTCGAGCTCGGCGGTGGCCGGGTCGTCGCCCCCGCCTCGATGAGGGTTTGCAGGTCGGCGCAGATGGCCGCAATTGCGCTGCGCGAGCCCGGATCGCGGCCTGCACGCCGATGTCGAAGAAGGGCGCAACGATCATCCTCAGCGCCTCCTCGGCGCCGACGCTGTCGGCCAGCCTGGTGCCCGGCCGCGACCCGCTCCCCTTCGAGGAACTCGAGGGGGCCTGGCCGGCTGGTTCGTGGGCGGGCTTCTTCAGGGTGGCGCGGCGTCCGGGAAGACGAAGCGCCTGGCTGGTGGCTCTTCCGGGCGGAGGCGGCGAAGCCGGTAGGCCGGCGAGCTCGTCGACAGCGCCAGTCGGCGCTGGCCCGGCGGCGCGGCGTCGCCGATGGCGGTGAGGTCGGCCCGCGAGGTAGAGACCTCGACGGCGTCCAGCACGTAGACGTCGACGCTCGAGCCCAGGTCAGCCACGGCTCGCAGGAAAGCCATCAAGAGCCGGACCTCGGGCCTCGCATACAACCCCGACGCCCCGCTGAACCGCCAGGGAATGCCGGCCAGGTTGAGGCTGCGCAGGATGGGATCGGCTTCGGCGTTGGAGCGGACCAGCACGGCGTGGTCACGGGGAGCGGAACCCGCGGCGATCCGTGCGGCGATCTCCCGGCGGCCGGCGGCTTCGGCCTCTTCCCCGCCGGTGGCGAAGGCTCGATGGCGGACCGGGGCGGCGTCCCCTCCACGACGCTCCGCGGCCAGCCGCTTCGAGATCCCGCGGCGCACCTCGAGACGGTCCGGATCGTTGAAGCGGACGAGGCGATAGGCCGCCTCGAGAATAGGGCGGGCGCGAGCGGTAGTTGCGGCGCAACACGACCTGGCGTGCGCCGGGATAGGCGTCTCCGAACTCCAGGATGTTGCTGATCGCGGCACCCCGGAACCGGTAGATCGAGCTGGTCATCGTCGCCGACCACGGCCCAGGTTGCGGTTGAGGCGAGGCGAGCAGGGCGGGGACCAGCTCCCACTGGAGCGCGGGTTGGTGTCCTGGAATTCGTCGACCAGGATGTAGCGGTAGCGATCCTGGAGGCGTCGGCGCGCCGCGGCCGACTCCCGCAGGAGTCGCAACGCGAGGCTGGCGCGTCGCCGAAGTCGATGAAGCCCGCCCGGCCGAGCAGCTCCTGGTAGCGCTCGAACGCCTCCGCCAGCTCGGCCTGCCGGGCAGCCTCCTCGGCCGCCGCGGCCGCTCGGGTCTCCCCGGGTTCTGCGGTGGCCGCGGCCGCGGCAGTGGCTTCCGCGGCCACCCGGGCCCTCAGTGCCTCGGCGTAGGCGAGATAGCGGGCCGGGCAGACGTCCTCGTCCTGGGCGCGGAGAAGGGCGTGGCGAGGGCGGCCAGGAAGCGGGTCGGATCGCCGAGCGGACGGTCGGTCCAGCGGCAGCTCGAACTCGAAAAGGTGTTCGCGAAGGAAGGTGACCGCTCCGGCCGCGAGAGGACGGCCACGTGGCCGGCAGCCCACTCGCAACCCGAGCTCCCGAATCAGCCGGTCACCGAACGCGTGGAAGGTGGAGATCACGAGTCCGCGTATCCATACGGGACGAGCCGGTCCACGCGCTCCTGCATCTCCTCGGCGGCGCGTTCGGTGAAGGTCAGGGCCAGGATCTCCGACGGCCGGGCCCGCCGCGTCGCGATGAGCCACGCGATCCGGCGGGTGATGACCTGCGTCTTGCCGGTCCCGGCGCCGGCGACGACAAGGAGCGGGCCGTCGCCGTGGGTCACGGCGCCACGGGCTTGCTCGCGTTCAACCCGTCGAGGAGCGCAGAAGGCCCTGTCCGCCGTCGCGCCCGGCTCCGGGTCCGCGCCGGGCCCGTCGTCAGCCCGACGGGGATCTGGCCAGCGGCGGCGGGTGGCTCCGGGCCGTGCGCCGCGCCTCACGGCGGCCCTGGGGAGCGGGGGGCGGCGCCGGGCCGGGCTCGCTGCGGGCGACTGGGCGAGGATGCCGCGGGTCCGGCCAGCTCGGATGTCACGGGCCGCGACCGGTAGGCGCCTTGCAGCTCCCGGCGCCACCGGCGCCGGCGCAGCGCCTCCGCCTCCTCGTCCGAGAGCGGCCGACTCCGATCGGCCCCGGCCACCGCCTTGCGCGTAGACGCGGGTCGCGACGCGAGCTGTGGAGGCTGCTGACCACGACCCGTCCTCCTGTGCGTCCAGCAGCACCAGCGCGAAGCTCTGGTTGCCACCGGTGTCCTCGAACGGGTTGAACCGGACGAGGCCGTGCCGCTGGAAGGCTCGGCGCTGCGTCGCAGCTCGAGGCGGGTCGGTCGCGTCGTCAGGTCGCTCCACCTCACGGGCCACCGCGTACACCTTGTCGAGGTGCGCGTCGAGGACGGCCTCCAGGCTCCGCCCGTCCTCACCGCGGGTGAGTCGCCGCCAGCCGCCCCTCGAGGCTCGCCACCCGGCGCGCCAGGAGGAGGCGACGGCCATCACGAGGCCGACCAGGAGTCCGAGGAGCCCGACGATGGGCCCGATGTTCGAGTCGACGAACGTGGACAGGTCGCTCACGGTTCCTCCATCGGGATCGACCGAGTCTAGCAGGTGCCCCTTCACCGGGGAGTTACGAGCAGCCGCACGCCCCGTCGGGCGGACCCAGCGTGCTATCCTCTCCGGTCGGCGGTGCCGGCCGACGTCATCCCCGACGTACCGACGCCGGCCTTCCGGACCGACCGCGTGACCGGACCCGGGGTGCGCGGCCGATGGCCGCCCGAGCGATCACGGAGGCTTCTCCCGTCATGGCCAAGCGTTCTCGCGGCAACCGACCCCGGCCAGCGACGCCCGAACCAGCGACCGGCTGCCCGACCGGCCACCGCGGCCCAGGCGATCCGGCCCTCGGAGGATCTCAGCAGCCGAGGAGGCCCGCGCCGCCGAGATCGAGGCAAGCCTGCTAGCCCAGGATCGCGCCGTTGCCTCCGAGCACCGGGGCCGCGATCGAGCGATCCGACCGAACGAGCTCGCCGCGCGGCCTCGGTCCCGCGAGGGCGGCACCATCGCTGCCAGCGCGGCGCACAAGTACGAGTACGTCGTCCGCGACGTGCGGCGCATCGCGGTGGTCGCTGGCGTGCTCTTCGCGGTGATGGTGGCGCTCTCGTCCTCATCGAGGGCTTCGGCGTCCTCAAGCCCTGAGGCGACGGGGCCCGCCGGCGACTCCGCGATCGTCGGCGCCTCGCCGATCGCCAGCGGCTCGAAGCGGGCCTGGAAGAAGCGCAGGTAGCGCGGCTCGAAGACCATCCGGAGCCCGGTCGCGGACTCGTGCGGCCTTGTGGACGTCGATGACCGACTCGGCGACGACGTCCATGTGGGCCTGCGTGTAGACCCGCCGCGGGATCGTCAGCCGGGTCAGCTCGAGGGCGGGCCGGTGATGATCGCCGGTGACCGGGTCGCGGCCGGCCGACGCGATGCCCCGCTCCATCGAGCGGACGCCGGAGTCGAGGTACAGCGCCGCCGCCAGCGTCTGGGCCGGGAAGGCGTCCTGGGGCAGGTGCGGATAGAACCGCTTCGCGTCGAGGAAGATCGCGTGCCCGCCGATCGGCTCGACGATCGGCATCCTCCCAGTCGAGGAGCAGCTCGCCGAGGTAGCGAACCTGGCCGACCCGCGAGCCCGGATGTAGTCGTCGTCGAGTGCCTCTTCGATGCCCGACGGCGAGCGCCTCCATGTCCCGTCCGGCAAGTCCGCCGTACGTGTGGAGGCCCTCGTACACGACGACGAGGTTGCGCAGCTCCTCGAACAGGTCGTCCTCGTTGACGGCCACGAAGCCGCCGATGTTGACGAGGCCGTCCTTCTTGGCGCTCATCCAGGCGCCGTCGGAGTGCGAGCAGAACTCGAGGACGATCTCGGCGATCGAGCGATCGGCGTAGCCGGCCTCGCGCTCCTGGATGAACAGGGCGTTCTCGACGATGCGGGTCGCGTCGAGGAAGAGGCGGACGCCGTGGCGGACGCCGAGTCGCGGACGGCCCGCACGTTGGCCATCGAGACCGGCTGGCCGCCGGCCATGTTGACCGTGCCGCGAGGCTGACGTAGGGGATGCGGTCGGCCCGACCTCGGCGCAAGGCATCGAGCTTGGCGAGGTCGACGTTGCCCTTGAACGGTGCCGCGCCTGGGGATCGTGGGCCTCGTCGATGATGACGTCGGCGAACGTCGCGCCGGCAAGCTCCTGGTGGAGTCGGGTCGTCGTGAAGTACATGTTGCCCGGGCACTGTCGCCGGGCGTGATGCGGCCTGGCTGATGAGGTGCTCTGCGCCGCGTCCCTGGTGGGTCGGGCACGACGTAGCGGTAGCCGTAGTACCGCCGCATCGCCTCCTCGAGGCGATAGAAGTTGCGGCTGCCCGCGTAGGCCTCGTCGCCGACCATCAGGGCCGCCCACTGGCGGTCGCTCATCGCGCTCGTGCCGCTGTCGGTCAGGAGGTCGATGTAGACGTCGTCGGAGCGCAGCAGGAAGGTGTTGTAGCCGGCCCCGGCGAGCGCCCGCTCGCGTGCGGCGGGTCGATGACGCGCAGCGGCTCGACCATCTTGATCTTCCAGGGCTCGGCCCAGGATCGGCGGCCGAACTGCTGTCCCATGGTCCGCGGCGCGAGATCCGTCATCGGGGTTCCTCCAGTTCCGAAGGTTCTTCGGTGTCAGCCAGTTGCGAGGAGAATCGTTCGACGCCGGAGGGAACTGCCGGCAGACCGGGTACGGATAGGGAGGCGAAGTCCGTCGCGGCTCCAGCAGGGAGGGCGGCCTCCCGACGGACGGCAGCCGGCTCGCCTGCGGCGTGTTCCGCCGGCTCTGCCGAGGCGCGGCTCGCATCGAGCCAGCTCGCAACCAGCGACACCACGATGGCAGGATCGGAACCCCGAAGACCGCCCCGACCGGACCGGCCAGCCTGGCCCCGACGAAGACCGCCGCCAGGACGAGCACCGGATCGAGCCCGATCGCCCGGCCGATCACCCGCGGCTGGATCACGTTCTGGAGCAGAAGCGCCCCGCCGACCTGCAGGACGAGCATGGGCAGCAGGACCTCTGGCCGGAGGATCATGGCGACCGCGACTCCTGGCACCCACGAGACCAGCTGCCCGAAGAACGGGATCACCTGGAGGATCCCGGCGACGAGAGCGATCAGGGGTGCGAACGGCAGACCGACCGCGCTGGCGACGGCGAAGGTGATGATCCCCTCCACGACCCCGACGATAAACTGCCCCCGGACGAACCCCCCGAACGCCCGCGTCGTAGCCCGACTGAACTCGCGGTAGCGCGGCCAGCGGGCACTGCACCGGTGGCGCGAGCCGGGCGACTGTGCCTCGAGCCAGCGGCTCTTCTCGGCGACCAGGGCGACCGCGATGAAGGCGACCGTGATGGTCGAGGCGAGCAGGGTGGCGCCCGCGGTGGCGAACTCTGCCCGCCAGCGTGGCGGCCTGGGCTCGGGTCTCCAGGACGATGCCGTTGATGATCCCCTGGAGGTCGATTCCGCCGAGCCCAAGCTGATCGAGCTGCGTCTGGATGGGCCCGATGAGGCGGGACACCGCCGCGTCGATCGTCCCAGCCTGGTTGACGTACTCCTCGATGGAGGCCGCCAGCGAGACCCCGACCCAGGCGACGGTGCCCAGCACGACGCCGACGGTGACGACGAACACGATGACGGCCGCCCCGCCGCGCGGCAGACGCGGGAACCGCTGGGTCAGCGCCGAGGCGAACGGATCGATCAGGAAGGCAACGAGCCAGGCAAGGAAGAAGATGACAACGATGTCGAGGAAGTACTGGATCGCAGCCAGGATCAGGAGCACGAGGACGAGGACCGCGATCGCGGTCACGGTCGGCAGCAGCGTTCCCAGTGCCCGACGCTCGGAAGCCGAGAGCCTGATGTCCATGTCACCCAGCCCCCAGGGGCCCGTGGCCCGATGGACCTCGGTCAGAGGCGATGCTAGCAGGACGCATCCCGCCACAGCCGAACACGGCCACATCGGGAGTGGCCGCGCGGTGCCCGGGCGCGTAGATTCGCCCCGTGCCACCGCGTCGGTCCTCGAGCGCCCGCTCTCAGCCGCTCTTCCGCCCCACCCGCCGACCGCCAGCCCCTGGCGGCACGGATGCGCCCTCGCACGCTGGACGAGTTCGTCGGCCAGGACCATCTCGTCGGCGAGCGAGGACCCGCTCCGACGTCGCGCTGACGCGCGGCCGACTAGGCTCGATCCTGCTGTGGGGCCCGCCGGGGACCGGCAAGACAAGCCTGGCTCGACTCCTCGCGGACGAGGTCGGCGCGCGAATTCGCCACGCTGTCGGCGGTCATGAGCGGCGTCGCCGAGGTGCGCGGCCTGATCGCCGAAGCTCGCGAGCTGGCGATGGCGGGCGGCGCTCGCACGATCCTCTTCATTGACGAGATCCATCGCTTCAACAAAGCCCAGCAGGACGCCCTCCTTCCTCATGTGGAGGACGGTACGGTGACCCTCGTCGGGGCGACGACCGAGAACCCGTACTTCGAGGTCAACGCCGCGCTCCTTTCGCGGATGCGCGTCTGGCGCCTGGAGCCCTTGACCGACGAGGAGGTCGCCACCGTGGTTCGCCGCGCGCTCGCCGACGCGGAGCGAGGGCTGGCCGGCGCCCTTGGACCGGCTGGTGGCGTCGCGCTCGCGGAGGACGCCTTCGCTCACCTCGTGGCGATTGCCGGCGGCGACGCCCGCCAGGCCCTCAATGTGCTGGAAGGGGCAGCCGCCCTCGCAGAGGCCGAAGGCACCCGCGACGATGCCGGCCGCGTGAGTCCTCGGCTCGAGGACGTCGAGGCAGCCGCCCAGCAGCGGATGCTGGCCTACGATCGAGCTGGCGACGGCCATTACGACACGGTGTCCGCATTCATCAAGAGCATCCGTGGCAACGACCCTGACGCGGCACTCTACTGGCTCGCCTCGATGGTGGCCGCCGGCGAGGATCCCCGGTTCGTGGCCCGGCGGCTGATCATCAGCGCGTCCGAGGACGTCGGAATGGCTGACCCGCGGGCCCTCCAGGTCGCGGTCGCGGCGGCTCAGGCGCTCGACTGGGTCGGCTTGCCCGAGGCCCAGTACGCGCTCGCCCAGGCGACGGTCTACCTCGCCACCGCTCCCAAATCGAACCGGGCCGGCCGGGCGTATTGGTCAGCGGCGGCCGACGTCACCGGCCGCGGGTCCCTGCCGGTGCCGACCCACCTCCGCAATGCGCCCTACCGGGCGATGCGCCAGTTCGGCATCGGGGTCGGCTACCACTACCCACATGACTACCCCGGCGCCGACGTAGAGCAGCAGTACCTGCCCGACGAGCTGGCGGATCGGCGCTACTACGTGCCTTCCGACCAGGGCTACGAGCCGATGGTGGACGGGCGGATGGAAGGCCGACGACGCGCCCGGGCGGCTGCGCGCGAGGCCGGGGGCGCCCAACGAGCCCGGCCCGAGGGGCCGGAAGTCGATGCGATGCGGGTGGCCGGCGAGGTGACCCGGATCCGGGAGGGTCAGCGTCGCGAGCTAGCCGAGACGGAGAAACGCGACGCCGGCGACTGAGCGCGGCGTGCGGCGCACGACGGCGGCGCTGGCGCCAGGCTAGACGGCGCCCGGGCCGGTCCGAGGACCTCGCTAGGGCTCGAGATCGAGCGTCGGCACGTGCCGTGGCCGGAAGACCGCGATCGGACGCCGCTCGAAGGCTGCGACGCGGGTAATCCCCAGCCGCTCCGCGGTGGCAACGAGCAGCGCGTCGGCGACGCGCGGATGGTGTTCCGCCGCCTCTACCATGAGTTCGCGGGCGCGGGCGAGGTCGGCGTCCGTGGGGGCGACGAGGCGGATTGCCCCGCTCGCGATCGAAGCTAGGACGGCGTCGACCGCCCGGGGCCCCAGAGACCCGGGAGAGGACCAGATCGAGCTCATCGAGGGCAAGCGCGCCGAGCAGGAGCGGCTCGTCAACCCGCCGGAACCAGGCGACGGCCTTTGCGTGGTTGAGATCCGCCGTGTCGGCGGCGGCGATGATGGCGCTCGGATCCAGGAGCACCGCCACGCGGATTCAGCCCGTCCGAGGCCGCTCGACCGCCTTCGCCGCGATGGAACGGCCGTCGAGCGACAGTCGACCATGGCCGCTCCGTCCGATGGCCAGGAAAGGCAACTCAGGCGTCGTTTCGTTCGCCTCGAGATAGGCCTCGAGGGCAACGGTGATGACCGCCGTCTTGGTCATCCCGGACCGCCGGGCATGGCGGTCCACGCGATCCAGGAGATCGGGGTCGGCCAGGATCGTCGTTCGCTGCAGAGCACCCGGCGTTCGGCGGTCAGCGCTTGTCATATGCCAGCATATATACATCAGTGGCGCCGTCAGCGTCCAGTCCAATACGATGACCTGGACGTTGCCAGTCACGTAGCCACGGCGCGCCAGCAGGAGGAGACCCGTGAGCCGCTTCGAGCCGAACCTCCGGATCCCCGGACCGACCGCCCTGCCACCCAGCGTGCGCGAGGCGGGCGGCCGCCAGATGATCAACCACCGCGGTCCCGAGTTCGCCTCGATCCTGGACCGGGTCGTGCGGCGCCTGCGGCCCTTTTACGGCACCGAGTGCGAGATCGTGCTCCTCACCTGCGCCGGCTCGGGCGGTCTCGAGGCCGCCGTCGTGAACACCCTCTCGCCCGGCGATCGCGTCCTGGCCGTGACGGTGGGCGCCTTCGGCGACCGTTTCGCGAAGGTCGCCTCGGTCTACGGGGCGGACGTCACGCGCCTCGAGGTCGAGTGGGGCCAGGCGGCCGATCCCGCCACCCTGCGCGCGCACCTCGCCGCGGACCCCGCCTACAAGGCGGTCCTGCTCACCCACAACGAGACCTCGACCGGGATCACCAACCCGATCGCCGAGCTCGCGGCCGTCGTCCACGAGCTGGCGCCGGAGGCCCTCGTCCTCGTCGACGGCGTCTCCGGGCTCGGGGCGATACCCTTCGAGATGGACGCCTGGGGCATCGACCTCGTGGTCAGCGGCTCCCAGAAGGCCTGGATGGCGGCTCCCGGGATGGCGATGCTCGCCGTCGGTCCGCGAGCTTGGGCAGCGACCGAGACGGCCAAGATCCCGCGCTTCTACCTCGACATCGGGCGGGCGCGCGAGAGCGCCGAGAAGGGTCAGACCCCCTGGACGCCCGCCGTCGCCGTCATGTACCAGCTCGACGAGGGCCTCGCCCTCATGGAGGCTGAGGGTCGCGAAGCCGTCTTCGCCCGCCACCACGCCTGCGCCGAGGCGCTGCGAGCGGGCCTGCAGGCGCTCGGCTTCCAGCTTCTGGCAGACCCACGCTACGCGTCCGACTCGGTCACGGCGGCCCGGGTCCCCGAGGACCTCGACTGGAAGACTCTCAACGCCGCGCTCAAGGCACGGGGCCTGGTCCTGGCCGGCGGCCAAGGCAAGCTCCAGGGCAAGATCTTCCGGGTCGGCCACCTCGGCTACGTCACGCTCGAGGACATCCTGGCGGCCCTCTCGGTCATCGAGGCGGCCGTCCTGGAAATGGGACGTGCCATCGTCCCGGGGGTGGGAGTCCAGGCGGCCCAGCGGGCCGGACTCGAGGCCATGGCGGCCGTCCAGCCGGCGGAGGCGCGGGCATGAAGGTACTGGTGGCCGAGCCGCTCGCCCGCGAGGGCGTCGACCTCCTGCGCGCGCATCACGAGGTCGACGAGCGGATCGGCCTCGCGAAGGACGAGCTGCGGGCGATCCTGCCCGAATACGACGCGCTGATGGTCCGCAGCCAGGTCCAGGTGGACGCCGACGTCCTGGCCGCGGCCACCCGTCTCGTCGTCGTCGGACGGGCCGGCGTCGGGGTGGACAACGTCGACCTCGAGGCGGCCACTCGCTCGGGCATCACCGTGGTCAACGCCCCGACCGGCAACACGATCGCGGCTGCCGAGCACACCCTGGCGCTCCTGTTCGCCCTGGCCCGCAACGTCGCCGCGGCCGATGCCTCGCTCCGACGAGGGGAATGGAAGCGCAGCCAATTCACCGGCGTCGAGCTGCGCGGCCGGACGCTCGGCATCGTCGGCCTCGGCAAGATCGGCCAGGCCGTCGCCGTTCGGGCCCGGGCGATGGAGATGGTGGTCATCGGGACCGATCCCTACGTCACGGCCGACCAGGCAGGGCACTTCGGGGTCGAGCTGGTCGACCTGGAGACGCTGCTCGCCCGGTCGGACGTCTTGACCGTTCACGTCCCGATGAACCGGACCACCCGGGGAATGATCGGCGCCGCCGAACTCGCCAGGATGAAGCCGACTGCCTTCGTCATCAACGTCGCCCGCGGTGGCATCGTCGACGAGGCCGCCCTCGCAAAGGCGCTCGGCGAGGGCGCGCTGGGCGGCGCGGGGATCGATGTCTACGAACACGAGCCGCCGACCGGCTCACCGCTCCTCGAAGCACCCCGGACGGTGCTCACACCGCATCTCGGAGCCTCCACCGCGGAGGCGCAGGTCCTCGTTGCCGTCGAGGCCGCCCAGCAAGTGATCGACGTCCTCGACGGGCGCCCGGCCCGCTACGCGGTCAATGCCCCCCTCATCACCCCCGAGACCGCCGAGGCCATCGCGCCCTACCTCGGGTTGACCGAGATCCTCGGCCGGTTCCTGGCCCAGTTCGCCAGGACCGGTGTCGACCGACTCACGATCGACGTGGCCGGGGAGCTGGCCGGCCACGACACGACGACCCTCGTGGCCGCCGCGCTGCGTGGCCTGCTCGAGGAGACGACCACCGAGCGGGTCAACCTCGTCAACGCGGCCCACCTCGCCAAGGCCCGGGGGATCGGCGTCGTCGAGCGCCGGACGGCGGAGGCGGGCACCTTCAGCTCGCTGGTGACCCTCTCGGCCGCCTGCGGTGGACGAACGGTCGCGGTGGCCGGCACCGTCGCCAACGGCGAGCCCCGGCTGGTCCGGCTCGACGATTACTGGATCGACATGGCGCCGACCTCGTTCATGCTGATCACCCGCCACCGGGACCGGCCCGGGACGATGGGCCGCATCGGGCTGATGCTCGGCGAGGCCGACGTCAACATCAGCGCCATGCACCTCGCCCGATCGGCTCCGCGGGTCGACGCGCTGATGCTGCTCGCCCTGGACGACCAGGTCCCCCCGGCCGTCGCCGAGGCGATCAGGGACCTCGACGCCGTCATCGATGTCTGGGTCCTCCGCCTGGGCGGACTGAACGATGCCGTCGGCCCGGAGGGCCAGCCGGGCTGATGGTCCTGATCCCCGCCGGCCTCGACGCCACGTTGGTTCTGGTCCGGCACGGCGAGACCGAGTACATCGCGCAGGGGCGCTTCCAGGGTCACGCTCCGACTCCTCTTACCCCACTCGGGGAGCGTCAGGCGACCGCGGCAGGCATGCGGCTGTCCAGGCCGCTCGAACCACCGTCCCTGCCAGTCCCGGCAGGACCTCCTCGAGCGGTCGTCTACTCACCGCTCGTGCGGACCACACAGACGGCCGAGCGCATCGGGGCTGCCCTCGCGACGATGGGCATCCCGACCGCCCTCGTCGCCGAGCGGGGCCTGGCCGAGATCGCCCAGGGAGCCTGGGAGGGGCTGCTTCATGACGAGGTCGTCGAGCGCTACGGCGAAGTACTGAGGGGATGGCGGCGGGCACCGACGGAGACCCAGGCGCCAGGGGGCGAGCGACTCGTCGAGGTCCAGACCCGCGTCAGGAACGCCCTAGAGCGAATGCTCGGCGAGCTCGCCCGAGGCCGTGCACCAGGTCTGCTCGAACGCGAGCAGGTCGCCGGCTACGCCCGCCTGGACGGGCCGTCGCCGTGGACCATCCTCGTCGGGCACGACGGGTGCTTCAAAGTGCTGCTCCTGACCCTGCTCGATCTGCCGCTGGATCGCTTCTGGAGCTTCTCGCTCCCCCTGGCCGGGATCTCGGTGATCGAGATCCGCGGCGGGCGCCCGATCGTGCGCGCGCAGGGCCTGACCGACCACCTCGCCGCGATCGAGGCCGAGCAGCACGCCCACGTAGAGGGCGCACCGCTCGGGGGTCCCGAGTCCCGGGAGGACCGGGGGGCGCTGTAGCGGAGCCCGTCCGGGTCCGATCCGGGCGGTTTCCGGTGCGCCGGGTGCGAGCCCCTCAGCGGCCTCGGTTGCGACGCGGCCGCCGGAGGAGGAGTCCCAGCAGGCGCAGGCGGAGCCGGCGACGCGCCTCACCGAGGCGAGCCAGGCGGTCGGCGCTCAGCCGGCGCCGCCCGTAGGCGACTTCCACCTTCGAACGGGCCACGAGCTCCAGCTCGGGCCGTGCCGCGGGCAGCAGCTCGCCGAGCGCACCCGCGTACTCGTAGACCGTCTGGGTCGGCCGGGGACCGTAGCCCAGGCGGGTCGCGAGGCGCACGACGGCCCTGTAGGCCGCGTCGGGGGCCGCTGGCCCAGCCGGGCGTCGCATCCAAATGAGCACCAGAAGAGCAAGGCCGAGGAGGGGCAGCCCGATCGCCACGGGGATGATCGGGATCGCAGGGCCACCCGAGCCATCTGAGCCGGCCGTCCCGGCGCCTTCGGGCCGGCGCGACGGCAGGTCGTCGGGGCCGCCATCACCGGGCGGGGTGGCGTTCGGATTGACTGTCGGGAGCGGGACAACCGGCCCGAGCGGAAGGTTGATCTGGGTGCCCACCCCGCCCCCGGTCGGGTCGAATTCGAGCCAGCCGTAGCCGGGGAAGTAGACCTCCACCCAGGCGTGGGAGCGATTTCGGCGGATGGTCTCGACTCCGGCCGCATCGCGATCGCCGGGCAGGAAGCCCTCCACCACACGGGCGGGGACCCCGTCCACTCGCAGCATCATGGCCATCGTGCTCGCGTAGTACTCGCAGTAGCCTCGGCGCGAGACCACGAAGCAGTCGACGACGTTTCGGCCCCCGCAGTCGACGTCGGTGACGTCGGTGTCGTAGGTGAAGTTGGCGGGGTCCTTGAAGTACTGTTCGAGGGCTCGGGCGAGGTCGTACGGGGTGGCGGGCCGGGCGGCCTCCTCGATCCGAGACAGGAGTCCGATGGTCTCCGGCCCCACGGTCCCGGGCTGGATGTCGGTGTACATCTCGCTGATGGCGGCGGGGTAGTTCTCGCCGGCGGCGCGGAGCTTGTTGGCGGTGAGGCCAGCCGCCGGGTCGTCGCTATTGATGTCGGGGACCAGCGACGTCACCTGGTACGGACCGGCTCCTCCCTGCGCGGAGAGGGTTGCGAAGAACCGCTTGCCCGCCACCGACTCGACCGTCGTGAGGTGGATCGCGCGGCTGACCGAGGTCGGCTGATTGGGGGCCACGATCAGGCGCGGCGCAGACTGGAACGGCTGGACCGAGAAGGTGGCGGTCCGCCGGCCGGGCGCCTTCTCGATCCCGTCGAGGGTGTCGGCGAGGACGTCCGAGCCCGCGTCGATCGACGTCTCCTTCGTCGTGGTCCAGCTCCAGGCGTTGCCCGTGAACTGGTTATAGGCGACCGCGCGCCACAGATACGCACCCTTGTCGGGGACCTTGACCTGGAGGACGGGCGTGTCATCGGTGACCCAGGACCCGCTGATGGCCGCCGTCTGGCCGAAGACAATGCCGCCGACGCGGGTCCCCGGCCCACCGCCGGGCAGCAGCCGGGTGATCTGTGAGCCGATGTCGACCAAGCGCTGGTCCACTCCCTCCCAGAGCCCCGCCAGGGGTGCCGAGGCGGCGGTCCCGGTCAGGACCAGCGATCCCACGACGACGGCCGTCACGAAAGCCAGGCCGGCCCGCAGGTACACACCGCCGGTCTGGCCGGCGTCGTCGATCCGATGACGCATCCACTCGCGCTGCTCGTCGAGCACGTGAAGGCGGACCAAGAAGAGCAGCGCCGCCAGGCTGAACACGACCAGGTAGCCGAACTGGTCGCGAATCGTGATCGACATGTTGACGACAAGGATCGTGCCGATCGCGAAGACAGCGTTCATCGGCCGACGGTGGCGGTAGGTCGTCCAGGCGCCGAACAGCGCCGTCGCCCACACGATCGTCCCGAGGAGCAGCAGGAAGTGGCCGACCTGGGTCGTCGTGGCCCGGTTGCGCCACGCGAGATCGAGGTACGCCTCCACCGTGGACGTGGCCGTGGCGTTGAACCACTCGCCGACGAATCCGCCCGGCGGCGCGATCGTCAGCCCGACGAGCAGCGACAGCGCGATGGCGCCGATGGTCGCCCCAAGCGGCAGCGCCGCCCAGCGAGGGAGGCGCGACTTCCCGAGCGCGAACCCGGTCAGCACTGCCCCGATCGCCGCGTAGGCCAGGAAGTCCGTGTATGGATCGCGGCCGAGCACCCAGCGTGCATCGTCGATCGACCAGGCCATCGTCAGAGTCATGACCGAGACGAAGGCGAGGCTCGACCATCCCTCGGCCGGCTGGAGACGACGCCGGCCGCCGTCCGGGGGACGCACGCCGAGCGTCGGAGCGTGGAGGCCGAGGGGTGTCTCCTTGCCGTCGGTCGCCGTGGCCCCCTGGGGCTGCCAGATGACCGACTGCCCGCCGCCCGACCTCTCGCTCATCCGAGGACCTCCCCGAGCACGTCGCCGGCCCGGATCGGATGGGTCTGGATGTCATACTCGGCGAGGTGGTACCTGAGTGCCCGCGACGCTTGATCGGGGCCTGGAGCGACGCTCGGCTCGGCCACGGTCTCCGCGGCGGCACCGCTCGAGGCGAGCTCTCGCGAGCCTCTCTCGGGGACCCGACCGGAACGTCGGGCGACGTCCTCGGCGCGTCGGGCGAAGCTGGCCGCGTCGAGCAGCACGACCACGCAGGCGATGCCGCGGCCGCGCAGGCCGGCCAGCAGGCGCACCCAGTCGCGGCTCGTCGTGGGGGTGATCAGCACCGCGGTCATCCCCCGCCGCAGGCGGGGCAACCCGGTGAGCAGGGCCTCGGTCAACGTTGTCGCGCCATCACCGTCGACCGCCGCCAGGAGCTGCATGATCTTGAGACGCTGCCGCGGTCCGCGGTCGGCCGGGATCCCCGCCACCCGATGACCGGTCGCCGTGAGCCCGACGGCCCGGTTCTCACCGAGCGCCCGATCGGCGATCGAAGCCGCGACCCGGACGCCGACTTCGAGCGTCGATTCGTCGCCGTGACCGGCCTGGACTGCCCGCTCGAGGTCGAGGAAGAGCCAGACATCGGCGGTCTGCTCGAGGTCGAACTCCTTGACCTGGATGTCGCCATGGCGGGCGGTCGTCTTCCAATGAATGCGGTTGAAGCTGTCACCGGGGGCATACGGCCGGACCGACGTCGCCAGCGGCGTGGTCTGGAGCGCACGCTCCGGCGCCGCATGGGTCCCCTCGATGTTGGCCGAGGGCAGGCGCCAGCGCGGCAGCCGCTCGATGCGCGGGTAGACGACCACGCTGAGGCCCTGGCCGACCACCGCGTTGGCCTCGAAGAAGCCGAAGGGATCGCCCGTCCGGATCTGGAGCGGGTCGACCCGGAAGTGGCCCCGCCGTGACAGGGGCACCCTCGCGATCCAGGAGCGCTCACTGCGGGGCGCCAGCGAGAGGGCCCGACCGGGCAGCGCGACCGGTAGCGTCGAGGGGTTGTAGACCTCCAGCCAGAGCTTGGGCAGGCGACCGGTGTTGCGCAGGGTGTAGGTGGCCCGCAAGTGATCGCCGACGTGACCGTGCAGTGCGTTGACGGCGTAGCCCGCCTCCAGGTCCGATAGGCCGAAGCGGGTCACGAGGTAGCTTCCGCCGCCCACCAGGAGGCCCAGGTAGACCAGGTAGAAGAGGAACCCCAGCCCGGTCGAGAAGGCCGCCACCACCAGGATCCCGTAGGCGATGAGAAACGGCAGCCGGTGCAACATCGGTGCGCCCGATTCCCGCGGTCCGCGGCGCCTAGCGGCGCTGCTCCCCCACCTCGAGGTCGCGAGGCTGGACTGGACCCCGAGCCGCCGGCCGCTCGACGCCCACCGGTACGGTATCCAGGATCTCGCGGATGATCTGGCCGGGGTCGATGTCGCGAATCGTGGAGCTGGTCTTGATGATGAGCCGGTGCGCCAGCGCCGGCTCGGCCAGCTCCTTGACGTCGTCGGGAATGACGTAGTCACGTCCTTGAAGCGCCGCCAGGGCCTGCCCGGAGCGGTAGAGGGCCAGCGATCCGCGCGGCGAGGCCCCCAGGTAGACGTCGGGATGGGTGCGGGTCGCGTTCACCAGCCTGACGATGTACTCGGCGACCGCCGGATCAACATAGGTCTCGCGGACCGCCTCCTGGAGAGCGCGCATCTCGGCTGCGTCGAGAACATCCTCGATCTCCTCGAGCGGGTGGCGACGCTTCTGCTCATCGAGGATCACGATCTCCTCGACCTGCGCGGGGTAGCCCAGCCGGAGCCGCAGCATGAACCGGTCGAGCTGCGCCTCGGGGAGAGCGAACGTCCCTTCGTATTCGATCGGGTTCTGGGTGGCGATGACGAGAAACGGCTCGGGCATGAGGTAGGTCGTCCCGTCGATCGTCGACCTGGCGCTCTTCCATGCACTCCAGGAGCGCGGACTGGGTCTTGGGCGTGGCCCGGTTGATCTCGTCGGCCAGGACCACCTGGGCCATGATGGGCCCCGGGCGGAACTCGAACTCCTGGGTCTTCTGGTTGTAGATCGAGAGGCCGGTCACGTCCGACGGCAGCAGGTCGGGTGTGAACTGGATCCGCCGAAATGAGCAGCCCAGGGTCTTCGCGATCGCCTTGGCCAGGACGGTCTTGCCCGTACCGGGCACGTCCTCGATGAGGAGGTGGCCTCGACAGAGGAGCGCCACAAGCGCCAGGCGTACTTCTCGGTGCTTGCCGACGATGACGCGCTCGACGTTCGCCAGAACCCGCTCGCCGGATTCCTGGATCTTGGCCATTACCCCTCCCTGCCGGCGGGCGCTGCACACGGGGGCGCCCGAGGCCGACCCAGCTGCGGGGCGCGATGTCAGGTGATGGTACGTCGCGACGGCGATTCTGGTTCAGCCGCCAAACCCGGCTCGACCGGCCCGCTCAGCCCCGGATGAGGGTCAGAGCGCCGACCCAGAGGGTCATCAGGGCCCCGATGACGCCCATCACGCCGAGGAAGGGCTCACCACCTCCGAACGCAGCGACCGCCACGACGCCGAAGAGCGCCCCGATCACGGTGGCGATCCCGGCCAATCCGACCCGCTCGACGAGCGGACGTCGCTCCCGAGGCTCCCCTGCCGGCGTCCGATCGGCGTTTTGGCCGCTCATTCGGTGCCGCCCTGGAGGAAGGCCGCCAGGAGGCGCCCGGCCATCGGTGCCGCCCGGGAGGCGCCGCTACCGCCCTGCTCGACGAGGACGGCGATCGCCACCTGCGGGTCGTCCGCGGGAGCGTAGCCGATGAACCACGAGTGTGGCTCGCCCGAGCCGCCGAGCTGGGCCGTCCCGGACTTGCCGGCGGTGGGAACCCCGGGTACGGCCGCACCCGCCGTGAAGAGCCGCCCGTACTCGCCCTCGACCGCGGCAAGCATGGCCTGCCCGATCGCCTGCGCATCCTCGGCCGATAGGACCTCACGCCACTTCTCCGGCGCCGGCCGCTGGACGGACCCGTCCCCGGCCGTCAGGGCAGTGACCAGATGGGGCTTCATCATCACCCCGTCGTTGGCGATCGTGGCAGCCACCAGCGCCATCTGGAGCGGGGTGACCAGGGTTTCCGCCTGCCCGTAGGCCGCGTTGGCCAGCTCGACATCGTCGGCGAAACCGCCCGGGGCCGACCCGTTGCCGTTCGTGACCTGGCTGGGAGAGGTGGGCAGATCGAAGGGGATCGCCGCCCCGAAGCCGAGCCTGGCCGCCCAGTCCACCAGCCGTTCGCCACCGAGCTCGAGGCCGGTGAGTGCGTAATAGATGTTGCAGGAGACCTCGGTCGCCCCGACGAGGTCGAGCGCCCGGTCGCCGGTGAACGGGTGATGCCCGTCTCGGATTTGGAACCCGTCGACCACCAGCCCGTTCGCCTCTGCGGCCGGCTGCTGCGCATAGGTGGTGGCCGGGGTGATCGCCCCCGAACCGAGGCCCGCGATCGCGGTCACGATCTTGAAGACCGACCCCGGCACGTACAGGCCGATGGTGGCGCGGTTCAGGAGCGGAAGGTCGGGATCGTCGAGGAGTCGCTGGTAGGCCTGCCGGCTCGTCGCGGGGTCGGTCACCAGCGACGGGTCGAAGGTCGGCGTGGAGGCGAGTGCCAGGATTTCCCCGGTTCGGGGATCGAGCATCACGACCGCGCCTTTGCGGCTCCCGAGCTCGCGGACCGCGAGGCGCTGGAGGCGCAGCGAGATGGAGATGGTGATGTCCTTCGTCCGCGGCCCCTGGGGGTCGAACTTGCGCAGCAGGTCGAGCAGCGGGTCGGTCCCGACGTCGCCGGTCAGTTCCGCGTCGTAGCTCCGCTCCAGGCCGGCCGTCCCGAAGACCCGCGAGGCATACCCCACGACCGGCGCGACCTCGGGTCCGGCGTAGACACGATAGGGCTCCCCATTCTCGTCGCGGCGGCTGGAGGCGAGGACGCGGCCGTCGCGATCCTCGATCAGCCCTCGGACCACGTTGCGTTGCGCTGCGATGACGCCCGGGTTGTCGGCCGACGCGGCCAAGCCCGGGCCGGCGACGACCTGCCAGTAGCCCGCCGCGCCCGCGACCAGGACGACCGCCACGATCAGGACGGCTCCCACGCGAACCAGGCTCGGGCCGACGGGGCTGGCGCGGGGTGGCACGGCTCGGCGTGGCTCGCTCACATCAGGATTCCGCCCCGCGCACGGGCTGGCGGCCGGCAGCCTTCGGAGGTGGCTGCTCGACGCCCCGGTCCGAGAGCGCCAGCAGGAGGCCGACGGCGACCGCGTTGGCCAGCAGCGAAGAGCCGCCGTAGCTGACGAACGGCAAGGTGATACCGGTCAAGGGGATGAGACGCAGGTTGCCGGCCATGATGATCAGCGCCTGCACGCCCACGACGAGGGCCAGCCCGGCCGCCAGGAGCGCCCGGAACGTGTCGGCCGCCCCGGCCGCGATCCGCAAGCCGCGCTCGACCACGACCAGGTAGAGCCCGATGATCGCGAGGACCCCGACGAACCCGAGCTCCTCGCCCAGCGCGGCGAAGGGGAAGTCCGTATGGACGGCCGGCACCGGCAGGCGCCCGTCGATCGTCGGCAGGCCCGCCCCGAGCCCCGTCCCGATCAGGCCTCCGCGGGCGAACGCGTAGAGCGCCTGGACGATCTGGAACCCGGCTCCCTGGCGGTCGGCGAATGGATCGAGCCAGACGTCGACCCGCACGTGAACGTGATCGAAGAGGCGATACAGGACCGCGCCGGCCACAAGAAGCAACAGGCAGCCCACGAGGACGTAGCTGAGGCGGGCCGTCGCGACGTAGAGCAGGAGCAGGAACACCAGGTAGAAGAGGAGGGCCGCTCCGAGATCGCGCTGCACGATCACGACCCCCATCGCCAGGGCCAGCATGGCTGCCATCGGGATGAGATACGGCAGGGGCGGCAGTCGCAGCGGCCCCAGACGGCTGCTCTCACGTGCGAGCAGGTCGCGGTTCTCCGACAGGTACCCGGCGAGGAAGACCACCAGGATCACCTTGAGCAGCTCCGATGGCTGGCCGCTCAAAGGGCCGATGGTCAGGGTCAGGCGCGCTCCGTTGACGTCCTCGCCAAGGACGAACGTGAGCGCCAGCAACGCGATCCCGGCCGCGGCCCAGGTGTACTTGTAGCGCCTGAGCCAGCTGTCTGAACGGACCACGACCGCCAGCAGGGTCACGATCGCCAGAGCCAGGACGAGCCACACCAGCTGCACGCCCGAGAGCCCCACCGGCCGACCGGCGAGCGACTGCTGGACCAGGTCCTGAGGTAGGCGCTCCATCAGCAGCAGGCCGATGCCTCCGAGCAGACCGACGACCGGCAGGAGGACCTGATCGGTCCGGCGACCGGCCAGGATCTGGGTGACATGAGCGAGCGCAAGCAAGCCGAGATACAGGGCGAGCTGACCAGGGTCGGCCGCCACCGCATCTCGGGTGCGGGTCAGGCCGAGCGACAGGCTCCCGGTCACGAGCGTGACGGCCACCACGAGCAAGAGGGCAGACTCCCGTCGTCGGAACCGGGGCCGGAGCGGACCGAGCCGCAGCCCGCTCGCGGTTCCGGCCAGCGCCGTCATGGTCGGGCGCGCTCGAGCCGGAAGCGGACCCGGCCGACCTGCAGCTCGTCACCGAAGCCGACCGGGGTTGCCCCGTCCACGACGCTGCCGTTGACGTAGGTACCGTTCGTGCTGCCGCGGTCCTCGACATACCAGGCCCGGCCCCGGTACGTCAGGGCGGCGTGCTCCGCCGAGGCGAACAGGTCGTCGATGACCACCGTGTTGTTGACGTCGCGCCCGATCGTGGTCACGGCGTCGAGCGGGAAGACACCACCGAGGGGCGGGTCGCCACCGGCCGTCGCCACCACGACCAGGCGACCGAGCTCGGCGCCGGGCTCCCGCGCCGCTGCCCGCAGGTCGCGTAGGAGAACCCGGGCAACGCCGACGAGGAAGAGGTAGAGCAGGCCCAGGAAGGCCAGCCGGATCGCCCAGATGGCGATCAGGTAGCCGTCCATGGGCCCCCTTCAGCTTCGACGACGAGCACGGTGTCCCCGAACCGAATGGTGTCGGTGTCGCCCAGGACGACCTCGGTCACGGGCAGGCTGTTGACCGTCGTCCCGTTGCGGCTGCCGAGGTCGGTCAGCACGACCGCGCCTGCCCGCCCCTGGAAGCGGGCGTGATGGCGGGAGACCCGTGGATCAAGGAGGACGATGTCGCAATCGGGCTCGCGCCCCGCCACCAGGGGCCGGCCGTCGAAGGTCACCCGACGTTCCTCGCCGGTCGGTTCGGCGATCCGCAGAGTCAGCCGCGGCCCGTACGGATCCGGCGCGGCGAAGACCAACGTGCGCTCCAGCTCGAGATGGTCCCCTATCCCCACGCTGTCCGTCCGGAGCGGGGCCGCTGCACCGCCGAAGCCCGCCTCGGGGGCTCCGGCCGCCGCACGATCAGCGGGGGGCCGAACCTCGGCCCGGGCGATCACCCGGACCTCACCACGTGGCACGCCCGGGTCGGCGACCAGGGCGATCGCCGGTCGGGCCGCCACCGTGTAGTGGCGAGCGCGCGCGTGGCTCAAGGCGGCCTCCTCGAGGGACGCCTCCAGGAAATCGTCGGGCGTCGCCAGGGTTACCAGGTCGTCCGCGTGGAGGTGAATTGCGTAGCGGGCGGGGACGTGGACCCGATCGCCAAGCGTCCGCCGGTGATCGTCCATCTCACGCTCCAGCCGAGCCCGCACCTGGGCGGGCTGGACGTGCGTCCGGAACAGCCGGGCGGAGGGGCGCTCGAAGAGCCGTTCGAGGAAGCGCTCGAGAGCGACGAGAGGGCGCATGGAAGGCGCCCGGAGTCTAGCAGAGGCGGGTCGGCTCCCCGACCGCTGCGCGAGGCGACGCCGCCCTGGGGAATCCGGGGACCGGTACCTGCGGCCGCGCCGCCCGGTACCGTCGGCCAGGAGGGTGCATCGTGAGGCGTGGGCTATACTCGGCGCCCGGCGTGAGGTCGAAGCCAGGTCCCTGCGCCGCGCCAGACGTGTCGAGATGTCCGAGGCCCTGACCGAGTCCTTCTGCGAGCGCTGCGGGACCCGCTACACCTTCGAGGGGACGACAGGTGGTCGCGGGAGTGTACGGAAGCTCCGCCTAGTCGGGCGTGGCCTGCGCAACTTCGTGCTGTCCGATGCGACCTCGCTCGACGACGCGATGGCGGAAGCCCGCATCGAGGAAGACCGCCAGCTGTCCGCGCGCCAGCTCGAGGCCTTCCACCAGACCTTCAACTTCTGTCTCACCTGTCGCCAGTACACGTGCTCGAAGTGCTGGAACGAGGAGGACGGCCGCTGCTACACCTGCGCGCCGGGCCCCGGGGACGCCCTGGCGACGATGCCCCTCGCGGATCTCGCCGGTCCTCTCCTGGCCGCACCGGCGGCCCCCGCCCCCGCCCCGCTCGAGCTCCACCCCGTGATCGATGCTTCGGCGTGGCCCACCGTGGACCTCGATCGGGACCTTGCCAGCCGACCCCCGTGGGTCGGTGAACCCCAGGCGGCGCCACGCCCGGCCGAGACCGCCTGGATGCCACTGGACTCGCTCGACGTCGCGCCCGCGGCCGGTGACGCAGCTGAGGCCGAGGCACTCGGGACCGAGGCCGTCACGCCCGAGGTCGAGGTGGAGGCCGTCGCGCCCGAGGTCGAGGTGGAGGCCGTCCCGTCCGAAGCGGTGCCCGAGCCGAGCTCCGAGCCCCACCCGGCCGCGGCCCGTCGGGCGTCGTTCCTGGAGCGGTTCAGGCCGTCCTTCGCTCGGCCGATACCGCCGTCGACCGAGACGGAGCTCACCGCGGCGAGCGGCATCGATGTCGAAGCCCCTGCGGCGGCCTCGAGCGAGGAGGCTGGCGTCGTCGCCGAGCCCGAAGCCCCCGAGACCGAGGCGGTGGAGGCGAGCCTCACCGAGACGGCCGAGGTTCCCACTCCTCCAGCACTCGTCGGCGAGCCGGTCGCCAGCGACGAGCTCGGCGATGTCGCTCGAGCCCTCCTCGGCCTGGTGCCCGAGACCCTCGCGGCCGGCGTGGAACCCGGTCCCGGCGTCGAGGCGGAGGCTGAGGAAGCCGCCACGACCGTCGAGGTCGCGGCGGTTGAGGCCGAACTCGCGCCGCTCGAGGTCGCGCCGCTCGAGGTCGAGGTCGAGGCGGTTGAGGTCGAAGGGGAGGCCGAGCCGGTCCCGCCCGCACCCACCGAGCCGGCTGTCGCAGAAGCTCCCGGCCCTCGCGAGCCCGCTCCTCTCGGCCTCCCGATCCCGGCCCCGCCTTCTCCAGAGCGTCCGATCGAGCGGGTCGAGATCCCCACCTGGCAGATCGTGGCGCCCGAGGCCCCGATTCCCCCGATCTTCCCGCCTCCGCCCTCCGGCCTCGATGGCTCGACGGTTGCGCCGTCCGCTTCCTTCACTGCTCCTCCGGCCCCACCGGCCACCCCACCGGCCTCGGCAACCCCGGCAGCCCCGGCGGAGGTTCACTGGCCGCCTTCGATCATGGCCGCACGGTCGGAACCCGGGAGATCCCCTCGAGCTGGCGTCTCATCGGCACTGGCTGCCCGCCTGGCCGCAGACCCGCGAAGGGGCGGCGTCTGGGCGGAATCGAGCCGCGACGTCCTCGCCAAGGCGGGAGGCGTCCAGGCCTGTGTCAGCTGTGGCCTGCCGCTGTCGGCCTCGGCCCGGTTCTGTCGCCGCTGCGGGAATCGCCAGGGCTGATCGGGCCGCTCGGCGCGGCGCCCTCGGCGCCCAGGTCCGGGTCGGTCTGAACCGAGAGCCAGGATGCCCCGAGCAGGATGGCCTGGCTGACCAAGGCGAGCCAGATCACCGCCGTCAGAAACGCGGCGATCGGCCCGTAGAGTTGGAGGCTGCCCAGGAACTGAGGCGTCAGATAGGCGAACAGCAGGGTCACCACGGCGATGACCGTGCCCACCACGACCGCTGGGGGCAACAGCACCTGCCACCGGATGGACCGTCGCGGCAGTACGCGATAGAGCACTACCGTGGCCACGATCCAGACGACGCCGGTCACGACCAGCCATACCAGGCGGTCCGGGAGGCCTTCGAGACCGCGGATCGCCTGGAGCTGGCCCATGAACGACGCCACCCCCGAGGTCCCCAGGGCGAGGACCAGCACCGCGGTGAGGGCCACGATGAACCCCAGGGCTTCCGCATTCCGCCGGATGATGCTGCGGCTGGGCGCCTCGGGAAAGAACAGCCCGAACGCCCCATCGAGCGCGCCGTAGAGGCGACTGCCACTCCAGGCCAGCCCGGCCATCCCGACCAGGGACATCGGCAGGGCTCCCCGTGACGCGGCCACGAGGGCGTCGCGGCTAATCGCCTCGAACGGTGTGCCGCCAAGCGACAGAACCGCGATGAGCCGCTCGACGGCTTCTGCCGAAATCCACGAACAGGCCGACGACCCCGACGAAGAACAGAAGGCCGGTGAGGATCGAGAAGAGGGCTCCGTACGCCAGTCCCGCGGCCAGGAGTCCCCCGCGGACGCCGTTGTACCGATCGACGACCCGGCGAGCGAGCACCACGCGCCGATCCCCGGCCAGCGGCGCCAGGCGCGCTTCGGCCCAGCCGAGCCACCGACCCACGGCACCGGACACTCGGTCGCTCAGTCGGGCAGATCCTCGAACAGGCCGGGCTGCAGGTCCATCGCCGCGACACGGCGGGCGGGACGCAGGAGAGCCCGGACGGCCGCCCGCCGAACGTACCGACGGCCGCCCGGCTTGATGCTCTGGAGGCGGCCCTGACGCGCCCACCGACCGAGCGTCGCGGGGGTCAGGTGCACATTGGCAACAGCCAGCAGCTCGGATGCCTCGCCGAGCGTGATCCAGTCGCTCACCACACGAGCCATTGCCTCAGTCCCCCGTCGTCCCCGGATTCACCTCGGGTGCCGGTGCCGTCTCGCTTCCCGACTGCGGCGGAGACGGGTTGGCGGGCGCCTTCCCCTGGCTTGTGGCCGAAGATCCGCCCCGCGCGCTGCGCCTGTCGACCTTAGCCCAACCCGAACCTCTGAAGTGGATCGTGGGCGGCGCAAACGCCTTGACCAGGGGGCCACCGCAGACCGGGCAATGCTCAGGCCTGCGCGCATGGATCCCGTGAACCATTTCGAGATCGCGTCCGCACCTCCCGCAGTGGTAGTCGTACGTCGGCACCGTGTCCCCTTTGCGCCTCCCGGGCGCCTATCCCCGCACGAGCCGCATGCCGCACTTGGGACAGTAGAACGACCGCTCGTGGCCCGAGGCGAAACCGCAATGCGCACAGACCAGCCCGCCTCGGCCGGCGGCCGGCATCGGCCGCTCGGAGCCCGTCGCTATCCCGAGCGCATACTGACTGGCGAGGATGCTGTTGAAGATCCCGGCCAGGATCCGGCTTGCCGTCCGGTCCGTGTCACCCCGCACGCCCTTGCCGCCCCAGCCGACCACGCCTCGCACGATCATCTCGCCGGTCGCCTCGTCCCAGTGCGATGCGACGCCACCGACGATCGCGTTGTACTCGGGGTAGCCGGAGGTGTCGATCTCACCATCCAGGAGCGCGCAGACGAACGTGTCGAAGGCCAGGTCGATCGCATCGACGCCCTCGAGCACGACCAGGGCGTGGCGGGCGACGGGGCTGAGACGCTGATGAGCGTTCAGCCACTGCATCGCCTCCGACGGGCGCTGGATGGTGGGCGAGGCCTGGCCGAACTCGACGTCCAACGGCTCGACGATCTCGACGGCGTCCTGGCGAGCCCGACCAGCATCGACGGCAGCTCCTCGAGCGCATGCGGTCCGGCTTGCAGGCGGACGCCCTCGCTGGTCTTGGCCTGGTAGTACAGGCGAATCGAGTAGTCCTGTGCCGAGATGTCTTCCGGCGTGGGCTCGGGTGCCGGGGCCACCGACTTGCCGCGGCGTTTCATGAAGTCGAAGGGCACGCTTCCTCCAGGACACGAGCAGATCGCCCCGTATCGTACCAGCGCCGCGTCCCTCCTCCGTTGCGGCTTCGCCGGCCACCCTCTCACTCGCCGCCAGGTTCCGGGCCGCGAACGCGCCGCGCTAGCCGCGAGCCTTCAGGCGCCGAGGCGCTCCCGGAGCCGGGCCACCTGCTCCTCCAGCTCGGCAGCACGCGCCCGCGCTCCTCCGCGACGACCGGCGGTGGCGCCTTGGCCACGAACGCCTCGTTCGAGCAGCCCCGCGCGGGCGGCTGCGAGGAGGCCCTGCGCCTGGGCGAGGTCACGCTCGAGGCGCGCACGATCGAGCTCGACGCTGGCCGATCCCCGCTGCCGAGCGCCCAACGACCGCCTCGGTCTCCCCGAGCAGGACCGCCAGACCACCCTCGCCGACGGTGCCGTGGAGCGCCTCGCGGGTGAGGTGGCGGGTGAGCGGCCGGGCGCGGGCGAGCCGCTCGATCGCGGGCCGCAGCGCCTCGAACGTCGGCCCGAGCTCGGGCGGCGATCGCGACGTCGACCGGCAGCCAGGTCGCCGGTTCGAGCCTCGCCTCCGCACGGGCGTTGCGAATGCCCGCGGACGAGCTCGATGATCGCATCGACCGCGGCTCTCGGCGACGGCGATCGATCGTCGCCCGACCGCCGGGCCAGCGGCCGACGATCAGCAGCGGCCGGATCGCTGGTGCGGTGCGGCAGGTCGCCCCAGATCGCCTCGGTCACGAACGGCATGATCGGGTGGAGCAGGCGCAGGTACGTGTCGAGCGCCTCGACCAGCGTCCACCACGTCGCCTCGCGCTCAGCGTCGGCCAGCTCCGGTCGGCAAGGCGGACCTTGGCCAGCTCGAGGCCCCAGTCGCAGTACTCGCTCCAGACGGCCTCGTACAGGATCCGGGTGACCTCGCCGAAGTGGTAGTCGGCGAGCGCCTCGTCGACCGCCGCCGATCGTCGCCGCGAGCGCGCGACCGGAGCCAGCGCTCGGCCGGCCCGAGTCGACTCGACGTCCGGGCAGGTCGCGCACGGCGCCCCGGCGACGATCGTCGCCGGCCGCGCGCCGAGCACGAAGCGGGCGGCGTTCCAGAGCTTGTTGGCGAAGTTGCGGCGCGTTCTCGAGCTTCTCGCGCCCGAGCCGCATGTCGTTGCCCGGCGCGGTGCCGTGGATGAGCGCGAACCGGAGGGCGTCGGCGCCGAACTCGTCGATCGTCTCGAGCGGGTCGACGACGTTGCCCTTCGTCTTGGACATCTTCTGGCCGTACGGGTCGCGCACGAGCCCCGACAGGTAGACGGTGTGGAAGGGCGCCTCGCCCGGTCAGGTGGATGCCGAGCATCATCATCCGGGCGACCCAGAAGAAGATGATGTCGTAGGCGGTCTCCATGACCGAGCCCGGGTAGAACCGGTCGCAGGTCCGTCGGTCGCCTCCGGCCAGCCGAGCGTCGAGAACGGCCAGAGCCCCGAGCTGAACCAGGTGTCGAAGATGTCGGGGTCCTGGGCGAGCTCGGACGCGCGGGCGCCCGCAGACGTCGCAGGCGTCGGGCCCGTCGGGCTCGGCACGACACGGTGACGTGGCCGTCCGGGCAGTACCAGGCCGGGATCCGGTGGCCCCACCAGAGCTGGCGGCTGACGTTCCAGTCGCGGATCTCGGTCAGCCAGTGCTCCCAGACCTTCTCGAACCGCTCCGGCAGGATCCGGGTGCGTCCGCCGCGGGTCGCCTCGAGGGCCTTCGCTGCGAGCGGCTCGGTCCGGATGAACCACTGGGTCTTGAGCCGCGGCTCGACCACGTCGTTGGAGCGCTGGCAGCGGCCGATGAGCATCTCGTGGGGCTTCGCTGCCTCGAGGTCGCCCGAGGCCTCGAGGTCGGCCACGATCTCGCGTCGCGCCTCGTAGCGGTCCAGGCCGGCGAACGGTCCCCCGTTCTCGTTCATGCGGCCGTCGTCGTCGAGGACCGTGACCATCGGCAGCCCGTGGCGCCGGCCGGTCTCGTAGTCGTCGTGGTCGTGGGCCGGCGTGATCTTGACGGCGCCCGTGCCGAAGTCGCGCTCCACGACGGGGTCGGCGATGATCGGCACGACGCGATCCACGAACGGGATCACCGCCTGCCGCCCGACGAGGTCGAGGTAGCGCGGGTCGTCGGGGTGGACGGCCACCGCGGTGTCGCCGAGGATCGTCTCCGGACGGGTCGTGGCGACTGCGATCGTGCGTTCGGATCGGGCCGTCCGGTCGGCGTCGAGCAGGTGGTAGCGGATCGTCCAGAGGGTGCCCGGTCTCCGGGGTCGGGATGACCTCGAGGTCCGAGACGCTCGTCCGGCAGCCGGGGCACCAGTTGATGAGCGCCTCGGTCCGGTAGGCCAGGCCCTCGCGGTACAGCCGCAGGAACGCTTCGCGCACGGCCCGCGCCGAGACCTCGTCCATGGTGAAGCGCAGCCGGCTCCAGTCGAGCGAGGCGCCGACCCGACGCTGCTGGTCGAGGATGACGTCGCGGGTCTCTCGGACGAACGCGCCACATCCGCTCGAGGTAGCGCTCGCGGCCGAGGCGATGCGCGGGTCTCGCCCTTCGGCGGCCAGGAGCCGGTCGAGGACGTACCTGCGCGGCGATCGAGGCGTGGTCCAGGCCGGGCAGCCAGAGCGCCGGACGGCCGTGCATCCGGGCGTGGCGGGTCATCAGGTCTTCGACCGTGGAGCGCTGGGCGTGGCCCAGGTGCAGCGAGCCGGTCACGTTCGGCGGCGGCTGGATGATCACGAACGGCGGCTTCGACGCAGTCGGCGCGCGAGCCCGCCCGTCGGGTGCGAAGACGTCGGCGTCCAGCCAGCGCTGGTAGATCGGCCCCTCGACCTCCTGGGGCCGATACGTCTTGGCGAGACCGGTCGTCCTCGTCGAATCGGTCTCGGTCATCTCGTCGCTTCGCTCCATCGTTCTCCGCACGACGCCGGACCCGCCACTCGCCAGCTCCTGAATCGATAACCCCGCTCGTCCAGCGGACGAACGGGGTCGTGGTACCAC
>CAVQIH010000020.1:0-131149 GCA_963712585.1 uncultured Chloroflexia bacterium
GTAGCCTCGACGAGCTCTCCGGCCGTGTGACCGGGCTGCTCGGCCAGGGCGGGCTGATCGACGGCGGAAACCCGAACGTCGACCGCCTCGACCCGGGCGTAAGGTCGCCTGATGTCGGATTGGACGCCGAGGAACGCCCTCCCCAAGTACGTGCGGCGACGAGGACGCCGCCGATCCCGGTCGTCCGGGAGACGTTCGGCGACGCGGCCCGTGCCCAGACCGCGGGCCGCAGGTGGGGGAGGACGAGTCGTGCCACATGGGGCGCATCTCTGGGGTGGTCGGCAGGGCCGACGATCAGCTGGTCTTCCCGGCGGGGCGACCGACCAACCGGGTGCGCGCCGAGGGGGACTTGGGTCGCCGTTGCCGAGGCGATCAACCAGGCCGCTCGAGGTTCGCCTCGGGGAAGGGGAGCTTGCGCCGCTGAAGAGCGCCCCGAAGCCGGCGAGCCGAACTGACCATCGACCTCGGAGTCTTCCCCGCAGACCGGCGGCAATTGCTCACGGGGGTAAGGTCGTCCGGCGTCGGTCCGAGCCGCCCGTCGAGACGACTCAGGTCTGCGCGCCGGATCCCTGTCCTTGAACGCCGCGCTGACGGACGTGAGCTCGTCGAGGTAGGGCGGTCAGGTCGCTCGACGATCACCCCGGCCTCGGCGACCAGCGCCCAGGTCACCCCCGTTGGCGTCCGGCGGGCCGCCATAGGCGGAGCTTGCTCCCGATCGAGAGGATCTCGGCGTGCCGGACCGGACCGCGGCGATCGGCAGGAGACGGCCCGGCGGAACGGCGAGCTCGAGCAGGCACCGGCGCAACGGCACGACTCATCTATCCCGAAGCCTGAAGTCCAACCGGTCCCCTCGTGGTCTATCATCGGGCGTCCGTCCGCCCCGACATTCCGCCTGCCGTCAGTCCGGAGGCTCACCCTGAGCGATCCGCCGCCTGTGTGCGCAAGCGCTTGCTGGACCCCGGAGCCGAGCCCATCGGCCGGCGGCTGGAGGGCGGCCGGTCGCCTCGATCCTCGCCGCCGGGCGTGCGCGAGCAGTTCTGGCTGGGGTTTGTGCAGCCGCGGGACGGCTGCTGGCAGCCCCATCCACCCTGGCCCGAGCCGAGCTCGCCCAGATCATGGGCGAGGTCAAGGCGGCGGCCGTTCGAGGTGGCCGCCGTCGGCCTTGTCTTCGTCGCCGTGCTCCTGCCGGTCGGCCCGCATCCTCTTCCTGGGGGAGTGGCTCTTCGGCTCGATCGCCTGGGCGTCGTCGACGAGCCGCGCTCCTGCTCGCCGTGGCCGCGGTGCTCTGCTCGACGCCCTTCGCCGCCTGGTCGCTGCACGTGAGGGGCTTCGTCCTGCGCCGCTGATCTGGTCGCGATCGGGATCGGCATGACCCGCAATTGGCCCTGACCAGGCGCGGACCGGGCGCGAGTCCGCGCAGCCTTCGTTGGGCCTGCAGACCAGCCCAGCCGACCGGCCGCTCGTCGTCGCAGTGGCGACCGTGAGCCTGGTGCTGGCCGTCTTGGGGTCCTCCTGGGAGCCTGGCGAGGCGGGCTCGGCGGCGCGTTCGGGCGGGCTCATCGGCGGGGCGCTGCTGGGCACTTCCTGGGTGCCTTCAGCGCGATCGCCTTCGGGCCACGAGCCGGGGCTGCCTTCGGCTTCGGCGCTGATCGCGTGGCCATTGCTCGTCGGCTGGCCGATCCTCCGGGGCCGCTACGATTGGGAGGCGCTCAAGGCTCGCTTCATCCCAGCGAGAGCATGGAGGCGGCGCAGGAGACGATGGCAGAGCTGCGCGGCGGATGCCGAGGCGGGTGGGTGATGGGCATGAGCGCACGCCCCCGGTGGACGTCCCGGCTGCGCTGAGCGGAGACCGCGGCCGCCCGGGCGCTCCTGCCCGACGAGGTCGACGTCGAGGCCCTCGCACGCGCCGCGGTCGACATCCCCGCCCGGATCCGCCGCGAGCCGATCAAGGCGGCCGGCGTGGCCGCCGGGGCCGGGTTCCTCGCGCTTGGCGGGCCGAAGAAGATCGTGCGTGGGTCAGGCGCGCGTTCGCCGACTCCTCGGCCGGCCCGCCGACCCGCGGCCTCGCTCCTGCCCGACGAAGTCGAGCGGATCGTGCGTCGCCTCGGCGACGACGGGGCCGTGGTGCGAGCCACCCTCGAGCATGATCCGCCGGGCCATGTCGACCAGAAACGCAAGGAGCGGGAGAAGGAGCGTCGGCGCTGGGTCAAGCTCGCGCTCCGCAGGGCGGCCTGCCGTTGGCGCGCCTGGCGACGCACTTCTGCTCATCGACCAGATCCGAGTCCGGATCCCGCCCCGCTTCGAGCAGACGCTCGAGCGGCTCCGACGACGGCGCGGGGGAGGAACGGCTGCTCCCACGGCGGCGTCGACCGACGAGGGCACGGCGACGAACCCGGTCCAGCGCGCGCGCCGCGCGGCCGCTGGACAGGCAGGCTTCCGTCCGGGGGTACTTGGGCCCGGGCCAGTGGCGGAATGGCAGACGCGCCGGCCTCTAGGAGCCGGTGCCGCGCAAGCGGCGTGTCGGTTCGACCCGACCTCGCCACTGATGCCACCCGAGTACAGCGTCCAGGGGTCACTCTGGCTGGCCGGCGGCCGCCGGGTTTCGCGGTCGCGGCGGCGGCCTCTTTCCCCCACCTACAATCGCTGGGTGATGAACGTCGCACCACCACGCGCTCCAGAGCTCGGCTCCTCGAGATCGAGCTGCTCCAGGTCCTCGCCGAGATCGGTGATTCGATCCGCCGCCTGTCGCGGCGCACGCGTGTGCCCGGCTTCCGGCCTCGAAAGCGCCCGCTCGCTCCTCAGCGTGTCGGCATCCGGGCCGTCCTCGACGAGGCGCGGATCAGCTCGTCGAGACCGCCTACCGCGACGCGCTGGCCGAAGCCAGGTCATCCCCCTGGCCTGTCCCGAGGTCGAGGTCATCCAGGCCGAGGAGGGCAAGCCCTCATCTTCAAGGCGACGGTCGCGGTTCGCCTGAAGATCACCCTGGGCGACTACCGCGGGCTCCACTTCGGCTGAGATCGACCCCGTCGACGCCAAGGCTCACAGGGTGATCGAGGAGCTCCGCGACCAGCACGCGATGCTCGATCCCGTCGAGGACGTGGCGCGGCGAGGGGCGATGCACGCCGTGACTCGGCTTCACCGGCGCCGCCGGGCCGCCCTTCGAGGGCGGCTCGGCCGAGCGGGTACCGCTCATCATCGGCCAGGAACGGCTACTTCCTGGTCTTGAACGCCACCTGCTCGGACTCAACGTGGGCGAGAGCATGAGCTTCGACCTCACCTTCCCGGCCGACTATGCCGAGGAGACGCTCGCGGGTGCTGGCGTCCACTTCGCGGCCCACGTCGGTGCTGCGCCAGAAGGCGCTGGCCGAGGCCAAATTCACGCATCGTCGGCAAGGGATCGGCAGCTACGCCGACATGGCGGCCCTGCGCATCGATGTTCGCCAGCGCCTCGATCGGAGTGGCCGCGACCAGGCCCGCCAATGCCTTCGCCGACCGCATCATCGAGTATGCCATTGCCAACGCGATCCTGCCTCAGCCGCCCTGATGCTCCGTCGACGACGAGGTTGAGGTCAGCGACGACGAGCTGCGCCTACGCCGCCGCCAAGGAACAACCGAAGACGCGGCGACCTCAAGGCGAAATCCGAGCAACAGCACCGAACAGCTCGACGGCACAGTTCGCCGAACGCCGAAGAAGCGGCTCAAGGTCCTCCTCGTCCTCTCTGGAAGATCGCGGAGGCCGCAGGGATTCGATGTTGCCGAGCGCGACATCGTCGCCGAGATCGATGCGCCTGCTGTCCGCTACGCGGACTCGAAGCCGAACACCGCCGACTTCGAATCCGAACGCGGTCGGAATGAGTCATCCCGTAGACCGTCGCGGCGGACCCGCGTCCGTCCAGAGCTGTCGACGATTGGCTGGCCGCGCACCCCAGCAGCAGCCACTCCCGCATCTCGAGGACGAGTCGAGCACGTCCCTGATGGAGGCGGCCGAGGGCGAGCGTGGCGCCTCGGTGGAGCCCAGCTCCAGCCTTGACTGGTGCCGTCAGTCTGCTGGTAGGTCCTGATGCTTGTTGGATGGTCATCGAATTCTCGAGCCGGGAGAGTGTGCTGACGACCTGACGCTTGTTGCGCGAGCGGATCGATTTTGCAGGCGACGCGATCGAGGACAAGATCGCGACCTGGTGATCGCGCAGTTGCTCTCTCTCATTCAAGAAGACCGGAAGAAGGACATCAGCCTCAACATCAATTCGCCGGTGGTGTCATCGCCATCAGCGGTCTGGCGATCTACGACACGATGCAGTACGTGAAGGCCCTGGGTCAGCACGATCTGCATCGGCATGGCCGCTATGAGTGGTGGGGCCGTCCGCTGGCGGCCGGCACGAGGGCAAGCGCTACGCGCTGCCGCACAGCCGGATCATCATCCACCAGGGCTCGGGCGGCTTCCGGGGCAACACCCTCGACGTGCGAATCCAGGTCAAGGAGATGGAGGCCCTCGTCGGTGGGCTCCACCATGTACTGGCGTGTCACACCGGCCAGCCCCTCGACACTGTTCATGATACCGAGCCGGACTACTTCATGTCGCCGAGCAGGCGCGTGACTCGGACGGCCTCATCGACTCGCTACCTGACCATCCTCCCAGATGGAGCTGCTCGGGCTCTGTCTCGCTGCTGTCCAGCGCAGAGGGGGCGGTGATCTCGCCGAAGTTGACCAAGGTGCCGCGTCGGGGTCGCCCGAGCCGATGCTGGCGAAGAAGACCAAGGACGCCCCAACCTCAACGCCTTCGTCAGGGTGGTCAGCTCGAGGAGGGCCTGGTGATCGACCGGCAAGAGCCGCAAGGTCCTGATCGTTCTGCTCCTTCTGCGGCAAGAGCCAGGAGCAGGTCCGCAAGCTGATCGCGGGCCAGGCGTTCACATCTGACCATGCATCAACCTCTGCCAGGAGATCATCGAGGAAGGACACGCTGGAGACGCCGCGGCCCAAGTCGCAGCGCTGGGCCAGAGGCCGCCCAACCCTCGCCAGATCGAGGACGCCCTCGACCAGTACGTCATCAGCCAGGAGCGGGCCAAGAAGGCTCCGGTCGCCGACAACCACTACAAGCCGGGTCAACGCCGGCCACCAGGTGGACGAAGTCGAGCTCCAGAAGTCGAACGTCCTCCTCGTCGGCTCGACCGGCTCGGAGACGCTCCTTGCCCGACACGCTGGCCCGTGTCCTCGACGTGCCGTTCTGCATCGCCGACGCAACGAGCCTGACCGAGGCGGTGAACGTCGGCGAGGACGTCGAGAATATCCTCCTGCGACTGATCCAGGCCGCCGAACTCCACCGTCGCCCGCGCCCAGCGGGGCATCATCTACATCTACGACATCGACCGCCCGCAAGGCCGACAACCCCTCGATCACGCGCGACGTGTCGGGCGAGGGTGTCCAGCAGGCACTCTCAAGATCCTGGAGGTACGACAGCCAACGTGCCGCCCGAGGGCGGCCGAAAGACCCTCACGCGACCCTGCATTGATCGACGCTACGGCATCCTGTTCCATCCTGCGGCGGGGCGTTCGACGGGCTCGAGCGGATCATCGAGGAGCGCGTCGGGCGCAACGACGGCTTCGTCGACGCCGTTGCCCTGAGGGTCGCCGGCGCCCTCCAGCACCTCATGCCCGAGGACCTCCTCAAGTTCGGGCTGATCCGGAAGTTCGCGGGCCGTTTGCCGGTCGTCGTCATGCTCTCCGCCCCTCGGAGACGATCTCGTCGCGTGCCGACCGACGAAGAACGCGATCACCCGCCAGTTCCAGAAGTTCCTCCTGCTCGACAAGTCGCAACTGGTCTTCACCGACGGGCGCTCAAGGCGGTCCTGCCGAAGGCAGCCCTGCTCGCAAGACTGGTGCCGCGGCGCCCGCACGCCGATCGTGGAGGAGTCGCTCCTGGAGGTGATGTACGACATCCCGCAAGCGCGCCGAGATCCGCAAGTGGATCATCACCGAGGAGACGATCCGGCATAGGATGCCGTCATCTTGCGCGATGAAGACGGACGTCGATCGCGGCGTCGACGAGAACAACTACGAGGACTGGCTGGCGGCCCGCGGCGAGACCGCCGGCCTCGAGAAGCGTCCGGCCGAGGAAGGGCGCCTGCCGCACCGATCGATCCGGCGGAATGCTACACTCGCGACCTCACGGCGGGGACCGAGCAGGAGTAGCGCCTGCAGCGCCGAGAGCCAGCGCGGGCTGGTGTGAGCCGCGCGGGACCGGCTGTGCGAACGTCGCTCGCGAGCCGGCGCACCGGGTCGGCGCCCGATAGCAGCGCCGCGAGGGCGTCACGCCCGACTGCCCGGCCGATGCAGGCGATCGCATGGCCGGCGCCGGTAGCCGCCGGGACGACCGGCCGTAGGCGCGTGCCGAACCAGCAGGCGGTCGACCACCTGTTGCTGCTGGACGAGCGGGGCTTCGATTCAGGAGCTGGCGAGTGGCGGTCTGGCGTCGGTGCGGAGAACGTATGGAGCGAAGCGACGAGATGACCGAGACGGATTCGACGAGGACGCACCGTTCCGCCAAGATGTATCGGCCCCAGGAGGTGGAGGCTCATCTACCAGCGGTGGCCTACGCCGAACTTCTTCGCACCCGACGGCGCAGGCCTCGACCGCCGACGCCACGCTGGCCCCGTCGTGATCATCCAGCTGCTGCTGAACGACACCGGCCGCTCCACCCTTCGGCCATGCTCAGCGTCCTCCTCGGCTTGAAGACCTCGATGACGCGCCATGCCCGGATGCTCGGGCGCCCGGCCTCTGGCTGCCCGGCCTCGATGATGCCTCTATCGCGGCGCAGGTGGTCCTCGATCGGGACCGCCTGCCGAGGGCGAATCGCGCGAGGGCCTCGGTCGCGAGCGCTACCTCGAGCGAATGTGGGCGTTCGTCGAGCAAGACCGAACGCATACTCACCCAGCAGTGTTCGGCGGGCGCTTCGCTGGACTGGGGCCGGCTGGCGCTTCACCATGGACGAGTCGGCTCGGGCCGTCTGGGAAGCGTTCCAGCGGCTCTACCGGGACGGGTCGGCCAACCGGACCGAGGCCCTCGCGAACCGGTGCCGGGTCGCCGGACGAGCAACTCCGATCTCGAGGTCATCCGCAGCCCCGGAACGGGACACGGTGGAGGATCCGCTACCATCTCGCCCGTCCGGACGGCTCCCCTGATCGAATTGCACGACCGCAGTCGCCACGACCGTCCGGAGACGATCCTCGGCGACACGGCGGTGGTGGTCCACCTCGACGATCCCCGCTACTTCGACCTCGTCGGGCAGCAGGCGGTGATCCTGTTCGTGGACCGCGTGGTGCCGATCATCGCCGACCCGTCGCGCAACGCGACTTCGGAACGGGTGCTGTCAAGATCAATACGAGCTGATCGACCTCTACTACTACGAGACGGGCCGGCGCCACGAGCCGCCCATGGTCACGGTCCTCGACGACGAGGGCCGAATGAACGAGCACGGGGACGATTCCGTGGGGCTCCAATCTGTCACCGGTAGGCGCGACGCGAGAGCACACGCAACCGGAACGAGTATAGGGCATACACGACATCGCTCGCGTCGCGCCACAACGGTCGAGACCCTGCGCAACGGTCCCCGCGTCTGTTCATCGGCTCTGTCGTCGAAGGCGGTGACCGTGACCATCGGCAGCTCGTGGCGCCGGCCCGTCTCGTAGTCGTCGAGGTCGTGGGCCGGCGGCGCGCACCTCGACGGCGCCCGTTCCGAAGTCGCGCTCCACGACGGGGTCGGCGATGATCGGCACCACGCGGTCCACGAACGGATCACCGCCTGCTGCCCGACGAGGTCGAAGTAGCGGGGGATCGTCGGGGTGGACTGCTACCGCCGTGTCGCCGAGGATCGTCTCCGGACGGGTCTGGCTGACTGCGATCGTGCGATTTATCTGGGGGAGCCGTCGGACGGGCGAGATGGAGCGGATCGTCGACAGGGTCCGTTTTCCTGGGCTGGACGACCTCGAGATCGGAGATGCTCGTCCGGGAACCCCTGCACCAGTTCACGAGGGCCTCGGGGTCCGGTAGGCGAGCCCCGTCCCGGTAGAGCCGCTGGGAACGCTTCCCGGACGGCCCAGTGCAGAACTCGTCCATGGTGAAGCGCAGCCGGCCCCAGTCCAGCGAAGTACCGACCGACGCTGCTGGGTGAGCATGTGCGTCTGGGTTTGGACGAACGCCCACATTCGCTCCAGGGTAGCGCTCGCGACCGAGGTCGACGCGATTCGCCCTCGGCGGCCAGGATCCGATCGAGGACCACCTGCGCCGCGATCGAGGCGTGGTCGAGGCCGGGCAGCCGATACAGGCCGGGCGCCCGAGCATCCGGGCACTGCGCGTCATGATCCTCGACCAGGAAGCGCCGAGCATGGCCAGGTGGAGCGAGCCGGTCACGTTCCGCGGCGGCTGGATGATCACGAACGGGGCCAGCGTGGCGTCGGCGGTCGAGCCTGCGCCGTCGGGGTGCGAGACGTCGGCGTCCAGCCACCGCTGGGAGATTGGCCCTCGACCTCCTGGGGCCGAGCACGCTCTGGCGAGAACCGCGCTGTCCTCGTCGAATCCGTCGCGCCATCCCGCTGCTTCGCTCCATCGTTCTCCGCACAACGCCGGACCCGCCACTCGCCAGCTCCTGAATTTGAGCTGCCGTCCAGCGGACGAACGGGGGCGGCTGTACCACCTGCTGGTCGCGCGCCATGCCGGTCATCCGGCGGGTCCTCCAGCACCGGCCGATGCTGATCGCCTGCATCGGCCGGGCCATCGGGCGTGACGCCCTCGCGGGCGCTGCTATCGGGCGCCGACCGTCACGGCTCGCGAGCGACGTTCGCGCCGCTGGTCCCGCGTGGGCTGACACGAGCCGCACTCGCTCTGGGGCCGTGTCGGCGTCGACCCTCGGTTCCTCGCCGTGAGGTCGTAGTGAGCATATCGCTGGATCGATCGGTGCGGCAGGCGCCCTCCTGGCCGGACGCTTCTCGAGGTGAGGCTGGTCGCTGCTGGCCGCCAGCTCCTTGAGCTCAGTCCTCGTTGACGCCGCGATCGACGTCCGTCTTGGTCAAAAGCAGGAGTGGCGGGCGCTGCTGGATTGTTCCTCGGTGATGATGCACTTGCGGATCTCGGCACGCTCCGGGATGTCGTACATCACCTCCAGGAGGTGACTCCTCCACGATCGTGCGGAGCGCGCGGGCGCCTGGTCTGCGAGCCAGGGCTGCCTCGGCGGCCGCCTTGAGCGCCCCGTCGGTGAAGACGAACAGCTTGATCGTCGAGCGAGAGGAACTTCTGGAACTCGCGGGTGATCGCGTTCTTCGGCTCGGTCAGCACGCGGACGAGATCGTCTGCGCCGAGGGCGGAGAGTGTGACGCCACGGCAAAACGCCGATGAACTCGGAGATCAGCCCGACTTTAGCAGGTTGGGCATGAGGTGCTCGAGCTACCGTCGTGAAACCCTGCGGCAACGGCGTCGGACCCGAAGCCGATCGTCTCGCGCCCGACGCGCTCTCGATGATCCGCTCGAGCCGTTGAACGCCGCCGCAGATGAACAGGATGTTGTGGTGTCGATCCGGATGAAGGTCCTGGTCGGAGCACTTCGCCGCCGGGCGCACGTCTTGGCAGTGGTCCTTCCAGGATCTCGAGGAGCGCCTGTTGGACATCCTTGCCCGAGCACGTCGCGCGTGATCGAGGGGTCGTCGGTCTGGCGGGCGATCTTGTCGATCTCGTTCATGTAGATGATCCCCTCGCTGGCGCGCGGCGACGTCGAAGTCGGTGGCCTGGATCAGTCGCAGGAGGACGTTCTCTACGTTCTCGCTGACGTAGTGGTCGGTCAGGTCGTTGCGTCGGCGATGTAGAACGGCACGTCGAGGACATGGTCGAGCGTTCGGCCAGGAGCGTCTTCGAGCTGGTCGCCACGAGGAGGACGTTCTACCTTGGAGCTCGACTTCGTCCACCTGGTGGCTGGCGTTGACCGCTTGCAGCGGGGGTGGGAGCGGCGACCGACAGGATCTTCTTGGCCTGCTCTGCCGATGACGTCTGTCGAGGGCGTCGTTGTCAGGGTTGGGTAGCTCTTGGCCGCCTGCGACTTGGGCCGCGGCGTCTCCAGCACTTCCTCCTCGATGATCTCGGGAATAAGGTCGACGGACTTGTCGCATATGTAGCTGCCCTGGCCCCGCGATCAGCTCGCGGACCTGCTCGGCTCTTGCCGCAGAAGGAGCAGTGGTACGGGACCTTGGGGCTCTTGCTGGTCGTCGACGAGGCCCTACCTCGAGCTGGCCGCCCTGACGAAGGCGTCAGGTTGGGCATCTTGCGTTCTTCGCGGCGTCGTGCTCGGCGACCTGACGTGCACCGGTCGACTTCGGCGGTCGCCGCCCCCGCTGCGCTGGACCGCGCCGAGACGAGCCGGAGCAGCTCGTCTTGGGGCAGGCAGTAGACCGCGTCGATGAGGCCGTAGTCACGCGCCTGCTGGCGGACATGGTAGTTGCGCCTGCTGGTGTCGTGATGATCTTGTCGTAGGGCTTGCCGGCGTGGCGTGCAGGATTGTGGTCGTACCTGAATGCCAGGGCCTTGATCTCCTGGACCCTCTCCACGTCGGGGTGTTGTCGGCCGCTCGTAGCCCTGGTGGATCATGATCCGGCTGTGCGGTGTAGCGCGTTGCGCTTCGGTGCTGGTCGACCAGCAGGATCGGCCTTGCTCGCTCGCCGCCATGCCGATGCAGATCGTGTGACCGGGCCTTCACGCAACTGCATCGTGTCGTAGATCGCCAGGCCGCTGGCGATGAACACCGCCCGGCGAATCGATGTAGAGGCTGAAAATGTCCTTCTCCGGGGTCTTTGAAATTCGAGGAATAGACTCTGCGCGATCACCAGATGGGCGATGTCGTCCTTGATCGCGTTGTCTAGGAAGATGATCCGCTCGCGCAACAGCGCGAGCAGACGTCATAGGCGCGCTCTCTCCTGGCTCGAGGATATCGATGACGATCGGGACGAGCATCAGGCGACCTCCGGGCGGACTGACGGCGCCGGTCAAGGTCGAGCCTGGGCCGCCGCGAGGGCGCGACGCTCGCCCTTGGCCGCCTCGTCGGGGACGTGCTCGACCGAGCTCTGAGCACGCGGGAACGGGTCTTGCTCGGGGTGCGCGGCCAGCGATCGTTGACGAGCTTCTTGATCAACGGGTCCGCCGTAACGAGCGACGGATCGTGTTCGACCGGTTCGGCACCGAAGCGGGTGATCAGAGTTCGAGTTGCCGTGTAGCGGATGCGTGGCCGCGTTCGATTCGGCGACGATGTCGTGCTGGCAACGTTGATCTCTTCAGCCTCCGCGATCTTCCAGAGGACGAGGAGGACCTCTGCCGCTCTCGGTGTTGCTGGTAGCCGCCATGGAGCTGCTCGGCGTCCGCCTGGTCGCCTTGAGGTAGCGCTTCGGTGATTCCTGGCGAACAGCGTCGAGCGCAGCTCGTCGTGCGTGATCTGAACCTGTCGTCGACGAGGACGTTGGGCAGCTTGTAGGTCGCGTTGCGACTGGCGTACTCGATGATGCGGTCGGCGAAGGCGTGGCGGGCCTGGTCGCGGCCACTCGATCGAGGCGCTGTGAACATCGATGCGCAGGGCCGCGATGTCGGTGTAGGCCTGCCGATCCTTGAGCGATGCGTCATTCGCCCGGGGCAGTACCTCTGGCGCAGCTCGCGGACCGTGGCCGCGCAGTGGTGCCGCCGCGCCGCGAGCGTTCCTCGGCATAGTCGGCCGGGAAGGGCGAGGGTCGAGTTCCGGCCCTGCCGATGTCGAGTCCGAGCAGGTGGTCTTCGAAGCCAGGAACGAGCCGTTCCTGGCCGACGATCAGCGTACGCTCGCCGAGCCGCCCTCGAAGGGCAGCCGGCGCGGGCGCCGGTGAAGCCGATCACGGCGTAGTCGCCTTTCGCCGGCCGCCACGGTCTTCAACGGATCGAGCATCGCGCGCCGGTCGCGGAGTCCTCGATCCACCTGTCGACGCTTGGCGTCATCGACGCGTCTATCGGTCGGAAGTTCAACCGTGGTAGTCGCTGAGGGTGATCGGTGAACCGGGTACCGTCGCTTGAAGATGAAGGGGCTTGCCCTCCTCGGCCTGGCATGATCTTTATCGGGACGGGCCAGGGGGATGACCTTGGCTCTTCGGCCAGCGCGTCGGGCAGGTGGGTCTACGAGCTGATCGACCGCTCGTCGAGGACGGCCCGTGATCCGAAGCACGCGCTCGAGGAGCGAGCGGGGCGCTTTGCCAGGCCGGGAGCCGGCACATGCGTGCGCCCGCGACAGGCGGCGGATCGAGTCACCGATCTCGCGGGCAAAGACGCTCGGGGGCAGCTCGATTCGAGGAGGACTGAGCTTCGGGGCAGGCGTGGTGGGTGATGTTGATCGCCCGGCGATTAGAGGTGGGGGAGGGCCGCCGCGCGACCGTGGAAACCCGGCGGCCGCCGCCACCAGAGCTGACCCGGACGCCGTCTCTCGGGTGGCCTGTGGGCGAGGTCGGGGTCGAACCGACACGCCGCTGCGCGGCACCGGCTCTAAGGCCGCGCGCCGCCATCCGCCGACCCGCCCGGCCGGAGTCTACCCCCCGGGCACGAACCGCCCGTCCAGCGGGGGGCGGCGCGCGCGCTGGACCGGGGTCGTGGCGGTGCCTCGTCGGTCGACGCCGCCGTGGGCAGTCGTTCCTCCCCCGCGCCGTCGTCGGCAGCCGCTCAGCGCTTCTGCTCGAAGCGGCGGGATCCGGACCAGGATCTGGTCAATGAGCGGAGTGCCGTAGCGGCGCGCCAATGCAGGCCGACCTGTGGAGCGCGAGCTTCGACCCAGGCGCCGACGCTCCTCCTCCTGCTCCTTGCGTTCTGGTCGAATAGCGGCGAAGTCGACGCTCGAGGGTGGTCTACGCGGCTCGTCGTCGCCGAGGCGATCGACATGATCCGCTCGACTTCGTCGGGCAGGAGCGAGGCCGGCAGCGGGTCGGCGGGCCGGCCGAGGAGTCGGGGACGCGGCGCTGACCCTACGCACCATCTTCTTGGCCTGCGAAGCGCGAAGGACCCGGCCCCGGCGGCGACGCGGCCGCCTTGATCGGCTGGCGGATCCGGGCGGGACGTCGACCGCTGGCGCGTGCGAGGCCTGGAGCGCGTCGACCTCATCGAGCAGGGCGCCCGGCGGCCGCGACTCCGCCGCGCAACGGCACGTTCCACCGGGGCCGAGGCGGCGCCACCGATTACCGACCCGCTCGGCACCGCCCGCAGTCTGCCATCGACCTGTGCTGCCTCGATGTCTGCTCGGGATGAAGCGCGCTCGAGCGCTTCGACCTGTAGCGGCCTGGAGCTTATCGGCCAGCGACGACAATGGCCACGCGATCAGCGCGCAGAGGACGCCGAGGCTAGCCCGGTCGCGGCCCGAGGCGATCGCGCCGCAGGTACCCAGGGGCACGCCGAGCAGCGCGCCGATGAGCCCGCTGAACGCGCCGCCGAGCCGCTCGCCAGGCTCCCAGGAGGAAGCCCTGAAAGACGGCCAGCACGAGGGCTCACGGTCGCCACTCGACGACGAGCGGCCGGTCGGCGGGCCGCATCCGCCAGCCCAACTCACGGCCGCACCTGCTCACCAGCCGTGTACCACGCCTGGTTCAGCAGGTCCAGACCGAGTACGAACCCGATCGCGACCCGATCAGCAGCGCCAGGACGAAGCCCTCGACGTGCCGACGACCGAGGCGGGCGAAGGGCGTCGAGCAAGAGACACCGCGGCGACGGCGAGCAGGGTCGCGGTCGTCGATGATGCCGAGCGATCGAGCCGAAAGAGCGATCCCCCCGAGGAAGAGGATCGAGCCGACCGGCAGGAGGAGGGCGACGAAGAGGACCAGGCCGAGGCGCAGCCCGCCTCTAACGGCGACCGCTCGACCCGCCGATGATCTGGGCGAACGGCGGCCAGGGCGATGGGCCGCGAGCACCGTCCCGCGGCGGCACGACCCGGCCGAACCGCCGCGCACGCCCGGCGGCGAGGGGGTCGAGGGCGACCGGGTGACTTCTCCGAGCCGCTGGCCGACGGCCTCGGTCCGGGTCGGCGAGGTGCTCTTCGCGGGGGCGGCATATCGCTCAAGGGCGAGCCTCGGACCGACGGGGGCCAGGCGGATGCGGGGGCGGACGGACGCCCCCGACGATAGACGACGAGGGGATCGTTCGACTCGAGGCTTCGGGATCGGTGGGTCGTACGATACGCCGGTGCTGCCTCAGTCTGCCGTTCCGCGGCCGTCTCCTGCCGATCGCCGCGGTCCGATCCGGCGCGCCGAGATCTCTCGATCGGGAGCTGAGCTGACGTATGGCGAGACCCGCGACACGTACCGGGGCGACCTGGGGCCTGGTTGACCGGGCCGGGGTCATCGTGGGCCGCCTGACCGCCTTGCACGAGCTACGTCGTCACGCGGCGTTCGAGGTACGGGATCCGGCGCGCAACCTCGTCGTCTCGACGGGCGGGCCGGACCGACACCGGACGACCTGACCCGTGAGGCGTATCGCCGGGTCTGCGGGGAGGCCTCCGAAGGTGGACCGGCGGAGTCGCTGGCTTCGGCGCCCTTCCGGCGGCGGAGCTTCCTCCCCGAGGCGAACCTCAAGCAGGCCTGATTGATCGCCTCGGCAACGGCGATCGCGATATCCTGGGGGACGGCACCGGGTCGGCGGGTGGTCCTGCTGGGCGGCCGGCTGATCTGTGGCCCTGCCCGGACCGCCCAGAGACGCGCCCCATGTGGCACGTACTGGTCTCTCCCCCGCCGCGGGCCGCGGTCCGGGCGCGGCCGCGTCACCGAACTGTATCCGTACGACCGGGATTCGGCGAATCCCTCGTCGCCGCCGTCTGGCAACGGCACCGCCCGGTGTCGAATCGACAGTGGCCAATTACGCGAGTCGAGGCGGTCCACGTTCGGGTTCCGCGGTCGATGAGCCGCCCTCGGCCGAGCAGCCTGGTCACACGGCCGGGGAACCGTCGAGGCGAATCGAACGGGTGGTCTCGACGAGCTGGACCAGTACGTCTGGGGTCGGGGCCAGGTTGTCGATGCCTTGATGACGGCTTCGAACTGGGCCGCTGCCGTCGAACGGCAACCTGGGCATGGACGACGGCCTGGTGGTGGATCGATCGGCTTCGCCAGGGCGACGTGCCGTCCTCCACAGCCTGGGCGACCAGCGGTCGTCCCCGACGACCCGGCGCCGATCAGCGACGACGAACTGCTGTCGCCGCCGAGCGAAGCCTGAGCGAGGCCGGCGCTCTTCGGTTGGCTGGCTGTCCGAGCCACCGACCGAGGTCCCGACACCGAGGCCGCCGGCCGTCGTCATCGGGGCGAGCCGCTGACCTCGAGCGGCGAGCGGCTCTCCTCGGCGTGAAGCTCGGTCAGGGCCCGGCGCCTCGCCGCAGCAGCCGACCTGTTCCAGCGCCTGACCCCGCTGCCTTCTCGTGACGAAGCGATCCGCGAGGAGATGGTCGACGACCGCTGTTCGGTGAGCGTCTCGACGTCATCGAGCGGCGACCTCGAAGTCAGCGCGTCGCAGCGCCTGGGCCGCGGGACCGGTCCGCGCTGAGCGATGCCGGGCACCCTGGCGTTCGGCTTCCTGGCCGGACGGCGACGTCGAGTGGGACCTGACCCAGGAAACCATCCGCGCCGCGGGCCAAGCGCTCGCCCCCGCCGCGACCGAAGACTCGGCCGCCGCAACGAGGGGCAGACGAAGGCGCTGATGTTCTCGACGATGCCGTCACCGGCACGCTGAGACGTTCGAAGATCGCCAGGGCCTTGGCGACGCTCTGCCAGGCGATGTCCTGGTCGTCGACGAGCATGGGCGCGCTGATCGGGACCGACTGCGCCAGGGTGAGCTGAGCGTTGGACGTCCCGGCGGGAGGTCGATCACCAGGGTCAGCCGCCCCAATCGATGTCTGGAAACCGCTGGATGCGCCTCGACGAGCGGTGGGACCGTGCGACACCTACGGCCGGCCCGGGGCACGAAGAAAGGCGATCGAGAATCACCTTCACGTGGTAAGCCGCTGAAGAGCGGCTCGACTCGTCGTCGTAGTGGTGAACGGGCGCGCCTCGATGCCGATCATGAGCGGCAGGCGGCCGGTGATGTCGGCGTCGAGGCTGACCGACGCGCTGGTGGGCGAGCGCGACGGCGAGATTGGCGCTGACCGTCGTCCTTCTGATCCTCCCTTGCCCAGGCGAATCGCAACGATGTTCTTGATGCTGGATCAGCTCCTGGGGCTGGGAGGGGGTGGATCGCCCGGCAACGACCGCGCCCCAGGTCACGTCATCCGCGCGGCCCCGAGGGGCTCGAGCATGGTCGGACGTCGCGCTCGATCTCGTCCTTCAGCGGGCAGGCGGGCGTCGATCAGATCGATGGTGAACGCGATGTGGTCCGATGGACGATCCGCAGGTCCTTGATCATGTTGTGCGACACGAGATTCGGCCGCTGAGCTCGGGCTCGCGGACGTTCCGGAAGTGCCTCAGACGGCGTCTTCGGTCAGGGTGGGCATCGGCGGTCGATCCTTGCGCTGCGGAGCTGGCTGCCCGGGCGGGACACGAGCCGGGCTTCTGTCGCGGTCTGTGTCGATATCCTAGCGGGCCGCTCGGGTTCGCGCCCTGGGCCGCATGGACGCCGGAGCGAGCCGGTGGAGCTCCTCAGCCCGGCGCACCGTCCTCCGATGGCGGCTGGGCCTCCTTCGCCTGCGCGGCGACCTCGAAGCGGTTGTCTCGGTACGCGTCCTTGCCCGAGAGCAGCGCCGCCAGCGACGCGAGGCCGTAGGCCGGCAGGAACAGCGGCCCAAAGCGCGCTCCACTGGCGAACGTGCTCGATCTCGTGGCGGAGGGTCGGTTCGGGAATGGTGGTGCGCGCCAGGATCACGTTGCCGAGCGTCTCGGGCGAACGGCCGCAGCGGCGCCCGATCGAGGTAGCGTCCAACTCGAGGGTCCTCGACGATGCACACCTCACCCAGGTCGGGGACCGCGATGCGGCGGGTTGGCTCGCTGACGCCGCAGGCGCCCATGACGAGCCGCCCCAACACGTCGCCCGGCACTCGCCACACCCTACGGATCGCACGAGCCAGCGCTAGCCGCAGGTCGATCAGCGCGGCCGCGGCTCTCGTCAGCATTCTCGATCTCCTCGACCGCACCCGCTTCGACATCGCTCCGGCTCGACGCGTCGCCGCAGTTGCCGGGACGGACCCGGCCGGGTGAAGCGACAGCCCACGCCGGCTGCATGGACGCTGTCGGACGTAACCGTGGTCGACAAGATCTTACGGCGGCGGTCGCGCACCGTCTCAACCTCGCCTCGACCGTGCGGAATCCGTAGGGATCCGCCAGCCGCGACTACGAACTCCGCACGCGCTGGCCGAGTTGACAACGGTTCCAGGCCGGCCCTATCCTGCGGCCGCCGTCCCGCGAGGCTCGCACGTTGGGCCCGATGCGTCCGTGAAGGTCGTCGGCGTCCCACGGCGCGCGTCGGCACGCACCTTTGGAGGAGGACCCGGACGGCCGTGCCCGAAGTCGATGTCCGTCTCGTCGACGTCACCAAACGCTTCGGCGACGTCGTCGCGGTCGACCACATCAACCTCGAGGTCCAGGACGGCGAGTTCTTCTCGCTGCTCGGGCCCTCGGGCTGCGGCAAGACGACGACGCTGCGGATGATCGGCGGCTTCGAGCAGCCGACGTCCGGGCTGATCGAGCTCCAGGGCCAGGACGTCACCTGGCTGCCGCCGTACCAGCGCAACGTCAACACCGTCTTCCAGAACTACGCCCTCTTCCCGCACCTGACGATCTTCGAGAACGTCGCCTTCGGCCTCCGCCGCAAGGGCGTCAAGGGACGCCGAGGTCAAGCGCCGGGTCGCCGACATGCTCGAGCTGGTCGAGCTGCCCGGATTCGAGCGAGCGCAAGCCGACCCAGATCTCGGGCGGCCAGGCGCAGCGGGTCGCCCTGGCCCGGGCGCTCATCAACCGGCCGGCGGTCCTCCTCCTCGACGAGCCGCTCGGCGCCCTCGACCTCAAGCTGCGCAAGCAGATGCAGGTCGAGCTCAAGCGGATCCAGCAGGAGGTCGGGATCACGTTCATCTACGTGACCCACGACCAGGAAGAGGCGATGACGATGTCCGATCGCATCGCCGTCATGAACCGCGGTCGCTACGAGCAGCTGGCCGACCCAGAGACGCTCTACGAGCGACCGACGACGCGCTTCGTGGCCGGCTTCCTGGGCATCAGCAATCTGCTGCCGGCGCGGTCGACGGGACAGCCGACGGCGTACGCCGTGCTGCGCGACTCGCCGACGACACGGTCGTCCGCGTGCCGCGCGGCGCTCACCGACGGGCTGCGCCACGGTCGAGATCGGGGTCCGGCCCGAGAAGATCCGGCTGTTCGAGCGCACCGACGAGATCCCCGACCGGCCTGAACCGCGATCGATGGCGATCGTCCGCGACGCGTCAGCTACCTCGGCGTCAGCACCCAGTACATCGTCGAGATCCGCCGGGGCGAAGCGCGTCACGGTCTACGAGCAGAACGTCGAGCGCGCGAGCCGGGCGGAGCTCTGGGCGCCGGGCGAGGAGGTCGTCCTGGCCTGGTCGCCGGACCACACGTTCGTCGTCCGCGACTCCGAGCGGGCAGGACGCCAGCGACGAGGAGGAGTGAGCCGCCGCCGGCGGCCGATCCGGAGGAGACACATGACCGACGCCACGACCGGCCGCCGACCCGAGCCATCAGCCGGCGCGACTTCCTCGCAGGGCTCGGCGCTGGCCGGCGTTCAGGGCGTTCCTCGCCGCCTGCAGCGGCGGGTCGGCACGACGGCACGGCCCGTCCGAGCCGCGAGCGCCCGGTCGCCCGCAACGCGGCCCCTCGGCCGCAGCCGGCGAGCAGCCGGCTCGACGGCCATCGAGGGCCCGCTCAACTTCGCCAACTGGCCGGCCTACATCGACCTGACCGAGGACGAGACCACGTCGCCGACGCTCACGGACTTCGAGGCGAAGTACGGCGTCGAGGTCAACTACGTCGAGGACATCCAGAGCAACGAGGACTTCTTCGCGACCGTCGGCGCCGCAGCCTCCAGGCCGGCCTCGACACCGGCTGGGACCTCATCGTCATCACGGACTACATGGCCCTCCGCCTGGTCGAGCCGGGATGGCTCGAGAAGATCGACCCGGCCAACGTCCCCACCGCGGCCGCGAACCTGCGCGAGCGCACTGCGAGGCCTCGCCGTGGGATCCCGAATCAGGACTACCACTACCCGTGGCAGATCGTTCGCCGACGGGCGTCGGCTACAACCGGAAGAGCACCGGCCGCGACCTGACCTCGATCGCCGACATGTTCGATCCCGCAGTTCGCCGGCAAGGTGACGTTCCTCGACGGCTACCAGGACACGTTCGCGCTTATCTCGCTCCTGCTGCAAGGCCCGCGGCGAGATCACCAACGACCCCGAGCGACCTCACGGCCGAGGACGGCGCAGAAGATCCACGACTTCCTGCAAGCCGTACGTCGACAACGGCCACATCCGGGCGTTCACCGGGAACGAGTACCTCCAGGACTTCGGCAGCGGCGACACCTGGGTCGCGCTCGTCTTCTCGGGCGACCTGGCCTCGTCAGGCGGCGCCGGACGACGTCTTCGTCTACCCGACCGAGGGCTCGATCATCTGGACCGACAACCTGCTGATCCCCAAGGGTGCCATGCACAAGCGGGCGGCCGAGGCCATGATCGACTTCGTCTACGACCCGCAGATCGCGGCCCGGCTGGCCAACGCCATCTACTACATCTCGCCGGTCGAAGGGCGTAGCCGAGGCGATCACGGCACTCGATCCCGAGGCGCGCCAGCAACCCGCTGCTCTTCCCGCCGCCCGACGTGGTCGCGAAGCAGTACGGCCAGATCGTGGTCACGCCGGAGGAGGACCAGGCGCTTCAGCGACCTGATGGCCGACCTCGAGGGCGCGTAGGCGCCGGCGACCAAGCGAGCGCGCGAGCGACGACGGGAGGGCTCAGGCTTCGATGGGACAGGCGATCCAGCGCCATCGCTGGGTCGATCCCCTACCTGCTCATGGCCCCGGGCCTCCTCTGGCTCGTCGCTCTTCTTCGTCGTCCCGAACGTCCAGATGTTCCTCTTCTCCCTGTGCGAAGGGGACGTTCCGGACCGGCTTCCACGGGCCACCGGAGACGCTGGGACCTGGCGAACTACCCGGACGCGATCAGCGCAGCTTCGCGCGACAACTTCGCCGAACTCGCTCGTCTACGGCGGACTGGCGACCGTGCTGTGCTTCCTGCATCGGCTACCCGCTCGCCTACACGATCGCCTTCCGTGGCGGGCGCTACAAGAACCTGCTGCTGTTCCTCGTCATCGCCCCGTTCTTCACGAGCTTCCTGATCCGGACGATCTCGTGGAAGATCATCCTCGGCAACGACGGCCCGTTCCTCGCCATCGTCCGCGACGGCATCGGGGCTGGTGCCCGACCGAACTTCAGCGTCATCGGCACGCCGCTGGCGGTCGTCTCGGGCCTCACCTACGAGTTCCTGCCGTTCATGGTCCTGCCCCTCTACGTGTCGCTCGAGAAGGTCGACCGACGGCTCATCGAGGCGGCCCAGGACCTCTACGCCGGGCCGTGGCGGCCCGCCGGCACGATCGTCGGCGCCATCGTCGGCGGCCTGCTGGCGGTGGCCCTCGTGGTTGGGCTCGGCTACGCATCTCTGGTCGGTGACGCGGCCAACCCGATCCTCGTCCTGCGTGGCGTTCGTCGGTCGGGGCCATCCCCGGGCTGGTCGTCGGCACCTGGCTGATCTCCGCAGTCGTTCGTCCGGGTCACCTTCCCGCTGACCCTTCCCGGCGATCTTCGCCGGCTCGATCCTGACCCTCATCCCGGCCATCGGTGACTACGTCAACGCCGAGCTGCTTGGGCAGCCCCAAGACGCAGATGGTCGGCAACGTCATCCAGGGTCGGTTCCTGAACCAGAACGACTACCCGACGGCGAGCGCGCTCTCGTTCGTCCTCATGGCCGCGATCCTGGTCGCCATCGCCCTCTACGCGCGCCTGCTGGGGACGGACGAGCTGACGGGAGCGGCCGCGTCATGAGCCCGGCCGCGATGCCGCGACCCGACCGAGCCGCTGCCCGAGGCTCGCCATGCGGTGGGCCTGGATCGCTGGCTCCTCCCCGTGTACACGGTCCTGGCCATCGCCTACCTGATGATCCCGATCGCGGTCATGATCGCCTTCTCGTTCAACGATCCGGTCGGCAAGTTCAACTTCGTCTGGAACGAGTTCTCGCTCGACGCCTGGGCCAACCCGCTCGCGCGGCCCGGCCTCGCCGAGGCGCTCGCGAACAGCCTCTTGGTGGCCACCGTGGCCACCATCGTCGCGACGGCCCTGGGGACCCTCATCGCGCTGGCCCTCGTCCGCTACTCGTTCCGCGGGCGGGCGGCCACCAACCTGTTCATCTTCATTCCCATGGCCACGCCCGAGATCGTCCTCGGGGCGAGCCTCCTGACGCTGTTCGTGGCCTCGGCCAGCCAGGAGCCCTTCAAGAGCATCATCCCGTCGGGCATCTTCTACCCACTGGGCCTCAACACGATCCTGATCGCGCACGTCATGTTCAACATCTCCTACGTGGTGGTGACGGTGCGGGCCCGGATCCAGGGCTTCGATCGCCATCTCGAGGAAGCCGCCATGGACCTCGGCGCGACCGAATGGGCAACCTTCTGGAAGGTCACCTTCCCGCTGATCTTCCCGGGCATCATGGCCGCCGCCCTCCTGGCGTTCAGCCTTTCCATTGACGATTTCATCGTCACCAACTTCACGTCGGGCACCACCAACACGTTCCCGGTCTGGGTCTGGGGTACGATCAGGAACAACCTGCCCCCGCAGGTGAACGTGATCGGCACCGCCATCTTCCTGGTCGCCGTGGGGCTGGTCGTGCTGGCCACCGTCCTCCAGCGCCGTGGCGCTGCCAGACCGGCCACCGTCACGGCCAGCGAGGGCTGAGCGTTCGGTCAGAGGAGCCCTGACATGGTCGAGACCGCCGCAACCCCGTCGGCCGAGCCCGGGCGCGCCCTGGGTGATGCCCCGCGAGCCGTCACGGGCGGCGGCCCCCTGCCCGACCGTTCGGTCGTGCCTGCCGTCATCAGCCGGGTCACCGACATCATCGTCGACCACGGGGAGCGATCCTGGCTGGTCACCACCGACGGCGAGCGCTACCTCGACTACACCTCGGGCATCGGCGTCACCAACACCGGCCACGCCCACCCCAGGGTCGCGGCAGCGGTGGCGGCGCAGGCAGCGAAGCTCCTCCACGGCCAGCAGAACATCGTCTACCACGAGCCGGGGCTCCGTCTCTACGACCGACTGCGGTCCCTGTTGCCGGGCGGTCCCTGGCAGGCCTCCCTCTCCAACTCGGGAGCGGAGGCGGTCGAGGCGGCGGTGAAGCTCGCCCGGGCGGCGACCAAACGCCCGGTGATCCTCGCGTTCCGGGGAGGGTTCCACGGCCGGACCGCCCAGACGATGGCCCTGACGACCGCCAAGAACGTCTACCGGGCCGACTACGAGCCGCTCCCCGGCTCCGTCTACTCGACGGCCTACCCGTACTGCTTCCGAGCCCCCGCCGGCGCGCATGACCCGGCAGCCTGCACCTGCCTCTGGGAGGAGGAGCTCGAGCTCACCTTCCACACCCTGGTCTATCCCGAGCATGTCGCGGCGATCGTCGTGGAGCCAATCCTCGGCGAGGGCGGCTACGTCGTGCCCCCCGCCGGCTTCCTGCCCCGCCTCCGCGAGATCACCCGCCGGCACGGCATCCTGCTCGTCGTCGACGAGGTCCAGACGGGCTTCGGGCGGACCGGCGAGCTATTCGCCATCAGCCATTGGGGGGTCGACCCGGACATCGTCGTCTTCGCCAAGGGCGTCGCCTCGGGCCTGCCGCTGTCCGGGATCCTCGCCCGGACGGATCTGATGGCCAGCTGGCGGCCAGGAACTCACGGGGGAACCTTCGGCGGCAACGTTGTCGCCTGCGCGGCCGCCAACGCCACGCTCGACGTCATCGAGGACGAGGGCCTCGTCGCCAATGCCCGCGACCGCGGTCTCCAGTTCCTCGAGGGCCTGCGAGGCATCGCCCGCAGCCACCGCACGGTTGGCGACGTCCGCGGCCTGGGCTGCATGCTCGCCCTCGAGTTCGTCAAGCCGGACGATGGCGACGGTCGCGTTCCCAACACCGAGGTGGCCACGCGGGTGATCGCCGAGGCGCTGCGCCGGCGCCTGATCCTGCTCTCCGCGGGTGCCTACAACCAGGTGATCCGGATCATCCCGCCGCTCGTCACGACGGCCGATGAGGTCGACCTCGCCCTGGCCATCCTGGCCGAGTCGCTGGAGGCCGCGCGGGCCTAGCTCCCTGCCGGACCTCCGCGTTGAGTGACGTTGCGGCCGGGCAGCTGGCCCGTCTGGTAGATCTGGCCGAGCATGGCCGCGCCAAGCAACGAGGACTGGTCCTGGTAGCGATAGGTGAAGTCACCAGTCCACCGCCGTCGAGCCTCGAGCATGCCGCGGACGTTGGCACCGCCGCCGGAAACCCCGACCGTCCGGCTGAGGTTCACGAGGTGGGCGACCTCCTCGAGGTGCTTGCCCAGGTAGGTCATGTTTCCCCGGATGACGCTCAGCAGGAGATCGTCGCGGGTGGTCTCCAGCGAGAGGCCGGTGAAGCTCGCCTTGAGTCGCTCCAGCGAGTAGCGGCTACCACTCAGGTGGGGCACGTACTCGGGGAGCTCGGCTTCGCGCCGGTCGACGTCCGGGCTGCCCAGGAACTCCTCGAGAACGCCGGGGACGTAGTCGTCATAGAAGCGCCCGTCGTCGAGGTCGCGGCAGAAGACGCCGTGGAACCAGTCGAGGGCGTCCCCACCCGCGTTCAGGACGTAGAACGTGAGCCAGCGGCCGGGGATGGCGTGGCATCGCATGTTGAAGTGGGGAGAGGCGATCGGCCGGTCGGTGCAGACCGTGGCGATGTCGCAGGTCCCGCTGATGATGTTGACGTCACGTGGCTCGGTCAGGCCGCTCGAGAGGGCCGCCAGGACAGCGTCGTTGCCGCCGCATAGGACGGTGCAGTCGCGCGGCAACCCGAGTTCGTCGGCAACGTGGGGGAGCAGCGTGCCGACCGGGTCGTAGCTCTGCATGAGCGGCGGTAGCTTCTCTTCGGGAATGCCGGCCAGCTCGAGGATGCCGCTGTTCCAGGTCAGGTCGTTGGCCGCCGTGTTGTACAAGCCGGTGATCGAGGTGGTCGAAGGATCGATCGCCCAGCGGCCGGTCATGCGCTTGACGAGATAGGAGTTGCAGTGGCCGAACACCGCCGTTCGTTCCCACACCTGCGGCTGGCAATCGCGGAACCACAGGATGGTCGACAGCGACGAGCCGCCGGAGACGGGCAGGTTGCACGCCTCGCGCAGGAAGCGGTCCTCACCAACGACCCTGCGGATGGCGGCAGACTGCTCGTGAGAGCGGCCGTCGAGGAACAGGACCGACGGCGCCAGCGCCGTCCCGTCGGCAGCCATCGGCGTGAGTCCAGGAGTCGTAACCGAGAGAGAGACGACACCGACGTCAGCCAGGGCGTCACCTACCTCGGCACAGCACTCGCGCAAGGCCTGCCACCACTGCTCCGCCTCGATGTCCGCCTTGCCCTGGTCGTACGCATGGAAGTCGTAGGCGCGCCGCGCCTCGCAGCGCTTATCGAGCGTCGGGGTGAACACACCGAGCTTCAGAGCGCTGGTGCCGACGTCGATCGAGAGGATGTCGCGGTTCACGCCAGGAGGCCCTCGCCGACGAGGTACTGCCTGAGCTCGGCCACCTGGACGTCGGTCAACGGCAGGAGGGGGCGCCTGGGAACGCCGCCCTGGAAGCCCGCCAGGTTCATGGCGGCCTTGACGCCCGGAACCCCGTGGACGCCGGAGATCGCCTGGTTGATGCGCGCCACCCTGGCCTGATACGGAGCGCCGGCCGCTTCGTCACGAGCTCGCCCGTACTCGAAGAGCCTGAGAGCCACGCTCGGAAACGAGTTGGCCAAGGAGACGGTGCCACCCGCGGACCCACCCATCATCGCGGCGAACAGGAAGTTGGCGGAGCCGGCCAGGACGTGGAAGGACGGGCTCTGGAAGGGCAGGAAGTTCTCGATGCCGCTCGACGCACTGTCCTTCATCCCGACGATGTTGGGATGGGCCGCCAGGCGGCCGACGAGATCCGGACTCAGGGTCACGCCACAGAAGGCAGGGGCGTTGTAGAGCAAGACCGGGATGGGGGCAGAGTCGGCGAGCGTCGAGAAGTAGCGGAACAGGACGTCGTCGGTCATCTGCTTCCGGAAGTAGCCCGGCGACAGCACGAGGCCGAAGTCGGCGCCAAGATCGGCCGCCGCGGCCAGGAAGCGTTCGGCCTCCCGCTGGGCGTCGTAGGTGGCACCGGCGATGACGACCTGGCCGGCGCCCTTATGGCGGACGACGGCCTCGAGAACCTCGAGCCGCTCGGCTTCGGTGAGGCTGCGGTTCTCGCCGTTCGAGCCCAGCGTCAGATAGCCGAGGATGCCGCTCTCGGCATAGCGGGCGAGGTTATGTCGCAGCGCCCCGAAGTCGACCTCCTCGCCGACCGAGAAGGGGGTGCAGATCGGGGCGAAGACGCCGGCCAGCTTCGCCCGCAGGTCCTCGGTGAACATCGCCATACGCTACTCCTCGGGCAGCGCGACAGGCGTGGACCGCCGTGGGACGTCGACCGCTCTAGCGGAGGGCCGCGGTGTCGACCACCTCGAAGTCGGCGCCGGTCAGTCTTCCGATCTCGTGAAGGGCGTCGTCGTCCCAGTGCGGATCCGGGGCGCCGGTCACGAACCAGGGCGACCCGTTGTCGGCGAGGATCATGCCGTAGCGCTTCAGGGCGGTGAGCAAGACCCGCGCCTGGCGGCCGTAGCCCGAGATGTCCACCGACGCCCGGAGCCTGACCCGAAGGCCCATCGGCGGCCGGGTTCGGCACGAGCCGCTGCCGGCGTCGTGGCGGGCGGGGTAGATGTGGCCCCGGCACGTCCGGGGTGCGGTGAACCGCAGCGCGTGCGCAATCGCCCCGCCGGCCACCTCGTCGTAGCGCACCAAGCCTGGCAGGATCGGCAGGCCGGCCGCGTCGGCGCTCGTCCAGGCGTTCGGCCGCAGGGCGTTCGAGCGGAGGTTCCAGGTCGCTCCGGATCCGGCCTGCCAGCCGCTGGCCGTCTTCACCGCGTCGTACAGCTCGTAGAGCCGGCAGGCGCTCGGTGTCGACCATCAGGAGATGGCGATCGGAGCCGCCCTCGATCCGGGGGTGCGCCGGGATCGGGTAGCGGACGCGGTCGGACTCGTCGGCGTAGAGGAAGCGGACGCTGGTCCGCGGCGTGCCCGCGGTCGACGACGTTGTACGGGATCCCGTAGCCGGCGTACGAGCCGAAGTCCGGGTGGAGCCCGGCGTGGAGGCCGATCGCGGCGATCATCGTGGCCGAGTTCGCCGCCACCGGCAGCCGGTCCACCCGACGGTTCCAGACGTTGCTGGCGGGGAAGACCGGGCAGCCACCGAGCGTCGGGGCGCCCCCGGCCACGACCTGGTCGCCACCGAGGAGGCCCGACCCCCCGGTCCCGAGCAGGGCGACCAGGAGCGCCGCGATCGCCCGGAAGGGTCCGCCTCGGATCACCGCCCGATCGTACCCAGCGCGAGCCGCTCGCCCAACCCGCCCAATAGTCCGGGCGGGCCGCCCGGACGGCCGCCACAGGCCCAGGGCGGTCGGCCTCAGGCAGGCTTCTGAAGGCGGGCGAGGAATTCGTCGTGGAGAAGGCCGTTCGTCGCCAGGAGAGTCCGCGTGTCGATCCGCCGCCGCCCGTCCAGATCGGTGACACGCCCGCCCGCCTCCTCGATGAGGACGAGCGGCGCCGCAGCATCCCACGGCGAGAGGTCGCACTCCACCATCGCCTCGGCAGCACCCTCGGCGAGCAGGGCGTAGCCCCAGAAGTCGCCGAACCCGCGCTCACGCCAGACCTCGCCGAGCAGCCGCCGGAATCCGGGCGCCTTCCCACTGACCTCGATGTCGTGGGCGGATCCGTACAGCAGCTGGGCATCGGCGACTGAGGCCACCCCGGACACGGAGATCCGCCGGGGCCCGGCCGTGCCCACCGCGCCGATGGCCCACGCCCCACCTCCGCGCCTGGCGTACCAGCGCTCGCCAAGCGCCGGTGCCGAGAGGACCGCGGCCTGCAGCTCACCGTCGCGCTCGACCGCCAGAAGCGTCCCGAAGAGCGGCACCCCGCGGATGAAGTTGTGGGTCCCGTCGATCGGATCGATGTACCAACGGACGGATGCTCGCTCCCGCTCCGTCCCGTACTCCTCGCCGATGAGTCCGTGCTCGGGGTGGACAGCCAGGATCCGGCCGCGCACGAGGGTTTCGATTGCCCGATCTGCCTGCGTCACGAAGGTCCGGTCGGGCTTGGTCGAGATCTCGAGGTCACGCCGGAAGTGCCGCAGGGCGATCTCGTCGGCAGCATCGGCCAGCTCGAGAGCAAGCCGCAGCCAAGCGTCGAGCTCGGCCTCGGGACCACGCCGACGACTGGCGCTCCAGGCCGCTCCGAACTCCGGTGTCCTGCGGCCCGGACGAGCGGTCGGGCCCAGGGGCGGTCATGGGTGACATCTCCCGGTCCCGGAATCGGTGAAGGTAGATCCGGGGACCGGGAGGAAGTCCCAGCGGTAGGAATCCGTGCTCAGGGTGAGCTTCAGGACCCCGTAGGTCGAGCCCGCGCGCCGCTCGCTGTTGGCAGCGACTCGGTAGATCCCATAGAGCGCCCCGCCGCCGGTCCCTACGACGAACTCGCGGATTCCATCGGCACGGTCCAGCTTGCCCGAAGGCGTCTGGGGCGCGAAACGCTCGTAGTCGTGGTCGTGGCCGTTGATGACGACCTCTGCGCCGGCCTCGTAGAGAGCCTGCCAGAGGGCCGTGACGGCCGTGGTGCCGCCATGGAGGCCCGAGCTGAACCGCGGATGGTGCCAGTACGCCGAGCGTGCAGGCAGTGGGATGGGCGGCGAGGTCGCGCCGAAGCCAGCGTTCTTGCGCCGAGCCCTTGCCGCAGCCGCCGACGGCCCAGCAGTTGGAGTTCAGAACGACGACGTGCCATGCCCCGAGGGTGTAGCTGTAGTAGCCACGTTTCGGGTTGCCGGCCCGCCAGCCGAAGTAGTCAAAGTAGGCCGCCGCCCCTGAGGTCACATACTCGTGGTTCCCGACCGCCGGGCGAGTGCGCGTCTTGAACCTGCCCCAGGACGAGTCGTAGCAGTCGGCGAAATCGCGAGCCGAACCATTCGGGTAGGCCGTGTCGCCGGCCACGAAGACGAGGCCGGGGATCTTGTCGATGAGGGCGGCCGTCGCCTCGTCACCGCCCTGGCCGCAGCGGGCGACGTCGCCGGCACCGACGAGCACCTTGTCGCCCGACGCGGCGAGCGCCGCGTTGCCGCCCGCGCCGGCCGTCCCGATCAACCCGAGGGAGGCGAGCACCAGGGCGACCACCAGGATCGTGAGTCGGGTGCCCGCGGCGTGCCTGGTCGTCGCTCGGAGGGACACGGGCGCAGCCGCGGCTAGAACGCGGCGGCCGTCACCGGCCGCCGCGTCGCGAGAGCGCTGGGGCAGAGACGCCGCGCCGTTCACCGCGCCGCCGCGACCACCTTGAGCGCCTCGGGCAGCGGCCGGTGGACCTCGACCGGCTTCACGTACCGCTCGACGATGGAGCGCGAGCCAGGGACGCCGAGCTGCTGGAACAGGAACTCGATCTTGGCCGCCTGCGAGGCGAGGATCTCGTCCTTGGTCGGGCAGGTCCCAGAGCGTTCGCTTGAACGGGCCGATCGCCTTCTTGCGGGTCGTGTAGACGAACTGGGTGTCGGTCTGGTCGGGCTTGCGCTCGTCGGCGGCGTTGGCGTAGCACCACGCCTCGATCTCATGGTGGAGCTCGGGCGGGAAGGCCGGGTGCTCGTAAAGCGCGTTCTGGAAACCGGTCGCCAGGTGGATCTCGGCCGTGCCGACGGCCGGAAAGCGATGGAACAGCTCGTCGGGCAGCGTGCTCGCGCCGTGCTGGACGGCGCCCGCCAGGCCGTACTCGCGGGCAACCTCACCGAGCTTCTCGAGTACGGCGAAGTCGAGCTTGACTTCGGCCACGCCGCCACCCGGCAGGGGCACGCCGCCGTGGCTCGTCCCGGTCTGAACACTGACCTTGGCCAGGCCGACCGCGCCGGGCGCCCGCCCATCGAGCTCGCGCCGGTAGCCGTCGAGATACGCTCGCAGCTCGTCGGGCGTCGAGTTCTTCTTGCCGACCTCGCCGATCTCGCCGCCGACACTGACGGTCACCCCATCGGTCTCGAGCCCGCGGATCAGCGCGGTCAGCTCGGCCGCCCGTCGGTAGTTCTCCTGCTGCTGCTCGTCGAGGGTGGCCCGGGAGAGGTCGACGAGGGTGGAACTGTCGATGTCGATGTTGCGGTAGCCGGCGGCGATGGCGTCTCGGCAGGCCTTGCGGATCTCCTCGGTTATCGCCTCGGGATCGGCAGCGTACTTCTTGGCGTTGAACTGGTAGTGGTCGCCCTGGATGAAGACGGGGCCGTGCCAGCCGGCGGCGACCGCGCCCGCCAGGACGCTCGTGGCGTATTCGGAGACGCGCTGGAAGGTGTAGGTCTGCTCGCTGCGGGCCAGCTCGAGGATCACCGCCGATGCGTCGTTCGCCCTCGCTGTCTCGAAGATCACCCGCGCCATGTCGAAGGTCTGCGCTCGCAGGTTGATGGCCGGGACGGTGAGGCCGCCGTACTCGCCCCGTGAACGGGCAACGTAGAGCTCGTGGATGCTGGCCGAGCGGGCGCCGACCTCCTGGCTCGCCTCCCAGACGATCCAGCGGGCCGCCTCGACAGTCGCCGGGTCTTCGCTGAACGTGGCACTCCAGACGACGTCTCGGATGCCACGGCCACGGAGGGCGGCCTCGTCCACGACGACGAGTCGATCGCCGGCGACGTGGGCGATCCCGTCGAGGAGGCCGAGGAGCTCAGGCACGGAGCGGGCGACGGTGGGCATGGATGGAGACTCCTGTGCACGGGAGCGGCGCGAGGCGCCGCGACATGAGTGCGACGTGACAGTGTTGGACGGACCCCTGCCGCCGCCATGGTACGACGGCTCGCCCGAGCTCTCCCCGGCCGTCCGGCCCATTGAGCCCCGGTCGTTCGGCCCGGGTGGAGCGCCGAGACTGCGGTGGCGATCCGGGCCCGCGTGAACTCCACGAGTTCGTCCCTCGGCCCCCGACCCAGCCGCCCCACACGAAGAGGCGGTCGCCGGTCCAGGCCGACGCGGCAGGTCACCGGGACATGGAGATCGCTCCCATCGCCGCCAATCCCGCTGGGGTCGCTTCGGGTGCCTGGACCAGGACCGAGCTCGTCGTGATCGCGTTCGGCGACGGCACATCAGCGCCACTCGTGGCGGTGGCTCTCGATCCCGATGCCGGACGATGGCGGACGGCTGCGCCGCCGCCCTACGACGGCTCGATGCTCGGCATCGGCGCGACTTGGGACGGGGGAGAGCTCCTCTTCGGCCAGCACGTTTGGGATCCCGCGACCGATCAGTGGCGAAGCTGGCCGCGACCGATTGCGGCGTTGTCTCGGGCGGCGCGTGGAGCCGTCGCCTCGTCTTCATCGACTCGGGCGCCTGCGATCCCGCCCAAGATCGCTGCCTCACCCTGCCGGAGGCGCCACCGAGACCGGAATCCCCGGCCGGTGTTGGTCGCGAGGCTGCGACGGCTGTCTGGGCTGACGATCGATTGACCCTCTGGGGGGCCGCACCCACCTCAACGGACCACCGCCGGGCAACGACGGCGTCGAGGTCCGCCGAACCGAGCCGTAAGCAGTCGGCGCGTGTCGGTGCCACACGCCTGCTGGGGACCAGATGAGTCATGACGCGGATGCTAGGCAGAGCCGGCAGCCGCGGATGGTTGGGCGCGACGGACCCTTACGCTCGGCGGAAGGGCGCGCTATGACCTCGGTCGGGTCCAAGTGGGACGGGCATTCACTGGGCGGATACCGCGCAAGACCGTTGCCGCTGTGCAGTCGCGTGATGGGTATTCGTCCCTCAAAGGAAGGGATCACCGGTCATTGCACTCGTACACGGACTACGCGGCACCAGCCGACCCTGGGCGTTGCCGAACATCCGCGTGGCGACTGCCTGGCAGGGCTGGGCGAGACTCTGGAACGGCGCCGTCTGCTCAGTGCACGTGCTTGGTGCGCTGGGCCACGAAGTCGACCAGGACGTACTCGCCGAGACGTTCCGGCTCGGCATAGAACGCACGGCCGCGGTTGAGCCGGGTCAGGTGGGCCACGAACTCGGCCAGCGGACGGGACCGTTCCAGCATGAAGGTGTTGATGGTGATCCCCTCGCGCGTGCAAGCCCCGACCTCGCGGAGGGTGGCCTGCAGCGTCCGTCGCGTCGGCGGATAGCTGAACTCGACCTCGCCGTCCTCGAAATGGGCGGTCGGCTCGCCGTCGGTGATGACCACGATCTCGCGGTTGGCAGCGTGCTGGCGAGCGAGGATTTGCCGGGCGAGCATCAGGCCGTGCTGCAGGTTCGTGCCGTACTCGTAGCCGACCGATCGACAGCTCGGGGAGGGCAGCGGGGCGAATCTCCCGCGCGTAGTAGGCGAACCCGACGACCGCCAGATGATCGCGCGGGTATTGCGTCCGGATCAAGGTGTGCAACGCGAGGGCCACCCGTTTGGCCGCCACGAAGCATCCGCGGAGAAGCATCGAGCGGCTCAGGTCGACGAGGAGCACCGTGGCCGCCCGGTTGGTCTCCTCGGTCCGGAAGACCTCGAAGTCGGACGGGGCGATACCCACGGCACCAGGACTGCCGCCGTGGATCTCGGTGCGACGGCCGGCGCGGTTCCCTTCCAAGGCCGCGCCGGCGCTGCCGGAGAGATCAGAGCCCCTTCGCCGGAGGGCGTTGAACAGCGTTCGGTTGAGGTCGAGGTGGAACGGATCGCCGAACTCGTAGGGCCGGGCGTCCTCGGTTCGCTCCCCTCCCCTGCCCGCTCGATCGATTCGATGGCCCCCGAAGGCATCGCGCCGGAGGCGAGCGAAGAGGTCGTCGAGGATCTTCTGACCGACTCGTCTGGAGCCCTTCGGGGTGAGCTCCAGCCGGTCCCCCCGCCGCTCGACGTAGCCGGCCTCCTCGAGCCGCCGGGCCAGTCCGTCGAGCGCCTCGATGGCTTGCGCGGCGTCGTCGCCGATGAGGTCGCCTACTTCGGCCCGATCGATCGAGCCCAGGTCTCCGGGATGCTCGAGCCCCTCGAGTTGCCGCTCGAGCGCGCTCATCCGCTCCAGGGCCGCGAGCTGGCCGAGGGCTCCTTCAAGGCCGAGCCGCTCGTTCCCGGAGAAGCGGTAGCGCTCGCCGAGGCCGTCCGGCAGGAGCTGGTCGAGGTTGGCCGCGAGCTGGCCGAGATCCCAGCGCAGGCGGTCGTCGCGGAGGAGCGCCTCCATCATCGACTGGAGCTCCGCGCGCTGCTCGGGCCGCAGCGAACGCATGAGTGACTGCATCGCCGCCATGCGCCGCCCGAGCTGCTCGACGATCTCGTCGAGGTTCGTGGCGCCCGGGAAGAAGTGACCGTGACGGGCAAGGAACTCGCTCGCGTCCGGGTCTCCACCCTCGAGGCGTTCCTCGAGCAGCCGATTGAGGTCGCGGACCATCTCCCGGTTCGCGGTCAGGTCGTCCTGGGAGGTCGCGCGGATGGCGTCCGACAGGCCCTCCACGTACTGGTCGAGGATGGTTCGGCGCAGGCGCTCCACCAGGGCCTCAAAGCGCTCACGAGCGCTCAGATCGAGGAAGTCGTATTCGCCGAGCCCGCGGATTTGCCCGCCGACGTCGGGCGGCAGCTCGTCGAGCTGAGCGAGGCGACGCTCGACGACGGCACGGGCGGCCTGAGTTGCCGGGTCCGGCGAGGTGGCGGCGGACCCGTTGGGCGTGGCATCGAGCGCGTCGACCCGATGCTGGACCGTCGAGCGCTCCTGGTCCACGATCGCCTCGAGCTCCTCGCGGATCCCGGCCAGCACGTCGCCCAGCTGGCTCCGAGCGAGTGTCTCCTCACGTCGCTGCCGCAGGCGCTCCAGGAGCTCTCGGAGGCCCGGCAGGGCGCCCGCCGCCGGGTCGGACGAGGGGTGTCCTCGCTCGAGCAGGCGCCGCAGCGCCTCGTCGAGGTTGCCCTCGGCCATGAGGTCGTCGGCCAGCGCATCTACGATCTCGTCGGCATCGAGGGCGGGGATTGCCTGCGTCCCATCCCAGCGCGAGTAGCGAACGGTACGGACCCGACGGCCACCCGGAGCGGCACGCTCCGCGGCCTCTCCTGCGAGGTGGCGGGGATCCGGAGAGTAGGCGGTCACCGCCGATAGACCTGGCCGGTCGGGCTCGGGTCCTTGTTGATGCGCCGGTGCAGGTGCAGCCCTTCGAGAATGAACTCGACGTGCGAGGCCACCACCGCCTCCAGCCCCGCCGGGCCCGAGGCGGCGCCACGGGGCGTCTGCCCGCCAGACCCTGCCGGGCTCGCCTCATCGTCGACTTCCAGGGCGACGAGCTTGCGAACTGCCCCTGGCAAGCCCGGCACCTCCCGCATCCAGGCCACGTACTCGCGCGAAGAGACCCGGTCGCCCGTCTCCACCACCAGCCCCTCCTCGAAGGCGGTCACCACCTCCTCGAGGTCCTCGAGGTCGAGATGCCGCTTGAAGGTCTGGTAGAGGGCTCGGGTGATCAATCGCTCGACCACGCGCTCCTCGGGCGCCTCCTCGCCGGCGGTCTCGAGCTCGATCTTCCCCGTCGTCGAGGCGATGACGGCCCCAAGGTCCGACACCCGCGGCGCCGCGACGGGCTCGCCGAGGCGGACGGCCCGTTTGAGCGCGGCCGCTCCCAGGGTTTCCAGGTTCGCCACCGAGACGCGCACGCTGACTCCCGAGCGCTGGCTGATCTCGGGGGTGCGCCGCGCCAGATGGGTCAGCTCGGCCAGGACTTCCTCCATCACCCGCGGCACGACAATGACCGGGACCCCTTCCTCGGCCCGGAACCGCGTCTGCTCCTGGTGCATGATCCCAATCTCGTGCTCAAGCGAACGCGGGTAGTGGGTCCGGATCTGCGAGCCGAGGCGGTCCTTGAGGGGGGTGATGATCCGACCGCGGCTCGTGTAGTCCTCCGGGTTGGCAGAGGCAACCACGAACAGGTCGAGGGGCAGGCGAATCGTGTAGCCGCGGATCTGCACGTCGCGCTCCTCGAGGATGTTGAGGAGGCCGACCTGGATCCGCTCGGCGAGGTCCGGCAGCTCGTTGATGGCGAAGATGCCCCGATGCGAACGCGGGATGAGCCCATAGTGGAGGGTCAGCTCGTCCGAGAGGTAGCGACCCTCGGCGACCTTGATCGGATCGACCTCGCCGATCAGGTCGGCAATCGTGATGTCCGGTGTCGCCAGCTTCTCGTGATAGCGGCGATCGCGCACCAGCCAGTCGATCGGCGTCGCGTCGCCGCCCTCCTCGACGATCGCCCGCGCCGAGGGGCTGATCGGGTGGAGTGGATCGTCGTTGAGCTCACCGCCGCGCACCACGGGAATCGCCGCATCGAGCAGCCCAACCAGGAGCCGCGCCATGCGGGTCTTGGCCTGGCCACGCTCGCCGAGGAAGACGATGTCCTGGCCGGCGAGGATTGCGTTCTCGACGGCTGGCACCACGGACTCGTCGTAGCCCACGATGCCCGGGAGGACCCCCTCACCCGCGGCGAGCCGGGCGATCAGGTTACCCCGGAGCTCCTCCTTCACCGTCCGCGTCCGGTAGCCGGCGGCCCTGAGCTCGCCCAGCGTCCGGGGGCGGGACGCGTCCTGGCCGGTCGTGTCCTCCCCCCGCGTGTGCCCGGAGCGATCGGAGCGCGTCATGCCGTCAGTGCCGGTGTGCCCTGGCGATCGCGAGGCGGTACGCGTCGATCGCGCGGCGGGCGGCAGCGAGACCACTCGTACCGGCGTCGATCAGGGCAGTCAGGTGCGCGGCCCGGCGCTCCAGCTCAGCCTCGAAGACACTCGGCGGGAGGCCGACTCGTTCGGCCAGGTCCGAGGTAACACCCCAGTCGAAATGGTCGAAGCGGGCAGCGAGGTCATCCCAGGCTGCGAGGACAGCCGGGCCGCGGCGGTCGAGCCGACCGTCCGCGCCGAGGCGCACCGGCCGCAGGTAGTGGGCCGCCGCGACCCGGGGCGCCACGGGCTCCACCACCAGGACCACGCCGAGGCGGGCGATCGCGTCGTCGGAGAGCCGGAACGGGGCTGCCCGCAGGGCTCGCAGGAGTCCTTCCAGGGAGTCGGCGGCAATCGTCGCCCCGCGGCCGCGCCCCTCTTGGATCGCCGCCACGGCCGCGGCCGGATCTGAGTCCAGGGCCGGATCGAGTGGCGCGTCGGGCTCCGCGAAGGAGCCGAGGATGGCGCGCAAGAGGCCGGCCCCGGGTGATCCAGGGTCGGCGACGAGGAGCGGGATCCGACCCTCCACCGTCAGCCACAGGAGGGCCGCCAATTGCGCGTCGAGGCAGCCGCGTCCGACCAGCTCGACGATCGAACGGCGGGAGCCGATGGGGTTGAGCGGGATGATCTGCACGCGGACTCCGGCACCGGGGACGCTTGGCCCGGGCCGCTGAGCGTACGCGGGGTCGCCCGAGGCGTCAAACCCTCGCCGCCTGCCCTGCTGGGGGGCCGGTTCGCGCGAGCCGTCGGGTGGCTCCCCGTGTAGTCTGGCAGCCGTGAGGCTCCCCCAGATCGAGGTCCGGAGTTACGGCGCGGCCGGGCCGACGGTGGTTCTACTGCATGGGGGCCCGGGTGCACCCGGCTCTGTAGCGGACCTCGCCCGCAACCTCGCGGAGGACGCTCGCGTGCTGGAGCCCCTGCAGCGACGGAGCGGCGCCGTGCCGCTGACCGTCGAGCAGCACGTGGCCGATCTGGCTGCGGTCGCGCCGGCCCCGGCGACCCTCGTCGGCTGGTCGTGGGGCGCCATGCTGGCCCTCTCGTTCGCGGCCCGCCACCCGAACCGCGTGGCCGCCCTGGCCCTGGTCGGCTGCGGGACCTATGGCGACGACTGCCGGGCCGAGTACACGACACGGATGGAGGAGCGACTCGGCCCGGGCGGCAGACGCCGGATGCGCGAGCTCCGCGACCTGGCGCGCGCGACGTCCGATCCCGCCAAGCTCGATCGCCTGCTCGCCGAGCGCGGGCGGCTCGCGGCGGCGGCTCAGTCGGTCGATCCGCTCGAGGACGCCGACCGGCCGGGCGACCGGCTCCCGGTCGACGGCCCTGGGCACGAGGAGACCTGGGCGGACGTCCTGCGGCTGCAACGCGAGGGGATCGAGCCGGCGATCTTCGCCCGGATCCGCGTGCCCGTGCTGATGCTCCACGGTGACGATGACCCCCATCCGGGACCGGCGATCCGCGACGTGCTCCAGCGGTTCGTCCCGCAGCTCGGGTACGCGAGCCTGCCCGAGTGCGGCCACGAGCCCTGGCGCGAGCGCCGCGCACGGGAGCCGTTCTTCGCGGTGCTCCGCCCGTGGCTTGCCCACCATGCCGCTTTCCCGGCCTGATCGGCCTTGCGGGCCGAGGGTCGCGCCACCTACTCCTGCGCCGCTTCGGTCAGGCCGCCAGCTGAAGGGGCTATTGCCGGCGATCGCGGTGGGTCGGACAATGCCCGGACAGGGGGACCCGAACTGACCATCCCCAGGTGAACCACATCCGCCGCACCACGTCCGTCACTCGTACCCTCGGGGTTGCGAGTGCCCTCGCCATCGCCGCCTCGATGCTCCCGACCCCGTCGGTCATGGCCATCCCGGCGTTCGCGGCGAATGCGGGGATGGCCCGGATCGTGGCGCCGATCTCGACTGTCGCCCCGATCGCTGGCGCGCGCATCGTTCGGCGCGACGCACGCCTGGGCATCGCCGTCGTCGAAGTCGGCCGGCGGACCGCCGCCGAGGCCTACCGGGTCCTGGCGACGCGATACGGACCAGCCCACGTCCGGCCGGACGCACTGGCGCACGTCCTGGATTACACACCGTCCGATCCCCTCTGGCCGCAGATGTGGGGGCCAGCGAAGATCGGCATGCCGACGGTCTGGGCGACCTCGCTTGGCAGCCCGGCCACCGTGGTCGCCATTCTCGACTCGGGGGTCACCGCGAACGCCGACCTCAGCGGCGCGATCGTAGGCCAGACGGACATCGTCAACGGAGACGAGGACGCGACCGACGACCACGGGCACGGGACCGCGGTCGCCGCGATCGTCGCCGGCAGGATCGACAACGGGGTCGGCGGGGCGGGGATCTGCCCGGCGTGCAGCATCCTCGCGGTGAAGGTCGCCGACGCGGACGGTGACGCCTGGGATTCGGACATCGCCGCCGGGATCACCTGGGCGGTCGACCACGGCGCCTCCGTGATCAACCTGAGCTTGGGCGGGACCGACGACCAGGGCGAGCTCGATGCCGCGGTCGCCTACGCCCGGAGCTCGGGGGTCTCGATCGTGGCCGGCGCCGGCAACGACGGGAGCAGCACGGCCGAGTATCCGGCCGCGTTGCCGGGCGTGCTCGCGGTCGGGGCCACCGCACAGAGCGATGCCCTGGAGGCATGGTCGCAGCGAGGCGATTGGGTTGACCTGGCGGCACCGGGCACGGCGGCGGTGCTCGACCGGGAGGACCGCAACGTCACGTTCTCGGGGACCTCGGCCGCCACGCCGTACGTGTCGGGTGCGCTGGCCCTGCTCGCCAGCGCGGTTCCGACCTCCACCGTCGCGACGAGGGAGGCGGCCCTCACGTCCACCGCAGCCCCGCTGCCGACGGAGGGTCTCATCGCCGGTGGCCGGATCGATGTCGCGGCGGCCCTGGCCACGCTCCAGGCGACGAGCCCGCCACCGCAGACACCGGTCCCGGGCGCACCCGCCATCACGATTTCCGGGCCGGCCAAGACCACCCTCACCCGCACCTCCGGCGTGACGGTCGGCTGGTCCGAGCAGCTCGAGAACGGCGCCTCCGTCACCTCCCGCGCGGTGACCCAGGAACGGACCGAGATTGCGGCGGGAGCCTGCGATTGGAGCGGGTGGGCAATCGACGCGGTGCTCGACGGGTCGGCCAACCCGACCTCGGCCCCGGTCGCCAGCGGAAGTTGCTACCGCTGGCGGATCGAGGTCGTGGACTCGCTCGGACGAACCGGAGCTGCGACGAGCGCGGCCGTGCTGGTCGATCGGGCCCGCCCGACCATCCGGGTGACCGCCCCTCTCGGCGCCTCCCGCATCTCGAGCTCCCGGTACACCTTCCGCTGGACGTCGAAGGACGCAGGTTCCGGGGTCGACGGTACGAAGGTGACGCTCGAGACCGGCCTGGCGCGCGGCACGTCCTGCGTGAGCTGGCGGGCCGTGAAGACCACCCCGGACACGGCCTCCCCGTACCCGGTCATCTCGATCGCGCGTGGGACGTGCGTGCGGCTGCGCATCGTGGTCACTGACCGTGCCGGCAACGCCGTCGCAGTTCGCACGGCGGCTGTCCGCCGGCCCTAGATCGACGCGATGGCCGACTCCGCCCGCACCTCCACGCTCCACGTCGTCCCGCTTACCTCAGCTACGTGGGACATGCTGACGGCGCTCTTCGGCGAGGGTGGCGACCCCAAGTGGTGCTGGTGCACCTACTTCCGGTTGCGAGGTCGAGCGTTCGGCCCAGCCGAAGCCAATCGGGACCGACTCCACGAGCTCGTCGATCGCGACCCGGCGCCCGGCCTGGTGGCGGTCGAAGACGGCCGCGCGCTCGGCTGGACTTCACTGGGACCGCGCACCGACTTCCAGCGCCTCGAGCACTCGCGGGTCCTGCCCCGCCTGGACGACCGACCCGTCTGGGCGATCGTCTGCTTCGTCGTCTCGCGACGGGCCCGCGGGCGGGGGATCGCGGCGGCCTTGCTGACGGCCGCGATCGCCTACGCGCGCGAGCACGGCGCCCCGGCGCTCGAGGCTTACCCGGCTGATGTCGGCGAGGGCCGCATCGCGGCCGCCGCGGCGTACACGGGCACGCGTCGGATGTTCGAGCGGGCCGGCTTCGCGTTTGTGCGGGCGACCGAATTGGTCACCGGCGGGGTCCCTCGAGTGATGATGCGTCTGGAGCTCGAGCTGCCTGGAGGCGCGGCCCCCCGGGCCAGCAGCTCTGGGGCGCCGGGCCACCGCCCGCGCACGAGACAAACGTCTCCTGTCGGAGGACAGCGACCCTGACCGCTAGGCGGCCAGCGACTTTGTCACCGTGGTCGGACCGCAGGATAGCGGCGCCAGGGGTGGTCGGACGGCTTGCGCGGGGTCGACGCGGCTGACGGAGCCGGATCGGTGACCGGCTCCCGCGGCTCGGGCGGCGGGGACAGCTCCGGCACCCGGGTGAGCCTGCGCGCCCGCAGGACCGGTGCCGTCGGCGGGGCGGCGACGAGCGGGTACAGGTCGCGGTCGTCGCGCGCCCACAGGCTCCCTCGTCTCCATGGGATCGAGGGTGACAAAGTCGCTGTCCCCTTAGCTCGGACAGAATTGCTGGCCTTCGACACGAGACAAACGTCTCCTTGACATCGGGGAGCCGGCGCTCGTAGACTCGCCGACGGCGTCCGACCAGGGCGCCCTGTGTCCAGCCCAGAGATGGAGGAAGGCTCTACGTGAGCTCCATCGCCTTCACCCGGAACGCGCGAAAGCTGCCGCTTGTCGGCGGCGCCATCGCGCCTGACGGGAGGACTGTGCCCATCTCGAGCTAGCCACGAGGCGGCAGCGCCGCCACCGAGCGAACCACGAGCCGTGGGCCAGTCGGGCCCCCGGCTTTTTTGATGCCTCACCGCTCGTGCGGAGCGTGAGGCCCCCAGGAGCCGCGGGCCCACCGATGTCGACCGACGTCACCGGCCCGCGGCTCTTTCCATTCGCGGCGCCCCAACCGAGCGAGGAAGCCATGACCATCACAACCGAACGACCGACGGGTCGCCCGCGCACCAGCGTCGATGGCGCCGGGCGGGTCGGGGCGTCGCGGTCGGCCGACCTCCGCGAGGCGGAGAGCGTTCGCCGCGACGGGCCGCCGGCCCTCCTCGTCGAGCACGTGACGAAGCGGTTCAAGGTCGGCCGGAAGCGCCAGCCGGTGGTGGCCGTGGACGACGTCTCGTTTCAGCTGGAGCGCGGCGAGATCTACGGGATCCTCGGCGCCAACGGCGGCGGTAAATCGACCCTGATCCGGCTCGTGAGCACGTTGCTCACCCTGGACCAGGGTCGAGTCGAGGTCTTCGGCCACGACATCGAGCGCGAGGAGATGGCCGTCAAACGCCTCATCAACCGGGTGAGCGTCGACGCGGCCTTCTTCAAGAAGCTCTCGCCGATGGAGAACCTCGACTTCGCCGCCCGGCTCTACGGCCTGCAAGCCGGCCGAGCGCGACGCGATGCGATCGCGATCCTCGCCCGGCTCGGGATTTCCGAGAAGCGCGTCGGGCGGCCACTCGAGCAGATGAGCCGGGGGATGCAGCAGAAGGTCGCCATCGCGCGAGCCCTGCTGACGAGCCCGGCCCTCCTCCTGCTCGACGAGCCGACCACCGGACTCGACCCGCGTTCCAAGCTCGATGTCCAGACGTTCATCGAGGAAGTCCAAGCGACACACGACGCCTCAATCGTCCTGACCACGCACGACCTCGCCGAGGCGGACCGCCTCTGCGGACGGATCGGCATCCTCAACGAGGGTCGGCTGGTCGTCGAAGGCACGCCGACCGAGCTCAAGGCGAAGGTCGCCCGCGACCACGGCGAGCCACCGACGCTCGAATCCGCGTTCATGACCTACACCGGCCGCTCGCTCGACGACGACGTCGAGCCCAGTGAAGAGGAGGGTCACGATGAGTGATCTGAACAGACGCGCCCGCGGGACGCATCTCCCGCACCACGCCTCGCCGACCGGCCTCCGCCGGCCTGGCCCCGACCACGCACACCGGACCGTGCACCAGGCACGAAGAGGAAGGACCGCCATGAACGTCGAACACTTCCGCCAGCTGGCGGTCGTGCTCCACGAGGAGCGCGTCCGAGAGCTGAGCGAACGCCATCTCGCCGCCCGACGGGCCGTCCACGCGGCCCGCGCCGAACGGCGCAGCCTCCGCGGCCGCTTCGGCCGCTCGCTGATCGCCATCGGCGCCCGGATCGCGGCGGACCCCGGCATCGAACACCTTGAGCCCGCCCGGAACCCCTAATGGGTCCCGGGCGGGCCCCGCCAAAAGGGACGTACCCACGATGACTGCCATGACCCGCGAGCTGAGGGCGAGCTACGCCTTCATCGAACGGAACTTCAATCTGACGCGCCGCTACTGGGGCTGGGAGGTCGCCTTCCTGGTCTATGCGATGGCGGGCGCGCTCTCGATCTCGTTCATCGGGGCCGAGCAGGGCGACCGGCGGCTCATCTTCTCCCTCGTCATCGGCGCGATCTTCTGGAACTACCTGTCGCTCGTCTTCAGCTTCATCGCCGAGACGATCGCCTGGGAGCGCTGGGAGGGCACCCTCGAATACACGATGATGGCGCCCGTCAGGCGCTCAGCCCAGCTACTGGGCTCGACCGCCTACGCCATCGTCTACGGCCTCATCCACACGGCGGTGATCCTGGTCGTGCTGGTCGCCTTCTTCGGGCTCGACCTCTCGAAGGCGGACCTGGCCACCGCGATCGTGGTCATGCTGGTCGGGTCGTTCTCGGTCATCGGCATCGGCGTGATGGCCGCGATCCTGCCGCTCCTCTACGTCGAGAGGGGCGCCCAGATGACCTTCGTCCTCCAGTCGTGCCTGCTCGTCGTCAGCGGCGTCTACTACTCGATCGACGTCCTGCCCGGCTGGATGCAGGTTGCGGCCCGCTTCTCGCCCGCCACCTACATCCTCGACGGCGTGAGGGCCGGCCTGCTCGACGGCGCCCCGGTGACGTCCGTGCTGCACGACCTGTGGCCGCTCGCCCTGATGGGCGCGGCGCTCATCCCGCTCGGCATTTGGGCCTTCGGCCGCGCCGAGCGCTACGCCAAACGCAACGGCAAGCTCAAGAGGGTGGGGTGACGACGATGTCTCCGATGATCCCGCACGCGGAGGACGAGCCGTCCGCCACCGCTTCGTCCTCGAACCTGGTCGTCCGGCAACTCGAGGCGCCGGCCGACTATCCGGCCATGGTCCGGGTCAACAACCGCAGTCGCGAGACCGGGGGATCCGCCGACCGGGTAACCCTCGACGCGGTGACCGCCACCTACGAGCATCTCTCGGGCTCGGATCGTGACCGCGACGTCTTCATCGCCGCGGTGGAGGGGAACATCCTTGGCTACGCCAGGATCGAGTCGTTGCCCTTGCCGGCCGGCGGTTGGTCGCTGGTCTGCTACCAGTTCGTCGACCCGTCCGCGATGCCCACTGCCCGCCAGACCCTCCTGGAGGCGGCTGAGCGCCGGGCGCTCGAGATCGCGGCCGGCCAGGGCTCCCTCCAAGACCGCGACCTCCAGATCCTCGCCCACGATGGCGACGCCGTGGCGACCCAGGCGGTCCGTTCGCGCGGCTATCACGCCGTGCGCCGGTTCTACGACATGGAGCGGACCGATCTTCAGCAGATCCCGGAGGTGCCGCTGCCCGAAGGTCTCGAGATCAGGCCCGTTCAAGAAGCTCACCTGCGAGCGATCTTCGACGCCAGCAACGAGGCGTTCCGCGACCACTGGGGCACCGAGGGCGACGACTCGGAGGCGGCCTGGGCCCAGTTCCTGGCCGATCCGACCTTCGACCCGAGCCTCTGGCGGGTGGCCTGGGACGGCGAGCAGGTCGCCGGACAAGTCCGAGCCTTCATCGATCCCGAGGAGAACGCGATGACCGGCCGCCTGGTCGGCCATACCGAATCGATCTCGGTCCGCCGCCCGTGGCGACGGCGAGGTCTGGCCCGGGCGCTCCTCGCCGCGAGCTTGGTGGCGATCCGGGAGCGAGGCATGACGAGCGCGGCGCTGGGCGTCGACGGCGACTCCGACTTCGGGGCCCCCACCCTGTACGGCGGCCTCGGCTTCGAGGTGGTCGCCAGCACGACGGCATGGGCAAGACCACTCACCCAGGTCGCGGAGACGGCCCGATGAGCGCGGGAGCGCTGAACGCGTCGCTGGCCGACCTCGGCTGGGACGAGGGCCTCGCCACCGCCTTCGCCGAGCACGCCCAAACCGGCCGGCGGCCAGCCCGGGTCATCGTCGCCCATCGCGACGCCTGCGAGGTCGCCTGGGAGGGCTCGGAGGGCCCGGGGCCGACCAATCACCTCCTGGCGACCGTCACCGGCCGCTTCCGCCACGAGGCGCTCTCGCCGACCGACTTCCCGGTCGTGGGCGACTGGGCCGCGATCGAACCTCGACCTGACGAGGGAACGGCCTCCATCCACGCGGTGCTGCCCCGTCGGACCCTGATCAGTCGACGCGAGCCGGGCTGGGGCATCACCGGGGAGCAGGTCCTGGCGGCCAACGTGGACGTCGTCTTCGTGACCACCTCACTCAATCGCGACCTCAACGCCCGGCGCTTGGAGCGCTACCTCGCGGTCGCCTGGGAGAGCGGCGCCAAGCCGGTCCTCCTTCTCACCAAGGCGGACCTGGCGACCGATCCCGTCGAGCTCGCCGTCGCCGAAACGGAGCTCGAGTCGGTCGCCGCCGGGGTCCCGATCCATGTCGTCAGCGGTCGCACGGGCATCGGTCTCGGGGGGCTGGCAAGCTACCTCGGGACCGGCTCGACGGTCGTCCTCATCGGCTCGTCGGGGGTCGGCAAGTCCACGCTGATCAACGCGCTCCTGGGCCAGGAGCGGCTGCTGACCAGGGAGATCCGCGAGGACGACGCCCGTGGACGGCATACCACCACTTCACGCGAGCTGGTGCTCCTGCCGGGCGGCGCGGCGCTCATCGACACGCCCGGACTGCGCCAGGTCGGCCTCTGGGACGACGAAGCAGGCCTGACGGCAGCCTTCGCGGACGTCGACGATCTGGCCGGCCGTTGCCGCTTCGCTGACTGCGGCCACCGGCGCGAGCCGGGCTGCGCCGTCCTCGAAGCCGTCGAAGACGGGAACCTCGCCCCCGGCCGCCTGGAGAGCTGGCGCCGGCTAATGCGCGAGGAGCGCCATCGGGAGCTGGAGCGGGATGCGCTGGCCCGACGCCAGGAACGCCGGCGGTGGGCCGTGATCGGACGGGCAGGTGCTGCCCAGGCGGCGGCCAAGCGAGGAGGATGGGGCCAATGACGGACAGCCGGATCGCGGGCTCACGAGTGCCGCGCTGGGCGTGGACGCCGAGAATCCGAGCGGTGCCCTTGGCCTGTACCAGGGCGTGGGGTTCGGTGTCGAGCGCCAGGCGGCTGCCTACCGGAAGCCGCTGGATTGAGGAAGGCGATCCCGGGCGCTGCTCGGTAGCCCGCCAGCGCAGAATGGGCGCATGCCGATCGGTGGGATCGTCCGGGCTGCCTCGGCGCTCGGCCTCGCGCTCGCGATGACGGCCTGCACTCCCAGCGCGGATACGACGTCCGCGGCTTCGACGTCGGCACCCCCGACGCTGGACGCGGCAGCGACCGAGCCTCCCGGAGGTGGTGCAATGTCACCGGCATCCTTCGCCCTTACCAGCCCCGATTTCGCCGATGGGGGTGCGATCCCGCGATCGAGCACCTGCGACGGGGCCGACCGCTCTCCTGCCCTCGCTTGGAGCGGCGCCCCGCCCGGAACGCACGCCTTCGCCCTGATCGTCGAGGATCCCGACGCCGGCAACTTCGTCCACTGGGTCGTCATCTCCGTGCCCGCGACCGAGAGCGGGCTTGCGGGCGGACTGCTCCCGACCGACGCGCGCGTTCCCCAGGGCCCCAACAGTTTCGGACGGATGGGGTATGGGGGTCCCTGCCCGCCCTCGGGAACGCACCACTACGTCTTCGCCCTCTACGCGCTCTCGGTGGCACCGAGCGTGTCAGGGCGGGGGTCGGCGGCCGATCTGCGCCACGCAATCTCCGGCACGGTCCTGGGCGAGGCGAAGCTGACCGGCACGTACCGCCGCGGCGGCTGACGCGCCGGGCGCCGGATCACAAGAGCAGCCGCCGCTCGCGGGCCACCAGCTCCATCCAGGCTCGTTCGCGGCGGATCGCCGTCGCCGGGCCGTGGCCAGGCAGGACCCGCAATGCGTCGTCAAGGCGGGTCAGGCGGGCGATCGATTCGACCATCTGCTCGGCCGATCCGCCGGGGAAGTCCACCCGTCCCCATCCCCCGGCGAACAGCGTGTCGCCCGAGAAGATGACGCCGTCATCGGGCGCCAAGAGGCAGACGGACCCCTCCGTGTGCCCCGGTGTGTGGAGGACGTCGAGGCGAACCGAACCGAAGCGAATCCGACCGCCCTCGGCCAGCTCCACCGCGGGCGCCGAGGGCGGGATCTCGAACGGGGCATAGAGCGGCTGGGGGTCCACGAGGCGGTGCCGATCGAGCGTGTGAACCGCGATCGGGGCGGCCGTGTGCGCCTGGAGCGCGGCGTTGTCACCGACGTGATCCCAGTGGCCGTGGCTGGAGACGATGAGCTTGAGCGTCCAGCCGCGGGCCTCGAGCTCCCCGGCGACCCAGGCGACGCAGGGGATCGCGGCGTCGATCGCGATGGCCTCGCGAGTCGCCGGGTCGGCGAGCACGTAGACGTTGGTCGCGAGCGGGCCGATCACTCGCTGCAGCAGTTCCATCGCGCCGCAAGCGTAGCGTGGGTCCGCCCCGGTCACCGGGACCGTCGAGCCACCCGGTGTGACCTGAAGGGGCCATATGCCCGGCGCACCGGATCCGGCACCCTTGAGCCGTGCAGGGCTCCCCTACCGGCGGTCGGGACCGGACGCGCCGTCCCGAGATCGTCGGGGCTGCCGCCCGGGCCGCGTTTGCCGCGTCGATCCTGGCCGCCCTGGTCCTCGCGGTCCCGCTCGCGACCACGTCGGCCGGCCGTTCTCCAGCGTCCGCCGTGCCGGCGGTCGCCCTCGAACCGTGGCCGGCGCCGCCGAGCGCCGACCGGCTGGACGGCCCGACGGCGGCCCAGGCCGGGGCCGAGCGGACCACGGAGCGCTCTGCGACAGAAGCCACCGCGGGAATCTCGTCCCTCAAGGGGGTCGCGCGCTCCATCGCGAGCACGCTCGTCCGGGACGCCGCGGTCCCGGAGACCCAGGCCGTGGCCCTTGCGGCATCGATGCGCCGGGTGGCCGGAGCATCGATGCGCTGGAGCGCCGACCGCTCGACCGGCTACGGCGCCAACGTCCTCGTGCCCGCCCGCCAGATCGACGGCACGCTCGTCGAGCCCGGCGCGACGTTCGACTTCTGGCGCGTCGTGGGAACGCCGACCGTCGCCCGGGGCTATCGGCCGGGCGGCGCCATCGTCGACGGACGGAGGACCTCGAACAACGTGCTGGCCGGCGGAATTTGCATCGTCTCGACGGTCGTGTTCGGGGCGGCCCTGCGGGCCGGGTTCCCCATCTCCGAGCGCCGTCCGCATGCGTTCGCCCTCGAAGGATTTCCGCTCGGACTCGACGCGGCGGTCTGGACCTCCGGGTCCGAGCGGTACTCCTTGCGCTGGCGGAACGACAGCGAGGCTCCGGTCTACGTCCGCACCCTCGCTCGCCCAGGCCTCATCACCGTCGAGCTCTGGACGGTCCCGACAGGCCGTGCCGTCGCCATTTCACGGCCGACCGTGGTGGGCACCGCCAAGGCCACCGACCGGCGCGTCCTCACCCGGACCCTCGAGCCCGGCGAGCGAGTCAGGCGTGAGCCGCGCCGCGACGGGCAGAACGTGGTCGTGACGAGGGTCGTCCGTGACCGTGACGGTGTCGTCCTTCGGGTCGACCGCTTCGTCTCGCATTACCGTCGCGTGGATGGAGTCCTGCTCGTCGGCCGCCCGTCCGACCCGGCGCCCCTGGCGCCCGAGGCGGGCAGCACCACCGTGAGCCCGCCCGTCCCCGACCCGGCACCGGCGGAGGCGCAGCCGGCCCCCTCGCCCGAGCCGATCGCGACGCCGGAGCCGAGCCCCTCGCCTGCGCTCGCGCCCTGACGCCGAGGGCGGGCCGCCCTGCTCAAGGGCACTCAGCCGAACCGAGCCGCCTCAGTCCGCTGGCGGCCAGGTGACTAGGCCCAGCTCCGCCGGCGTCGACCCGACGAGCTCGAGGCCGTGCTCCGTCTCGACGATCCTGCTCGCGAGCAGTTCCTGGAGCCGGCGATCCTTCGCTCCGCCGGGCTCGACCCACAGCTGGCGCCGGAGAAGCGCCAGGAGCGCCTCGCGGTCCGGCCAGCGCCGAGGCACGTGTTCGAGCAGCCGGAGGTTCACCGTCCTGCCCCGAGCCTCGAGGAGCGCCACGAAGTCGTGCAAGCCGGGCAGGGCAACCCGGGCCTCCCCATGGACGGGCGGCCAGAAGCCATCGGCGACCGATGCCGGCACCGTTGACTGGAGGAGCGCGGCACAGAGCCTGTCGGCGGCCGCCTCGAGCGCGGCGATGAAGGGACCGATCGCTTCGATGTCGTAGCCCACCTGGGCGATGAAGGCCACGTCGGCGCTCGGGGGCTGGCTGCCCCTCGGGAGTGGCCAGCGTGCCTCGACGGGCACGACGTTGGCGATGCCGTGGGCGAGCATCCCTTCGCGGAGGCCGGCCAGCATGCCCGGCGACGGGTCGACCGCCACGACCTCGCGAACGACGAGCGCCAGCGGCAAGGCGAACCGGCCCGCCCCGGCGCCGACGTCGAGCCACTTCTCGCCAGGCCGCGCCAGCGCGAGCACGGCAGCGAGCGTCAGATCGTCGGTCCGCCGCGGGTCGGCCACGAAGAGGGAGCTCGTCGAAGCGTAGAAGTCGGGCCCGTCGGGGACCTCACGGAGACGATCGACCTGCTCGCGGTTGCGGATGACCCGATCGGCCCAGGCGAGGAGCAGGCGATCGGCCGGCGTCTCTTCGGTCATCGGCGCGCCAGCGGCCTCACCGCGGCTGCCGCGTCGGCACGTTCCGCCTGTAGCGGACGCTCCGCCGGTCGACCGCCCGAGGGTCGATCCTTGCCGCGAGCGCGGCCGCCGACCCGCTCCCGGCCGAGCGCGCCGCCCGCCCGAGCAGGTCGATCCTGGCACCTGCCGCCTCCCAGCTCAGGGCGGCAAGGCTCCCCGATGTCGACAACCCGACGCGGTCAAGGCCGCGGGATGCTGTCGATGCTGCGTAGCGGGCAGCCCAGAGCAGCACCTCGACGTCGTCGGCCCGATCCGGCCGGCCATCCACGACGCCGCACACCACGCCCCGGTCTCCGGGCAGGTCGACGATGAGGCGCCAGTTGTCCGGGCCCGCCACGAGGTCGAAGAGGAAGCTCCGGTACGGCCCACCGAGGATCGTCGCCGCGCCGGCCGCATCGGCGCTGCCGCCGGTGATCGCCAGGCAGAGGTGGGGTCCCTTGCTGCCGTCGTGGCCCGCCGTGAGGCGACGCTGCGCATCTCGAAAGAGCGCCCGTTCGCCCTCGTCGTCACCGATCGTCGTGGCGGCGTCCTCGTCCACCTGGACCAGCGGGCAGCCTGCACGTGAGAGCGCCGCGAGCTCCTCGTTCAGCGCCTCCGCGATGGCCAGCGTCGCCCGGGTCCGCCGGCCCGCCGCGGTGGGCTCAATCAGGCGACCCAGCGTGTACGGTCCCGGGATCGCCTGCTTCACCGGACGGTCCGTCGACCGGGCGGCCAGGCGCCAGGCGTCGACGACGGTGGGCACGGGCCGGCTCGCCTTGCTGGTCAGGAGCCCGGCCTCGAGCTCGGCTCGCCCCAGTCCGCCGTCCGTCAGCAACTCGAGCCCGGCCGCCTCCTGGGCCGCCAGGATCAGGCGGACATCCTCTGCACGGTCTGGGGACGGGCGAGCGCCCGGGGGCGGCGATGGGTATCCCCCGGCAAGCGTGGCGAACATCGGTCTCCCGTTCGGGTCTCCTCGCGCGTCGATCCTACTCTGCCATCGCGCTGTTAGCCCCGCTGCCCGCCCTTACGCGCGCCTTACACGAGATGGCACAAGCGTGCGGCCCCGCGCGTATCCTCGAGCGAATGAAGACGATCCTGGTCGTCGACGACGAACGCAACATCGTCGACCTGTTGCGCCTGTACCTCGAGAAGGAGGGGTTCGCCGTCGTGGCCGCCGGGGACGGCGAAGAAGGGCTCGCCCTCCACACCCGCCACGACCCCGACCTCGTGATCCTCGACCTCATGCTGCCCAGGCTCGACGGGTACGAGGTCTGCCGCGAGATCCGACGACGAGGCGAGACCCCCGTCCTGATGCTGACCGCACGCTCGGATGATGTCGACGCGATCGTGGGGCTCGAGCTCGGCGCGGACGACTACGTGACCAAGCCGTTCAATCCCCGGGCGCTGGTGGCCCGGGTGAAGGCCATCCTCCGCCGGACGGGTGCCGCCACCGGCGGCGCTCGTCCGATCGAGGTTGGCGAGCTCCGGATCGACCTCCGTCGACGTGAGGCGGCGGTCGGCGCACGTCGCCTCGACCTGCGCTTCCGCGAGTTCGACCTGCTGGCCGCCCTCGCCCGCGACCCCGGGGTCGTGCTGACTCGCGACGCCCTGCTCGAGGACGTCTGGGGAACCGACTTCCCGGGCGAGACTCGGACCGTCGACGTCCACGTCGCGGAGCTGCGCAAGAAGCTCGGCGAGGACGGACCGCCGATCGAGACGGTGCGAGGCCTCGGCTATCGACTTGTCGCGCCTCCCCGCGAGGTTGCGCCCGGGCCCGGCGCGGCCCACGAGCAGGGCGGCTGAGCCGGTCGCCATGCCCAGGGGCCTCACGAGCCGGATCGCACTCGGCTTCGCCATTCTGTCCTTCGCCCTGCTGCTCGGCATCGGCGGGACGCTGTTCGTCGTCCTCAAGGGTCTCCATTCGGACGCCACAATGGCCCGGCTGGGCGATCTTGGGACCTCGCTGATGGGCCAGGCCCGTCTCGACGTCGCCGAGGGCTCGACGCTGCGGGCCGCCCTCCAGGGTCTCCGCGAGGACATCCCGGCGGGGGTGACGGTCTCCTACCTGACCGCCGACGGCCGCATCGTCGGCACCGACGAGGTGGTCCCGCCGCCGGGGGCGATCGCGCTTGGTGCGACTGCCCCGCGAGGCACGGTGGTGCGGGGAGAGGCACGTTTCTCGGACGGCCAGCTATACGAGTTCGCGGCGGTCGCCCTCCGCCCGGCGATCGGCGTCGGGCCACGCGCCCTGATCCTGGCCACGCCCGACCGGTCAGGGGCGGAGGCAATCCGCGACGTTGGCACAACGCTCCCCGCCGTCGTCCTGATCCTCATCGCCGTAGGCGGTCCGATCGCCTGGCTTCTCTCACGGTCGGTCGGCGGTCCGCTGCGGCGCCTCTCGGCGGCGACTTCGGGCATCCCCGGCGCCGGCGGCCCGCCCCTGCCGCTCGAAGGCCCTGCGGAGGTCCGCCAGCTTACTGAGCACTTCAACGTGATGACCGCAGAGCTGGAGCGGACGCGACGCTTGGAAGCGGACCTCCTTGCGAACCTGCGCCACGACCTGCGAACCCCGTTGACGGTCATCGGCGGTTTCGCCCAGGCCCTGCGCGACGGGATCGCCACCGGCGACGACGTTGAACGGGCCGCCCGGGCGATCGCCGAGGAGACGGAGCGGCTGGAGCAGATGATGGGCGAGCTCGATACGGTCGATCAGCTGCGATCGGGCGCACCCACCCTGCGGCCCGAAGCGATCGATCTGGCGGCCGTCACCGGCGAGGCTGCCGAGCGGTTCCGACCGCAGGCGGCCGCACAGGGGGTGGCGGTGGAGGTCGTCTCCTCGCCCGGCGCTCCGCTTCGCATCACTGCCGATCGCCTGGCCGTCGAGCGGATCCTCGCCAACGTCTTCGAGAATGCCTTGCAGGCGGTGGCCGCGCCGGGGGGCCACATCTGGGTGGAGGCCGCACCCATGCCGGCCGCGGCCTCTCCGCTCGGCCGTGAGTCCAGCGTGCTCGCCGTCTCCGACGACGGCCCGGGCTTCCCGCCCGGCTCGCTGCCACGGGCATTCGAGCGGTTCTTCCGGGCCGATCCCGCCCGAACCGGCCCAGGATCGGGCCTCGGCCTGGCCATCGTCCGCGAGCTCGCCCGAGCGCACGGCGGCGAGGCGTACGCGGAGAATCTCGCCCCCCGCGGGGCACGCGTCAGCGTGGTCCTGCCGCTGGTCGCCGTATCGGCGGTCCCGCCGGCACCCTCGCCTGGGCGCTCCGGGTCGGTGGCTGGGCTCGGCGGCGCCTCCGACCGCTAGACTGGCCCTCGTGACCCCCGCCTCGGAGCACTCGACCGAACCGGACCGGGACCCACCACCCGATCGGGACCGACTGCCCGATCGCGCCCCCGATTCGGTGCGCGCCCTGGCCGCGTCGCGGGCGGACGCCCGCCTCGAACGGGACTGGGCTCGCGCCGACGAGCTCCGGGCGCGCATCGAGGCGGCGGGTTGGAGGGTCGTCGATCGGGAAGGTGGCTGGCAGCTCGTGCGGGCAGCGCCGCCCGACGCCCTGGGAGGCACCGCTCCGAGATACGGCTCCTCCACGAGCGTCCCGTCACGGCTCGGCGAGCCCACCACGGCCCGGTTCAGCGTCCACCTCCTGGCCGAGGATTGGCCGGATGACCTCGCCAGGTGCCTCTCGGGTCTCCGGGTCCACGCTCCTCCCGAGACCCAGGTCGTCATCGTCGCCAACGCCCCCAGCAGCCAGCAGGATGCGCGGCTCGAACCGGGCAGCCCGGACCTGGCCCCGGTCGGCCGACGTCCGCTCGAGATCGTGCGCACGTCGGCCCGGCTCGGCCATGCGAGCGCCCGCAATGCCGGCCTGCGGCGGTCCGAAGGCGCGTTGGTGGTCCTTGCGGACACGTCGATCGAGCTCACGGGCGACGCTCTGGGACCGCTTGAGACGGTCCTGTCCGACCCGAAGGTTGGCGTGGCCGGCGGCTTCGGTCTCGGCTCCCCAGACCTTCGCCATTTCCATGAGGCGCCCGGCCGCCGGGTCGAGGCCATCGCGGGGTACTGGCTGGCGTTCCGTCGCGACGACTACGAGCGCCTCGGTCCGCTCGACGAGAAGTTCGCCTTCTACCGGAACCTCGACATCTGGTGGAGTCTCGTCCTCCGGGCGGGCGTGGATGGCGGGGGTCTCTCCGAGGTCTCCGACGCGGCCCGCCTCGGGCCGCGGTCTGCCGTGCGGATCGACCTGCCGCTCCTGCGGCACGAGCACCGTGGCTGGACCACGGCCGATGCGCTGGAGCGCGATCGCCTGAGCCGCCGCAACTTCTACCGAGTCCTCGATCGCTTCCGCGACCGGACCGACCTGCTCACCGGCCCGGAATGAGGGCCGGGCGCTGACGCCCGCCGGGCCGCTCACGGCCTCGCCCGGTTCCGCCGACGGCCGCACTCGGCCTGTATCCTCAGCGAAGGTCGATGCCCACGACCAACAAGACCACCAGCACCACGAGCAGGGCGAGAACTGCCAGGAGACGGAGCAGCCCGAGCCCGGCCCGCCCCTCGTCCCCGCCCGCCGGCGTGCCCGGGCGGACCCACAGGCTGGACAGCGTCGGCACCCGACCGGGCACCATGACGACGCCGAGCCACAGCCCGGCGACCAGGCCGCCGACGTGGGCGGCATTGTCGATCCCTGCGCCGATCCCAGCCAGCCCGAACCCGAGCAGCAGGTTCAGCACGATCAGGCCGCCGATCTGACCGATGATCAGCTGGCTCCGTCGATCGAGGACGGGGTTGTGGGTCCGGCTCACCGCGAGGAGCACGCCGAACAGCCCGAAGATGGCCCCCGACGCGCCCACCGAGGGGATGTCGCCTGGCATCAGGAAGCTCCCGATCGAGCCCGCCGCCGCCGTCACCAGGTAGATGCCGAGGAAGACAGGGGCGCCGTAGATCCGTTCCACGAGGACGCCCGCCAGGTACAGCGCGTACATGTTGAAGGCGAGATGGAGGAGGCCGCCGTGGACGAGGGTGACGGTCCACAGCCGCCAGAACTCGCCAGCGGCGATGGCCCCCTTGTCGAGCCACAGCTGGCTGATCAACCGGTCACCGGTCGGCGGGAACGCGGCGAACGAAACCGCCACCGTGATCGCGATGAGGCCGTAGGTCACGATGGGTGCGGCGGCGCCGCCGCGACTCCGGGCGAAGTAACGGCCGGCACTGCGTGCATCGCCGGTCTCCTTGGACAGCCAGCCCAATCGCGAGGCGATCTCGGGTCGGTCGGCAGGTGGCGCCAACCGCTCGGCTGCAAGGTAGGCCGCCCGCGCACCCCGGAGGTCGCCCCCTCGGACCTTGGCCGCGGCGACTTCGCGCCAGGCGGGGTAGGTACTCGGGTTCTCCGGAAGCTGCGTCACCTGAAGCCAGAGGACAAGGGCGTCGTCGTCGCGGTCGAGCCGGTAGAGCGCCGAGCCGAGCCCCAACAGGGCGCGGCCGGTGATGGCGGCATCCGGGAAGCCCCGCACACGGTCGTAGAGGGTGCCGGCCGGCTGGAAGTCTCCCCCTGCCAGCAACTCGTCGGCACGTTCGAGGAGCCGGATCGCGGTGAGCGCGTCGAGCGGACCGGGAGTCGCGGGGTCGGCCAAGCCAGGAGTCGTCATGCCGTCCGACTCTACGCGACTCTCGCGCTTCGCGCCCCGGCCGGAAGCGCACCCGCCGCCGAGCCGATCAGCTGGCGACGGGCTCCCAGCCGAGCTCGAGCCGGACCGCCCCGAACGCCTCGGCGATCGGACGCCCGGCATCGATCGCCGCGGCAAATCGGCCGACCAGGGCTGCAAACGCTCCGTCGGCGTCGTCCTCCGGCGCTTCGAACACTGTCGCCACGTCGAACGCCGCGTGAGGGGTCTGCCCGGCGGCCACCACCGCCACGAGCGTCGCCCCGGCGAAGGCCGCGGCATCCGCCGCAGCCCGGGCGACCGACGCCCCAACGGGATCCGCCATCACGATCACCCGGTGTTCGGGCAAGTAGCGCAGGGCGAGCTCCACGTCGGCGGCGTCGAGCTCGGGCACGGTCGCCGTCCCGGTGGTCGGCAACCGACGATAGCTGGTGGCCGCCGGATCGTCCGGCGCTGGGGCGGCCTCGAGCACCAAGCCCGGCGTGGCCCGTGCGACGTCGCGAAGGATCGCCGCATGGCCGACCCCGTCCCGGGAGAGTCCCAGCAGCAGCTCGTCGCCGAGGGGGTCGTCACCCACCCGCCCGACCATCTCGACCCGGGCGCCGGCCTTGGCCGCCGCCTGGGCGATCGTGGCCGCCAGGCCGGCCGGCGCCCCCTGCTGGAGGTCGTCGGGGAGGAGAAAGGCGGGGTTGCCCACGATGACGATCACCGACTCAGCCTAGCACCGCCTGTCTGGCCCTCGCCGAGCGAACGTCAGTGCGGCGTTCCCGAGGGGCGGGGTGTCTCGGACCGTTCCGGCGTCTCCGACGGCGAGCTCGTCGCTGTCGGCTTCGGCGTCTTCGATGCCTCGGAGTCGTCCGAGGAGCCGGGCGTCTCGGACGGTCCCGGTGTCTCCGAAGGCGACGGGCGTGGCGTCCCTTTCGGGGGCGACGCGCTCCCGCTGGGCGACCCCTCGGGGGTCTCGGTCGGTTCTGCGGACTGGTCCGGACTCTCCGACGGACTGGCTGGTACGGACGACGGGCTGGCCGATGGCGGTGGGGTCGGCCCGAGCGAGGGCGTCGGGCTGAGTGATGGAGCACTCGACACGGGGGTGGCGACCGGGCCGCTCGACGGCGAGGCGATCGGTGGCAGCTCCGGCCCCGACCGACCGAACAGGCCCAGCGCTCCGACCACGCCGACCGTGCCCAGCGAGCTGACGCTGACGGCAACGACGAGTAGGAGTGCGACAGCCTGTGCTCGCGCGGCCAGCGGTCGGCCCCCGCCGAACGCCACCCGCCACGCCTCGCGCACCGCGCTCACCAACCCCGCGGCCGGGGTCCGCCGCAGCCAGCGGTCGAGCCGGGCCGAAGGAGCCGGCTCGCCAGCCAGGGCGCTCATGACCCGTGCGGTGAAGTCGCTCGATGGGCCGACGTCCTCCGCGGCGGCAAACCGCTCGAGCTCACGGGCCGCACGCGCCAGATCGGCGAGTTCCCCGGCACGTGGCTCGTCACGACCGGACCCGGCCAGCTCGCTCGGCTCGAAGCGTCCCGACGTGCCCCTCACGCCAGCGCCCCCTCGCCCTCGAGAGACCGCCGGAGGCGCGCAAGGCCGCGCCGGAGGTGGGTCTTGACTGTCCCGAGCGGGCGCCCGCTCACCGTCGCGATCTCGTCGAGGGAAAGCTCGGAGAAGAAGCGCAGGGCGACCGTTTCGCGATATGGATCCTCGAGCTCGGCGACCGCTCGACGGACCGTGGCGGCCCGCTCGGCGGCGATCGTCAGGCGGGCCGGATCCTCCGCCGCTCCCCAGGCGCTTCCAGGGCGTCGGGCCATGGCCCGCTCGAGGTCGGCCTCTCCGGCGGCGCGGTGCTCACCGTCCTGTCCGTGATGGACGGGATCGATCCAGGCAACCGGCCGTCGCTGGCCGGCCCGACGGAACGCCAGGCGTACGGCGATGCGCCCGAGCCACGCGCCAAACGCGCCCTCGCCCCGCCAGCTCCCGAGCGCGCGGTAGGCACTCACGAAGGCCTCCTGGGCCACGTCCTCGGCATCGTGGAGGTCGCCCAAGATCCGATAGCAGAGGCCGACGAGCGGGCGTGATTCGCGCTCGACGAGGATCGCGAACGCGTCTCGGTCGCCGGCCAGGACGGCGGCCACGACGCGCTTGGCTTCGCTATCGTCGCCCGGTCCGACCTGGCCATGATGGGTTCCCTCGCCGATGGTGGTCACTCCCCGAGCGTCCGACCTGGGCATGACCGCGGCGGTCGAGGTCGGCGACGCCCCTATCATGCGGCCGCCGCCGCCGGCCCGTCTGGGCCGCGTCGTGGCGAGACCCGGCCGAATGGCCGAGGCTGCGCCAACGCCGGCCAGCCAGCCGGACGGTCAATGGTCGACCGATCCCCCGTCGTCGCCACCCCCGGAGCCGCCGCGGCCTGACCCGCCGTCATCGCCCACTTCCGGGGACTGTGACGCCTCGGGTGTCTCGCTCGCTTCCGGGGTCTCGCTCGGCTCGGGGGTTTCCGAGGCCTCCGGTGTCCTACTGGGCTCCGCACTCTGGCGATCCTCAGGGGCACCGGGCATCTCGGGGCTGGCGAACGAATCGGGGCCCTCGGAGGCCTCCGCGCCCTCACTCGGCTCGATGGTTCGACCGGCCGTCGTCGGCGAAGCGACGGTCGACGTCCCGAACGACCCTCGTTCGGTCGCCGTCGCCTGGGCCGAGCTCGTCGACTCGGGACTCAGGTCGATGGCGGACCCGCTGCCTCCCATCGAGCCTGTGGCGAGCGCCGTCCCGCCGATGAGGAGAAGGGCCACGCCGGCGACCGCCAGGCCTCGCACGATCGAAATGGTCCGCTGCATGTGTTCGTCCCCGTTGCCGGCCGGTCGATCGACCGCCCATCACCAGGTACGAGGCGGGGCAGCCCCCGAAGGTTTCAGCGTCGAGGCTGGGCCGCTCGTCTCAGCCGCCGGGTCGAGGTGCGCCGGACCGGCCGATGCGGCCCGTATCGTCGACCCGAAGCCGCCCGAGCTCGGGGACGAGGAGGGCCACGACGACGAGGATGCCCAAGGTCAGAAGGCCGCCCCCGGCGAGCGCCACAGGCGACCCGAACCGCTCCGCGACCGCGCCTGCCGCAACGTTCCCGATGGGGCCGACCCCGATCGCGGTCAGCATGTACAGGGACATGATCCTGCCCCGAAGGCGGGCGGGAGTCAGGATCTGGAGGAGGGTGTTCGTGGTCGCGTAGTAGCTCACCTGGGCCGCCCCCAACACGACCAGCGCCACGAGCGAGACCGGCAACGAGGTCGACACCGCGAACACGCTGACCGCGAGCGCGGCGACGGCCAGGCCCGACAGCATCAGCCGGCCGTCCCCACCCGTGGGGCGGAGGACCGCGACGCCGATCGATCCGGCGAGGGCGCCGACTCCGATTGCCGCGGTGAGCAGCCCCAGCCCGGCCGCTCCGACGGCGAGGATGTCGCGCGCGTAGATCGGCAGGAGGACCAGGTAGTTCAGGACCAGGATCGCCGGCACCGCAGCCAGCAAGAGCAGCGCGGCCACCTCGCGCTCGCCGCGCACGTAGCGCAGTCCGGCGACGAGGTTACCCCAGAGGGACTCCTCCAGGCCCCGCAGGTCCGGTCGCCGTTGGAGTGGCAGCGTCCAGACGACCGCCGCCACGATCAGGAACCCCACCGCGTTCGCCCCGAAGCCCACGGCCAGCCCGCCGATGGCGATCACCGTCCCGGCCAGCGCCGGGCCGACGATCCGGGAGAGGTTGAACTGGGCCGAGTTCAACGCCACCGCGTTGCCGACCCACGCCCGCTCGACCAGCGTCGGGACGACCGCCTGGAACGCCGGCCACGCCACGGCCTGAGCACAGCCGGCCGCCAGGGCGATGACCAGCACGTGCCAAAACTCGACGGTCCCGGTCGCGGTCAGCACGACGAGCGCGGCCGCCAGAGCGGCGCCACCGAGCTGCGTCGCGATCAACAGCCGGCGGCGGTCGAGGCGGTCGGCGAGGACCCCCGCCCACACCGACAGCACGAGCACCGGGAGCTGGGCGACGGCGCTCGTCAGACCGAGCAGGGCGGCGGAGCCGGTCAGCTGCAGGACGAGCCAGCCCTGGGCGGTCGTCTGCATCCATGCCCCGACGCTGCCCGCGAACGCCCCACCTAGGTAGCGACGGAAGACGCGGGAGCGGAGGGCGGGCAGCCGCTCCCCGACCCTGGCGGCGGTGTCGCGTGCGGGGGCGGGCTCGGTGGCCGCCAGTGCCGTGACCGGCCCCGTCCGAGGATCAGGAGCCGGAGTCGTCGGCGTCCTCCCCGAGCACCTCGGGAACGTCGCCCGCCGACCCCTCGTCCCGCACGATCTCGATGTCCGCGTGGCCCGCAGCGGCAAGCTCCGGTCCGACCACGTCGGCGTCACCGACCAGCACCACGGCCAGCTGATCGGGATCGATGTGGCGTTCGGCCGCGGTCCGCACGTCGTCGATACCGACGGCCTCGATCGCGGCCCGATAGTTAGCCAGCTCGTCGTCGGGCAGTCCCTGGACGAACAGGCCGGTGATCGCCGAGACGACCGGGCCGGGCGTCTCGAAGCGGAGCGGAAACACGCCGATCAGGTAGTCGCGGGCCGCGCGCAGCTCGTCGTCCGCCACGCGTTCGTCGCGGATCCTGCGTAGCTCCGCGAGCAGATCGGCCAGGGCGGCGGCCGTGGCCTCCGTGTTCACGGCGGTGCGGGCTACGAACGGACCCGCCGCCCGGCGCATGTCGAAGCCGGCGCCGGCGCCGTACGTGTAACCCTTCTCCTCGCGGAGCTTGCGATTGAGGCGCGAGTTGAAAAGGCCGCCCAGGATCGTCGCCATGACCTGGACGGCATGGAAGTCGGGGATCCGTCTCGGGAGCCCGACGTGGCCGACCCGGATCTCGGTCTGGACCGAACCCGCTCGATGCACGAGGCGGAGCCGGGGACCTTCGGTCGCGGGGCGATCGACAAGGTTCCCACGCTGGTGAGTCCCAACGGCGCTCGACCAGTCTCCGAACAAGGGTTCGAGGAGGCCGGCAACGTCGACGCCGCCCAAGTCGCCGCCCACGACGATGGCCGTCCGGGCGGGGTCCAGAACCGTCTGGTATGTGCGCCGCAGCACTGCGGAGTCGAGCCGCTCGACGGTCGGCCGCCGCCCGCCGGCCGGCCGGGCGTACGCGGCCTCAGCGGCGTAGACCCGCTCGGCAAAAGCGTCCTCGGCGCGACGGCCCGGGTCGGCCATCGCTTGGAGCAGGTCGTTGAGTCGCTGGGCCCGAAGTCGCTCGACCTCGCGGTCGGGGAAGGTTGGCCGTTCCACCACCTCGGCCAGGAGTTCGAGCGCTTGGGCGAGGCGCGCCACCGGCACGTCCACACCCACAGCCGTCGAATCCCAGCCGGCGTCGGCGTGGAGCTCGGCGCCCAGCCGCTCCGTCGCCTCGACGAGCGCCACCGCGTCGTAACGCTCGGTGCCCTCCGGGAGAGCGCGGGCCGCCAAGACCGTGGCCCCGGCCTCCTCCGCCGGCTCGTCGCCCGCCCCGGTGCGCAGCACGAGCGCCGCGCTGACGAGCGGGCGACCCGGCAGGTGGACGGTCCGGACCTCGATTCCGTTGGACAGGCGACCCCGCTCGAAGCCGGGGAACTCGTACGGACGGGGCGTCCCGGGGACGGGACGGGCCGCCAGATGGTCGTATCGGCCGCTCATCGTCGCGGCTCCCCGGCTGACGGCGCCGTCCCGTGGCCCTGGATCTCCCCCGGACCTCCGCCAGCTGGCGACTCGGTCGCCTGGGGGACGTACGTCAGGACCAGACGGTTGTGGGCAGTGAACACCTCCGCGCAGACCGCACCGATCTCCTCGGCGGTCACCGCCAGGTAACGGCTGAGTTGCTCATTCACGAGACCGGGGTCGTCGAACAAGGTGGCGTACATGGCAAGCTGGTCGGCGCGCTCCTCGACACGCTGCAGCGCCCGCAGGTGATCTGTCTCCACGAGCGCGCGGGCCCGCCCAAGCTCGTCCTCGCTGATCGGCTCGCGCGCGAGCCGATCGAGCTCCTCGAGGTAGGCGCCCTCGACCGTCCGCGCGTCGCTCTCGGGACGCACGGTCGCCCAGCCGGCGGCGACCGAGGCGCCCCCGACGAACCCCATCACGAAGAACGCGACGTCTTGGGCGATCCGCTCCTCCCGAACGAGCCGGCGATGCAGGCGGCTGCCTTTGCCGCCGGCCAGGATCTGGCCGGCCATCTCGAGGGCGTAGAGGCGTCGATCGCCGAAGGGCGGAGCCCGGAAGCCGAGGTAGACCCGCGGCAGGGGCACGCGGTCGGGCACCTCCTCGCGGACTTCGCCACCGAGGGTGAGCGGCAGCGACAGGTCGCCCAGCGCGGGGATCGCCGGATTGGGCGCCAGGGGGCCGAAGTACCGCTCGATCCAGGCCCGCGCCTCGGCCGGCTCGAAATCCCCGACGACCGCCAGCACGGCGTTGTTGGGGGCGTAGTACGTCCTGAAGAAGGCGGCCACGTCCTCGAGCGAGGCGGCGTCGAGGTCCTCCATGGAGCCGATCGTGGAGTGGTGATAGGGGTGCTCGGGAGGATAGAGGCCCGCCTGGAGCCGTTCGGCCCACGAGCCGTAGGGCCGGTTGTCGTAGCGACCAGCGCTTCTCGTTCTTGACGACCTCACGCTGGTTGTCGAGGTTCTCCTGGCTGAGCGCATCCAGGAGCGTCCCGAGGCGATCCGCCTCGAGCCACAGCGCGAGCTCGAGCTGATGGCTGGGCATCGTCTCGAAGTAGTTGGTGCGATCCGAGCCAGGTCGTCCCGTTCATCGTTCCGCCGGCGGCCTGGACGAGCGCGATGTGCTCGGCCTTGCCGACGTGGGCGGAGCCCTGGAACATGACGTGCTCGAAGAGGTGCGCGAACCCCGTCTTGCCAGGGACTTCGTGCTTCGAGCCGACGTCGTACCAGAGGTTCACGGCGACGACGGGGGCAAGGTGATCTTCAGCCAGGATGTAGCGCAAGCCGTTGGACAACCGCTCATCGGCAAAGCCAATCACGGGGGCGGACATACGTTGGCGAACCTCCGAGGGGCCTGCGGGGACCCCCGGATTGTATGGCCCGCCGACGCCGGTGGCTTGCCGATCAAAGCTTGACAGCGCGGCGGCCCCGGTGTTAGCGTTTCATCTAACAGGAAGAAGCAGTTGGTGTACCGATGAGTCGCCCCTCAGCCCCGCCCACGGGTCGAGGCCCCGGAGAGCAAGCGGCCCGACGGCGGCCGCTCATGCAGGGCCTGCGCGCCGGAGCTGGCTACCGGCTCGAGCTCGACGCCCGGACGGCTTACGACTTCGCGATTAGCCTGGCCATCGGCCGGGGCGAGAGCGACGAGCTGCTGCCCGAGGACGCCCGCTGGTTGAGCGAGTCGCGCGCGGCGCTCGGGGCCACGACGGCGGACCCGGTGCTCTTCGGTGGCGACGGCAAGCACGGCCTCAGCGCCGAGCTCGCCAGCCTCGTCGCTTCGCGCCCCGAGGTCCACACCGCCGCCGATCTCGTCGCCGCGCTGGACGGGCTGGCTGACGAGGCAGTCATCGAATACCTCCTGCTCGACCTCTTCGCCGATGAAACCCTCGGGCCGCTCGCCCGGCGGGCGCTGGCCGGCGAGCCCGGGACGATCGATGCCTTCGAGGCCGCCTGGGCGGAGTGCAAGCCTGAACTTGACCTCGGTGGCATGATCCGCGATCCGGTGGGCGCCGTGGGCCGGCTTCGAGCCGGGTTGCGGGCCTGGCTGGAGCCCTTCCAAACGATCGAGGCGCGGATCGCGGCGATGCAGGCGCGCGACCTCGCCGACCGGCGGTCCGAGCTCCAGCGGCTCACGCCGGAGGACTTCGTCGAGCAGGCCACGGGCGGTCTGCGTTGGCTTCCCGAGCCCGAGGTCCGGCGGCTCATCCTCGCCCCGAGCTACTTCAGCCGCCCCTACAATCGGCTGTTCCAGGGCGCGGATTGGCGGCTGATCTGCTACCCGGTTGCCGACACCTCTCTCGATGGCATCGATCGGTTTGCGCCACCCCTGAGCGCCGTCCGCCTCTATCGGGCGCTCGGTGACGAGACGCGCCTGCGGCTGCTTCGGCATCTCGCGGAGCGCGATTGGTACCTGACGGAGCTGGCCGGGCTGCTCGAGCTGTCCAAGCCGACCGTGAAGCACCACCTCACGCAGCTCCGGACCGCCGGCCTGGTCACCATCACCGAGGAAGGCGGCCTGACGTACTACAGCCTCCGGCGCAACCGCGTCGAGGAGGCCGGACCCGAGCTCGCCCGCTACCTCGGGCGCTGATCCACCAATTCGTCCGTCCCGCAGGCCCGTGAGCCCCGGAGTTAGAAGAATAGCTAACACGAAGACGATAGGGATGACCACCATGACGACGAAGGCCGAGCGTCCGGCGGAGGGCTGGGCGCCCAGAAGGGAGCTGGCGATGTGGAGATTCGGGGAGGCCGGCATGCGAGGTGGTGACCAGGAGGTGCTGGTCCGGGAGCGGATGGAGCAGCTTCGCCAGGACGCCCGCGAGGTTCACGCGCAGGGTGCCGGGGGAGCGGCACGGAGAGCCTCCCTCAGAGGGCGCATCGGCCGGCTCTTCGTAACGCTCGGAGTGGCGATCGGGGGCACGCCCGAGTTGGTGGCGCCCGAGGGCAGGGGTCAGCCCGACTGCGCGGGCCGAGCGGCCTGAGGCCCGGTCCGGCGCGCGGCAGGACGCGCCCCTACGCAGGCAGGGCCGCGAAGAACGCCAGCCCGGCGGCCAGCCCCACCAGAGCCGACGCGAGTCCCATCGTGACCGCCTTGCGGAGGTCGGCCAGGCGGGCCCTCCGATCGGTGACATGTTCGAGGCTCCCGAGCGGCCCGAAGTTCCAGACGCCTCGGACGGCGAAGCCGGCGCAGAAGCGGAGCTGGGCCTGCAGGAACCCGATCGCCGCTCCACCGACGGGCACAGCGACGAGGAACCGGCTCCAGCGGGGCGCGCCGATCACCAGCAGCACTGCCATCAGGATCGCGGCGACCGCCAGCGCCGCCCAGCCGCCACGACGGCGGGCGGCGATCTCCGCGGGCCCGATGTTGCAGGCTCCGGGCGGTACTCCGGCGGCTCCCGATACGCGATCGGCGGGGCGCTCATCCGAGCATCGCCGAGGGGAACGACACGGCCACGTCGGTCGGTTCGCGCGCCGGGGAGGGTCGGTTCTTCGGCACCCACTACCCCGAGCTGCCGCACGGACGCCAGCCGCTCGCGCAGCGCGGGGTCGAGAGCCTCGGCAGCCACAACCGCCGTCTCGACGGCGGTCAGGCACAGGATCCCCTCGGCGGTCGCCGCCAGACGGATCCCAGCCGCATCGCGGACGGCGCCCGACTGCGGGGTCGGGGTGTTGACCACCAGGCGGACCTCGCCCGACGCGATCAGGTCCAAGATCGGGACCTCGCCTTCGGCCGGGGTGTTCCCCGCCTTTGCCACCCGCCTCACGGCGAACCCCATCGCCTCCAGGCTGCGCCCGGTGCCCGCGGTGGCGGCGAACCGGTAGCCGGCCCGATCGAGGGCCACCGCGAGCCGTTCCAGGAGAGGCTTGTCGCGGTCGGCGATCGAGAGAAGGGCCAGGGCGCCCTCGGGACCCGGACGGGGCGGGATGAGCGCCGCGCCGAGGAGCGCCTTGGCCGTCGCGACGCGCGGGTCCTCGTCGATGCCGATCACCTCACCGGTGGACTGCATGCCCGGGCCCACCGAGGGATCCACGCCGCGCAACTTGGCCGTCGAGAAGGCCGGGGCCTTCACGGCCACCAGGGTCGGCTCCGGGAGCAGGCCGCCGCCCCAGCCGAGCTCCACGAGGCTCGCCCCGAGGGCGATGCGGACGGCCAGGTCGACCATCGGCACGCCCGTCACCTTGCTCATGAAGGGTACCGTCCGGCTCGCTCGGGGGTTCACCTCGATCAGGTAGACGCCGTCATCGCGGACGATGAACTGGGCATTCACCAGCCCCCGGACGCGGAGTGCCCGCACCACCCGCTCCATGGCCGCCACGATGAGGTCCTGATCCGCTCTCGAGACGGTCTGCGGGGGGTAGACCCCCACCGAGTCTCCGGAGTGAACGCCGGCGCGCTCGATGTGCTCGAGCAGGCCCGGGATCAGGACGTCGGCTCCATCGGCCACGGCGTCAACGTCGACTTCGACCCCTTCGAGATACCGGTCGATCCGAACCGGCCGATCGGGATCGACGGTGGTCGCCGCCGCCAGCTGCTTCACGAGGTCCGTCGGCGAGTAGGCGAAGTCGATCGCCAGGCCGCCGATCACGAACGACGGACGGACGATGACCGGATAGCCGATCCGGTCGGCCAAGGTGACGGCCTCCTCGAGCGAACGGGCCATCCCGCCCTCCGGCTGGGGGATGCCGAGCCGATCGAGCAGCGCCGAGAAGCGGATCCGGTCCTCCGCCTGGTCGATCGCCTCGAGGTCCGCCCCGAGGAGGTGGATTCCTGCCGCGGCCAGGGGCGCCGCCAAGTTCAGGGGCGTCTGGCCACCGAACTGGACGAAGACGGGCAGGGTCGGCGTGCCGGGCGGCGACTCCGCCTCGACGACCGAGCGCACGGACTCGGCGTCCAGCGGTTCGAAGTAGAGCCTCGACGATGCGTCGAAGTCGGTCGAGACGGTCTCGGGGTTCGAGTTGATCATGACGGCTCGCCAGCCCTGCTCCCTGAGGCTCTCAGCAGCCCGGACGGCGCAGTAGTCGAACTCGATGCCCTGGCCGATCCGGACCGGGCCCGAGCCGATCACCAGGGCGGCCGGACGGGCGACCGGTGGGGCTTCGGCCGGTGAGCCCGCCGCCGCGTAGGTGGCATAGAAGTAGGGGGTTTCGGCGGCGAACTCGGCAGCGCAGGTGTCGACCATCGAGTAGCCCGGGACCAGGCCGAGTGCGACGCGGGTCTCGCGGACGGTATCGGGCGTGAGCCCGGCCAGGATGCCGAGCTCGCGGTCGCCAAAACCGACGCGCTTGGCGGTCGCCAGCACGGTGCGAGCAGTGGCGTCGTCGGCGTCTGCGAGGCGCCGGCCGGCCGCCCGGACGGACCGCTCCACCGCAACCGAGCGGCCGAACTCCGCGATGAACCACGGGGCGATCCCGGTGGCCACCTGGATGGCGTCCTCGGGAATGTGCCGTCGGAGCAGCGCCAGGATGCGCCACAGGCGACTGTCCGACGGGGCCAGAAAGCGACGCAGCACGATCGGGGCGGCGGTCCGCTCCGCCAGCCTGGTGGATTCGCATCGCTCTCCGTCGGCGTCGACCCAGACGACCTGATCATCCTCGGGGTCCCGCCCGTCCTGACTCGTCTCCCACGGTCGGTCCGGCGGACGGCCGAGCGCCGCACCGAGGTAGGAGAGCGTAGGTGTCCACGATTCGTCCTCCGCCAGGGGTCCTGCACCGGCCTGCTCGAGGCCGCGGAGCGCCTTGTTGAGGGCCGACCCGAACGTCCGGTCGATCGCCATCACCTCGCCGGTCGCCTTCATCTGGCTGCCCAGGGTCCGGTCGGCGCCGGGGAACTTGTCGAACGGGAAGCGGGGCAGCTTCACGACGACGTAGTCGAGGGCCGGTTCGAACGCGGCGACCGTCGTCCCCGTGACGACGTTGGGGATCTCGGCCAGCCGGCGGCCCACTGCGATCTGGGCTGCGACGCGGGCGATCGGATAGCCCGTCGCCTTCGACGCCAGGGCAGACGAGCGGCTGACCCGAGGGTTGACCTCGATCACGGCGTACTCGGTCGAGTCCGGCGAGAGGGCGAACTGGACGTTACAGCCGCCTTCGACCCCCAGGGCCCGGATGATCGCCAGGGCGGCGCTGCGGAGGCGCTGGTGGACAGGGTCCGGCAGGGTCTGGATGGGAGCCACGACGATGGAGTCACCGGTGTGGACACCGAGCGGATCGACGTTCTCCATGCCGCACACGGCAATGCAGGTGTCGTCCGCGTCGCGCATCACCTCATACTCGATCTCCTGCCAGCCCACCAGGCAGCGCTCGACCATGACCTGGCCGATCGGACTCGCCCGCAGGCCGGCCCGGACGCGCTCGTAGTAGGCGTCCTCGGTCTCGACGAATTCCGCCGCCCGTGCCGCCGAGGGTGAATGCGGGTCGGATGATCGCCGGCAGGCCGATGAGCCCGAGCGCCGCCTCGGCGGAACCACGCCGGTCGCCGTCCGAGGCGCTCTCCACGATCGCCGAGGGCGCATATGGCTGGCCGATCCTATCGAGCAAGCCGCGGAACAGTTCGCGGTCCTCGGCCATCTCGATCGCCTCGAGGGGCGTTCCCAGCAGCCTCACGCCGTACCGCTCGAGGACCCCGGCCTTCGAGAGCGCCACCGCGAGATTGAGGGCGGTCTGGCCGCCGAGCCCGGCAAGAAGGCCTTGCGGCCGCTCCTGCTCGATCACGGCCGCCACCGCCTCGAGCGTGAGCGGCTCGAGGTAGACGGCGTCCGCCACGGTCGGGTCGGTCATGATCGTCGCCGGATTCGAGTTGACCAGGACCGTCCGAACCCCTTCGGCTCGCAGCGCCCGGCAGGCCTGGGTGCCCGCGTAGTCGAACTCCGCAGCGTGCCCGATGACGACGGGCCCGGAGCCCAGGATCAGAACGCTGGCCGGTCTCGGACTGCCCGGCTCCACGCTCACGATCGACCTCGCCGGGTGCGCACCCGATCCACGAAGCGGTCGAAGACCGCCAACGCGTCGAGCGGCCCCGGCGCGCCCTCGGGGTGATACTGCACGGTCTCGATCGGCAGCTCGCGATGGCGGAGGCCTTCGACCGAACCGTCATTGAGGTTCACCTGACTGACCCCGAAGCCGCCGGCGCTCGGGAGGGAGTCAGCCGCGACCGTCACCTCGTGGTTCTGGGCGGTCACCTGGACCAGCCCGGTCTCGACGTCGCGGACGGGATGGTTCGCGCCGTGGTGGCCGAAGCGCAGGCGGCGGGTATCGGCGCCGGCGGCCCGGGCGACGATCTGGTGGCCCAGGCAGATCCCCAACAACGGCCGCCCATCGGCGATGACCGCCCGGGCGAGGGCGATGGGACCGTCCAGGCGAGCGGGATCGCCGGGGCCCGGCGAGAGCACGAGCCCGTCGATGTCGCCAGTAAGCACCTGCTCGGCGGTCGCCGTGTGAGGCAGGATCCGGACCCGGACGTTGCGTCGGCGCAGCGAGCGAACGATGTTCTCCTTGAGACCGAAGTCGATGATCGCGACCAGGGGGCCGCCCTCCGCCTCCTCGCCCACGTCGCGCGGGATCGCCGGCGAGACCTGACCGACGAAGTCCTGGTCCTCCCATCGGGGGATCGTTCTCGCCATCGTCCGGGCGTCATCCCAGTCTGTGGCCCCCGGGGCGGTGACAAGGCCCCTCAGGCTCCCCTCGGCTCGCAGATGACGGGCCAGCGCCCGCGTATCGACGCCGGCGATCGCGGGGATGCCGTGCTCACGCAACAGCGTTGCGAGCTGGGCCGCCCGGTCGACGACCGCGGCCGTCGCGTTGGCCACCACCAGCGCCCGCAGCCAGGGACGGCTCGACTGGTCGTCCGCTAGGAGTCGGCCGTAGTTGCCGATCAGCGGGTAGGTCATCACCACGACCTGGCCGGCATAGGAGGGATCGGTACAAACCTCCTGGTGGCCGGTCTGGCTGGTGTTCACGACGAGGTCGCCCCCAGCTGCCACCTCTGCCCCGAAGGCGACGCCAGGAAAGACCGCCCCATCTTCGAGCGCGAGCAGCGCCGGCCCGTGGTGCCCGACCCGTGGATCGACCAACGTGGAGGGATCAGGCAGGGGCGGAACGATCACGCCATCCCCGGGACGAGGCCGAGCCCGGCGTCGAGGACGGCCGCCGGGATGAGGAGCACCGCGCCGGCGCGGGCAAAGAAACGCCCACCGGCCCGGCGGGCTCGGTGGACGTGGACGCACACGGTCGACTCGCCTCCCTTCCGGCCTCTCGGGACCGGTACACCGGCCTCACGGGACCGGCTGCAAAGGACGACCAAAGGGTAGCACGGTCGACCGGCCTAGCCCCCGACGAGCCTGTCGGGCCCGGGTGCGCTCAGCCCTTGGGAGGATGCCCAGCATGCCGGGCGGCGTCCTGGGCGACGCCAGTTACCGGCCCCTCGGGCACCATGCGCCAGGCGACCCCATACACCTCGCCAGTCTCGGGATCGCGTCGCGCGACAGCCGTCAACCGTACGCGGCCCCGCGCGGTCGTGACCCATCGCGCGTACGGCTTCCCTTGCCGGAAGACCGTGTCCAGGAGATCGAATGCTTCCCCAGGCAGCTCGACGAGCGCCTCGCGAGCGGGGAGGCCGATGCAGGAGGTGCCGAACTCCTCGAGGAAGGCGGGATTGCCGTAGACCACGACGTGGGCGGAGCCGAAATGCAGGGCCACCGGGCTCGAGCGAGCCATCGCGCACCTCGCTGGCGGCTGGCGGTCGTGGCGCCGGGAGCTGGTGAGCCGGGAAGGACTCGAACCTTCAACCAGCTGATTAAGAGTCAGCTGCTCTGCCATTGAGCTACCGGCCCGCAGCGGCGAAGTGTACCGCATCGCCGCGGGCGCGGGCGGCTCTGGGTCGCCTGCGGCCGACCCGCTCGGCGACGGCTCAGCCCCCTCGGGTCGCCAGCCGGACGGACCACGACCAACGGTAGGTCCCCGGCCCCACGAGGTATTCGGGCAGCGTGTCGGGGCCGCAGCTTGCGGTACCCAGGCCCCGGTGAACGGCGTCGAGATGAACGATCGTCTCGGCGCGCGGCGTCAGATCGACGTCGTGCGCGGTCGCGGCGAGGTCGGCCGCCCGGAAATGCGTGGCGGACACCTGGCGCGGTCGATCGAGCGTCAGGAGCACCTCTCGGCCCTGGCCGTCGCCGACCCGGAGCCAGCGCACGTCGGCCCGGCCACCGCCCTCCTGCGGGCGGACGTAGGGCACGTATGCCTCCGTGACGGTCGACCGCCAGCGGCCGACGACGCCGCCTCGCCGGCGGTCGGGATAGGTCTCATGAGGGCCTCCCCCGAACCACTCCAGCTGCTCCAGGCCGGCCACCACTTCGAGGACCGTGCCGACCCGAGCGAGGTCCACGAGCTCATCCGGCACGACGGCAAGCTCCTCGACAAGCAGGCAGCCATCAGCCAGACCCTGGAGTCGCTGCTCGTGGGGCACGACGATGCCGGTCGAGGTCCGATACTCGCTGCGGACGACCACCGTGCCAGCATCCCGCTGCATGCCGATCAGCCGCCGCTCGAGCTCGGCCAGGCCCCACCCATCCCAGCGCGCCGCGGCGCCGCCGATGCGGTCGTTGTCGGTGGGGGCTCGCCAGAGGCACAGGCGAGGGGACGCGGCGAGCAGCTCATGGACGAGCAGGCCATCGGCGTCGACGGTGACCGGGACCTCAGCCGCTCCGGGCTGGGCAAACGGCGAGGCGCCGGGTCGCCCGATGGGCAACTGCGCGCAGGCGACCTCGAATCCCTCGGGAGCCCATAGCTCGGGCTGTGCGGTCCGGAACCGGAGGGTCAGCCAGGCCTCGCCGCTGGCCGGCAGACCGACCAGCGAAGCGGCTGGGAGCTCCAGGAAGCCCCGGGCTCCCGGGCCGATGGCCGGGAGCTCCACGTCGCCGGCCCGGACCAGCTCCCCTTCGATCGAGACCTCGAAGCCGGCCCGCAACCGGCTCAGATCCCTGAAGTCCTGGCGGTTCTCGAGCTCGACGATGCCCCGGGCCAGCTGGTCGCCCGTGGCGGCGAGGCGGACCGGCGCGGCGATGTGGCGGTGTTCCCAGAGGGCAGGCTTCGGCGATCGGTCGGGCCAGACCACTCCATCGAGACAGAAGTTGCCGTCGTTGGGCACTTCTCCGAAATCGCCGCCGTATGCCCAGCGCTGCGTCCCGTCCGGCAGCCGCTGGACCAGGCCATGGTCCCACCACTCCCAGATGAAGCCGCCCTGCAGGCCGGGCGTCTGCTCGATCGCGTCCCAGTAGTCCGCGAGGGTCCCGTTGCTGTTGCCCATGGCGTGCGAGTACTCGCACATGATCAGCGGGTGCCGCTGGCGGCCCGACTGGGCGTGGGCGACGAGCGCGGAGATGGGCGGGTACATCGGACAGGTGAGGTCGCTGACGGTCTGGTCACTCGCCCAGTCGAAGCGGATGGCGCCCTCGTAGTGGAGCGGGCGGCTGGGGTCGTAGTGGCGGAGCCAGGCCGCGGCGGCGTCGTGGTTGATGCCGTATCCCGACTCGTTGCCAAGGGACCAGGCGATCACCGAGGGGTGGTTCTTGTCGCGACGGACCATCCGCGAGACGCGCTCCACCCAGGCGTTGAGGTAGCGCGGGTCATCGCACAGGCTGTCGATGAAGGCGTGGGATTCGATGTCGGCCTCGTCGATCACGTAGAGGCCGATCTCGTCGGTCAGGTCGAGGAAGGCGGGGTCGTTGGGGTAGTGGCAGGTCCTGACCGCGTTGAAGCCGAACCGCTTCATCAGCGTCAAGTCGGCTCGCATCGCGTCGACCGAGACTACCCGGCCGGTGTGCTGGTCGAAGTCGTGACGGTTGACCCCGTGGATGAGCACGGGCTTGCCGTTGATGAGCAGCCGCAGGCCGTCGATGGCGACGCGCCGGAAGCCGATCCGCAGGTCGGCTTCCTCGACCACCTCGCCGGTGGGCGCCTTCAGGACGACCGTCAGCGGGTAGAGGTTCGGATCCTCGGCCGACCAGGGCGCTACGCCAGGCAGCTCCAGACCCAGGGTCACCACCCCGGCCGGGTTCGGGAGCAGCCGCTTGGCGACCGCCGGCCACTGCATGTTCGACGGGAGGCCGGGGATCCCGGCCGTCTTGCCCATGATGACCGCGTGCTCGAGCAGGCTGACGTCGGCCGGTCCACCCGGCCGGGGCATGCGGAACCTGGGCCCGAGGGGCTTGTTCGAGACCCAGCCAGCCGCGCCTCGACAGTGCACCCGGGTTGCGGTCGGCACGCCTGACCAGGCCACCTCCACCCGCAGATCGAGCGTGCCGGTCGCCATGTCCTCGCCCAGGCGTGCGATCGGCGTGGATGTCCGCGAGATGGACGCGGCCCGTGGCGTACAGGAAGACCGACCTGGTGAGGCCGCCGTGCCACCACTGGTCCTGGTCTTCGACGTAGCTCGCCGCCGACCACTTGACGACGCGGAGCCTGATCGTATTCATGCCCGGGACGAGGTGCTCGGTGACGTCGAACTCGGCGGCCAGATGCGAGTCCGTGCTCAGCCCCACCTCCTCGCCGTTGAGATACACGCTGAGGAAGCTCTCGGCCGCCCCGACGTGGAGGACGATGCGACGGTCTCGCCAGCGCTCGGGGACTTCGAATGTCCGTTCGTAGACACCGGTCGGGTTGTCGGCCGGGACGTGCGGCGGCAGCGCCGCGAAGGGCATCACCACGTTCGTGTAGCGCGGCAGGTCATCGGTGTCCTGCATCGTCCAGCAGCCGGGCACGTCGATCTCGCGCCAGGTGCCCGTCAGCTCGGCATCAGGCCGCCGCAGGAGCTGGAACCGCCATGACCCGTCGAGGACGAGCCGGTCGGGATGCGGCACGCCGTGCATCGGCAGCCGGCCGACGCTCGTGAGCTCAGGGTCGGTCCACGGTGACGACGTCACGGGCATCCACCTCGGTGGCTCGGGGCGGCCAGCCTGGCTCCTCAGGTGGGCGCAGCACTCGGCGCTGGCCGCGGCGCGGCTAGCCCTTGGTGGAACCGAGCGTGAGCCCGCTGATGAAATGCCGCTGGAGCGCCAGGAAGACGAGGATACTCGGGATCGCCGCAAGCAGGGCACCAGCGCCCAGCAGATTGGTGTCGATGAAGAACTGGCCCTGCAGGTTCTGCAACGATGCTGTGATCGGCCGCCTGTCGCCAGTCTTCATCAGCATCAGTGCCCAGAAGAAGTCGTTGTAGATGAAGGTGAACTCCAGGATCGCGAGCGCCGCAAGGGCCGGTCGGCAGAGCGGCATGATCACGCTCCGCCAGACCCGCAAGACCGCAGCCCCGTCGACGAGGGCGGCCTCCGTCAACTCCTGGGGCAGCGTCTTCATGTAGTTGCTCAGGACGAACACGCAGAAGCCCAGTCTGGAAGACGATGTGGATGAAGATGATGCCCAGGTACTGGTCGTACAACAGCCCGTTGTCGCTGAGCGGCGCGGGAATCGGCAGCAGAAGGTAGAGACGGTACAGCGGGACGATGATGACCTGCTGCGGCAGGAGGTTCCCGGCCGTGAAGAGCATCAGCACGACGAGGTTGAAGCGCCAGCTGAAGCGCGACACTGAGAACGCCACCATCGACGCAACGAGCAGGGTGACGATGACCGCCGGGCACCGCGACGATGAGCGTGTTCAGGTAGGCGTGCGGAAGTTCGCCCTGGTTCCAGGCGTCCGACGAAGTTGTCGATGCCCAGGCGGCGGCCAAGCGACACGTAGCCGTGCTGCCTGCGTGTCCGCGTACGGTCGTAACGCGGTGTAGATCGCCCATAGCGAGCGGGAACGAACCACGTCGCGGCCATGAAGGTCAGGAACGCCATAGCAGAAGCACGCGCCGCGGGCGGGCCCGCCGGCGAGCGCTCGGCACGGCCGTCGCCTGGGGCCGGGTGACGGTCTGCGGTCATGCGCGCTCCTCCCGCATCGTCCGCGCGAGGAAGATGATGATCGGCACCAGCGAGATCACGAGCAGGACGACGGCGATGGCCGAGCCGAAGCCGACCCGGCTCGTCTCGCTGATGCTGTTGTTGGTGATGAGCGTCGAGAGCAGCTCGAGGCCGTTCCGGCCGCCGTTGATGATGTAGGCGAGGTCGAACGCCCGCAGCGCCTCGATCGTGGTGATCACCACGATCACGATGTTGATCGGCCGCATGACCGGGAAGACGACGCGGAAGAACGTCTGGCGCTCGCTGGCGCCGTCGACCGTGGCCGCCTCGCGGAGCGACGGGTCGACCGCCTTCAGCCCGGCCAGGTACAGGATCATGATGTAGCCGACGTGCCGCCAGCTGGCGGCGACCAGCGCCGCCCAGAGGTTGAGGTCGGAGTTCGCCGAACCAGTCGGGCGGGTTTCGGACGCCGGTACGCGCGGAGGACGCTGTCGATGCAGCCGTTGTCGACCGAGTACTGGAGCTGCCAGATGAGGCCGATGACCGCCAGGGACAGGACGACCGGCAGGTAGAACACGGTCTGGTAGAAGCGCGTGCCGCGGACCTCACGTCCAGCAGCACGGCCATGAAGATCCCGAGCGGGGTCGCGATGAACATCAGGAACCCCAGCCACAGCAGGTTGTGCGCGACGGCGGACCAGAAGAATGGATAGGTCCCGGTGAAGAGGTCCTGGTAGTTCTTCAGGCCGATGAGGTTCCTGTCCGAGATGCCGCCGATGCCGTTCCAGTTGGTGAACGAGAGGAGGAACGAGACGATCGCCGGGCCCCAGATGATGGCCAGGTCAAAGACGAGGGGGATGCCCACCATCAACGCGAGGCTGAGCTTGTCGGTCCGCGTCAGGACGCTGTAGCGGCGACGCCGGCGCGGCCGAAGCGACCCCACCCCCGCCTCCCCGGCCGGGGAGGCGGGGGTGGGGTCTTCAAAGACTGGCTCGGTCACGATCGTGCAGTCTAGCCAGACCGTAGCGGACTGTGAAGCGGGGCCGGCGAGTGCGTTGCACCGCCCCGCCGCTCACTAGGCGGCAGGACCCAGCGAGTCCCAGAAGGCCTGGATCTGGCTAAGAAACGCGTCCAGATCCTGGTCAGGATTCTGGATGAAGGACGTGAGGAACTGCTGCATCCCGTTCTTGCCAGCGAAGCGCGGGTCGGTGTCGCGGTCGAGGAACTGGGTCAGCTTCTGAGCGCTGGCGATGACCTCCGTCTGGCGCTTCTGAAGCGGCGTGTAACCGCTCTCGTCGACGTCATTCGCCGTCCCGATCAGGCTCGGGTTCGCTTTGGCGTAGATGGCCTGGCTCGAGCCCTTGCCGACGAACTCCACGAATGCCTTGGCGCCGTCGAGGTCCTTGGCCAGGTTCGGCGATTTCGACGAGATCATGAACCCGTCGATCGGGGCATCGAGGGCGTTCTCAGCATCCCATTGAGTCCCGTGGTTGGGCCACGGGAAGAAGTCGAGATCGGCGAAGTCCGCCTCTCCCGCGGCCGCGAACGTCTCGGCGACCTGCGGTTGGAGCATCATCCCGGTCTTCTTCTGGACGAGCCCGGCCGCGGCATCCTCCCACTTGCGTCCGGCGGATCCCGACTGGTAGAACGGCAGGAGGCCCTTCCAGACGTTGAAGACCTGCTTGACCTTCGCGTCCGTCCACTTCTGCTTGCCGGCCATCAGGTCCACGTGGAACTGGTAGCCGTTCTCCCGCAGGTCGATGATGTCGAAGTGCCCATCGCCGGCCAGCCGTCCTTGCTGACCGAGGCCGATCGGGACGAGGCCGTCGCTCTGCATCTTCGTGGCGAGGGTCTTGAACTCGTCGAGGGTCTTCGGGATTGTGTAGCCCTTGTCCGCGAACAGGCTCTTACGGTAGTAGACGCGTCCAGGCGTAGTGACGAACGGGACGAAGTACTGCTTGCCGTCGTCGCCGGTGGAGGCGACCTTGAAGGCGTCGGTGTAGTTGGAAGCAACCGTGGCCCAGACGTCGCTGATGTCGGTGGCGAGGCCCTGCGCGGCGAAGAACCGCATCCGGTAGCCGGAGAACCAGGTGAAGACGTCGTCCGGCGTGCCCTGCAGGTAGGAGCTGAGCTGGTCCTGGAAGGTGGAGTGGTCGACGGTGTTGATCTTGACCGTGATGCCGGCTTTCCGCGGTGAACGCGTCGACGATGTCCTGCAGCGCCTTCTTCGGCACGGCGTCGGACAGGTTCGAACCGAGGGTGATGCTACCGACCGGGGCCGCCGACGCGGGAGCCGCACTGGCGGGAGCCGCGGACGGTGCCGTCGTCGCGGCATTGCTGCAGGCGGCGATGATCGCCGGGACGCTGGCCGCCCCCGCAACGGCCACCATCCCCTTGAGGACATTCCTTCGTGTGAGCATCGGCCCCGCGCCCTCCTCCGGCGATGAAGGCCCGGGCGCCTTGGAGCTGGCCATAGATACGCCTCCTCTGTACAGAACCTTCGCCCAAGCGAAAACCGACAGACCCATTCAGATTGTGGTGCCCCGACTGCCCGCATGTCAAGATGTTTCAACGCGTTCTACCATAATCCCACGAGTGATCACGTTGACTTCTGGTGGTTTCTCGGGCATGCTCGTATGGCGCAGCCGGCGGAAGCCTGGGTGATGCAAGCCCCCGGGTCGCGGCAGGGAGACGAGGAGCAGTCGAGGTGTTAGCGCGCCAGCGCCAGGCGTTCATCCTCGAGCGGGTCCGCGCTGATGGCGGCGTGCGCGTCGCCGACCTGGTCCGCGAGCTCGGCGTCTCCGACATGACCGTCCGCCGCGACCTCGAGCAGCTCCACGATCAGGGCCTCGTCGAGAAGGTCCACGGCGGGGCGACGGCACTCCCCGGGAGCGCCGCTCGTTCGAGCCTGGCTTCGCCACCAAGTCCGCCCTCCAGCAGGCCGAGAAGGAAGCCATCGCCGAGGCCGCCCTGGAGCTCGTCGAGCCCGGCATGGCGATCGGGGTCTCGGCCGGCACCACCACGTATGCCCTGGCCCGGCGCCTGGTGACCGTGGACCGCTTGACCGTGGTCACCAATTCGATCGCGGGTCGCCGACATCCTCAACGATGCCCGCCGGCCCGATCAGACCATCGTGCTGACCGGCGGCGTCCGCACTCCCTCGGACGCCCTCGTCGGCCCGTTCGCCGTCGCCGCCCTTCGCACGCGTCCATCTCGACATCGTCTTCATGGGCGTCCACGGAATGGATCTGCGGACGGGCTTCACGTCCCCGAACTTCCTGGAGGCCGAGACCAACCGGGCCCTCGTCGAGGCTGGGCGGCGGCTGGTCGTAACGGCCGACCACACCAAGTGGGGCATCATCGGCATCAGCTCCTTTGCCCGCCTCGACCAGGCCGACGCCCTGATCACCGACACGGGCCTCGATCGGGACGCCTGCGACATCCTGACCACCCACGTCCGCCAGCTCACCTTGGTGGAGCCCGCGCCCGAGCCGGATGGCTCATTGCCACGCGTCCTGACCGACGGCCGCCCCATCGCCGACGCGTCACACACCCTCACGGCGTCAGCGGACGGGGCGCGGGGCCGTGGTTGACGAGCCGTGAGCGAGACCGCCACGCCTTCGGTGGTCGGACAGCCGGAGTCGCCGGAAGCCCTCGACCTGTTCTCGCAGCCGCATCGCCGCTACAACCCCCTCGCCGACGAGTGGGTCCTGGTGTCGGCCGAGCGGACCCGGCGGCCCTGGCAAGGCCAGACGAGTCCCCTGCCGGAGGAGCACCTGCCCGCCTTCGATCCGGGCTGCTATCTGTGCCCGGGCAACGTCCGGGCCAGTGGGCTGGAGAACCCCAGCTACGGCGAGACCTTCGTCTTCACCAACGACTTCCCGGCGCTCCGCCCCGGGACCTCCGTCGGACGCTCCGAGGCCGGCCTGCTTCGGGCGGAAGGTGAAGAGGGTACGTGTCGGGTCCTGTGCTTCTCACCGCGACACGACCTGACCCTGGCGGTCATGCCGACGCAGACGGTTCGGGCGGTGATCGACCTGTGGGCTGACCAGACGGCGGAGCTCGGCCAGAAGCATCGCTGGGTCCAGGTCTTCGAGAACCGCGGCGATGCCATGGGAGCCTCCAGCCCCCACCCGCACGGTCAGATCTGGGCAGGCGCGGCGCTGCCGGTCGAGCCGGCCCGGGAGGATGCCTGCCAGCGCAGGCACTGGGAGTCGACGGGCCGCTCCTTGCTCCTCGACTACGCGGCCCAGGAGCACGCTAGCCAGCGCGTGGTCGTCGAGGACGACGAGTGGCTCATCGTGGTCCCGTTCTGGGCGGTCTGGCCGTTCGAGACCCTGGTCGTTCCCAAGCGACCCGTCGGCCGCCTGCCCGACGTCGACGGTCGCGGCCGCGACGGCCTCGCCGGAGCGCTCAGCGAGCTGTTGCACCGCTACGACAACCTGTTCCGGCACCCGTTCCCCTACTCCATGGGCTGGCATCAGGCTCCGTTCGACGGCGCCGCACAGGCCCACTGGCAGCTGCACGCCCATTTCTATCCGCCGCTGCTCCTGTCGGCGACGATCCGGAAGTTCATGGTGGGCTACGAGCTCCTGGCGGAAGCCCAACGCGACCTGACCGCCGAAGAGGCGGCCGAGCGGCTCCGCTCGGTGCCCGCCGCCCACTACCAGACGGATGCCGGTCGGGATTCCTAGCCGGACGGGGCCGCCGCTGCGCCGAGGTGCTCCTGGAGGGTCACCCGCGCGATCCGCTCGACGCTGAGCTCGGCGCGGATCCTGGCTCCGGCATCTGCGCCAGCACCAAGCGCATCGAGCCCCAGCAACGCCGCCCCCAGGACCGGCGGCGCCGTGAGCCGACGGATTTGGGCCGCGCCCGCGGCGGCCACGATCCCTGCCCGTATCCGGTCGTGGAACCGAGGGTCGTCGCTGCGGAAGATCCCGCCTGTAAGGACCACCTCCACGGGCCGCCTGGCAACCCCCAGACGGCGGATCATGGCGACCGCCATGAGGACCACCTCGTCGGCTTGGCGGTCGACCAGGGCGCGCCCGACGGGATCGCCGCCCTTCGCGGCAGCGAAGACGACCGGTGCCAGCTCGCCCAAGCGATGCTCGGGAATGCGACCGGTGTAGACGGCCTCGACCAGAGCGCTCGGGCGGAGCAGGCCGAAGTGAGCGGGCACGAGGGTCTCGAGCTCGGTTCGCGGGCCCCGACCGTCCCGGCCCCGGACGGCGCCGCCGAGCGCCGCCAGGCCGAGGCCGCCACCGCCACCCCAGTCCCCGGAGATGTCGCCGAGCGCGGCGAAGCGGACCATCCTCCCGGTCGGACCAACGCCCACTCCGTTGACGCCCATGCCGCAGACGACCGAGACGCCCCAGCCCGATTCCGCCCCCGCGCGCAGGCCTGCGAACGCGTCGTTGCGGACGATCAGGCGATCGACGATCCCCAGCCTGGCGATGGCGCGGCTGAGAAGCCGCCCGTCGACTGGGAGATCCGCGCCGGCCAGGCAGAACGCTCCGACGGCGGCTCTCGCCTCCGGTCCGCCGAAACCCGCTTCGGTCATGGCGCGCTCGACGAGCCGACGGAGCGTCTCCATCCCCTTCCGGAGGCCGACCGTCTGGTGGGAGGAGCTAGGTCCCCTGACCGCGCCGAGAACCGCACCATCCGCCCCCGCCAGGACGACATCGGTCTTCGAGTTGCCGCCGTCTACGCCCAGCACCGCGATCCCCGATGCGCGGTCACGACCTTGCTCGGTCGGCCCGGTCACGCTCGCTTCAGCCCGGTTGGCTGTCGATCTGGGCCCGCTGGAGCCGGCCGCGGAGATCGAGCTAGATCGACTTCCTCGCCGCCGATCAAGAGGCGGGAAGCCGTCACGCCACGGCCTCCACCGCCATCGCCACGGAGCCACCGCCACCGAGGCACAGGGTCGCCAGTCCGTAGCGTCCGCCCCGCCGCCGCAACTCGTGGAGGAGTGTCACCACGATCCGTGCGCCACTCGCTCCGATTGGGTGGCCGAGGGCGATCGCGCCCCCGTTGACGTTCACCCGTGCCCAGTCGAAGCCAAGCGCCCGCCCGTCGGCCAGGGTTTGCGCCGCGAACGCCTCGTTGATCTCGATCAGGTCGTAGGCCTCCACCGGGATGCCCGTCCGCTCGACCAGGCGCCGAACGCCGGCCACCGGGGCCAGGAAGAGCCAGCGCGGCTCAACCTCGGCTTGCGCGTAGCCGACGATCCTGGCAAGGGGGCGGAGGCCGAGGGTCTCGACCGCTCGCTCCGAGGCGACGATCGTTGCCGCGGCGCCGTCGGTGAGGCCGGGGGCGTTGCCGGCGGTGACGGTTCCCTGGGCCGCGCCGGCCCGATCGGGCTCGGCAGGGAGGTCGAAGACCGGCCGCAGCCGGGCGAGTGCCTCCAATGACGTGTCGCGGCGGGGCCCCTCGTCGACCGCTACGAGCGAGCCTTCGCCCTTCGCGTCGGTCAGGCTGACCGGCACGATCTCGTCGGCAAACCGGCCCTCGTCGATCGCGGCGATCGCCCGGCGGTGGCTCTCGAGCGCCCAGGCATCCTGGTCGGCGCGGCTGACCTGCTCGCGGATCGCGACCCGCTCGGCGTGGGTGCCCATGTGACAGCTCTCGACTGAGCACCAGAGCCCGTCCAGGATCGCCTCGTCCACCAGCGCTCCGTCGCCCAGGCGATAGCCGAAGCGAGCCCTGGGGAGCAGGTAGGGCGCAAGGCTCATGTTCTCCATCCCGCCCGCGACGAGGAGCTCGGCGTCGCCGGCCCGGATCTCGGCCGCGGCCAGCATGATCGCCTTGAGTCCCGATCCGCAGACGCGATTGATCGTGGTCGCGGCAGTGGTCACGGGTAGACCCGCGGCGAGCGCCGCCTGACGGGCGGGCGCCTGTCCTGCGCCGGCCTGGAGCACCTGGCCCATCAGGACCTCGTCGATGGCACCTCCGGCCGCCCTGTCGCCCTGGGGGCCCCCCACCGGACCCGCGCGCTCGACGGCGGCCCGGATGGCGACGGCCCCGAGCCAGGTCGCGGGCGTGGCCGCGAAGGCGCTCCCAAACTTGCCGATCGGGGTGCGCGCCGCCGAGACGAGGAAGACCCGCCCGTTCGGGCCGCCGGGCTCAGTCATGGTGGGGGCGAGTCTACTCCGCGGTGGGCACGCGCCGGTCAGGCCCGCTGCGGCCGGTCAGCCCCGATACCGGTGGAAGCCCTGGCCGGTCTTCTGGCCCAGCCGACCGGCCGCGACGAGCTCCTCGAGCACGGCCGGCGGCGCAAAGCGCTCGTCACCCAGTCCATCACGGAGGACGCGCATCACCCCGAGGCAGACGTCGAGACCGATGAAATCGGCCAGCTCGAGCGGGCCCATCGGGTGATTGAGGCCGACCTTCGCCCCGGCATCGATGTCGGCGGCGGTGCCAACTCCCTGTTCGTACGCGCGCATGGCTTCGGCCAGGAAGGGCATGAGGATTCGATTGACGATGAACCCCGGCCGATCGGCGCTGACGATGACCTGCTTGCCGAGCTCGGCGGCCAGCGCGCGGATCGCGGCCTCCGTGGCATCGTCGGTGGCACTGCCCCGAATCAGCTCCACGAGCGGCATGACGGGCACGGGGCTGAAGAAGTGCATACCCACGAAGGCCGGCCGGCGGCTGGGCGCGAGCGCCTCGGCCAGGCCGTCGATGGAGATCGAGCTCGTGTTGGTGGCAAAGACGGTCCTCCCCGGCGCCAGCAGGTCGAGGCGGGCCCAGAGGTCGCGTTTGACTGCCATGTCCTCGAAGACGGCTTCGACGACGAGATCGGCCTCGGCGGCCACCGCGAGCTCGTCAGTCGGAGCGACCCGGGCCAGGATGGCGTCGCGGTCGGCCGGGTCGAGCTTGCCCTTGGCGACCGCCCGATCGAGATTGCCGCGAATGCGCTCATGACCCGCGACCGCCCGAGCCAGCTCGGGCTCGTACAGATCGACCCGCTTGCCGGCCGCCGCATGAACCTGGGCGATGCCGTGACCCATGAACCCGGCTCCGGCGATGAAGACCCGTTCGATGGCCAAGTGATCCCTCCCTTCCCTCGGCACCTCAGGGACCCGGGGCAACCGGCGGACGACCGAGCGCCTCGAGGAGCCTGTCGGCCGCGCTGTAGGGATCGAGCTCGTGGCGGGCGACGGCCTGCAGGACGCCACGGGTCAGTGACGCCGTCTGCTCGGTGAGGAGGCGCTCGCGGGCCCGCTCACCGACGAGAGTCCAGACGCGCATCTCGGCCCGAGCCAAACGCGCAGCGTCGCCGTCGCCGCCGGCCAGCGTCTGCCGATGGCGATCGAGGGCCGCGGCGAGCTCGGCGACCCCTTCGCCGGTCGTGGCCGTCGCAACGAGCACCTCGGGGCGCTTGGGGCGGGGATGAGGCGCGAGCGGCACCCCCTCGTCACGTGGAGCCGCGACCAGGAGCATGGCCCGCAACTCACTGGCCGTCCGGTGTGCGCCGGGTCGGTCGCCCTTGCTAACCACGACGAGGTCGGCCACCTCGAGCAGGCCCGCCTTGATGGCCTGGACCTCGTCGCCCGTCTCCGGCGGCTCCAGGACCATCGTCGTGTCCGCCGCGGCCGCGACCTCGACCTCGCTCTGACCGGTCCCGACGGTCTCGATGAATACGACGTCGAATCCGACAGCATCGAGGACGGTCACGGCAGCGTCGGTTGCCGCAGCCAGCCCTCCGGCGTGGCCGCGCGATGCCATCGAGCGGATGAAGACCCCTTCGTCGGTCGCATGGGCCTGCATCCGCACCCGATCCCCGAGGAGCGCCCCGCCGGTGATCGGGCTGGAAGGATCGACGGCCACGACCCCGACGCTCCGGCCCTGGCGGCGAAACTCGGGAATGAGGGCAGCGACGAGCGTGCTCTTGCCGGCGCCGGGCGGACCGGTCACCCCCACGAGGTGGGCCCGGCCGGCCAGGCCGTGGAGCCGCCGCATGGCGGACTCCGCCAGGGGAGCGCGATCTTCGACCGCCGTCAGGAGGCGCGCCAAAGCGCGCCGATCTCCTGCCACCGCAGCCATCGCGAGCCGCTCGCCTGGCAGGGCCTCCGAGGGCCGCTCGTCCCACCCCGCCGAGGCGTCCGTGTGGGCCGGGTGGCCCGAGTCAGGCACCCGGCTCGGACCGCCGGGCATTGGCGCGGATGAAGGTTGCGACCTCGCCGATCGACGTGCCGGGGCCGAAAACCTCGGCGATGCCGGCGGTCTTGAGGGCCGGGATGTCATCGTCGGGGATGATTCCACCGGCGGTCACCACGACGTCGTCCATGCCCCGCGCCCGCAGCAGCGCACAAACGCGCGGCAGGAGGGTCATGTGCGCCCCGGACAGGATCGACAGGCCGACGACATCGACGTCTTCCTGGAGTGCCGCCGCCACGATCATCTCAGGCGTTTGGCGGAGACCCGTGTAGACGACCTCGAAGCCCTCGTCGCGGAGGCCGCGGGCGAGGACCTTGGCGCCCCGGTCGTGGCCGTCGAGGCCGGGCTTGGCGATCAGGACCTTGATCCGGTGATCCGTCATGGCCCGCATCTTACGGCCGGCCGTCGGGTCGCCGCGCGGCCCGTCTCATCCAGGCGGGCGGGCTGCGGCTCAGACGGCCGCTCGGGCTGGGCTCGAGCCGCCGGCTCAGGCGCCTGGCGCCCGGCGCTCGAGGTGGGCGAGGAACTCGTTGCGGGTCTTGTCGCGCGTCCGGAAGAGCCCCAGAACCGCGCTCGTCGTCATCACCGTCCCGGGCTTCCGCACCCCCCGCATCGAAGCGCAGAGGTGGGTCGCCTCGATGACGACGCCGACGCCCTGAGGCTCGAGGCGCGCCTGGAGGAAATCGGCGATCTCCTGGGTCAGGCGTTCCTGGACCTGTAGCCGTCGGGCGTACATCTCCACGATCCGGGGGATCTTCGAGAGGCCGATGACGCGGCCGCGGGGAATATAGGCGACCGCCGCGTTGCCGAAGAACGGCAGGAGATGGTGCTCGCACAGGGAGTAGAACGGGATCTCCCGGACGACGACCATCTCCGAGTAGGCGACCTCGAAGACCGCCCCGTTGACGAGCCGCTCCGGATCGACGTGGTAGCCCGCCGTCAGCTCGGCGTACATCCGATGCATCCGCTCGGGGGTGCCCCGGAGGCCCGGGCGATCCGGGTCCTCGCCGATTTCGACGAGGATCTGACGGACGGCCCGCTCCATCCGTCCATTCGGCCGCGGCGCCGGCTCCCGGGAGGCCTCGTGCGTCGCTGGGTGCGCCTCGCCGATCTCGGTCTCGATCTCCTCCACGAGCGCCCGCACGTGCAAGGGGAGGATGGGCTTGGCTGGTTGGTCGCTCATAGCTCGATGGTACCGCCCTGACCGAGGAGCGCGCCGATCGCAGCAGTCACCTCGTCTGGCCGGTAGCGCATCAGGTTGTGGCCGTCCGCCGGGAAGTCGGCAACCGTCACCTGCCGGTCCGGGCGGTCGAGGTGGTCGAGAACCGCGGCCAGGCTCGCCCGTCTCGGACCGCCCAGCTCGCTGGCCGCGGTCAGCACGGACAGCGGCGCCGTCACCGCCGCGAGAGCCGAGAGCGGCTGGTAGCCGAACATGGACTCCACCACGCCCGCCACCACGTGCGGCCGGGTGACCGGGACCACCCGGCCGGCGGTGGTGGCCACGACCGTGGTGCGGGCCGCCCACTCCTGGTCGCTGTCCCAGCTCGAGGGGTCGAAGCCCGCTCGATCGGCGAGGTAGGCCTGCATCGAGCGGAGGACCTCCGGGGGTTCGTCCAGCCCACGAAGCCACTCGTCCGGGGTCATGCCGGTCGCCTCAGCCAGGTCTTCCCAACCGCCGTCGACCAGGACAAGGCCCGCGCAACGAGCGCCGAGCTCTGCGGCGAGCGTGGCTGCGACGAGGGCCCCGAAGCCGTGGCCGGCCAGGACCACCCGGGCGCGGCCGTCTCCAGCCCCTGGGAGAAGGCCGGCCCCTTCGGCCACCGCGAGGGCATCGGCTGCCAGGGTCGCGAGCCCGTAGCCGTGCGTCGGCGCATCCGAGAGCCCGTGGCCGCGGAGGTCCATGGCGACGACATGGGTCAGGCGGCGCAGGCGCCGGGCGATCGGTGTCCAGACCCACCCGGTCTGGGCCAGGCCGTGGATCAGGAGCGCGCCGGTGGTCGGGGCGACCGACGCCCTGCCCGGGTCCGGGCCGCCCCAGTCGAGGAAGTGGACGCGCACGCCCGGCTCGACCTCGACCACGAAGCCCTCGGGCGAGGCTCCGAGGTCGTGGCCACTGTTGACGTATAGGCCGCCTCCCGACGGCAAGACGCCCTCGTTGTCGTTCGTCGAGCCCGGCTGCCGCGAGGATCCCATCGCCTCGTAGGATACGGAGGTCATGCCGAAGCGCCGCCGAGGGTCGCAGGTTCGCTCGCATCCGGGCCGAGTCCGGGCCCGTCACGCCTCGCCACCCGGACGTCACCGCCGGTTCGAGGAGCTCGTCGAGGACGCCCTGGCCTCGCTCCCGGGGCCGTTCGCCGAGCTCATCCGCCGCGAGGTCGCGGTCGTCATCGAGGATGAGCCGAGTCCCGCCCAGTTGCGAGAGCAGGGACTCTCATCCGACGAGGTGCTGTACGGTCTGTACGAGGGCACCCCCCGCACGGCCTGGGGTGCCGATTGGGCCGCCGCGCCGAACAAGATCACAGTGTTCCGGCTGCCGCTCGAGGAGGATTTCCCTGATCCGCTCGAGTTGGTCGAGGAGGTCAGGACCACCGTGCTGCACGAGCTTGGCCATCACCTCGGTATCGACGACGACCGCCTGCTCGAGCTCGGGCGCGACTGATTCGACCCTGGCAGGCGCCGGGCCCCGTGGCGGTACCGGCCCCGCCTCGGACCGCCGTGGCTCAGGCCGACGATGTCTCCGTCCCGGGGATCGGCGCGGCGGCCGCGAGGAGCTCGCCCAGGCGATCGACTTCCACGTTGCCACCCGAGAGCACCGCGCAGACGCGATCGCCCGGACGCAGCGGCACCCGTCCCGCCAGCAGGGCGGCCAGGGCGGCGGCTCCAGCGGGCTCGAGGACCTGCTTGAGGCGCTCCACCGCGAACCGGACCCCCATGAGGATCGTGGCGTCGTCGAGCAGGACGATGTCGTCCACGTAGCGGCGGGCCATCGCCAGGGTCAAGGCGCTCGCGAACGGGGCACCCAGCCCGTCCGCGACCGAGCTCGGCTGGATCGGGACGACGCGGTTGGCCTCGAGCGCCAGGGACAGGGCGTTCGAGCCCTCCGGCTCCACACCGTAGACGCGGACCGACGGACGCTGCTCGCGGATGGCGGCGGCGATCCCGCCGATCAGCCCTCCGCCGCCGATCGGCACGACCACGACGTCGACCTCCGGGAGCTCGCCCAGCAGCTCGAGCCCTACCGTCCCTTGTCCGGCGATGACGTCCGGATCGTCGAACGGGTGAACGACCGTCAGTCCCCGCTGGTCGCGGAGCGCCTCCATCCGAGCGAACGTCTCGCCGACGTGCGCGCCGTGGAGCACCACCTGCGCCCCGTAGCCGCGACATGCGGCGACCTTGGAGCGGACCGCGCCCGCCGGCATCACGACGATGGCGGGCACCCCAGCGCGGGCGGCCGCCCAGGCAACGGCCTGGGCGTGGTTGCCCGCCGAGATCGTGATGACCCCGAGCTCGCGCTCGGCGGCCGTCAGGTTTGCGATGCGAAACACGGCACCCCGGGGCTTGAACGAGCCGGTCCGCTGGAGGTGCTCGGCCTTGAGGTACAGCCGACCGTCAGCGACCCGAGAACCACTCGTCTCCCTGATGATCCGGGCCGCGGTCTCCGACGAGAGCAACGGCGTCGGGCGGAGGACGCCGGCGAGGGCCACGCTGGCGGCCACGATTCTGGTGAGCGGCACGAGGGGCTCGCCGGGACGGTCCATCCGCGGAGTATCGCAGAGCCACGCCGAGCTCAGACACGCGGCAGCGAGACGACGGGCAGAAGCGTGGCTGTTGGGCGCCTCGGGGTCGATACCGCGGACCTCTACTTGCGCGATTGCGCAAGCAGTGAGATACTCGGCCGGTGGTTGACCTCGGTACCTCGAGCGAACTCGATCGGCAGCGCTTCGCCGCCGTCGGTCGGGCGCTCGCTGATCCCAAGCGGCTGTGCGTCCTCGAGTCGCTCGCCGCGGGCGAGCTCTCGGTCAGCGACCTCTCGTCGCGCGTGGGCTGCCAGGTCCCGAACATGAGCCAGCACCTGGCCGTGCTTCGGGCCGCCGGGTTGGTGTCGACCAGGCGGGAGGGAAACACGGTCCTCTACCGCCTGGCGGACCGCAGGGTCCTCGAGGCGTACCGTCTCATCAAGGATCTCGCCCGCTGAGCGGGGCGCCGGGTGACTCCCGGCGCAGGACACGTCCGGCTCGAGCCGGGAGAAAGGAACCAGCAGCAATGGCGGAGATCAAGGCCGCGACCGACACCACCTTCGAGGAGCTCGTGCTCCACAGCGAGCGTCCCGTGGTGGTCGACTTCTGGGCCGCCTGGTGCGGACCCTGCAGGCTGGTCGCCCCCGAGATGGAGAAGCTCGCCGCCAAGTACGAAGGGGCCGTTGACGTCGTCAAGGTCGATGTCGACGCGAACCCGGGCCTCTCCCAAGCTTTCAACATCATGAGCATCCCGACGATCGCCTTCTTCCAGCCTGGCCAGCAGCCGATGGGCGTGGTCGGCTTCCGTCCGCTCGAGCAGCTGGAGCAGCAATTCGGCCTGCAGAAGTTCACCCCGAAGCCGGCCGCCTGAGCGAACGGAGCGCCAGGGGTCAGGCCAGGCCGAGCTCGGCCGCCAGGCCCCGCGCCTCCTCAGCGCGCTCCGTGAGGAACGCCAAGGCCGCGCCGCGCTCGGAGAAGAGGCGAGCTGGATCCTCGACGGGCGCCCCGCCGTAGCCGGCGTGCCTTCCGTCCAGCGCGCTCCGAAGCATCACCGGGGCGAGCCAGTCGTACTTCACGGCGGCCGCGCACATCGCCAGTCGGACCCACCGCTGGTCCGCTCGCCAGCCCGCCTGACGCAGCCCATCGAGGTAGCCCTCGAAGACCGCCCGGTCCAGCTCGGGCAGGATCTCCGCCGGGTGGAGCAGATCGAAGACGGAGTCGGGCACGAGGTTGCCGGCGTCCTCGCCGAGACCGCCCTCGCCGGCGAAGGCCCAGTCGATGAGCACGGCTCCGTCGGGCGTGGCGAAGGCGTTGTTCGGCCAGACATCGAGGTGCGAGAGGGTCCGCGGCACTGCTTCGACCCACGAGACGAACGAAGGCTGCTCCGCGTGGAGGCGCCGGAGTGGCTCCCGAAGCTCGGATGGGAATGACGCGGCGATCAGCGGCTGTTGCCAGGCACCATCTGAGGCGAGGAGCTCGTACGGTACGCGCGGCCGGATGTCGGACAGGTACTGGCGAAGGAAGCCGCGACTGAGCCACGGGACGTCGGGCGGTCCCGTCAGCGCAACGCTCCCCTGCGCCGCTCCAAGGCGACGCGCGAAGCTGCCGAAGTCTCCGATCGTCCAGTCGGCCCCCGGCCGGCCCCGGACGTGCTCGATCCACAGGGCCAGCGTCCCGGCACCGCGATCGAACGTGGCCAGGAGCTCAGGCGGCCGGATCCCCGCCGCTCGGTACGGCTCGAGGAGCGGGCTGCCCAGCAGCAATGCTTCGCGTCGCCAGTAGCGGAACGACGAGGGCGAGCGGGACACGTCAGTGGGGTCCGCGGCTCGCGGCGCGACCAGCTTCACGACGGCGGACCGCCGGCCGGCCATCACGAGCGCGACGCCTCCGGTGGTCGAGGCCCGCACGCTATGGGTGAGGCGCTCGATGTGATCCGGCCCGGCGCCGAGCACGACCCGACTCTCCGCCACGATCGCGGCGTCAGGGTCGAGCGCGTCGGGGTCGGCGGCATCATCGAACGTCGCCGGCTCCGGGCGCCGGTCCGGCCCCGCTGCCCGGTGGTCGCTCATCGCGCCGATCGCCTGGCTCCGCCGTTAGCGCACGGCAGCGAGGATCGCCTCGAGGTCGCCGACGTGGTCGGCGTAGTGATCCATCATCTCGCCCGCGAAGACGCCCTGGAACCGGGCGTTCTTCACCCAGCGCGTCTCGGGGACCACGGTCAGGTAGCCGCGCAGCTCGCCGGGCACAGTCCGGAAGCGTGCGATCACCTCGTCGAGTGGGAGCGCTCGCCAGGTCTCCGTCACTTCGGCGTTGATGACGTCGCCACCTCGGCTATCCCAGTCCGCGTCGCCCCGGTCCGACGTCGGGCTCACCTCGCCCACGGCGAGCTCTCGAGCGACCTGGAGGGCATGCTCCAGCCAGTAGGTCAGGTGAGCCATGAGGTCACGGCCGGACCAGCGATCCGGGCCGACCACCGGGACCTCGAGCTGCTCGGGCGACAGATCGGCGAGCGCCTCGAACGGGCGCCAAGCATCCCGTTCGTCCTCGAGGAACGAGAGTGCGTCGAAATACATGCGATGCTCCTATGTCAAGTCGCAGCCGCGATGGTAGCGCGCCCGGCGAGGTCGCCGGAGTCCGGAACCGCCTCCGACCTAGACCCAGGCCCGCAGGCCTTCAGACCGCGACGGGCTCCCGATACTCCCCGAACACGTCGCGGAGGACGGCGCACTGCTCCGAGAGCGTGGCCTGCGCCTGAGCGCAGCGCAGGAAGTGCGGCATCAGGTTCGTGGCAGTGCTCTCGGCGCGTGAGGCGCCGTCCCTCAGGCCGGCCAGGGCCGCCCCGACGGCTTCGCCGTCGCGCTCGCGTCGCACGCGCTCGAGGCGCCCCAGTTGGCGTCGGCGGCTTTCCTCGCTGACCTGGAGGAGCGGGATCGCCAGGACCTCCTCGGGATCGGCGTAGCGGTTGACCCCCACGATGGTCCGCTCGCCCTCGTCGAGCTCGCGCTGAAACCGATAGGCGGCGTCGGCGATCTCCCGCTGGGGGTAGCCCGCCTCGACCGCGGCGACCATGCCTCCACGGCGGTCGATCTCGTCCAGGTAGCGCCAGGTCTCGCGTTCCACCACATCGGTGAGCGTTTCGACGAACCACGACCCCCCGAGCGGGTCCACCGTGTTCGCTACGCCGGTCTCCTCGGCGAGCACCTGCTGCTGGCGAAGCGCCAGCAGGGCCGCGTCCGCGGAGGGGACTGCCCAAGCCTCGTCGTAGGCGTCGGTGTGGAGCGACTGCGTCCCCCCGAGGACGGCGGCCAGGGCCTGGAACGCCACCCGGGTCACGTTGTTGAGCGGCTGCTGGGCAGTCAGCGAGACGCCGGCCGTCTGGGTGTGGAAGCGAAGCCAGGTGGAGCGCTCGTTCTCGGCGCCGAACCGCTCGGTCATCACCCGGTGCCAGATCCGCCGGCCGGCCCGGAATTTGGCGATCTCCTCGAAGAAGTCGCTATGGCTGTTGAAGAAGAACGACAGTCGCGGCGCGAAATCGTCGACCGCCAGGCCGCGCACCCGGGCCGCGTCGACATAGGCGATCCCGTCGGCGAGCGTGAAGGCCAGCTCCTGGACCGCGGTCGAGCCCGCCTCACGGATGTGGTAGCCGCTGATGCTGATCGTGTTCCAGCGCGGCATCTCGCGGGTGCCGAACTCGATGGTGTCGGTCACCAGCCGGAGTGAGGGAGCGGGCGGGAAGAGGAACTCCTTCTGGGCGATGAACTCCTTGAGGATGTCGTTCTGGAGCGTGCCTTCGAGAACCGCCCGCGGGATGCCGCGCTTCTCGGCGGCGGCGATGTACATGGCCCAGATCGGGGCCGCCGACGAGTTGATGGTCATCGAGGTGCTGATCCGATCGAGCGGCAGCCCGTCGAGCAGGACCTCCATGTCGGCCAGGGAGCTGACGGCCACCCCGCAGGTTCCGAACTCACCTTCGGCTTCGGGATCGTCCGTGTCGTAGCCATAGAGCGTCGGCATGTCGTAGGCGATCGAGAGCCCGGTTTGCCCGGCGTCGAGGAGCTGCCGGAAGCGGGCGTTCGTGTCCTCGGCCGACCCGAAACCGGCGAACATCCGCATCGTCCAGAGGCGCGCCCGGTAGCCGCTCGGATGGACGCCCCGGGTGAACGGCGGCTCAGCGGGCAGGCCGATGCCCACCAGTGGATCGGCCGGGTCGGGTCGATCCCAGGGACCGTAGAGCCGCGCGACCTCGAGGTCGCTCATCGTCGTGAAGTGGCGGCGACGCTCGGGCGCCCGCTCGAGCGCGGGCTGCAGGCGCTCGCGCTGCCACGTCCGGAGACGCTCGGACGGGTCGGTCATGGCCGGGACTCTAGCACGGGGGCGTGCAGGCGCCTCCACCCCTCCGGCGCGCCCGGCCTCTCCCTCGCCTTGCTCACCGCCTCACCCGTAAGCAGCGACCGCCACGTCGATCTGCTCATTGGCCACGTCCGCCCCGATGACGATCCGGACCTCCCCGGGCCGAAATCCCCGGCCAGATGACCACGACCTGCCGAGATTCCCCGTTCACATACTCGAACCGGAAGCCGGGTCGGCCGGCGATCGTCGGCTCGCTGCGGGCCGTCTCCTGCGTCTGGCGGGCGGCATCCGCACCGGCCTGGAATGCGTCGGCGGCCAGGCGGGCCGTCAGGCCGGAGGCCTCATAGACGACGACGGCGAGGCCGGCGGTGTCGGACGCGGGCCAGAGCGCTGCCGCGAAATGCAGCTCATCGATGCCGCTCGCGACTAGGGGCCCGAGAGTCTTCTCCGAGCAGTAGCGGCCCGACTCGATGCTCTCGGGCGCCTTGCCACCGAGCGAGGTCGGTAGTCGTCCCTCGAGCTCAGGGTAGAAGCCGGCCCTGCTCTGGACATCCGCGCCTGCGCAGGCCGCCGCCGGATCAGCCGGCGGGGCCGGCGCAGCGCACCCGGCGGCCAGGAAGGCGGCCGCCAGCAAGAGCGCCGGCGTCAGCACCAGGGCACGAACCCTGCGCCTGGGTCCCGTCGGGCGGCTCACGAGCTGCATTGGGAAAGGGTACGACCCACCGCGACGATGTGCCGGCTCCTGCCCGATCCCGCGGCCGGTGCCGGCCGGCACCTGGTACGGTGGTCCGGGTGGCGTTGCGGCCATGCGCCCGACCATCGGGCCCTCCGCCGCCGGACCAGATGACCATAGACCACCGGCCCGGACGCGGGGTACAGTCTCGACGAGCCGTCGGGCGATGCACCGGGAGATCCCTGGGGCGTCGGCCACGGACCGGGAGACGCGGACCTTAACGGGTAGAGGGCGCCCGGTTGGGTCGCCAATCAGCGGGAACCCCGCCTCCCGGTCACGAGCCGAGTAACCATGATCTTCGGCCTACAGGCCCGGGCAGACCGGCGGCGGGACTGATCGGGTACCGCAGGTCACCAACCGCCAAACATCACCAACCTGAACGTCAAGGGACGGCCGACCGGCCGTCCCTTCGCAATTCCCGGGACAGCCCTACTCGGGCACCGCCGGCTCCGGAGAGCGCGGCTCGGGGGTCGCGGGCCGCACGATCCGCACCACGCCGGATCGGTCGAGCTCGGCCTGGACGGCCCGCGCTGCCGCGACGAGGTCGGGGTCACGCCGGATCGTCCGCACGATCCAGTCGATATAGGACGGTTCGAATGTCTCGACCTCGCCCAGCGAGTGCCCATGGAACTTGCCGAACTCGAGCCGCTGGGCACGCGCCGCGCCGAGTGCGGGCAAGCGGACCCGACCCGGCCGGCGGGCACGGAGCTGCTCGAGCGGTCCGGTGGGATCGGAGGCGCGCGGCTCCTCGGGATCGGCGGCTCGGGCTCGGATCGGAGGCTGACCGGGTGGGTGCGCCCGACCGTCGCCCGGGACCGTGCTCGTGCCGGAGCGGGGCCTGAAGACCTCGCTGGTATCGAGTCGCACGGTGACCGGTCGGCTCGGAGGCGGAGGAGGTGGGCCACTCGGGCGCCCGCGCCCGTAATGGCCGCCCTTGGCGCCGCCCGACGTCGTCTCGGCGTCGGCAAAACCGCTGGCCCCGAACGGTGGCCGCACGCCACCCCCGGCACTCCGGCCAACCCCGGGCGTCGGCTTCCCTCCCTTGGTGAGGACCTGGTAGGCGGCGTTGATCTCAGCCATTCGCCGCGTCGAGGCGCGGCGCGCGCGCTCGTCGGCGGCGAGGTCGGGGTGGTTCTCCCTGGCAAGTCGGCGCCAGGCGGCCTTGATCGTCCCCACGCCGGCGCCCCGGGGCACCCCCAGGACTTCGTGCGGATCTGGCTTGGTCACGCCCCAAGTCTAGCGAGCGGCGGATCGGCGGGACTCTCCGGTCCGCGGGCAACCACTCCGCCGAAGGAAAGCCACCGGACCATGCTTGACAGGCCGGGTCCGATGGCGTCCTCTTACCCTCATGACTCGCATGCGCCGGGCCTCTATGGCCGCGGCGGCGATCTCGGCGGCGGCGGTCCCGCTCATCGCATACCAATTCGCCGTCCTCTACCGCGAGCGCGCCGGGACGCCGGCCCGCTTTCCGGTCGTCACCAGCCCGGCTTCGGTCGGGCTGCCCTTCGAGTCGGTCACGATCCCGGGTCCTGCCGGGTCGCTGCCCGGTTGGTTCGTGCCGGCCCGGGACGGCGCCCCTGGTCCGGCGATCATCCTCATCCACGGCTGGTCGTCGAATCGCTCCCGGATGCTCCCCAACGCGGAGTTCCTCAACGCCGCCGGCTTCCACACACTGCTGTTCGACGTCCGCGGGCACGGCGACAACCCCCCGGACCCACTCCCGGTGACCGGCGCCGAGTTCGGCGAGGATGCGGCCGCCGCCGCGGCGCATGCGCTGAGCCTGCCGAACGTGACGGCGGTCGGGCTGCTGGGCCACTCGATGGGTGGGGTCGGGGCATGCCTCGCCGCAGCCTCCGAGCCGAGGGTCGGTGCGCTCGTGAGCGTCGCCGCGCCCGCCGATCCCCGACTTCTCGTGCGCGAGACCTTCCGGATGGCCCGGCTGCACATCCCCGCCCCGATCGCCCATCCCCTAGCCTGGCTGACGGCCAGGGTGTACGTGCGGCCGCGCGGCCACCGCCTAGCGGAGACCAGCGCCCGGCGGGCCGTCGCTCGTTACAGCGGACCAGTCCTCATCATCCATGGCGACGAGGACGAGATCCTGCCGCTTCGCGAGCTGGACCTCCTCGAGCGAGCTGCGCGCACGGACGCCCTGCCCGAGCAGCCGGCCGCGCGTGTGGCCGGGGCTCCAGGAGTCGACCTCGAGCGGACCGTTCGCGAGGTCGAGACCCTGATCGTGCCGGGCGGCCGTCACCGCTGGCTCTACGAGAGCCCACTCTACCGTCGCACCGTCGCCCGCTTCCTCGCCCGGACACTGGGCGGCCCGTTCGATCCGGAACTCGCCGGCGAGCTCGCCGTCGCCCGCACGGTGCAGCGACCGGCCGACACGGAGGGTCCGCTCATCTCGACCGCGACGACAACCCTGGAAGCGGGCGTTGAGTCCGGCCTCGACTCGAAGGCGGGCTCAGGAGCGTCAGGGCCGAACCCCCCGGGAGGACCACGTGAGCGCGGAGGATTCGACGGTGGAAGTCCTGCGGGCGATCGACCAGGTCCGCGTCGTTCGCGCGTTCGAGGAACGGCCGCTCGAGGAGGCGGCCATCCGCGCGATCCTCAACGCGGGGCGCCGGGCCGGTAGCTCCAAGAACCTCCAGCGCTGGGCGTTCATCGTGTGCCGCGAACGTGCTCACCTTCGGGAGCTGGCCACCCTGGGACCATGGGCTGGGCACGTCGCCGGGGCGGCCGTCGCGGTGGCCCTCGTTACTCCCGACCCGCGAACCGCGGATTCGCCCCTCTCGGTCATCTGGGATCTGGGGCGGGCCGCCCAGAACATGGTCCTCGCGGCTTGGGCGCTGGGCATCGGCAGCGTGCCGGCCACCGTCTACGAGCACGACCGGGCGCGTCAGCTCCTCGGCTACCCCGAGTCCCATCACTGCGAGTATCTGATCTCGTTCGGCTATCCCGCGGACCAGCAAACGCTCACCCGCCCGAACCGGCCTAGGGGCCGCGTGGCGCTGGAGACGCTGGTCCACGAGGAACGGTGGTAGCCGCCCGGCAGGCCCGCGACTACTCCCAGCGGAAGTAGCGGGCCGAGATGGCGAAGCAGACCAGGAGCCAGCCGCCCAGGATGGCGAAGTCGACCCCGAGCGAGGCAAACGGGGTCCCGCCGACCATCACCTGGCGAAGGGCGTCGCCGAGGTAGGTCAGGGGCATGACGGCCGCCACCGACCGGAGCCAACCGGGCATGGCATCGAGCGAGAAGAAGATCCCCGACAGGAACATGAGCGGGAACTGGAGGATGCTCGTGATCTGCTGCGCGGCGTCTTCGGTCGCGGCGAACGAGGCGACCACGTAGCCGAGCGCGGTGAAGGTCATCGCCCCAAGCAGGACGAAGGCCGCGAAGACCAGCGGGTTGCCCAGGACCGTGATCCCGAAGGCGATCCCGGCGAGTCCCAGGATCAGGGCCATCTGGACCACCCCGATGATCAACCTAGTGACCACGTTGGACGCGATGAAATGCCGTCGTCGCAGCGGGGTGGCTGCGAGCCGCTTGAGGATGAGGTTCTCGCGCTGCTCGACGATCGGGATGGCCGAGAAGAGCCCGAGCTGCATGAGGGCCATGCCGAGGATGCTCGGCACCAGGTATGCAACCGCCCCGATGTCCTCGGATTGGACCACCGCTGGGCTCACCACGAGGATCGGCGGGCGGCCGCTGGCCTGCTGGTTGTAGACCCCGATGAGCGCGCTCACCACCCCGGTGATCGTCGCCGACGTCTGCTGCTGGCTCGGGTCCGTGTAGAGCTTGACGGGCAGGGGCGCACCCGCCGAGCCCGCCTGCGCCTGCCCAACCGCGTCGCCGAAGCCCTTGGGCAGGACGAGCACCGCTCGAACGGTGCCACCCTTCATCGAGGCGACCGCCTCATCCTCCGTCTGGCCCGTCTTCAGGTCGAAGACGTCGGCGAGCTGGGCCATCGACGCCAGCCCCTGCGAAGCCGCCGTGCCGTCGTTGTCCACCAGGGCGACCGGCAGCTTGCCGCCGCCGCCCGAGAAGATGGCGCCGAACAGGACGATGAACACGATGGGGAAGGCGAGGGTCCAGAAGAGCGCCGAGCGATCCCGGACGTAGCTCTTGACGTTAGCAGCGGTGAGCGTCAGGAAGGTGTTCATCGAGCGGCCCTCAGTCGCGCAACGCCCGGCCGGTCAGGTCGAGAAAGACGTCCTCGAGCGAAGGCCGGTGGATGCCCAGGTTCCGTGGCTCGACACCCCGGGCGTCGGCCGCAGCGATCAGCGCCCCGATGGTGCCGGCGACGTCCTTCGTGTAGAGCACCGTGACGTGGTCCTCTTCATGGACGACCCGGGCCACGCCGGGGAAGCCCGCCAGCTCGCCTTCCGCAAGGCCATCGACGTTGTCGAAGCGGACGGCCAGCTCGTGGAAGCGCCGCGAGATGAGCTCCTCGACCGTCCCCATCACGAGGATCCGCCCGTGGTCCATGATCGCCAGCCGGTCGCAGAGGACCTCCGCCTCCTCCATGTAATGGGTCGTCAGGAGCACGGTGCGCCCGCGCCGCTTCATCTCCCGGATCAGGTCCCAGAGGGCTCGCCGGGCGGCCGGATCCATGCCCGTCGTCGGCTCGTCGAGGAAGACGAGCTCAGGGTCGTTGACGAGTGCCAGCGCCACCGACAGACGCTGGCGCTGGCCGCCTGAGAGGACGCGCGTCTGAGCTCCGCTGCGCTCGCCGAGGTCAAGGGCGTCGATCAGCTCGCGCGCCGGGCGCTTTGTCCGGTAGAAGCTTCCGAAGAGGTCGATCACTTCGGACACCGTCAGGCGCGGATAGAGAGCCGCTGTCTGGAGCTGGACGCCGATCCGCTCCTTCAGCTCCCTCGGTGCGCGGGAGACGTCGAGGCCGAGCACCGTCGCCTGGCCCCCATCAGGAGCGCGCAGTCCCTCGAGGATCTCGACGGTGGTCGTCTTGCCGGCCCCGTTCGGCCCGAGGAGGCCGAAGATCTCGCCGCTGGCCACCTCGAAGGTGACTCCATCGACCGCCTTGACCGAGCCGTACGCCTTGCGCAGGTCACGGCAGCGGATCGCAGGTTCCGACCCGAAGGGCCCGGCGGTCGACATGGTTCCACCTCGGCCAGAACAGATGGAGGGCCCGGCCTCCAGGGCTCAGCGAGAGTCTAGCTCAGGAGTCTCCGGCGATGGCCGCGGCGGCGACGGTCCGCCGTCGAAGCCGGCCTCCACGTCCGGACCGATCCCACCGGCCTCGGGCGCGGGCGCCCCGAGCTCGATGTATGAGCGGATCGCCGCGTCGAGCCCGACGTCGCGGCGAGCGCCTTCGGAGAGGATCCACTTGTGCTCGAGGACGTCGCAGTAGGCCTGGAGGGGGTCGCGTTCGGGCCCGATCACCGCGGCCAGCCTGGCCAGGCTCGGCTCGAGCACCTCGGACTTCCAGCGCTCGGCCGCGTCCTCCCGCGACACCTCGCGGCGCTCGAACCAGGCCAGCCACGCTCGGTACTCGCGCAAGTCGTTGAGGAGCAGTCGGGCCTGGTCCTCCAGCGCCACGATCCCGGTCCGGCGCGCCAGCTCGCGGGCATGGAAGCGGCGGTCGGCCACGGCCACGCGCAGGCGCAGGCGTCCCTCCGGGCCGCCCGGGACCAGCTCGATCTCGTCGACCGCGAACCCCAGCTCGTTGAGCTTGCGGAGCCGAGCGGTGACGGCATGGCGGTCACCCGGACGCAGCTCCTCTTCGTGGTGGAGCTCGTCCCAGAGCTGCGAGTAGCGCCTGCGCACTGACTCCGCGGCCACGATCGGATCGTCGAGGTCGGCCATCCGATTCTGGTAGGCCGCCAGGTCGGCCAGGCCGAAGGCGACGTTCTCGACGAGGACGTCGAGATCGAGACGGCGCTGACCAACGCTCAGGGAGGGGTGGACTTCGCTCGTCTCCGCATCCACCAGGTAGGCCTGGATGCGGTTGCCGTCGCGGCGGAAGAGGGTATTTGCGAGCGAGCAGTCGCCCCAGTAGACCCCCGCCCGGTGGAGGTCCACGAGCAGAGACGCCATCGCGTCGAGGAGGCGGTCGCGATAGGCGCTCGGCCCGGTTGGCACACGCATCAGCAGCCGGCGGTACTGGAGCGAGTGCGGCAGGTACAGCGTCACCAGGATCCCCGTGCCGCGTTCCGGCGCCTCCGCGAGACCGACCGCGACGACCGCCGGGAGGGCCAGCTCCTCGAACTCCCGAAGGAGGGTGTACTCGCGGATAGCAATCGCGAGCGGCTCCTCCTTGAGGGCGTAGAGCGTGCTCCCGAGCTCGACGAAACGGACGAGATGGCGGGAGGGCCCAACGGGCAGTGTCTTGAACAGGCCCTGGTCGAGGCGCCACTGCGCAAGCGGGAGCGCCCAGGGCAGAACGAGCAGCCCCTCGACCGGGGCCCGCAGACGGAGATGCGGGTGTGTTGCTTCGGCCAAGGCGTCCGGGGGCGGGGACAATTCGATCATGCCTTCTTCGGAACCCGGCACCCGGGGCGGCTCAGAGCTTCTTTCGCAGGTAGGCTGTCACGGTCGCGTCGTAGCCGAGCGACTCGTACAGCCGGCGGGCTTCTGGTCGGTGGTGGCCGGCCGTGATCTCCACAAAGGCCGCTCCCGTATCTCGCCCGATCCGCTCGGCGTCCTCCATCAGGAGGTGGCCGATCCCCCGCTCGCGCGATCCCGCGTCGACGACGAGGGCCATGACCCGTACGATGCGGTCGTCGTGCTCGAAGCGCGGCAGGACATTGAGGGCGACGAACCCGAGGCACGCCCCCGACGTCTCGGCGACCCGGAGATGCGAGCCGGCCACGGCGTAGCGCTCAATCCGTTCGCGGATGGCGGTCCGCCCGACCGGATAGCCCTCCTCGGTCAGCAGCGCGGCGATCCAGTCGGCGTCATCAAGACGAGCGTCTCGGAGCACGATGGCATCGGGGTTCATCACGCCTCGATGGTACCCGTTGCCGGCCCACCACGGCAGTTCACTCCCGCAATTCACGGCCGGACCGCCGAACCGTCACACTCAGCATGATGACGCGTCCCGAACCCGCCCCGACCGCCGCGCCGCTCACGGCCACCCGCGTCCCCAGCACCCCCCGAGCGGGCTCCGTGGCCGGTCCGACGAGCGCCGAGGCCTCCAGCGCGATGGTGTGGGCGGCGCTGCTGACGGTCTACCTCGTCTGGGGCTCCACCTACCTCGGGATCCGGATCGCCGTGGGGACGATCCCGCCGTTCCTGATGGGTACCGCCCGGTTCGCCCTGGCGGGCGGAGCCCTTCTCGGCTGGGCCGCCCTGCGCGGCCAGGTCCGCCCGCGACCGAGCCTCCGCGAGGTGCGCGACAGCACGATCGTGGGCGGCCTGCTCCTGCTAGGTGGAATGGGCCTCGTCGCCGTCGGCGAGCAGACCCTCTCGTCGGGGATCGCCGCATTGCTCGTGGCCACGATGCCTCTCTGGCTGGCGGTCCTCGGCCGGGTCCTCTTCGGAGAGCATCTGCCGCTCCGCGCCGTGGTCGGCATCTTCCTGGGGTTCGTCGGGGTGATCGTCCTGGCCTGGCCCGCCGAGACGGGGGCAATCGATCCCCAGGGGCTGGCGGTCTTGCTCTGCGCGCCGGTCTTCTGGTCGCTGGGCACCCTCTACGCCCGACGAGCGAGGCTCCCGTCTCAGCCGGTCGTCTCCACGGCCCTCCAGATGCTCGGCGGCGGTGCGCTCCTCGGCGTGGCCGCGACCGTGACCGGCGAGCTAGGGCGCGTCCACCCCAAATCGGTCAGCGGCGACTCACTCATCGCCCTGGCGTACCTCGCCGTGGTCGGCTCCATCGTGGGCTTCAGCGCCTTCGCCTGGCTGGTCCGCAACGCCCCGCTGCCCCTCGTCTCCACGTACGCCTACGTCAACCCGGCCGTCGCGGTGATCCTGGGCGCGCTCATCCTCAACGAGCCGTTCGGGCCGCGGATTCTCGTCGCGGGGGCGATCATCGTGGCCGCCGTCGTGATCATCGTGAGCGCCCGTGGCCGCCAAGGCTCCCGAGAACACTGACCGCCCCGCTAGGCCGCCTGCCAGGCTAGCCCTCCACGAGCACGGTCCTGGCGACCCGTCGGGCCAGCAGCATCACGGTCACCATCGGGTTGAGCCCGAGGGCGGTCGGGAAGAGCGAGGCATCGGCCACATAGAGGCCCCGGACCACGCCCGTGCCCGGGCGGTCTCCGGATCGGACCCGCCCGTGCGGGTCACAGACGTAGCGGGCGGGGTCCCAGCCCATGCGGGCCGTACCCATCTGGTGAGCCGAGAAGACGAGACCCCGACAGGACCCGAAGTCGAAGTGCTCGAGGCGCTCCAGGAACCGGCCGAAGGCGCGCTCTTCGCCCGTCACGCCGGCGCCCTCGGTCGCGTGACGGGCTGCCGGCGTCCCCAGGGCAAGGAGCTCGACGGCCCCCGCAGCACGCCCGATGCGGGCCATCTCCTTGAGCGCCCGCCGTAGGGTCGTCGCGTCGCCCTCGCTGAGGCGGTAGTCGATCCGGACCCGGTCGTTCCGGGTGAGCGAGACGCGCCCGCCGTCGTGGTCGCGGCAGACCCCGATCAAGGGGGCGACGTTGGCCGCTCTCTCCATCAGTGCAGCGTGCGAGTCGGTGCCCTCCCACGGCAGCGCGAGGGCGACCAAGCCGGGATGCCCGGGCGCGGATTCCACGACGAAGCCGCCCCGGTCTGCCACCGGCTCCAGGAACTCGACAGAGCGGACTGCCTGCATCGTGCCGCGCCACATTTCGATCGGCTCGGCGAACCGCGCCGCGATGACCGGGACGGGGTGGAGCCGCAGGTACCGGCCGAGCACTCGATGGGCGATTCCCGACCGTTCCAGGACGGCCGGCGTCCGCAGTGTCCCCGCCGACACCACGACCTGCGCCGCCCGGACCCGCAGCACGCCCTCGCCGATCCTGGCTTCCACGCCGACCGCCCGGTTGCCTTCGCGCAGGACACGCCGGACCTGCGCACCCGGCACGATCCGGGCGCCCGCGCGCCAAGCCTCGGCCAGGTGGACGCGCAGGCCGGAGCGCTTGGCGCCCCGCCGACAACCGAAGCCACAGCTCCCGCAGTCGCCGCAGCCGACGGCATCGCGCCGAGTCAGGCCGGCCTCGTAGCCGAGCGCCCGGGCACCTCGGGCGATGACGGCGTCCTTGGGCGGGACGGCCGGACCCTCGAGGAAGCCGAGCTCCCCGGTGAGGGCCTCAAGGTCGACCTCCATCTCCGGCCCGTCGAAGCCCTCGAGGCCGTGATCCCTCGTCCACTCGCGACGCAACGACTCGGGCGGCGCCATGCAGGACGCCCAGTTGACGACCGTGCCGCCACCGACGGTCGCACCCGCGAGGATCGAGATCGAGGCGTCCGCGCTGGCCGTCGTCCCGCGATCGAGGTAGAGCCGGTCGAACCCGGCGAGCTCGTTGGTCGGCATCTCGGGCTCGGTCACCAGGGCGCCCGCCTCGAGGACGATCACCGACCGCCCCGCCCTGGCCAACTCGGCGGCGACGACGCCGCCTCCGGCGCCCGAACCCACCACGACGACGTCCGCGCTCAGCTCGACGACGCCCGCCTCGGCCGACCGGCAGCGGGGCCGCCTGGATCGGGCTCGGCTCGCCGGTCAGCGGCTCGACCGCGGGGACGTAGCCGAGTGCCGCCCAGTGGAAGTTCGGGTGACCGCCCGCACCGTCCGGCCCGGGATCCGCGTAGGCCAGGAAGCAGAGCAGCCGCTTCAGCGCCTGAAAGGCCGACCGGCGCAGGCCGAATCGCGAGCCAGCCCAGCCGAGGAGGTAGCGCTCGCGGGCAGGCGGGTCGAGGTCACCGAAGCGGACCGCTCGTCCGCTCAGGACGAGGTTGGCCGGGGGCGATTGGAAGAGGCGCAGCGCGAGCCGCAGGCGTCGGAGCTGATCGGGGTCGGCTCCGGCCTCGAGCGCGGTCGCGGCCAGGGCAGCCCGCCGACTCGCTGCTCCCCGGACGAAGCTCTCGGCGACCTCGGCCAGAGTCACCAGTTCCCCCTCGGTCCAGGTCACGAGCGGGCGCCTACCGGTAGCCGCTGGTAGCCCTCGGCCGGCAGCGGCTCGCAGCGGAGCGGCCGGTCCTCGCGGTAGCCAAGTGCGTAGTCGGCCTGGATAAGGGTGTGGAGCTGGCTCGTCCCTTCGTAGATCACCGCGGCCTTGGCGTTGCGCAGGTACCGCTCCACGGGGTACTCGTTCGAGTAGCCGTAGGCGCCATGGACCTGGATCGCGTCGAGCGCGGACGCCACGGCGTGCTCGGTCGCGTGCCACTTGGCGAGGCTCGTCTCGCGCGTGGTGCGCATGCCATGGTTCTTCAGCCAGCCCGCCTTCCAGACGAGCAGCCGACCGGCCTCGATCCCGGCGACCATGCGGGCGATCATCTGCTTGACGAGCTGGTGGCGACCGATCTCCTCGCCGAAGGTGCGGCGCTCGCGGGCATACTTGACCGACGCGTCGAGGCAGGCCTGGGCCAGGCCGACGGCTCCGGCGGCGACCGTGTAGCGCCCCTGGTCGATGGCGCTCATGGCGATGAGGAAGCCCTCACCCTCCTCGCCGATCCGGTTGGCGACGGGAACCCGAAGGTCATCGAAGGCGAGCGTCCCCGTGTTCCCTACTCGGATCCCGAGCTTGCCGTGCAGCGTACCGGTCGTCAGGCCTGGCATTCCTCGCTCGAGCATGAAGGCGGTGATGCCGCGGTGGCCCGCCGACCGGTCGACCGACGCGAAGACCAGGAAGTGGTCGGCCAGATCCGCCAGGCTGATCCAGACCTTGGAGCCGTTGAGGACGTAGTCCTCGCCGTCACGGCGGGCGGTCGCCCCAAGCTTGGCCGCGTCGGTGCCCACACCCGGCTCAGTCAGCGCGAACGTGGCGAGCTTCGCGGCCCTGCGCCTGGGGGACCAGGAAGCGCTGCTTCTGGTCCTCAGTCCCCCACTGCAGGAGGGCCAGCGAATTGAGCCCGACATGGACGCTCATGACCACCCGGAAGGCCGTGTCCGCCCGCTCGAGCTCCTCGCACAGGATCGCCAGGCTTACGTAATCCATGCCGGATCCCCCGTAGCGCTCTGGGAGCGGCGCGCCGAGGTAGCCGAGCTGGCCCATCTTGGCAAAGACCTCGGGATGGACGTCGAGGTTGGCGTCCCACTCGCGGATGCTGGGGAGGATCTCAGCGGCGACGAACTCGCGGACGCTCTCCCGAACGAGTCGGTTCTCCTCGGTCAGCGTGAAGTCGATCACGGGGCGGGCTCCTACTGGCACGGAAGTCCGGTCGGCCCGGCAATGGTGGCAGTCGCCCCGCCGGTCTCGGCAGGCGAATGTCGAGCGATTGTAGGGGGCCCATGTGCGGGCGCGGAGCCCGGCTCGCCGGGCGGTTCGGGCCACCCCGCGCGCGTTCGGCGACGCCCCGACCCTCGGGCTTCCGCTCGGGCCTGCCGGTCCCCCTATACTCGGGCAAGTTCCGCCGCAGCCCGCCAGCGCACGGCCCGGCCGGCGACGCACCCAAGGACTGGGATGGAAACCATGACCGTTTCGTCGACCCCTTCGTCCGGTCTCGATCTCGCCGGGCTTGCTGCCGACAACCTCACGCCCGTCCTCGGTCGCTACTTCGAGCGAAGCTGGAGCCACGGTGAAGGCCACCGGCTCTACGACACGGGCGGCCGGGCGTATCTCGACTTCGCCAACGGCATTGCCGTCTCGGTCCTCGGCCACCGTCACCCGGCGGTGTCCGCGGCGATCCACCAGCAGGTGGACAAGCTCATTGCGCCCTGTGCGGCGATGGGCTACGCGGAACCGACGGTGCGCCTGGCGCGACTCCTCGCCGCAGAGCTCCCCGAGCCGATCGATTCGGTCTTCTTCCTCAACAGCGGCTCGGAAGCCATCGAGGCGGCCCTCAAGCTGGCTCGCCGGGTCACGGGCCGGCCCGGGATCATCGCCTTCCGGGGGGGATTCCATGGCCGCACGATCGGGGCGGCCTCGATCACCAGCTCCGGCCTCAACTATCGTCGGGGCTACGAGCCGCTCCTGCCGGGCGTCTACCTCACGACCTACCCGTCCGCCTACCGCGAGTTCGGCAGCGACGACAGCCGGGCGGTCGAGGGTGCCCTCGACGATCTTCGCTCGCTCCTCACCACCGTGATCGCACCGCAGGACGTCGCGGCGATCGTGATCGAGGCCATCCAGGGCGAAGGCGGCTATATCCCGGCACCGCCGGCCTTCCTGCAGGCCCTCCGCGCGATCTGCGACGAGCACGGAATCATGCTCGTGTGCGACGAGATCCAGTCGGGCTTCGCACGGACCGGCCGGATGTGGGGATTCGAGCACGCCGGGATCGTGCCCGACGCGGTCTGCATGGCCAAGGCCATCGCCAATGGGCTCCCGCTCAGCGCCATGGCGACGCGTCGCGAGCTCCAGGTGCGGTGGGGCCGCGGGGCTCACGGGACGACCTTCGGCGGGAACCCGGTCGCCTGTGCGGCGGGCGTCGCGGTCATCGAGACGATCCGCTCTGAGCGGCTGGTGGAGAACGCCGCCACCCGCGGGGCCGAGCTGACGGCCGGCCTGCGGTCGCTGATCGCGGACGACGGGCGAATCGGCGACGTGCGCGGCCCGGGCCTGATGATTGGCCTCGAGCTGGTCAAGGACCAGCTGACGCGCGAGCCCGACGGCGCTCTTTGCGAGACGGTCATCCAGCGTTGCGCCGACGAGGGGCTGCTGCTGCTCTCCTGCGGCACCCATCACAACGTGATCCGCTGGATCGCGCCGCTGGACGTGACCTCCGCCGAGATCGCAGAGGCGCTCGGGATCTTCCGCTCGGTGCTGGCCAGCTTGCCGCCCGGGGCCGACGAGCACGGGATCTGAGCCCGCCTCGGCCCGGCGGCCGCCCAGGCTGCTGCTCCGGGACCGAGCCTACCTGCTGCGGGCCAGGAAGGCCATCACGTCGTCGAACCGGAACCGCCGATCGCCGCGGCGGGACACTCGGTAGAAGGGAAGATCGCCCCGGTCGCCGAGGCGCTTCACCGTGTTGACGTGAAGGTGGAGCATGTCGGCCACCTCGCTCGCCGTGAGCATCGGTCCGATCTCTTTGGCCGTCGAAACCATGTCCGCCCTCGCCTGGAGTGGGCCGGGTCTGATGCGCTGCTGTGCCGAAAGGTGGGGTCAGGCCCGCTGTGGTGAGCGTACGGGCGGACGGGGGTAGATCCAAGCCGTACTTTCCGGTGCTCAGCGGGGGGGGACTGTTGGTGAGTCGGGCGGCCCTGGGGTGGAGACGGCGCGGCCCCCGCGCGGCCCCCGCGCGGTCGGTGCTGGGCGCAGGGGGGCCCCGGGTCGCGTCAGGCCGCGGCGAATCGGGCCGTCCGGCTCTTGTTCTCGGCCCCGCCGGGCGTGCACAAACCGATCATCTCGCGGAGGTCAGGCGACTCAGCTGGGGAGGGCGTCATGGCGGCCGTTGCTGGTTCTGGTGGGCGCGCGTCCGGGACCATGGGAGGGCTGAGCGAACCCGGAGCAGCTGGCTCGAAGGGGCTCAAGACCGGGGCCCTGGGGTTCGTCTCCAACGTCGTGATCGGGGTCGCCTCGACCGCCCCCGCCTACAGCCTCGCCGTGTCCCTGGGCCTAGTGGCCGCGGCGGTCGGCATCGCCTCGCCCGCGATCATGTGGCTGGCGTTCCTGCCGATGCTCTGCATCGCGATCGCCTACTACTACATGAACCGGGCGGACCCGGACTGCGGCACCAGCTTCACCTGGGTCACCCGGGCCATGGGTCCGCAGCTGGGCTGGATGACCGGCTGGGCGATCATCGTCGCCGACGTCATCGTCATGGCCAGCCTGGCCGAGGTCGCCGCCCAGTACACGTTCAGCCTGTTCGACATCGACTGGGCCAGCAACCCGGTCATCCCGTTCACCGTCGGCGATCAAACCCTGGACCTCGCGGTGATCGGGCTCGGGGTCCTCTTCATCGCCGTGCTCACCTGGATCTGCTATGTCGGCATCGAGGTCTCCGTCCGGACACAGGTCGTCCTGCTGGGCATCGAGCTCGTCGCTCTGGGGCTGTTCGCGAGCGTCGCGCTCTTCCGCGTCTATGTGGACCCGCCGGAGGGCGTGATCCTGCCGTCGCTCGACTGGCTGAACCCGTTGGCGGCCGTCGGCGAGGACGGCGCCTTCAGCTGGAGCGCGCTCTCGAGCGGACTGGTGATCGCCCTGTTCATCTACTGGGGCTGGGACACCACGGCGACCGTCAACGAGGAGAGCGCCAACCCGACCGAGCAGCCGGGCCGGGCGTCGGTGGTCAGCACCCTCGTCCTCGTCGCGACCTACGTCCTGGTCACCATCGCGGCGCAGGCATGGGCGGGCGCGGCACGGCTAGCCGAGGCTGGGGAATCGGACATCTTCGCGATCATGGGCAACGAGGTGCTCGGCTCCCCGCTCGACAAGCTCGTGATCATCGCTGTGCTGACCTCGGCGGCTGCCTCGACCCAGACGACGATCCTGCCGACCGCCCGGACTGCCCTTGCCATGGGAGCCAGGGGCGCTCTCCCGAAGATGTGGGCCGCGATGCACCCGCGCTTCCAGACGCCGACCAACGCCACGATCTGGATGGGCATCCTCTCGATCGTCTGGTACGTGGCCCTGAAGCTCCTCTCCGAGAACGTCTACTACGATGCGATCAGTGCGCTTGGCCTGATGATCGCCTTCTACTACGGGCTGACCGGCTTCGCCTGCGCGTACTTCTATCGCCGCGAGCTCACCAAGAGCCTCAAGAACCTCGTCCTGATCGGCGTGCTCCCGCTGATCGGCGGGATCGCGCTCTTCGGCTTCGGCGGCCTCAACGCGATCGACCTTGCCGACCCCCAGAACTCGTATTCCGGCGCGGACTGGTTCGGGGTCAGCATCCCCTTGGCCATCAGCATCCTGTTCGCGATCGCCGGGCTCATCCTGATGGTCCTCTGGTGGTGGCGCGATCCAACCTTCTTCCGAAACCGCCCGAGCACCTTCGAGGCGCCCGACGTCACGGGCACGCCGCCTGTCGGGATGAGCCAGCCGCGGCCGCTTTGACTGTCTAGGCTGGGTGTGACCTGGGAGGGTGCACGAACGAGGGAGGCCGGTGATGAAGGTCCTGCTCGTCGGTGTTGGCACGGTCGGCGAGGCGATCGCCCGGCTCAGCCGAGGCAAGCCATGGCTCGAGCGGATGGTCCTCGCGGATTACGATGCTGGAGCGGGCTCGGCGGGTCGCCGATTCGCTGGGTGACGAGCGCGTCTTCACCGCCGAGCGGATCGACGCAAGCGACCGTTCGCAGGTCGCCGCGTTGGCGAAGGCCCACGGCGTCGACCTCGTGATGAACGCCGTGGATCCGCAGTTCCTCATGCCGGTCTTCGAAGGAGCGTTCGAGGCCGGCGTCGACTACATGGACATGGCCGTCAGCCTTTCCGAGCCCCACCCGACCGACCCGTACCGCCAGACCGGGGTCAAGCTCGGCGACCTCCAGTTCGCCCAGGCCGACCGCTGGCGAGACGCCGGACGCCTGGCCCTCCTCGGAATGGGCATGGACCCCGGGCTTTCAGAGGTCTTCGCCGCCTACGCACGCAAGCACCTCTTCGATGAGATCGACGCGATCAATGTCCGCGATGGCGGCGACCTGCGAGATCCGCGGCTATCGCCTTCGCGCCCGTCTTCTCGATCTGGACGACGATCGAGGAGTGCCTGAACCCGCCGATCATCTACGAGCGCGGCCGGGGTGTGTACACGACCGAACCGTTCTCCGAGCCGGAGCGTTTCATCTTCCCCGAAGGCATCGGTCCCGTCGAGTGCGTCAACGTGGAGCACGAGGAAGTCGTCCTCGTGCCGCGCGAGATCGACTGCCGGAAGGTCACCTTCAAGTACGCCCTCGGCACCGACTTCATCGAGGTCCTCAAGACGCTCCATCGGCTCGGACTCGACAGCAAGGACAAGGTCCGGGTCAAGGGCGTTGAGGTCGCCCCGCGCGACGTGGTGGCCTCAGTGGTCCCCGACCCGGCCACCATCGGGGACCACATGTTCGGGCGGGCGATCGTGGGCACCTGGGTGACCGGCACGAAAGACGGCCGGCCGCGCGAGGTCTACCTCTACCAGATGTGCGACGCCCAGCGGACGATGCGCGACTTCGGGCTCCAGGTCGTCGGCTATCAGACGGGCTTCAACCCCGTCCTCGCCATGGAACTGCTGGCAGATGGCGCGTGGAAGGGCGTCGGCGTGCTCGGGCCGGAGGCCTTCGATCCCGACGCCTACTTCGCGATCATGGACCGTTACGGCATCCACCACGCGATGATGGAGATCGAGTCGGGGACGGCGATCGCGGGGGGATAGCTCCGGGCCCGAGACAGGTCCCCGATCTGGGACCGGAGCATCGCTCGGCCCCCCGGACCGAGGACCTCCGGCCCTAGCCGAGAGCCCATCCGGCTCCCACGATCGCCTGGGATGAGCACCGCGACGTCGTCGCCGGCGGACGCGCCGGTCCGGGGCCGTTCGTTGCGTCGGCGCACCGCTGCGCGCGGCGGGTATGACGGTGGCGATCGCGGGGCGAAGGCTCGCGTCGCCCCTGTCGGGGATCGCGGATCAGGACCGGCCGGGACACCCCCCTCACCGCCGATCCTGCTCTGCGCTCCCGAGACATTCGACCTCGCCGAAACGACCCGGATGCTCGAGGTCGCCCAGGCGTGTCGCGACCGCTTCCAGGTCGAATTCATGTGCTACGGGGGGCAGTTCGCCCGCCTCATCCACGAGGCCGGGTTCACCTGTCACTGCCTCGCCCCCAACCTCACGCCCCGCAGGATCGAGGAGCTGGGGCTGGCGCTCCGCATGGAGCGCGGCGGCCGCATGTTTACCGCCGACGAGCTCATCACCAGGATCGAGAGCGAGCTACAGCTCTACCGAGATCTCCGGCCGGTTGCGATCGTGACCGGGTTCATCCTCAGCGCCTACGTCTCTGCCCGTGCGGCTGGCATCCCCCTGGTCACCGTGGCGCCACTGGCCGTCACGCGTCCGTTCTTCGAGGCGAGACTCTGCCCGTTCCCGGACCAGTTCGAGATCGGGCCGCTGCGTCTCGTCCCCAGGGGCTGGCGAGACGCGGCAACCAACTGGTGGGGGCTCCATACGCGCCAGTGGCTGGGTCCCTTCAACGAGGCGGCCCGCACGTTCGGGGTGAAGCCGTTCCGGCGGCTGGTCGACCTCGTCGAGGCCGACGAGATGCTCATCACGAACGTGCCGGAGATCGCCGGCCTGGCGGACCTGCCGCCGCACTGGCGGTACGTGGGTCCGATCTACGCCCATCTCGATGGTGAGACGCCGCCGACCGTCCTCGATCTGCCGCGCGACCGGCCGCTCGTCTACTTCTCCCTCGGGAGCCTGCCCAACCTGGCGATCCTCGACCGGTTCATCGTTGCCTTCGGGCGCCTGCCCGTGCGGGTCATCGCGCCGATCGGCGCCCACGTGCGCGGTCGCCGGGTTGCTGTCCCGCCGAACGTCCACGTCTTCGATTGGCTCCCCGCGCACAAGGTCTGCCCGCTCGTCGACGTTGCGGTCATCCACGGCGGGGAAGGGACCGTCCAGACGGTCTGTGCCTCGGGGCTTCCCTTCGTGGGTGTCGGCCTCACGCCCGAGCAGGACGCCAACATCGAGTTCCTGGTCCGCCGGGGGACCGCGGTCCGCCTAAACCGGCGGGACATCAACTCCGTCCGACTCGGCTCGGCGCTCGAGCGACTCCTGACGCCGGACATCCGCCTGCGGGCGGCGGAACTCCGCGAGGTGCTACGCGACTGGGATGGACCCGCCAACGTGGCGCGGTTCCTGGCACGATATGCGGTGCCCTCGGCACCCGTGCGGTCCGAGGCACCGCAATGGATTCCGGCACCGTCCGAGGCCCCCGCGCCTTCCGAGGTCGGCTGACCTCACGCCTGGGGGTGTCGCTCGGCGTCGAGGAGTCCGCGCCCCGCGAGCTCGAGGCGAAGCTGCTCGGGCGAGCGGAAGTGGATCGCGTCGAACCCCTGGCGGGCCGCCTGCACGACGTTCGCGGGAGAGTCGTCGATATAGGTGGTGAGCGCAGGCGTAAGTTGGTAGCGCTCGGCCAGGATCCGGAACATCATCGGGTCCGGCTTGGCGACGCCCTCCTCGCCGGACACGACGATCCCCTCGAACCAGTCGAGGAAGTCCACCTCGCGGCGGACCTCGGGGAAGGCCTCGCCCCAATTCGTCAGGGCGTACAGGCGGGTGCCGCGCCGCCGTAGCTCGGCCAGGAGCTCGACCGTCCCGGCGATGGGGCCGCCGATCATCTCCCGCCACTCCCCGTAGAACGCACGGATCAGCTCGGCGTGCTCGGGATGGCGTTCGACGAGCTCCTCGGTCGCGACCCAGAACGGTCGTCCCGCATCCTGGAGGGCATTCCACTCCGGCGTGCAGACGGTCGACAGGAAGTGCTCCATGGCGACCTCGTCGCCGTCGAACAGGCGGCGGTAGAGGTAGCGCGGATTCCAGTCGATGAGCACGCCGCCCAGGTCGAAGACGACCGTTCTCTCCAAAGCCCAGCCTCCCAGGGACCATCCGCCTCGACCGGTCGCCCAACGGCGACGGGGCGGGCGCTCCCCAGGCTACCGCTGCCGGCGCGTCACCGTGACGGCCGCGGGGCGTCTGGGCGGCATCGGGCGGTCAGACCGACGCGCCGACGGTGCTCAGAATCGTGCTGACCTGGCCGCCGAGGAAGATGAGGGCCACGATCGCGATGATGGCAATGAGCGCCAGGATGAGTGCGTATTCCGCGAGACCCTGGCCCTTCTCGCCGTAGCCGAGCTTGAGCATGATCCAACCCCAGAAGCTGCGTGGTCACGGTTCGAACGACCGTGCCGGTCAGTTGATTGTCGAGCGCCCGACGTCAAGCACAAGCCGTACTTAGGGGTCGGTGGTGCGTCGATGCACGGTGACCATCGGGCCACGGGGTCTCGTTTCGACCTGACGGTGAGTCATATCGGCCCGGAGGTGGGTCACCCGCCGGTTCAGGACCCGATCAGGGAGCGCTGATGAGCGAGCCGGCGGCGAGCGTCGGACCTCAGCGTGGAGCGAGCGGGTCGAAGCGCTCCACGAGCGAGACACGCCACGGCGCCGGCTCGAACGGCCGCGCCCAGTAGTGCGTCTCGCGGCGCACGCGGCCGTCGCCGGTCTCGATGATCCCGACCACGAACCAGCGCTCGCCCGAGGGGTAATCGTTGACGCCCTCGATGTTGACGACCGGCCCCATGCCGTGGACGCGGATCGGCACGAACAACGGGGTGAACTCCCAACCCTCACCCGAGGCAGCGAGCCGGATCATCGTCTGCTCGGGGAATCCGGGATAGGCGCTGTGGATGGCAACGTCGGCTTCATGATTGGGAATCCGCTCCCCCGATTGGGGCCAATCCACCGACCATTCCCGACTGCGGAGGCTGCGCAGGCTCGTCCAGTCCCGAGCCCGCTCGAACTGGCCATAGCGCTCCCCGAGCTTGCGCAGGTCCGGTCCGCTGAGCTCGGCCGCGGGAGGGAGGGGCACGGGGGGTGCGTCGGGGTCGATCCGCACGACATGGGACACGCGCCACTCGGGCGCCTCGAGCCGCTCGCAGAAGTACCTCGTGCAAGCCCCGATCCGGTCCTCCACGAGCTCGACGATCGTGACTACGAACCAGTCGCGACCGTCCGGGTACACCTCGCGCGCCTCGATCGTCCAGAGCTCGTCGCGCCCGGCGACGCGCCGAACGGCGGCCACCCGAGGGGTCCCGCCGGGGTAGGCCGCCTCGAGCTCGGCGGCGCGCGCTCGACCCCGGACGAGCTCGCCCGACTGTGGCCAGCGCTCGACGTAGCCAGCGCCGCGGAGCCCGTCCAATGCCGCCAGGTCTCCGGCCCGCATGGCCTGGACCAGGCGCTCGATCACGATCGGGAGGTCGCCGCCCATCCACTCCGCCCATGTTCCCCCAGCCCGGCCATCGTAGGGCCCGGGTCAATGTGGACAACAGTCTTGACGACCCTGCACCGGACGCTCATACACAACATGTCGACGAGAGGCGTTGACACGCGGCTTGCGTCCGGTCGCCTGAGCCGCGTCGAGCCAATGGCGAGCCCGCTCGTCCAGCAGGGGTGCATGAACCCCAGGAAGGGGACGACCGTCGATGGCCAAGTACCTGTACCGCCTGGCGTACACCAGGTCCGGGCTCGAAGGGACGATGAAGGAGGGCTTTGCGGTCCGCGAGGCCTACTTCCGCAAGACCATCGCCGGCCTCGGGGGCACCACCGAGGCCGCCTACTGGGCCTATGGCGACACGGACGTGTTCATCGTCGTCGACCTGCCAAACCAGGAGTCGGCCATCGGGTCGTCGCTGGCCCTCGCCCTGACCGGCTCGTTCGACGTCACCACGACGCCGCTGCTGACAGCGGCCGAGATGGACGCCGGGTCGAAGAAGACGCCGGGCTACCGCGCGCCGGGCACCTAGCGGCGGCAGCGCCCGCGGGGCTCACTGCCTCGGTGTCCACCAGCGGCCCAGCTCGTTGTCGAACGCCGCTGGTGAGAAGACCTCGTGCCCGGCCGCCGGGTAGACGGTCAGCTCGCCAAACACCACGCGCCCGTCGATGTCGTAGAGGTCGACGCGGATGAAGTCGAGACCATCGGCGAGACGCGCGGAGACCTCGAGCATCGCTTCGAGCGAAGTCGGCCGCGGGATCACGCGGCCCGAGCGTGGAAATGTCATATCCAGGTCCAGCGGCTCCCAGGCCGGAGTGAAGCAGTCGCGACGGTGGTCGCCGAAACGCCCGGTGTCTACGGTGACGAACCTCGGCACCCCGTCGAAGACGAGGAACTTGATGTCGTCGGGGACACCGGAGCCGAGCAGCTCCTCAACGATGATGCGTCGCGGCACCCTCAGGTACGCCCATTCCAGCGTCTTCTTGCCGAACCCGCGGCGCAGCCAGCCCGCGGCCGTCCTGACCAGAGCCTCCCAGTCGAGCACATCCGGGTGGACGAGGTGTCGCCCCCAGCCAATCCTGGGCTGGGGTTGCGGGGCGTCGAGAGGTGCCTGATCCGTGACGAGGAGCGTGGCCCCCGAACCGTAGCTCGGCTTGATGGCGAACTCTCTCGGCAGAGCTTCGCGATCGATCGATCGCGGGTCGTCGACGATCGCGTAGCAGATCGGAAGCACGTCCGGCCCGACCTTCCGCGCGACGTACTCGCGGACGGCGACCTTGTCGACGAACGTTCGGAAGATGGGTCGCCGCTCAAGCGCCATCCGGCGACGGACCAGCTCGTTGAACGTCGTCGGCCGCCGGAACTTCAGGTCGGCCCACCAGGCGAGCCTCGAGCGGACCTCGAACGGCACCGGAGCCCGCCGGATGGCGCCCTGAACTCCACCGCGGAACCTCACCTCGCCCTCGGGCAACGGGCGAATTCGCTCATCGCAATCCCCCTGGACTGACCTGCAAGGCAGTCGAGCCGCATCCTCGGCGATGAGTAGGGCGGCGAGCGTGACATTGTATCGGCGAGCACGTCCGGCGCGGCAAGCCCACGAGCACGCCCGCCCGAGCTCGTGGGTGGGCGAGTCAGGGATTCGAAGGGCCCAGGTTCAGGGTCCGACCTCGAGCCTGATGTCCGGAGATGGACGCTGCGTCCTGATGCGGACGTGACGCCCAAGGACCATGCCCACAACGTCGGCGAACATGCCCACGCTGGCGACCTTGGGCAGCGTCCGTCTGATCGTTCTGACCTGAGCGACGAGCAGTGGCTCCGCGGTGATCACGTGGAAGTGGAGACCGCGCCACTCGAATGTCTCGACGCTCTCGGCGGCGCTGGCGCTCTGGACGGTGTCGCTCGCTTGAGCCATGTGGCCGCTCCTTGCGCGCCACAGTGCGCGCTGCGCCTTGCAACGGACATTGCCGAGCCATCGAGTTGTCCGTCGGGCCGGCGAGACCCAAGTTCGCCGATGCGTACCCGTTCAGCGGCGGTACAAGAGTCTCGGATCCGTTTCCGCCCAGGAGCCGGCGCAACTGCGGCGGGCCATCGAGGGGGCCACCCACTCCGGGGCCTCGACCTGATCCAAGGGCCCCGCCTCGCTCCTAACGAGCTGTCGGGTCGCGCGCTCTTACCAGTGCGGCGGTTTCGTGCCCTGGACGTTGCGACCTGGCGGTCTCAACGTTGGGGCCTGGGCGTGCAACCCGAACCGGATCGCCTGGTTCGGCCAATCCGGGTCATCGGGCGCCCAGGAACGGGTCTTGGTGCCCTCGTCATCGACCTGCTCGATCAAGCCATCGACACCGAGGACGAGTCGGCCGCCGCCCGCCAGTTCGAGTTCATGTCGCTTGAACCGGCGGCCCCGCCGGGCTGGGGCTCGCGCGGGCTCGGGCCGGGCGATCTCTTCATTCATCGTGGGTAGGTATCCCGTACCTCGGAGGCTCTGGCAGGTCTCGAAGCGAGCCAGCAGAGCTTACAGGACCATTCGATCCACGTCGGGCCCGGGGCTGATCTGCCGGAACTGGAAACGGGCCGACGCCGCAGCTGGTCGACGGCCTGCGCAAGGGTGGATGGCGCCCCGAGTCGGGACGCAGACAACGAAGCGCCCGGAGGAACCGGCTCCGCCGACTGGCGCACCGGCAACCACGATTGCTCGTGATCGTCGATCCGCCGCTGGGCCCGTGGCCGGCGGCCTTGCGGTCGTCGGTCCGGTCTCCCAGGACCGCCCCAGGGATTGCTCCCCAGGCCGGTTCGGCAGTGAGTGTCGGCCCCTTCGGGCAAGATTTAGAATGAGTGTTCGACGCGATTGGCGCAAGGGGCTTGTCCACCAACTCGGAGCGCGCCTTCCGAACTTGTCCACCAAACGAGCGGGCCGTGTGGACGGAATGTGGAGAAGCCTGACTGGACCCGTCGGCGGGCTCCGGCCTGTGACGCGTGCCGGAGCTCGGTGCCCGGCAATGGCACCCGCTTGCCGAGAGACCCGAGTCGGATCGCTCGCATGATCGATCCAGCCGACGGGACGCCGAGGCCCATGGCGCCCACGACCACGGTTGAGGCTGGTCGGTTCGCTACTCCCGGCGATCGCAACGGGCGGGATCGTTGCGGCTCTATCCGTTGGGCGCCCGGGCGCGCATACTCCAGGCAGCGGAAGGGAGGCACGGGAGCCTGCGGGTTCCCTCCGGCGCGGCGTCCCCAAACGGTCGCCAAGACCGTCGCGCAGGGCCAATGGCGAGTCCGACCCATCCGTCGCCGGGCACGCACGTGCCCATGGAGGTTCCCTTGCCGTTGATGGCAGCCGCGTTCCCGATCCTGCCAGGAAAGACCGCCGAGTGGCGCACGTGGATGGAGGAGCTGAACGGCCCGCGTCGCCAGGAGTTCGAGGCCTCCCGACGACGGGCCGGCGTCCACGAGCGCACCTTCCTCCAGTCGACCCCGATGGGCGATCTGGTGGTCGTGACGCTGGAAGGCGACGATCCGGGGCGGGCGTTCGGGCAGATGACGAGCGCCAGCGACGCGTTCACCACCTGGTTCCTCGAGCGGGCCAAGGCGATCCACGGCGTCGACCTGTCCGTGCCGATGACCGGGTCGCCGTCCGAACTCGTCGTGGACACGGAGCGGGCGGCCGTACTGGCGAAGTAGCCGGACCCGCATCTCCGGCTGGACGGAGGGGCCGCCCGCTTCGGCGGGCGGCCCCTCCGCATGCTTGGCCGCCGCGTCCGCGTCGGCGAACCGCCACGGGAGACCCAGGTCGGATGCAACGCGACGCCGTGAACGCATGAGTCGAACAGCGGCGCTTGAGCAGCAGACGAGCAGCCACGGATCGGGGTGGCGAGAGGCGGGCGGCTCATCTAAGGTAGGCGCAAATCAGGGGCGAGGAGGTCGAGAGCGCATGCGCATGACGGACCTGAGGCCCGGCTGGGCGATCGTCGGCAATGATGGCCGCCGGCTCGGCACCATCCGGAGCGTCGGCCAGAACTACATCCTCGCGTCGAGAACCGGGCGGTCCGGCCAGATCTATGTTCCCGCGTCTCACGTCGCCAACGTCGAACACGACGTGGTGCACCTCAACGTCGCGAAAGGTGAGGCAGACGAGATGGGCTGGGAGCAGCCGCCCAGGAACCAAGACGCACCGGAGACGACGCCCGAAAGCGACCTGCATCGGCACGTCTGACCCCGCTGCCCGTGGGGGTGCGCACACTTCACACACGAGGGAAACGGGATATCGGCTACCGTGCCCCCCGTGACCGAGGCTCACCTTCTCCGTCAGCACGCCGATGTCCTCTTCGATATGGACGCGCACGGGCGTCTCGTGCGGGTCAACGAGCCCGGGGACGAGCGGCCCCCGCGGCTGTTCCTCGCCCGAGGGCGCCGCACGCAGAAGGTCTGGTTTCGAGCCGATGTCCGCGCCGCGACGGCGGAAGCTTGCCGGAGGATCGCTCGTGGCCTGCCACGCTGGGATGGACAGCCGTCGAGAGGTGCCGTTTACGATCTGCTCCGCGCCTTCCTCGCCGTCGATGCGCCCATCGCCGAGGAGCGCCGTGGCCCGGCCTATCGGTTCGGAGAGCACGTCGAGCTAGACGCCGACGCCGAGGTCGTTGTCATCGATGAGGACTCGGCCGATCTGCTCGAACCCTACTTCCCGTACACGCGCTCGGTGCTGGCGGCGAGGAATCCGGTCGTGGGCGCGATGGTCGATGGGCGGATCGTCTCAGCCTGCTTCTCGGCTCGCCGGAGGCCGACGGCAGCCGAGGCCGGCGTGGCGACGGAGGGGCCCTACCGCGGCCGTGGTCTTGCGCCGCTGGTCGTGTCGGTGTGGCGGGCGTTGGTCGAACGGGCTGGAGTCCAACCGCTGTACAGCACGTCGTGGGACAACGTGGCATCTCGAGCTGTCGCCGCGAAGTTGCGTCTTGTCGAGTACGCCGAGACGCTCTCGATCACCTAGCCGCCACAGGAAACGCCCTGGCCGCGCCACTCGGCCCGCCGCCTCAGCGAGCGGTTGCGACCACCACGTTGCTCCACGCGCCGCGGTAGGCCGGATCCCCGACGTAGCGGAGCCGGTAACTCGTTGTCCGCCAGGCCTTCGTGACGAACCAGAATCTCGGCCGTCTGGATCTCCCCTGCGGTCGCGAAGCGCCGGTTGGCCAGGAACTTCCAGGTCCCACCGGCCGGTCGTGACCAGACCTCAGCGAGCTGCCCCTGGAGCCCGTCGTTCGCCAGGAATTGGATCGTGATCGTTCCGCCGCGCAGGACCGTCACAGGACTCCGCGAGAAGCCTCGGATGCCGACCACCAGGCCGCGACCGATCTCGGCCTCGATCTCGGTCTCGGCGCGCGCTGGCGCGGTCGAGGGCGATGCCGACGGCGACTCAGACGGAGAGCTCGAGACGGTCGGGTCCGCGGACACGACGGGCTGGACCGGTGGGTTCATCGGGGGCGGTGGGTATGAAGGGTATGGATCGGCGGCATTGACCGAAGGCACGCCAGCTGCGAGCGCGCCGATGAAGAGCCCCGCGATCGTGAGGATTCCGAATGCTCGTGCTCTTGGGTTCATGCTTCGCCACTCCGATGTACCAGCCGACCCAGAGCGGTGCGTTCCGCGCGGGTCTGACGGTCGATACGCTCCGGCCCGCCAGGCCGGTTTCGCCGTGACCGCAAGTCAATGCGGCGAGGTCACCTGGTGGAGTCGCTCATCTCCCGAACATGGTCTGGGGAGGCCAGCCAAGCCAGAGGAGCGCAACGAGCACGGCGACGTTCACGCCGAGGGCGGCCAGGGTGTTGAACGCGGGCCACGTTCCCAGGAAGAGAATGATCCCGACCGTCGAGACGACCGCGGAGACAACAGCGAGCTGCCTCCATGCTTCATCGGGCACGAGGACGCCCCAGAACGACAGGGCGGCCGCCGTGAACCCGACGAGGGACAGGATCCAGAGGGCGCCGGCCAGCGTGGTCGCTGCCCGCGGCGAGAGTGACGGGAGCAGCCACGATCGAGCGGCCCGCCAAGGACCTGTGTGCGTGCTCCCGCTCCGCTCGATCCAGATGAGGGCCCCGAGCGCACCCCCATGTCCGAGTCCATGCAGTAGGAGCACGCCGGCGATGACGACCCTGGTGGTCTCGTCAGACATCTTCCCGTTCCTCTTGTCTGGGATCGGGTTCTGCGGTCGTGACGCCACGACATGGCGCCGCGTTCCGGCTACCCTACCCTTGGTCCAGACCGACTCCCAGGGCCAGAGGCCCTGACGTCATCGAAACAGCGCCCGGCCAGAGCCGCGACGACCGGGTGCGAGTTCGGACATCGGTGTGGATTGGAGACCCGACGGCGCGGCGCTACACTCGCCCAGGAGGTGGAAGTTGGGAGACAAGACCCCGAAGCGACCCCCCAAGCCGAAGAAGCCCAAGAAGCCGAAGCTGTAGAGTCGCCTGGGCCGACCAAGCGCGGGTGCTGGCTGTGGCCTTGAGGTGACGGTGGCGTCCCCGGCAGGATTCGAACCTGCGGCCTTCCGCTTAGAAGGCGGTTGCTCTGTCCACTGAGCTACGGGGACGCGACCTCGCTAGCCTACCGCGAACCAGGGGCGACGACGAGCGGGCCGCTCCGCAGCCGAACCGCCCTCTGGCGCCAAAATCCGGGTGCTACACTCCGCCTCCCATCGCGTCCGAGCGCGGGGCCCTCCGGGAAGGAGCACCAGCGTGACGTCTGCGGCCGGGCGGACGAGCGCCGCCGGTCCGAGCGCGGAGCTCGCCGCCGGTCCGAGCGCGGAGCTCGCCGCCGGTCCGAGCGCGGAGCTCGCCGCCGAGCTTGGCGTCACCGACCTCCCCGTTGTCCCCCGGTCGGGTGCGCCCCTCGCCTTGCCGCTCGAGGCTGAGATGCCGGACGACGCCGGACCGGGCGCGACGACCGGCGCTCCCGGACGCCGTCCGCCGATCGGTGTCGAAGGTGTCCGCCAGCGTCGTGCCCCTCGGCCGCCGGTCGACCAGCTTCCCCTCGGACTCCCACTCCCCCTCCCCGTCCTGCCGATCGCGCCGGAGTGGAAGGACCAGCAACGCCTGTGGGGTCACAGCCTGCATCCGATGTGCTCGTACCTGGCGAGCTTCCCAGCCGCCCTCACCCATGCCTTCATCGCGCGCTATTCGCGACGCGGCGACGTTGTCGTCGACCCGTTCAGCGGTCGCGGCACGACGCCGCTGCAGGCCTGCGCGGAGGGGCGAATCGGCGTCGGCAACGACCTCAACCCATTCGCTCACCTGCTGACCGCGGCCAAGGTCGACCCGCCGAGCCAGTCCGAAACGACCGCCCGCCTGACCGCGCTCGCCTTGAGATGGCGGGCCGATGCGGCTCCCTGGGAGGCGCTCGCCAGTCGCGTGGTCGCCGATCCGGGGGCGGCGCAGGCCCTGGTGCCCGTGGCGGGGTCAGGCGGTGCTCCCGGGTCGACGGGCACGACCAGCACCGATCGTGAGCCGGTTCCGGCTCAGGTCGCCCTGGCCTTCCACCCGCGAACGCTCGCCCAGCTGCTGTTCGTGCGCTCGCACCTGCAGCTCACTGATCGGACCGATCGGTTCCTGGCCGGGGCCCTGACTGGGATCCTCCACGGCAAGAGCCGCAGCTATCTGTCCGAGCTGATGCCGAACACGTTCAGCATGGCGCCGCGCTACGTGCGCGATTTCGCGGCCCGGACCGAGTTCCGCTCACCCGATCGTGATGTGTTCGATTGCCTGGGCGCCAAGCTGGAGCGCCTGGCGCGTCAACCGCTCCCGCCAAGCCGAGGGATCGCCTTGCTCGGAGACGCGCGCGACGCCGGCCCGCGCATGCGCGACGCACTGCGCGCTCGGGCGCTGCCCGACCGGGCTCGGCTGGTCGTCACCTCGCCACCCTACCTGCGGGTGGTGAAGTACGGCTACTACAACTGGCTGCGGATCTGGTTCCTCGGGTTCGACCCGGCCACGATCGATGCCACCCTCGATGACGCCCATCATCGCGAGCCATACCTGGGCTTCATGCGGGACGTCCTGGCGGGGCTCCGTCCGATCCTGGCCGACGACGCGATCGTGGCCCTCGTGGTCGGCGACGTCGAGCTCGACCGCGGACGGGCGATCCAAGGTGACGTCGAACTCGCCGACTCAGTGTGGCGCGAGGCCGCAGCGCCCGAGGGCTTCCTCCTGGCCGGGGTCTTGCGGGACGACGTCGCCACCCACCGCAAGATGACCAAACTCTGGGGCGAGGAGGCCGGCCGGGCCACCAAGACCGACCGGATCCTCGTCCTGGCGACCGGCGCGGCCGGCTGCCGGCGCGCCCTCAACGGAGCTCGCGTGCCGATCGACTGGACCTGGCCGCCCGCCGGCGCCCGCCCCCGCCGAAACGCGCCCGTCCGCTGACGCTATTGCCGCCGGCCCCGCGGGAGCCCGATGCCACGAACCCCGCGGCCACCCCTAGAATGCGGCCATGAAGCTGATGTACCACCCGTCGGATCTCGCGGCGATGGACCCGCTGGTCCTGATGAAGAACCTCGACCACGTGCGGATGACCAGCCGGCGGCTCAGCTACGTCCTCCAGCAGCAGGCCCATCTCTACACACCCGACGCAAACCGCCTGCGGGACGAGATCGACCGGTACGTCGAGGCCGAGCGCCAGATCGAAGGCGAGATGGCCCGCCGGCGCATCCGCGCCTGAGGATCGACAGCGGCCTCGAGGGAGCCGTCGGGGGGCCTGCGCGGGTCTTTCGGGGCCGTCGCGCTGTGGGCGCCTCAGGATGCCCCGGATGAGCCGGTCGCCACCGGCGCGGCGGCAACCCGGTCCGCCGAAGCGGACCGAGCGGGCAGCCGCTCGAGGCTTGGCCGCTCGGCGTGATCGCTCTCCTCAGCCGCGATCAACGCCACGAGCGCCGCGAGGCGCGGCGAATCGAACAGGGTGAGGCACACGCCGTGCTCGGCCAGCTCGTCGAACCCCCAGCCCTCGAAGAGCCCGCGCCCAGCGACTGCGCACATCTCGTCGTAGATCTCAGGCCAACCGACTCGCCGGCGCCGATAACAGAACCGAACGAATGCGATGACGTCGGGGGTCACGGGCGCGGCGGCAGGTCGACTTAAATCCATCGATCAGATGTGCCTCCCGTTCCGGTCCCACTCGCCGCACGCAGTCCCCGGGCGCGACGCCGTGAATCGGGCGGTCGGATCGCGCCAGCGGAAGCCTCGGAGCCTCCGTCTCGGGGGTCCGGGGAACGCCCCTTCATGCTATGTCGCGGGGCTCGGCACCGGTAGGGTGCTTGTCCACGATTTCGTCCACCAACTTGTCCACACGAACGGGCGGCCGCCCGGCCGATGACCGCAACGACCGGAAACCAAGGCCTCGGCCACGGCCACTCAGCGCCGCCGGCGCACCCCGAGGCCGGGTAGGTCCGGCAGTCTCCAGCGCGAGTCGGGCCCGAGCTCGAGACCTTCGAACGGGTCGTCGGCCAGGAGGAGACAACCGTCGAGATCAACCCACTCGGCCAGCGAGGCCACCGCGGCTGATGCCGCGATCCCGACGCTGGTCTCCTCCATGCAGCCCAGGAATCGCCGGAAGCCGAGGTCGCGTGCCCGTTCGAGCATGCGTCGCGCGGGGCCGACGCCGCCACACTTCGCCAGCTTGACGTTGACGCCGGCGACGATGCCAACGAGCGCATCGAGGTCCTCGATGCTGACGGCGCTCTCGTCGGCGACAATCGGCAGCTCCGAGCGCTCCTGGAGCCAGCGGAGCTGGTCGAGCCGGCGCCTCGGGAAGGGCTGCTCCACGAGCTCCACCCCGAGGCGAACGAGCTCCGGCAGGAGTCGCGCGCCACTGTCCGGGTCCCACGCGGTGTTGGCATCGACTCGGATGGGGCCACTGTAGACGCGCCGAACGGCCTCGAGCGTCTCGAGATCACGGGCTCCGCCGACCTTGATCTTGAGGGCCGGGAAGCGGGCCGCCCGAGCGGCACGCTCGGCGACCAGGGCAGGCTCGTCGATGCCTAACGAGAAGTCGGTCGGCGGGATCTCCGGCGAGGTCCCCAGCAGCACGTGTAGCGGAACGCCCGATTGCTTCGCGGCGAGGTCGTGCAGGGCAATGTCGAGGGCGCACTTGGCCGCGCCGTGGCCGGCGATGGCGTCGTCCATCGCGGCACCCACGACGCCGAGCGCCCGATCCGCGCCCGCCAGGTCGGCCTCGCGTGCGCAACGGAGCACCTCCGTTGCCGGCGACGCGGCCGCCGCCAGCAGCAGGGGCAGCACGACAGCGACCGTCTCGGGGGTCTCGCCATAGTAGGAGTCCGGAAACCCCTCGCCGAGCCCGACGAGTTCGACGGTCGTTTCGGGCCCGCCACCGGCCGCGGCGTCGCCAGCCGCGGCGGCGCCAGGCTGCGTATCGGGCCCGCCACGGGATTCCCGCAGCTCGACAATCACCGTCACCGCGACCTCGCCGCTCATGTCTCGGGCAATCCGAAATGGGTCACGGAACGGGATCCGCAACGTCTCCGAGCGGAGCTCGAACGCCCCGATCCGGGCGAGCTGGGGCATCGGTCAGGCCTCCTCGAGCCGGGCGCGAATAGCGGCGAACAGGGGGGCCGGGCCGAAGCGCACCGGGTCGTCGGTCGGCAGGCCGGTCTCCTCGGCGGTCGCCGCCACGATCCGGCGAGCCTCGCGCACGTCGGCGTAGCGGGACGTGTTCAGGGCGACGGCCACGACGGGGGCGGGCGTGACGAGGGCGGCCACCGCCTCGTGGGCCGCGATCAACTCGGGCAACGGACGGATCGGGAACGACACCTCGGGCAGATGGTCGAACTCGTGCTCGGTGCGGCCCGGCTGGTGGACGAGCACCATCGCCTGGGGGGTGGTCCCATGAATCAGGCCGAGGGTCACCGATGAGTAGGCGGGGTGGTCGATGGAGCCCTGGCCTTCGACGAAGAGCCAGTCACCGCGCCCTTCGCCCTCCGCGACGAGCCATTCGCAGGTCCCCTGAAGGAAATCGCTGATCACCCGATCGACGGCCACGCCCCAGCCTTCGATCATCATCCCGGTCTGGCCAGTCGGCACGAAGACGCCTCTCAGGCCCACCGCGTTGGCCGCCCGGCAGAGCTCGAGGGCCACGGTCATCTTGCCGATCGCACAGTCCGAGCCAACCGTGAGGATGACGTGGCGTCCCGGGAGATGACGCCTTCCAACGGCGGTCTCGAAGCGCTCCGGCGGTCGACGGTAGTCGACGATCGCCGCCGCGCTCGCCCGGGCCGTGGCCGCAAGCTCGGGATCGTCGCCGAGGAGGGTGTGGAGCCCTGAGAGCACGTCGAGGCCGGCACGGAGCGCGGCCAGGATCGTGACCCGCCAGGCGTCCGGAAGCCGGCCGCCGGTGGGAGCGATCCCGATGAGCAGGGCGGTCGGGCCGAGCACGAGCGCCTCCTCGAACCTACCGACGATGGGGACGTCGAAGCCCGGACCGAGCCAATCGGTGACGTTCCGCCCGGCGATCGTGGAGTCGAGTACCGCGACGACCGGGTCGTGCCCATAGCGCAGGACCCCGAAGGCCGTCTTCGCGCTGTGATAGTCGAACTGGCCCTCGGCCAGGATCACGAGCCGGCGCTGGGTCGGGGGCGGCATGCGGTGCGTGCTCCCTTTCCGAGAAGGACGGGCCGGCACCGGCCGGTCACCTCTTCGCGAGAGTCTACGAAAGGGAACGCCCCCGGGGCGCGGTCCGGGGGCGTCGGGAGGTTCGGTGGTGGTACCGCATACCGGATTCGAACCGGTGGTCTCCGCCTTGAGAGGGCGGTGTCCTGGGCCTCTAGACGAATGCGGCCCGGTTGGTCCGCCAGGCGGACCGCGGGCGATGATACCAGCGCCGCGATGCCGCCGGCAAGGAACAGAACCGAGCCGGGTGGACCGGGCCGGAACGGCAGGCTGAATCAGAGGTGGTGCGACTCGAGGAAGGCCCGAACGGCGTCCGCCACCTGGCCGTAGCTGTCTTCGCCGGCGATCAGTCCGAAGTGCGAGTGGGCCCCGAAGGGCTCGTACTCGGCGCCGAGCCACGCCGCCAGTCGCTCGCTGTCCGGCTCCGGCACATAGCGATCCAGCCCGGCGCCGACCACCAGGATCGGCTTGCCCGCGAAACGGCGCCGATCGACCGGCACACCCTGGAGCACCTGGCGGCGGGCGGCACCCGACTCCCGCGGCTTGTTGCCCAGCAGATGCTGGATCCTGAGGACGTCCGCCAGGGTCAGGTCGCTGTGCTCGCGCTGGAGCATTTCGGGCAGGGTTTCCCAGCCGATGAGCGCCTTGCCGAAGACCGTGGGCACGTCACGCACGACGTGCGGCCTGGCCGGCGTGCGGAGCTCGCGGGGGAGCTCCGAGCTCAGCAGCACCAGCGCCGCGACCTCGTGTCGCTCCGCCGCCTTGAGGGCGAGCAGGCCGCCCATGCCGTGGCCGACGACCACGGCCTGCGGCCCGACACGCTCCAGGACGGCGGCGACGTCATCGGTGTAGGTGGCGAACGAGAGATGGTCGCTGTCGGCCGTCTGTGACCAGTAGTGGTTCCGAAGGTTGAGTGCATGACCTTCCCAGCCGCGGCGGGCGAAGTAACCGAGGTAGCGATCCCAGATCCAGGAACCGGCCAGGAGGCCGTGGACGAACAGGAGCGGCTTGCGCCGCGAGCGACGCTCAGGGAGCCACGACTCGATGTGCAGTCCGCGTTCGGGGATCTCCGTCTCGTCCTTGCGGACAGGCCGCCCGTTGATCCCGGAGTGGGAGGTGCTGGGAGCCGGCAGGATCTCCGGCCTGTGATCTGACACGTCGATGCTGGACCTCCGCGGGGCGCCTGGACCGCTCGTGGTCCGGGTCGCACCACGCTCTCACGATACGAGTGGCGTCACCACTCGAGCGGGTTGATCACCAGGCCGGTCAGGGCCTTGGGGTAGAAGTAGGTCGACTTCTGGGGCATGACGTCCCCCGCGACGGCCGTCGCCACGATCTCCGCCACCGGCGTGGGCTCCAGCAGGAACGCGGCGTCGGCGCCCTCGACACGCTTGTCCACCCAGTCGATGGCCTCGCCAGCCGACTTGGTGTAAGCGACTCGGCCGCCGGCCGCGACCGCGGCCGAGTCGACGCCGCAGAGGCGCTCGAGCACCACGCCGAGCAGTGTGACGTCCAGCCGTCGGAGAGCCTCGCTGCCACGCGGCAGGAACGGCTCGAACGCCGCCCGCCGGGCCGTCAGAATGGCCCCGCCGGCGCGCGTCCAGAGCCCGATCCGGCCGGCTCCACCGGCCGCCAGATTGCCGGATGCGAACCTTGCTTCGAGGGGTGCCCGATCTCGGACGGGCTGGGTGTCGAAGAAATCGCTGGCGGCGCGGAGGAGCCCGGTGGCGTCATCGACGTCGCCGACCACGCGATGGGTGGCCAGGACCATGAGGGGTTCGGTGGTCGTCTCCAGCAACAGCATCAAGACGAAATCGAAGGGCGGATCCGGCTCACAGGAACGGGTCAACCGGCGTTCATCGCGATACCGCAATGCGGTCTCGTAGCGATGGTGCCCGTCGGCGATGGTGATCGGTCCGGCGCCCGCACAGCGGACCAGCTCGCGAACGGCACCGCCGTCCCTATCGGCCACCTCCGGAACGACCCACAGGCGGTGACGAACCCCGTCGTCGTCCACGAGATCCGCCGCGGGCGAGCTCGCGGCGATCGACGCCAGGACAGGACCCGCGGTCCCCATCGCGTCGGTGTAGAGACCGACGATCGGGCTGACGTTCGCCCCGGTGGCCCGGAGGAGCTTGTGGCGGTCCTCTTTCGGGCCAGCCAGCGTCCGCTCGTGGGGAAGCACGCCACCGCCCGGGCCGAACGGCTCCAGCCTCAGCCGGCCGAAGAACCCCCGTTGGACGCGCTCGACGGAGCTTCCCGGCGCGCGATAGGTCTGCTCGTAAGCGTAGAGCGCGGGCCGTGGATCCTTGCGGAGCGAGCCGTCCGCGCGCCAGGCGACGAGGTCTCGGGCCGCCCGTCGATAGCGGTCCTCGGGCGCGTCGCCAGTCTCCTCGACCGGCAGCTCGATGCGCACCACGTTGCGCGGGTGGCGAGCCGCGAGGCGGGCGCGCTCGGCCGCCGAGATGACGTCGTAGGGCGGACTCACGACGAGGCCCATGTCGCCGACGACCTCAGGGTCATATCGGAGGGCGCGGAACGGACGGATCTCGGGCACGCGGTCTCCTCGACGGCCCGGCACCCCGGCGGGCAGCCTGCGGACCGGAACGTGACGGTGGCGAGGAAGAAGTCTACCGCGCCAACCGATCGGGTCGCGCGGGTGCTAGCCTCGGGCGGTGCATCGTCATGCGCGCACCCTGGCTCGCACTCCGGCGCTGGCGGCCCTCGTCCTCCTGCTCGCCGGCTGCGTGGGTGCGGTGGCCACGCCCGCCCCGCCGACTCCCTCGGACTTCGCGGGGGTGGTGGCCGAGCTTGCCCGCGAGGGGATCGTCGTCAGCGGCGTTGTCGCCGGCGACGCCGGCTGCTCCGACCCGGCCCTCGCCCCGACCGCCATCTCCTTCCGAGCGTCCGGACTCGACCAGACCCTGCCCGTGGGACTCTACCTCTACGTCTTCGGGAGCCGGGCGAGCTACGAGAAGCTGCGCTCGAGCGTCGACGCCTGTGCTCGCACGTACGTCAGCGATACGTCGACATTCGAAGCGCTCGACCCGTCCCCGTTCGTCTTGGCGGGGCAGGGCCCCTGGGGCCCGAGCTTTCGCGATGCCCTGCGGGCGGGCCTGACTCGCGCGGCGGGTGACGGCGGCTGAGCCTTCGAGCCCCCGGGCGGGCTATTCCGTGACGCCGCCCCGAGGCCATGGCACCGACCGCGTCCGAGCGCTCGGGCCCACCTGATGCTAGCCTTCCGGCCATGCACGACGCCGCGCTTCGCCCAGAGCCCGGGCAGTCCCAGAGTGCGCCCCACTTCCGCCGCGAGGTCTTGATTCGCCTCCGCCGGGGAGGCCCCACGTCACCGGACCAGCTCGCCGCCGGCCTCGGGGCGAGCCGGACTGGCGTGCTCCAGCAACTCCGGGCGCTTGAGGCGGCGGGGCTCGTGACGCGCCAGACCGTCCGCCACGGCGTCGGACGGCCCCGCCACCTCTACGACGTGACGCCGATGCGCAGGCGCTCTTTCCCGTCGAACTACGACGGCCTCGCTGCGGGCCTGCTCGATGCGATCACTCGAGTCGGTGGCGAGGCGCTGGTCGAGGGCGTCTTCGCGGCCCGCCGCGCGCAGGCTCGAGGCGCGAGCTCCGAGAGCGGTTGGCCGAGCGGCTCGCGGCCGGTGCTCCGCTCGCCGACCGGGTCCGCGAGCTGGCGCGTGATCCAGGACGAGTAGGGCTACCTGGCGGAGGCGACGGCCGATGCCGATGGCACGGTCCGCCTCCACGAGCACAACTGCGCGATCTTCGCGACGCGCCAGCGGCCATCCGGCGGCCTGCCGGGCGGAGCTGCGGCTCTTCCGCGAAGTGCTCGGGGCGAAGGTCGTCCGCGAGTCGCACATCGCGGCCGGCGACCGCTGCTGTAGCTACCGGATCGAGGCACGCCCGAAGACTGACGGCCGGGCGACGGCCGGAGGGTCCTCTCGCGTCGGCGCCGAGCAAGCCGGGCGAGCGCGGCTCGGGCGCGCCTCCTAGGCCTCCTCGCGTTCGACCTCCTCGCGACTGGCCGGTACGATCCGCGACAGGGGCACGTCGCTGACGTTGGGGACGAACGAGGCGCGCATCGCGGTGGCCGCCGCGAGCTCCTGCTCCTCGAGCGAGAGGATCCCCAGCCGGCCCAGCGTCGCCATCTCGTCGCGGATGTAGATCTTGAGCATCTCCGGCCCGTCCGTGTTGATCGTGAAGCGCACTTCGTTGCGGCGGAACGTGTCGAAGATCCAGCGGAACTCGTCCCAGCCAGAGACGACGCGGGTGTTCAGGTTCGACGACGGGCAGATCTCCAGGACGATGCCCCGCTCGCGGATCATGGCCATCGTCCGCGGGTCGTAGGCGGCCTTGACCCCGTGGCCGATGCGGGCCGGCTCGAGCTGCTCGACGACCTCGCGCGATCTCGTCGACGGGACCGGTCTCGCCGGTGTGGACGGTGATGCCGAGGCCGAACTGGCGGACTCGCCGGAACAGACGCCGGTAGTCCGCGGACCTGGAAAGCCGCGCGACTCGGGTCCCGCGATGTCGACCCCGACCACGCCGCGATCCCGCCAGACGATCGCCTTCTCGGCCATGATCTCGTTGAGCTCGTAGGGGAACGCCCGGTCGAGGCAGAAGAGGAGCCCGGGCTTGACCGGGTACTCGAGGGTCGCGCGGTCCATGCCCCGGACCGCGGCCGCGATGATGTGGTCGAGATCCTGCTCGCCGCCGCGATTCCGCTTCATCGGGTTGAAGCGCAGCTCCATGGTGGTGACGTTGTTCTGCGGTAGGCGCCGCCGATCACTTCGTAGACGCAGCGCTCCACGGCCAGCGGCGATGACTGGATGAGCTCCGTCCAGTGGAAGAGGTCGAGGTAGCCGTCGAACGTGCGGCCCCGCCGCTGGGAGACCGTGATCAGTCGCGGAACGCCCAGTAGTCCTTCGTTGGCAGGCGGATCCCCTGGGAGTGGGCGATCCCCCACATGATGGCCGGCGTGACCGCGCCGCCCAGGTGGCAGTGCAGCTCGGCGATGGGGACCTTGCGCGAGAGGAGCCGCGACATGCCCGGAGGATACCCGCTCAGGGCTGGAGGCACGCTCCCATGATGTAGGCGGGACCGGAGCCGGCCAGGACCGCGAAGGCATACGTGCCGGCGGGCCAGGGCGAGCCGTCCGGACGGTAGAGGGCCACGATGCCCCGGTTGCCCGGCGGCCGCCAGAGCACGAGGTCGCCGAACGGGACGGAACTGCCGCTCGGATCAAGGACCGACACGGTGACCGACCAATCCGGCACGACCCCGGGTGGCGCCGTGACCGCGACGACTGACCCGCCGGAAGGTAGTCGGGCGCCGAAGCAGGGATCGGCGCCGGCGCCATCGCCGGGCAGACCGGGGAGACGCGGGCTCTCCGGTCGCCACTCCATCCAGGTGCCTTCTCCTTCAGCACTGAAGCCGGCAACCCCGATGCCCCAGCGGCCCGATGCCGGCACGAGGTTCGAGATCGGCTGCGCGAGGTCAGGCCCATCGCTATCCCGAGACGCCTGCTGGAGGGCGAGGCGGTACTCGCCCGAGCTCGCGGCGCTCGCCGGGACTTCGAGCCTGCCCCCGACGTCGCTGCCGATGCACAAGACGAGGGAGCCTGCCCCGCCGTTGGCACCGGGTACGTCGATGACGAGATAGCCCGGCCGGAACGCGGCCTCACGGTAGGGAGCAACGAGAACCAGCCCTGGCACGGCGTCCACGACCTGGGCCGTCCTGAGCGACACCGCCCGTCCGCCCTCGAAGAGGCGTCGGACATCCAGCGGGGCCGTCACAGACCCGCTCATGGCCACGCCGACGAACGGCTGGCCGTCGTTCACGAGCGCCGCCCCCGGGCAGTCAGGCCCGAGCGTGGTCGGATCGACGGGCACCGCCCCCGGGGCCTGGGGCATGACGAGCGGCCCGCCGCTGGCCATGCCGTCCGCAGGAGATGGGGCGCCGGCGATGAAGCCACTCCCAGGCGAAAGGCCACTCCAGCGGCGCAGGGCGTCGAGAAGAGGCTGCGGCTCGAGCGAGGCTCCCTCCGGGAGCAGGTCCAGGTGCCACGACGACTGCAGGGAGGCACCTTCGCCACCCCAGTACACGTCGATCCGGTAGACGCCCGGGCCAAGCTCCACCCCTCGCGGATTCCCCGAACACGACGATCGTGTTCCCGCCGGGACCCTCCGGCTCGATGATCGGGGCAATTCGGAGCGGTTGGGCGACCGGGGCGAGCTGCGAGAGCTCCGCGGATGCGACGGATCGGCCGCCGTCGACGACGACGCCAAGGGCGATCGGGTCGGGCACGACCGCCACGCCGACCTGCGGGCCCAAGGCCGACGCCTCGGGGACCGGCAGGGCCAGCCACGACTCCCGCTCGGAAAGCGCCGGTCCTGGCATGGCCGGAATGGGGATCACGTCGCCGCTGGAAGGGACCACGAAGGCGCCGGAGGTCGGGGGGGCCAGCCGCGGAACGACGGCACCGGCGGCAGGTCGGCTGGTCGGACCGGATGACGCCACCCCATCGGCGAGGATCTCGAAGATCTGGCGCCGAATCCCCGTTGCGAGCAGGGCGTCAACTCGATACCTGCCCGCCGGCCAGGCCGCGGGCGTGCCTCCGACCGCCCATGCCCCAGCCGGCACGAGCAGGGCGGAGCCGACCGGGCCGGATCCGGGAGGCGGTATCGCGGCGACCCGGGCCATCGGGCCAGAGGCCGGGATCTGCCAGACCCGCAGGTCGATGGGCGTCATGCCGTCCGGGCCGGTGAGACCGAGCGCGAGCACCCGCCCAGCACCGCCAACGCTGGGGACGGCGGCCGCGTCCTCGGAGCCCTGCCACTCCTCGTCGAACTCGCCCAGTGCCCCCTGGCGCTCGACGATCGTCCGGATCCCCCAGGCGCCATGCGTGTGCAGCAGTGGTCCGATCGCGGCCCAGTCGAGTGGCCGGCCGCGCGCGACCGGTTCGGTCGTCGCGGGTTGATCTGACACCGCCGGGCCGCCACTCGGCCCCGGCGCAATGGCAAGCCCCTGGGGCTCACTCCACGGCTTGACGATGGCCACAGCGATCAGCCCGGTGACCAGGACGGCCGCCAAGGTCACCGGCAGGGTCCGGCGGCGGCCCGGCCTGGCGACCGGGGCCGGCTCGAACTGCACGCTCATGGGACGCTCCCGATGCCGGTCGAGCGGCGCTCAGGCCGTCGCGACGACCCGGCCTTCCGCGTCGAGGGTCGCCCGCCGGCGGAGCTGGCGGAGCTCAGCGCCGGGAACCTGGTCCCGGGCGTGGTAGGAGGAGCGAACGAGCGGCCCCGACTCGACATGGCGGAAGCCGAGGGCGAGCGCCTCGGTCTTGAGCTCGGCGAACTCGTCGGGGTGGTAGTAGCGCTCAACAGGGAGGTGTTCAACGCTGGGGCGCAGGTACTGGCCGATGGTGAGGATGTCGCAGTCGACCTCGCGGAGGGCCGCGAACGCCTCGGAGCAGCTCTGCCCGCTCCTCGCCTAACCCGACCATCAGCGAGCTCTTGGTGTGGACCGGATAGCCGATCTCGCGCGCCATGACCTTCGCCCGGGCGAGCACCTCGAGGGTCCGCTCCCAGCGGGCGCGCCTGCGAACCGGCCTCTGGAGCCGCCGGACCGTCTCGAGGTTGTGGTTGAGGATGTCCGGACCGGCCTCCATCACGGCGCGCAGCGGCGCCGCCTCGCCGTTGAAGTCGGGGATCAAGACTTCGACGCCCATCCCGGGGCAGGCGTCACGCAAGCGGCGGATCGTCTCGGCGAAGACGCTGGCACCCCCGTCGGGCAAGTCGTCTCGGGCGACCGAGGTCACCACGACGTGCTCGAGCCCGAGGTGGCAGAGAGCCTCGGCGACCCGTCGTGGCTCGTCGTCGTCGAACCAGGTAGGCCGGCCGGTCTTCACCGCGCAAAAACCGCAGGCCCGGGTGCACGTGTCACCCAGGATCATGATCGTGGCGGTCCGCTGGTCCCAGCACTCCCCGATGTTGGGACAGCGCGCTTCCTCGCAGACGGTATTGAGGGTCAGGCCGCGCAGGAGCCGCTTGAGGTCGTGGTACGTCTCGCCCGAGGGGATCTGGGCCCGGATCCAATCAGGGTGGCGACGCGGTGAAGCGCCGGGTGCGCCACCGCCGGCTGCGCCCGGGTCGACCGCCGCGTCGGCCACGGCACCGCCCCCCATCGCGATCGTCGGAGGTAGCGATGAGTGGCCATGCGGACGGCCGCCCTCGCCGGGTGGAACGAAGAGCGGGAGCTCGCGCTGCATGATCCGAGTGTACGAGAGGCGAGGTGAACGTGCGCGATCGAGGAAGCCTGCAGCGGGCGACCCGGTTTCTCTAGGAGATCGCGGTCTCTGGACCAATCGCCTCGAGCCAGGCCTTGACGTCGCGCAGGAAGTAGCCGGCCTGCGCCCCGTCGGTCGCCCGGTGGTCGATCGCCATGACCATGTTCATGATCGAGCGGATCGCGATCGAGTCGCCTTCGGGCGTTTCCCGCACGACCGGCCGCTTGACGATCGCCTCCATGGTCAGGATCGCGACCTCGGGGACGTTGATGATCGGCATGGTCAGGTTGGAGCCGAACCAGCCCGTGTTGTCGACGGTGAACGTCCCTCCGCCGAAGTCGTCGACGCGAAGCCGCTTGGCCCGCGCTCGGGCGGAGACGTCCGCGATGGCGTGGTTGATGCGGTTGACTGAAAGCTGGTCGACGTCCCGGATGACCGGCACGATCAACCCATCGTCCAGGGCGACCGCGACTCCGACGTTGATGCGCCGCTTCGCCAGCAAGCCCTGCTCGGTCCAGTTGGCGTTGAGGAGGGGGTGACGGCGGAGGCCCTCGACGGCCGCCTTCACCACGAACGGCACGAAGCTGCAGCGAGATCCCCTCGCGAGCCTGATACGCGTCCTTGAGGGCTGCCCGGAGGCGGACGAGGTTGGTGGCATCGACCTCGATGTGGACGTAGGCGTGGGGGACCGCCAGGGCGCGGGTCATCTGGGCGGCGATTCCTCGGCGCATCTGGGTCGGAGTCACGAGGACCTCGTCGGCTCCCGGTGGGAAGACCACGGCCTGCCCGGCCGGCGCGAAGCTCGGCCCGGCCGCCGGAGCGCGTCCGGGGCCGACCGCAGTGGCGGGAGGCTGGGCCGCCGGCGCCACCGCGGCCCCGGTCCGCATGGCCTCGACGCCGCCCAGCACGTCTTCCCGCGTGATGCGGCCGCCTCCGCCCGTGCCGACGATCTGAGCAGGGCTCAGCCCATGCTCCCGGAGCAACCAGCAATACGTCGG
>CAVQIH010000021.1:0-117195 GCA_963712585.1 uncultured Chloroflexia bacterium
TCCTGGCAGAGATGGGCGGCGAGATCGTTGACGGCCGCTCCGCTCGATGCCCGCCAATCGGCCAGCGCGCCGTTCAGCTGGCCCTCGCGGAACGAGGTCGAGGACGGCCCCGCGGCATTCTTGAACTCGTCCCAGGCGGCCTTGGTAGTCCTGAGCCGCCGCGTTCGTCGTGCAGGCGCTCGGCGTCGGAATCGTGGCCAGCGCAGCGATGCCAACCACGCCGGCCAGGACCGCGACGAGCACGACCTTGATGAGGAGCCCCATCGCAACCCTCCACTGTCCCGGGTCGATCGCCCATCGCTCGGCCGGCAGTTGCGGCCGCCCGAGATGCTGGCCTCAGATCGCCAGTGCGAGAGACCCGTGGGGGGCGCGGCTCGGGTGGACTCGCGGGCCTTTGCTCGCGACCGACGCCGCGCGGCCCGGAGCCCGCCGGCGCGCCCCAAACGATAGACCTCGGCGCGAGGCGCCGTGGGTCGTCCTCGCGGATCCGGCCCCAGCCACTGCTGAGCACCCGCGCCTGGGGGCGGGTTGCCCGACCCAAGGGTAGACTCGCGGCGTGAGCGAACTGGACGATCCGAGCGCGGATGATGGAGGGGGCGACGGCCAGCCCCCGGGGACCGTCTCCGCGTCAGCCGCCCCCACGTCGGCTGCCCCTGCGGGCGTCCTCCCTCCGGTCGACCCGGAACGACTACGGGCCGTGCTCGGTCACTTCGCCACGGGGGTGACTGTGGTGACCACCTTCGAGGATGGCCAGCCTCGCGGCGTCACGGTGAACGCCTTCATGTCCGTCTCACTCGACCCGCCGCTGGTGATCGTCGCGCTCGATCAGGTGCGTTCCCTCAATCCGGTGATTCGCCCAGGCCGGCGGTTACGTGGTGAACATCCTGGGCGAGGACGATCAGGCCCTGTCGGATTGCTTCGCCGGGGCGTCGGTGACGCCCGGCCGAGCCGCCTTCTGCGGCGCGGCATGGCGATTGGGGGCGGGTGGCCTCCCGGTGCTCGAGCGGGCGATCGCGACTCTTGAGTGTCGCCTCGAGTCGATGGTGCCCGTCGCCGACCACGACTTCCTCGTCGGACGGGTCGTAGCCGTGGCCAACGCGTCGCACCATCCGCTTCCGCTGTTGTACTACCGGCGACACTACCTACGGATCGAGCGGGCGACCTCCACCGAGCTCGAGGGCCTCTCGATCACCTGACCCAAACCGCCGCGGGGCGCCGACGGCGCCGGACGGCGGGCGTTTCCGTGCCGGATCACTGCCGGCCACAGGCCTCAACCGCGTGACGGCGCCGTTGCGGCACCTGCCGGACGAGCGGCCGCATGGAGAAGCCACGTGCCCACCGTCGCCGCCAACGGAATCGAGATCGGCTACCAGGTCCACGGCTCGGGACCGCCCCTGATCATGCTGCACGGCGCGACGTCCTCGGGCGAGCACACCTGGCGGCCGCAGGTCCCGCTCTTCAGCAAGGCGTTCCGGGTCTACCTGCCCGATGCGCGGGCTCATGCCACGACCCGCTGGGACGTCCGCGACGGCTTCGCCTACGAGACGCTGGTGGACGATCTCGGCGCGTTCGCCGATGCGGTCGGTCTGGCGACGTTCCACGTGGCCGGCTTCTCCATGGGGGCGATGACCGCCCTCACCTACGCGACGCGTTACCCCGAGCGCCTGCGGACGGCGGTCCTGGCGGGCCTCGACACCCAGCTCGAGCCGCATCGCAGCGTTGGCCGGCGGCTGATGGACCCGAATCGAATCGAGCAGGAGGAGCCGGCCTGGGCCGCCGAGCTCGCGGCACGCCACGATCCTGTCCAGGGCGAGGGAGCGTGGCGCCGCCTCCTCGACGCGATCGTGGCCGAGGTGGCGAGCCAGAAAAGCCACGCCCCACGCGAGCTCCGAGCCGTCGACCTTCCGGTCCTGCTGGCAATCGGCGATCGGGATCCCTTCGTGCCAGTCGACCACGCCTGGGGTCTGATGCGCCAGCTCCCCCAGGCCCGGCTCTTCGTGGCGCCCGACTGCGCTCATGAAGTGAACGCCCGCCGGCCGGCACTCTTCAACGAGGCCTGCGGGGCCTTCTACCGATCCACGGAGGCCATCGCCCGCCGCCGAGCCGAGCGGCCCTTCACAGGACATGGATACTGACCCCATGGTGCCGCTCGTCCGCGTCGACTTCCCGGCCTCGACCGACGATCCCGCGCTCGCTGCCGTTGCCCTCGTCACCATCGACCGGCCGGAGGTCCTCAACGCCCTGAGCAGCGCGGTGCTCGACGAGCTCGCCGCGGCGTTCGCTCGGCTCGACAGCGACGAGGCCTGCCGGTGTATCGTCCTGACCGGGGCAGGCTCGAAGGCCTTCGCGGCGGGTGCCGACATCCGGGAGATGGCCGGCGAGTCGGCGATCGATCTCGTCAGGGGCGATCGGTTCGCCCGCTGGGATCAGATCGCGGCCGTCCGGACGCCCACCGTCGCCGCGGTCCGGGGCCACGCGCTCGGGGGTGGCTGTGAGCTCGCCATGAGTTGCGACGTGATCGTGGCCGGGGAGGACGCCCGGTTCGGGCAGCCCGAGCTGCACTTGGGGATCATCCCCGGGGCCGGCGGGACCCAGCGGCTGACCCGCGCCCTCGGTAAGGCCAAGGCGATGGAGCTGATCCTCACCGGCCGCACGATGGACGCGCGGGAGGCCGACGCGCATGGGCTCGTCTCGCTCGTCGTCCCCGCCAAGGAGACCCTGGCGCGGGCTCTCGAGCTGGCCGCTCGGATCGCGGCTCAACCGCCGCTTGCGGTGGGGGCTGCGCGGGAGGCGATCCAAGCGGCGTTCGAGCTTCCGCTCTCCGCCGGGTTGGCGCTCGAGCGGCGCGACTTCTACCTGCTCTTCGCCAGTGAGGATCGGGCCGAGGGCATGGCGGCATTCCTGGCCAAACGGCAGCCGACATGGAAGGGGCGATGACGTGACCGCCGACCTGGAACCGATCGATCCGAACGCCCCGGTGAGCGGGAAGATCCTGCCCCTCGTGCCGATCGATCCGAACGCTCCGGTGAGCGGGCACGTGCCGCCGCCAGAACACCCGGGCCACCTCGCTGCCGAGGAGCCGGAGCACGACTGGGGCGCGGCGAGCGGGCGGATCTTCCCCCTCCTTCGGCCGGTGGGCACCATGGGCCTGCGCCCCGAGGAAGTGACACACGTGACCGCGCCGGGAGCGAGCGGCCACACGCAGCCGCTCGTCGGCGACGGACCCTGCGGGCTCGTGGTGGTCTACGCGATGGAGGCGGACGGCTTCGACGTGCTCGTCAACGGCGATCACCTTCTGTCCTGGGGTGTCGGGCCCACCGAGGTTAACGCCGCGGCGATGGCGAACCTGGCTGCCTGGTCGGCGAGTGCACCCTGGACCGACGAGGTGTCCGGCGAGCGGCGGCTCCTCTCCTCTGACTCGGGCGCCCGACGCGACGCGGCGCGCGTCCTGCTGCCCGAGGTCAGAGCCCATCTGGCCGACCAGCTCGCGGCGGGAGCCCGGATCCTGATCGGGCTTCCCGAGCGCAACCTGCTGGTCGCCGGGACGTTCCACCCCGGCGACGACGAATTCCCGCTGCTCTTCCGCGATTTCGTCGTGGAGGACTCCGGTGGCGCCGACGAGCCCATCGATCGGCGCGTCTTCGAGCTCGTGGACGGCGAGCTCGTGGAGTTCGTCCCGGCCTGATCCCTCCTGGGCTCGCTTCTTCGGGCGCCGGGGCGAGGCCTCGCCGGTCTGGCGGTCGTTTTCGCCCGCTCGCCGGTGCGTGCGCCGGATCCCGTTGCGGCCGCCGGAATCGTCGAGGCCCGGGTCTTGCGACCCGGGCCTCGAACCTCCCATCCCCCGTGGGTGGGCTACATGGCGAGGGCGGCATTCACCGCCGGGTGCGGATCCGCCGCGGGCTGAAGGCGAGGAGCCCGAAGGCACCCACCGCAAGGAGTCCGAGGACGATGGCGAGCGTGCCACCGGGACCGCCCGTCGACCCGCTCGAGGAGCTCGTCGGCGGCGGGGTGATGTGGGGCCGGCTCGTGGCGGCTTCCACGCTGCCCGTAGGCGTCGGCGTGGGGGAGGCCGTCGGCGTTGGTGTGGGGATCACGGTGATCGACGGCGTCGGCTCGGGGCTCGGCGTCGGCGAATGGATGCTGAAGACGGTCAGGGTCGCGTCGTCGCTGTGGCAGTCACCCACCTGGAGGAGGGCGGCGTCGGGGGCGACGTCGGGGTTCTGGTCGGGCGCCGGCTGCTCTTCCTCGCAAGCCATCGCCGTGTTGGTGTGCGGACCGTCGTCGGCCACGAATTGCGGGGTTGCCGTGCCCGTGACCACGATCGTGAAGCTGGCTCCCACCGCGAGCGGGCCGGCATCGATGCCGGAGCCGATCAGGTCGCCATAGGCGCACGGCACGTCGACCGCGCCGGGGTTGAGGGTGCAAGTGATGCCGGTCTGGCTGAAGAAGGCAGGGAACGCGTTGTCCGTCACGACGACGTCAGTCGACGGGCCGGTGCCGGTGTTGGAGACAGTGATGGTATAGGTGACCGGGGTGGTCACCACGCTCTGGACGACGGGCGGGTTGACGCTCTTCGAGATGTTCACCCCGGGGGCCGGGGCGACGTGGACCGTCGCGGAGTCCCAGCTCGGGTCGGTCTGGTCGCTGTCGGCTGTGGCAACGTTGACCTTGTCCCCGACGAGCGGGGCCGTGCCCGGGTAATCGCAGGTGAAGAAGGCGCCGACCGCGAGGCTCGACGGCACAGAGCAGCCGCCGAGGGTCGGGTCGAGGTTGTCAGCAAGCGTCACGCCCGTCAGTGGGACGTTGCCGGTGTTGGTGACCACGACCCGGTAGTAGACCGTCACGTTCGGGTTGGCGTCGATTGCTTCCGCATAGCCGGAGCCATTGGTCAGGCTGACGCCCTTGGTGATCGAGAGACCAGGCTGGGCTGCGGCGTTGACCGTGGCCTGGGCCTGGCTCGGATCGGTCTGGGCGCTGTCGGCGGTGGCCGTGTTGACGGTCGTGCCCACCGGCGCCGCGATCGAGTAGTCGCAGGTGAAGAAGGCGCCGACCGCGAGGCTCGACGGCACTGAGCAGCCGCCGAGGCCGGGGACGACGTTGTCAGCAAGCGTCACGCCCGTCAGCGGGACGTTGCCGGTGTTGGTGACCACGACCCGGTAGTAGACGGTCGTACCGGGGTTCGTCACGACGCTCGACCCGTAGCCGGAGCCATTGGTCAGGCTGACGCCCTTGGTGATCGAGAGACCAGGCTGGGCTGCGGCGTTGACCGTGGCCTGGGCCTGGCTCGGATCGGTCTGGGCGCTGTCGGCGGTGGCCGTGTTGACGGTCGTGCCCACCGGCGCCGCGATCGAGTAGTCGCAGGTGAAGAAGGCGCCGACCGCGAGGCTCGACGGCACTGAGCAGCCGCCGAGGCCGGGGACGACGTTGTCAGCAAGCGTCACGCCCGTCAGCGGGACGTTGCCGGTGTTGGTGACCACGACCCGGTAGTAGACGGTCGTACCGGGGTTCGTCACGACGCTCGACCCGTAGCCGGAGCCATTGGTCAGGCTGACGCCCTTGGTGATCGAGAGACTCGGGGCGGCCAGGAATGAGTTGAACACGCACACCTGGACCGGGCCTGTGCCGCTGGGCACGGTGGCCGAGGTCCCGCTGTACGAGTTCGGCGTGAGTGGGCAGAGATCCGTCGCGGCGACGATCGTGAAGCCGACCAGGCCCCACTGCGCCGGGATCGAAGTCTCGGTGACCACGTGGGAGCGGTTCTTGGGGACGAAGAGGCTCGTCGAAACCCGGGTGCTGCCCGCAGCGGCGGGCGAGGTCACCTGCCAGGCTGCGGCGCCACCGGCGTTGAGCGCGTTGCTGACGCTCCCGCCGAACGTTGCACCGGCCTGGTGGGCGTCCGTCACCTTGGTGATGGTGATCTGGCGGCAGCCCAGGGTGTCAAGCAGCGAGCTGGCGATGGTCGAGAAGTCCGAGACCTGGTGGAAGGCCCCGATGTTGGACATGACGGCCGTGGCGAACGCGGAGTCCTCCGAGGCGTTCAGCCCGGGGAGGTCGTCGGGCGCGCCGACGTACATCGCCTGGACCACGTACCCGGCGACCCGGGCACTGTTGGCGGCGTTGATGGCGTCATCGGAGGCGTCCATCCAGGTGGCCGGATTGCTGAGGCTGGGCGACGAGATCGGCGGTCCCTGGACGACGTTCGGCGAGCCATCGGTGACGACGAACATGACGTTGGGGACACCGAGCCGATCGTTGGCGCCATTGGAGGTGCCGGTGCGGATGCCGGCCCCGGTCGGCGTATTGCCGCCGGTGCCGGGAATGCCGGTGACGGCGGACTGGAACGTCGCTGCGCCGACGAACCCGGCGGTGAGGGCCGTGGCCAACGGCGCGGACGAGCCGCTGTAGCGGGTCAGCGAGTAGAGCCCGGAGCCGGAGCTCCCGCCCTCATAGGTCGTCACGAAGCTGTTGATGCCCGCCTTGAGGGCCGTCAACTCCGAGCCGCTGATCGAGCCGGATGTGTCGACCACGAAGTTGAAGTCGGCCTGGTTGCAGACCTGGCCGGGCTCGAGGTTGGCGTTGGCGGTGCCGCCGCTGACGGTCCGGTAGAAGACCTGCGCCTTGACATTGTCGAAGCTGTAGCTGGCGCTGCCGCTGCAGGATGAGCCGGGGTCGATCGCTTCGAAGCGGACCACGAAGGTCGCGTTCGAGAGATCGGACGGCGACCAGGCGCGGCCGAAGGTGGCCGAGTCGTTGCCGTTACCGGACGAGCCGCCGAACGTCTTCGTCGCCAGCGAGGTGCTGGTGATCGACTGCGTCTGCTGGCCGGTCCAGCTGCTCCCGTTGTTCCAGGAGAGCTCGGCCCCGACCTCGCAGCCGCTGCTGTCGCTGGATGCAGCGTCGACGAGAACCTGGATCCCGACGATCATCGAAGCGGCCGGCAGCGAGCCGAAGCTGAAGCTGGCGTAGCCCTGCTGGTCGTCGCTGCTGCCGGAACCGCCGGTGGCGACGCCGGCCGTGCCGACGAGAGCGTTGCCGGGGTTGCCCCAATCGCTGGGGCTATGGGTGGCGGTCGCGTTCTTGACGCCCGTGTCCGCGGACGTCGAGGCCAGCACGGTGGTGACGGCTGTGGTGGTCAGCAGAAGGGCCGAGACGAGTCCCGCCACCGCCAGCATGGCACCGGCCTTCTGGCGGCTGTGGGATCGCCTCTCAGTCGAGGTGATCATCGATTCATTACTCCTGTTCTTCCGGGACGCGAGCAGCCGCTTCCGCACGACTCGACGTGAGGCGGAGGGCGATCGACGGGGAGTGAAGATGGGAAGCCGCGCCCTACCCGAGAGCTCGGGGGGCGCGGCGGATTAGTGCTCTCGATGGATCGTCCGTCGATTCGTTCCGCCGGGTCATGGGCCGGATGTCCCAGGACCCATAGGTACGATAGGGAACCCAACCTTGCGACTGGCATGACAGCCTGCGCACCCAACCGCACCAGACCTCATGCCTCGTTGCCACGCCGCGACACTTTCCTAGGTCGGAGGTCCCAAAGGCCCAGAACGAGTGGCTTCGAGCAGCGTGCGGGCGAGCACCGAGGGGTCCGGCCTCCTCGGTGGTACCAGCGGGTCAGGCGTGGATCCGGGGCGCGCGCAGCGGATGCCGCTGACGCCAAGAGGCCCGGGTCAGTCGACCCGGGCCTCGATGGTCTGTCTCCGATGGACGATCGGCCGAGCGGTGTCTCCTAGCGGCCGTTACCCGCCCGGCGTGGGTTGAAGGCCAGCAGCCCGAAGGCACCCACGGCCAGCAGCCCGAGCACGATCGTGAGGGTGCCGCCGGGGCCGCCCCCGCTACCGCCCTGCGAGCTGGTCGGCGGCGGGGTCACCCGCGGCCGGCTGGTGGCGGCCTCCACGCTCCCGGTTGGCGTCGGGGTCGGCGTGGCCGTCGGAGTCGGAGTCGGCGTCGGCGTCGGGGTCGGCGTCGGCGTCGGGGTCGGTCCGGGCGACGAGCGCTGGGTCAGGACGGTGATCGTCGCGTCGTCGTTGGGGCAATCCGGCACCTGGTCGATGACCTCACCTGGAGGCGCCGCCTCTTCGCAGGCGAAGGCGTGATTCGTGTGTGCACCGTCGTCGCTGAACGCCGCCGGTGCCGCGTTCCCGGCGATGACGACCGTGAAGCTCTGGCCTGCGGCCAGCGGCCCGGCGTCGATGCCGATGCCGGTGAGGTTTGCGTACGAGCAGGCCGGAGCCGACAGCGTCCCGGCTGGGCTAGCGTAGGTGCAGGTCGTGCTCGTCTGGGTGAAGAACGCCGGGAAGTCGTTGTCGCTGACGAACACGTTGTCGGATGCACCGGTGCCCGCATTGGTGACGGTGATCGTGTAGGTGGCCGGCGTGCTCACGCCACCCTGGATGAGCGTCGGGGTGACGCTCTTGGTGATGCCGATGTCGGAGGCCCCGGCCGGGAACTCGTTGAGGATGATCAGCGTCCGGTCGGGCCTGTTCGGCAGCAGGGTAATGTCGCCATCGGCATTGAGATTGCGGAGACAGCCGGTGTCTGTACCGGTGAACAGGCAATCGTCGTAGGTGTGGAAGTCGGCGAGGCTCGTCACCGATTCACTGAATTGGTCGTTGTACCGCGGGGCGAACCAGACCGTGCCGGTGACGATCGTCTCCTCGCCGTAGTAGTAGTGGCCGTTCGTGTCCGTGAAGGGCAGGGCCGGGACCAGGTGACACTCTGCGTCCAGCCCTGGGACATTCGGGAACAGGTCGGCGTTCAGGGTCAGCGGGACCGTGTACGTCTGCGTGCTGATCCCGGCCCCCAGCTCCGCTGGTCCGTAGGCGCTGGATCCGAGAGAAGAGATCTGGAACGACCCCGCTGGCACGGTCGACATGTCCGTGACGACGGTCTCGAAATCGGCCCCGACGACTGCGATGACCTTGCAGACGTTGATAGAGCCGGTGAAGTCAGCGGCGCGGGTCGTCTGAGCTCCGATGCCCGCCACGAGCGCCATCAGCAGCGAAGCGGCGGCAACCAGAGCACCGGCTCGGCGCCATTCGAGCCGTTGGACCAGGGTGGTGGGCATCGATCCTCTCTCCTCGAGCTGAGCTCGGAGCGCGGCCGGGAACCGGCCTTGATCCGACGGATGAAACGGTCGGGCGGCGGTGATAAGTGCTTGGACCACTGAGACGACGGATCGGCTCCGGTGGCCGCCTCGGAGCCGGAAGTACTAGCGCGTGAGAGTACCATAGGACCATCACCTAACCGACAGCATTACGACTGCCCACGATCCCCCGCGGCTCGGTGCCGCTGGGCAACGGCCTGGCTTCGCCGAGTTGCGACTGCACCAAACGAGCCGTCACCGGCGGCATTGGCGGCGCCGGAGCGGGGGCCGCTGCCGTGTCGCTCGTGTCGGCGATGGACCGGCGCGGAACGGTCGTTAGGCTGGCCCCAGGGGCCCTCTCGCATGGTGGTGCGCGGAGGCACCAATCCGGGCGGCTAGGTATCTTGACGTAGTACTTTGTGGGTGGTACTTCTTCATCTCCGACCCGAGTGCGCGGGTGCCGAGGAGGCAAGCTCGAGGCCGGGGTTTCTGCAGCTATGGCTGCGGGTGTGCGGCGCGTCCACGCGACATCCAGCCTCAGCCTCTTGGCCCAGCAGGGGGCTGCATCCGGTATCCGGGACGCGCGCAAACCATCGACAGGGTGTCGAATCCGGAGGGTTCTATCGCTCCTCCCCGGACGTTCGTCTAGCCCCCAGCGCCGAGGCCCACGCCGCCGTGATCCGCCGCTACGAAACGGAGTTCCGAGCCCTCTTGGCTCTCGCCGATGCGCTGATGGCGATGGCGGCCTTCATCGCCGTGTCCATGGTCCGCTTCGGCCCTAACTGGCGGGACGCCTGGGCTGGCACGCTCGACGAGCCGTGGTTGATGGTCTCCAGCCTGGCGCTCGGCTGGGTCGCTCTCCTCGGCGTCCAGGGGCTCTACAGCGTGCGGGCGCGCTGGTCCGCGCGATCCGAGGCGCTCGGGGTCGTGCAGGCCGCCGTCTGGCTGGCGATCCTGACCTTCGCCTTGTTGTTCCTGGTCCGCCTCCCCAACGTCAGCCGCCAGTTCCTCCTCCTCCTCTTCCCGGTCCTCACGGCGATCACCGTCAGCCTCCAGGCTGTTCTTGCGCTGGGGCTTCCAGCTGGATCCGGCGCCGAGGCCGCAACATGCGCAACGTGGTGATCGTGGGCACCGGCCAGCCGGGCCGTGACTTCGCCGAATCGCTTGAGAGCCACGGCGAGCTGGCGCTCCGCGTGGAGGGCTTCGTCGGCGACGAATTGCCCGAGCTGGCGTCGACTCGCTGGCCGTACTTGGGCCCGAGCGAGCGGCTCATCGACGTCCTTCACGAGCGCGTGGTCGACGAGGTCGCGATCTGCCTGCCGATGGAGCAGTGGCAGCTCGTCGATCCGATCGCCTCGCTCTGCGAGGAGGAGGGCAAGATCGTCCGGATTCCCGTGCGGATCTCCAGCCGGGCGATCACCTCCGGCCGCGTCGAGGAGCTTGACGGCACGCCGGTCCTGTCGCTGGTGACCGGGCCCGATCGCGTCGGTCGCCCTGGCCGCCAAGCGCTTCCTCGACATCGTCGGCGCGGTCATCGGCCTGGTCGTGCTCAGCCCGGTCTTCCTCGTCGGGGCCCTGGCGATCTGGCGCGCGGAACGGCCGGCCGATCCTCTTCCGCCAGGCGCGCGCGGGGCTCAACGGTCGCCCGTTCGAGATCGTCAAGTTCCGGACGATGGCCCGCGACGCGGACGCCCGTCGGGCCGACCTGCGCGAGTACAACGAGGTGAAGGGCAACGCCTCGTTCAAGATGACCGAACGACCCGCGGATCACGCCCATCGGCCGCCTCCTCCGCCGGACGAGCATCGACGAGCTGCCGCAGCTCTGGAACGTGCTGCACGGCGAGATGAGCCTCGTCGGGTCCCCGGCCTCACCCGTTCGACGACGTGGCCGGCTACGACGCGTGGCACCGACGGCGCCTGTCCATGAAGCCCGGCATGACCGGGCTGTGGCAGGTCGGCGCTCGACGCGATGGCGACTTCGACCGCTGGGTCTAGCGCGACCTCGAGTACATCGATCGCTGGTCGCTCTGGCTCGACATCCGACTCTTGGCTGATGACCATCCCGGCCCTGCTTCGCGCGGAGGGCCGCTAGCTGATCGCGTGGAACCCGCGAGCGACAACTCGTCGAGACGCTCCGCATCGCGGTCGATCGGCTGCGGCCACGTCGGCCTCGTCATGGCCGCCGGCCTGGCCGAGCTCGGGCATCACGTCGTCGGCGTCGACCGCGAGCGAGGCCCTCGTGGCTCGACTGCGAGACGCGGACGTGTCCACTTCCACGAGCCCGGCCTCGGCCGAGCTCGTCGGCCGACGGGCTGGCGGCCGGGCGCCTGTCCTTCACGCACGAGCTACGAGGAGGCCATCCCGGCGGCCGAGTTCATCTTCCTCGCCGTCGACACGCCGCAGACCCTGGCCGGCGCGGCGGACCTGCGCAACATCCGGGCCGCGACCGCGCTCGATCGCCGCCGCCCTCAACGGCAAGGCGCCGATCATCATCAACAAGAGCACCTCGCCGATCGGGACCGGCGAGACGATCGAGGAGATCCTCGCCGGAGCGCTCGGGGACCGCCAGGAGCGGCCCCGGATCGTGGCCAACCCGGAGTTCCTCCGCCAGGGCCGCGCCGTCCAGGACTTCTTCAACCCCGACCGGATCGTCGTCGGGTCGCGCGTCGCGCGACGACGCCCGGGCGGTGGCCGCGCCTGTACGCGGATCTCGCCGGGCACGCCGGATCGTGCACCGACCTGCGCACCGCGGAGATGATCAAGTACGTCGCCAACTCGTTCCTCGCCACCACGGATCTCGTTCATCAACGAGATCGCCCGACTGTGCGAAGCGCTCGGCGTCGAGGTCGACCAGGTCGTCGAGGGCGTCGCCCTCGATCCCGCGCATCGGCCCCCACTTCTTCCGGCCCGGGCATCGGCTTCGGCGGGAGCTGCCTGCCCAAGGACGTCGCCGCGCTCCGCTACATCGGCGAGATCGTTCGGCGTCGCGACGCCGGTCCTGTCCGCCGTCCAGGAGATCAACCAGCGCCAGCGGACGAGCGCCGTGCGCCGGCTCCGGACCGCGCTCGGCACGCTCGAGGGCAGGCGCGATCGGCGTCTGGGGCCTGACCTTCAAGGGCGGCACGGAGGACATCCGCGAGTCGCCGGCCATGGACGTCGTCGGCCTGCTGCTCAACGAGGGCGCCGACGATCGCGGCCTACGACCCGGCGTTCCCCGACCAGCGCGCCGGCCCGCATCCGCGACGCCCTGACGCGCCGACGCCCTCGAGGCCGTCCGCGGCGCCGACGCGCTCGCCGATCCTGACCGACTGGCCGGAGTTCCGCGACGTCCACCTGCCGAGCGTGCGCGCGGCGATGCGCGGCAGCGTGATCTTCGACGGCCGCAACCTGCTCGATCCGCGCGATGCCGAGGCGCTCGGCTTCGCCTACGTCGGGGTCGGCCGCCGCCTGATCGCACCGTCCGACGAGCGTCTCGCCAGCTCGCCGACGCGGTGAGGGTCCTCGTCGCCGGCGGCGCCGGCTTCGTCGGCAGCCACGTCTGCCGGGCGCTGCTGCGGCGCGGCCACGAGGTCGTCTGCCGTCGACAACCTGTCGACGGGGCGGCGGGCCAACATCGCCGACCTCGACCGACGAGCCCCGCTTCACCTTCGTCGAAGCCGACGTCGCCGAGGCCCCTGATCTCGAGTCGGACGCGATCCTCCACCTCGCCTCGCCGGCCAGCCCGGTCGACTACGAGCGCCTGCCGCTCGAGACGCTGGCCGCCAACTCGCTGGGGACCTGGCGGCTGCTCGACCTCGCGCGAGCAGACCGGGGCGCGGCTCACCTTCGTGTCCACCTCGGAGGTCTACGGCGACCCGCTCGTCCATCCGCAGCCGGAGACCTACTGGGGCAACGTGGACCCGGTCGGGCCGCGCGCCTGCTACGACGAGTCGAAGCGCTTCGGGGAGGCCCTCGTCATCGCCATGCGACAGGGCGCAGCGGCGTCCGCGGCCAACGTCGTCCGCGTCTTCAACACCTACGGGCCGCGAATGCGCCGCGACGACGGCCGCGTGATCCCCGAGCTTCCTGGCGGCCGCCCTCGAGGGCCGGCCGCTCGTCGTCCACGGCGACGGCAGCCAGACCCGCTCGTTCTGCTATGTCGACCGACCTCGTCGACGGGCTGCTCCACGTGGTCGCTCGACCCGGTGGCCGACGGCGAGATCCTCAACATCGGCAATCCCGCCGAGATCACGATCGGCGAGCTGGCCGCCGAGATCCGGCGGCTCGTCCGGCCCGACGCGGAGATCCGCTTCGGCCCCCGCCGGGAGGGGGACCCGGAGCGCCGACGGCCCGACATCGCCCGGATCACCGCCCGCTACGGGTGGACGCCCCGCGTGGCGCTGGCCGAGGGGCTTCGCCTGACCGCCGAGTGGTTCGCGGCCGAGATCGCCCGCGAGGCGGCGGCCACGGCCTGATCGTCCGGCGGGCGATTCTTCAGGCGCGGTGCCGTGACCGGCGCACCTGGTCGGCGATCATCGATTTCGCCACCAGCCACGCGAAACGGCCGTTCATGACCGTGTAGCGGTAGGCCAGGCGCCGCGGCTCGAGGGCGAGCCGGAAGAGCCACTCGGTGCCCGTTCGCTGCATTAGCCGTGGCGCCCGGCGGCGGCCGCCGCTCAGGAAGTCAAAGGCCGCCCCGACCGCGAGCAGGACGGGCGCCGTCAGCTCGGCCCGGAATTCGGCCAGCCAGAGATCCTGCTTGGGGGTCCCGAGACCGACCCAGACGTAGTCGGCTCCAGCCGCATTGATTCGCGCCACGGTCGCCGCCCTCTCGTCCGGCGAGAGCGGACGGAACGGGGGCGACTCGGCGCCGGCGACGACGAGACCCGGGAAGCGGGCGGTCATCCGGTCTGCCAGGCGCTCGGCCGTCCCACGGCCGCCGCCATAGAAGTAGTGGCCGTAGCCACGCTCGCGAGAGCGGTCGAGCAGGGCCAGCATGAGATCCGGGCCGCAGACGCGGCCCATCCGGCGCCCCCGCAATCGGCCGACCCACACCAGCGGCAGCCCGTCGGGGGCGACGAGGTCGGCCCCATCGAGAGCACCGTGGAGCCGCGAGTCGCGGCTGGCCTCCGCGATCGTGTGGGCAGTCGCGAAATGAGCGCGCAGGCGCGCACCGTCGGACGGCGCCTCCAGGAGGAGCTCGAGTGTCCGCGCGAAATCGACGGCGCTCACCGCCACCCCGCCGATCCGAAAGCGGGAGGACGGCCGCCGGGAATGGGCCCCCGTCTCCGTGTGCCCTACCGCCGGGACCACCCCCTCATCGGCCTCTTGGTGGCCCTGCATCAGGATCGCTCCGCCGAGTGCGCCCGACGCCGGGCGGCTCGTGTCGACGAGTACCACTCGATGGTCCGTCGGAGTCCGGTCTCGAACGGCGTGCGGGCCACGAATCCGAAGCGCTCCCGGGCCCGGCTCGTGTCGAGGGCCCGGCGTGGCTGGCCGTCCGGCTTCGAGGGATCCCAGCGGATCTCGCCGCCGAAGCCGGTCAGCTCCCGGATCAGCTCCACGAGCGCGCCAATCGTGATCTCCTGGCCGACGCCGAGGTTGACCGGCTCCCCTCCGTCGTAGGCCGAGGCGGCCAGGACGATTCCCTCCGCCGCGTCATCGACATACAGGAACTCGCGAGACGCCACGCCACTCCCCCACACCTCGATGAAGGCGTCGCCGCGATCCCGAGCGTCGACGCACTTCTTGATCAGGGCGGGAATGACGTGCGAGCTGGCCGGGTCGAAGTTGTCGCCCGGGCCGTAGAGGTTGACCGGGATGAGGTAGATCGCGTTGAAGCCGTACTGCTCCCGGTAGGCCTGGCCCTGCACGAGGAGCATCTTCTTGGCCAGTCCGTACGGCGCGTTCGTCTCTTCCGGGTAGCCCGACCAGAGATCGTCCTCTCGGAACGGCACGGGCGTGAACTTGGGGTAGGCGCAGACGGTGCCGATGGTGACGAACTTGGCCACACCCGCCAGCCGGGCGGCCTCGAGCAGCTGGATACCCATGATCGCGTTCTCGTAGAAGAAGCGACCGGGGTTCGCCCGGTTGGCGCCGATTCCCCCGACGACGGCGGCGAGGTGGATGACCAGGTCCGGTCGGCCGTCGTCGATGGCCCGCGCGACGCCCTCGCGGGTCCGCAGGTCGTAGTCGCTGCTGCGGGGCACGAACACAACGGCGGCGCCAGCCTGGCGAAGCCGCTCGACCACGTGGTGCCCGAGGAACCCGCCCCCGCCGGAGACCATGACCCGGCCCCGGGTCCAGCCGGCGCTCACGGCAGGGTGCCGGCGGTGGCCGTCGCCGCGGGCCGCAGGTGCTCCTCCGGGTCGAGGCCGGCCTCGATGAGATCCGCCTCGACCATGAGACGGATCAGCTCGCCGAACGTCGTCCGTGGCCGCCAGCCGAGGATCCGGGCGGCCTTGGAGGCGTCCCCGCAGAGCTCATCGACCTCCGTCGGGCGCAGGTAGCGGGGGTCGATATCCACGTGCTCTCGCCAGTCACGACCGACGAGCGCGAAGGCGACCTCGACCAGTTCACGGACGCTGTGCATCTCGCCGGTCGCCACCACGTAGTCATCGGGCGAAGGCTGCTGGAGCATCAGCCACATCGCCTCGACGTACTCCGGGGCATAGCCCCAGTCGCGGCGTGCGTCGAGGTTGCCCAGATAGAGCTTGCTTTCGCGACCGGCCACGATGGCCGCCAGGGCCCGGGTCACCTTACGGGTCACGAACGTCGCCCCGCGCCGCGGCGATTCGTGGTTGAAGAGGATGCCGTTGCTCGCATGGATACCGTAGGCCTCGCGGTACTGGATCGTCATCCAGTGCGCGAAGAGCTTGGCCACCGCATACGGGCTGCGCGGGTAGAAAGGGGTCGTCTCACGCTGCGGCAATTCCTGCACCTGACCGAACATCTCGCTGCTGCCGGCCTGGTAGAAACGCACCGGCCAGTCGGCGTGGCGGATCGCTTCGAGGAGCCGCAGGCTGCCCATCCCCGCCGTATCGGCCGTGAACTCGGGCATCTCGAAGCTGACGGCCACATGGCTCTGCGCGCCGAGGTTGTAGACCTCGTCGGGCTTGACCCGATTGAGGGTGTTGATGAGCGAGGACGAGTCGGAGAGGTCCGCGTAGTACAGGAAGAGGGGGACGTCTCGCCGGTGGGGGTCGCGATAGAGGTGGTCGATGCGGCCCGTGTTGAACTGGCTGGAGCGGCGGATGAGGCCGTGCACCTCGTAGCCCTTGGCGAGCAGCAGCTCGGCGAGGTACGAGCCGTCTTGTCCGGTGATGCCGGTGACCAGCGCCCGTTTGCTCATTTCAAGACCGCGCGTCCCCACCCGCGGGGCGAGCTGCCGTCTCCTCATCTGCGGGCGAAAGGCCGTCCTCCTTCATCGGCCACCTTGGGCCGCGGGTGACGCAGAGCGGTCGCCTCCACGCGGGCCGACCGACGTGTCCGGGAGGTCGTGGTAGCTGCCGTAGACCGAGTCCCGACCAGCGCCAGGCGCGCGGTTGAGTATGGCCCCCAGCACTCGGGCGTTGACCTTCGCCAGGGCTTCTCTGCCCCGCACGGCAGCGCCGCGGCTGGTCCGGCCTGCCTCGACTACGAAAAGGGTGCCGTCGACCGCCGCCCCCACGATTGCTGCGTCGGTAACGGCCCGGAGGGGAGGGCTATCGAGGATGACGACGTCCGCTTCGGCCTTGAGGCGCTCGAGGACGACCTTCATTCGCAGGGACCCGAGTAGCTCGGCCGGGTTGGGCGGCAGGCGACCAGAGGTCATGATGCGGAGGTTTGGCTCCTCCGTGCGCAGCAAGGCTTCATCTAGCGCGATCGTGTCGCTTCGCAGGAGGTCGGTCAGGCCGACCGCGTTCGGCAACTCGAAGGCCTCGTGGACGTCCGGGCTGCGGAGGTCTGCATCGACGAGGATCGTGCGATGGCCGGCCTGCGCGAACGCGACCGCGAGGTTGGCGGCAATGGTGGTCTTGCCCTCACCCTGGTCGGAGCTCGTGACGAGTAGGGTCTTGAGCGGGGTGTCGACGCCGGAAAACTCCACGTTGGTCCGGAGGGTTCTGAACGACTCAGCGCCGACGGAGCGTGGATGAAGGAGTGTGGCCAGGGAGTAGAGGCGCCTGCGGCCGGCCTCGCCCTTCATCCGCACGATGGTGCCCAAGGTGGCCAGCTGGGTCAACCGCTCGATCTCTTCCGACGATTTGACGGTGTCGTCGAGGTAGTCGAGCAGGAACGCCAGCGAGAGCATGAGAACGAAACCGATCAAGGCCCCCAGCACGATGTTCACGCTCGTTCTTGGGGAGGCAGGCTCGCTGGACGGGACGGCGGGCTCGACGACGGTAAGGCGGTTTGCCGCATAGGCGTTCGATGCCGCCAGGAGGGTCGCGTAGCTGGATCGGAGCCCTGCCAGTTGATCCTGGACGCGTTGAAGCTGGTCGTCCTGCGCAGGGGTGCGATCGCTCAGCCCAACGAGGCTGGTCATCTCGGCCTGCGCCGCGTCGATCTGGTCCTGGGTCGTCTTCAGATCGCGGGCGATGAACTCGCTGGTGTCGGCCCCCAAGCCCTGGTAGGTCGGCGACGCCGCAATGAGCGCTCGGGCAACGCCGTTCGCGATCGCGGCGGCGCCGGACGCACTCCCGTCCTGGGCCGTGATGGTGATCAGCGAATCGTCTGATCCCTGCGCAGCAACGATGTGCGCGCGCAGCGCGTCGGACTCGTAAGGCAACGAGAGATCGTTTGCCACCTGCTCCAGGATCGGGCTGGTGGTGGCGATCTGGACATAGGTGCCCGTGAGTCGCTGGGAGACGAGCAACTGGTTGTAGTCCGGGTTCGCCGCCGTCAGCGACTGCCCAACGAGCAGTGTGGTTCGAGACTCGTAGACCTTCGGCAGCATGTTGCTGACGACGAACGCGGCGAACGTCGCCGCGATGACGCCGACAAGGATGAGCCGGCGTCGCGCGATGACCACTCTGAGCTGGGATCGAAGCTCCACGGTGTTCTCCAAACGTGCGTCGGAGTATACCGGGCAATTCGTGGCAGGCGGATTCCGTGGCGCGTTGACGCACCGACCGGGACCATCGGGTCTTGGGGTGGAACAAGCGGGCCACAGACACGGGCAGGGAAGGTCGACTACCGTCGGCGTGCTGCTCCGGTGACGAGTGAGGCGCCGGGCGGTACGACAAGGCCAACCCCGCAGTGATGCGGGTGCACGGAAAGCCACGTGACTTCGTCCGGGCGAAGCCAGACGGGTTGCCGAATACCGACCACGAGATACGTGCTGCGACGGGTGCTGGGTGCGTCCTGACCATTGCTGCCCGATTGCACTGGGTCCGTGCGCGTGTCCTCCGGGAGGATGACGCCATGCGCTACAAGTCCCTGCCCCTCCAGATCCGGGCCGGATCTCCTTTACCGCCCTCGGCTCCAGGCGGTTCGGAACCGAGGCGGCCGCGGAGGCTCCGTGACTGGATCCTGACGATCCCGATCGTCTTGCTCCTGCCGGCACTGCTCGTCCCGATCGTGGCGGTCAGCGCCGCGAACGCCAGCCTGAGCGTCTCTTCCGCATCGGTCGTCCCGGGGGCAGTGATCCGTGTATCCGGAGACGGGTTTCCCAACGGGTCTTTTGCGATGCTCCAATGGGATGGCCAGACGGCGAGCGGCATGCTCTTCGTGTCGCGGAGTGGGACGTTCAACACGTCGACGACGGTCCCCGGGTCCGCGATCGCCGGCCCTCACACCTTGAGTGCCGTATCGATCGGACGTAGATCGGCGGACGTGTTCGCCACCGCGACCGTGGTGGTGTTGCCCTCAGCTCCCGCGTCGACCCCGACAGCGCCGCCGGCTCCCGTACCGACACCCACGGCGTCGCCGACTCCAACCTCGGCACCCACGGCGTCGCCGACTCCAACGCCAACCCCGATGCCCACGGCAACGCCGCCGGCTGGGGAATCGAATGTCGCCCTCCAGGCCAGCGTCAGCGCCTCCTCGGAGAGCGCCGCGACTTCGCAGCTCGCAGGCAAGGTGATCGACGGGATCGTCGGCGGTTACCCACGGGACTACGCCCGCGAGTGGGCGACTCAGGGCGGCCGCGCAGGCAGTTGGATCAGCCTCAACTGGTCCGTCCCGATGACGATCGACCGCATCACCCTGTATGACCGGCCGAACGTGAACGACCAGGTGACGGCCGGGACGCTTCGTTTCAGTGACGGCAGCACCTTCCTCAGCGGCACCCTGGCCAACGGTGGGACGGCCACGACGCTCGCCTTCAGCGCTCGCACGGTCACGAGCGTCCAGCTGATGATCGATGCCGTGAGTCCCTCGACGCTGAACATCGGCCTTTCCGAGATCCAGGTCTATGGGGTCCCGACGGCCGGGCCCGTGCCGAGCCCGACGGCCTCGGCGGCCCCGACTCCCAGCCCGACTCCGAACCCGAGCCCTACCCCCACCGCAGTGCCGACCGCGGCTCCCACGCCTGCCCCAACTTCTCCACCGTCCGACCCCTGGGCTGTTCCGTTCCTCGGACGGACACCATCCGGTCAGATCCACCTGACGAACTGCTCCAACGTCACCATCAGCGGCAAGGAGTTTGTGAACATCGCCGACGACGCCATCGTGATCGAGGGCTGCAACAACGTCACGATCACGGGCAACGACTTCTCCAACGTGGTCGGCGCCATCTACGCCATTAACTCCACCAACATCACCGTGACGTGGAATCGCTATCAGAACGTCGGCGACGGGACCATCGGATCGGGTCACTCGAACTTCGTCCAGTTCAACGGCACCACGGGCGGGTACATCGGCCACAACAAGGGAATCGGCGGCAACACCGAAGACATCGTCTCGATCTACAGGTCGGGCGGAGCTTCGGCGAGTGCACCCCTGATCATCGAATACAACGCTTTCCAGGGCACGAACTGGACGAGCGGGTCCAGCTCCGCCTTCATGCTGGGCGACGCCGGCGGGCACAACATCATCGCCAGGTTCAACACCGTGGTATCGCCTGGGCAGGTCGGCTTCGGCGTCCCGTCCGGAACCGACATCCACATCACCGACAACATCGTCTACGGTGCGCGCCGGGCATCCTCGAACGTGGGGATCTACGTCTGGAACCAATCCTCCAGCAGCTGCGCCGGAATCGAGGTTGCCCGCAACCAGGTCAAGTGGTTCAACGAGTCAGGTTCGGAGAACCCGTACTGGAATGCCGGGAACTGCGGTACGGTCGCCGGTGAGTCCACGAACGACTGGCATGCGCCGCTGGACCCGGCCGCGCTGCAGGTTAGCCTTTGACCAGCCGCTGAGCGGTCTTGACCACTGGCACGCGGCCCCGGTCGACCCGGCCGGGGTCGCCGCCTTCATGGCGGCCGCGGTCGAACTGAGCCGGATCTCGCCCTGACCCGCGCGCCCTCACTTAGATTACCCTCCAAGCCGCTGGGCAAGGTGGTCGGCGAGCCGAAGGGCCAGCTGGATGATCGTCACCGTGGGTGAAGTGGACCCTGACACGGGGAACACCGAACTGCCCGCCACGTAGAGGTTGTCGACGCCGTGCACTCGGCAGTCCCGGTCGACGACGCCGCGGTTCGGATCGTTGCCCATCCGGGTCGTTCCCTCGTGATGCCAGTTGCCAACCAGCTGCGAAGGCCACGGATCCTGCCCATCCAGTGAGGCGGCCGAGATGCCGGGCTCGACCTTCTCGAGCTCGCCAAGTAGGAGCTTTAGGGATCGGCGGTAGGTACGCTCCTCGGCCTCGCCGACGTTCCAATGGACCCGGACCCTGGGCACGCCGAGGGCGTCGGGCTCCGGCAGGAGCTCGATTCGGTTGTCCCGGTCCGGCACTTGCTCGATCGCGCTCCACACCTCCAGGAAGCGACGCAACGACGGCCGCTTGGTCACCGCTCCGATCCCGCTCAGGAAGGCGAGATCCGGCCGGCGCATGGCCGTGGCGAGGTCGCGCGCGCGAACCCGCGTGCGGCCGCCCCCGGCATCCTGGAAGTAGGGGCTTTCGTTCCATGGCCGCCGCAGGGCGATGACGACGCGACGCAGCGCAATCCACTGACGACTGAGCTGGCCGAGGTAGCCGAACTGCAGGTTCGCGTGATAGGTCAGCAACTGGTCACGTCGCTGGATCTCGTCCGCGACAGAGAGCCGGAAGAAGCGGAGCGTCCCGGCCGTGCCGCCGCCGACCAGCTCGCCGAGGCGGGTCTTGCCCGGCCGGATGCGGTAGCGGTTGACGACGCGGGGGTGCTCCATGAAGAAGCGGCCTGTCGCCCCGCCGCCGATCCCCGAGACGAGGAGGAGCCTCGGATTCTCGACTCCGCCTGTGGCCAGCACGAAGTGCTTCGCCAAGGCCCGGAACGGCCTGCCGCGGCAGCTCGCCTGCACGGCGACGACTCGGCCGCCCTCGGTCTCCAGCCTCGTGACGGTGGCATGCAGCTGGACGCGCAGGTTGGGGGCGGCCGCGAGCTTCTCGCGATGGGCCACTCCGAAACGGGTCGGGCGGCTGAATAGTACGGGCACGGGCACCACCCGGCTGCGGTCGAGCCCCGTTGCCACGAAGACCGCCTCGGTCTCCTGCTGAACACTCTGCCTGGCGTCGGGCGTAATGCCGCACAGCATCATGGCGTCGTCGAGATAGGGATGGAGCGCAGTCGCCGGAATCGGCCATCCTTCGACTGGGAGCCAGGGACGAGCCTGGAACGTCATGTCGTCGAGCGGCGTGCAGACGCCCCCCCACGACCAGCTCGCCCCCCCCAGCGCCCGGATCCGAGTCTCGTGGAAGGGGTAGTAGGGGGCCCCCTGAGTCTCGGCGCGCGCGAGTTCCTGCGTCGACTCCTCGAACTCGAGACCGCCGCTCTCGAGCAGGCTGACTGTCAAGCTCGGGTTGCGAGACAGGCGCAGCGCGAGGGCGATTCCGGCCGGTCCTCCGCCGATCACACAGACGTCGCTCACGATGTCGATCGCAGCGCCTGCCGCGTCGCCAATCATTGGTCTCGGAATCCCCCGACCGGTCGATCCCCGTGAGGCCCCGCGGCTGGGCCGCCGGCGGGTGGGGCCAGCCGACTCATGATCCGGTCGCGGACAGAGCGCCGCAACCATCTCGGCACCGCCCAGATCCGGAAGAACGTCAAGTAGTCAATCAGCGCAGGGCTTCCATTCCTGGCCGCCTCGCGCCACAGCACCCGGAAGACGCGGGGGTCGCCACTGAGCGAGGCCGTGTCGCTGATCACGCTCATGAGCGCGGCTGCGTACGCACGCTCCGAGAGCAGCGGCCGATTCCGCCGGATCCATTGGAACGAGGCCTGCCAGCCGCCGTCGGCGCTGACTCGGGGTCGATCCTCATCGGCGTGCCAGATGGCCAGCGGCTCGGACGCGACTTCGAGCCCGAACCCTTTGGTTGCCCCACATCGGATGATCCAATCCGTCTCGTGCCACCGTTCGAGCCGCTCGTCGAAGGGGATTCGGAGCAACAGCTCCCGACGCGCCAGGATCGTTGACGTCTGGACGAATCCGATCACCGTGGAACAGGCCGTGTCGAATGAACATGTAGTCGCCCACGGGCTCGCCCCGTCGAGGCAGGCGACGGGGCAGGACGAACTCACCACGAGGCGTCCGCACGATCGAGCGTGCGGCTACGACGGGTTCGGGGTACACCGATGAGCGGGCGAGCTGCATCTGGGCATCGAGCTTGTCGGGCAACCACTCGTCGTCGTCATCGAGAAGCGCGATCCACTCACCCCGGGCTGCCTCTGCGCCGCGGTTTCGTGCGGCGCAGGCCCCCCCGTTGCTGCCGAGCTGGATCACGCGAAGACGCGGATCGGCGAGCACACGCAGGGCATCGCGGGTCGCCTCGTCTGGTCCATCGATCACGACGATGACTTCGAACCGATCGAACGTCTGTCGGAGCGCGCTGTGGACCGCGCGGGTGACGAGCAGTGGTCGGCCGCGAGTCGGAATCACGACGCTGATGAGGGGGTCGCTCATGGCGAGAAGGTCATGCCCTCACCCCACGCCCAGGCGGTGCAGTTGGGATAGATACGACGCAACGCAACGATCCCACGAGAGCTCCTCCCGGACGAAGGTCCGGGCGCGCTCTCCATTCCGGTCAGTGTGCCCTCACCGAGCTCGAGCAGGCCTTTCGCGAACTCAGCTGTCTCCGGCGCCGCGAGCAGGGCCGCATTGTGGCGACGCAGCTCTGAGCTCATCGACACGGCCGACGACACCAGGCAGGGCACCCCGAGCGCCAGGTTCTCGGCGAGGGCCAAGCCATAGGATTCCCATCGGGAAGGGTGGACGTAGCCACGAGCGGTTGCGAGGAATGCAGTCTTTTCTTCCCCCAGCACGACGTCGTCGACCCGCATCCACGCTCCCAAGCCACGGTCCGCCACCATCTGCCGGACTGCCCGCTGCCCGCCCTTGTAGTCATATCCGCGTAGCACGATGCGCGGGCGGCGCTCGGGGGGCAAAGCGGCGACGGCTTCGGTCAGCATGTCGAGGCCCTTGTGGGTCGGATCGTAGCGCCCGACCCATGAAAAGTAGTCGCCACCGCCCGACCACCGCTCTTCCGGTACCTCCCACCCGGTCGGCGCCGTGATGACGGTTGCGCGTGGGGCGAGCTCGACCGACGTCCGCCGCCTCGGCAGGAAAGAAGAGGTGAACCGCCAGCGCCCGCTCAAGAAGGCGCCGCTCGAGCACCTCTCGGATCCGCGTCGGTCCCTTCAGATACCGACGCCAAGGCTTCGCGTATACGCCATGGGGCATGACCACGTAGGGAACACCTACTCGTTGAGCTTCGCGGGCGGCGATCAGGTTGCACGCGACCCAGCCCTCGTGCAAGACGAGGAGATCGCCGCGCTTGAGGAATTGGCTCAGACGAGCGGGGTGGAGGCTGATTCGCCCGCGCCCACGGTGAGGCACGACCTGGCGGCCGACCTGCGCGGCGGTTTGCTCGCTCGTCGGCGCGAACTGGTCCCTCGACCAGGGGCCGCTCGGTGACCCGGCGTGGAGGACAAGGACCTCCTGGCCAGCCGAGGCAAGGGATCCCGCCCAGGCCCAGAGGGCTACGGTGACCCCGGACGCCTCCTCGGCCCGGGGGTAGTAATGCACGAACCGAATGTTGGCCACTGTCGCGCCCGGGGTTCAGCCTGGCGCCGGCTGCGCGCCGGCCAAGTAGATCGCCTCGAAGGCCGGCCACGGGGCGTGCGGGTCAAGGGTGGCTCGGATTCGCTCGGCGCTCGCCGATCCGAGGCGGGACGCCTCTTCGCGGCTCGTCAAGCGGCGCAGAGCATCCGTCGCTGACTGAAGGTCGGCGGCCAGAAGGCCGACGTCCCCCAGGAGCCACCTGATTCCCGGCAGCGGTGAGGCGACGACCGGCCGACCGACCCACATCGCTTCTTGGACTGAAAAGGCCACACCCTCGAAGCCGCTGAAGAGCACGACGGCCCACGCGGCTGCCATGAGCGCCTCGATGTCGTCGCGGTGACCCAGGAACTCGACCGGGGCTTGTTCCACGGCGGCCATCCGCTCCAGGGCTGCCAGCTGGCGGCCACTTCCGACGACGAGTCCGCGGACCTGCTGCGTGCGGGCGACCTCGGCGAGAGCACGAATGAAGAGGGTCGGGTCCTTCGGTTCCTCGAGTCGGCTGACCCAGAGGAACACTGGAGGACCGGACTCCGGGAAGGGGTGACGCGCGATCTCCCTGAGCCTGGGGCTTGCGTGGGCGAAGAACCTCCACCGACCGCCGAATTCGGGGGCAGCCGTGAACGCCCCTCGCGCCAGAAGGGGGATGGCTGCTCTGCCCAGCCTCCGGAGCACCTGGTAGCCGGGCGGATCGGTGGTGAGCGCCCCGGCTCCATGGAGGGTCACGTACGGGGCGGACCTGGACGCGAGTCTCGCGAGGAGGAACGAGCGCAGCCCATGGCAGTGGACAATGTCTGGGGCCTCCGCGTTCACGATGTGGCGCAGGGCGCGCAGGGCGCGCCGCATGGCGGCGACCTGCCGAACGGTGGTTGGGATGTCGACTGGATGAAACACGGCCTCTCGAGGGGCCGTGTTATCGGGCCGCGCAGCCACCGAAACCTGCCAACCTCGTTCTGCGAACCACCCAACCTGACCCGCAACCACTGCCCCGATGCCGCCGCCCAGGGTTTCGCTGACGACGAGGAGCCTGGGCGGGCGTGTCTCGCGCAGCTTCAGGAGGGCCGTCACAGCGTCCTCGGTGGAGGAGTCCCCAGCGATCTCGTCACGGGGAAGTCGTGATGCCGGCACCCGCTAGGATCGCGTTCTTGTCGACATCGCTCAGGTAAATCGCGCCCTCCTCGGCCGGGGTGGCGTTGAACTCGTCGATGGACGAGGTGCCGCCGTTCCACTCGAAGCGGTCACCAGTCTGTGCTTCGGGCGAGATCCAATAGCGGTTGTGGGCACCCCGATTGGCGGACGCGTCGCTGAAGAGTGCGCCGGCGAAGTCCTGCGCCCAGAACACGAGCCACGTGTTGGCGAGGGCGACCGTCACGTTGTCGTGGACGTAGTTGTCGGTGTGGGGGACGACCCAGTCGGAGCGGTCCTGGCTGATGACGCTGATCCCGGAGCGGCTGTTCCAGGCCAGGATGTTGTTGTAGACCTCGGCGCCGCCCGCGCTGGAAATGAGGATCCCGGCCCCCCAGCCCCAGGCGACCTGCCGAAACCGTTCGCGTAGGCCGCGTTGGCGAAGATCTTGGCCCCGGTGCTGATCTCGAACATGATCCCCGCGTACGTGTTGTCGTGGACGCGGTTGTGGCTGATCGTCACGTTGCGGCAGTAGATGTCACACCAGAGGCCGGGTCCGACATTGCCTTCGACCTCGTTACGATCGAGCACGAGCCCGCTCTGGACGGTCGCCTTGAGGCCGCCGGCCTCCCACTCGGGGGAGAAGCCGGCCGTGTTGTTGTGGTAGATGTGGCTGCCCACCACGCGGTTGTTGTGGCCGTTCGTGCCGCCGTCCCCGCCGAGGTGCACTCCGAGCTGACCATTGTCGTGGATCGAGCAGTTCTGAAGGAGTGAGTCGTTGCCTCCACCGAAGGCGACGGCCGCGCCATGGGCAAAGGAGAGGTCGCAATCCTCGATCGTGAGCCGGTTGCCCGCGACCAGCTGCAGCGCGCCCTCCTGCGCATCGGTCACTGCGTCACGCATGATCAGGCCATCCAGCGTCACGTCATTCGCCCGGACGACCACCCAGCGCGCACGCGTCGACACTTCGATGAGATGGCCGGAGGGATCTTGGCCTAGCACGACGTGCCGCTGGTCGTCGAGTGCGAACTCCCCGGGCCTCGGATCGGCGGCGACGCGCACAAGCGGGGCACCGTCGACGAACACCTGCTCCGGTGACAGGCAGTCGGCGCCCGGCAGGCACGCGCCGTGGGCGGGGAACACCGGCAGCCGTCGCGTGGACACGCGGTCGCTCCAGGCGGTCCAGACGTCGCTCCCGCGGATCTCGGCACCCGGCGCCGCTCGCAGGGTCAGGGGCTTAGTGATCGTCAAGGTCCCGCGGTAAACGCACGGAGGGGCGATCACCGTCGATCTTGGCGCAGCGGCGTCGACCAGCGCCTGGAGCGAGGTCCGGCAGGTGGCGGTGGACGGCCTCGGCGACGGGGACGCCGTCGGCCCAGCAGCCGCGGCTCCCACGCCGGAGGAGGCGGGTGCCCCCAGGACTAGCGTCATCGCCAGACACCCCAGGCCGACGACGGCGACCGCGAGCAGGAGGACGGCCCATCTGGCACGCAGCCGCCGACCGAGCCCTTGGCGCGACATCGTCCCCCACGCCCGATCGCCTGAAACTGTCACGTGACGCCTCGGTACAGCATGGCTGCCGAGCGGTCGCCCAGCGCGGGTCATTCTACCGGGCGTCCGTCAAACGCCGGAGCATCCGTCCCCGCACGTCCGCGGCCACGGGCAATATCCGCCGCGGAGGCTCGTTGCCGACACCGCCGATGTGGGCGGGAGCGTCACGGGGCGGTACGATAGCCGTCCCCTGCGGCCCATGCGCCGGGACGGTAGGAAAGACCCCTGCCGCGCGGAGCGCGGCACCAGTCCCCGGAGGACCCTCACGCTTCGACTCGCATCGCCAACGCGCTGGGAGCGTGTCAGGCTCCTCCCGTCGGGGTCGTGGCGACGCCTGGGAACGCTCGGGGCGCTGGCGTTCGCGATGCTCGCGGGAGGGCTGGTCCCTCTCATGCCGGTGGTCGCCGCGGCCGTGGCTGTGGTCGCGGTCCTCCTCGCCCTGCTGGCCGCACGATCCGCCGCGGTAACGGTCTTCCAGGTCTGCCTGCTCATCGTCCTGACCGGCTATGCGTTCTTCGGACGGGGGTTCGCGTATCTCGGTGTGAGTCCGCTGTACGTGGGCGAGCTCGCGCTGTGCATGTCGCTCGTCGCGCTCGTCGCCGCCCGGGATCGCCGGTTCGGGCCTCTGCATCTCCTGCTGGTCGCCTTCATGGCGTGGGGGGCCGTGCGGACGCTGCCCTACGTCGGCCAGTACGGCGTCGACACGCTGCGCGACGCGGTCATCTGGGGGTACGGCTTGTTCGCCATCGTCGTATCGGTGACGCTGACGGCAAGCCGTGTCCGGCGGCTTGCGGGCCTCTACCGGCGGGTGATCCCGATCTTCCTGCTTTGGATCCCCGTGGCGGTGGTGGTGACGACTCGGTTCAAGGATCTGATCCCGCTCACGCCCGGGTCGAGCGTATCGCTCATCGACGTCAAGGCGGGCGACATGGGTGTCCACCTGGCTGCGGTTGCCGCCTTCGTCCTGCTGGGACTCGACGCCACGCGCCGCGCTGGCCCCCTGCGCGACACCAGGTTCTGGGGACTCTGGGTCCTCAACTTGGGCCTGGTGGGCTCGTTGAATTGCGCGGCGTTGGCAGCGGCCGCCGCGGCCGCCGCCTCTCTGCTCTTCGTTCGGAGCGCTAGCCGGTGGCTATCGGCCGCCCTCGTCGGGTTCGGCCTCATCGGGCTCCTGGCTCTCGCCAACCCGTCCGTCGACGTCGGCAGCGCCCGCGCGGTCTCGTTCGACCAGCTCATCGCGAACGCGACCAGCATCTTCGGAGACCAGCCCGACAGCATCAACCAGGCCACCAAGGAGTGGCGCCTGAAGTGGTGGAACACCATCATCTCGTACACGGTCGACGGCCCGTACTTCTGGACCGGCAAGGGCTTCGGCATCAACCTGGCCGACGACGACGGTTTCCAGGTGATGGCGGACGGTTCGCTGCGGGCGCCTCACAGCATCGAGTTCGACATCCTGGCCCGGACCGGCGTCCCTGGCCTGACGATCTGGGTCGGGCTCCAGCTGGCGTTCGCATTGGGGCTCCTACGCGCGGCGGTCGATGCCCGCAGGCGGGGTCGGACCTTCTGGGTCCAGGTTCTCGGCTGGGTGTTCGTCTACTGGCTGGCGGCGCTTGCCGACGGGTCATTCGACGTCTACTTGGAGGGTCCGCAGGGAGGCATCTGGTTCTGGGCCGTCTTCGGTCTGGGGATCGCGGCGATGCGGCTGGCGGCTGCGGACGAGCCGGAGGCGGCAGCGTCGCCACTCGCGACCACGCCCACCGGCGGTCGGGAACGCGTGGACCAGGGTGGCCCCGGGATCCCGCGCACGACGCCGAAGCGAGTCGGCGCATGAGGATCCTTGTCGCCCACAGCTTCTACCGGCTCGCCGGAGGAGAAGACCGCTACGTCCGCCAGCAGGTCGAACTGCTCGGTCGGCGCCACGACGTCAGCTTGCTCGAACGGTCGAACCGGGCGCTGGAGACCGGGATCGGCACGGCTGCCAAGATGACCTACTCCCTGCGGCAGAACGCGGCAGTCGAGAAGGCGATTCGACAGTTCCGTCCGGACGTGATTCACCTGCACAACCCCTATCCGTCGCTGGGACCGGCCGTGCATCTCAGTGCGGCGCGCTGGGGGATCCCACTGGTGACCACCAGTCACAACTTCCGCCTCCGCTGCCCGAACGGCCTCATGTTCACGGAGGGCAGTCCGTGCCGCCGGTGCGAGCACGGGGCATACGAGAACGCCGTCGTCCATCATTGCTTCCCAACCGACTCCCAGGCGTTGGCCTACGCGTCTGCCCTGTGGATGCACCGCTTCGTGCTCCGCCTGGAGCGTCGCGTCCGGGTCTTCGTGGCGCCGAGCCGGTTCATGAGGACACGCCTTCTGGAGTGGGGCATTGGGGCCGATCGGACGGCGTTGATCCCGAACTACACCGACATGCCGCCCGGTGACGCCACGCCGGGCGAGGCAGGGGTCTACTTGGGCCGGCTGTCCGCGGAGAAGGGCCTCGATCATCTGCTGCGGGCGCTCGTGGTGGCCGGCGATCCGCCCTTCCGGTTCATCGGTGCGGGCCCGCTGCGCGATCACCTGGCGTCTCAGATCGGGGAGCTTGGGCTGCGCAATGCGCGACTCATCGGGAAGCTCGACCGTGAGGGCGTGGCCCGGGAACTCCGGGCGGCTCGCTTCGCGGCCTTCTCATCGAACTGGGATGAGAACGCCCCCCTGGCAGCACTTGAGGCGATGGCTTCGGGGCGCCCACTCCTGGTTACGCGCACCGGCGGCCTGGCCGAGCTCGTTGAGACCGGCACGGGAATCTCCTGTGCGGTCGGTGACGTCGACGGCATGGGCGCGGCAATCCGTCGCCTGATGGACGACGACGCAATCTGTCGGACTCTCGGCGAACGGGGACTAATGCTCGCCGACACGGAATACGGGCCTGGAACGCATCTTGAGCGGCTGGAGGCCGTCTACGAGCGGGTGCGGCGGCACCTGCCCTTGACGCACGGGCGGCCCGCCACCCCGCAACCGGTCGTGCGCAGCGTTCCTGCCGGGTCGAGCGCTCATGCACAGGGGCCGGCCGTAAGGGACATCACCGTGCTCATGGCCCACTGTTACTACCGAGACCTGGGTGGCGAGAACCTTTCGTTCGAGGCAGAGGCGGGGCTCCTGGAGGCGTCGCCGGCTCGCCTCGTGACGTACACGCGGGACAACCGCGAGATCGGCGAGTTGGGCCCCCTGGGCAAGGTCCGTCTGGCAGCCCGGACCGTCTGGGCGGAGGACTCCTACCGGGAGATCTCGGAGCTTCTCGTCCGGGAGAGCCCGGACGTCGCTCACTTCCAGAACACGTTCCCGCTGATCTCGCCTTCCGCGTTCAGGGCGTGCCGGCGCCACGGCGTGGCCGTCGTACAGGCGCTCCGTAACTACCGGCTGTTCTGTGCCAACGGACTCTTCTATCGCGACGCCCGGATCTGCCGCGATTGCGTGGGGCGCACGGTCCCCTGGCCGGCCATAGCACACGCTTGCTACCGGGACTCGCGCACGCAGTCCGGGGCAGTGGTGGCAATGCTGTCCACACACCGTCTCCTTGGCACCTGGGAGCACGACGTGGACCTCTACGTCGTGCCCAGTGAGTTCAGCAGGGGCGTGTTCATCGAGGCAGGGCTACCGGCCGAGAAGCTGCTCGTCAAGCCGAACTTCGTCCATCCAGACCCTGGTCCGAACCAGGGTCTCGGCGAGTACGCGCTCTTTGCGGGCCGGCTGGCCCCCGAGAAAGGGATCTTGACGCTCCTCGACGCGTGGCGGCGGGTCCGTCCGATCCCCCTCCTGATCGCAGGTGATGGGCCCCTTCGCGACTACCTCGACTGGTACATCGCCGAGCGAGGGCTGAGAGACTGTGTCACCCTGCTCGGATACCAGTCCCCGGAGCGGATGATTCCGCTGATGCAGGGAGCACGTGTGGCGGTGTTCCCGTCCGAGTGGTACGAGACGTTCGGGCGCGTAGCGGCAGAGGCGTTCGCCTGCGGGGTGCCGGTGATCGCTTCGTCGATGGGCGCGATGGCCGAGGTGGTAGCCGACGGCCGAACAGGCCTGCACTTCACCCCGGGCGATGCGGAGGACCTCGCCGCTAAGGTCTCCTGGGCTTGGAGCCACCCGGCGGAGATGGAGGCGCTCGGACGCGGCGCGCGTGGCGAGTTCGAGGCACGCTTCACGGCCGAGCGCAACGCGCAGTTGTTGATGGAGATCTATCGGACGGCGATCGAGCGTGCCCAGACGCGACGGACATGACGCTGAGGGGCGGCGGCGCGCGAACTGCAGTGGGCGCCGAGGAGGCATCGATGGAAGAAGCGCAAGGAATCGAGGGAGTCCGGGTCGTGCCGCTGCGGAGGATTCCGGACGAGCGCGGGACGATCTTCCACATGCTCCGCCGGACGGACCCGCATTTCATCGAGTTCGGCGAGATCTACTTCAGCTCGATCTACCGTGACGTGATCAAGGGCTGGCACCGGCACGCCGAGATGACTCTCAACTACGCCTGCTTATGGGGCCGGATCAAGCTCGTCCTGTATGACGATCGCCCCGGCTCGCCGACGGCTGGCCGCCTGACCGAGCATTTCCTCGGGCCGGACGACTACTCGCTCGTGGTGATCCCACCGATGGTCTGGAACGGATTCAAGGGGATGGCCGACGTCTCCCTGGTCGCCAACTGCGCGACTCACTCCCACGACCCTTCGCGCACCGAGCGCCTCGATCCGCACAGCCCCGTCATTCCTTATGACTGGGCGGTGCGGAGCCGCTAGCCGTCGTTTCATTCAGTGGAGCTCTCGGCACAGGGGATGCCGCGCTGTCGCGGTTGCGGGGCAGCCGGGTTGTCGCTCGTTGTCGACCTCGGGGTCCAGCCAGCTGCGGCCTGCTTTCCGTCGGCCGAGGAGCTCTCTCAGCCGGAGCCAGCGTGGCCCCTGCGGATGTGGGTGTGCGCCGCCTGTTGGCTCGTGCAGCTCGGCGACGATGGCCCCGACGAGGGCGACGACGCCACGACCGCCGCCCCGGCGTGGTCCGACACCATCAGGCGCCACGCTGGCTCGTTCGCCGCGGAAGTGCTCGCACGCCTGGGGACGCTCGAGCAGCCGCGCATCGTGGAGATGGCGAGTCATGGCGGCTACCTCCAGGACGCCTTCCGGGCGCGAGGTGCGGCGACCATCATCGCCGAGGGTGGGCCAGCCCGGGCCGACGCCGCCGCCCGAGGGCTCGTCGTCGAGCGCCTGGTGTTGAACGCCGAGACGGCGGCGCGCCTCACGACGCGCTCGGGCCCGGCGGACGCGGTCGTGGACTTCTACCTCCTCGCTCATCTGCGCGACCCCGGCGCGCTGCTGGCGGGCATCCGCGCCCTGCTGGCTCCGGAGGGCATCGCGGCGATCGAATTCGACCATCTCCTGCATGTCATCGGGCAGTGCCAGTTCGATGCGATCCGCCACGGGCACTTCTCGTATCTGTCCCTGACGGCCCTGGTGGGCCTTCTTGAGCGCGCGGGCCTGCGGGTCTTCGACGTCGAGGCGTTCTCCGTCTACGGAGGCGCCGCCCGGGCCTGGGTCCAGGACGCCGTGACGGGCCCGCGATCAGTCACGTCGCGGGTGGGGGCGATGCTTGCCACCGAGCAGCGGGAGGGCCTCGATCGGATGGAGACCTACCGCCACTACGGCTCCAGGGTCGAGCGGGCGCAGCGGAGCCTGCGGGAGTTCTTGGAGGAAGCTCGACGCGATGGCCGCTCCGTCGTTGGATACGGTGCCCCCTCGCGCGGCACGACGCTCCTCAACGCGTGCGGCGTGACGAGCGACCTCCTGCCCTTCACCGTCGACCGGTCGGTTGACAAGCAGGGTCGGTTCATCCCAGGCGTGCGGGTCCCGGTCTACGCGCCCGATCGCCTTCTCGAGGCGCGGCCGGACTACGTGCTGATCCTGACCTGGGACGTTGCCGACGAAATCCAGGAGCAGCTCCGCGAGGTGCGCTGCTGGGGCGGTCGCTTCGTCGTCCCGATCCCCGAGGCCAGGGTGCTGCCGTGAGACCCAGCGGCGTCCATCAGTCATGGCCCGAGCGATCGGAATGCTGGCGCAGGCCGCGAGGAGAGACGTGAAGTGACGCTAGACGGTCGCCCGACGGAAGAGCGCCGACGCGCGGACGCAGGCCCGGCCGAGGCGCCCGCATCGGCCCCCATTCGGCAACCATGCATCCTCGCCTTCGCTTACAACTGCGTGCCGGGCGAGGGCTCCGAGGGCGGTGCCGGATGGGTTTGGGGACGGATTCTCGCCGGCATCGGGCCTACGGTCGTGCTGGCCCGCCTGGAGGCGGATGCGGTGCCCGCCCTTCGCGCTCGGCTCGCCGAGATCCCGGAGGCCGGGCAGCTGGAGGTCGTTCACGTCCCGATGCCTGCGTGGACCAGGCTGTGGGGAGCGCACCGGGACCGCAGACGCCTCGATCGTCTCCAGTACCTGATCTGGCAGTTCGCGGCGCTCCGGGTCGGGCGGCGGCTCCACCGACGGACACCGTTCGACCTCGTCTGGCACCTGACATGGTCCACTGTGTGGCTCGGGTCGGGCGCCCCGCTCGTGGGGGCCCCGTTTGTGTACGGCCCCATGGGTGGCGGCGTGGGCCCCCCGTGGCGTCTCGCGGTCACCCTCGGCCCTCGTGCTGTGTGGGGCGAGATTCTGCGATCATCCTTCCGCTTCGTGGCCCGCTACTTCAACCCGCTCGCTCGGATCTCGTGGAGACGCGCGCGGCTCATCCTCGTCCAGAACCGTGAGACCCGGGCGTGGCTGCCTCCTGGCGTCCGCGGCCGAACGGTCGTGCTGCCGAACGTCGTGTTCGAGGAGCCGCCCGTGCCTCGGGGCGCCAGGCTCGTCGCCACGCCGACCGCGCTGTTCGCCGGGCGGCTCATCCCGTGGAAAGGCGTATCGCTGGCCATCGAAGCCGTGGCCGCGACCTCGGACTGGCGGCTGGTGATCTGCGGCGACGGGCCCGAGCTGCCTCGACTCAGAGCGCTGGCGGATCGGCTCGGCGTCGCTGGGCGGGTCCAATTCCTGGGAAGGCTGCCGCGCGAGAACGTCCTCACGATCATGCGCGAGGGCGCCGACGTGCTCCTGTTCCCGAGCCTCCACGAAGAAGGTGGCTGGGCCGTGGCGGAAGCCGCGGCGACGGGCCTCCGCGTCATCTGCTTCGACCGGGGCGGCCCGCCCACCCTCGGCGGGAACGCGGTGAGGACCGGGTGGCGAGGCGAGACGATCGGGCTTCTGGCGCGAGCCCTAGACGATGCACGGGCGGCAGACGATGCACGGGCGGCGGGTCCCGGCACGTTCCAAGCCCCGAGCGTGGAAGGCCAGCGCGCTCGCGTCGTCAAGCTCATGGCCTCCGCCGGCATCCCCTGGGGCGGTGCCAGCGGGACGACCAATCGGCCAGGGTCACGGCTGGTACGAAGGCCGGGCATAGCCAAAGGCGGCCGCCACGACCTCGACCGGGCCTCTGCGCGACCGGCAAGGCCGCGTCCCATGCCCACCGACGCCGACGCTGTTCGCCCTGGTGTGCCGAGAATGCTCCCGCCGTGAGGCGCTCGATCACGCGATTCGGCTCGCGACTTCCGGCCCTAGTCCGGCGCCTCGGCTGGGGGGTCGCCGATCAGATGGTCTCGAGCCTCACCAACTTCGCGCTCGCGATCATCATCGCCAGGAGCGTCAGCCCGACGGACTTCGGAGTCTATGCACTCCTGTTCTGGTCGTACATCCTCGTCCTCAACGTCGCCCGTGCCATCGGGGCCAACCCGCTGATCATGCGCTACAGCCACGTCGACCCAGGCGCGACGGCGCGGGCCACGGCGCGAGCGACCGGTGCGGCGACCGTCGTCGGGTTGGCGGGTGCCGTCCTGGCGATCACGCTGGGCCTTCTGGGCATTGCGGGGGGGCCCGCCCTGATTGTCCTGGGTCTCGGCCTGCCTTGGCTACTCGTCCAGGACGCCTATCGCTTCTGCTTCATGGCGAGCGGCCGGGCAGTCGAGGCGTTCCTATCGGACTCGAGCTGGGCCATCGTGATGGGACTGCTCCTCGTGATCGGCGGAATTGCGCACATCCCGGACTCGCTGGTAGGCATCCTCACCTACTGGGAGATCGGAGGCGCCGTCGGGGCCATCTACGCGATCGCAAGATCACCCGCAACGCCCTCGGTCCGGGCCGTTCCTTCGTGGCTCCGCGAGCATCGCTTGGTCCTCCCCGGTCTGGCCGCCGGATCAATCATTGTCGTGGGAGCCCAGACGCTCACCCAATACGCCTTGGCCGCGTGGGCGGGCCTGACCGTCGTGGCGAGCCTGCGCGCAGGATCCACGCTGCTGTCCCCGATCTTCGTGGTGTTCCAGGGACTGATGCTGGCAGCCGCACCGGAAGCTGGCCGGACGGTCCGGACAGCGCTCGCAACGCTCCCTCAGCGTCTAGTCTGGCTTGCAGCTGTCTTGGCCGCCGTAGCCATCGGAGGAGGGGCGGTCGCGATCGCGCTGCCCGAGGTCATCGGCCGGGCGCTCCTCGGCCAGAGCTGGCCGCTCGCCGGTCCCGTTCTCCCTGGGTTGTCCGTGTCGATGACACTCGGCCTCGTGGCCGGTTCGGCAGGGCTCGGCATGCTCGTTCTCGGAGCTGCGAACAGGTCGGCCCGCTTGAGCCTGACGGCGGCGATCTTCGAGGGGATTCTCACGATCGGGGCCGGGGTCTGGGGCGGTGCGGCCACGGCCGCGTGGGGAGGCGCGGTCGGCTCCGGTATCGAGGCCGTCCTCTACTGGCGGGGCTTCATGGTCTCCTTCCGCACGTACATTCCACAGCCGCCCCCGGCCGACTGACGGTCTGGGTGCCACGAGGCCTGTGACATACTCAGCGTCCCATCGGCCTCTCGACGGCGGAGCGTGGCGCACAGGGAGAGTGTCCGCAGATGACGACTCCGCCCCGCGTCACGGTCGGCGTTCCCGTCTACAACGGCGAGCGCTACCTCGATGACGCCCTAGCTTCTGTTGTGGATCAGAGCTTCGAGGATTACGAGGTGGTCGTCCTCGACAACGCCTCCACCGACCGGACAGCGGCGATCGCCCGCGGGTACGAGCGCCGAGACCGCCGCTTCCGCTACCTGCGGAACTCGATGAACATCGGACCGACGAGGAACTTCAACGCCCTCGTGCCCACGGCCAACGCCCCCCTCTTCAAGTGGCTCGCGGCCGACGACCGGCTCAGACCGTCCTTCCTCGAGCGCTGCGTTGCTGTGCTGCACGACGATCGGGGGGCTGTGCTGGCAACGGCTCGCCTGGAGCTCATCGGGGACGATGACCAACCCCTGGCATTCGATCCTGTCCGGAACCTGAGGGTGGCGACAAACGGCGAGACGGTGCTCCTCCGGCCCTCGATCGCCGACCCACTCGCCGATCCGGACCCGGTCGTCCGCTTCCGGCATGTGCTGGCTCGGATGTTCGGCATCCAGATCAGCACGTACATGTACGGGGTCGTCAGGACAGACACGCTCAGGCGCACCCGCCTGGAGGGATCCTATCCCGGTTCCGACAAGGTGCTCCTCGCCGAGCTCGTGCTGCGAGGTCGGTTCGTCGAGGTGCCCGAAGTGCTCTGGGACTGCCGCATCCACCCGCAGCACCTTGGCGCGCTCGCGCCAGCCGAACTGACGCGACGGATGCATCCGGGTCGCTCGATCCGTCCGACGATGATGCGCATCCATCAGGCGGTCGGCTACGTCGCCGCCGTCGGGGGTGCGCCGCTCGGCACGACGAGCAAGATGAAATGCCTCGTCGCGACGGCCCGGCGAGGCCTGGCGGCCGGCGGAGCGGGGCGCCGGACGTGACCCTTTCAGGCGCACCGTCCCCACGGCCGCTGATGCGTGATCAATCGCCCAGTGTCACGGTGCTGCTGTGCACATTCAACGGCGAACGCTATATCGATGAGGCCCTGCGCTCGGTCCGGGAACAGACGCTGACCGACATCGAGATCCTTGCCGTCGACGACGGATCGACCGATCGAACCGCGGAGATCCTGGCCCGACACGCGGCCGAGGACCCGCGCATCCGGATCGAGCGGATCGACCATTGCGGATTGGCCGAAGCACGGAACCGCGGTCTCGAGCTCGCGCGGAGTCGCTGGGTTGCCCTGATGGACGATGACGACATCGCGCTGCCCCAGCGACTCGAGCGGCAGCTCGCGTTCCTCACCGCGACTCCGGGGCTGGCCGCGCTGGGCACTTGGGCCTGGCACATTGGCCCCCGAGGTCGTCGGAGCTCGGTATCGGACACCGGACCTGGCTCGACCCACGACCTTGACCGGATCCGGTCGGAAGGGAAGGCGGTCTTCCTGATCACGCCGACGGTCGTCCTCGATCGAGACGCGGTCAGAGCGATCGGCGGCTTTCGCCAGTGGATGTTCCCGGCCGAGGATCTCGACCTGTGGACGCGGCTGGCCGACACGGGGACCGTGTTGGCCCTGCCCGAACGCCTGCTGAACTACCGAGTGCATCACGGAAGCGTCTCTTCGACACGGTTCGCGCAACAGATGGAGCGGATCCTGCTCGTCGAGGAGAACGCGCGGCGGAGACGGGCGGGCCTCTTGGAACTGAGCGTCGCCGAGTTCCAGGAATGCCTAGGGCGGCAATCCCGGTGGCGGCGGATCCAGCGGGCGCGGCTGTGGCGGGCGCGTTACCAGTACCGCGTCGCTGGCGCGCTCCTCGCCGACCGCGACCCGCGCGGCATGCTCTGGTTGGCGGGATCGATCCTCCTCGCTCCCTCGGTCGTTCTCGGCAGGCTCCGCCGACAGGTGATCCCCTGGTTGCCGGCGCGAGCGCGGCCGCCGAGGGCTCGCACGTAGGGTCGCCCCGGTCGGTCTGCGGAGCCTGTGGTGCACAGCCGCGATTGAACGGCGGACTCGGGCGTGGCCGTCAGGGGGCGACCAGGGTTCGGATCTGCGCGATGCGCCCGGCGTACGCGATGTCCTGCCGAGCCACCTGCTCGAGCCGGCCCTCGTCCAGGGGGCCGAAGCCGATCGTCTCCTGGTCGTCGTCCTCCAGGTCGATGAGGAAGACTCGTCCGCCGCTCCTCAAGCCCGGGAACGCGCCTGTCCAACCACCGAACCGATTCACCCAAGCCTGGTCGATCAGACGATCCGAGGGCACGAGGCCTTGACCCACGAAGAAGGGTTCCGCTCCGTTGTCCCACGCGTACACGGGCGCGGCGAGGGGCAGTGGATCGACCCGTCTACCGACCAGGTAGTCGATCGCGAAGTAGGAGCGGCTGTCCAGGGCGAGGACCAGGTCGTCGCCTGCGCACCACGCCTGCCAACTGTTCGTAGACCTGGCGTGCCGGCGTCAAGTCCTCATCCGCCAGGCGTTGCTGAAGGCGCTCCATCGAGGACAGGCCTTCGACGCTGAAGACCAGGACGCAGAACGCCACCAGCACCTGTGTCCGGTACTCCGGGAGCCGCCGCGCCAGGGCTCGGCCGCCGGCCGCCAGCGCGAGTCCCAAGGGGGCAATGGTGCTGCCGAAGTAGTCCACGTCCCAGACCGAACGGACTTGCGAGTAGAGCCAGGCCAGAGGGATCAGGGCCAGCGCGAACGTCAGCGTCCAACCCAGGAAGCGGTCCCCTTTGGTCTCGGCGATCGCGCCCGCGCGGCCGCGCACGAGATCGAGGACTCCGACCGCGGCGACGGCGAGCAACGGCAGGCCGGCCAGGGTCGCAGCGAAGCGCGTGTGGCCACGACCCATCAACTGGGCGTCGAATGCATATGGGAGAAGCAGCGGGCTGGGGACGGGCGACCAGAATGCTTGCCCATTGAAGGCCACGCCGAGCTGGATCGACAGCCAGGGCAGGAAGGTGACGCAGCCGAGGACGATGCCCAGCAAAGCTGCGCGGCCGCCCGTGCTGCCCCTGATCGCCAGGGCCGCGAGGGCGAGTGCTCCCTGCAGTCCGGCCGTGGGGATGCCCATGGGCGAGGCCCAAAGCTCGCCGGCGACGGCAGCGGCCAGCAGCTAGCATGACGAGCAACGAATGGCGTTGCGCCTCGCCCCGCGCCAGCCGCCATGTCAGCCACCAGGCCGCGGTCGCACAGAAGACCTCGAGGACGTGCAGGCGCACCTCTCGGGCTTCCTCCATTGCCAAGCCGGACAGGCCCACTGCCATCAGGACGACGAGGCCCCAGTTGCGGCCGAGCGCTTCGTGGCCCCACCGCCATGCTGCAGCAACGACCCCGAGGCCAAGCAGAACCGACAGTGCGCGCATCGTCGTGATCGAATCGCCGAATGCGTCCATCCAGAGGTGGAGCAGCAGGGCATGTAGCGGCGGGTAGGTGTCCCGAGCTGTGTGTGCGATCAGCTCCGGCAGAGTGAACGTCGAGAGAAGCCACGAGGCACCCTCGTCTTTGAACAACTGACGTTGGTCAAGCAAGGCCGCCCTGATCAGGACTGCGGCAAGAACGCCGGCCGCGGCCGCTGCGAGCCACGCCCACCGGGCGAGTCGATCCCGTTGCGCGTAGACGTCTGCCGGAGTCAACCACGCCTCCGAGGGCGTGCGGTGAACCGGAGCTGATCGTCGAGGGAGCCCTCGCGACGCAGCCGGGTGATCTCCGCTAGCCTCAGGTACTTCGGACCCTCGAACTCGTCGAGCGTCAGGCCCGTCGCACGGTAGGCAGCCAGCAGCTCCTCGGCGCCCTGCCGGGCCGTCCAGCGTGTCTCGAAGCCCAAGACGCGGCCGATCTTGCCGCAGTCCACGCGGTAGTCGCGCGTGTCGGGCGACGCACCGGGGGCGAAATCGACGGCCGACCCCGGCACGACTTCGGCGACGATCGTGGCGAGCCGGCGGATCTGGTAGTTCTCCGCGGTCGAGCCGACGTTGAGCGCCTCGCCGTGGACGAGCTCGCGGGGCGCCGCGAGCACAGCGATGAAGGCGCGCGCGATGTCCTCGATGTGGACGATCGGTCGCCAGGGAGTGCCGTCGCTCTTGAGGTGGACGTGCCCGGTCGTGAAGGCCCAGGCCACCAGGTTGTTCAGGACGATGTCGAACTCGCAGGCGGGGCGATACCCCGTAGGCGGTGGCGTTGCGCAGGAAGGTCGGACTGAAGTCGTCGGTCGCGAGCGCCGCCACGTCACGTTCGACCCAGACCTTGGACTGGCCGTACGGGGTGACAGGATTCAATCGCGCTGTCTCGTCGAGAAGCGACCCTGCCGCGGCGCCGTAGTTGCTGCACGACGACGAGAAGACGAAGCGCGAGACGCCAGCATCGCGGGCCAGTTCGGCCAGTCGCACTGAAGCTCGGTGGTTGATCTCGTAGGTCAGCTCCGGATCAAGATCGCCGAGCGGATCGTTCGAGAGAGCCGCGAGGTGCAGGACGGCGTCGAAGCCAAGGAGATCGGAGGCGTCGAGATCGCGAATGTCCCGTGCTGATCGTCGGGACATCGGCGATGCGGCCCGGATCGCCGAACGTGCACCAGCGATACAGGTCGCTGTCGAGGCCGACCACATCGTGGCCCGCCGCGAGCAGCAGCGGGGTCAGCACGGTGCCGATGTACCCGAGATGGCCGGTGACCAGGACCCTCACTCCACCTGTGCCTCGTTGCGCCCGTCGCCGTCGACCGCGGCTTGCCTGCGCGGTGCGATATCTTCCCATGACTAGGGGCCCTGCACCGAGGGAGAAACGGATGCCGTTTGACGAGTCGCGCGCACTGGCGCCCCGGTTCCATGCCGCGATCCCTGGTGGAGCGCATACGTACGCCAAGGGCGACGACCAGTACCCCGAGGGGATGGCGCCCATCATCGTCCGCGGCCAGGGCTGCCACGTCTGGGACGTCGACGGCAACGAGTACGTCGAGTACGGGATGGGCTTGCGAGCGGTCAGCCTCGGCCACGCTTATCCGCCGGTGCTCGCGGCGGTGGAGCGACAGCTCGGATTGGGCACGAACTTCGTCCGGCCGGCGCGCATCGAGCTGGAGGCCGCCGAGGCGCTTCTGGCCTGCATCGAAGGCGCCGACATGGTCAAGTTCGCCAAGAACGGCTCCGACGTGACGACGGCCGCCGTCAAGCTCGCCCGCGCCTACACCGGCCGCGACCTCGTGGCCATCTCCGGTCGACGCGTCGTTCTTCTCCGTGGACGACTGGTTCATCGGGGCGACCGCGATGGCGGCCGGGATCCCGGCCGCGATCCGCGAGCCTGACGGTCCGTTTCCACTACAACGACCTGGCCAGCGTCGAGACGCTGTTCGCAGCGCATCCCGGCCAGATCGCCTGCCTCATCCTGGAGCCGGCGACAGCGCATCGAGCCCGCCGCCGGCTTCCTCGAGGGCCTCCGCGACCTCTGCGAACGGCACGGGGCGCTCCTCGTCTTCGACGAGATGATCACCGGCTTCCGCTGGCATCTGGGCGGTGCGCAGCACGTCTACGGTGTGGCGCCGGACCTGTCGACCTTCGGAAAGGCGCTCGGCAACGGCTTCTCCGTCTCAGCCCTCGCCGGCCGCCGCGACATCATGGAGCTGGGCGGGTTGACGCACGAGCGGCGAGCGGGTCTTCCTCCTCTCGACCACCCACGGCGCCGAGACGCACGCCCTGGCGGCGGCCCTGGCTGTGATTGCCACGTATCGCTCGGAGCCGGTGGTGGAGACCCTCTACGAACGGGGCGAGCGCCTTGCTCGTGGCGTGAGCCAGGTCGCAGGGGCACGGGGCCTCGCGGACCAGTTCACGGTCGCGGGCAGGGCCTGCAATCTGGTCTTCGTGACGCGGGACTCGGACGGGCGCCCGTCACAGGCATTCCGGACGCTGTTCCTCCAGGAGATGCTCCGGAGGGGAGTGCTGGGGCCGTCCTTCGTCGTCAGCTACTCGCACTCGGACGACGACATCGACCGGACCGTCGCGGCGGTTGACGAGGCTCTCGTCGTCTACCGGCGAGCCCTCGACGAAGGGATCGGACGCTATCTCGAGGGCCGGCCGGTGAAGCCGGTGATGCGCCAGTTCAACTGAGCCCGCCTGGGCGACTCTCCGTGCCTTGCTCCGCGAGCGCCCCAGATGCTGCGGTGGCACGTCCGGGCACGTACTCCTCTGCTGCCCGGGCGTACTGATGCCACCACGCGGCCGCACCGATGACGGCCACCAGGAAGAGGCCCCAGGCCGAGCCCGAGGCGCCGCCGATTGCCGCTCCCCCGACCCCGAACACTACGGTCAGGATCGCGGTCAGGGTCGTGGTCTGGAGGCCGCGCCGGGCGGCCGCCAGCGAGCGGATCCCGATCCCCGCGCCGAGCATGAACATGTTGGCCAGTGAAGCCAGCAGGATCGGGACGGCGAGCGCGCGGGCGGGATCCCAGGCGGCCCGCAGGACCAGTCTCCCGAACTCGGCCGGAATCAGGAGGACGACCAGCCCCCAGATCGTAGACGTGGCCACCAAGCCAGCCGAGATCACGAGCGACGCGCGGCGGAGGCGCGCCAGTGAGACGGCAAGCGTGCGGGCCCCCTCGGGGACGGCCATCATGTTGACGCCGAAGGACACGACCTGGATAGGTCCGAACAGGAGCTGACCCGCCCGCAGCTCGCCGACCGCCGAGAGGCCCGCAACCAGTCCGACGCCGTAGAGCTGGAGCTGGCCGGACACGACCCGGACGAGTGCCTCGACGATGTAGCGCGGACCTAGGTCCGTATGCTCGCGCCACCAGCTGCCGGAGAGCCATGGTCGCGGTACGACCGACGACTGCAGGACCCCGAGGAGGGCGGCGAGAGTGGCACTCCCTCCCCAGGCGAGGACCGGCCAGAAGACCGAGCGGCTGCCCGAGGCGATGACAACGGCTAGGGCGGGAAACTGGACCACGGCCCAGGCGACGTCGTTGAGGAACGCCCGCCGTCCGCGTCCGCCCGCGAAGAACGTCGAACGCCAGGCGTCCTGGAGGAGTAGGCCCGGCAGCGTGATTCCGAGCGCTAGGAGTGCTTCCGAGAATGGGCCGGTCGAGACCGCGCCGACCGCGAGGAGAACGACTCCGCAAACGACACCGACCACGATCACCATGCCGGTTGCTGCAGAAGTCGCCCGCCGGAAGTCAACCGGCGCCGCCGCCGCGTAGCGGATCGCGAGCGGATCCATGGGGTATCCGCGGGTGACGCTCACGATCACGAGGTACGCAGCGAACGCGAGGCTGAACGCCCCGAACGCCGCGAGATCGACCGTGCGCGCGACCAGGACGCCCAGTGCGAAGTTGGTCAGGCTCGAGAAGGCCTGGTCGGCGATGGCCCAGCCGGTCCGACGCAGGACTGGGCTAGGTAGCCGCATGCCCGCACTCGGCCGTGGCGACGTGCGGCCGGGTCGCCAGTCTGCCCATGCTCTACCATCTCTCCTGCGATCGAGGGCCGGGCCCGTCCCGGCCGAGCCCACCCGGCAAGGCCCGAGCAGGATACACGTCCATGACCGCTCCTGGTGCGCGCGCACGGCCTGACGCGCGCTGCCGGTTCTGTGGCCGTCCCCTGGAGCACGTCGTAGTCGACCTGGGGATGTCGCCGCTGTGCGAGAGCTATGTCGCGGCCGATGCCCTCGACGCGATGGAGCCCTTCTATCCGCTCCGCGCGTACGTATGCGACGGCTGCTGGCTGATGCAACTCTCGGAGTATGTCGCGCCCGAGGGCATCTTCTCGGAGTACGCGTACTTCTCCTCGTACTCGGACAGCTGGGTCGCCCACGCGCGAGGGTACGCGGAGATGATGCAAGCGGAGCTGGGACTCGGGGGAGGCAGCCTAGTTGTTGAGGTGGGCAGCAACGACGGCTACCTCTTGCGGCATTTCGCTGCCTCAGGCGTGCCGGTCCTGGGGATCGAGCCGGCCGCCAACGTGGCAGCGGCTGCGATGTCGGCGGGCGTGCCAACACGAGTGGAGTTCTTCGGCGAAGGAGCAGCGCGGCGACTGGTAGGGGAGGGGTTCCGGGCCGATCTCCTGGTAGGGAACAACGTCCTCGCCCAGGTGCCCGCGCTCAACGACTTCGTGGCCGGCTTGGCGGTGCTCCTCGCCCCCGACGGACTGCTCACCCTGGAGTTCCCCCACCTCCAGCGACTGCTCGAGGAGAACCAGTTCGATACCATCTACCACGAGCATTTCTCCTACTTCTCCCTCTCCGCGACCCGCCGGATCCTCGCGGCCCACGGCCTGGCCGTGGTCGACGTCGAGGAGCTCCTCACCCACGGCGGTTCGCTGCGGATCCACGCCCGACATGCGGGCACGGCCCCCGTCCAAGCGGCGGTCGATGCGCTGGCGGCTCGCGAACGGGCCGCCGGGCTCGAGGGGCTGGCGCGGTACCGCGCCTTCGGGAGCGCCGTCGAGGAGACCAAGCGCGCGCTCCTCGAGTTCCTGATCGAGCGCCGCCGGGAGGGCTGCACGATCGCCGGTTACGGAGCGCCGGGCAAGGCGAACACGCTCCTCAACTACTGCGGGATCCGAACCGACTTCCTCGCTTACACCGTCGATCGCAATCCCCACAAGCAGGGCCGCTACACTCCCGGCACGCACATCCCCATCCACCACCCGGACCGGCTTCGCGAGACGCGGCCCGACATCGTCTGGATCCTGCCCTGGAATCTTCGCAATGAGGTCACCCAGCAGCTCTCCGACGTGCCATCGTGGGGTGGTCGGTTCATGGTGGCCATCCCGAAGGTCGAGGTCTGGTGATGATGCTCGTGGCCAAGCAAACCCCCAGTCCGGCTCGCTGAGAGGGCCGCAGTCATGAAGGTCGTGCTCTTCTGCGGTGGGCAGGGTCTGCGACTCCGCGAGTACGCCGAGAGCGTCCCCAAGCCGATGGCCCCCATCGGCCAGCGCCCTGTCCTGTGGCACGTAATGCGCTACTACGCTCAACACGGCCACAGGGACTTCATCCTGACGCTCGGGTATCGCGGCGAGGCGATCAAGAAGTACTTCCTCGACTACGACGAAGCCATCTCCAACGACTTCGTCCTTCGCGACGGCGGTCGGTCTGTAGACCTGCTAACGACCGACATCCAGGGCTGGAACATCACGTTCGCGGATACCGGCCTGAGATCGCTCGTCGGGCAGCGGTTGAAGGCGGTCGAGCGCCACATCGGAACCGACGACGTGTTCCTGGCGAGCTACGGCGACTGCCTGACCGATGCGCCCCTCGAGAAGTATGTGGACGATTTCCTGCGGCGTGACGCCGTCGCCGCGTTCCTCTGCGTGCGGCCTTCGTACACATTCCATGTTGTCGACGCCGGTCCCGACGACCACGTTCGATCGATCCAGCACATCCGCGATGCGGACATCTGGATCAACGGCGGGTACTTCATTCTGCGGCGAGCCATCTTCGACGAGATCCGTGAGGACGAGGATCTCGTGGTTGAGCCGTTCCAGCGGCTCATCGAGCAGGGTCGCCTGATCGCCTACCGCTACGGTGGGTTCTGGATGCCGATGGACACGCTCAAGGAGATGCAAGACCTCGAACAGCTGTGGCAGAACGGTGAGGCCCCGTGGGCGGTCTGGCGGTCTCCGCGCGCACCCCGGGTCTCGGACACGTGACCCGCTTCGCGAGATCCGACGCGGCCGGGCAGGCGGCACGCCAATGCTGACCCTTGACCTCGGCCGATCCGGGTCGCCGCTAAGGCTGCTCGTCCTAGGGGCTCATCCGGATGACATCGAAATCGGCTGCGGTGGGACGATCCTGCGGCTCGCCCAGGACGGCCGTCTCGCCGAGGTGACTTGGGTGGTGCTCAGCGGGGACGCCGCGCGTGCCGAGGAAGCCCGTGCCAGCGCGGACGCCTTTCTCGCCGACAGCGCGGCACGGCCGACGATCGTCGTCGAGAGCTTCCGCGACGGGTTCTTCCCCTACCAGGGCGTCGAGGTCAAGGAGTACTTTGAGACGCTCAAGAGCACGGGCGCCGACCTGATTCTGACCCATCGCCTGGAGGACCGGCACCAGGATCATCGACTCGTCGCAGAGCTGACCTGGAACACGTTTCGCGACCACTTGGTCCTCGAATACGAGGTTCCCAAGTACGAGGGCGACCTGGCCCTGCCGAACGTCCTATTCGAGATCCCCGGGTGGGCCGCCGAGCGCAAGGTCGAGCTCCTCCTGGCCCACTTCTCGAGCCAGCACGGCAAGCACTGGTTCACCGCCGATGCGTTCCAGGCGCTCCTGCGCCTGCGCGGACTGGAAGCCGGCTCCGGCGTCCGCTATGCGGAAGGCTTCCACGGCCGTAAGCTCGTCCTTGGTTAACGGAGTCATCGAGGTCGGGGCGGCGTCGCAGTCGGCGTGGGCGCGGGGGTCCCAGTCCTCGTGGGCGTCGGGGTCGGCGTCGGAGTTGGCGTGGGCGTCGGAGTTGGCGTGGGCGTCGGGGTCGGCGTCGGCGTCGGGGTTGGCGTCGGCGAGGGGGTCGGCGTCGGCGTCGGGGTCGGCGTGGGGGTCGGTGTCGGCGTCGGGCCCGCGAAGACGCCCCACACCTCGATCTCGGCGAGCCCGATGTTCTGGGTGGTCGCACTCACGGCGTCGATATCGAGCTCGAGGCTGGTGATGGTGCGCCCGCCGAGGTTGATCGTGAGGGCCGAGCCGCCGTTGGGGAGGCTGCTGGTGGCGAGGGTGGAGCCGTCGCTGAAGCGGAGGGTGGCGCCGGTGATCTGGTCGTCGGCGTTGGGCCGGTCGTAGAGCACGACGCGCTCGACGCTCAGCGGGCTCGACCAGGCCAGACGCAGCCAGCTGCCCGTGTGACCGCCCTGGGTGGCCCACTCTCGGGTGTAGTCGGCCGGATAGCCCTCGATGTGCCCATCGACCGCCTTGACCGCGAGCTGCCCGGAGGCGACCGTCTCCGAGGAGGCGCTCACGCTCGCCTGGGGCGCCCGGTTCGTGGAGCTCGGGTTGGGCGTCGGGGTCGGCGTGGGTGTTGGCGTCGGCGAGGGGGTCGGTGTCGGCGTCGGGGTCGGCGTGGGGGTCGGTGTCGGCGTCGGGCCCGCGAAGACGCCCCACACCTCGATCTCGGCGAGCCCGATGTTCTGGGTGGTCGCACTCACGGCGTCGATATCGAGCTCGAGGCTGGTGATGGTGCGCCCGCCGAGGTTGATCGTGAGGGCCGAGCCGCCGTTGGGGAGGCTGCTGGTGGCGAGGGTGGAGCCGTCGCTGAAGCGGAGGGTGGCGCCGGTGATCTGGTCGTCGGCGTTGGGCCGGTCGTAGAGCACGACGCGCTCGACGCTCAGCGGGCTCGACCAGGCCAGACGCAGCCAGCTGCCCGTGTGACCGCCCTGGGTGGCCCACTCTCGGGTGTAGTCGGCCGGATAGCCCTCGATGTGCCCATCGACCGCCTTGACCGCGAGCTGCCCGGAGGCGACCGTCTCCGAGGAGGCGCTCACGCTCGCCTGGGGCGCCCGGTTCGTGGAGCTCGGGTTGGGCGTCGGGGTCGGCGTGGGTGTTGGCGCACCCAGATCTTCGATCCAGAAGATCTCATCCCGATGGACAAACTGGCCAAGGAGCCCGTTCACCCCTCCCTGGGTCTGGTGTCTGTCGATCGCGAGGTACTTCGGATTCGTCGTCAAGTCCGTCGATTGCATTGCCGAGGGCACCGGTAGGCTCTCACGCCCCGACCACGAAAGCCCGGTGGCGTCGAACCCGATGGGCTCCGTGAAGTCCGCCTGCGGGTCCATCGCGGGCGGCCACGACGGGTCGGCGGCGTGGACGATCGTGGCGTGGAGTCTCGGGACGTAGGTGCCGTCCTCGGCCATGACCGCAAGCAGTGCGGCGCGCACGAATGCGTCGCTCGCCCGATGGTCGGGATGCGTGTCGAACGGCCCGGTGGCGTACACGTCGGTTGGACGGGACGCGCTGATGATCGAGATCAGGTCCTGCAGCACGTCCGCCCCGTTGTAGGCGGCCGGTGCCCCGTACCTGTACGTGTGGTAGTCCGTGGCTCCGAGGCCCCGAGAGGCGTAGGTCGTCGACTGGCCCCAGACCGTGGTCAGGACGTCGCCCGGGGACGGATAGTCGACAAGCAGGTTCTCGAGGTAACCGTCCGGGTAGCCCAGGAAGATGAGGTCGTCCTCCCGGGCGTTGAGATAGAGCGTCTGCGCCTGAACGGCCTCGTCTTGGCGCGCGGTTCCGAGGCCCATGCCGCCGTAGAGGTCGCCGTTCGTCATGTAGACGACCGCCACCGCCGTTCCCTGCGTACGGGCTGTCAGCGCGAGACCCGCCCCATACAAGAGATCGTCGTCCGGGTGCGGCGCGATGATGAGGATTGAGCCGTCGGCCGCGGCCGCAGACCGCGGCACGGACTGGACTCCGGAGAAGGCGAGGAGAAGGGGAAGGACCGCGACTGCGAGTCGCTCCCACCCGCGCCGACGTGCGTGTTGCCCGATCACCGGTAGCCACTCACGAGCCACATCAAGGCGCCCTCCTCACGTGCGGCTTCGACAAGCGGTCGGTGGACGCGCGGCCCACAATCAGACGCTCCGGGTGCGCATGCGGAACGCCCGCTGACAGTGTTGTCAGTCCCGGCGTGGGATGCGCAGAGCCGAATGTCATGTTCAGCGTCCCTGCTGCCCACCGAATGCGCACGATCGAATCGGCGCGTCCGCGGGTTCCCCCACAGCGCAAAACGGCCCGGACCCCGCGGGGTCCGGGCCGTCCTGTTGTCTGCCGGCGATCGGAGGGAGGGCTACCCCCGGTCGGTCACGGCACGATGAGGTGGACCGGGTTGCCGGAGAGGCTGACCTTCCAGGTCGTCAGGTCGGAGGCGTTGGAGCCGCCGCCGCTGCCCATGACGTAGCGGATCTTCCACCAGCCGGCGTCGACGATGGGATTCGTCTCGCTCGCCGGCCGCGGGCGCGTCGTAGGTGATCGGCAGCTGGATGGTGATGGTCAGCCAGCAGCCGTTGTAGAAGCCGCCGCCACCGGAGCTCGTCTGGACCGAGTTGACGTTCGTGCCGGTCCTCGAGTTGCAGCCGGAGTTGCCGTTGGAGGCGATGCGGTTGGCCTTGTACGAGAAGTTTACCGGCGCAGTAGTTGCTGGCGGTGGGCTGCGAGGATCTGGAGCGTGGCGGGCAGGCTGCCGGTGTCGCCCGGGTCATACAGCTGGATCTGCATGGTCTTGCCGGCGTGGATGGCCGGGATTTGGGCCAGGAAGAGGTCCGTGGACTGGTTGTCGGGCAGCGGCGAGAAGGCCACCATGGAGCCGAGCCCGTAGACCTTGGGCAGCGTCCCGCCCGCGGTGGCGAAGATCGAGAAGTTGTTCAACGCGTCGTTGGTGGTCTGGCTGGGGTTCGCGGGGTTGCGCGACATGACCCGGATCCGATACGTGTGGTCAGGCTGAAGCCCTGAAGCCAGCGTCCACCACTTGTTGTGGAAGTAGGACCCATCGCTCGGGTCGGTCACCTCGCCCGGCTGGCAGTTGGTCCCGCCTGCTCGGGACGTTGCCCCCCAGCGACGGATCCGCCGCCTTCTTGTTCGCGAACAGGTTGAAGTTCGGGTTGCTCGTCCCGTTCGCGTGCCCCGAGCCGTTCGTCAGGGCGGGGTCGCCCCAGTTGCCGTCGATGAACGATATCGTCGCCCTGGTCGTAGGGCGTGTTGTTCGTGTCGTAGAGGTCGTACCAGGCGCCGACCGCGCCGGCAGTCCCGTACCAATGGTCGCCGAGCCCGTCCTGGAAGCTGCCGTCGGTGGCACAGAAGCCCGGATCGAAAAGGGAGACGACGCCGGCGGTCGAGGACGACGACATCTCCACCCCATAGTCGTAGTAGTACCTGCGGCGCGAAGTAGGTGCTCGAGCCGCCACCGTTCTGGCCGGCCAGGTACGGGTCGCCGTTGACGATGTCCGAGCCGGGCGAAAGCGTCCCGGTCCACGTACCTTGCGGCCCGAGGACCTGATTGGACGGCTCGACCATGTCGGGATTCGGGAGCTCGTAGTCGACGTTGACCTGGATGTAGTCGACGAAGGTCGTCGATCCGTCGACGCAGTTCGCGCCCGGGTCGCGCGCCTGGATGCGGACGCGGAAGCTGACGTCCGCGAACTGGCCCTCGTTCCAGGAGTTGTGCGTAACGTCGTTCGGGATGACACCGGGCCACCAATCGGGATCGCCGGAGCTGTTGGCGTTGTTGCCGCCCAGGACCAGCGGTCTGGTCGGTGCCGGTCAGGGCACCGGTGCCGGTGGCGGGCGTGACCTTCTGGGTCGTCCAGTGGGTTCCGCCGTCCCACGAGAGCTGCACCCCGAGCTGGCAGCCGCTTGAGTCACTCGAGCGGGCATTGACGAAGACCCGGATTCCGCCGTTGGTGAACCTGGCGCCGATGCCATTGCGGATGTTCAGGGTGAAGTCCTGGTAGGCCTGCTGGGAGGTGTTGCCGTTCGGAGACTGGGTTGACGATGCTCGTGAAGAGCGAGGACGGCGTCTCGGCCTGCGAACGCGTTCTCCGGGTTGAGCCAGTTGGGGGGAGCGGTAGGCGAGGTCGTGCGCGGGAGCGCAAAGCCGGAGTCCGTCAGCACGTAGCCGCCCGGCCCGCGGACCTTCCCGAAGACGCCGAAGTAGTTCAAGGGGCTGCCCATCGGGACGGGCAGGATAAACTCGGCCTTGGCGACGCGGCTGGCGGTGATCGAGCCGATGCCGAAGATCCGCATGAAGAAGGTGGGCACCGGCGTGGACACGGTCACGACCAGCCGCTTGTCGTTGGCCGGGTCCGGATTCGCCACGACGGAGATTGCCCCGCCAGTCGTGTAGCCGTTCTTGGTCGCCTCGGCGTAGGCGTACTGCCGCGCGTGGGGGACGTCGCCGGGGAGGTAGACCGCGCCGGCCAGCGCCGCGGAGTCCGCCGCCCGCTGGACCCGGAGGGTGTTCGCCCAGTACCAGGAAACGTCGATCACCAGGGCGATGAATCCGGTCATCACGAAGATGGCGAGCACGAAGAGAACCAGCCCCTGCCCCCGGCTCAACTCCTGGCGCGATCGCTTCCTGGGCGGCGCGCCCGGATCCATCGTCTTGGCGTCCATGGTGGCTCCTACGGATTCGTCGGGTTGAGGGACATCACGGTCTTGTCAGACATTGCGAGCGTGACCGGGCCCAGGGTGTGGCCGCCCACGAACCGCAGGGCGCCGGCCAGCGGCGTGATGAAGCGGTAGGTGTAGGTGATCGAGACCCCGATCGAATCGATCGTGGCCCCGCTGTTGTGCCGGCCGCAGGCGCTCCAACCCTGGCTGCCCGGCACGAAGTCGAGCGACTGCCCGTCCACGACAGGCCCGCTGTTCGCGGAGTAGGTCCAGATATTGACGGGACCCGATTCGCCCCCGGACGAGTTCGCCAGGTAGATGTGGACCTGCCCGATGTCGCTCATCATCACTGGCGAGCCGTTCGATTCCAGGACGCGCTGCACGGCGGCGATGACCATGTTGTCGACCGTGGTGGCGCCGCCATCCGGCAGGCAGGGGAACCTGGAGTTCCCGGCTGCGAGGGCGGAACCCACTCTGGCGCCCTCGCGGGTGGCGTACTCGAGGGTCATGTTGTGGCCGAAGGCGAACCCGAAATCGAGCATCGAGAGGAGGAGGATCAGGAAGATCGGCAGCAGGAGGGCGAACTCGACGAGGCCCTGGCCTCGCTCGCCGTCGCGCCGGCGGAATCGGAAGCGCCGCGCGCTCACAGGATCGGCTCCATCCGCATGATGTTGGACTTGACGACGAAGAGGCTACTGCCGCGGATCTCGAGCATGACGCCCAGGAAAGGCATCGCCATGGGCGTGTGGGGCTGGTACTGGTAGGTCACTTCGACGCCGATCTGATCGACGGTCGTCCGGCCCGAGGGGCACGTCTCGCCATTCAGGACGTTGCAGCGCTCCGACGGCGGATACCCACCGGTGGACAGGGTGTACGGCACGCTGACCGACCCGCAGGTCGTGGTGCCGCCGCGGGTGTAGACCTGTTCCTCACCCGTGCTCACGCCGACGTTGTCTGAGCGGAAGATCTTGACCGTCTGGATGCGGGTCCGGTCGACCGGCGGCGACATGTCCTCGTCGACCTTCATGAGGATGACGCAGTCCGCGTCGACGGCATCGCCGGCTTCAGCGGCGATGAGGGCACCGTCGCGTGTGGCGTAGTTCGCCGCCAGCGTGGCGTTGTAGGCGAAGGCGAACTCGATGAGGGCAAACAGCAGGAACAGGAAGAGCGGCACGATGATGGCGAACTCGACCAGTGACTGACCGCGCTCGTCGTGGCGCCGGGTCATGGTATGCCGCGTAGCTCGGGCTGGTAGGTGCATGGGCTCAGGTACCTGCCGAACGCTTCGAGCCCCCGTTTCTCGGAGGTGCCAACGGACGGTAGGTGGCGGACCTTGCGCCCCGCATTGACGAATCGCCCTGACAGCGAGCGTGGGGGACGCCCCATGTCGCGCAGAGGCACCACAGTCTGGAGGCACGACCGGCGTGGATGGCCGACCCTCGTCCCGGTTGGCTAATCGGCGCTGGCCAGGCGGTAGCCTCCGCTGCGCTCGGTCAGCAAGTAGCGCGGGTGATCCGGGTCCTCCTCGAGCTTCTTGCGCAGCCGGCGGACGGTGACCCAGACGTACGCCGGGTCCGCGCCGTCGGCGTCGCTCCACACCCGGGCGAGCAGCTGCTCGGTCGAGATCGGCCGCCCGAGGTTGGCCGCGAGGGTCGCCAGGAAGCGTGTCTCGGTGGGTGAGAGCAGCACCAGGCCGCCCCGCACCATCGCCTCGCGCTTGCGCAGGACGAGGGTCAGATCCGGCCCGAGAGAGAGCTCCTGGCTGGGGATCCGCTCGTTCATCCGCCGCAGCACTCGGTTGACGCGGGCGAGCAACTCGGCGTAGTCGAACGGCTTGGTGACGTAGTCCTCGGCGTAGCGCTGGATCAGGTCGACCTTGTGGTCCGCGCCGGTGATGGCGGACAGGACCACGATCGGGATGTCCGCCCGCTTCTTGATGCGGGCCGCCACTTCCTCGCCGTCCATCTTGGGCATGACGAGGTCGAGGATCACCAGGTCGGGCCAGCCGCTGTCGAGGCGCTCGAGCGCCTCGGGCCCCGACCGAGCGGCGGTGACGTCGAAGCCGTCGCGCCGGAAGCGATCGCCCAGGAAGCCGAGGAGCTGGACATCGTCGTCGACGAGCAGCAGACGGTGGCGCTCGGTGACGGTCATCTCGACTTGCGACACCTCTCCCGGCTGGCGAGCCTGCGCCTCATCGCTGGGCGCGGCATCGCGGGTCAGAATTATAGGCGGTCGTTCAGGTTGGCCCGCCCGGGAGCGTCCGGGCGACACCGCCCGCTGCACGCTACCGGTGCCGGTCGGGGTCGCGCGCGAGCGCCGCGAGCGCGTCGGCGAAGGCGCGACGGATCGTCTCGCCTCGTAGGACGAAGGTAACGAGATTGACGGAGCGACTCGCCTCGAGCTCTGCCGCGACAGTCCGCAAAGCGATCTCGGCGGCCTCGCCGGGTGGGTATCCGTAGGCGCCCGCCGAGAGGGCGGGGAAGGTCACGGAACCTGCCCCCAGCCGTTCGGCCAGGGTGAACGCCGCTCGGTATGCCGACGCGAGGAGTGCTGGCTCCCCCTGGTCGCCGCCACGCCACACCGGTCCCACCGCATGGATCACCCAGCGAGCCGCGAGATGGCCGGCCCCCGTGGCGACTGCCGTCCCGGTCGGGGTGCCTCGTGGGTGCAGTTCGCGGAGCTCGGCCATGATTCCCGGTCCGCCGACGCGGTGAATGGCCCCGTCCACGCCGCCCCCGCCGGCGAGCGCGGCATTCGCCGCGTTGACGATCGTATCCGCCGGGATAGCCGTGATGTCGCCTTCGACGATCACCAGCTTGCCCCTGCCGTACCTGAGCTCAGCCATCCCGAGCGCCCTCGCCCCAATCCATCGAGGCACTCCCGCGCGCTCGAGGTTGGCACTTTCGTACCTAGCCCTGCCCCCCGGACCAGGCCGTATCATGCGCGTGGCCGGCCGGAGGCGGTTCTGCCAGCTTGATCTTCCGTGTAGCCGGAAATGAATGCGAGGAGTCCACAATGCCCGTTCGACCGCTGCGCGTCCTGGGCGCGTTGCTCGGCCTCAGCCTGATGCTCGCTGCCTGCAGCAGTTCCTCGTCGACGCCCGCACCGAGCGGATCCACGGCTCCAACAGCCGCGCCCGCCACCGAGGCCGCGGCCACGGCGGCTCCGGCCACCGCGGCGCCGGCGACCGAGGCGCCCGCTTCGGCGGCCGCGAGCGAGGAGCCTGCGCCGACCCTCGATCTCGGCGCGGTCCTGCCCTCGTTCAACGCCGACCAGGATCTCGAGTCGATCCTGCCCAACGAATACCCGGCTGGCACGACGCTCCAGAAGATGAGCATGAAGTTCGACCAGTTCATGGGCCAGGACGCGTCGGGCCAGGAGGAATGGACGAAGGTGCTCGGGGCTCTCGGCATCGCGCCTGAAGGGGTCAGCTTCGCCGTGGCCTTCGACGCGACCGGAGGCGGCGAGGTGAGCTTCTCGGCTATCCGCTTCAAGGGTGTCGACGGTGGCAAGCTCAAGGAGGTCTACCTCGCCGCCGCGAAGGAGAGCGGCACGACGACGACGCAAGTCAGCCTGGCGGGCAAGGACGTCTACACGAGCGAAGGTGACGGCACTTACGCTTACTTCGTGGGCGACATCATCTTCGTCGTGAGCGCGCCGAGCGCGGACGAGGCCGCCAAAGCGCTCGCCATCTTGCCCTAGCCCGGTCGACGATCTCCCGGGCGGCGCCGATGCCGCCGCCCGGGGCCTGAACCTTGACAGACTGCGCCGCGACGATTCGCGGCCGTAGAATCCGGCGATGAGCCGAGACGCCGTCCGCCCGCTACACGAGGTCTGGATCATCGACGCCGTCCGGACCCCGATCGGGCGGTACGGCGGCGCGCTGGCGGCGGTTCGGCCGGACGATCTGGCCGCGCTCGTCGTCCGGGCGGTCGTCGATCGTACCGGCGTCGACCCGGCCGTGGTCGAGGACGTCATCCTCGGGTGCGCCAACCAGGCCGGGGAGGACAACCGCAATGTCGCCCGGATGGCCGTGCTGCTCGCGAGCCTGCCGGTCGAGGTCGCCGGGCTCACCGTCAATCGTCTCTGCGGCTCGGGTCTCCAGGCGATCAACTCGGCCGCCCATGCGATTGCCGTCGGCGACGGTGACGTCTTCATCGCCGGCGGGGTCGAATCGATGACCCGGGCGCCCCTAGCGATGCTCAAGCCGGAGACGGCCTACGAGGGCGGCACCCGCGAGCTGGTCGACACGACGCTTGGCTGGCGCTTCGTGAACCCCAGGCTGGCCGAGCTTTACCCACCGACCTCGCTCGGCGAGACCGCCGAATGCGTGGCCGACGAGTGGCGGGTTTCGCGAGGCGAGCAGGACGCGTTTGCCCTGGAGAGTCACCGACGGGCGGTCGCCGCGATCGAGGCCGGGCGCTTCCACGGGCAGCTGATCCCGGTGAGCATCCCGCAGCGCAAGGGCGACCCGATCGTGGTCGCTCGCGACGAGCATCCGCGACCCGACACCTCGGCGGAGGCCCTGGCGCGCCTCAGGCCGGCATTCCGGACGGGCGGAACCGTGACGGCGGGCAACTCCAGCGGGATCAACGACGGCGCTTCCGCGCTGCTCCTGGCAGAGGCGGGCCGAGCTCGTGAGCTCGGCCTGGGGCCGATGGCCCGAGTGATCGCGACCGCGGTGGCCGGCGTCGATCCGTCGGTCATGGGGATCGGGCCAGTGCCGGCCGTTCGGAAGGTCCTGGCCCGGGCCGGACTGACCGCCGCCGATCTCGACCTGGTGGAGATCAACGAGGCCTTTGCCAGCCAGTCGGTCGCCTGCATCCGCGAGCTCGGCCTCGATCCGTCGCGGGTGAACGTCAACGGCGGCGCGATCGCGCTCGGGCACCCGCTCGGGGCTAGCGGCGCGCGCCTTGTGACGATGCTCGTGCACGAGCTGCGGCGGACCGGCGGTCGGTACGGACTGGCCACGATGTGCATCGGGGTGGGCCAGGGGATCGCCACAGTCGTTGAGCGGATCGACGCGTAGGGACTGACCGCGATTCCGGGCCTCTCGCACGAAAGCAGGCCGCCACCTGGGCGCCGCCATTTCGACGCACCGCTTGTCGAAACTCGTTGCTTAGCGTACGATCGGCCCCGTTGACCGGGCGAGGGTACGCCCGTGACATGAGCCTGTCAGGAGGGCGCCCCGACATGATCGACGGCCAGCCGACCATCCTCAGCCTGACCGATGCGGCCGCCTCGAAGCTCCGCGAACTGACGGCCGGGGAGCCGAACCCTGACATGGGCCTCCGCGTCTACGTCTACAGCGGCGGATGCTCGGGGTTTCGCTACGGGATGATGCTTGAGGACGCGCCGACGCCGGAGGACAACGTCGTCCAGGCGAACGGGGTGAGGGTCTATCTCGACGGCCAGAGCGTCGACCTCGTGCGCGGCGCGGAGATCGACTACGTGGACACGCTCATGGGCGCGGGCTTCACGGTCAACAACCCAAACGCCGTCGCCGCCTGCGGTTGCGGCTCGAGCTTCCGGACGGCCGAGTCGGCCGGAGCGCCAGGGGCCTGCCACCACTGACATCAGCGCCCGGCCGTCCCGGGCCACCTCACTGCCTCCCCGCCGAAGCCGCCGGCCCCGACCACCGGCGGCTTCGTTCTTTCTGTCGAGCGGAGGAACATCCGGAGCCGCCGGTCGCGCGAACTGACGTGCAGATGAGACTGCCGCTCTTCCCCCTCCACGCAGTGCTCTGTCCGGGAGTGACGCTCCCGCTCCAGGTCTTCGAGCCCCGCTACCAGCTCATGATCGGGCGCTGCATCGATGCGCAGGGACCGTTTGGGGTGGTCCTCATCCGGGCGGGCCGGGAGGTCGGCCCGGCGCCACGCGACCTCGCTCGTGTCGGGACCCTCGCCCAGATCCGCCAGATAGCCCACCACCCGGACGGTCGTCTCGCCCTCGTCGTGGCGGGGACCGGCCGGTTCCGCATCCGAGCGGTCGATCGCGACTTCCCAGCCCTTACCTCATCGGAGAGATCGACGTCCTCGACGAGCCGCTGGGTGATCCCGAGCGGGCCCGCTTCCTCGCCCAGTGAGTCGGGGCCCGGTTCGTGCGCTACCTCGGCCTGCTCGAGGTCGATGAACCAGCCGAGGCGGCGAGCGAACGCCAGGAGAGCCCCAAAGCCTCGGCCGCGGCGTCTCCGACCGGTGCTCCTCGTCAGGTCCCGGCGGCCGGCAGGGTGAACAGGGCCGCCCCGCGTTCCGTCAGGTCTAGGCGGGTCTCCACCGCGAGGCGGCGGGGTTGCGGAAGACGGAAGTGGAAGATCCACGGCCCGCCCGGGTCGTCCTCGGGCTGACCGCCTCGCCGGAACGTGAGTTCCACCCGCTCGATCCGACCCTCGTACTCGTCGGTCGTCCGGGCCGGCCGCTCGTAGACCCAGGAGACCCAGGCCATCGCCCCATGGGGAATGAGATGGGCGCTCACCAGGGACAGAGCGCTTCCATCCGAGCGGGACACCGAGAGCTGCGGGACATGCACCAAGCGGACGTCGGGTCGATGGCCGGCGCGCAGGACACCGGAGACCCGGACGAGATCGTCGACCACCGCGACTGCGAGCAGCGTGATCTCAATGCCGCCGCTCAGGTGAGTCTCGTTGAGCGCAAGTGCAGACGGTACGGTCAAGCTCGTGGGCTCCCTCTCCCGGTCCCTCCCGGCCGCCGCGGCGGTCGGTCTGGTCCCAGTGTGCGCCGGTTTCAGGAATCGCGCGTGGCGATGAACGTCCAAGCGCGCGACAACCTCACGACAAGCGCTGGTGCCCGGGCCGAGGTGGGTCTCGCCAGCAGGCCTTCACTCGCCCGAGAAGCGCTCCTCCTTCCAGGGATCGCCCTCGTTGTGGTAGCCGTAGCGCTCCCAGAAGCCCGGCTCGTCGCGGCTGAGGAACTCCAGTCCACGGAGCCACTTGGCGCTCTTCCAGAAGTAGCGCTTGGGGACGAGCAGCCGGAGTGGCCAGCCGTGCTCGGCCTCGAGCGGGGCCCCGGCGTACGTGTCGGCCAGCAGCACGTCATCGTCGTCGAGCACGTCCAGCGCTAGGTTCGTCGTGTAGCCCTGCTCGCTATGGGCGACCACGTGGGTGGCCGTCGGCCGGACCTGGGCCAGCTCGAGGATCATCCGAATAGGAACGCCTTCCCAGGCCGTGTCGAGCTTGGACCACCGGGTCACGCAGTGGATGTCTGTCTTGACGGTCGTGCGCGGGAGCGCGGCGAGCTCCGCCCAGCTGAGGCTGAAGGGGTTGTCAACCTCGCCCCAGACCTTGAAGTCCCAGCGAGCGAGGTCAATGCGGGGGACTGACCCGTAATGGAGCACCGGGAACTTCTCTGTCAGGTATTGGCCGGGCGGGAGTCGAGCCCGGACATCCTCGTTCAGCTTCCGGGAACCCAGCAGGCGATCGAACATGGTGACGCTCCGGGGGCAAGACCGGGGCACCCGTGCGGGCGCCCCGGTCGATTGGCCTTCGCAGGCCGAGGACGCGGGGTGGCTAGGGGGCGGGCTTGGCGAGGTCGCTGATCGAGCTCAGCCCGTACTTGTCGGCGGTTTCCTTGGTCACCGCGAAGCCGTTCTGGTCCGTGGCGCTGGCGACTTCCAGGGCCGTGAGGCCGAGCGGCTGCAGGCGCTCGCGGAGCTTCGCCACGGTGGCGGCCGGGTCCGTGGACGCCTCGCCGGCGGCCTTGTTGACGTACTCGAGCGCGGTCGCGGCATACTCGGCAAGGACGTCGATCTCGCCCGACTGGAGTGCCGGGAAGACGATCTCGCGGTTGCCCAGCTGGAACTTCCGTTCGACCTGGAAGCCGTTCGCCTCGAGGACCTGGGCGAACAGCTCGCCGAGGACCTCCTGCTCGTAGAAGTTGGTGGATCCGACGACCACCTTGGCCTTGCTTCCGGAGCCGGAGCCAGGGAGGAAGCCGTTCGCGGTCAGCCAGCCCTTGGCGACGTCACCCGAGGCCTTCTGGTCCACCGTTACTGCCTTGTTGAGGCCGGTCAGCTCGGCCTGGGTGAGCTTGGCGATGACCCCATTGAGCAGGTCCGCGATCTCGGGATTCTTGTCCAGCACCGCCTGACGAACGACCGGGACGATGTTGTCGGCGAGCTGGAGTTGCTTGTCGTCGGCGAGCAGCACGAAGCCGTTCACGGCGATCGCGGGGTCCGAAGTGAAGAGGAGCCCGACCTGTGCCTGGCCGCCCTTGAGGGCCTCCACGGTGATGGGCCCGCCGGCATCGGTCGGCTTGAATTCCCTGAACGAGAGGCCGTAGGTGTCCTGGAGTCCCTTCAGGCAGAACGGCCGATCGGGACATTCGGGCGGCCCAGCGAGCACGAGCGTGCTCGCAATCGATGGACCGGCGGTCGCGGCCGCCGTGGACGGGGACGGGCTGCTCCCACCCGACGAGCAGGCGCCGACGATCAGCGCCAGCATGGTCGCCCCGAGAGCAGCACTGCGGGCCATCCGCATGGGTAATACCCTCCTTCTCGCCTCCGCCGCTGGGGACTGCGGGCGGATCGGCGCGCCAACCATAGCAGTGAATTCGTGACAGCCCGTGACACGAGGCAGCCACCAACAGCCCCCTCCTAGTACGTGCCCCCGGTTTGCCCGGATGCGGTCCTCTCGCCCCGGTCAGAGGCTCCGCTCGGTCGGATGGGGGACCTCGCCCGCCGTCGTGAACGGCCGCGCCTCGTCCGCCGGGCCGAGTCCAGGGGAGACGAGCCGTTGCTCGAGGCGGCCCAGGACCTGCTCGGTCAGGATGGCCAGGGCGGCGATGAGGAGCGCCCCGGCGAGCATTCGGGTGTCGTCCTGGAGGGCGAACCCATCGACGACGTAGCGGCCGAGCGTGCCGCCGGCGATGAGCGCCACGAGGCCGACGGTCGCCACGACCTGCACGGTGGCGGTCCTGATGCCCGCAGCGATGACGGGCAGCGCGACCGGGACCTCGACTCTTCTCAGCAGCTGCAAGCCGGACATGCCGAGCCCGCGACCGGCATCCACGAGATCGCGGTCCACCTCGCGCAACCCGGCATAGGTGTTCGTCAGGATGGGTGGGATGGCCAGGAACACCAGGGCGACGAGCCCGGTCCAGAACCCGAGCCCGAAGATCGGCAGCAGCATGAGCAGGAGGGCGTACGAGGGCACCGCCCGGCCGATGTTCGCCACGCTTACCGCGACGACCGCCCCGCGGCCGGTGTGGCCGATGGCCAGGCCGATCGGTAGGGCGATCGCCAGTGCCACGAGGACGGCCAGGGCTGTCAGCTCCAGGTGCTCGAAGAGGCGGTTGGGTATCCCATCGGGACCGGCCCAGTGGGTGGGATCGGTGAGCCAGGCCACGACGCTCGAGGCGACGTCCATCGTTCGCGCCTCAGCCCGATCGAGCCCGCGACCAGGGCGTCGCCAGTCGCTGGAGCCCGACCAGGGCGAGGTCGAGGGCGACCGCGAGGACGACGGTCAGGATGCCGCCCGCCCAGACCGCCACCCAGTTGCGGAAGTTGAAGCCGCGCAGCATGAGCTGGCCAAGCCCGCCGTGGCCGATGAGCGCGGCGACCATCACCAGCCCGATCGTGGTGACCGTCGCGATCCGTAGGCCGGTGATGATCAACGGCGCGGCCAGCGGCAGCTCGACGCGGACCAGCCGTCGGACGCGCCCGTAGCCCATGCCGTCGGCCGCTTCCCGGATCTCCGGCGCCACGCCGTCGAGGCCGGCCAGGATGTTGCGGGTCAGGATCAGCAAGGTGTAGCTGACGAGGCCGATCTCGGCGGTCAGGACCGTCAGGCGGGTGAAGGGGACAAGGAAGCCGAAGAGCGCCAGGCTGGGGATCGTGTAGAGCACGCCGGTCAGGCCCATGATCGGGTCCCGCAGGCTCCGCCTCCAGGAGACTAGGAGCGCGAGCCCGAAGCTCACGACCAGACCGAGCGCGACGGCGAGCACGGTGAGGTAGAGGTGCTCGAGCGTTGCCGCCACGAGCGCCCCGGCGTTTTCCGGGATCCACTGCCACCTCACGGGTGGGCTTCGGTCTCCCCGTGCCGCCGGGCGGGAGATCGCCCGAAGGAAGCCCCCCGCAGATGCTCCATGATCGCCGGGATGGTCGCCAGCCCGACCACGGCGCCCCCCCGATCTACCACGATCCCGGCCTGGACTGCTGCCTCGAGGAGCATGGACAGCGCGTCACGAATGGTCGTCTCGGGTTCGAGGATGGGCGACAACGCCATCGCTCGAGTCGCCGTCAGCGGCGCACCATCCGCCGGAAGGTCATCTTCGCGCAGCCAGCCGATCGGCCGGTCGGCGGCGTCGAGGAGCAACAGGTAGCCGAGAGGGTCGGCGGCCAGACGGCGGCGCGCGTCCGCCGGAGCGTCGCCCGCCCGGGCGGTCACGGCCGGGACGAGCTCGAGGTCGTGGACCCGCAGCAGGGAGAGGAGCTTCAGGCCGCGGTCGACTCCCACGAAGCGAGCCACGAAGTCCGACGCCGGGTGAGCCAGGATCTCCTCTGGCGGGCCGAACTGGGCAAGCCGACCGCCCTGAGGTGTCGCCTCCAGGATGGCGACCAGGTCGCCCATCTTGATCGCCTCGTCGATGTCGTGGGTGACGAACAGGATCGTCTTGGCCAGCTCGCGCTGGAGCCGCAGGAATTCGTTCTGGAGCCGGTTGCGGACGATCGGATCGACCGCCCCGAAGGGCTCGTCCATCAGCATCACCGGAGGATCGGCTGCCAGGGCGCGCGCCACGCCCACCCGCTGGCGCTCGCCGCCCGACAGCTGGCTTGGGTAGCGGCCGCGATAGACCGCCGGGTCGAGGCCGACCAGCCCCAGCAGCTCGTCGGTCCGAGCGGCCCGTCGCGCGCTCTCCCAGCCGAGAAGACCCGGCACGACCGCGACGTTCTCGCCGATGGTCAGGTGGGGGAACAGGCCGACCTGCTGGATGACGTAACCGATCCCGCGCCGGAGGTCGCCGACGTCGCGGCTGGCGACGTCCACGCCGTCGAGGGCGATCCGGCCGGCCGTAGGCTCGATCAGCCGGTTGACCATCTTGAGACTGGTGGTCTTGCCGCAGCCCGACGGTCCCACGAGCACGCAGATTCGGCCGGCTGGCACAGCGAACGAGAGGTCGTGGACGGCCGGCGGGCCTGTCCCACCTCTGCGCTGGTCGGCATACGTCTTGGTGACGTGCTCGAACTCGACGGTCGCGGCTCGCGTGGTGGGCGCGATCGGCGGGGTCATGGGCGGGTCCGGGGCTCCAGCGCGGCTCGTGGCGGCAACCCTACCGCGGATGGCCGTCAGCCGCGATCGACCATTGGCTTCACCTCGCCGATCAGGCGCTCGATCGACTCGATGTCGTAGGGAGCCGGGTGCTCGACGATGACGGTCTCGAAGCCGACCTCGACCCGGCTGCGGATCTCCGCGGCGACCTCGGCCGGGGTCCCGATCCAGGCGACGTCGGGGCCGTCCCAATCGGACTCGGGCACGTGGTTGTGGGCCATCTGGGCGGCCCACACGGCCCGCGCCTCTGCCTCGGTGTCACGGATCACCACCCGGCAGCCGATCGACCGTTCGATCTCCCGCTCGTCCCGGCCGACGGCCTCGCAGTGCGCGCGGAGGACCTCGTCCTTGTGGCGGAGTACGTCGGGCGTGCCGAAGCCGTTCCAGATGTCGGCGTACTTGGCCGTCGTGCGCAGCGTCTTCTTCTCCCCGCCACCCCCGATGAGGATCGGGAGGTGCGGCTGAAGCGGCCGCGGGGAGTGGACCAGCCGGTCGAAGGCGTAGTGGTCGCCGGGTGCGGAGGTGACTTCCTGACCGTCGAGGAGCCGGCGGATCGCCCCGACCGACTCGTCGAGCCAATCGAGGCGCTGCCCGAAGCCCGACCCGAACTCGATGCCGTGGGCGCGATGCTCGAGCTCGAACCAGGCGCCGCCCAGGCCGGCGATCGCGCGGCCGTTGCTGGCGTGGTCGATGGTCGCGATCATCTTGGCGACGAGACCCGGATTGCGCAATGTGTTCGCGCCGACCAGGAGCCCCAGCCGAGTGCGCTCGGTTGCCGTCGCCCACGCAGCGAGCGTCGTGTATCCCTCGAAGATCGACTGATGGGGATCGCCAAAGATCGCGTAGACGTGATCCCAGGCCCAGAGATGGTTGTAGCCGAGCCGGTCCACGCGGCGCGCCGCGTCGAGCATCTCGGGCCAGCCCGCGGCCTGGTTCCAGAGCAGCATGCCGAGCTTGAGACCTGGCACCGGGCCACCTCCTGGGGGACGACGTCGGAAGACCTCCACGGTACCGCGCCTCGGCCGCGTCCGCCCGCCGCGGACCGAATCAAGCCCGGCGACGGGATTGGTCGAGAACGACCGTCAGGCGCGGTCCAGCTCGCGCGAGATTGCCCGGAGGATGAACCGAGCCGCCTCCGCGCTCTTCCCGCCGAGACGCTGGCCTTCGTCCTGGACGAGCGCGCGCTCGAGGTCGGCGAGCATGCCGACCAGGAGCGGCGTCCGCTCGAGCGCTCCCTCGCCGAAGGCGCGGTCGAGCCGCTCGACCGCGCGTCGCGCGTTGTCCACCACGTGGCCCTTCTCGTCGACGATCGCTCGCACCTCGGCGCGTGCCGCCTCGGCGGCCGTGCCGGCGCTCGTCACGGCCGTGCCCGAGCCGGTTCACCCTCAGGTGCCCCGATCGTTGCCGCTTCGAACGTCAGGGGCACCTCGACGGGCGCCGGCGACTCGGCTTCGAATGCAGGAGCCAGCGCGGCGGTCTCATCGGTCCGCCCGACCTTCCGTCGGTGGAAGGCCCGCCAGTCGCCTTCGAGGATCCCCATTTGGACCTCGTCCCAGAAGCGCCCGTCGCGCCAGATCGCCTCGCGCGAGCGGCCCTCGACTGCGAACCCGGACTTGCGGTAGGAACGGATCGCGCGGTCGTTGAAGGCGAACACCGACAGCGCCACGCGATGCAGGCCGAGGTGGTCGAAGGCATGCTTGAGGATGAGGTCCGTCGCCTCAGTGCCGTAGCCCAGACCCCAGGCATCGCGTTCACCGATGGTGATGTGGTAGAGGGCGGAGCCGTTGTCGCCGTCGACCTGGCTCAGGGCGCAGGTGCCGATCAGCCGGTCGTTGGCTCGGACGTGAACGGCGAAGGCGAGGGCGTCGGCACCTAGGACTCGGGAGGCGAAGAACCGCTCGATCTCCTCGTTGTGCATCGGCCCCGGCTGGTAGCGGGTCAGCCGGGTGATCTCGTCGTCGGTGTACCAGCGCACGAACGCGTTGACGTTGGCGGGCACATGGCGGCGCAGGACGATCCGCCGACCGGGGATCGCATCGGGGAACCAGGAGCGACGGCGCATGGCGGGACCACGGTATACCATCCCGCCCATGCGTCGCTGGAGCGGGGTCGCCGAGCGTGTCGCCGGGACGACCCGCACCTCCGAGAAGAGCCGGCTCCTGGCCGATCTCCTGCGAGACCTGCCGGCGGACGACCTGCCCATCGCAGCCGTCTTCTTCGCCGGCCGACCCTTCCCCGAAGCCGACCAGCGAGCCCTGGGTTTGGGCTGGGCGACGGTCGCCTCGACGATCGCCCGGGTCGCGGCGGCACCGGCAGGCGCGTTGGGGGAAGCCTACGATCGGTCGTCGGATCTGGGCGTGGCGGCCGCCGAAGTCCTGGCCACCCGGCCCGATCCACCAGCGGGTCAAGGACCGACGCTGGCCGAGGTCGCCCGCGCATTCGGCCAGATCGAAGTGGCTTCAGGGACCGCGCGGAAGGGTGAGCTCTTCGGAGAGCTCATCACCCGGTGCGATCCCCTGGCCGCCAAGTACGTGGTGAAGATCCTGACCGGCGAGCTCCGCATCGGGCTCCGGGACGGGTTGGTGGAAGCGGCGATCGCGCAGGCCTTCGATCGGCCTCTGGACGAGGTTCAGCACGCCGGCATGCTGACCGGCGACATCGGCCGGACGGCCCTGCTGGCGTCCCAGGACAGACTCCGCTCAGCGGCCCTGGCGCCCTTTCACCCCCTCAAGTTCATGCTCGCCTCGCCGGCCGAGGACGCGGCGGAGATCCTCCAGCGGCTCGGGCCGACCGTCTGGGTAGAGGACAAGTACGACGGCATCCGCGCTCAGCTGCATCGCGTCGGTGAGGTGGTCCGCCTCTTCAGCCGTGATCTCCACGACGTGACCGACCAGTTCCCCGAGATCACCGCCGCGGCCCGCGGGCTGGCCTGGGCCGGCATCCTGGACGGGGAGATCCTGGCCTTCCGAGAAGGCCACGTCCTCCCGTTCCTGGCACTCCAGGCGCGCCTCGGCCGCAAGGCGCCGCCGGCCGAGGTGCTGGCCGCCGTGCCGGTGATCTACGTGGCCTTCGACCTGCTTGCATCGGGGAGCTCCGAGGGGCCGGTCGAGCCCCTGATCGGGCGAGCGCTGCGGGAGCGCCGGACACGGCTCGAGGAGCTCGCTCTGCCCGAGGGCGCCTTCGCCCTTTCCCACCTCGTGACGACCGACTCGGTGGACGGCCTCGAGCAGGTCTTCGCCGAAGCCCGGGCCCGGCGCAACGAAGGCCTGATGGTCAAGGATCCCGGCAGCACGTATTCGCCCGGCCGGCGCGGCTACGGATGGCTGAAGATGAAGAAGGCCCTGGCCACGATCGATTGCGTCGTCGTCGGGGTGGAGGTCGGCCACGGCAAGCGCCACGGTGTCCTCTCTGACTACACCTTCGCCGTCAGGGACGAGGCGAGCGGCCGGCTCGTCACGATCGGCAAGGCCTACAGCGGCCTGACCGACGCCGAGATTGCGGAGATGACCGCCTGGTTCGAGGCGCACACCGTGGCCGTTCACGGCCGCTTTCGAGTCGTGGAACCGAGCATCGTCGTGGAGGTCGCCTTCGACGTCATCCAGCGCTCGGCGCGCCACCAATCGGGGTTCTCGCTGCGTTTCCCCCGGATCGCCCGCCTGCGGCCGGAGAAGTCCCCGAGCGAGATCGACAGCCTGGCGAGCGTGGAGGCCCTCTACGCCGGTCTCCAGCACGGCGCGGAGCATCTCGTGACGGCTGCGGCGAGGCCACGCTCCTAGCTCCCCGGTGCTAAGGGGCACTGGCGCGGCTGCGTATGCTTGCCCGCATGCACGATCCGACGGCCCCCCTGCCCATCCTTATGACCCTCTACACGGACGCCAGCGTGGTCAGGGGCACGGTGCTCTCCCGGCGCCGCCGGATCACCGACGTCCTCAACGACGCGGAGCAGGCCTTCGTCGTCCTGCACGACGTGCGGATGGACGATTTCGGGACCCACGAGGCGACCCTGCGGGCCGAGTACGCCCAGATCAACCTGGCCTCGGTCCTCTTCGCGGTGGCGACCGACCCGGTCGAACCGGTGCCTGAGCTGCGCACGCTCAAGGTCATCGAGCGAGCGCTCATCTCGATCCCCCCGTTTCGGGTCACCGGTCGGATCCACCTCCTGCCGCAGCGGGACCTGTCGATCGCCCTCGGCGAGCTGACCGGTCGGTTCCTGCCTGTGACCGAAGCTACCTACTGGTCCGAGCCGATCGGCGAGGCTCGCACGGAGGCACCGATGCTGGCGGTCAACCACGCGCGGGCCCAGATCCTGGCCCCCTTCCACGAAAGCGATCCCTGGGTCGGCCTGCGGCCGGGCGGCGACGCGGTCAGTCCCGGCGAGCCGCAACCCGAGCCGGAGGCGTGGCCCGGCAGCGGCCTGCGACGGCGGCTCGGCGGGAGCGAATTGGGCGGAGGAGGCGCGTCCTAGCGTTCGATCGGGAGATCGAGCCGGTTGCCCCACTCGGCCCAGCCACCGTCGTAGACGGCGACTCGGCTGAAGCCGAGCAGCTCGAGGACGAAGGCCAGCTTGGCCGCTGCCACCCCCGAGCCGTCGTAGCAGACGAGCCGCACGTCGCCACTGATCCCGGCCCGGTGGAATTGTGCCCGGAGTTGGGGGGCGCCCCGGAAGCGCTGCGTGCCTGGCTCGGTCATCGCCGCGACCGGGACATTGACGGCTCCGGGGAGGTGCCCGAGACGGGCCGCGTTCCCCTCGGAGCCCCGGTACTCGGCCGGTGGGCGAGCGTCGAGGAAGACTACGTCAGGCGCGCCGATGAGGCCCCGCACGTCGGCCGTCGTCAGTCGGACCCGCAGCTGGGCGCGCGGCGTGAACGTCGCCGGCTCGTGACGTGCCGGTGCCTGCGTCACCGCCCGGTGCTCGGCGGTCCAGGCTGCGAACCCGCCGTCGAGGATCTTGGTGGCGTCAAAGCCGTAGGCCCGCAGGCTCCACCACGTGCGCGCCGCATACAGGCTGCTCGTGTCGTCGTAGACGACGAGGGTGACCCCGTCGCCGACGCCGGCCCGGCCGAGCGCGCTGGCGACCTGGTCGGGCGCCGCCAGCAGGGGCACGGCGGCGCCGTTCTCCCGGTCGACGAGGTCGCTCGACCAGTCGAGGTAGGCCGCCCCGGGAATGTGGCCGGCGGCATGGACAGCGCGGCCGGTTCCGTCAGGACGCCAGCGCACGTCGAAGACGCGCACTTCCGGCCGCCCGGCGTTCTCCGCCAGCCACTCGGTGCTTGCCAGAAGCTCCGGACGGGCGTAGGAAGTCATGCTCGGTATCATACGGACCCGTGGCCTCCCCCTTTCTCCCCGATGACGAGAAGCTCGCGGCCATCCGCGAGGAGTTGCCGGCCACGGGCGCGGGGATCTACCTGAACACCGCGGCGGCCGGCCCCCTGCCGCGGCAGACCGTCCGCCTGATGACGGAGCTCGCGGACTGGGACCTTCGCGTGGGTCGAGCCCACCCAGACTGGCTCGATGACCTGCGCCAGCGGATGGACGAGGCCCGCGCGGTGATCGCGGCAATCCTCCGATCGGACGTGGATGACATCGTCCTGACGCACGCGACCACGGAAAGCCTGGCCCTTGCGCTCTGGTCGCTGGACTGGCAAGCCGGCGACCGCGTGCTCACGACGAACCTCGAGCACCCAGGATTGCTGGCCGGCCTGGCGGCGGTCCGGGCCAGGTTCGACCTCGAGCTGGTGCGCCTCGACGTCGGCGACGGCGGCGACGAGGGACGTACGCTCGAGGCCCTCGAGCCGAGCCCTTTCCTCGACCACCCGGCTGATGGTCATCTCGCACGTCGCCTCATCGACGGGCGCCGTCCAGCCGGTCGAGCGGATCGCGGAGCGGGTCCACGCCCGGGGGATTCGCGGTGGTCGTCGACGGAGCCCAGGCGGCCGGGGCCATTCCCGTTGACGTCAAGGCCCTCGGGGCGGACTTCTATGCCGTGCCGGGTCAGACGTGGCTGCTGGGACCGGAGGGCACCGGCGCCCTCTACGTGGAGCCGGGCTTGATCGACCGGGCGCTTGCTGCCCGGAAGCCGGCCGATTTCCCCGGCTTCGAATGGGGGAGCTCACCACCGGCCTTCGATCGCCGGCCTCGCTCGAAGCTGCGGTTGGCTATCGATGCAGGTCGGGCTTGGCTGGGCGGCGGAGCGGGCGATGCGCCTGGCGCGGTCGGCCGCCGATCGGCTTGCCGGCACGCCCGGGGTGACGCTGGTCACGCCCCGCGAGCGGATGGCGACCCTGGTCAGCTTCGAAGTCTCTGGCTGGACCTCGGCGGAGGTCGCCGAGGAGCTCGGGCGGCGGGTCTTCGCCATCGTGGAACCGGTCGAGGCACCGAATGTGGTGCGTTTGAGCATCGGGTTCTTCAACACCGAGGAGGAGATCGGGCGGGTCTGCGACGCGGTAGCCGAGATCGCCGAGCATACCCCCGCCACGCTGCCGCGGCGGGCGGCGCTGTCCATCATCGACACGAGCGGGGGATGAGCGCCTCGGACCCGCAGCCGGCCGGCAATGGGACGCCCGGCACCGTCGTCCGCCGATCGTGGTTCGACGTCCGCTGGCGCGAGCTCCGGAGGGCGCCTCGGCCGGTCGTCCGGGCGGTGGCCAGCTCGCTCGCGGTCGCCGCTGTTCTGGGGTCCCTCTATCTCGCCTACGACGTGGCGCTCTCGAACGGGGCGTCACTGCCTGGAGGCGACCTCCGGGCGCTCGCCGCGGCGGCGTTCGTCATCGCGGTCCTGGTCGCGGGAAGCGTGGTGACCTACCTCGTGGTGCCGCAGCCGGTCGGCTCCGGAGGCCGTCCGTCGAGGAGCGCCTGGAGCGCAGCCCTGGGGTTCTTCGCTGCCCTGCCGATCGCCTACCTGACCCTCGTCCTCGCCAGCCAGGTTCTCAAGCCGCTCATCGTCGGCCGCTGACCGGCCCGACGACGCGGTTCGTCACGGGCGATCCGCACGGCCGCCGACCGCGCCACCAACGTGGAAACCACGACGCGAGTGCGCTAGGCTCCACGGTATGAGGCCCGGCGAGTGCGGCAACTCGCCGGTTCGAGTTGTGAGGAAGCGTGTCTCAGGAAGGCGAACCCCACCTCTGGTACCCGAAGCTCTACAACGCCCCGCCGACACCCCGGCCGCGCTCCGCCGGGCCGACGGAGGTTAGGGGAACCGTCGATCCCGACGACCTCCCGATCGTCGCCGAGCAGACGCCCGAGGAGCGGGCGCTGCTCGCGGTCGCCGCCGGGTTGCCAGCCTCGCCAAATGGGCAGGCCCCGACCACCCCGAGCGCCACGGGCTTCCGAGAGCTCGCCGGCCGCCTGCTCGGCCGACGCTGACCCGCTCGCTCTCAGCGCCGATCCACCGGTCCGGTGCCTGCCGCCGGTACGTCCCCAATTCCCGGCCCTCGCCGTCTCAGGCCACCGAGCCGAGCGCGAAGACCGACCGCCAGTGAGTCAGCCGCACTGCGACCAGGATCCCGAACGCGGCGACCACCAGGATCGCCGCGGCCGCGATCGATGCGTCGAGCTCGCCCTGGAACTCCGAGTACACCACGAGTGGCAGCGTCTGGGTTCGGCCCTGGACGTTCCCGGCGAACATGATCGTCGCTCCGAACTCGCCAAGCGCGCGCGCCCAGGCCATGACCAGCCCGGCGGCGAGGGCCGGTGAGGCGAGGGGGATCGTCACCCAGCGCAACACGAGCAGCTCGCTGGCCCCGTCGACGCGGGCCGCATCCTCGAGATCGGTGTCGATCCCGTTGAAGCCGGCGCGGGCTGCCCGTACGAAGAAGGGGGCGGCCACGAACACCTGCGCCAGGACGACGGCCGCGGTCGTGAAGGGGATCTCGAAGCCCAGCGCGTCGAGCGGTCCACCGAGCAGGCCGCGCCGCCCAAAGGCGAGGAGAAGCGCGAGACCGGCGACTGACGGCGGCAGCACGATCGGCAGGTCGACGAGCGTCTCGACGAGCCACGATCCGCGGAACCGGCGGCGCGCCAGCAGGAATGCGAGCGGCAGCCCGAAGGCGATCGCCAGTCCCAGGCTGACCACGGTCGTCGTCAGGCTGAGAAGAAGCGCATCTACGATGACCCGGCTGGCTGCCGCGGTCCCGAGCGCCCCGCCGATGATTGCCCTCCCCAGGAGCGCGGCGACAGGCAGGGCCAGGAAGGCCAGCGAGACGGCACCCAGAAGCGGGAAGGCCGTTGGGACGGAGACCACCCGTCGGGACTGTCCCAGCTTGGCCCCCCCGACCCCCGTCACGGTCACTCAGTCGGCGGGGCCGAAGCCGAGCCGACCCAGGATCGCCTGGGCATCCCGGCCACCGAGCCACGCCAGGAAGTCGGCCGCCGCAGCGTGGCGGGCCGATTCGGTCACGGTCGTTGCAGCGTAGGTCACGCGGACGTTCGCGGCCGGCGGGATGTCGATCGCCCGGATCGACCGCCCGGCGGAGGCGTCGGTCCGGTAGACGAAGGCGGCGTCGCCCTCGCCGAGCTCGATCTTGGCCAGGACGGCCGACGCGTTGTCCTCGCGAGACACGACGTTCCGCTCGTACGCCGGGATGAAGTCGGCCAGGGCGGCCGCGCGGAGGGACTCGAGGTTCTCCAGGAGCTCGTGGACGTATCTGGTCAGCGGGACGTCGTCACCGGCCGCGACGATCTTGAGGCCGAGCCGAGCCACGTCGTACGGCGACGAGACGTTGGCCGGGTTGTCCTCCGGCACGACCAGGGCCAGCGCGTTCGAGGCGAAATCGGTTGGCGGCCCGTCGCCGTGGCCCGAGGCGATGAGCTTCTCGACGTTGGCGGTGTCCGCCGAGACGAACACGTCCGCCGGCGCGCCCTGCTCGATCTGGGCCCGCAGGGCTGCCGAGCTGCCGAACGAAACGGTCAGCGTGACGGCCGGATGGCTGCCCTCGTAGGCCGGGACGAGCTCGCCGAAGGCATTCCGGAGCGAGGCCGCCGCATAGACGGTCAACTCGATTGGCGGTGCCGGTTGGCTCGCGGCCGTCCTGGCGGGCGGGGCCTGTGACGATGCCGGCGATGGGTTGGAGGTGGACGCCGGGGCGCAGGCGCTCGTCAAGGCGATGAGCCCTGCCATCAGCACCGCCGCAGTCACCGTGAGACGGCGTCCAGCCCACATCGGCGACCCCTCGATCACGAACGCAACGGAGAGGGGATCTCGACGATGACGTTGGTGGCCTTCACGACGCAGACCGCTTCGACGCCGACGGCCAGGCCGAGCTCGTCGACGGCCTCGGCGGTCATCAGGCTGACGAGTCGGTGAGGACCCGCAAGGACCTCGACGACCGCCGCGACGCCGTCTCGCTCCACCCGGGTGACGACCCCTGCGAACCGGTTGCGGGCGGACTGGGCGACGATCGGCCGGTCGTGGACCTCGCGACGGCGCTCGGCCAGGAGCCTGACGATCTCGGTCACGGGCACGAGCCGCTGGCCGCCCGCGGTGCGTGTCGTGGTCAGCCGAGCATCTGCCTCCCAGCGGCGCAGGGTCTCGACCGACACGCCGAGCATCTCGGCTGCCAGGCCGATCCGCAGCCCCGCCAGGGCGGGGCTGCTCGGCACGTCATTGGAACCTGGTGTTCCTGGCATGGATAGGCAGGTATCTTGCCCGGATGCGAAGCGGATGTCTAGATGATGGGTTCCACTCGTGGCCGCGGGTTCCGGCCCCCCCGGATCCCGGGCTTCACTGAGGCCCCTGCCCGCCGCGGTCGGCCCGATGGCATCGGCGTATATTCGGGCCGGCGCTCCGTGGGGGAGTAGCTCAATCGGTTAGAGCGTCCGCCTTATACGCGGCTGGTTCCTGGTTCGAGTCCAGGCTCCCCTACCACCCTGCCGGCACCCGGAGCGACCGGCCCGGCCTCTCTCAGTGGCGGTGCAGCTCGCGGGTCAGGTGACTCTCTTGACACGTGACTAGTTAGTCACGTATTCTCGTGGTGTGGACGACGTCTTCCGGGCCCTCAGCGATCCGAACCGCCGCACGCTCCTCGATGGGCTCCGCGAGCGCGACGGCGAGACGCTCACGGAGCTCGAGCGGCGCCTGCCCGGCATGACCCGGTTCGGGGTGATGCGGCATCTGCGGGTGCTCGAGTCCGCGGGGCTGGTCACGACCCGAAGGGACGGCCGGCGCAAGTTCCACTACCTCAACGCGGTCCCCATCCGGCTGATCCACGATCGCTGGATCAGCCGGTACGAGGCGCCGATCCTGGCCGCCATGGCCGGGCTCAAGGCGCACCTGGAGGGAGAGAACGTGTCCAGGCCGGCTCATGTCCACGAGACCTACATCCGGACGACGCCCCAGAAGCTGTGGGACGCGATCACCGACCCCGAATCGACTCGCCAGTACTGGTACGGGGCGCTCAACCGCTCTGCCTGGACGCCGGGCTCCCGCTGGGTGAGCGAGTCGGCTGACGGGGAGCTGTTCCTCGAGGGTGAGATCATCGAGGCCGATCCCCCCCGGCGGCTCGTCCACACCTTCCATGTCGTCCACGAGCCGGACGCGGCCCAGGACCCGCCGTCGCGTGTCACCTGGGAGATCGTTCAGGCCGGTGAGTCCTGCCGGCTCACGGTCACCCACGAGGAGATGGGCGAGGCGACGGAGGAGTACACCTCCGGCGGCTGGACCTACATCCTCTCGGGGCTCAAGACCCTCCTCGAAACCGGCGCGCCTCTCGCCATCGGCTGATGCGGCTGGCGGCCGCCCCTAGCGGACGGTTGCCCGCCGAACCGCTGAGAGCGCGGCTGCGTTGGCGACCGTGGCGTTGGCTCGTGCGCGGACGTACCACTCGCCTCGCGGCCACGAACGGCGGAACGTCGCTCGCCCGGCGGCGTCGGCCCGGACCGTCGCCTGCGTACGGAGGCGCCAGCCCTCGCCGCTGCGTTGATAGACCAAGAAGGTGACCCGTGGCAGGATCCCTTCGGCCGGGAAGACCGGCGAGACCGTCGCGCGGTAGATGACCGGTGTGCCGGGGCGAAGCGTCGACCCCGCCGGCGTGGCCGTCAGCGATACCACCTGACGGACGATGAGCCGGACGGGAGCGCTCACCGCCTCGGGCAGGCCACCGGCCGGGAGCGCGTGCGCCCGGACGCTCAGGTGGCGAATCGGTGAGGTCGCGAGCACGGCGGTTTCGTCGGTGCCCGACACGGCCTTCCCGAGCGAGGTCCAGGTGCCGTCGGCGGCGGCAACCTCGAATGTCACCTCCCGAGGCAACCCACCGGTCACCAGCCGAGCGGACAGCCGGATCGTCCCACCCCTCGCGATCGTCGCCGGCGAGGCGGTCAGGTCGATGACAGCCGGGTCTCGGGGCGGTGGGTCACCCATTGCCAGGCGGCCGGCGCCGAACGTGCTGTTGGGGACGGCGGACCCGAGCGGGATTGCTCGCGACGTCAGGAAGCCGGCGAGGCCGGCGGGATCGAGATCTGGACTGGCTTGCAGCGCCAGTGCCGCGGCTCCAGCCACGTACGGAGCGGCCTGGCTCGTTCCGCAGAACGGGTCCTCGACGCTCGTAGCGGCGCAGTCGGCGGCCACGAGGTCGGGCTTGACCCGGCCGTCGGTCGTGGGCCCTCGTGAGCTGTACGGCTCGATCGTCCCCGCCGACGTGGCCTTGACCGCCCCGACGGTCAGCATCCCTGGATTCGCGCTGTCGGCCGGCGAGGCGAGCGTCCCGTCAGGGACAGCGTGCTCGAGGTCTGCGTCGGCCAGCAACTGGATCCGGTGGTCCGCCGCGCCTTCGTTGCGGTAGACGGCGAGGTAGTACGTGCCGGCGGTGGCCGTCCGGTACGAGATCACCTCGAACGGATCGCCCTCGCCGGCCTGGAGATCGTCGGCCGCCGCGACCGGGGTATCGGTGGTCTCATCGAAGAGGTAGAGGTCGTAGTCGCTGCGGGCAGAACCCCACGGCTCGTCCCAGCGGATGGCCGCGGCCACGGTCTCACCTGCCGCGAGCGAGATCCCGTTGAGGGACTCGCCGGGCGACCAGTCGAGGTAGCCGTCGCGGTCGGCGTCGGCCCACGAGCCGGACCACCCGCCCAGCCCGAAGTTGCCCGCGCTGGCCACCCACAGGGCGCCCCCGGCAACCGCGAGGTCCACCTCCGCGTAGCCGGAATCGGCGTACGGACTGGTCCCGTCGCCGGGCCCATCGAAGAGGTACCAGGGCCCCCACGAGGCGTTGATGATCCGGACGCCGTTGGCGGTCATCCAGGCGATGGCCTGGCGGTCGTCGAGTTGGGACACCGGGTTGGCGATGTAGTAGGTCGCCCCGGGTGCCATGTCGAAGATCGTCTCGGCCACCGCAGTGCCGTGATCGTCGTCGCCAGCCTCGCAGTCGGCCAGATCGGAACTGAACGTCCCGACATCCGCATAGCAGCGGGCCTGGACGCTGGCCGGGAGCTCGACCCCGAGCCGCTGGGTGAGGCCGGCGAAGCTGGTGTCGATGATGCCGATCTTGACCCCGGCGCCGGTGACCCCGGCGGCCTGCCAGGTCGTCGCACCATGGAGGCTGACACCGGTGCTGGTCAGAGCCCGCGCGGCCGACCGGCGGATGGGCCGGACAGACCGCACCCCGGGGACCGCCGCCACCACCGACAGTCGGGCTGCGGGCACGTACGCCTCCACCACGCCCACGACGCTGTTGAGGGCACGCCCGCCGGCGTCGGCGATCTCCTCGGCCACGCCCGCCTCGGCCCCCGGGATGGTCCGCACGGTGACGGCGACCTGGGTGCCGCTCCAGTCCTGGCGGGTGATCAAGCCCGGCGTGGCGGTGAGTGGCCCTGGGGGGTTCCCGTCCGCGAGGCTCACCCGCTTGGCTGCCGCGATCCGAGCCAGACGGGCCAGGTCGCTCGCCAGACCGGCCTCGGCGGGCCGGTAATGATCGGGCGGCGGCGGCAGCACCCGGTCCGCGGCACCGGGGCGCGCCGGACCCGGCAGGAGGTTCCCGGCCGCGGGGAAGTCCACCGCGGCGACCGCGGGCCAGGCGCCGGCCACCGCGATCGCGACGGCCGCGAGGAGCGTCGAGAACCTGAGTCGTCCGCCCATGGCGGTTCCCCTCGCGCGGTCGGGATGGCGGGCCGCTCGGAGACGTCGCCGTCATCGTAGGCCACGGACCGCGGGGATGCGGCTCGAACCCGCCGGAGCGCCCGCGTGTCGTAGGCTTGGGATCGGGTCGACGCCCGCGCAATGGGTACCCGATGCCGAGGAGGCGGTCGCCTTGTCCGAGCCCGACGCACCCCACCCCACCAGGATCGCCATCGTGGGCACCGGCAACGTCGGCGCCTCGTTTGCCTTCGCCCTCGTCATGAGCGGCCTGGCGTCGGAGATCGTGATGACCGACGCCAATCGCCGGCGGGCCGAGGGAGAGGCGATGGATCTGCTCCACGCCGTTCCATTCGTCGCCACGACCCGCATCTCGGTCGGGTCGCTCGAGGAGACCGCCGGCGCGGCGATCACGGTCATCAGCGCCGGGGCGGGCCAGAAGCCGGGCGAGTCGCGGCTCGAGCTGCTCGCCAGGAACAGCGCGATCTTCGCCGAGATCGTGCCGGCGGTCGCGCAGGCGAACCCCGAGGGGATCATCGTCGTCGCCACCAACCCGGTCGACATCCTCACCTACGAGGCCTGCCGTCTGGCCGGGCTCCCGCCCGGCCGCGTGCTCGGATCGGGGACGATCCTCGACACCGCCCGCTTTCGGGCTCTCCTGGCGGCCCACTTCGAGGTCGACCCGCGGAGCGTGCATGCCTTCATCGTGGGTGAGCACGGCGACTCCGAGGTGCCGGTCTGGTCGAGCGCCAACATCGCGGGGATGCAGTTGACCGACTACTGCGCCGCCAACGGGGTGCCCTACGACCAGGCCGCGATGGACGCCATCTTCGCCAACACCCGCGACGCGGCCTACCAGATCATCGAGCGCAAGGGCTCCACGCACTACGCGGTGGCCGCGGGCCTGGTCCGCATCTGCGAGGCGATCCTGCGCGACCAGCACACTGTTCTCTCGGTCAGCTCCCTCGTCAACGACTACTACGGGATCGACGACGTCTGCCTGAGCTTGCCCGCGGTCCTCGGTCGGGACGGGGTAGAACGGGTGTTGCGGATCGGGCTGAGCCCGGAGGAGGCGTCGGGGATCCGTCGCTCGGCAGACCTGCTGCGCCGGACGGCGGCGGAGTTGGGGACCGTGCGCGCGTCGCCCGGCTGATGCCTGCCGGGCAGCTCGCGGCGTCCGACCGCGGCCCTAGGCCGGGATCGGCTCGTCAGCGGCCGGGGCGCGATGCCGGCACTTGTAACAGCGCCGATCCCCGGGTCGATTGATCGAGCGGCACCCCGGACAGCTCCACGAAAGGCCCTCTCGGCCGGTTCTGGAGAACAGGACCACGATCAGGACCAGGAGCACGACGGCGCCGGCACTGCCGCCCAGCATGAGCGTCAGCGAGGGTGGGCCGCTCGATCCGGAGACCACCGCCGGCTGGGCCGGGAACGAGGTTGCCGGGGTCGGCTTCGGGGTTGCCTTGGGCTTCGGACTCGCCTTTGGCCTCGGGGTCGCCTTGGGCTTGGCAGTCGGCTTGGCGCGCTCGACGGCAGCGACTGCGGCGGGGCCGGGGGAGGCGAGCGCCGGATCGGCCGCGGGGGCCTGGCGGTCGGGCTCGACCGCAAGCGTCGCCACCGGCACGGCGCCGGCCAGCAATGCCGCGACGACGATTCCGGCGAGCGCCGGCGCCCGCCGGATCAGCGCGCCAGACCTCCGATGCCCCGTGGCCATGGAGACCACCCCCAAGAGCCCGGCTCGGGTCAGATACGCCCGGGCCGAGTGGATGAGTACGCAACGAGGCTAGGCTTGCCCCTCGCGGGCGTCTGTAGGCGGATGGTCCTAGCGGCGGGTCCTACCCCGGCCGGGGCACCGACCGCCCGACGCTCCGCTCAGGAGGGCCGGTAGCGGAAGCAGCCCGGGACGTGGTCGTCGACGAGCCCGACGCTCTGCATGAAGGCGTACGCGATGGTGGAGCCGACGAAGCGGAATCCGTGCCGTCGTAGGTCCCTTGACAGGGCATCGGATTCGGCGGTCGTGGCCGGCACGTCGTCCAAGGTCGACGTACGCGGCAGGCGTGGCGCCGGGCGATCGAGCATTGCGGCCAGGTACGCGGCCAGCGACCCGTGCTGGGCGATCAGTCGCAGGACGCCCGCGGCGTTGCCGATCGTGGCCTCGATCTTGGCGCGGTTCCGGACGATGGACGCGTCCGCGAGCAGGCGGGCCCGGTCGGCCCCGTCCATGCCGGCCACCATCGCCGGATCGAAGCCCTGGAAGGCTCGCCGGAAGGCGTCGCGCTTGCGCAGGATCGTCGCCCACGACAGGCCGGCCTGGAAGGACTCGAGCGCCAATCGCTCGAAGAGCGCGATGTCGTCGTCGACCCGGTATGCCCCACTCCTCGTCGTGGTAGGCGAGCATCAACGGATCGGCCGAGCCAGTCCCGGCCGGCCACCAGCAGCGTGGCCGGCCGTCGGGTGGCGGGCCAGGTCGGGCGATGTCGATCACGCGCCCACGGTAGCGCGATCAGGTGGCGGTCGCGAGCGCGCCCCGTAGCACCCCGTCGAGCTGATTCCACTCGATGAGGAAGGCGTCGTGGCCCTTGTTCGATTGGATCTCCGCGTAGGTCGCATCGACCCCGGCCTCGACGGCAGCTGCCACGAGGGCCTTGACCTGGGCCGGCCCGTAGAGGATGTCGCCCTCGATTCCCAGCCCGACCAATCGGGTGCCTCGGGAATGCCCCTGACCGCCGTTTGGGGCGAGCCGACCCAGGGCCTGGAGAACACCGCCCCGATCACGGCCGATGTCGTGGCGGTCCATCGACTCGACGAGGACGCGGTAGGTGTCGGGATCGAAGCGATCGACCAGCTTTTGGCCCTGGTAGACGAGATAGCTCGCGACCGAGAAGCGGCCGTCTTCCTCGAGGCCTCGTCCGAAGCGGTGGTCGAAGTCGGCCTCGCTCCGATAGGTCGTGAGTGCGATCCGCCGAGCGAGGTCCAGCCCCTCTTCGCCGAGCCGCTCGAGGAGCTCGAGCTGGACGTGGTTCCAGGCGATCGCGAGGGCTCCCAGCGCCGCCGGCGAGGCGATGGGCATGACGGCCCTGACGCTCGTCGGCCGATCAAGCGCCGTCTCCAGGGCGACCATCCCCCCGAGCGAGCCGCCGACGACGAGGGCAACCTCGCCGATCCCGATCGCGTCCAGGAGCGCCCACTGGGCGCGCGCCTGGTCACGGGTCGAGACGGCGGGGAAGGCGGAGCCGTAGGGGTGGCCGGTCCGCGGATCGCGCGAGGTCGGTCCGAGCGATCCGTAACGGCCGCCGAGCAGGTTGGCGCACAGGACGCCGAAGCGATCCGTGTCGAGCGCCCGCCCGGAGCCGATGAGCGGCGCCCACCAGTCCCCGGCAGCGTCCGCCGAGCCCGTGAGCGCATGCACGACCAGGACCTGGGGGGCCTGACCGGGTCCCGGTCCGTCGTGCCGGAACGCCACGTGCAGCGGCAGGACCTCGCCCTCCTCGAGGGTGAGCGGGCCAAGCTCGAGGGACTCGACCCGCCCGTTGCCGAAGCGACCGTCGGGGCCGAACGAACGGCTTTCGAGCGGCTCGCTGGCGGATACCGGCCCGGGCACGACGGCGCGTGTCCCGGGCCGGTCGCTCACGGTCACGCCCCGGCGGCGACCGTCGTCGCGTCCGACGTCGCGGCCGCCAGTGCCTGCTCGAGATCGGCGATGAGGTCTTCGACGGCCTCGAGCCCGACGGAGAGCCGGATCAGATCCGGGGTCACCCCCGTCGAGAGCTGCTCCTCCTCGCTCAGCTGCTGATGGGTGGTCGAGGCGGGATGGATGATCAGCGACTTGGCGTCTCCGACATTGGCCAGGAGGCTGAAGAGCTTGACCGAGTCGATCAGCCGCCGACCGACCTCGACGCCGCCCTTGACCCCGAAGGTCACGATGCCGCCGAAGCCGCCCTTGAGGTACCGCGTGGCGAGACCGTAGGAGGGGTGCGACTCCAGGCCCGGGTAGCTCACCCAGGTCACGTCGTCGCGCGCCTCCAGCCAGCGGGCGACCGCCAACGCGTTCTCGCTGTGGCGCCGAATGCGCAGCGGGAGTGTCTCGAGCCCCTGCAGGAACAAGAATGCGTTGAAGGGGCTCAGCGCCGGCCCGATGTCGCGCAGGCCTTGGACGCGCAGCTTGAGGATGAAGGCAGCCGGCCCGAACGCGTTGACGTAGCTCACGCCGTGGTAGCTCGGGTCCGGGTCGACGAAGTCCTCCTTGAAGCGCGGCGAGGCGGCCCAGTCGAACTTTCCGCTGTCGACGACGACCCCGCCGATCGCGGTGCCGTGGCCGCCGATCCACTTCGTCGCGGAATGGATGACGATATCCGCGCCGTGGTCGATCGGGCGGGTCAGGAGCGGCGCGAACGTGTTGTCGATCACCAGCGGCACGCCCTTGGCATGGGCGATCGCGGCGATCGAGGCGATGTCGTGCACGTCCAGGCGCGGGTTGCCGATGGTCTCGAGGAACACGGCCTTCGTGCGCCCGTCGATGGCCGGCCCGAACGTCTCGGGGCGCGTCCCGTCGACGAAGCGGGTCGTGATGCCGATCTTGGGCAGCGTGTAGCTGAACAAGTTGTAGGTGCCCCCGTAGAGGCTCGAGCTGCTCACGATGTTGTCGCCCGCCCGGGCCAGGTTGAGGATGGTCAGCGTCTCAGCAGCCTGGCCCGAGGCGAGCCCGAGGGCACCGATTCCGCCTTCCAGCGCTGCCACGCGCTCCTCGAACACGCCGGTGGTCGGGTTCATGATGCGGGTGTAGATGTTCCCAAACTCCTGGAGCCCGAAGAGCCGCGCCGCGTGCGCCGCGTCGTGGAAGACGTAGCTCGTCGTGGCGTAGATCGGCACTGCCCGGGCGGTCGTGGTCGGGTCTGGCCGTTGACCGGCATGAAGGGCGAGGGTTTCGGGACGCAGTGTGGTCGGGTCGAGCTCGGCCATGGTCTGGCTCCTTGCGTGACGGCTGGGCGTGGATCAGTCGACGGGGCGTAGAAGGCCGGTCTCGTGCTCGGTTGATGAGGGGTGAGCCCTGGTCATCGTTGCGACGCTCCGGAGACTGTGGCGGGTGGCGGTCCCGTGGCCTGGGGCCGGCCGGTGGTTTCGGCGGCTACCCGTCGCGTCTGGCGGAGGAATCAAAACGGCCGCAGCTCCTGCCTTCGGAACTGCGGCCCCGGGACCGATCTGTGGCCCCGGCAAGACCTGCGCTCAGGTCGTGCGGCGCCTCAGACCCCATCCTCCACGCGGCGGGGCCGCCGGCGCATACACATCGACCAGGACACACAGGTGTGGCTCATCGTCCGCGCAGTGTGGGGCATGAGGGCGGATCGCGCAACCCCCGCGGATCGCTCCGCCCAAAGGGTGATCCACCCCCGACCGCCGAGGGCGAGCGGACAGGACCCTCGTACCATGGGCGAGCCCGCGAGCCCGCGGCATCCTGTGAAGCGACAATTCGTCAACCACGTTGCGAAGGGATGCCGTGCGCCTGGGGATCTTCGGCCGTCGCCGCCGCGAGGGCCAACACGAGGAAGCCACGCCGGACGAGCCAGCCGGGCTCGAAGTCGCCGAGTCCACGGAGGAGTCGGAGGAGGGCACCCCCGAGGCCGGTCGGCCGCCCGCGCCGCCCATCGACAAATCGCGCATTCCGCGCTGGCGGCGCGCCTCGCTTCGGGAGGCTCGCAAGGCCGACCCGTTCGCCGAGCCTCCCCGGCCAGAGCCCCTCACGTTCCGGACCGGGACCAGCGCGCCCCTCCCGGGTCTGGAGTTGCATCGGGTCCGCTACCGCCTGGTGCGGCTGCTCGCCGACCCCGACGAGCTCCGAAGCGTGGAGCTGTCGATCCTCGACCAGGACGACGAGGTCCAGGTCATCGAAGCCTCCGGGCTGTACCGACGCGTCCGCTGCCCGGACGGACGTGAGGGCTGGCTTCATCGGATGACGCTCAGCGAGCCCCTCGGGCCAGAGGTCCTCCAGGACTACCTCGACTCGACTCAGCGCGCCTGAGGGGTCCGTCCGGTGTCGGAGGCGGATCCGGTTCGCCGCCTGCCGGTCGCCCTCGAGGGGATCTTCGGCTCCCGGCGGAGCACCAGGATGTGCTGGTGGGCGATGTTGGGCACGAAGGTCCGCGGATAGCCGTAGGGGCGCAGCCGAGTCCCGGCCTGGTACCAGATCAGGTCGCCCTTGAGGACGAGGCCCACCCTCCCTGCCCTCTCGGCCAGGTCCGCCGAGGTGAAGAGGTAGCGGCCACCCTGGTACGCGTCGCGAACGATGATCGTGGCGAAGCGACCCTCGCGAAGCACCCGTGCGAGCTCACCGAGGACGCCCTCCATCCGATCGAGGTAGGTCGGGTAGTCGGGGCTGTTGGCGAGATCCGCCTCGCGGTCGGTGACCATGGCGTAGTCGGTCCGCCTATTGGCGTGGCTCTCGGCCAGTCGCCCGCCGGCCATGGTGAGCGGGAGCTGGATGTTGTAGGGCGGGTCGGTCGCAACGAAGTCGACGCTCTGGTCGTCGACCTCGGCGAGCTGGGCCAGCGCGTCGCCGACCTCGAGCCGGCAGCCCGACGGATCGAATCGGCGGGGACCACCCGGATCGGCCGCTCCGAGATCCGTCAGGAGGCGGTCCCGGCCGAACTCGCCCAGCAGGTCGCTCACGACGCGCTCGTAGATGGCCACCCAGCGTGGCTCGATCTCGAAGCCGAGCGCCCGTCGTGGGCCGCGTGCGATCGCCGCCCCGAGGAGGGTCCCGCCGACGCCGGCGAATGGGTCGAGGACGAGCTCCCCGGTCCGGGTGAAGAACTCGATGAGGCGGGCCATGAGTCGCGGCGGCTTGTTCGCGCCATGCGCACGGCGGAGGGCGTGCCCCAGCTCCGAAGGGTAGGCGGTCGTCCAGACCGACTTCGTGAAGTACAGCCACTCGTCCCCAGGGAGCTCGTTGAGGGTGTTGGCCGGATGGGGAGGCCGACGAACCCCCGACCCCGGAGGATCCGCCCCGGCCCTAGCCCTTCGGCGCCCCGGCCCCGTCACGCCACCACCACCTCGTTCCGGTCGCCGCCTGGGGTCGGGAGGCGATCGCTCAGACGCCCCAGCGCCAGGAAGGCGACGGCGGCGACCAGCAGCGCGCCGGCCGTCGCCTGCCAGGCGAGTGGACCCGGGAACGTGTCGAGGAGGTACCCGCCGAGCGGGGGACCGACGGCCGACCCGACGCCCGTCGCGGCCGCCGCGATGCCCTGGTAGCGACCCCGCTGCGTCACCGGCGAGAGATCGGAGACGAAGGACGGCTCGATCGGGTAGAGAAGCATCTCGCCGATCGTGACCAGGACGATCGTGGCGGCCAGTGCGGCGACCGCCACGCGCGGGTCGGTGACGACGGCCACGATCAGCATCCCGGCGCCATACAGCAGCGATGAGGCGGCCATCAGTCGCGGTTTCGTGTAGCGCTCCGCGATCGTGGACACCCGGAGCTGGAAGAGCACGATCAGGATCCCGTTGATGCTGAAGAGCAGGCCCCAGGTGGCGGTCGGCACGCCGAGGTCGGCCCTGGCATAGATCGGCAACGACGTGACCCACTGGAATGCGGCGGCGTGGACGACGGCCGCGATCGGCAGGAAGGCGACGAAGACCAGGCGAGCGTCGACCGGCCGGCGCCCGGATGCGTCGGTGTACCGGTGCCGGTGGAGCCGCGTGCAGTCGGGTCCGCAGTGCTCGACCTCGAGGGGCGCCCCGATCGGCGGTCCTCCCTCGAAGCCGGCCGCCGCACCATGGGCAACGGCCGTCGACAGGTCGGTCGGCCGGGTCTCCGGCAGCCAGATGAGGGCGATCAGCGCATAGGCGCTGATGATGACGCCGGCGATCGTGAACAGGACCGGGTAGCCCAGGGTCGCCAGGCCGGCTCCGATCGAGGGGCCCGCGATCCAGCCCACCGCCGCGGCAACGCCCAGCAGCCCGTAGGCGCGCGGCCGCTTGGGCTCCTCGACGACGTCGGCGATGGCCGCCCGGGCGGCCGGCACGAATGCAGGATCGATCAGCCCGAGGGCGACCGTCAGGGCGGCGATCTGGACGAGGTCCCGGGCCTGGCCCATCAGCACCACGACGAGGCCCGTGACGCCGACCGATACGATCATCACCGCCTTCCGGCCGACTCGGTCGGCCAGCCAGCCACCGACCGCGCCGGAGACGATCGAGCAGACCGCGTAGCCGGCGATCACCAGGCCGGCCTCCGACGCGGTGGCCCCGAGCGCCTCGACGAGGTAGATCGTCAGGAAGGGGAAGACGAGGCTGAATCCGAAGCTCGCCACCAGGTCGCCCGCGGCGAGCACGAAGACGACGCCGCTGAAGTCGCGGCGGAGCTCTCGGAACGCCCGCACCGGCCCCAGCCGCTCCAGGAGGGATGGCACGCCGCCAAGTATGCCAAGCACGTGCGCCGGTTCGCACTGTCGCAGCGGGACCGCGGGTGCCTAGAATGCCTGCCATGCCCGCCAATCTTGCCAGCGCGCGGTTCGTGGGCCGCGAGCGTGAGCTCGCGGCGCTCGCGCGCGCTCTCGAGGAGGCGGTCGAGGAACGGCCCTCCACTCTGCTGTTTGCGGGAGCGGGCGGCGTGGGGGTTACGCGGCTCCTTGCCGAAGCGGAACGGCGGATCGCCGCTCTCCCCGAACCGGTCGTGGTCCTGCGGGGCTCGGCGGCAACCGCGCGGGGCGGCCGCCCCTACGCTCCCGTGGCGGCTGCACTCGCGGCCCACCTGGGCGGCCAGCCCGACGACACCTTCGCGGCCCTCGCCGAACCGGCGGCCGACGCGCTCGGCCGGCTCGTCCCGGCGATCGCGCCGCGGCTGGCAGATCTCGGGCTGCTCTCCGCTCATCCGCCCGTTGTGGCCCCGGAAGGACGGCAGGCCCGACTCCTCGAGGCGATGTTCGGGCTTCTCGGCCGGCTCGGCGAGCGGACTCCGGTCGTGCTCATGCTGGAGGATCTCCATGCGGCCGACGCCGGAACCCTGGCCTTCGTCACCTTCCTCAGCCGGGCGTTCCGGCGCGGCCGCCTGTGCCTGATCGGGACCTACCGCCCGGACCTGCTGGTGCGGGGCCATCCGCTCAATGCTCGCCTCGAGGCGATCGTCTCGGGCACCCAGCCGACAACCCGACTCGAGCTGGCTCCACTGGCTCGTGATGAGCTGGCCGCTTTCGTCGAGGGCGTCGAGGGAGAGCGACCGTCGGCCTCGGTCCTGCTCCTGGTCGCCGAGCGCTCGCGAGGCAACCCGCTCTTCGCCGAGGAGCTCCTGGCAGCCCGCCGAGAGCTGCCCCGGCGATCGCTGACCGGGACGTTTGAGGAGCTCGTCATTGCTCGCCTCGCGCGCCGCTCGCTGGAGTGCCGCCGGCTCCTGCGCTTCCTGGCGGTCGCGGCGATGCCCCTCCCACACAGCGAGCTGGCGGAGGCCTCGGCCGTCTTCGAGGCCGATGCGCCGCGCCGGCCGCCGCGCTCGCGGACCGTGCCGGTCCGCACGGACGGCGATCTGGAGCCGGATCTTGCAGTCGGGCTGGCCGAGGCGCTCGAGACAGGCATCGTGGTGGCGTACACGGCGGCCGGGGTGGTCGCCCCGAGCCCCATGCCCGGCCGGGCCCATCCCGGCCCCGGCCATCCTGGTGCGCTGCCTGCCGAGCCCCCGGTCGGAGAGCCGCTGCTGCATGGTTTCCGTCACGAGCTGATCGGCCACGCGGTCGCGACCGACCTGCTGCCGGGCCCACGCCGGCGGATCCACGAAGCGCTCGGGCGCGCCTTGGCCCGTTCCCCCGCGGAGGCCGTGCATCATCTCGTCGCCGCGCACGAGATCGTCCAGGCGCGGGACGTGGCCGTCGAGGCTGCGGCGGAGGCCGAGGTGCTTGACTCGGGCGCTGACGCCCTTACCCAGCTCGAGCTGGCCATCGAGCTGGACGATGTCGTCGGGGGCCGCTCCGCCGCCTGGGACCTGCGCTCCCGGGCCGCCGAAGCGGCGTTCGCGGGGAGTATGCCCCAGCGCGCCGTTGCCTACGCGGAGGCTGCCCTGGCGCTCCTCGACGAGCGCCGCCAACGGGTTGCCGCCGGGCTCCTCTGGGATCGCCTGGGGCGCTATCGGCGATCCGCCGGCGATCACGACGGCGCCCTGGCGGCCCACCGCCGCGCCGTCGAGCTGGTGACCCGTGAGGCGGGGCGGGAACGGGCCCTGGTCCTGGGGTCGCTGGCCCAGTTCCTCATGCTGGATGGCGCCTTCACCGAGGCTTCGAAGCACGCCTCCGAGGCTATCCGGATTGCCGAGACGGTCGGGCGAGCCGCCCGTGGCGAGCTCGGACATGCGCTCTGCACGCTCGGCGTCTGCCGCGCCTGGGGCGACGATCCCGACACGGGCCTGCACCTGCTCGATGAGGCCAAGGGGATCGCGGCCGAGCTCGGGCGACTCGACGATCTCTTCCGCGTCTACGCCAACCTGACCACCGTCCTCGATCTCCTCGGTCGTCGCGAGGAAGCCCTCCGCGTCGCCTACGAGGGAATCGCCGAGGCTCAGCGCCTCGACCAGGAGGAGGTCTACGGCAACTTCCTGCGCGGGAACGCCGCCGAGTCGCTCTTCATCCTGGGCCGCTGGCGGGAATCGCGGGAACTCAGCGCCACCGCGCTCGAATGGGGGCCGGCCGGTCTGGCGTTCGCCTTCCCGGCGCTCAACCTCGCCCTCGTGGAGATCGAATCGAGCAGCAGCGAGCTTGCCGCGCGCCTTCTCGGGCAGCTGCTCGTCGAGCTGGAGACCGCGCCGGACGTCGACGTGTCGGTGCCGACCTACCTCGCCGCGGCGTCCTTTGCCCTGTGGCGCGGCGACCTCCTCGACGCCAAGCGTTCGGTCGACCTCGGCTGGGCGCGGATCGAGGGCACCGAGGACTGGGTCCTCATCGCCCGGGTCGCCGCGGTCGCGCTCGAAGTCGATGCCGCGATTGCCGCCGAGACCCGCGAGCGACGGGACGTCGCCGAATTGGCCGCGGCTCGAGAGCACGGAGCGCGAATCCTGGTCGCGGCCGAGGCAGCGGTCTTGGTCGCCGGCGTTCCCACCACGGCCGGCTCGCGCCGTGAGGCCGACGCCACGCTGGCAACGGCGCGCGCGTTCCGGAGTCGCCTCGACGGGCATGACGAGCCCGAGTCCTGGGCCGCGTTGGCAGGTGTCTGGGATGCGCTCGGCTACCGGTATCAGGCTGCCCGCGCCCGCTGGCGCGAGGCCGAGGCCGCGCTTGCCGCAGGCGGTGGGCGGGCTGCCCGACCGCGAGCGCGGGCGCCTCTGCTGGCGGCCTACGCGGCCGCCGACGATCTCGGGGCGGGCCCCCTCAAGCGGGAGCTCCGAGAGCTCGCCAACCGGGCGCTCATCCCGTTGCCCGCGCCGCCAGCCGGGGTGCCGGCAGGCGACCTCGTTGCCACGGTGGCCGCTGCGCCGCGCGAGGATGGGCGCCGCGCCGGGTCCCCGCAGGCCGGCGGACGTCGTGTCGGAGATACGGCCGCCCGGCGGGGCGAGACCTGGGGCTCGAGCCGGGTCGAGCGGTCTGCCATGGGGGGGCGCCTCCGACCGCTGGGTCGCGAGGCAATCCCGGCTCCGTCATCCGCGCTCGGCCGTGAGTTCCTCGGCTCGCCCCCGACGGTTTCGCCGAACGCCTTCGGCCTCAGCCCGCGCGAGCGCGAGGTGCTGGCCTTGATGACCGAGGGACGGACCAATCCGGAGATCGGCGAGCGACTGTTCATCAGCCGCAAGACCGTGGGTGTCCACGTCAGCAACATCCTGGCCAAGCTCGGGGTGTCCGGGCGAGTCGAGGCCGCTACCGTCGCGGTTCGCCTCGACCTGACCAGCCGCCGCTGAGGCGCAGGCGCGAGACGTTCAGCCGGCAGCCGGTTGCGCCAAAGAAACGAGGCCCGGACGGGGTCCGGGCCTCGTGGTCTCCGATCCTGTCGCGCGGCCGAGTGGGCGCTCGGACGCGCGGGCCGCAGGAGGGTGTCGGCGTCCGCTCCGGCCGGCTGGCGTGAGCCGGGGCAGGACTCAGGATCGGGCGATCAGAACCAGCGCTTGCCCGCACCCGCGGCCATCGCAAGAGCCGCGAGGGAGGCGAGCGTGAGCACGACGCGGTAGAACGTGGCCTTGAAGGCGGTCTTCATGATTGCTCTTTCCGACTGGTCGGGTCACCCCCAAGGCGGGCTGCCCCGGAGTTGGGTAGGTGTCTTCTCGCGCCACTCGAAGAACACCGCTTCGGCGCTGGAATGCGACCCTACGGCCGGGCGTGCCGGTGCTCCAATGGCGAGAAAGTACTAGGGGGTCCTATGCGTCCAGGCACCGGGTCCTGGTCGGCCGGTTGCACCCGGCGGACCAGCTGAACTCGGGCGGGCGCGATTCCCGTCGTCTTCGGGCGCGTTTTGGCGGCCGACGGTAGAGTGGGGGTATCCCGTTTCTGCCCTGCGTTGTGGTGCGGCCGTTCACCATGGCCCGGTCTTCTGCGCTGGCGCCGCCCGTCCTGGGAGCCGAGGTCACGCGGGCGGCTTGCGTCGAGCGACCTGACCCAAATCACGAGAGGCTATCGATCCCGATGCGGACTGCACGCGCCCTCCCCTTCGTCGCTCTGCTCGCCCTCGCTGGTGGCCTCGCCGCCTGCAGTGGCGGAGCGTCCCCCGGCTGGACCTTCAGCCCCACCCAGCCGCCGACGCCGGCCCCGAGCGGCGGGGCGACCCCCGCCCCCTCGGGCTCCCCGGCCCCGAGCGGCGCCCCGAGCGAGGTCCCCGCGGGGACGGTCCTGCGGATCACGGCCGCCAACGTCGCCTACGACGTGAGCAGCCTCGAGGTTCCGGCCGACACCCCCTTTAGCATCGAGTTCACCAACAACGACCCGGGCATCCCCCACAACGTCGCCATCCACGGGGACTCCCCGACCGGCCCGGAGCTCTGGCAGGGCGACATCGTGACCGGGGTGACGACCATCACCTATCAGGTGGCGGCCCTGCCGGCGGGCACCTACGGCTTCGTCTGCACCGTCCACCCCAACATGACGGGCACCCTGACGGTCAAGTAGCATCCGGCCGATGAGCGAGAACCTCTGCTACGTCGACGCCTACCTCGCCTCGCTGGAGGCATCCATCCGCGAGGTCCAGCCGGCCGAAGCCGGACGGGGCGCCCTCGTCGTCCTGGATCGCACCGTCGCCTACCCGGGGGCGGTGGCCAACCGGCCGATCGGGGCACGCTGCGCGCCGCAGATGGGAGAGCCTGGGTGATCGTGGGCGCCAGGAGGATCGGTGACGACATCGTCCACGAGCTCGAGCCGGGCGCCGAGCCGCCGGAGGCCGGCAGCAGCGCACTGGTGACCATCGACGTGGACTGGCCACGCCGCTACGCGCTCATGCGTACCCACACCGCGCTCCATGCCCTCTGCGGCGTCGTCTGGCGCGACTACGGTGCCCTCGTGACCGGCGGCAACATGGAACCCGCGTCGGGCCGCATGGACTTCGAGTTCGAGCGGATGTCGGGCGAGCTGGTCGCCACGATCGAGGAGCGCGTCAACGAGGAGCTAGCGCAAGAGCGTGACGTCCGGGTGGCGGTCCTGCCCCGCGCCGAGGCGTTCGCCATCCCCGACTTGATCCGGACCAAGATCAACCTCCTGCCGGAGGGGATCGCGCAGGTTCGGACGATCGAGATCGTGGGCCTCGACCTCCAGGCCGACGGGGGGACCCACGTGGCCAACACCCGTGAGGTTCGTCAGATCCGGGTGACCGGCTACGAGAGCAAGGGCCGCATCAACAAGCGGATCAGGATCGAGCTGCCCGACTGAGCTGCCACCCGGCCCGGGCTGCAGGCTCGACCGGCGCGCTCAGGCCTCTTTGACGGATGCGTACCAGACCCGTTCGGCGACCTGGGTGACGATCTCGCCGAGCCGCGAGAAGCGCCGGTAGAGCTCGCGCCGGCCCATGACCTCGCGCAGGTCGTCGATGGCGAGCAGGGCCGACATCGCGTTGCGGTAGACCCGCTCGAGCTGGCGCTGGGCCTTGACCGCGGCGTCGGCCTCGTCGGTGGCGCCCTGCCCCCGGTCGCGATCGTGGTCCCCGAGCCGCTTGAACGCGGCGGCAAGGTGGCCGACGCCGTCGGCCAGGAAGCCGACCATGGCCACCACCGCCTGGTCGGGCGCCATGGCCATCACCTCCGACTCGCGGACAGCATCCTTGGCCCCGTTGAGGATCGCATCGAGCCGCTCGGACAGGACGTAGAGATCCTCGGCTCCGATGGGGGTGATGAACGCCTCACGGAGCGCCAGGCGGAGCTCCCGCTTGACCGCGTCTGCCCGATGCTCCGCGGCACGCAGTCGCTCGGCCGCGGCGGCGTCTCCGGCCGCCCAGGCCTTGAGGTCGGCCATCGCCTCGATGGTTAGCGCGGCCTGCTGGCCGAGCATCTCCAGGACCCTGGGGTTTTCGGGCAGGAACCAGCGCATCGTCCGGGCCATCGCCTAGCCTCCCGCGATCAGCATCCAGGCCGGCAGGGTGAGTCCGGCGATCGCTCCCGCCGCGGGCATCGTCGTCAGCCAGGCCACGGCGATCTCACGCACGACCTCCCAGCTGACGTGGCGCCAGCGGCCGCGCGCCACGCCGACCCCGACGATCGAGGACGAGACGACCTGGGTGGTGCTCACCGGCGCCCCCACCAGCGTCGCCGCGAGGATAACCCCGGCCGAGCTCGTCTGGCTCACCAGCCCATCGACGCTGCGGAGGGGGAAGATCCGCCGACCGATGGTGCGCACGATCGACCAGCCGCCGAGCGCGGTTCCGAGGGTCAGCGCGACGGCCGTCGCGACGATCCAGGCGACCGGTGCCTCGAAGTGATCCGACCGCCCGGTTGCCAGGAGCAGGGCGGCCACGATCCCCACCGACTTCTGGGCGTCATTCGAGCCGTGGCTGAAGGCCAGCCAGGCCGACGTCACCCATTGGGCCGCGCGAACCGGCCGCCGAAAGCGGACCGTCGCCCGCCGCATCGACCGCAGGACGAGATGCTCGAGGGTGAACGCCACACCGAGGCCGAGGATGCCCGCCAGCAGCAGGCCAACGAGGACGCCGAGCACACCCGCCACGTGCCCGTCCGCGACCGGGCCCCACGAAACCGCCGTCGGACCCGAATCGAGGAGCGCGGCTCCGACCAGCCCGCCCACCAGCGCATGGCTCGAGCTGGCCGGCAGGCCTCGCCACCAGGTCACTAGGTTCCAGGCCACCGCGCCGCTCAGGCCGGCCCCGATGACGGGGACCATGTGGCCGGCCGGGACGTCCACGATCTTGCCGATCGTGTTGGCGACCGCCCCGCCGATCAGCAGCGGCCCGGCCAGGTTGAACGCGGCTGCCACGAGGACCGCCGGAACGGGCCGGGCCGCGCGAGTGGCCACCAGCGTGGCGATCGCGTTGGCGGCGTCATGGAAGCCGTTCGTCAGGGCGAAGGCCAGGGCCATCGCCAGGGCCAGGATCAGGCCCGCGTCGGGCGGCATCGGCGGAAGGCACGAGCCCTCGCGGCGGACCGCGAGGGCGCAGGCGCGGCGCAGTGGTGCTCCACCATGGGGCGGTCGGAGCCGGTAGGGCGCGGGTGCGCCCGCCGCCTACGAGACGGTCATCCTAGAGGGCCTTCACGGCCGCGATGAGCTGGCTCAGCCCATCCTTGGCGTCGGCGAAGAGCATGCCCGTCTTGGGGTTGGCGTAGAGCTCGTTGTCGATGCCCGCGTAGCCGCGGCCCATCGAGCGCTTGACGACGACGATGCTCTTGGAGTGATCGACGTTGAGGATCGGCATCCCCGAGACGGGGTTGCCGGGCCGCCGGGCGGCCGGGTTGGTGACGTCGTTGGCGCCCACCACCAGCGAGACGTCGCAGCGGTCGAACTCCGGGTTGATCTCGTCCATCTCCTTGAGCTGGGGGTAGGGGACATTCGCCTCGGCCAGCAGGACGTTCATGTGACCGGGCATCCGGCCGGCGACCGGGTGGATCGCGTACTTCACGTCGACGCCCTTCTCCTCGAGGAGCTCGGCGAGCTCCCGCACCGCGTGCTGGGCTTGGGCCACGGCGAGGCCGTAACCGGGGACGATGATCACGTTCTGGGCGTAGACGAGCTGGATTGCCACGTCGTCGGGGCTCACCGAGCGGACCGATCCCGCCGGGCCGGCGACGGCGCCGGCCGTGCCCTCTCCGCCGCCGAATCCGCCGGCGACGATGTTCAAGATCGAACGGTTCATCGCGTCGGCCATCAGCTTGGTGAGGATGCCGCCCGAGGCACCGACCAGGGCGCCGGCGATGATGAGGACCGGATTGTCGAGGACGAAACCGGCCATCGCCGCGGCCGTGCCGGTGAACGAGTTCAGGAGGCTGATCACGACCGGCATGTCGGCGCCGCCGATGGGCAGGACCATGGTGATCCCGAAGACGAGCGCCGCGGCCACGATGACCAGCAGCACGAGCGCCGAGATCCCGCTCGACAGCTCGAGCGCGTGGGACGCGCCCAGGACGAGCAGGACCAGCCCGATCAGGGCGATGGCCGCCAGTCCGAACGTGGCGAGCTGGCCGCCGGGGACCGGGATCGGCTTGCCGGGAATCACCCCCTGGAGCTTGCCCGAGGCGATGAGCGAGCCCGAGAACGTCACGCACCCGATGACCGCGCCGAGGACGACGAAGATCGCCGTTGAGCCACGCTCCTCGAGCGTGCCCAGGATGCGCAGGTAGTCGCTGACCGCAACCAGGGCCGCGGCGCCTCCGCCGACCGCGTTGAAGAGCGAGACCAGCTGGGGCATCGCCGTCATCTTCACGATGCGCGCCATCCACAGGCCGGCGCCGCCACCGATCAGGAAGCCGACCACGATGACGACCCAGGCGGTGGCCGACGCCGCGCCGGTCACCGCGAGGTCGAGGGCCGTCGCGCCGACCGCGATCGCCATTCCGCCGGCCGAGAGGAGGTTGCCGTTGCGGGCCGTGGCCGGGGAGTTCATCTGGTGGAGGCCGAGCACGAACGCCGCGGCGCCGATGAGCCAGGCGATGTAGACGAGGTCGCCGATGTCCATGGCGCTGCCGGTCAGGGCTTCGCTTCGGCCTTGGGGGCCGAGGGCTTCTTCTTGAACATCTGGAGCATTCGATCGGTGACGACGTAGCCGCCCACGACGTTGGCGGCTCCGAAGACCATGGCCACGAAGGCCAGGAGGTAGCCGAGCCAGTCGGTGGCATTGGCGGCGATGAGCATCCCCCCGACGAGGACGATCCCGTGGATGGAGTTCGCCCCGGACATCAGCGGCGTGTGCAACGTGGCCGGAACCTTGGAGATCACCTCGAAGCCGACGAGGATCGCCAGCAGGAAGATGGTGATGGGGGTCAGGAGCGTGCTGAGCTCGGTCATGCGGGGGCGCCTCCGGCCGCGGGGACGGGTTCGAGGAGCCTCGCGGTCGCCGGCTGGACGACCTTCCCGCCGTGAGTGATGAGGACCCCGGCCGTGACCTCCTCGGCCGGGTCGATGGCGAGCTGGCCGTCCTTCACTAGGTGGAGGAGGAGGGCCTGCAGGTTGCGGGCATAGAACTGGCTGGCACTGATCGGGAGCGTGGCCGGCAGGTTCTCGGGGGCCAGGATCGTCACGTCGCCGTCGGTCACCACCATCTGGCCGGCCTTGGAGAGCTCGCAGTTGCCACCGAGGGGACTGGCCGCCATGTCGAGGATGACCGAGCCGGGGCGCATCGCGTGGACGGCCTCGGCGGTCACCAGGACCGGGGGCTTGCGCCCCGGGACCTGGGCGGTGGTGATCACCACGTCCATCGATGCGATCACGCTGTTGAGCTCGGCCTGCTGGGCGGCGTGCTCTTCCGCGGTCAGTTCGCGGGCGTAGCCACCCGCGCCCGTCGCGTCGATCGTCGTCTTGAGCGTGACGAACTGGGCGCCCAGCGACTCCGCCTGCTCCTTGGTCTCGGGGCGCACGTCGTAGGCCTTCACGACGGCGCCGAGGCGGCGCGCGGTCCCGATCGCCTGGAGGCCGGCGACGCCGATGCCGAGGATGAGCACGTTGGCCGGCTTGGCGGTCCCCGCGGCCGTCGTCAGCAACGGGAAGTAGCGCCCGAATGCCTCGGCCGCCACGAGCACGGCCTTGTAGCCGCCGATGTTCGCCTGGCTCGAGAGGACGTCCATGGACTGGGCTCGCGAGAGCGTGCGCGGGATGGCGTCGAGGCTGATCGCCGTGACGCCCTTCTCGGCGAGCGTCTTCATGAGCGCCGGGTCCAGGAGTGGCGCGAGCAGCCCGATCAGGGTCTGACCGGGTCGCAGCTGGGCGACCTCGTCGGGGGTCGGTTTCTGGACTTTGAGGACGATGTCGGCCCGGGCGTACACGTCGGCCCGGGAGGCCACGATCGCGCCCGCCTCCGCGTACGTCCCGTCGGGGAACGAGGCAGCCACGCCGGCCCCGGATTCCACGAGAACCTCGAGGCCCGCGGAGGCGAGCTTCCCCAGGACCTCCGGAACCAGCGCCACGCGGCGTTCCCCGGGCAGGGTCTCTTTGAGGACACCAACCTTCATCTGGGCTCCATTGGCGGTGATCGGGGGGCCGGCACGGCAAGGGTGGGCCGCCCGATCACCAAGTCTACTCACGCGCGCCGGTCGTTGCCCAATCCACGATCGCCGTCACCGGGCGCGGTCGTACTATCGCCGGATGGTCGAGGACTTGCTCTGGGCCGCGATCATCGTGGTCTTCGTCGCGCTCGCTGCCTACCACCTCGGCTCCGATGTGCTTCGGCGGCGTCGGGTGCGCGTCCTGCGCCAGACGGGTGAGTTCGGCCCGCGATCGCCCGACGTCGACGCCATCCTGGAGCGCGCCAACACCCTCACGGCCTCGGAGTCGGTGGAGCTGGCACACGCGCGGCGGGCCGCCGAGGGCGCCGCTCCCAAGCCCTGGCGCGCCGCCCGCAGCCGGGCCTTCGCGAATGAACGCGACATCCACGCGCTGGCCGCGGCGGGTGCCGGCCGCGATGCGGCGATGCGGCGAATCGGGATCCTCGCGGCATCGAGCGGGTTGGACGCCCGGCTGGGCGCTGACGTCGCCGAGGCGGTCGCCGAGACCACGGGAACGGTGGCCGCCCGCGACCGGCTCGACCCCGAGGACGTCAAGCTCCTCACGCGTGCCTGGCGCACGGCCGTCGGTCCCCTGGCAGCCGGGCCGCGATCGAGTCGGCTGGCCTCAAGCCAGCGGCCGGCTCGCCCGCCGACCCGATGAGCCGACCCGATCGCCCCTCCGCCCGCGGGTACTTCCAGGACGATTCGGAAGCGCGCCGCGAGGCGTTCGACGAGCTGGTCGCTCGGGCTGTCCAGGGAATCCCGACGCCCTTCGCCGAGCACCTCGATTCGGTCGCCTTCGTGGTCGAGGACGAGCCGCCCCCGGAGCGCGTGCCACCGGGCAGCCGGCTCTTCGGCTTCTACCAGGGCGTGCCCCGCACGGCCTGGGGCGCTGAGGGCGCCCCGATCCCGAGCCAGATCACCATCTATCGGATCCCCCATGAGCTCTCATTTCCGGATCCGGCCCGACGGGCCGAGGCGGTCGAGTCGACCGTCCTCCACGAGGTCGCCCACCATTTCGGAATTGACGACGCCCGGCTGCGGGTCATCGAGTCCGAGCGGGCGCGGAGGCGGCGCGGCCGCTGAAGGCATCGCTGGCCTGGCCGTGTGTGCTCCCGCCCGGACGCTGCCGGCCCCAAGCTAGTCCCGGATCACCGCCGCGATGGCAGCGCAGGCTGGCTCCAGGTTCTGATCGGTCAGACCGGCGACGTTGACACGGCCGCGCCCGACGACGTAGACGTGGAATTCCTCACGCAGGCGGGCGACCTGCTCGGGGGTGAGCCCCAGCAAGGAGAACATGCCGCGCTGGCGGGCGAAGCGCTCGAGGTCTCCAGGCACGCCGGCTGCGCTCAGCCCCTCCACGAAACGGCGTCGATTGCCGTTGATCCGCTCGCGCATTGCGGCGACCTCGTCAACCCAGGCACGCCGGAGCTCCGGATCGAGGAGGACTGTCGCCACCACCTCGCCGCCGTGAGCCGGGGGGTTGGAGTAGTTGGCGCGGACCGCCATCTTGGCGTGGCTGAGCAGGGTCTGCGGCCTCCGTCGCGGTCGAGCCGACGATCGAGAGGGCGCCGACGCGCTCATCGTAGAGGGCGAAGTTCTTGGAGAAGCTCGAGGCCGCGACAGGGTCCGACCCTGGCGCGTCAGCTCGAGCACGCCGGTCGCATCCTCGGCCAGGCCGTCGGCGAAGCCCTGGTACGCGAAGTCCAGCAGGGGCAGCAGACCCCGATGTCGGCGAGCGCCTGGCCGATCTCGCGCCATTCCGCCGGCCGGGGATCCACTCCGCTCGGGTTGTGGCAGCAGGCATGCAGCACCACCACGTCGCCGGGGCCGGCGTCGCGCAGGCCGCGCAGCATGGCGGCCAGGTCGAGCCGGGTCCCGCTGGGGTCGAGGTAGGGGTAGGGGCGGATCGCGAGCCCGGTGGCCTCGAACACCTCGGGGTGGTTCGGCCAGGTCGGAACGCTCAGCCAGACCGCGGCGTCGGGCCGGACGCGGCGTACCAGGTCGCCGGCAACCCGCAGGGCACCGGTGCCTCCCGGGGTGTGAACGACCTCGATGCGGCCTTCCGTGACGGCCGGATTGGCCGGCCCGAAGACCAGCTCGCGGACGGCGGAGAGGAAGTCGGATCGCCGGCGATCGGCTTGTAGAGCTTGGTCACCTGGTGGTCGAGGATGCGGCGCTCGGCCTCGGCCACCGTGGCCAGGACGGGCGTTCGCCGGTCTCGTCGACGAAGACGCCCGCGGCCAGGTTGATCTTGGCCGGGCTGGGATCGGCGCGGAAGGCTTCCATGAGGCCGAGGATCGAGTCGGGCGGAGCCGGCGCGAGGCCGGCGAAGAAGGCGGTCATCTGCGATTCCGATGGTACGCGACCGCCCAGCCCGGTTTCAGGCCGCGGGCGACTGGGCCGCGGCCTCACCCCTCACGGCGCTTCTCCATGAAGACCAGCCGCAGCCGTTCGTTGACCGGCTGCTCTCGGAAGGGCCGGTCGCCGCGCCGGGCGTCGAAGGCGAGGTTGCCCGCACTCCGATGGCCGGTGAACAACTCGTACCGGCGGGCGGTGGGGAACCGGGCCTCGATGTGACCCAGCAGCTTCCCACCGATGCCTCGGCCCTGGGCATCGGGATGGACGATGAGGCGCTCCACGAAGCAGGTGTCCTCGACCTGCATGGCCCGCACTGCGCCGACGATGCGACCGTTCGCTTCGGCCTTGAGGAAGACCCGATCGGCGAAGTCGGCGACCAGCCCGTCGAGGGTCTGCGTCAACGGCGGGATCGTCCAGTCGTCGTGGAGCCTGGCTTCGCTCTCGAAGGCCAGCCGCTGAAGGGCCAGGATGACAGCCGCATCGGCCACCGCCGCCTCGGAGATCGCGACCTCGAGCTCCGCCGCCCGTGCGGTCGTCGAGAAGTCCTCGCCAGACGTCATGGAGCCTCCCTCGTGCGGCGCGACTGTGCGCCCGACGGGCGGGAGAGCATAGGTCCGAAGGTCACGACGAACGAGCGGCGCTCCCTCAGGAGCAGTAGATCGGGTGCGGGACGGGGACGGCCAGCGCGTCCCCAGCCGGGGCGCTGCTGACCCGGCGGGCGACCAGGATGAGCTTCTCGTAGGTGCCCCGCGGGCCTTCCGACGTCTGGATCCAGAGCTGCTCCGCAGTGACGTCGAAGATGCCGTCCAGGGTGATCACGTGGCGACGAACCCTGCTGATCTCGTAGGTCGAGACGACGCCATCGTCGGTGTAGACCAGGACCCGCTTGCCGATGAGGGCCTTGCCGTTGTTGACCCAGGATGCCTTGAGCAGGGGCAGGAACATCCCCTCCCGGGCGTGGGCGTAGAGGAAGGTCACGCCGGGCTCTCGGGGCTGCCAGAGCTCGCGCAGGTACATGGCCACGTTGCACGGCGGGAAGCCGCGCGGCCCGATGATCACGGGCAGGTCGATCCCGTACGAGCTGATCACGATGCGGGTGGCCACCGAGAACTTGAGGGTCGCGCACATCGAGCTTCCGCCCGATCCGACCTGGACCCCGATCGCGCCCTTGCCCGCGGCCGCCCAGAGCTTGCCCATGACGATCTTGCCGATCTTCGTCGACCGGCTCACCGACCCGCTCGAGGCAACCGCGAGGGGTGTCAGCCGAACGATGACCCTCGGCGAGGAGCAGGAACCGGCGTGCAAGGCGACCGCCTGGCTGCCGGCGGCGACGCCGGTCCCGCCGATGAGGATCACCCCCGTGTCGCCCCGGTACGCCCGCAGGGTGACGGTGAGGCTAGCGCCGTTTGCCCGCAAGACGGCGTGCCAGGCGCGCTGCACGGTCAGCGCCTGGGCCGGGGTGACGGCGACGAGCGAGCCCAGGAGGGCGGCGGCGAGGGCGACGGGCAGGAGAGCGCCGCGTCGAAGGCGGTTGGAAATCATGGGCGACGACTGTACCCGACTCCGGCCAGCCCCTGCATCGCGCGCGGCTCGACACGGTGCGCGGAGGCAACGGCTGACGTCAGGGGCCGAGGAGCCCTGGGGCTAGCCCCACCCCGAAGACGCCGGGTGGCCGGCTGGCCGACAGGTTCCTCCGCCGGTAGCGTCTCGAGGTGACGGTGACGGCACCGGATGCCACTCAGGGTGGCACGCCAGACGGCCGACCGGCCGCCGCGGGATGAGGGAACAACACGATGCGACTTCTGTCGCGACCTCGGGCGGCGCAAGCTGCGGACGACGCTCACGATCCTGGGGATCACCATCGGGATCTGGGCGCTGGTCGTCTTCGGCTCGATGGCCAACAAGATCAACGCCCTGGTGGCGGGCGGCAGCACGTTCTACCAGGACAAGGTCACCGTCTCCGCCAAGGGCGCGACGATGGCGGATCGGCGGCCCGCTGGCCATCGCGACCGCCGATCAGGTCGCGCGCCTCGACGGCGTCGACGTGGTCGTCCCCGGCGTGATGATGCTGATGTCCGACGACATGAGCGGCGTCTCGATGGGGATGCCGCCAGATGATCACGGGTTCGATCGCCGGCGCGGACGAGGGCCGCGAGACGTTCCCGATCCGCTACGCGACCGGGCGGGCGCTCACGGCCGAGGACGAGGGCACGAACGTCGACCGTCCTCGGCTCGGACATCGCCCGCCAGCACGACGCGAAGGTCGGCGACACGATCGACCTTGCGGGGTCGAGTCGTTCGAGGTGGTCGGGATCGTGGAGCCCACCCTGACCGCGCCCGACACGACCGCGGCGATCCCGCTCGCCGGCGGCGCAGCGAGCTGTACCTCAAGACGCTCCCGCCGATGGTCGCGCAGCGAGCTCGATCCCTCCGAGATCGCCACCGGACTCACCGTCTACCCCGAAGCCGGGCGTCGATCCCGAGACGGTCGCGGCCGAGATCGAGGCCGCCGTGCCCGAGTGTCACGACCATGACCGGCCAGGACTTCGACCGCAGATCGGCTCGGCCACCGCGATCTTCAACTCGATCCTGGTCGGGATCGCCCTGATCAGCCTCGTCGTCGGCGGCCTGTCGGTCATCAACACGATGGCCATGTCGGTCGCCGAGCGGACGCGCGAGATCGGCATCAAGCGAGCCATCGGCGGCAGCCGCCTGCGGATCGTGCGCGAGCTGGTGACCGAGTCCGCCCTCATCGGGCTCATCGGCGGGCGCGATCGGCCTGGTCCTCGGGCGCGGTCGTGGTCCTGCTGGCCAACGAGGCCGGGCCGCTCCTCGGGCACGATCCTCTTCGAGCTGACCCCCGGCACGGCCGTCACCGCCGTCGCCTTCTCGACGGTCCTGGGCGCCGTGGCCGGCTTCGTCCCGGCCCTGCACGCCGCGCGGCTCGACCCGGTCACCGCGCTTCGCTACGAGTGACCGCCCCAAGCCAGCGGCAACGTACGGAGAACGAACGATGGCAGCTCCTCGAAGGCCGCGACCTGCGCAAGACCTACCGCCTCGGCCGGCGCAACACCGTCGAAGCCCTCCGCGGCGTCGACATCCGCATCGAGCCCGGCGAGATGGTCGCGATCATGGGCCCGTCGGGATCGGGCAAGAGCACGCTCATGCACATCCTGGGCCTGCTCCACGCGCCGGACCTGAACCACGGCCCGCGCCCGGAGCTCATCTTCGACGGCCGCGACATGGTCGACGCTCGCGCGACGGCGAGCGGACCAGGATCCGGGCCCGGCGGATGGGCTTCGTGTTCCAGGACTTCAACCTGGTGCCCGACCCTCACGGCGCTCGAGAACGTGTCGCTCGCCTGCGACTACGCCGGGCATCGGCGGCTGCGAAGGCGCAGGCGGCCTCGCTCGAGGCACTCGACCTGGTCGGCCTGGCCGACCGGGCCGGCCACCGACCGGCCGAGCTGTCCGGCGGCGAGCAGCAGCGCGTCGCGATCGCCCGGGCGCTCGTCAACCGGCCGGCGCTCGTCCTGGCCGACGAGCCGACCGGCAACCTCGACTCGGAGCGGTCCGCCGAGGTCCTCGACGCTGCTTCGCCGGTTCAACCGGGAGCACGGCCAGACGCTCGTGCTCGTCACCCACGACCCCGAGGTCGGCGAGGCCTGCGACCGGGTCGTCCGGATGCGCGACGGCAGGATCCGCGACCATGGGCTCTCCGCCGTCCACGTGCGGAGGGACCCGGAGCTCCGCGTCGCGGCGAGCGCCTGACGCGGTCACGTCGGACCGCCTGGCCGGCTGTACGGCATCTCGGCGAGAGTAGCGTCTGCAGCACGATGAGCACCGCGAAGCCCGCAGCCTGCCGTGCCCTGGGCGAACCCGCCGGACCTGGTTCGCACCGTCCTGGGGCGCCGCTCGATCCGTCGACGTGGCGGGCGAGCCTGGCGATCGTGCTCGGGTTCGGAGTCGAGGTCCTCGCCTTCGTGGCGCTGACCGCGACCTTCTCGACCGGTGGCTCGCTCCTCTTCCTCCTGGTCGGCATCCCGATCATCGGCCTGGGCATCGAGATCGCCCGGATGGTCGCCCGCGTCGAGCGCTGGCGGATGACGCTCGTCGACCGCCGTCCACTTCGGCCCCACCTCTACCGGACGTTCGACGGAGGACCGTTCCGGTTGTCCCGCGCGCTGGCTCCGCCCGTGGGCCGAGGCTGAGTTCATCGACGAGAACCGCTGGCGCGACGTCATCTACATCCTGGTGGCGTTCCCGCTCACGATCCTCGAGTTCGTGCTCGTCGTCACCGACTTGGGCAACGGCGATCGGCCTGCTCGTGGCCCCCGTGGTGGTGGTCCTGCTGGCCGGGCTCGGCGTCACAGCTCCCGATGTCAACCTCGCCGTCGACTGGCGCGCGGTCACCCTGATCGCCTTCCTGGTCGGACTCGTCTTCGCGGTGATCGCCGCGAACGTCTCTCGGGGGCTGATGTCTTGCATCGCGCCGTCGTCGAGGGGCTGCTCTGCGTGGGCGAGCGCGAGGAGCTGCGCCAGCGCGTCGAGAGTCTGCAGGGCAGCCGATCGGCCGCGCTGGAGGTCGAGGCGAGTGAGCTCCGGCGGATCGAGCGCGACCTGCACGACGGCGCCCAGCAGCGGCTGATCCTCCTGGCCATCGACCTGGGTCTCGCCGCCGACAAGATCGAGACCGATCCCGCCGTCGCGAAGGCGCTCGTCAGCGACGCTCGCGAGCAAGCTCGTCAGACGCTCGCCGAGCTGCGCGACCTCGTCCGCGGCACCGCGCCGGCGATCCTGCTCGACCGGGGACTCGTGGCGGCGCTCAGCGCGGTGGCCGGCCGCTGCCCGGTGCCGACCGTCGTGGACAGCGACCTCCCTCCGGATCAGCGGCTGCCCCACGCGGTGGAGCGGGCCGCCTACTTCGTGGTGGCCGAGGCGCTCACCAACGTGGCCAAGCACAGCTCGGCCGAACGCTGCGAGGTCCGCTGTCACCTCGAAGGCGCAGGGCTCTCGGTGGACGTCGAGGACGACGGCGTAGGCGGCGCGACGGTGACCCCTGGCGGCGGCCTGGCCGGCCTGAGCGACCGAGTCCAGTCGCTCGACGGCGCGCTGACGCTCTCGAGCCCGCCCGGCGGCCCCACCCGCCTGCACGTCGAGTTGCCGATCGGTCCCGCCTGAGCCGAGCGGACGACGGCGACCCATTGGTGCATGATCGCGCCATGGACGGCCGGCCGCTGCGGGTCATCATCGCCGAGGACTCCGCGCTCATCCGCGAGGGCCTGGCACGCCTGATCGAGGACGCCGGCGACGTCGTGGTGGCGAAGGTCGGCGACGGCCCGTCCTTCGTGGCGGCGGTCGTGGAGCACCGTCCGGACGTGTCCGTCGTCGATGTGCGGATGCCTCCTACCCAGCGAGACGAGGGGCTGCGCGCGGCGATCGAGGCGCGCCGGCGCGTCCCGGGGACGCCGGTCCTCGTCCTGAGCCAGTACGTCGAGCGCCAGTACGCGACGCGAGCTCCTGGCCGACGGAGCCGGCGGTGTCGGCTACCTGCTCAAGGACCGGGTGGCCGATATCCACGAGTTCATGGACGCCCTGCGCCGGGTGGCGGCCGGAGGCACGGCCCTCGATCCCGGAGGTGGTCGCCCAGCTCATGGTCCGGCGCAAGCGGGACGACCGGCTGATGACGCTCACGCCCCGCGAGCGCGAGGTGCTCGGCGGCGATGGCCGAGGGACGAACGAACGTGGGGATCGCCGCGGCCCTCGGGATCAGCGAGGGGGCCACCGAGAAGCACATCAGCAACATCTTCGCCAAGCTCGAGCTGCCCGACTCGGAGAGCGACCATCGCCGGGTGCTGGCCGCCCTGGCGTACCTCGGCTCGTAGCCCGGATTGCCTCGATAAACAACGGAGCCCTGGCGGACGGGTCGCCAGCGATGCCGACCGGCTATCTGGCGCCGGATGCCACCGCGTCGCGGGGCCCATGCCAGACTCCCGCTCGGGGTGAGGGCGTCCATCCGGCCTCGGCGATGGCGCCCACGCGTCTCCATCCCTTCCGCAGCCGTGCCTCCAGCTCCGGCCAGCTGGGCACGCCGCTCGCGCCGTCGGCGGCTTCAGTGCTGGCCCCGCCGACGGCAGAGGCGGCGGTGACTGTCGCGGTCGGGTCCATCCCCGTCAGCAGGCCGAAGAGGAAGCCGGCGATCGTCGCGTCTCCGGCCCCGGCGGTGCCAACGATGTGTGTCTCGAACACGGTGGAGCGGAGCTCACGGTCGGCCCAGGCAGGCGACACGCGGCTTGAGAGAGATGCCAAGCGGGCGCTCGATCCGCTGCGGATGTAGAGGCCGTGCTGCCCTAGCTTCAGTCCGGCGATCGCTACGCCAAAGTCGAGCATCTCATCCGCGAGGCGCCCGACGCTGGCCAAGCTGGGTGCGCCCCTGCGTGCCGGTCGACGCTCCGACCGAAGAGGTGGCACGCCTCGTCGAGGCTCGGGAGGAAGATGTCGACGCCGGACAGGACCCGGCGGAGCAGGTCCCGCCAGCGGACCGGGCCGCCGCCGAGATCCGTGCCTATGCTGGCCATGTCGAGCGACGTGATGACGCCCCGGTCGCGGGCCGTAGCCAGCAGGTCCCGCAGTTCGCGGGCCTCGTCGGCGACCAACGCCGCCATCAGCGGCGGGTACCCGACGTGGAGGAGAGTGGCGCTGCCAAGGAGCGCGGGCGGGACGTCGCTCGCCACGAACGTCTCGTTGACGCCGGGGAAGTGCTGGATCGCCCGGTCCTCCCCCGGCCGGTTGTGAACGAGGCTGTAGGACGTCGAGCCCCCGGGCGTGGCGATGAGATGGAGATCCGGCCCCGGGATCGCCGTTCGCACCAGATCGTCCAGGATCGCCCCGAACCGATCGTCGCCGAGGCGAGCCACCAAGGCGGTCTTGATCCCCAATCGATGCAGCGCGATCCCGGTGTTGCCGACGCATCCGCCGACCGCCAGAGTCGCCGGCCCGATGATCTCCAGTGAGCCGGGCTCGAGCGTGCGTCGGTGGCGGTCCGACGCGAGACCGGGAATGACGTCGAGGCAGATATGCCCAGCGACGACCACCGAAAGCGAATCCGCGGGGCCGTCGGCGGCGAGTGCGTTCACGAGCCGTCCCGTGGGCGGAAGGCGGCCGGTGCCATCGCGAGGTCGCCGCGACTCGCGCGGCTCAGGACGTCCCGCATGGATTGCAGTCTAGCGGCGGTTTGCCTCGGCACGCCCCGGGGCCGGAGGACGGCTAGGCGGGCAAGATGCCCAAACGAGTAACCACTTCGCTAGTCGAGGTCGCGTTGATGTCAGCAGGGCCGTCCTAGTTGACGGCGCAACGACGTTGGAGGCCCGAAGCAACCCGATCTGAGCAACGAACAGGTGGCGCGCCCGGAAGGCGTCGGGCGCGCAGGAACAACAACGAGTCATGCGCGGGCGAACGCTGCAGGCAGGGTGACAGAACGCCGATGGTCGGCGGGCCCGCCTACCGACTAAGCGAGGCCGCGCGCCGCCCAGGCCACGGCGGTGACCACGAACGGTTCGGAGGGCACCCGCTGCCGGCAGCCATCGCGCAGCGCCGCGCGCCGGTCCGCGTCGAGGCTCGCGAGGTAGGCACCGGCGGGGCCGACGCCGTGCGTGAACGGCTCCCACCAGGAATCGAAGGTCGGGTGCTCGAGGCTGTACCGAGAGTGCGGTCGCCTCGATCTCGCGCAGCCCGGCGGCCTCGAACAGCTCGGCCAGGTGGCCCTCGCGGGTGCCGGGGAGGTGGGACTCATCGTCGACGTCGGGGTCGAGCTCACGCGCGGCGTCCCAGAAGAGCCGGAGGGGGCCCTGGCTCCCACCGTGATCCCAGACGCACGCCGCGACGACACCATCCCGCCGGGTCACGCGGGCCATCTCGGTCAGCCCCGCGACCGGGTCCTTCATGAAGTGGACGACGAGCTGCGCGAGGGCCGCGTCGAACGCGTCGTCCGCGAATGGCAGCCGCTCGGCTGGCGCCTGTCGAACATCGACGCCAGGATGGCGCGCCCGCGTCGCGGCGACGAACGGCTCGGATGGGTCGACGGCCGCCACCGCTGCAGATCCCAGCCGCGCGACCAGCTCGGCCGTGAGCGCGCCGGTGCCGCAGCCGACGTCGAGAACCCGCTGCCCGCGGCTGACCGAGGCGAGACTTGCCAGCTGACCGGACAGCAGGCTCGAGTACCGACCCATGAAGTTGTCGTAGGCCTCGGCGGCGACATCGAAGCTCACGTGCCCAAACCTTCGCCCCAGCTGTTCGGAGGAAACCGAGTCCACAGGATACGGGCACGGCGCAAGGCATCGGTCAAGACCAACGACACGTGGGACCTGTCCGCCAGGCCCCGCCGGCTCACGCAATACCTTCGGGCCCGCGGTTGCGAGCGGGTGCATTGGGGCCTGGCGCGCCGGGAGGGCGTGGGGCGCGCACGAACAACAAGCGCCTGCGTCGGGATCGGCGACTTCCCGCTCGGGGGTTCGCTACGCTGATCGGGTGAACGACACGCGGGCGCGGCCTGATCGGTGGCCGCGCCGCTGTGCCTGGCTTCACCACCCTCCGTGAGGGCTCGCTCCACGCGGCGCTCAAGGCTCGCTACGCCGCGACCATCACCGACGCGCGGGTCGAGTCCGCCGTGGACGGCTCCATCGTGGACGTGGCGGGCCCGACTGAGCTCGTGGAGATCCAGACCGCGAGCTTCGGTTCGGCCAGCCGCAAGCTCGAGCGGCTCGTCGCCTCGCACCGCGTCGTCCTGGTCCACCCCATCCCGATCGAGAGATGGCTCGTTCGCGTCGATGCCGACGGCGCAGTTCTAGGGCGCAGGCGCTCCCCGAAGCGAGGCCTCGCCCTCGACCTGTTCGATGAGCTCGTCCACATTCCGACGCTCGTCGCCCATCCCAACTTCCGGATCGAGCTCCCGCTCATCCGCGAGGAGGAAATCCGCGGGCCGATCCCCGACGGCGCCAGGTACCGCTACCCGCGCGAATGGCGACGCCTTGACCGCCGCCTGCTCGACGTCATCGAGACGCGGCGCATCGACACGCCAGCCGATCTGCTGCGCCTGCTCCCCTTCGGCCTGCCCGAGCCGTTCACCACCGCCGACATCGTGGCCGCTGCCGGACGCTCGAAGCGGCTCGCCATGCGAACCGTCTACTGCCTCGAGCGATCTGGCGCGATCGCGCGGCTGCCTCGCCGCGGTCGACTCGTTGCCTACGGCCGCGTGCCGGCGAAGGCGGGCGCGGAGGTCTGACGAGGCCCGACCCCGACACCACCGGCCGCATGTCGAACGGACGCGGTCATCGGCAACGGCGTCGGACCAGGTGGCGTGACGCGCCCGGAGGGATCCGAGCACGCTCGGGCAACGGCACGAGTGGTCGCGGCGAGAGGAGTCGCCTCGACGTTTTCGAGCTGACCGTCAGGCTCGGACGGCGACATGTCGCTGACGGTACATCGGGCATCACCCCGGCCGGCGTCCCTACCTGCCGTCGGAGCGGTCGCCGGCCTGGGTGCGGAGATGCGCGGCTGTCGCGTCCGGGTCGTAGTAGATGACGTGGCCCACTCCCTCGACGGTGATCGGACGTGCGTTGCGAACGGCGGCGAGGTGCGTGGCGATCGCCCGGAAGACCGGCATCGACTCGGTCCCGAACGAGAACCGGATGTCGACGTCCGCCGACGCGAGCTCGGCCTCGTCGACCCGCTCCCGGGTGAGGATGAGCAGATCGTCCCGCACGAACGCCTCGGCGTTCTCCTCCTCGCGCGACACGTACCACTCCTTGCCGGGCGGCGGTGCGACGAGCTCACCGGCAGCAGGCCCCATCGCGGACGCGACGACACGCCTGAAGACTTCGAGGGCTCCCATCCAGTCGCCGGGGCGGGCCGCCAGGTGGCCGTCGATCGCGTGCTGTACGGGCGCCACGATGGGCGCCCCGCCGGGCGGCTGCCGGAAGAGACCCGGCTCGAACACGAGCGCCCGGCGAACCAGCGCCGGATGGCGGAGCGCAAGCTGCAGCGCCACGATGCCGGCCGAGCTGGACCCGAAGACCATGACCTCGTCGAGCTGGAGCGCTCGGAGCAGGGCCGCCGCATCGTCGGCGTGCTGCGCCGAGCCGCCGCCGGGCCAGTCGTCGCGGCCGCTACGCAGGGTTCCTCGGCGATCGTAGGTTACGACCGTGAAGTCCTCGAGGCGCTCGGCGACCGGACGCCAGACCTCGGCATCCTCGCCACCGCCGTGGATGATCAGGAGCGCCGGCCCCGAACCGCGGACCTCGATGTGCAGGGTCGTGCCGTTGACGCGGCAGGCACGAACCCGAGGCGGATCCGCTCGCGGCAGGGCGTCGGGGTTCAGGCCGGGCTCAGGAGTCTCCATCGGCGCGACCAGCGTACCCGCGGGGGGAACCTGGCGCGCCCGGAGGGATTCGAGCGCGCATGAAGAACAAGGATCCCTCTTACGGGACGAGGCGATAGAACCGCCAGAAGTCGGCCTCGATCGGGAGGACGTCGACCCGGCTGTACCCGGCTTCGCTCGCGAATTGGCGGAGCACGTCGGGACGCATCACCGTACCGGTGCCGACCGACGGGTCGTCGGCCAGCACGTTCGGCAGGCAAAGCAGGAAGCTGAAGCCGTACATGAAGCGCTCGACCGGGTCGCCCGGTGCGGTGAAGCGCTCGGCGACGCGCTCATCTGCGACGAGGAGGCTGGCACCGGGCGCGAGCAGGTTTCGCACTGCACGCAGGACCGCCACGGGCTGCGAGAAGTCGTGGACGGCCTCGAAGATGGTCGCGAGGTCGTACTGACCGGCGAGACCGGGATCTGCGGCATCGCGGACGGAGAACGTCACCCGATCGGCGACCTCGGTCGTGGCCAAGTTCGCGCGCGCTAGCTCGATCGAGCTCGGATCAAGGTCCAGGCCGTCGACGCGGATCTTCGGGTAGGCGCGAGCCATCGCGATCGCGGACCAGCCACCACCGACCGCGATGTCGGCGACCCGAGCGGGCGGATCGGAGCGCAGCCGGGCGTCGACGTCGGGGATCGACGCCAGCCATTCTGGCCCGAGCAGGTTCGTGAACATGGGCCGGTTCATCGACGCCTGTCCCTCGCGGACGTCGACGCCATACGCCTCCCACGAGAGGCCCGCGCCCGTCCGGAAGACGTCGAGCAGGCGCGTGGTCTGGGCGTGCCATGCCCATCATCAACCGGGCGACAGGAGCCATGAATGCAAGGCTCTCCGGGTGGAGCAGAACTTCCCGGTGGCCGTCCGGCAGCGAGTATCGTCGCTCCTCCTCGCCGGCGTCCGGATCGTCGACGGCGAGGATGCCGGTCACCGCCTGCTGTTCGAGCCACTCCCGAACGTACCGCCTCGCGGTCCCGGTGGCGGCGGCCAGCTCGCCTGCCGACTGCGCCCCGCCCGCGAGCGCGGCATACAGGCCGAGTCGCTCGCCGACGTGGAGCGCCGCGAGGTCGAAGGTGCCAAGCGCCGCGTCGAACAACCGCCCGACCAGCGCGTCCCGGGCTGCTTCGTCGCCGGGTGAGGCAATGCCAGTCGTCGCGAGTGCCGGGGTGTCCATCGCTGCCCTCCCCGCGTGTCAACGGCCGCACCCGAACAGGGCACGAGCGGGGACGCGCGCTCCGTCGGGACCGTTCAACGATCCCGCTGCGGGCACTCTAGCGCCGGATCTCAGTCCCGAAAAGGCCCCCGCCGGCGCCCATGCCGGCCTGGGCGCGGCATGTGCGCGGACTCCCCTGACGCGGGAACCGCCCGCGAGTCGCTGGCGCGCCCGGAGGGATTCGAACCCCCGACCATCTGATCCGAAGTCAGATGCTCTGTCCGCTGAGCTACGGGCGCGCCCGGCGATTGTAGACGACCCCAGGCCCGGCCCCGAACGGCGGCACGCGTCAAGGCGCGCGGACGGTGATCGAGACCGGTCGGCTGGTCGTCGCCGCGTAGGGATCGGCTCCGCTCCACCGGGCGCGGACAGAGATCTTGCCGGCCGCCGTGAAGACGACTGAAGCGCTGGCGAAACCCTCCTTGGGGTGAGCCGTTCCGAGGGTGCGCCAGCCCGTGGCGTCGGAGCCGGCCTGGAAGGTCACCGTGCCGCTCGAGACCGGGATGTCGAAGCCCGCCCGGAGCGTGTACTTCTGCCCGCGGACCGCGGCCGCGCTCGTCGCCGCGATGCTCACCCGGTAGGTGGCCCAGCCGATCCCGATACGAACCGTTCCGACCTTCGCGCCATCCGCGTAGAGGGTCATGGACTGACCGGCGAGGTTGTTGGAGACACGCATCGCGATCGACGCGGTACCTGCCGGGAACACCCGCCGGACGACGGCGGTCCGGGACTTGCCCTCGACCCAGGCCACGCTCTTGGCCTCTGCCCCCCAACCCTCGTCACCCGACCAGCCATCGACCAGGTACGGGCGCGCGCCCGCAGTCCCGACGTCCAGCCGTGCCAGTCGCGACCCGCCAGCCGAGAGGTAGTCGAGCGTGTCGACTGCCACGACCAGGACGCGGGTGTCCTTCGAGCCCGGCTCGGTTTGGGCGGGCACGAAGCTCCTGGCGAAGACGAGGCGGATCTCGGTCGGACGAGGCTGCGTCACGAGCGTCGGTGCCGCCGCGAAGTAACGCCTGGTGACGTCCACCGAGGCCTTCGGCCGGTACTGGAGGTCCCAGGCGCCGAACGATCGCTCTTCGGGGGTCTCCATCGGGGCGCCTGGCGCGATGTGGGTCGGCGCCTTGGGCGGCCAGATGAAGTCGGTGAGCACCCACGGCATCGCCCCCGCCAGGTGCAGCTTGGTGAACGCAGCATCGAGGGTGACGTCGTACGCACTCGCCTGGAGTGCCGGGGAGGTCCAGGAGGCGCCGCTCGGCAGACCGATCTCCGAGAGGACCAGCGGCATCGGCCGGTGCAGGCCGGCCTGGATCTCGCGGATCTTCGAGACGAGCCGGCCGACCGCGGCAGCGCGGTTACCGGGCACCTCAGTCCACCGGCCGTAGTCCTCCGCGGTCCCGATCGCGTCATGGGTGAGGACCTCGGGGTGGTCGGCACCGAGGAACTGGGGCATGAGGAAGTCGGTGAAGTCCTGGGCGAGCAGCGAGGTCGACGGCCAGCAGAAACCGACTCCGAGGGGGTGGTTTGAATCGAGACGCCGGAAGACGTCGGCCTCGTCGCGCAGCAGGCGGATCATGTTGGCCTTTGTGGCCCCGGCGACCACCCCGAAGCCGCCCAGGCCCGGCGCCTGGAGCGTCGAGCAGTCGAGATCGGTGTAGAGGTCCCAGGCCACGACCCGCGGGTCGTCGGCGTAGCGCGGAACGAAGCTCTCGAGGTGCTTTCGGATGGTCTCGAAATGCTCGGCTTGCCAGAAGTCCCAGGGCATGCTGTCGAGCACCCAGAAGATCACCTTCAGGCCGTGCTTGTCTGCCAGCTCGAGCAGGCGGTCGAGCGCGGCGAAGTACGCCGGCGTGAGCGCGTAGACGGCCGTCGCATCCTGCACGCCGAACGGGTTGCCGGTCCCGTAGAGGTAGTCGATGCCGGTCCGGATGGTGGTCGAGCCGACCGACGCCGCGAGACCCAGCTCCCGGTCCACGGCGGCCCAGTCCCAGTCGGTCATGCTCGTCCAGCCGTAGTCGCGCGGCCAGTAGTTGAAGCCCTTCATCACGAACGGCCTGCCGTCGAGCAGGAACCGATCGCCCTCGACGGTGACGAAGCCGGGACGAGCGCTGAGCTGGGCCTGGAGGGTCGGGCCGGGCTGGCTGCTCGCCCCGGCGGGCGTGCCCGGAGTCAGCGTGACCGCGAGAACCAGGACCAGCACGCACGTGAGCAATCGCAAGCCGGTACGCACGGTGCGCCCTCCGGCACAGGGGCCGCGCAACCGCCCCGCCGCCGTTGCCCAGTCGGTCCCTTCCGACTGGCGAGGCTAGTGCGGGTGGCCGTGGACGGCAAGTGCCGTTCGTCGTCCTGGACAGTGCGGCCACGGCAATGCCGGTCCAGCCAGAACAGACCGGGTTCGCTTCTCCCGTCGGCCTCTGTGCATCAGGGCGTGTCGCGGAAGCCGTCCGTGGCGACCACCAGACGGCCCGCGATGCCGGGCTCCATCGCCGCATGTCCCGCGTCTGGCGCGACCTGGAAGTCGGCCTCGGGCCAGGCGCGGTGCAGGTCCCAGGCCGTCGTCATGGGGCAGCAGACGTCGTAGCGGCCCTGGACGATCACCGCCGGGATGTGGCGGATCCGCTCGACCCCTTCGAGCAGCTGGTTCGGGCGCTTGAAGAACCCGCCGTTCACGAAGTAGTGGCACTCGATGCGGGCGAACGCGTCGGCGAACTCCGGCTCTCCGAATCGCGCGACGGAGACCGGATCCGGCAGCAGATGGCTGGTCGAGGCCTCCCAGACGCTCCACGCGCGGGCCGCCCGCGCGCGCTCGGCCGGGTCGTTCCCGGTCAACCGCCGGTGAAAGGCGGCCAGCAGATCGCCATGTTCGGGAACCGGGATCGGCTCGAGGTAGGCCTCCCAGGCGTCGGGGTAGATGAAGCTCGCCCCCTCCTGGTAGTACCAGCGGATCTCGTGCGGGCGGAGCATGAAGATCCCACGCAGGACGAGGGCGCGGACCCGCTCGGGATGGGTTTCCGCGTAGGCCAGCGCGAGGGTGCTGCCCCAGGAGCCGCCGAAGACGACCCAGCGTGCGACGCCGAGGTGCTCGCGGAGCCGCTCGAGGTCGGCGACGAGATCCCACGTCGTGTTCGCTTCCAGGCTCGATCGCGGACGGCTGCGACCCGCGCCCCGTTGGTCGAACAGGACGATCCGATAGGCGTCGGGGTCGAAGAAGCAGCGCTGCTCGGCCGACGTGCCGGCCCCGGGGCCGCCGTGCAGAAAGACGACCGGCTGGCCGTCGGCCCGACCGCTCTCTTCGAAGTAGAGCTCATGGACGTCGGAGACGCGCAAGTAGCCGGTCCGGTACGGTTCGATGGCGGGAAAGAGCGTGGGCACGTTGGCCTCCGGTCAGATCGACCGCCCCGGGCCGGGTGTCATCGCGCCGCGGGCGGTTCCGACACAGGATGTCGGAACCGGGTGCCGAGCGTGCGCCCTCCCGGCGTCGGTGGGCGCCGGTGGACCCGGCTGCCAGCGGTGGTGGACCTGCCGACCCTGCGGCTTGCGCTCGGCCCCGATGCGACCTTCAGCCGGCAACCACCCGGTTGCGGCCCCCGCGCTTGGCCCTGGCGAGGGCGGCGTCCGCGGCCTGGAGGAGGGCTTCCTTGGTGGCCTCCTCGGGATCGAGCGTCGCGTAGCCCGCGGACACCGTCGCGCGCAGGAGGCTTCCGTCGGGACCCTCGACCGCGCGCGCCTCCAGCTCGCGACGCACGCCTTCGGCGTTGGCGAAGACCGCGTCGTAAACGTGCCTCAGCACAGTCTCGTCGGCCGGCGGCCCGGGGGCGGGCCCGGCCAGCGGGCCGAGCCGCGCAGCAAGGCGGCTCCGCCGGGCCATCTGCCTCGGCCGCCGGCCTTACGCGCGAGTTGGACCGTACCCGATCGGCCGGCCGGCCGGTAGGCGCCAGTGGTACCCGGGGTCCTCAGGACGTGTTGCCCTGGGTGAACAGGACCCCGACCGGCGAGGCCGGTCGGGGTCCAGATTGGTCGGGCGGCCTCAGGGACCGACCGTCACTTCGCGTGAACGGTCACAACCAGGGTCCAGGCAGCCTTGGTGCCCCCGGACCAGGGCTGGCTGTACGTCAGCTTGATGACGCTGGTTCCGGAGCGGAGCGCCCGGAACGTCCAGGTTGCGGTGCCGGCAGCGCCGGGCAGCCCGCTCTTCGGAGGGCTCGACTTGTGGCTGGTGAGGCCGATCGCGCGGTGCTTGTAGCTGGGCGATCCCCACGCGAAGCCGGTCGAGCCGTTCTCGCAGAGGGTCGCGGCGATCGTCCCCCCGACCCGGAGCGTGACGTCTCGGACGATCGTGGCCTTGCCCGTTGTCGGATCCAGGGCGCCCGTGAACTCACTGCATCCGATCGCGAACCCGACCTTCTCCGACGTGGACACGCTGACCGTGCGTCCGGGGCTGGCGGACGCGACGTAGGTATCGTCACCCAAGAACCGGGCCTGGAAGGTCGTAGTGACGCTCACCTTGGCCGAGAAGTGGACCGAACCGTCGCCGGCCACGGTCCGGGTGGCCGTGAGCTTCCAGGTGCCGCCCTTCTTCTTGGACCAGATCTGGAGGGACTTGCCCGCGAGATTCGGATCGGTCATCACGAGGTAGGTCGCGTAGGCGCCCTTGGGGACAGACAGGGATCCGGTACCGAAGCCCGTGAGGCCCTTGTTGACGCCGGGGGCGACAGTGTCGGAGAGGGTCGGGCCGTAGTGATTGACCGCCGTGCACGAGACCGTCTCACCGGGCGCCACCCAGACGATCATCCGGGGGTGGGCGGGATCGGTGCTGACATCGGTTCCGCAGGTGATCGATTTCCAGAGGTAGCCGGTGGGCAGGCTGGCCTTGGCCTCGGCCACGATCCACGTGCCGGCAGGGACAATGACCAAGGCTCCCGAAGCTGCCGGGATGACCGATCGAGCACCGAACGGCGGGTTCGGCTGGGACCCGGTGATCGTGAAGTCGAACGCGCTCGGCTCCGCGGTCCCGCCCTGCACCACGGCGATCGTGGCGATGAATCCCATCGCGCAGGCGGTGGCGTTCGGCGCGGAGCTGCTTCCCGCCAGGGCCGGTACTGCGGCCCATCGCGCCGACAGTGTCGAGCCAACGTCCTTGCTCGTGGCGACGATCGTCGAGTAGCTGCCGGTCTCGTCAGCCACAAGGGTGGCCGGCAACGCCCAGTCAATGAAGCTGGTTGAGTACTCGACGTCGTAGCTGGTGAGATCGGCCGAGCTCGAGCTGATCGTCCAGAGGTAGTCCTGATCGGTGGCGCAGAGGCCGGTGATGGCCGGGGGAGCAGTGGGCTGGTGCTCGGCGGCCCGCGCCGGACCTGGGGGCGCCGATCCCAGCGAGCCGACAAGGGCGATCGACATGACGAGGGCGAGAACGCGTGCGCGCATCGGTCCTCCCATCTCGGGTGGGCGCTGCGACGGGTCGGGTCCGCCAGTGGCTCGGCGCGGCCCCGGCGGCCAGGGTGTGGGCCGCGCGTCCGAGCTCCCCCGTGCCGCCGCGATTCTCTCACCGCTCGCGAGCTCGGTCACACCGCGTCCCGGGGGGCGGGTTCGGCCCTGGATGAACAGGACCCCGACCGGCGAGGCCGGTCGGGGTCCAGGTTGGTCGGCCGTGAGCCGCTGCCGGGTGGGAAGGGAGGACACCCGGCCCCAACTCGGCCGATCGTCTAGTAGCTCGCCTCGTCGAGCTTCACCGGGCCCCAGAAGCTCCGGTAGATGAGCGCCGTGTAGGCGAGCACGATCGGCATCCCCATCACGGCCACGATGAGCATCACCGTGAGCGTCAGATCGGACGATGCCGTATTGGTGATCGTCAGGCTCGCGCCGGCGTCGCGAGCCGGCACGAGGTTGGGGTAGAGCCCGATCCCGAGGATCGCCACCAGGCCGGCGATCGCGGCGGATGACAGCCCAAACGCCACGAGATCGCGGCCGGCCCGCACGGCCAGCGGGAAGGCCAGCAGCGCGGCCACCAAGAGCGCCGGCACCGCCCAGGCCAGGATGTCTGAGAAGGCGTCCCAGCGGGCAGGCACGTCCGCACGCGACAGGAGCGTGACCGCAACCCAGGCGATGATGGTGGCCGTCCAGCCGACCGAGGCCGCCCGTCGCGCCCGGGCCTGGAGCGCGCCGGTCGTCTTGAGGACCAGCCAGGCGCCGCCCTGCATGAGGAACATGCTCGCCGAGAGCAGCCCGCAGGCGAGCGCGAACGGGTTCAGCAGGTCGAGGAAGCGTCCCTGCGTAGTCGCCGTTGGCATCGAGGGGCAGGCCTCGGAGGACGTTCCCGAGGGCCACCCCGAGGAGGATCGCCGGCAGCAGCGATCCGATGCAGAACGCCGTGTCCCAGGTGGCTCGCCAGAGGCGCCCGCTCTCCTTGCTCCGGAATTCGAGCGAGACCGCCCGCAGGATGTAGCCCGCGAGGGCCAGCATCAGGGCGAGGTAGAAGCCGGAGAAGACGGTCGCGTAGACGGCCGGGAAGGCCGCGAACAGGGCGCCGCCGGCGGTGATCAGCCAGACCTCGTTGCCGTCCCAGACCGGCCCGATGGCGTTCATCAGGGTCCGCCGCTCCTGGTCGGTGCGTGCAGTCACCAGGTGCTGCATCCCGACGCCGAGGTCGAAGCCGTCGAGGATCGCGTAGCCGACGATCAGGACGCCGATCAGGAAGAACCAGGCCTGCTGGAGGAAGAGGTCGTCCGCCACGTCACGCCACCTTCAGGCCCGCGACCGCGACTGCGGGGTCGTCGTTGCCGCCGCCGCCCGGCGGCGGCCCGGCCGGGCCGTGTCCGAGCTCCCGACGCATCAGGTAGAGCCAGAGCCCGCCGATCAGGACGATACATTCCGACCAGCAGACCGATCGAGATGACGATCTGCTCGGGCGGCACGATTGGCGAGACGCCCGCGTCCGTGCGCATGACGTTGTAGACGATCCAGGGCTGCCGGCCGACCTCCGCCGTCATCCAGCCGAGCTGGATGGCCAACATCGGCAACGGCACGCCGATGACCCCGAACCAGAGCCAGTTGCGATGCTCGAAGAGCCGCCGTCGCCAGAGCAGGAAGACACCGCTCAGCATCAGGAGGGCCATGAACGAGCCGAGCAGCACCATGTTGTGGAAGGCGAGGAAGGTCAGCGCGATCGGTGGCCAGTCCTGGGTCGGGAAGGCGTCGAGGCCGGTGATGGGTGCCTCGAAGTTGCCGAAGGCGAGGAAGCTCATGAGACGGGCCACGAGGATCTCGGGGCCCTGCGGGGCGTCCTCGGGGTTCTGGGTCGGGGGCAGGGACCAGATGACCAGCGGCACGCCGGTCGAGGTCCGGTAGAGCCCCTGCATCCCGGCGAACTTCGCCTGCTGCGTCTGGGCCACCTGCCTGGCGCTGACGTCGCCGGTCACGAACATCAGCCCCGAGCCGACGAACGAGACCACGAGCGCCGCGGGCAGGAGGACCTTGGCCACCTCCAGGTGCTTCTTGTGGAGGAGATACCAGGCCGCGATGCCGACGACCACGAACGCACCGACGGTCCAGGCCGCCGCGATCGTGTGCAGGAAGCGGGGGATCGTGGACGGGTTGAATGCGGCCGCCCAGAAGTCGGTCAGGCGGGCCCGGTCGCCTTCGATCACGTAGCCGGCCGGAGTCTGCATCCACGAGTTGGCGATCAGGATCCAGAGCCCTGACAGGGTGGACCCGAAGGCGACCATCAGGGCGCTGAACCAGCGGAAGGTCGAGCCGACACGCTCGCGCCCGAAGACCAGGACGCCGAGGAAACCGGACTCCAGGAAGAAGGCAAGCACGCCTTCGGCGGCCAGTGGCGCTCCGAAGATATCGCCGACGAAGCGCGAGTAGGTCGACCAGTTAGTCCCGAACTGGAACTCCATGGCGATCCCGGTCGCGGCGCCGACGGTGAAGGTCAGGGCGAAGATCTTGGTCAGGAAGACGGCCGTCCGGTCGTAGATCTCGCGGCCCGTCCGCCAGCGGCGCGTCTCGAAGACGAGCAGCAGGAGCGCCAGCCCAATCGAGAGCGACGAGAAGAAGAAATGGAACCCGATCGTCAGCGCGAATTGGAGCCGGGCGAGCTCAGCGATGCTCACGGGCACACGAAACCCCTAACCATGGGCACACTTTGGGGGCCCTCGGGAGCGGACGGTAGGGGCGAGGGTCCCGAGGAAGCCGGGCCGTTCGTCCCGGGTCTCAGTGGGTGCGGGTCACCTTGTGCAGCCCGTGGGGTGCGTCGGGGTCGAGGCCCCGCCAGCGGGCCACGGCCTCGGCGGCAAGCTGGCCCGGAATGACGTAGGCGAGGGGGGTGAGCGCCTCGGGCAGGTGGAGGTTGAGGACCAGCGTCCGTTCGGGATCTCCGGCGGTCGGGTCGGTCGCCCGAAGATCGCGTCCCCCGACGATCCAGGGGCGAGCCCCGAGCTCACGCACTGCCGCCAGCCCGGCGTCGATCGCGACGCCCATCCGGCCGTCGGGCCGGATCACCAGCACCGGCACATCGGGCGCGGCGGCCAGGACGAGGGGACCGTGCATCAGGTCGGCGCTCGAGAAGCCCTCGGCGAAGGCGCGTCCGGTCTCCTTGAGCTTCAGGGCGATCTCGAACGCGGTGGCCATGTTGTAGCCGCGCGAGACGACGAGGCTGGTCTCTTCTCCCGCGAACGCGCCGACCGGCGAATGCGGCCCCTCGATCCAGGCGTTGCCCGCCGTGACGGCCGCTGCAAGGGCGGCTGGAAGCCGTCCCAGGGCCGCCGGCAACCCACTGTCGGGAGCGAGTCGGGCAACGAGGGCAGCGATCGCGGCGAGCTGGGCCACGTAGGTCTTGGTGGCCGCCACGCTGCGCTCGATGCCGGCGTGGCAGAGGAGCACTTCGTCCACCGCGCCCGCGATGGGCGACCCGGGCTCATTCGTGACCGCCACGGTCAGGGCACCGCCGGCCCGGGCGGCCTGGGCGACCGCGACGATGTCGGGGCCGGCGCCGGACTGGGAGATCGCGACCAGGAGGCTGCCCCGCCAGTCCAGTCTGGCTCCGTAGATGGTCGTCACGGACGGCGCGGCGAGCCCGACGGGGATGCCCAGATGCGTCTCGATCAGGTAGCGGGCGTAGATGGCGGCATGATCGGACGTCCCGCGAGCGGCGATGAAGACGGCCCGGGGCTGGACCCGCTCGATGGCTCGAGCGGTCCGCTCGGCCTCCGGCGCGCCCAGCTCCAGCAGCCCGGCGATCGTGGCCGGGATCTGCTCGATCTCCTGTCGCATGAAGCTCGTCATCGTGGCCGGGTCCTTCCGTGACTTGGGGATCAGCTGTTGCGACTCAGGAGGCGTCTGGGCCGAGCTTGCGGAAGCGCCGCCCGACGAGGGCGTAGGCGGGCA
>CAVQIH010000022.1:0-32858 GCA_963712585.1 uncultured Chloroflexia bacterium
GTCCAGCCAGCGGGCGGCCTCCAGGCCCTCGCACCTGGACAATGCCGTCCCGGGAGGCAGTTGCACGCCACTCCTTCATGCACCTTGCGCGCACGCGCGCCGATGGCGCCGCCACTCGCCGTGCGGCACTCGGTGATCGCCTGCAGACTTGCCGCTGCGTGGCGCTGAGCCCGATGAGCTGGTCCACGTGCGCGCGCACGATGTCGGCCAGCCCACGCCGCTCGGCCGGAGCGCGTGCGCAGCTCACGCTGAGCGCTACAGCGCGGGCGGGAGCAAGCTGGCCAGGTCGGGCAGGTGATCGAGCGGGACCGCCGTGTCCTGCAGGTAGGTCGCAGGCCACGTCGGTGTAACGCTCGACCGTCGGAGGCTCCGGTGGCCGAGCAGCCGTCTGGATCGCGCGGGATGCCGTTACGCGCTTCAGCAGGTGGGTGGCAGCAGGCACGCCGCAGCGAGTAGGGATAGACGCGCTTGGTGATCTGGGCGCGGCGCGGGCGCGGTGGAGAGGCTGATTGACGCTCTCCGCGTCAGGGGCCGGCCGGTGGGGTTGGGGAAGGGCAGGCCCGGGCCGACCGACGCGCCAGCTGCCTTGCAGCGACGCGACGCAGGTGGCGAGAGCATGCGTAGCGGTCCTGGCGCCCTTTGCCCTGCTCGATGCGGATCCCCATGCGCTGGCCATCGATGTCGGTGACGCGCAGGTGGGTCACCTCGGAGACGCGGAGCCGCCGGCGTACATGGTCATGAGCAGGGCGCGATGTTGGAGGTTCGCGGTGGCGCGCAGCAAGGCGGCCACCTCCTCCGGGCTGAGGATCTCGGGCAGCGTGCGGCCGGTCCGTTGATACGGGATCTGCTCGACCGCCCAGTCCGTGAGGACCTGGCGATAGAAGAAGCGCAAGGCACAGACGACCTGGTTGAAATACGTCCAGGAGACGTGGCGATCGCGGGCCAGGTGGAGCTGGTACGGCGGATGGCCGGGGCCAGCTGATCGGGCGGGCGCATGAAGTGACGCACAAGTTGCGGACACCGCGCAGGTAGCACTTGCGGGTGTTGGCGCTGTAGCCACGGATGCGGAGATCTTGGTCGATCCGTCGTGGAATCTTCCCGATGACGTCCTCCTCTGCAGGCGGTGAAGTGAGTTCCCCGACGTCCTGCAGTGTAGGAGGAGCGCGATCTGAAAGCGGGCGCGACGACGGCGGAGGCGGGCGGGGCTACAGCTACGGCACGCTGGTTGAGACGGTGCTCTTCACCTGCTACTGGCTTGATTCACCACCCCTCACCGCGAAGCAGTTTCGTTGAATTGCCATATTCAGACACTGGCCGCCCAGGAGCCGATGCGACCGCGTTCAGCTTGGCCGGTATACGCACCGTGCTCTCGCGCGCGAAGCCGATCGCCGGATCCGTCCACGTTCAGCGGGTCGCCACGGCGTCTCTGATCGACACGAGTTGCGAGGGCCCGCCCGGAACATGGTTATGCTCGGGGACTTCGACAGACTTCTCGCTGCCCGGTAGGCGAAACGCTGCCGGGTTTCCTCCGCGCTGCCAAGGAGCGCTTGGCCGTCGCGGCCGAGGTGCCGGCCTTCATGGCGGAGATCAGCGACGGCCCAGCGCGAGGAAATCCGGACCTGCCTTCTGATGTTCAGCGGATCGGCGCCTTGGATCAGATTACGACCGACGAAACCGATGAGGAGCGCCCGAGGCCGGTTCGATCACGAGATCGGTTGAGTCGACGGGGTGGCCACTCCTGAAGGCGCGCGAAGGGCACGTTGCTCGAACGGCTCGGCACTCTGATCGAAGGCCGCATTGCCGTGAGCGATCCGTGGACGGGTGGCCCGAAACCGGCTGCTGGCTGCCCTACGTTCCGTGGCGAGGCCCTGTCGATGATCGCCGGGGTCTTCCAGACCCGCCAACCGGTCGCGCCGCCAGAGACACTGGAGGTGACGCAGCGTTGTAGCGGGTGTCATTGACACCATGGCGCTCGGCATGGCACCTTCCTTTGGGGAGGCACCTCACATGGCACGACCGATGGAATCGGGCAATAAAGCGACCCCGGATCGATAGATCGACGTGCAGCCGGAGATCCGCCGACGGCTGCGGCTGGCCGCCGCCAAGCACGATCTGACGATCAGACGGTACGTGCTCCAGGCCATCGAGGAGCGTCTACGGGAGGATCTCGAAGATGATGCCGAAGGTGCATCGCGGGCCTGACGACGAGCACCGATCCGGTTTTGGCGGACCTGGTGGGACAACCGCAGAGACGCGGAGTATGACCGCCTGTAGGCTCGGGGACGTCGTGCTGGTTGGGTTCGTGTTCTCCGATGAGTCAGGTAGAAGCTCCGCTCGCTTGTCCTCGGCGATCGAGCCCGTCAGCGTAGCTAGCTTAGCTACTTTCCGGCGCAAAAATCGGCTTGATCCGCTACGGCGGCAAAACGGCACCGGCCCCCCGGCAACCGCGTGGTTGCCAGGGGGTCGGCGTCAGCGCCCGCGGCGCCGCCGATAATCGGTCACTCGGTCTTGGACTTGGATCGCGCCAGCGCCAGCCCGAGGTTGATGAGATTGTCTCCGATGACCCCCAGCCCGACCCAGCGCTGCATCCCGGCGTCGCCCCGGTAGCGACAGCGGGTCAGCCCGTGGCGCCGTTTCAGCACGCTGATGCGCCCTTCGCAGCCCGTGCGCCAGCGCTGCGCCTTCTTGAACCAGCGCTTCTTTTGCTCCTGCTTCCGCCGGGCGCTCTTCGTGCCGGTGGCGGGTATCGACACCCGTTTGACGCCCATCGCCTTCGCGCTCGCCTCGCCCGTCGCCGAGTAGAAGCCGGGATCGGCCGCCACCAGGTCCGGCACTCGCCCCAACCGATCCTGATGCGCCTGGATCGCCGGCACCAGCAACTCGCTGTCGCTGGGCCGGCGCGCGTAGACCTCATAGGCGATGATGATCTGCTGCTCGGCTTCCTGGATCTTCACCAGCTTGCCGAACTCGGTGGGTTTGCTCGCCTTGCCCTTGCGAATGATCTCCGTGGTCGGCTCAAAGAGGCTCACCAGCTTGCCCGCGACGCGGGTGTCGCCGCCCAGCACCCGCGCCTTGGTTTGCCGGATCACCTGCTCGACGCGCGGCAGCATCCCCTCGAGTTCGGTCTTCAGGCTGTCGACCACCACTTGCTGCATCAGGTCGGCACTGCGCTTCACGCCGGCGGCGATGTCCGCGACAAACCGCTTGGCCTGCCCCACCACCCGCCCGGTCGTCTCGAGCAACTGCTGGTACAGCGTCTTCAGCTTCGCCTTCCCCTGGTCGCTCTTGTTCCGACTCGCGCGGCCGATCGCGAGCAGCCGGAGCTTCACGCTCCGCGTCCGATCGCGCAGCGGGGTCCCCGCCGGCCCGGTGATCGCCGTGACCTGCTTCATCACGCGCGTGAGGACGCGCACGCCGTCGCCCAGCAGGCTGCTGTCCGTCGGATAGTGAATGTTGGTCTCGACCACCGTCGTGTCCACGCGCATCTTGCGCCCCGCGACCACGTGCGCCGCCCGCGCGATCGCCACCACCCGCTGATGCAGGCGCGCCACCACGTCCGGCCCCACCACCGGCGCCAGCCGCCCCAGGGTCTTGGCATCCGGCACCTTGCCGCCGCCCACCCGCGTGAACTGCCGATACAGGAGATTGGTGCGCACTTCCCGCTCCAGGATCGCGAAGCTCCAGTTCCGCATGTGCTTCAACAGCAACAGCCGCAGCACCACGTCGGCCGGAAAGCCGGGGCGCCCCCGCGTGCGGCTCTGGGCCCGGCGCGTGACCAACGCCTCATAGACCGTCGCCACCAGGTCGTCATCGTCCAGCACCCGGTCGACCGCCCGCATCCAGTCGTCCCAGAACTCGTCCACCTGTTCCGTGATGAACCCGTCGGCGAACCCGCGCTGGGCCTGCCGCCGATCACGCACGCCCGGCCCTCCGCGGCGCCGGGTCGGGCGACTCCGGTCGCAAGAGTCGTTGATTCAGCTCGCAGACTTCCTCCAGCGTCGCCTTGAGCTGGTGATAGTTGGCCAGCCACGCGCGGACCTGGGGCACCTGCTCGGCGCGCAGGCTCAGTTGGCGGGTGCGGCCCCCGGGGTAGCCGACGGTCAAGACCCACACCGGGTGGCCGTCGCCCGCCGCGCACTTCGGGCAGCCGCGGCGATGGCGGATGACGCGCTCCAGCAGCGAGCCGCGCACGACTTCGCGCAGGTCGGGGAGGCGCCGCAGCACGCGATCGCGGGCCTGGGCCACCTGAGAATGTTTCATCGGTACTAGTGAAACACGTGGCGGCCGTTTCCGTCAAGGATTTTCTTCGCCCTCTCGGGCCGCCCGGCGCGCTGGCCTCCGCGTGGACGTTTGGGCGCGATCGCGCTCACGCGCGTCCCGCGAGATCAACGACTTACCTCAGCATTTTTGCGCCGGAAAGTAGCTAAGCTAGTTTCTGTTTCAACAGCCCGAATGCTCCGAGTTTTCACGGGGTTCGGGCGCGTGAGGGCACCGCCGTCGAAGCGCGACGGCCGTCGGTTTTCGGAGAAACACGCGAACGCGCGGGCGGTTTCTCGATCGCTCGCCCGGGCCTCGTGCCGCTGCAGCTGGGCGAGTTCCAGCGCTGCCGCGATCCACGCGTCGACCAGGGACCGCAGGCGCTGATAGGTGCCCACCTGCTGACGCACCGTCGCCAGTGCCTCGTGCCGCACGAACTCACTGTGACTCTTCCCCTGCCACGTGAAGCTCACCTGGTAGTAGGGCCCGTGCTTCTGGGGTGGGTCCGCCTTGCAGCGGCAGCCGGGTTTGCCGCAGACGTTGTATTGCGCGGAGAGGGTCCCCGGCCGGAGCGCGCCCAGCGCTGCGAGCGCGGTCTTGATCCGGGCGATCCGGGCTTCGAGCACCTGCCGACGCGGGGGCATGGCCAAGGCCATCGTACCGCAAATTGCTTGTCGTCGAGATCCGATAGCATTATAATGCTCTCGGACTTCACTTACTTCCCTCGAAGGAGGCCGCCCATGCGCCCAGGCCCCGCCCGCCAAGTCAGCTTTGCCGATGTCGAGCTCGCCGCCCAGGCCCTCCCCCTCGAGGGCCTTCAGCCGTCGGCGGGCGACCTGCCCCTGAGTCTGGCATGATGGCCGTGAGGGATCCCACCGGGAGGGAGTCATGCGCACAACTACAGCGCAGCGCCAAGCCCTGGAGGTCGTCCGCGAGCAGATCGCGGCATCGATCCGCGCCAACAAATGCCACCCGTGCGGGTGTCTTCACGACACGCTCGCCGCGCTCGCCGTCACGGACATCGGCTCGCACCGAGCTCGCGCCGCTGCTCGCCGAAGCCAGCGCCGTCCTCACGCCCAAGCAGTACGACTGCCTCGGGTGCGCGGTCTGCTACCCGGCCGTCGCCGCCAATGCGCTGGCCGACGCGTATCCGGACGCGGCGGAACACCTGGCGGCGTGCCCGACCGAGGCCCCCGGCGAGCGGTCGGGATGGCCCCCGCTGCCGGGCGATTACCACGTCATTCGGTACGCCGCGCCCGTGGCGGTCTGCACCCTCAACAGCGATGACCTGGCGGGACGGCTGGCGGGGGCGCGGCAGCCGTCAGGGCTCGGCATCGTGGGCACGCTCCACACCGAGAACCTCGGCATCGAGCGCATCATCCGGAACGTCCTCGCCAACCCGAACATCCGCTTCCTCGTTGTCTGCGGCGAGGACACCCGGCAGGCGATCGGCCATCTGCCGGGGCAGTCGCTGGCGAGCCTGTTCGCGAACGGGACCGACGAGCGCGGGCGCATCCGCGGCGCGCCCGGCAAGCGGCCGATCCTCCAGAACGTCACAGCCGACCAGGTGGGCGCCTTCCGGCGTCAGGCGCAACTCGTCCCACTGATCGGCGAGCAGCACGAGGAGACGATCCTTCGAGTGATCGAGACGTCCCAGGCGCGCAATCCAGGCGTCTTCGCGGAACCAGTCGGTGAGTCGCCGATCACGACGGTCCAGGCGCGTGATCCGGAGCGACTGATCCCCGATCCCGCCGGGTTCTTCGTCGTCTATCCCGACGCCCGGCGGGAGCGCCTGGTGGTCGAGCACTACACCGTCGCGGCCGTCCTCGACTGCATCATCGAAGGTGCCAGCCCGGCGGCGATCGCCTCCGAGGCCGTCGAGCGCGGGCTGCTGACGCGGCTCGACCACGCGGCATATCTCGGTCGAGAGCTGGCGCTCGCCGAGCGCAGCCTCAAGAGTGGCGAGCGGTACGTCCAGGATCGCGCTCCGGGACAGCCAGCGGGTGCCAGACCTGAGGCTTGCGGATGCGAGATGGGCAATGCCGCCGGATGCGACGGCGTCGCACACGAAGACAAGACCGGCGGATGCGTTCACGATTGATTGGCGCCTTCGCGCTCGGCAGTCTTCTGGCGCTCGCTGCCGGAGCCGCGGTGGCGGAAGACAGAGCAGCAGACCTGCTCGACCCCGGCATCGCGCAGGTGGTCCAGCCCGCGGAGAACGTCGTAGTGCCACCAGGTCGGGAACGAGAACTGGAGCCAGCTCGGGTCGATCACCTCGCCGTTTGACTTCCGACGGAACAGCCGGCGCTCGAGCATGTACTCCTGGCCGCGACGGCGGGCCTCCCCCACCCCGGCCGAGCTTCGGGTCGCCCGCTCGTGGGCGAGCAGGCCCTCGAGGACGTTGATCGTCGTCCCGAAGGACGACACGGTCGCGCCGTTCTCGACCTCGCAGTTCCAGCCGCCGTCAGGGAGCTGCTCATCGAGGAGACGGTCGAGGAGTGGCGTCATGTTCACTCCGAAATACGAGCCGGTCGCGACCACGTTGCCGTTGATGCACGGCTCGACCTCGCCGTCGAAGAACCGGTTGTCGGCCCATGGCGTCTCTACGGGTGCGCCGCCCCTCCAGACGACGTGCTCGCGCACGAGACCGACGGCTCGCTGCGCCTGCTCACTCTCGGGATCGAGTCCAAACCGTCGGAGGAGCTCCAGAACGTGGAACGTGTCCGTCCAGTCCTGCGACCACGGCCTGCCGCCCCACAGGCCGTCCGGCGCCTGGAGCGCGAGGAGTCGGCCGCCCCAGCCCTCGGTCGCGATCCTCGACCGCTCGGCGGCGACGACGTCCGCCGGCTCGTTCATCAGGTCGCGCATCACCTGCCAGCGGATCGAGGGATCAGCGTCGAGCGACCAACCGAGGACCCTCATGCCCTACCTCACGCGATCGCGGTCCGATCATCCGATTGGATGCGTCACCGTCACTGATCTCGATTGAAGGTTCTGGCTCAGTCGATTGTCATGTCATCATGAAGTCGACGCTCGAGGCAACGGACATGGGCGGGATCGAGGCGCAGCAGCTGGTTCGACCGATCGAGCCGACGCTCGCATTCGATCTGTTCGCATCCGAGCACCTCGATACGGCGTACCGATTGGCCCGCGCGATCCTGCGCGACCCGGCGGAAGCCGAGGACGCGACGCACGATGCGTTTGTCCAGGCGTGGCGCAAGTGGTCGACCCTGCGCGACCCGGCCCGCGCCGAGGCGTGGTTCGACCGGATCCTCGTCAATACGTGCCGCAATCGTTTGCGTCGCGGGTCTCGCTGGCCCGTCCGCGACATCTCGACCGAGGTCGTCCGGGACACGAGCGACCCGTTCGCCCAGACAGAGGAACGCGATGTCATCGACGCCGCGCTGGGCCACCTGTCGCCAGATCAGCGCGTCGTCGTGGCCCTGCGCTACTACCGCGACCTGACGATCGAAGATATCGCCGCTCGGCTCGGCATTCCGGTCGGGACGGTCCATTCGCGCCTGCACTATGCGCTCCGACGTCTACATGACGTCATCGACAGTCTCGAGAACAGGGGAACCGACCGATGAGCCAGACCGATCTCGAGTTCGAAGGACGACTGCGGTCCTGGTACCGCCAGACGGTCGACGATGGCTCCATCACTCCGAGCCAGCTTCGACTCGACGTCGAGGCGATCAGTCGGACGGCTCAGGTGGTTCAGGGCCGGGCCCGCCGACGCGGCGGACTCATGTTGCTGGCTGCGGCCGGCCTCGTGGCCGTGATCGGCGGCGGCATCGCGGCCGGCGGGCTTCTATCGTCCCCTGCCCCGATGGTGCCGATCGAGGTCCCTTCTCCGGCCCAGGTGTCATCGCTGCGTGGACCTGGCACATGGATCAAGACCGGGAGCATGCAGAAGTTCAGAGACTTCGGGGTGACAACCACGCTCCTGCCGGATGGAAACGTGCTCGTCGCCGGAGGTCATGGCGGTGACCAGGAGGACGTCGCGCCAATATCTGCTGAGTTGTATGACTCTCGCAGCGGTCAGTGGACAGAAACCGCGGGCATGCGCTCGCACCACCGCGGCGGTCACACGGTGACACTCCTCCGCGACGGCCAGGTCCTCGTTGCCGGTGGTTCTGCCTACAGCACGCCCGGAGCAGGGCCCGAGCCGCAGACGAGCGCCGAACTCTACGACCCGTCCACCGGGACGTGGAGTGAGACCGGCAGCCTCACCGTTGCCCGCAGTAGCCACATCGCGACCCTCATGCCAGATGGCTCGGTCCTCGTCGTGGGCGGCTGGCTGCAGGGCGATCACAGGATCGCCGAGGTGTACGACCCGATCGCCGGCACCTGGACTCAGACGACCAAGATGAGCGTGGTCCGCATCGCCCGTGGGGCGACCCTGCTGCCCGACGGCACTGTCCTCGTGATCGGTGGGACAGACGCGGCGGGCCGACGACTCGACGCCGCCGAGATCTACGACCCCGTCGATCGAACCTGGACCGCCGTCGCGCGCCCGGTTCGATGGGATTGTCGCGTCCTCACCGTGCGTCTCGCGGACGGCAGGGTGCTGGTCGTCTGCGCCGGTGTTGCCGACGGCGCATCTTCCTCCGCCGAGGTGTACGACCCGACGAGCGGCTCGTGGACCAGCACAGGGAGCCCGTTCAGGCGGTTGTCCGGGCCGGCTGTGCTCCTCGCTGATGGGAGGGTTCTGGAAAGCGACAAGGGCGCGGGGGAGTTGTATGACCCAGCCAGCGGAACCTGGACAACCGCTGGCCTCCCAACCTATCCAGGCAGAGGCAACGGTGCTCAGGAGTTCCGGATGTCGGGAGACGAGGACGGCGAGTGGTATGAGATCGACACCGCGACCCCGCTCCTCGACGGCAGAGTGCTGATGACCATCGGGCCGGATGCGCTGCTCTACGAACCCGCGACGGCTCCCTGATTGGCGATCAGCTAGCCGGCCAGGGAGTCCAGCAGTCGCGCGAGCTCGGTCGGTCGCGTGAGGAATGGCGAGTGTCCACCCGGGATGTCGATGGGTTCGACCTTGAGGCGGTCGCGGGCCGCGGTGCGGAGCCACTCGGGGTTGAAGGCGCGGTCATCAGCGCAGACGATCGAGCTGGATTCGACGTCCGGCCATGCCGTCAGCGGCGTCGTCTCCGACAGGATCCGGTACGACTGGGCCCGCAGGCGCTCGACGGCCCACCGCGCCAGGGCGGCCGGCGCATCGTGGTAGAAGAGCTCGGTGGCCGTGTGGGGTCCGATCATCCAGACGTCGTCTCCGAGGTCGGTCCATTCGGCGGTCCGTGGTGCGACGCGGCCATCGATCGGTTCACGAGCGCGCTGCTCGTTGCCGCTCAGCCCGGGCGACGGCAGCATCGCCGAGAGGAAGACGAGCCTGCGGACCGGGCGCCGTTCCGCGACCAGCGGGATGACCAGACCGGCCGTCGAGTGCCCGACCAGGACCGGCGTGCTGTCGGGACCGATCGCCGCGTCCACCATCCGGGCGTAATCCGCGGCGCCGAGGGTCGGGTCGGAGATCGGCAGGTCCATGGCGATCACGTGGTGCCCGCGCCGCTCGAGCTCGGGTCGAAGCTTGCCCCAGCACCACGCTCCGTGGAAGTTGCCGTGGACGAGGGCGATGTCCACCTAAGCCCGAGGCCTGGCGGCCCGGCGGCGCGTCATGTCCATTCGACGGATGCGACGCCGACCGGGGCGCTGACGCCCTTGAGTGTCGCCTCGCGTGGAGCGGTGGTCGCCACGGTGCCGGCTTCGGCGAGCGTCTCGGCCGTGGCCACGATCTCCCCTCCGCCGGCGAGCGCGGCGACCCGCGCAGCCAGGTGGACGCCCATCCCGCTGTAGTCGGCGCCACGACGATTCGCGTCGGCGCTGTGGAGCCCGATCCGCACCGGCGGCGCGAAGCCGGTCGTGCGTCGATGATCCGCCAACGCCTGCTGGATCGCGATGGCGCAGTCGATCCCCCGGCGGGCCGATTCGAAGGCCACGAAGAACCCATCTCCCGTCGAGTTGACGACCTCTCCCCCACTCTTGACGACGAGTGTGCGGAGGGCGTCATCGTGCCAGGCGAGCAGTCGTTCCCAGGCCTCGTTACCGAGCAACTCGGCGAGGTTCGTTGACCCCTCGATGTCAGTAAACATGAACGTACGATGGAGCTGTGTCGGGCTTGCCCGACGCTGGGCGGCGGCCTGGATCGCAGCGTCGGCTGCAGCCACGTCGAGTCGGGCGCCGAGCCGTTCGAACTCATCACGGGCCGTCCGGAGCTCGAGATCCGCGGCGTCATCGTCGTCGAGAGCACGAAGCGCCATGGCGAGGAGCGAGCGCGCCCTCGCGACCTCGTAAGGTGAGCCGACCTCGCGCCACAGGCGGAGGGCGTTGCGGAGGACCCGCGCCGCCCCGGTCGCGTCTCCCTCGGCAAGCAGGACGCGCCCCCAGGCCTGGTCACGGCCGGCTTCGAAGGCGGGCGATGGATACAAGTTGACGATCTCGGTCAGGGCCTCAGTGGCACTGCGGGCGAGGGCGGGATCGTTGGCGGCGATCGCGATCTCGACCTGGGCGGGCAGGAGCCTCGCCCGTGCCCACCGATCCCAGCTTTCCTCGCGGACAGCCGAGTCGATGGCCGCGGCGGCTGCCTTGACCTTGCCTTCGGCCAGCCTGATCAGGGCGAGCGCAGGTTGTGGAGTACGACCGAGGGCGTGGGCCTCGCGGAGCGACTGTTCGGCGCCCTCCAGGTCGCCGCGCAACCGTCGGATCTCGGCGATCGCGTACAGTCCGTCGGCCATCGGGGGCGCTGTTCGGAACGCAGCAAGTTCGCCGGTCGCTCGCACGAGCTCCTGCTCGGCACGATCCCATGCCCCGCCAAGAGCGACGACCTCGGCGCGGTGGATCCGGCAGACGCCCGGGAAACCCGATACGGACTGTCGTTGGCACCACCGCTCGGTCGCCTCGATCCACTCGCTTGCCCGCTGGTAGTCCGTCAGGTCGCGGCACGCCGAGATGAGGCTGCAGGTCGTGACCCCGGTCGTCATCGGCGAGAGCTCGCCATTGACGGCGGCGATGGCGGACTCCTCCATCAAGGCCAGACCATCGGACGTGTCGCCCATTGCGATCTTCAGGCTCCCGAGACCTGTTTGCGCCCAGGCCTGAAGATCGGCGTCGGCCACCCGCTTCCCGATCACGACGGCTTCCTCGGCCAGCGCGAGGGCGTTGTCGATATCGCCGGTTGCCCGGGCCGCCTCGCTCCGCACCAGGGCGAGATAGCCGTGGACGTAGCTCTCCGGCTGGCCTTCGAGGAGGCGCTCCGCTCGCCGGACCCATGCCGATGCGATCGAGAATCTTCCCTCTCGACCGTGCTCACGGGCGAGGTCCAGGGCGACGTAGGCGGCCCGACTCTGGTCGTGTTCGGCGACATAGGCCTTGAACGCCCGTTCCTTGATCTCGAGCTGCTGGTCGGCGCGTGGTGCGAAGAAGGCAGCCTCGGCATACGACTCGAGATCCGCCCCTGCGAGATCGCCAGCCTGGTCGGCCTGGGCGAACAGATCGAAGGCCTCCGCCCAGGCGTGGCGCCTGCTCGCCTCCCGCCCGGCGAACAAGAGGGTCGAGTGTGCTGGGTTCGGCCGGAGACGCAGATTCGGTCATCGTGAGGATTGTGCCACCTGCAGGTCCCCGGCCACATCATCGCGACCGTCGCCAACCCGCCGCATGAAGGCGTCGACCTCCGTCACGGGCCGCCCCAGTCGAAGCGGACGTCGTGGCTCGCTGCATCCGCCGCCAGCAAGGCGAGCAGGCGCTGTCCCTCCTCGATCAGGGCTACCTCGTCCGCCCTGGCGAATTGGACGATCGGGCGAAGCGAAAGCCACGCCGAGTCCCGCTCGCGCTCCAACCGCCAGAACCCCGAGACCACACCGTCGATCGTGAAGGCGCTGATCGACTCGTTCGTGCGGGTCTCGATTTGGCGATACGGGTGCGGATGGAACATCCGCGATCGATCGGCATGGGACAGCAGGACGTTGTCGTAGTCGTAGAGGAACCGAGGCGGGGCCGGCGTCTCGGGATGCGGTCGCGGGCCGTTGGGAAGGTCGAAGACCTCCTTTCCGCGTTCGTCGTGGAAGGCGGCGAGGTTGGGACGCAGGCGTTCGAAGACGCTATTGAGCCTCGTCAGACCGCACCAGGCCTGGGCGTCCATGACAGTCGCCGGTCCGAATGCCGCGAGGTAGCGCAGAACCATCTCATCAAGGGTCATCCGAGCCTTGGGGGGCGGACCGAGCCACGCCTCGATCGACGTATGGGCGACACGCCCGCTGCGCCGCCACAGGCCACGAGGCGGGACCTGCACCAGGGGTACGCGGGCTCTGACGACCAGCTCAAGGGCCAGGCGATCGCGATCTGGATAATGCTCCATCAGGTGCTCGCCGAGTGCCTTGAAGGTCCGTGGCTCGGTCTCGACGTAGGCTCGGCCGACTCGACCGACCTCGTCCAGGTCCAGGCCCTCGAGGCTGCGGCCGAATTGGCCGTTCTGGACGCGATCGAGCACCGGTTGGATCAGGGGCCGGAGCAGCCACGCATCGCGCGCCGTGACGAGGTGGATCGTCGAGCGCATGAGGCCGAGCCGGACGACCCGACGACCGGCGAGTAGATCCGACAGCTCCGTCGGATCGAAGCCATCGAGCCGGCTCCAGGCGCCGACGTACCACGTCTGGGGTGTCTGGGCCTGGAGGCCGACGATGTGTTCGATGGCGCCGAATGCATCGATGGTGGCCCGTTCAAGCAGGAACTGCCGAGCGAGAGTGGCACGGTTGAGCGCCCTTCGGTCGAGCGTTCCTTCCGTCACCACCTATGCGCGATCGTCGACGCTGACCCAGCGCCGATCGAGGACGAGTTGGATCACGGTCGGCCCTTCGGTGGCGAGCCCTTCGCGCAGGGCGGCTTCGAAATCGGCATCGGCCTCGACGCGGGCGCCGTCGGCTCCCAGCCCTTGGGCCACCTTGACGAAGTCGATCGGCCCGAGATCCGTGGCCACTGGATCCGGGTCGCGGCGTCGATCCTGGTGCATCCGAATCGTGCCGTAGCGCTCATTGTCGAAGACGAGAGCGACGAGGCTGGCACGAGTCCGGACCGCCGTCTCGAGCTCAGCCATCGTCATGGCGAAGCCACCATCGCCGGCCACCGCGACGACGGGACGATCGCGGTGGATGAGGGCGGCGGCGATCGCTGCTGGAAGCGCGTAGCCCATCGCGCCGGACGTCGGCCCGATGAACGTGCCTGGCTTTCGGAAGCGGAAGTAGCGCCCGACCCATCCCCCGAAGTTACCCGCGTCGGTGGTCAGGATCGCCTCGTCGGCCAGCACCGTCCGTAGCGTCTCGACGATCCGCCCGGGATCGACGCCCGGACCTGCCCACGGGCTCGCCGGAACGGTGGTCGCCATGTCCCAGGCGGCTCGGACCTCGGCGATGTCGGCGGCTCGGGCATCGGCCGAGTCCTTGTCGAGCACCGCTCCACCGAGACGTGCGATCGCACCGCGAACGAAGCTGCGGGCGTCTCCGGTGAGGTGGATGACAGGCGTCGCTGCGCCTTCTCTGGGCACGATCGGCGCGAGGTCGACGTGTGCCCATCGCGTCGACTCATCGGGCCACGAATAGCCGAATGTGGTGATCTCGTTCAACCGGGAGCCGAGGACGAGAACGAAATCCGATGAGGCCAGGCGTTCCTGGACGACGTTCGGCGATCCGTAGCCGGTCATGCCGAGATACAGGTGATGGTCATTCGGGAACACGTCGCCCCGCCGCCACGTCGCCATCACCGGCACGCGCAGCATCTCAACGAGCTTGACGAGGTCGTTCGTACACCGTGCCCGAAGGACGCCGGCCCCGGCCAGGATGAGCGGGCGGCGAGCCTCCGTCAGCAAGTGCAGGATGGATCCGACGTCGGCGGGATCGATCCGCTCGCTCGGTCCACGACTTACGACCGCGGGAAGGGCATCCGGCGGCATCGTCTCGTCGAGGAGGTCCTCCGGGAAAGCGAGCACGACAGGTCCCGGACGGCCCGTCAGCGCCTGGCGCACCGCCTCGGCCATCACCGCCGGAACATCGGCCGGCATGGTCACCTCCGTGGCCCACTTGGCCATGCGCCCGATCGAGCCCGCGATGTCAGCCTCCTGGAACGCCTCGCGACCACGGAATCGTCGGTCAACCCCGCCGACGATCGCGAACATCGGCGTCGAGTCTTCGCGTGCGGTCTGGATCCCGATGGCCAGGTTCGCCGCCCCGACGGCCCGGGTCGCGAGGCATGCGGCGGGACGGCCGGTCAGCTGACCGTGTGCCTCGGCCATGAAGGCCGCTCCGCCCTCATGGCGGGTGGCGATGACGCGGATGCCAGCCGACGGAAGCGCTTCGAGCAGTCCCAGGAAGCTCTCGCCTGGGACCGTGAAGGCGACACGAACGCCGGCGGCGCGAAGCGCGTCCGCGACGTACCTCCCGACGGTCGTCGGTTCAGCCGCAACGGCCGCCTGGACGGGTTCGAGGCCGATCGGGACGACCACGTCGTGACCGTCAACGACCTCTGGAACAGGCGTGGGCTCGGGCCCGGGCTCGAATGCGGGCATCGCGTCGGTCGCCACATCGATGTCGCCGGTCGCGGCTTCCATAGTCGGAAGTTCGTCCGAGATCGGAAGTTCCTCCGTCGCGGGAAGTTCCTCCGTCGCGGGAAGTTCCTCCGTGGCCGGCATGTCGTCGGTCATCGCAGGGTCGTCGCCGACAGGACCAGGCCGAGGATCACGACGATGGCGACGGCGACCATGACGCCACGGGCGACGCGACTACCAGGCATGTGATGGACCTCAGCGGTAGTTCGTGAACTGGAGAGGCACGGCCTCGTCGAGGGTACGCAGCCGGGCGATCACCTTCTGAAGGTCGTCCTTGCTCTTCGAGGAGACGCGCACTGCCTCGCCCTGGATCTGGGCGTGTGCCTTGGGAAACTCGTCGCGGACCATCTTGGCGATACGACGACCGAGGTCTTCGGGCAGCCCACGCCGCAGCGCGACGTGCTGGCGGACGTTATCGCCGCCCGCCGGCTCAAGTCTGCCCCAGTCGAAGATCTTCAGCGAGAGTCCACGGCGGACCGCCTTCGTTTCGATGAGGTCACGCACGCTGTTCGCCCGAAACTCGCCGTCGACGAGAAGCACGAGCTCGGTCTTCGCCTGGGTGATGTCGACATGGGCGCCCTTGAAATCGTATCGCTGGGCGACCTCGCGCCGAACCTGGTCGAGGGCGTTCCGCAGTTCCTGCTCATCGAAATCGGACACGACGTCGAACGAGACCTCTCCGGCCATCTCCCCTCCCCTGCGCTGTGGGACCAAGAGGATACCCCGAGAGGTCTCATGGACTGCCGGGCCGGTACCCTGAGCGTATGCGGGTGACGTTCCTCGGCCAGGCCGGCCTGTACATCGAGACCAAGGGCGTCAGCATCCTCTGCGACCCCTGGTTCAACCCGGCGCTTCTTCGGCTCGTGGTTCCCCTTCCCGGCCAACGACGGCATCGATCCGGCGTCGGATCGGGCATCCGACCTTCCTCTACGTCGAGCCACCTCCACCACGATCACTTCGACCCGCGCTACCTGCGCGAGCATGCTCGAAGGACGCGACGGTCCTCCTGCCCGCCTATCCGCTCGACAGCCTCGAGAAGGAGCTCCGCGCGCTCGGGTTCCACTCGTTCATCAAGACCGACGATCTCGAACCGTTCGAGGCCGGGCCGCTGACGCTGCTGATCCACGCACTCGTCGCGCCGACCGACGGCCCGATCGGCGACTCGGCGCTCCTCGTCGACGACGGCGAGGTGCCGCGTCCTCAACATGAACGACTCGCGGCCGACCGACCCGGACCGGCTGCTCGCCGTCGGCCCGCTCGATGCGTCGTTCCTGCAGTTCTCCGGGGCCATCTGGTATCCGATGGTCTACGAGTATCCCGACACCGGGCGAGCTCGGTCCTCGGCCCACAAGAAACGCGTCGCCCAGCTCGCCCGCGCGTTCCGCTACATCGAGCTGCTCGACCCGGCATTCGTCGTGCCCTCGGCCGGCCCGCCGTGCTTCCTCGACGACGACCTGTTCGAGTTCAACGACTTGCGGCGATGAGACGAACATCGTTCCCCGACCAGACGATGTTCCTCGAGTACATCGCGAGCGAAGGCGTGCGCGGCGGTCGGCTCATGCTGCCGGGCACTGTGGCCGACGTCGCGCCCGGGCCGGTTCGACGTCGATCACCCGGTCGCGCCCGAGACGATCTTCGACGACAAGCGGGCCTACCTCGAGGCCTATCGGCGCCGCAAGCGGCCGCTGATCGAGGCCGAGCGGGCGGCCTGGACGCGGACCGCGGGTCGACCTCGCTGGCCGCGCTCAGGCGAATGGTGGGAACCGCTCATGGAGCAGGCGGACTGATCTGCCGCCGGCATCGATCGAGCCGGTCCTGCTCGACGTCGGCGACGAGCGGATCGTCATCGACTTCTGACCCGTCGGGTCCGAACGGCCACCGTCGAGGACGAGACCGCGCTACCAGTTCTTCGCATCGACCGCGAGCTCGTCGAATTCCTCGTTCGCGAGCACGTCGAGGACTGGGTGAACGAGCTCTTCCTCTCGATGCGCTTCCGCGCCCGCCGGCGGGGCCCCTACAACGACTACGTCTACACGTGGTTCAAGTGCCTGAACGTCGAGCGGCTGCAGTACGCCGAGGGCTTCTACGCCGAGCACGGCCCGACCGCAGGGCACGTTCGAGCTGAGCCGGCTACGAGGTCCAGCGCCGCTGCGCCCACATGAAGGCCGACCTGACCCGCTTCGCATCCGTCGAGGACGGGGTGCATGACCTGCCAGCTCCACGGCTGGCAGTGGGAGCTGCGTCGGGCGCTGCCTCACCTCCGAGGGCCACCAGCTCTACGCGGCGCCCGATGGTCCGACGACGAAGCCGGCCGATACGGCCGAGCTGGCGCGGGGCTCGGCCTCGAGCCGCAGACGCTCGACGAGCTGCTCGGCGACGACGTACGAGCGACCGCCGCCCATGACGAGCGACGACGTCACCCGGCTCGACGAGCTCGGCCAGCCACTCGGCGCTGGCCTCGGGACTGCCGCTCGCGAGGGCAGGCGTCCGCGCGGGCCCGTGTGTCGCCTGGCGAGATCCTCGGCCGAGACGCGATCGTCGTGTCGGGTCGCGCACCGCCCAGATGTCGACGATCGCGACGCGATCCGCGGTCGCGAGGACGTCGGCGAAGGCATCGAGCATGGCCGCCGTACGGTGGAACGTGAGCGGCTCGTAGACCGCCCACAGATCGGACGCCCCGGGTAGCGCTGGCGGACGGCCTCGAACGTCAGCCGCATCGCGGTCGGGTGGTGCGCGTAGTCGTCGAGGACGACGATGCCCGCCGATGTCGCCCTTGAGCTCGAGCCTGCGCCCGACTCCTGCGAAGGTCGCCAGCGACCGGATGGCCTGCGCCGAACCGACGCCGATCGCGAGGGCCACGGCCGCGGCCATGAGGCCGTCGATGGCCATGTGACGTACCGACCAGGTTGATGCGGGCCGGGGTGGCTCGCTCCTCCTCGATGCCATCGACGAGGAGATCCTCGCCGCCAGTGTCGCTGGCGATGATGCGGCCGACGATCCGTCGCGCCGGGCCGAGCGCGGTGACCAAACGCTGGTCCTGACGTTCGCCGACGCTGCCCGCCGACCAGCTCGACGGTCGTCAACCGTCCCCGCCAGTCCGCGAGGCGTTCGAGAAGCCGCCGCACGCCGTGGTCGCCGACGTTGGCGACGAGGACTGGCGGATCCCCTGCCCGATCGAATCGCTCGACCCAGGACGCGATGGCATCGACGACAGCGGTCTCGTCCGAGAAGACGTCGGGATGGTCCCATTCGGCGGTCACGACGGCACCGATCGCAGGCTCGTATGGATCGAAGTTGCCGGCGTACTCATCGGCCTCGACGACCACCTCCGGGCCGGACCCCAGGCGTGCGGTCGCCGCTGAACGAGTCCCACTCAGGTGCGTCGGCAAGGAGCGCGCCGACGAACGCCGACGGGTCGCGTCCAGCCTCGACGAGCTGATGCAGGACCCAGCCCGGTCGTCGTCGACTTGCCGTGCGTGCCGGTGACGCCGACGAGCCGACGACCGCCGTGGCGGCGGCATCGGCGATGACCTGCTGGACGACTCTCGAGCGCGATGCCGGCCCCCCGAGCGGCCGCGAGCTCGGGGTGATCCGGGCTGACCGATGTCAAGGCCTTCGTGACCGCGACGCGATCGACGAGGGGTCCGGCCGATCCGGTCACGTGGCTCGGGTCGTGCTCGCCAGTCGATCGCGATCCCTGCATCTGCGACCGCGCGATCGTACGGACTGGGCCCGCAGCGTCGCAGGCCGTGACGACCGCACCCGCGCCGGTTGCCAGGATGCTCGCCCCGGACCCCGCGGCGCCGCCGACGCCGATGACGTGGATCCGCTCCCCGGGCACGATCGCTCGCGCCGGGCGCGAGGGTGCGAGACCGCGGGCGATATCGGCTGGCTCCCTCGTCAACGCTACGATCCGCTTCGTTCGGCGGCGGCGATGAGGTCCTCGAGGGCGACCCGCACACTCTCGCGGCGGTTGGCCTCGCGATCGCCGGGCCAGAGGTATCGCCGCGACGTCGTCGTCGGGCCGCCCGCGACGGCGATGTAGGTCAACCCGACAGGCTTCCCCGGTGTCCCGCCGCCCGGACCCGCGATCCCGGTCACCGACACGGCCAGATCCGTTCCCAGACGGCTGCGGACCCCGTCCGCCATCGCGATCGCCGTTTCGGCCGACACGGCCCCATGAGCCGCGATGATCGAAGGCGCCACCCCGAGCGCCGCCGTCTTGACCTCGTCGGCGTAGGCCACGACTCCGCCCCGAAGGTAGCCCGACGAGCCCGGGCACCGCCGTGAGTGCCGCGCGCGACGAGGCCTCCCGTGCACGACTCGGCGGTTGCGACGGTGAGCCCGCGGGCGAGACAGATGTCCTGGAGCCTGAGCGCCAGACCGACCAGCGGGTCAGCGGCCACTGCTCAACGGCGGTTCGTATTCTGCGGTGGCTCGGGAGGAGCGAACTTCCACGTTTCCGGATTGCCCAGCTCGGACAGGTGGCCGAGATCCACGCCGTTGAGCGTGAAGTACGTCGCGCTCGACTGGCCGGTCCGAACCTCGATCGACTTCTTGCCGGTGAACGTCAGGACCTTGCCGTCGCCGTAGACGCGGCCGGCCGACCCGGTCACGTCCGACACCTTGTCCGTCGACCCAGACCTTGAGCCAGGCGCGGCCGTTCCGGATCGCGACGACCAGGTTGACGCCCTTGAACTGCGACCGTCACGGTCCTCATGACGGTTGTGGTCTTTGACCCTGAGACGTGGCCGTGACCGCGATCGACCAGCGCCCCCGGGAGAGCTCGAGCGGGACACTGAACGTCCCGTCGTCGGCTGGCGCGACGGTGATCGGCTTTGGTGCCGCCGGCGGTGACGGGGCGCTGGCGCCGCCCGTCGGCTCCGTGGCGGGCCCGACATAGGTCGCGGTGACGGCGACAGACACGGCATTCGTGGCCTTCCCGGAGACCGGGATGGCGCCGTTCTCTACGACTGCGCCGTCGGCGGGCAAATCGACCGTGAGGGTGGGGGCTTCGACGACGGCCGACGGGACGGTGATGACGAGGTTCGATGCCTCCTCAGCGACCTTGCCGGTCTCGGGATCTCGGGCCGAGATCGCGAATTCGTTCTTGCCGCGCCGCAGCTCGACGACGGCGCTCCACAGGCCATCCGGCCCAGCGGTCGCGCGTTGCGGCTGCTCCCGACCGGCCTCGCTGATCTCGATCGAGGCTCCCGCGGTCGCCGTTCCTCGCAGCGTGTAGCTCGTCGCATCGGCCGGAGCGGTCATGACTGCCGCCGTCGGCTGGGTGACGGCCACGACCGGCGGTTTGGCGAAGCGGAACAACTGGGCGCCGATATAGGCAGCGAAGACCAGGACGATGACCGCCATCAGCGTGGCGACGACGGCGTACGGTCCGACGGTCAGCGGCTTGCGCGGCGCGCTCAGCGGTCGCGGAGCGCTGACGATCGTCTCCTGGGCGCTTGCATCGCCGCGTTCACGGTGCCACTGCGCGAGCACCTCATCGGGATCGAGGCCGAGGTAGATCGCATAGTTGCGCAGGAAGCCCTTCGTGTAGACGCTCCCCGGCAGCTCGCGCCAGTCGCCACGTTCCATCGCGGCCAGGTAGCGCGATCGGATCTTCGTGTCGCGCTCAGCTCGGTAGAGGTCTACGCCCTTGGCGTCACGGGCGGCGTACAGGCGCTCGGGCAGCGATCGGCCGATGTCGGCCGACGGTCGACCGTCTCCCTCGTCCTCGTCGAGCGCGCCGAGATCGATCCGCAGCGCCCCTCGGCGGGGCGGCCGGCTCTCCTCGGGTCGCTTGGTCCGGTCCTGTGTCGTCACGCCTCGCTCTCGTCGTCTACGTCCTCTCCTCCGCCGCTCGGAACGTCCCGGCGAAGGACCTGTCGTGCGTTCGAGCCGTCGAACGGCCCCGACGTAGCCTCGCGCCTCGAGCTGGTCGATCATCCGGGCAGCACGCGCGTAACCGACCCGGAGACGTCGCTGCAGGAGCGACGCGGATGCACGATCGTACTCCCGGATCACATCGATGGCATCCGGCAGGAGCCGATCGGCGTCCTCGTCGGTCAGGTCGTCGGCCGTCCCGGCAGGCTCATCGTCGTTTTCGACGATCGCCAGATCGTAGTGGTGATCCCAGCTCCGCCAATACTCGGTGATATTGCGTATCTCCCGATCGGCAACAAAGACACCCTGCAGCCTGATCGGACGCGGCATGTCGGCGGGCTGGAACAGCATGTCGCCACGACCGATGAGATCTTCCGCACCGGGGGCATCCAGGATCGTCCGCGAATCGATCTGACTCGCCATCGCGAAAGCGATCCGCGATGGGAAATTCGCCTTGATGAGCCCGGTCACAACGTTGACCGACGGCCGCTGCGTGGCCAGGACCATGTGGACGCCGGTGGCCCTGGCCTTCTGGGCCAGCCGGACGATCGGTTCTTCGACGTTCTTGCCCTCTCGCATCATGAGATCGGCCAGCTCGTCGACGACGATGACGATATACGGGAGCCGGTCCGTCGGGTCCGCCCGCGACTCGTTATAGGTGGCGATGTTGCGGGCCGTGGCGCCCGCGAAGCGACGGTAACGCGCCTCCATCTCGCCGACGGCCCAGCGAAGAGCCGCCTTCGCCGCCGAGGGCTCCGTGATCACCGGTACGAGCAGGTGGGGCAGCTCGTTGTAGGCGGCCAGCTCGACCCGCTTGAGGTCCACCAGGATGAGGCGGACGTCGTCCGGCGTTGCGTTCATGAGCAGGCTGGCGATGAACGCATTGACCATGACGCTCTTTCCGGAGCCGGTCGCGCCGGCGATGAGGAGATGAGGCATCTTGGCCAGGTCCGCCGCCCGGGCATGGCCCGCGACGTCGCGGCCGAGGGCGAAGGTCAGGCGCGACTCGGACGCCGAGAAGTCCGTCTCCACGAGGATCCGTCGGAGTGCCACGACGTTGAAGTCCGTGTTCGGGATCTCGAGCCCGACCACGCTCTTGCCGGGTATCGGCGCCTCGACGCGGATCGTGCGCGCCGCGAGGGCCATGGCCAGGTCGTCGGAGAGCGCTTCGATCCGGCTCACCTTGACCGATGGGTCGGGTTCGATCTCGTACTGGGTGACGACCGGTCCGGCGTTCCAGCGGATGATGCGAGCCGGGATGTTGAACGACGCGAGCTTGGCTGTGATGATCGCCGCGTTGCGCTCGTGATCCATGTCGGCGCCGCCCGTTCGGGGCGCGATGTCGTCGAGGGCGGTCACCGGCGGCAAGGTGTACGGCGGCTCATCACTCGTAGGGATCGCGTCGGTGACGTCGGTGACATCGTCCGGGTCGCGCTCGGGCGCGGGAGCCGGGGCGAGAGCGACGGCAGCCGCCGAGGTCGCCTCCATGCCACCGACGGTCGCCGCCGGCGCGAACGTGGCTGACACGGGCGCTGCCGATGGGGTCGCCGTCGGGATCTCCGGTCGGTCGTTGGTTCGCTGTCCCCAGATCCCGGTCTGACCCGGCGACGACGCCTTCGAGGTTGTCACGGCCCGTCCACCGGTCGCACTCGACGCTGCCGGCTGCGGATCGCCGGCCGCCGGCCGCTCGCCGACGATGGCGGTCCTCGGCACCAGTCTTACCGCGGGCCTGGGACTGGACCCCGACGAGGCCTATCCGGCACGGGTGCAGGAGAAGTTGGACAGCGCGGGCCTGCGGTGGCGCATCGCCAACGGCGGCGTGAGCGGCGAGACCTCGGCCGGCGCGCTGCGGCGGCTGGAGTGGATCCTCCGGCCCGGACGTGAAGGTGCTCGTCGTCGAGACCGGCGCGAACGACGGGCTCCGCGGCCTCGACCCCGACAGCACGCGCACCAACCTCGAGGCCATCGTGCGCCGGGCGCGCGCCGCCGATCCGGCCATCCCCATCATCCTCGCGGGCATGGAGGCGCCGCCGAACCTCGGCGCCGCCTACACCGCGCGGTTCCGCGCGCTCTACCGCGACCTCGCCCGTCGTGAGCGGCTGGCGCTGATCCCGTTCATCCTCCAGGGCGTGGGCGGCGTGGACTCGCTCAACCAGGGGGACGGCATCCACCCCAACGCGGCCGGGGCGAGGATCGTGGCGGCCAATGTCTGGAAGGTGCTGGAGCCGGAGCTGGCGGCAGCGGGCAGGGGGCGCGGGCGCAAAGGGGCACAGATGTACCGGCGCACCGGCGCACCGGCGCCCGTGAGTCGCCATCGCGCTCCCGGCTTCCGGCTTACGGCTCAGAGGACGTCACCCATGGCCAAGTTCAAGCCCACGCCCATGCCCTACGTCGTCGAACGGCTCGACGACGGCCGCGATGTCCGCATCCAGTGGGAAGCGCAGGGGCACGTCGGCGCTCTATCCGGCGCGCTTCCTCCGGCTGGCGTGCGGCTGCGCGCGTGCGTCGAGGAGATGAGCGGCGCGGCGCTCCTCGACCCCGCGACCGTCCGCGAGGACATCCGCATCCTCGGCGTGCGCCTCGTCGGCCAGTACGCGCTCTACTTCGCGTTCAACGACGGGCACAGCACGGGGATCTACCCCTACGAGGCGCCTGCTGGCGCTCTGCCCGTGCGACGTCTGCGTCGCGAAGCGGGTGGCGGCTGGAGGGTAGGTCGGACCAGGAACGGGGCGCCCAACGACGCGAAGCATCCAGGGCAGACGCCGTGCTCGACCCTTGCTCCGCCTTCCTCCGCTGCGTCTGTCGTACGGTGCCTGTCTTGCGCCACGCTCGTCGGCGTCCGGCCCCTCGGTCCCTGTATGCCTTCCGGCTCCTGGCTTCTCGTCCATGGACCCTCCCCCTCACCGCCCCCAGCGGTTTTCCCCGGCCGCTGACCATCCGGCATCACGTGCCGCGGGTCCAGCTCCAGCCCGACGAGCCGCTTGGCCCCCGTGTCCACCGTCAGCGCGTGCCGGCTGCCCAGGAGCCAGATCTCGACGGGCAGCTTCCGCACCTCGCTCGAGCCGTCGTCGTAGACGAGTTTCAGCTCCGCCGGCATCACCATCTGCCCCCGGTTCATCAGCACGATGCGCACGCGGCCGCTCACGGGCCTGGTGCCGTCGGCGCGCCGGTACGGCGGCGCGGAGGTCCGCGGGTCCGTCGGTCCGCCTGTGCGTCTGTGCGTCTGTGCGTCTGTGCGTCCGGGGGCGGGGGGCGGTGCGGGGACGAGCACCGAGTCGACCGCCTGATCGAGCCGCGCCGTCGTGTACACCCAGCCCCGCCAGAACCAGTCGAGGTTGCGGCCGGTGAGGTTCTCCATCGTGCGGAAGAAGTCGGCGGGCTGCGGGTGCCGGAACGACCAGCGGCGCACGTACTCGCGGAAGGCGCGATCGAACGCGTCGCGGCCCAGGACCTCGTCGCGCAGCAGCGACATCATCAGCGCCGGCTTCTGGTACGCCGTGAAGAAGAGGGAGCGCACCTCGGACGGCGCGTTGCTGAGCGGCTGTTCCTGGCCCGGCGTCGCGTTGCCGAGGTAGGCCGCGAGGTTGTGGGCGAACAGGGTGTCGGTGGCCGGGGTGGCGCGGAAGTAGTCGCCGTAGGCGTAGATGTCGATGAAGGTGTTGAAGCCCTCGTCCATCCACGGGATAGCGGCGCTCGTCCGAGCCCACCATCATCGGGAACCACTCGTGCCCGAACTCGTGCATCAGCACCCAGTACAGGCCCTCGCGCGTCGTCTCCGCCGGCACGAAGGTGAGCATCGGGTACTCCATCCCGCTGATCGGGCCCTCGACCGTCGTCGCGTGCGGATACGGGTACGTGCCCCACTGCTGCGAGAAGTACCGGATGGCGTGCTCGGCCATCCGGATGCCCTCGCTCGCCCAGAGGGTGGCGCTGGGTCGGTACAGGGTCTGGATGAGGATGCCGTTCCAGCTCACGGCGTCCCAGCGGAAGTTGGGCGCCGCCGCCCAGGCCACGTCGCGCACGTTGTCGGCGCGAAAGTGCCAGGTGAGCGTGCCGGTCGTCGCGGGCCGGGTGCGCGCGGCGTTCCCCGCCTCCTCGGCGGTGATGATCGCGACCGGCGCCGTGGCCCGTCGGGCGCGCGCGCCAGCCGCTCGCGCTGCGCGGCGGTCAGCACCTCGTCCGGGTTCTCGAGCGTGCCGGTGGCGGCGACCACGAAGCCGGCGGGCACGGTGAGCCGCACGTCGAAGTCGCCGTACTCGAGGTAGAACTCGCCGGCACCGATGTACGGCATGCGTGTTCCAGCCGTGCACGTCGTCGTACACGGCGAGGCGCGGGTACCACTGGGCGATCTCGTAGAGCGCCCCGTCGCGCCCCATCCGGCCGGCGCCGTCCACGGGCACCGGGAAGTGCCAGGCGACGTCGATCGTCACCGAGCCCCCGGTACGCACCGGCGCCGGGAGGTCCACGCGCAGCATCATGCGGCCGGGCCGTGGGTGTGCTCCCAGAGATGGCCGAGCCGTTTCTCCCCTTCCAACGTCGTCTCGAAGTAAACACCCCGGACAGTTTGCCGGACTTGCGGGAGGTCGTGGTGGTGCCCCATGCCGGTGGCGAGGCAGTCGCCGGCCGAGACATCGTATGTGCGGCCCTCGGAGACAGCGACGCCAGACCCCTCCCAGATGATCCAGTACTCGTCGCAGTCGTGGTAGTGATTATCGAAATTGGTTGATTTGGCGTACGAAACCGGATCGCCGCGGTCGCTGGGATGCTCGCTGGCGTTGACGGCAAAGAGCCCGGACGCTCCCGTTTGGCCGCCCCAGTGGCCACACATGCGCACGACCGTGACCGGCTCGTCGCCCGCGGTCAGGCTGAATTCGCCGCCATCGTGCGTCAGGTCGAAATTGCTCCGCTCGTCGCCAATGAGGTCTTCCCCGGCGACGGTCACCTGGCACTGTCCGCGGCAGACGATCAGCTTCTCTTGCGGGCTCTGTGGCAGAGCGTAGGCACGGACGCGCGTCGGAAGCCGCTCGCGATTGCACGGCCCGTCGCCGTTCACGACCCGCCAGAACTCGTCCCAGTCGATTGGGCCGAAGTCGTAGTGGCCGCGCTCGGCATTCCACTTGAGCGCCGGGTCCGGCAGCTTCACGCCGAGGAACTCCGCCTGGGACACGGTCGCGTCGACGAACTTCTGGCGCAGATCGTCGTTCGAAATCCGCTTGATGCCCCACGTCATCGCCTGCCCGGTGTGCGGCGAGTCGCGGTCGTGCGGCCCGAACATCATCAGCACCGGCCACCACCAGCGGTTCACCGCATCCTGCAGCATCGCCCGCTGCGCGGGCGTGCCGCGCGCGAGCACGAGGAGCGCGTCGTAGCCCTGACGCATGTGGAACGACTCCTCCTTGCAGATGCGGATCATCGCGCGCGCGTACGGGCCGTACGAGCACCGGCAGAGCGGAATCTGGTTCATGATCGCCGCCCCGTCGACGAGCCAGCCGATGACGCCGATGTCCGCCCAGGTGAGCGTCGGGTAGTTGAAGATCGAGGAGTACTTCGCCTTGCCGCTGTGCAGGGCGTCGATCATCTGGTCGCGCGACACGCCGAGCGTCTCGCCCGCCGCGTACAGATAGAGCCCGTGGCCGCCCTCGTCCTGCACCTTGGCGAGCAGGATCGTCTTGCGCTTGAGCGATGGCGCGCGGCTGATCCAGTTGCCCTCGGGCAGCATGCCGACGATCTCGGAGTGCGCGTGCTGCGAGATCTGTCGGACGAGCGTCTTCCGGTAGGCCTCGGGCATCCAGTCGCGCGGTTCGATCTTCTGGTCGGCTGCGAGCTTCGCGTCGAAGCGCGCTTCCTCCGGCGACTGCGGTCCGGTCACGCTCTCCGGCTTCTGGTCCTTGCCGGGCAGGTCGATGGCCTGGGTGTACATCGCGGCTCCTGAAGATATGGGTAAGCGCTTCGACCGGCGCGCATCGTCTCATAAACCGACCGGTCGGTCAATTTTTGTCCGACACTGGCCGCGTACGCGGATCGCCGGTGGCAACGCCTCGTCGGACCGGTCCCGGCCTCTGGACCCCGACCTAGCGCTGCCCGATCTTGATGTCGCCGAAGATCTTCCCGGCCTCGCGCGGGGGACAACGCCAGTACTGCTCGGGGCCATGGACCTCGCCACCGAGCGTCGCGGCGGCGTGCCACGCCCAGCGCGGGTCGTAGAGCATCCCGCGGGCGAGCGCGATCATGTCCGCGTCGCCCGACGCCACGATCGCTTCGGCCTGCTTCGTCTCGGTGATCAGGCCGACGCCGATGGTCGCGATCCCCACCTCGGCGCGGATGCGCCGCGCAAACGGGACCTGGTAGCCCGGCCCGAGTGCGATCTTCTGCTGCGGCGATACGCCGCCGCTCGAGCAGTCGATCCAATCGCAGCCGCGGCGCTTGAGCTCGCTGGCGTAGGCGACCGAGTCCGCGATATCCCAGCCGCCGTCTATCCAGTCGGTCGAGGAGATGCGCACGCCCAGCGGCTTCTCTGCCGGCCAGGCCTCGCGCACGGCGTCGAACACCTCGAGCGGGAACCTCATGCGGTTGTCGCGCGATCCGCCGAAGTCGTCGTCGCGCCGATTGGAGATCGGGGACAGAAACTCGTGCAGCAGATAACCGTGCGCGCTGTGGAGCTCAATCGCGTCGAAGCCGAGACGATGCGCGCGGCCCGTTGCCGCGACGAAGGCCTCGCGGATGCGTTTCATGCCCGCGCGATCGAGCGCTTCCGGCGGGGCCTCTTCCGGCGTGATGGGCACTGCCGAGGGCGCTACCGGAGGCCAGCCGCCGCGATCGACCGGGATCAGCTGTCCACCGCGCCACGGTACCTCGCTCGAACCCTTTCGCCCCGCATGCGCGAGCTGAATCCCGAGCGCGATCGGCGAGTATCTGCGGATCGCTGTCACCACCCGGGCGAGCGCCCGCTCGTTCGCGTCCGAGTAGAGCCCGAGGCAGCCCGGTGTGATCCGACCGATCGTCTCGACACCCGTCGCCTCCACGAAAAGCATCGCCGCCCCGCTGAGCGAGAGGTGGCCAAGGTGGATCAGGTGCCAGTCGACGGCCGAGCCGTCGTCCGCCGAGTACTGGCACATCGGCGATACGATGATCCGGTTCCGCAGAGTGAGATCACGAAGGCGGATCGGGGCAAAGAGCGGACTTGTCATGCGCTGGCATCCTCTGCGGTGGGACCGCGCGCGAGTATACCGGCGGCCCCGGTGGCGTCCGCGACCGCTGGCGAGGCGCCGGCGACCATGCGTCCCCCTCCGAGCACGCGCTTCCGGCCCGAGCCAGCGTTGACCCCCTGTGGAAAAAGCCTTTATAATCCCGCGGCTTTGAAACCCCGGGGCGGCGCCAGCCGTCCCGGTTTTTTCTGGCGCGGCCGGGTTGCCACCCTTGACGGGCCCTGCCGCAGACCCCCGACAGCAACCGCGGTCGCAAAGTTGGACGTATTGGGAACTCGTTAGATGCCGACAATCAGCCAGTTAGTGCGCAAGGGCCGCACGAGCCCGGTCACCAAGAGCAAGGTGCCGGCGCTCGCGGGTTCGCCGCAGAAGCGCGGCGTATGCACCCGCGTCTACACCACGACGCCGAAGAAGCCGAACTCGGCGCTGCGCAAGGTGGCCAAGGTCCGGCTCACGAACGGTTTCGAGGTGATCAGCTATATCGGCGGCGAGGGCCACAACCTGCAGGAGCACTCGGTCGTGCTGATCCGTGGCGGCCGCGTGAAGGACCTCCCCGGGGTGCGCTACCACATCGTGCGCGGGAGCCTCGACACGCAGGGCGTCAAGGATCGCAAGCAGGGGCGCTCGAAGTACGGCGCGAAGAAACCAAAGGCCGCATGAGCGGCCCAGGACCGAAGCCCGCGTAAGCCTAAGGACTCAACATGCCTCGCCGTAGAGAAGTCCCGAAACGCGAGATCCTGCCGGACCCGAAGTTCGGCAACGTCGACGTTTCCAAGTTCGTGAACGTGCTGATGACGCGCGGCAAGAAGTCGGTCGCCGAACGCATCGTGTACGGCGCCCTCGATCAGATCAAGTCGAAGTCGGGCAAGGACCCGATCGAAGTCTTCACCCAGGCGGTGCAGAACTCGAAGCCGATGGTCGAGGTGAAGAGCCGGCGCGTCGGCGGTGCCAACTACCAGGTGCCGGTCGAGGTGCGTCCGATCCGTCGCGTCGCGCTCGCGATGCGCTGGCTGCGCGAGGCGGCGCAGAAGCGCGGCGAGAAATCGATGGGCTTGCGCCTGGCGAACGAGTTGATGGAGGCGGCCGAAGGTCGCGGCGGCGCAGTGAAGAAGCGCGAGGAAGTGCACCGCATGGCGGAGGCGAACAAGGCTTTCGCGCACTATCGATTCTAACGAAGGGTTCCCCGGGGGCGGGCTAAAGACCGCTCCCGAACATGCAAGTTATGGCACGTAAGACACCAATCGAGAGGTACCGCAACATCGGCATCAGCGCGCACATCGATGCCGGCAAGACCACGACCACCGAGCGGATCCTCTTCTACACCGGCGTGTCGCACAAGATGGGCGAGGTGCACGACGGCGCGACGGTAATGGACTACATGGAGCAGGAGCGCGAGCGCGGGATCACGATCACTTCCGCGGCGACGACCTGCTTCTGGAAGGGGATGGAGAACAACTTCCCCGAGCACCGGATCAACATCATCGACACGCCGGGCCACGTCGACTTCACGATCGAGGTCGAGCGCTCGATGCGCGTGCTCGACGGTGCTTGCATGGTCTACGATTCGGTCGGCGGCGTGCAGCCGCAATCCGAGACGGTCTGGCGCCAGGCGAACAAGTACGGTGTCCCGCGGCTCGCGTTCGTCAACAAGATGGACCGGGTCGGCGCGAACTTCTTCCGTGTCTACGACCAGATGAAGACGCGGCTCAAGGGCAACCCGGTCGTGATCCAGGTGCCGATCGGCGCCGAGGACAAGTTCGCAGGAATCGTCGATCTCGTCCGGATGAAGGCGATCTATTGGGACGAGTCCTCGCAGGGCATGAAGTTCGAGATGAAGGACATCCCCGGCGAGCTCAAGGCGCTTGCCGACGAGTGGCGGGAGAAGATGGTCGAGGTCGCCGCCGAGGCGAATGAAGACTACATGCACAAGTACCTCGAGGGGCACACGCTCTCGCTCGAGGAGATCAAGAAGGGCCTGCGCGAGCGCACGATAAAGGGCGAGATCGTCCCGATGCTATGCGGCTCGGCGTTCAAGAACAAGGGCGTGCAGGCGATGCTCGACGCGGTGATCGACTACCTGCCGTCGCCGATCGACATCCCGCCGGTCAAGGGCATCAAGGAAAACGGCCAGCCCGACGAGCGCAAGCCGAGCGACAGCGAGCCGTTCAGCGCGCTCGCGTTCAAGATCCTCACCGATCCCTACGTCGGCCAGCTGACGTTCTTCCGTGTCTATTCGGGCGTGCTCAACTCCGGCGACACGGTCTTCACCTCGCTCCGCGGACGCAAGGAGCGGATCGGCCGCATCCTCCAGATGCACGCCAACCAGCGCGAGGAGATCAAGGAAGTCCGCGCGGGCGACATCGCCGCCGCCGTCGGCCTGAAGGACGTCACCACCGGCGAGACGCTGTGCGATCCGACGAAGGTGATCATTCTCGAGCGGATGGAGTTCCCCGACCCGGTGATCCACGTCGCGGTCGAGCCGAAGACCAAGGCCGACCAGGAGAAGATGGGCGTCGCGCTCGGGCGGCTCGCGCAGGAGGATCCGTCGTTCCGCGTGCGGACCGACGAGGAGTCCGGCCAGACGATCATCTCGGGCATGGGCGAGCTGCACCTGGAGATCATCGTCGACCGCATGCGCCGCGAGTTCGGCGTCGATGCGAACGTCGGCGCGCCGCAGGTCGCCTACCGGGAGACGATCAAGCGCCCCTGCCCGGAGATCCAGGGCAAGTTCATCAAGCAGTCGGGCGGCCGCGGCCAGTACGGCGACGTCTGGCTCAAGCTCGAGCCGAACGAGGCCGGCAAGGGCTTCGAGTTCATCGACGCGATCAAGGGCGGTTCGGTGCCGCGGGAGTACATCCCGGCGGTCGAGACGCGGACTCAAGGAGACGCTCCCGGCCGGTGTGCTCGCCGGCTTCCCGGTCGTGGACGTCAAGGTCACGCTGTTCGACGGCTCGTACCACGAGGTCGACTCGAACGAGAACGCCTTCCGGATGGCCGCGTCGATCGCGTTCAAGGACGGGATGCGCCGCGCCAATCCGATCCTGCTCGAGCCGATGATGTCGGTCGAGGTCGAGACGCCCGAGGAGAAAATGGGCGACGTGATGGGCGATCTTTCCGCGCGGCGGGGGATGATCCAGGGCATGGAAGATCTCGGCGGCGGCAAGGCGATCCGCGCCGAGGTACCGCTCGCCGAGATGTTCGGCTACTCGACGACGCTGCGCTCGCTCACGCAGGGCCGGGCGACGTACACCATGGAGTTCAAGCACTACACCGAGGCACCCAAGCAGATCGCCGAGAGCATCATCAGCAAGCTCGCGGGCAAGGAAGAGAAAAAGTAGGAGAAACGATCATGAGCAAGAGCAAATTCGAGCGTACGAAGCCGCACGTGAACGTGGGGACGATTGGTCACGTGGATCACGGGAAGACGACGCTGACGGCGGCGATGACGCACATTTTGTCGAAGAAGTTCGGGGGCGAGGCGAAGAACTACGACCAGATCGACAACGCCCCTGAGGAGAAGGCGCGCGGGATCACGATCAACACCGCGCACGTGGAGTACCAGACGGCCAATCGGCACTACGCGCACGTGGACTGCCCGGGGCACGCCGACTACATCAAGAACATGATCACGGGGGCGGCGCAGATGGACGGGGCGATTCTGGTGGTGTCGGCGGCCGATGGGCCGATGCCGCAGACGCGCGAACACATCCTGCTTGCCCGCCAGGTGGGGGTGCCGTTCATCGTGGTGTACCTGAACAAGGCCGACATGGTCGATGACAAGGAGCTCCTGGATCTGGTGGAGATGGAGGTGAGGGAGCTGTTGTCGAAGTACGAGTTTCCCGGGGACAAGACCCCGATCGTGATCGGCTCGGCGCTGAAAGCCCTGGAAGGGGACAAGTCGGACATGGGCGAGGGGTCGATCTTCAAGCTCGCCGAAGCGCTGGATAGCTACATTCCGCTGCCGAAGCGTGCGCTCGATCAGCCGTTCCTGATGCCGGTGGAGGACGTGTTCTCGATTTCGGGCCGGGGGACGGTGGTCACCGGGCGGGTGGAGCGGGGGATCATCAAGGTCTCCGAGGAGATCGAGATTGTGGGCCTGAAGCCCACGCAGAAGACGGTGTGCACCGGGGTGGAGATGTTCCGCAAGCTCCTCGATGAGGGGCAGGCAGGGGACAACATTGGGGTGCTGCTGCGGGGCACCAAGCGGGAGGAGGTGGAGCGCGGGCAGGTGCTGGCGAAGCCCGGTTCGATCACTCCGCACACGAAGTTTCAGGCCGAGGTGTACGTGCTGTCGAAGGAGGAGGGGGGTCGGCACACGCCGTTTTTCAATGGTTATCGGCCGCAGTTTTATTTCCGCACGACCGATGTGACGGGGTCGGCGGAGTTGCCGGCGGGCACGGAGATGGTGATGCCGGGGGACAACGTGTCGATCACGGTGAGTCTGATCGCCCCGATTGCGATGGAAGAGGGGTTGCGCTTTGCGATCCGCGAGGGCGGCCGCACGGTCGGGGCCGGCGTCGTCACCAAGGTCATCGAGTAAGAACCGAGCAGCCGGACAGGAGCAAGGGGGCATGGCCCCCTTGCAGATCCCCGATACAGGTAGACAAGAGTACTGAACAGCTATGGCACTCCCAGGTCAGAAAATCCGCATCCGCCTGAAGGCGTACGACTACAAGCTGATCGACCAGTCGGCGCTCGAGATCGTCGATACGGCGAAGCGGACCGGCGCGGTGGTCAAGGGGCCGGTGCCGTTGCCGACGCGCATCCAGCGCTGGGACATCCTGCGCTCGCCGCACGCGAACAAGACCTCGCGCGACCAGATGGAGATCCGCACCCACCAGCGCCTGATGGACATC
>CAVQIH010000023.1:0-62886 GCA_963712585.1 uncultured Chloroflexia bacterium
CGATGGGTTCGAACCGGAAAGAGCAGTAGGGGTGACCAGATGAGGTGGACCAACGACCAACTGCTCGATGCCCTGAACCGCTACCAGCGGGAGGCTGAAGCCGCGGGCTTGCGCCCGAGCTCGGTCCGGTCCTACGTCGACTTCAGCCGACTGTTCCTCCGCTGGCGGGCGGGCGACTACCGTCCTCGTGACGCATCCGGGCCCGCGCGTCAGCGCTCGTCCGCCCCGGTGACGGCCGAGGAGCTCGCCACCGAGCTCGAGGCGTACGGGGCCGAGTTGCGAGCGGCCCACCTGCGGCCGCGGGCCGTGCAGACGTACCTCGACCACAGCTCGCAGTTCGTGCGCTGGCTGGACGGCCAGTTCGTGCCCGGGAGCCACCTGGGTCTCGCGGCGCGCGATCGCGTCGGTTCTCCGTCCCGCCCGGCGGATCTGTCCTGGGCGTCCGAGGGGGCGGTCCAGGCCGCGGTGGTCGCCTGGCTGAAGGCGGCGGACTGGACTATCGAGCGGGCGGCCGACACGCAGTCGCGCGAGCACGGGGTCGACATCCTCGGCGAGGCGCGGACCGCGACGCCTCGCCATCGAGGTCGAGGGCTACCCGCAGTCGACGTACGTGAGCGGCGCGAAGGCGGGCCAGCCGAAGAAGTGGCATCCCGCGGCCCAGGCCCGTACGTACTTCGGCACCGCCGTGCACGCCGCCTTGGTGATGCGCGACGGCATGGCTGGTGTGGAAGTCGCGCTCGCCCTACCTGACGTGTCGGGGTACCGCACTCTGCTTGCCCAGGTGCACGTGTCCCTCGTCGTGCTCGGGGTCCGGGTGTACCTCGTCGGGCTCGACGGCTCCGTTCGGGAGTACGCCCCTGCAACGTAGCCATCGGCGGGTCTGTCCCCGGTGGGCCGACCGACGAGGAGGTTCTCAGGGCGAGACGCGCCGGCCTCAGCCGTCCGCGCCCACGGTCTTTCTGAGATCGCTCATCAACAGGAACAGGTGGAGCGAATCCGTTGGCGATTCCTCGAACTCGCCGAGGTGCCGATAGAAGGCCTTGGCAGTCTCGTCCTCGCAGTGGATGAGCAGGGCCCGTGCAGCGATCTCCTCGGCAGCGGACGCCACCCGAAGGAGGGCGTCCTTGAGGAGCGCTCGCCCGAGACCGCGCCCCTGTTCGCCGCGGTCGACCCCGAGGCGGGTCAGGATCACGACGGGCACCGGATACCTCGGCATCCCTTTGCCGACTCGAGCCGGGGCGTTCTCGAGCGCTACTGAACCGGCGGCGAGCGCGTAGTAGCCCACTACCCGCCTGTCGCCGGCCCCGGTGATGACCCGGACCTTGCTCGTGTCCGCTCGATGCGCTTGGAGAGCGTGCTTACGCAGCCACGCCGTCTGTGCTTCGGACCCGCAGTCGAACTCGCCGGTGACGTGCTCGCCAGTGATCGACTCTACCCGGCTGTAGCTCACTCCTTGTCAAGCACGGACGGCTCGGCGAGGAAGGTCGCCAGGCGAGGCAAGTAGCGGGGCTCGCGCTCGATCGCGTCAGCAAACGCAGTCCACTGCTCGTGCGACAAGACGAACTGGGTCCGGTCCGCCATCACATCGCGCGCGGCGATGGCCGCGGACTGAACCACGAACTCGGTGACCGTCTTGGCCGTGACGGAAGCGGCCTCCTCGAACAGGTGCTTGTGCTCGTGGCTGACTCGGAGATCGAGCCGCTCGGTCTTGGTAGCACGCTCGAGCGAAGGTCGCCTGCGCAGCGCCTCCGAAGTCATCGCTCGACCTCCATCTGTACAGACAATGTGTGGACAGACTAGCGGGCTGCCGGGAAGGTGTCAATGAGGCACCGTGCCTGGTGTTCGTCGGCAGAGGCAGGCCACCTGACGACGCGCAGGCGCCGAGCTATATTCCCTGATCGGCTGCATGACCAAGTATGGGGCGCCTTTGGCAGAGTGTTGCATCTGGGGGATTGACTTTGATTCTTTTTGCACTAGATTGTGACGTAGTTTGAGCGGAGGGACGCGAATGGCAAGGTCCGACTCGCTCGCGGCCGAGCGGCACTCCAACGTCCTGCGGCAGATCAGAGAGGACGGGGTCGTCCGGGTGGACCAGCTCGCCCGGGTGATGGACGTGTCCGTGGCGACGGTCCGGCGAGACCTTCGTCAGCTGGAGGACCGAGGTCTCGTCACGCGGGTCTTCGGCGGGGCTGTCGTCGCCGAAGACCTGTCGTACGTGCCTCGTGCCCAGGCCCAGGTGGAGGACAAGCGACGGATCGCCGACCGCGCTGCGTCGCTCGTTTCCCCCGGCGAAACGGTCGCTCTCGACACGGGAACCACCGTCGCAGCGGTGGCGGCGCGGCTTCGGACGATCAAGGGCATCGTCGTGACGACGAACTCGATCGACGCCGTGCTCGCGTTCGATGGAGCGGCCGAAGTCACGGCCCTGCTGATCGGTGGGGTGTTCGAGTACGTGACCCGGTCGTTGTCCGGTCCACTCGTCGAGGCGTTCTACCGAAGCCACCGAGTCGACAAGCTCTTCATCGGAGCGGGAAGCATCGGTCCGGACGGGCTTCGCGACTCAAACGTCTCTGCGCTGGAGGCCAAGCGCGCGGCAATCGCCGCGGCCTCGCAGACCGTCGTGGTCGCGGACCACACGAAGTTCGGGCGGTCCGCGCTGGTCCTTGTCGCCGACTGGTCGGCAGTCAAGGTGCTGGTGACCGATCGGGATGCGCCCGCCGAGATGCTGGACGCGATTCGCGCTCGTGGAGTGGATGTGATCGTGGCATGAGGTCAGGTGATATGGAGTCCGTGTCACTGCTACCCAGGTACTGCCAGCGACTGTACGAACGCGAGCTGGTCAGCTCGACGGGCGGCAACGTCAGCGTACGGAGTGACCGTGGCTCGATCCTGATCTCGCCCACGGGCAGGGCGCTCGTCGATCTCCTGCCAGGCGACTTCGTCGAGGTGAGCCTGGCTGGGGAGGTGGTGGCCGGCGGTCGACCATCGAAGGAGCTCCCGTTCCACCTCGCGGCCTACCGGGCGCGGCCCGATGTCGAGGCCGTCATCCACGGTCATTGCGCGTACGCGGTGGCGGCATCGACGCTTCTGCCCCCCGATCCAGTCGATTCCCTCCCTGCCTACACGGCTGGCTACGTCATGCGGGTGGGGAGACTGCCGCTTCTTCCTTACCTCCCAGCTGGATCGGTCGAGCTGAGCCGGGCGGTCGCCGAGGTCCTCACGCCGAGCACCAGGGCCGTCCTGTTGCAGAACCACGGCTTCATCTCCGTGGGACCGGATCTCGAGACTGCCTTCAACACCGCTGACGAGCTCCTCGACGCCCTGAAAGTCTTCGTCCTCTCCGGGGGTCGCGCACGGCCGCTGCCGGAGTCCGCTCGCGAGGAGCTCCTCGCCAGGGTCGCGGCGGCTCCGTCACCTAGCCGGGTCCGATCCAGTCTCTAGAGGCTTGCGGCCGTGAAGGCTCTCGTGTTCCACGAACCCGAGCTGATGGAGGTCACCGAGCTTCCGATCAGGCCAATCGGTCCCGGCGAGATCCGGGTTCGCGTGCTCTTTGCGGGTGTCTGCGGCACGGATCGGCGGATCTTCAAGGGCACCAAGACGGTCCATGGACCGCGCGTGATCGGTCACGAGTTCGCGGGCGTCGTCGACGAGGTAGGCGAAGGAGTCTCAGCCTGGACGCCCGGCCAGCGGGTGGCCGTGTATCCGATCGTCACCTGCGGGACGTGCCATGCCTGCCAGGAGGGCCGGAAGAACATCTGCCTGCGGCGCCGAACGTTCGGCTACGAGATCGACGGAGGTTTCGCCGACTTCGTCGTCGTCGTCGCGGAGGCCGTGGACGGGGGGAACGTCGTAGCCGTGCCGGACGGTGTCTCGGACATCGCGGCGGCCGCGTCCGAACCGGTGGCGGCCGCGCTGCAGGGCATCGTCCGGGCAGGGGTCAGGGCCGACGACGCCGTGCTCATCATCGGGGCGGGGCCCATCGGGATCGCCCACGTCGAGCTCAGCCGGCTGTCTGGCGCGTCGTGCGTGATCGTGTCGGAACCCGATCGCGAGCGTCGCGAGCGGGCGCGCCGCCGCGGAGCCACGCACGTCATCGACCCGGCGGACGGTCCGCTTGCCGCGCAGGTGCGTGAGCTCATGGGAAACGACGGGCCGCGAATTGCCTTCGTGGACGCCGGCGTCCCTGCGCTCATCGGAGAGGCCCTCCAATCGGTTCGCAAGGGTGGCCGGTGCGTGATCTTCGCGGGGATGCCTACAGGAAGCCTCCTGCAGCTGGACCCGAACGCGATCCACTACGGGGAACTCGACCTCGTGGGTTCGTCCGGGTCCACGCCGGAGCTGCAGGCCAAGGTGCTCAGCTGGGTTTCCGAGGGTCGGCTCGATCTCGAGTCGTACGTATCCGATGTTCTCGCCCTGGACGACTGGCCGCAGGCGTTCTCGGAGACCGCGAACGCCGCGGGCCTGAAGGTCGTCTTCGGCATGGCGCAGTCGGCGCGCTGATGAGCATGGGCGCGCACACCTGCCTGCTCGGGATCGACGTCGGGGCCAGTGGCACCAAGGCCGTCCTGTTCGACCCAGGCGGAGTGCAGCTGGCAAGCGCACACGTGAGCTACGACGTCGCTCGAGGTGACAGTGGCATCGTCGAACAGGACCCGGAAGCCTGGTGGCAGGCGGCCCGGGTGGCTGTCAAGCAGGCTGTCGGCATCGTCGGCTCCAACGTCGAAGTGGTCGCCGTCGGAGTCAGCTCGACCAACGCCCTGATCGCGCTGGGCGCGGACGGCATCGCCTTGAGGCCCGCCATCATGCAGCTGGATCGGCGGGCTCAGCCGGACGCGCTCCGCCTCGCGCAGGAACTTGGCGCCGACCAGGTCCTCCGCAGAACAGGCAGCCCGCTCGCGGCTGGCGCCTCGTGGCTGCCCACGCTCCGATGGCTGCAGCTGCACGAATCCTCGACCGTCAGGGACGCTGCCTGCTTCGTCTTTCCCGGTGGCCTGGTGGCGCTCCGGCTGACCGGCGTACCCGCCGTGGACGACTCGCGCGCCTGCACCACACAGTTGTTCGACCCGGTCAGTCGGGCATGGTGTCCGGACCTGGCGCGCGCGGTTGGCGTGGGCCTTGACCAGCTACCCGCGCTCTTCGCGGCAACCGAGGCAGCGGGCCGTGTCCGGCGCGACGTCGCGACCGATCTGGGCCTTCGGGCGGGCATTCCCGTTCTTGCGGGACCCATGGACAGCGTCGCGGCCGCGTTCGGGTCGGGCGCCATCCAGCCGCGAAGCGGGCTTGCCGTGCTCGGCACGATCGCCCGTGCCGCGCTCGTGGATGACCGCTTCTCGCCAGACTCTCGCCATATCACGGCCACCTACATCCACCCAACGACGTGGCTCCGCATCGGGGCCGTCTGGGGTGCGGGATCCTCGGTGAGCTGGGCAGCCAGCCTCTGGACGGGGGCCGAAGACTACGACCGGCTCGACCGCGAGGCGGCGTCCGTGCCTGCCGCATCCACCGACCTCGCCTTCCTGCCTATCCGCGACGATGTGCCGCCGGCGGGTTCTGTTGCGGTGCCCGGTGGGTGCCTGAAGGGCGACATCGACCGACCTCCCGCGGTGATTGCGCGAGCGGTGCTCGACGGCGTTGCCATGGCCACCGCGGGAGAGGTGTGGGCCCTCGAGAAGGACCAGGCCCCCGTGATCGCGCCCCTCGAGGTATCCGGGGGTGCCGCGCGCAGCGCGGTTCTCTGTCAGGCGCTCGCCGACATCCTGGCCCGCGATCTGCGGGTCACGCAGTCCTCGGCCACCGAGCCCCTCGGTGCAGCGATGCTGGCCGGCGTTGCGGCGGGAATGTTCTCAACGATCGTCTCCGCTGTCGAGGCAATGCGAATGGGGAGACAAGCAGCGGCCGCTGTCCGGGCGAATGCTCAGCTGCGTGCACCCTATGCGGCCCTCCGCGAATGGCAGAGCGGCCTCGCGAACTGCACCTGAACCTGTGCGCAATTGCCTCGCGGACGAGTGGAGCGTGGTAAGTCGCGGCAAAGGAGCCGATATGGAGGATCGAGGGATCCTGGCAGGAAAGGTAGCGATCGTCACCGGAGCTGGCTCTCGCGCCGAAGGGATGGGAAACGGCAAGGCGACCGCAATTCTCTTCGCCCGAGAGGGAGCGCGAGTCGGGCTCGTTGACGCCTATCGAGAGAGGGCCGAGGAGACCCGTCTGCTGATTGCCGCCGAAGACGGTGAGTCTTTCACGATGGAAGCCGACGTCAGTGACGCGGCCGCATGTCGCGACATCGTGAACCAAGTGGTGGCCCGCTACGGCGCAGTGCACATCCTCGCGAACTACGTCGGCGTCGAAGGCGCCAAGGGCAACGCCGTCGACGTCGATCCCGATGAGTGGGATCTCGGGATGCGCATCAACGTCAAGTCGATGATGCTCATGGCCAAGTACTGCATCCCCGAGATGGAGAAGGCCGGCAGCGGCGCGATCGTCAACATGTCGTCAATCGGCGGCATGATGGCCGGACACCCAGCCCTGCTTTACCCGACCTCGAAGGGCGCCGTGATCATGATGACGAAGGCGATGGCCTTCCATCACGGACCACGGGGAATCCGCGTCAACTGCATCGCCCCCGGCCTCGTGTACACGCCGAACGTCACGGCGCAGGGACTCAGTCCCGAGATGCGCGAAGCGCGCCGCCACGCGTCAATGCTCGACACGGAAGGCACTGGCTGGGACGTCGCTCGCACCGCCCTGTTTCTCGTGAGCGATGCGGCCCGCTGGATCACCGGGGTGACGATCCCTGTCGACGCAGGCCTGACCGCGAAGACCGTCATTCCAAATCCGGCCTTCCGATGAGCAGATGGTGCTCCGCGGCGCGTTGCATGCAAGGAGGCCAGTGAATGCGCGCGATTGTCAAGCGTCTCGCCGCGCCCGGCGTTGAGTACGTCGCCGAGTACGACGAGCCAGTTGCCGACCCTGATCGCGTGGTTGTGAAGGTCGCAGCGACCTCCATCTGCGGTGCCGACCGCCACCTGTATCAATGGGACAGGATGGGGCAGAACCTGCGGCCCACGCTGCCCCTTGTCATGGGCCACGAGACGGCCGGGACCATCGCCAAGGTCGGCTCGCGCGTGAGTGGATGGGCCGTCGGCGACCGCGTTGCTCTCGAGTCCCACCTCATGTGCGGCGAGTGCTACATGTGCCGGACTGGCGACGCGCATCTCTGCGAGCGGATGCGAGTCCTCGGCATCACCTTCGACGGGGCCTTCGCCGAGTACGTGAGCGTGCCCCCATCGATCTGCTTCCGCCTCCCTGAGGAAATCTCATTCGATGCCGCCGCCTTATTCGAGCCGGCGGGCGTTGCGATGCACGCGATCCAGCGTGCGGGTGCGCTCACTGGCAGCACGGTCCTGGTGACGGGCTGTGGGCCCATTGGCCTGTATCTCATCCAGCTCGCGCTCCTCGCCGGGGCGGCGAATGTCGTCGCGGTGGAGACGAACCCGTATCGGAGAGCGATCGCTCAGGAGGTCGGTGCGATCGTCGCCGATCCAGGCGACGTCGACGTTCCGGCGTTCTGTCGGAGCGTGGCGCCGCGCCGTGGCGGCGCGGATGTCGCCTTCGAGGCATCGGGGTCTGACGTCGTGCTTGGCTCGTTGTTTGAGAGCGTTCATCGCGACGGTCTGGTCGTCACGGTTGGCCACCCCGGCCCGGTTTCCGTCGAGATCACCGCCCACATCAACATGAAATACGTGGCGCTCAAGGGCGTGTACGGCCGTCGCATTTGGGACACCTGGGAGGCCCTCCTTGCGTTGGTGGCTGCAGGTCGGATCGACCTGTGCCACATCGTCACCCATCGTCTGCCCCTCACCGAGTTCGATCACAGCATCGAGCTGCTGGGCGGCGATGCCGGAAAGATCCTGCTGTATCCGTCCTGAGAATCCGGGTATCGAGCACTCGGAGGCGTGCTGGCAAGGCATGAACCGAATTGCGGAGCAGGGAGGTGCACCGTTCGCGAGGCAAGCGGCTCCAATTGACGTCCCGAGCGTTATCCAGCCGTACCAGTCTCAACCGGAGACCGAGGAGGAAGAGATGTCACCAGTTGCTTGGCCAAGATGGCGCGCATCAACGAGGACGTTGGTGTCCGTGACCATCGTTGCGCTGCTGGTCACAGCGTGCAGCAGCGCGGCAACGCCGGCACCAACCGCCGCGCCCGCCACCGCCGCGCCCGCCACCGCCGCGCCCGCGACCGCCGCGCCCGCGACCGCGGAGCCCGTGACGCCGGCGCCGACCGCGGAAAGCAAGACGATCGCGTACCTCAACGCCGACGCCGTCGTGTCGCGATGGGTGTTCGACGAGAAGGGGTTCAAAGACGAGGCCGCCGCGCTTGGCGACGAAGCGGTCGTCGTTGAAGCCGGCGGGCAGGCCCAGACCCAGAGCAACCAGGTCGACACGATGATCACAAAGGGTGTCGATGCGATGGTCATCACGCCCGTCGACGTCGGCACCGCCCCGGCGCTCTTCACCAAGGCGCAGGCTGCCAACATCCCAACGGTCGACTACAACTTCATCGTGCCGAATGTCGCGACTGCCTACGTGATCAACCGAAACGCGGTGGAATTCGGGCAGATCGCGGCCCAGCAGGCGCTCAAGAGCCATCCAACCGGCAACTACATCATCGTCAGTGGCGACCAGGGAACGAGCGTCGCCCAGGATGAGACCAAGGGCTACATGCTCGTCCTTCAGCCGGAGATCGATGCCGGCAAGATCAAGATCGTCTCTCAGAAGTGGAATGCCGGGTGGTCTCCGGCGTCCGCCCAGGCTCAGGTGGAAGCCGCCCTCGTCAAGACCGGCAACCAGGTCGAAGCGGTCCTGAGCAACAACGATGGCATGGCCATCGGCGCAATGGCGGCGCTCAAGGCCCAGGGGCTCCTGGGCAAGACGTTCGTGTCCGGCGTGGACTGCGACCTGGCCAATGTCCAGGCGATCGCACAGGGTAATCAGTCGGTCTGCATCTGGACCGACTTCTACCTGATGGGCAGGTACGCGGCGATGGCAGCAGACGCGGCCGCCCGCGGCACGACCCTGTCATTGCCGGGGCTGACGAACGCCCCGAACGGCAGCGTGACGGTTCCGACCATCACGATGCCGACCGTGGTGGTGGACCAGCCGGGCCTCTGCACCTGGTTGAAGCAGTCCCAATGGGTTCCCTTCGACGACGCGTACAAAGGGGTGAGCCCGGTCCCGACCTGCTGACGACGCGTCAGGGTCCCGCGAAGCAATCGGAGGTTCGGCCCAGGCGCAGTGGGGACGGGGGGATGGGCCGGACCTCCCATCTGGTCAGCTCGCCATTGGTCCCGGCAAGGACGTGGGAGGCACGATGACGATAGCCAGCGCCCCGGGCCCTCGGCGGGAGCGCACTCCCTTGGCGCCGCTCCTCGAGATGGAGCGGATCGTCAAGGATTTCCCCGGGGTGCGTGCCGTTCGCGACGTGAGCCTGAGCGTCGCGGCGGGTGAGGTGCTGGCGGTGGTGGGCGAAAACGGCGCTGGCAAGTCGACGCTCATGCGCGTCGCGGCGGGCGTCTACCCGATCCACTCGTACGGCGGGGTCGTACGGCTGGCCGGGGAGGCACTTTCTCTTCGCTCCGTCAGCGACGGAGAACGGGCGGGGATCTCCCTGGTGTCCCAGGAAGTCCAGATCGTGCCCGAGATGACCGTCGCGGAGAACATCTTCCTCAACCGGGAGCTTGGGTTTCCGCTCCGCAAGCGCGACATGGAAGCGCAGTCAGCTGAGCTCCTGTCTGGCTTCGGTCTTGCCATCGACCCCAGAGTGCCGATCCGCCGTCTCGGCGTCGGTCAGCGGCAGATGGTCATGCTCGCCCGCGCCAGGGCACATCATCAGGCGCGAGTGATCATCTTCGACGAGCCGACCGCGTCCCTGAGCGGCCGCGAAGTAGGCGCGTTCTTCGACATGATCCACCGCTTGGCAGCCGCCGACGTCGCCTGCGTGTTCGTGTCGCACCGCATCGACGAGGTGTTCGAGATCGCGGATCGGATCGCGGTCATGCGCAACGGCGAGCTCATGTCGATCCTGCACCGGCGGCAGAGCACGCCCCGAGCGGTCGTCTCGCTCATGGTCGGACGGGACCTCGGTGAGTTGTACCAGCGGCATCCGACCGCGCCAGGGCCCGTCGTGCTCGAGCTCAGCCACGTGCGGGTCGCGTCGCCGCGGGATCCGGACAGGCTCGTGGTGTCGGACGTGAGCCTCGCGGTGCGCGCGGGAGAGATCGTCGGGCTGTTCGGCCTGCTGGGTGCGGGCCGCACAGAACTCGCGTCGACGCTGGTGGGCGCTTGGCGCGGCAAGCGTTCGGGCGAGATCAAGGTCCTGGGCACAGGAGCCGCGGTCCGATCTCCCGGCGACGCGGCCGCCCACGGCCTCACGCTCCTCACCGAGGATCGCCGGCGGTTCGGTCTGTTCGCCAACATGAACGTCCGGGACAACGTGAACCTGGGGAGCCTTGCCCGCGTGTGCAAGTGGCAGGTCGTGGACGACGGGAGGGCGCTGAGCCGGACCGCCGACCTCGGCCGGCAGCTCCAGATCAAGGCGCCGAGCTGGCTCACGCCGGTGATGAACCTCAGCGGAGGGAACCAGCAGAAGGTGCTTCTGGCGAGACTGCTCGCGATGGAGCCCGCGGTGTTGATCCTCGACGAGCCCACGCGCGGGATCGACGTCGGGGCCAAGGCCGAGATCTTCGAGTTGCTGGACGATCTCACGACGCGAGGCCTTGGCGTCCTGCTCATCAGCTCCGAACTCCGTGAGGTCGCCGCGATGAGTGATCGGATCGTGGTTCTCTACAAGGGCAGGGTCACGGCAACCTTCGACGAGCGTCCTTTCGACGAGCGCCTGCTCCTCGAGGCAGCGACCGGTGGGCAGACTGATGCCCCGAGGGAGGAAGAGCGATAGCCATGGTTGAACCGAGCGCCACCGATCTACTCGTCGGCGAGTCAGGCGGACCGACCGAGGTGCCCGCCAACACGGCCGGCTGGCGGCGTCTGCTAAGGCGGTTCGACTGGGGCGCCTACGGCATCGTCATCGGCACGGTGGCGATCTGGCTTGTCTTCAACGTCGCGACGGACGGTCTCTTCCTCTCGCCTCGGAATCTGACCCTCCTCATGGTGCAGGGCGTCGTGCTCGGCATCGTCGCCTCAGGCGTCGTCCTCATCATGGTCATGGGGAACATCGACCTCTCGGTCGGGTCGACCGTCGGCCTCTGCGCGACGATCGCCGCGTATCTGCAGGTCGTCTACGCCTGGGACACCTTGCCCGCTATTGCGGCCGTGCTGCTCCTCGGGCTCGCGATCGGGATCTGGCAAGGGCTGTGGATCGCGTACGCCGGCATACCGGCGTTCATCGTCACGCTCGCTGGCCTGTCGCTGTTCCGCGGCCTCACGTTCTTCATCACGAACGGTCAGACGTACGCCCCGATGTCGAGCAGCTTCGAGTCGATCGCGGGCGGCTCGCTCACCCCTGACAGCTCGCTGCTCGTCGTGCTGGTTGTGGCGGTCCTCTACGTCGCGGTCCTGGCTCGGTCGGCCCCGTCCGCCGTCGGTCGCCAGCCGGGGGCCGCCGCAATCGCCATGTCGATTGCCCGGGGTACTCCGGTCCTGGTCGTGCTGGCGATCGTCGCCATCGTCGGCACCTCGTACAAGGGCATTCCATACCCCGTCCTGGTCCTCGCAGCGGTGGCGGTCGCGCTCGCGTTCGTCGCCCAGCGAACGCGTTTCGGTCGCCACCTCTACGCGATTGGCGGGAACCGCGAGGCGGCGACCCTGGCAGGCGTGAGTGTCGCGCGACACACGTTCCTGGCCTTCGCCGGAATGGGGATCCTGTACGCGCTGGCCGGGACCGTACTGGCAGCCAGGCTCAACGGGGCGGTCCCGAATTCGGCACTCGGCCTCGAGCTCGACGTCATCACGGCCTGCATCATCGGCGGGACCAGCCTCTTCGGCGGGTCGGGCACCATCCAGGGAGTCATCCTCGGTGCCCTGCTCTTGACCAGCCTGAACAATGGGATGGATTTGCTCGGCTTCTCGACGTACCTCCAGTGGATCGTGAAGGGCATCGTGCTGCTGCTTGCAGTACTGCTTGACGTGACCCTCAAGCGCCGCAGAGCGGCCTGATGCTCCGGGAGGATGCGATGAGCGCACAGCTACCGACTGTCACGATGAGCCGCAAGCGGGTAGCGAGCCGCGAGCAGGGTGCGCTCGGTCGGCTCACCGCGGCTCACATCATGCGTGCCGCGGTCCTGGTCCGGACTGGCCGGGTCTATGACCTGGGGCTTGAGCGGTACCGGGGCATGCCACTGCCCGCGATGCACCCGCCGTTCGAGGTCGTCGGGTATCGGTCGCCAGCTGGGCTCCGAACCGAAGGCGACCAGACCTGGATTACGGACGCGGACAGGAACCAGGCGCGCATGGCCTTCAACTCTGAGCTCGTCATGATGTGCCTGCACACGGGTACGCACCTCGACTCGCTCGCCCACATCACGGTCGGTGAGGACAGCCATTGGTACGGCGGCTTCCGGGCCGACACGGACCTCGGCGACTTCGGGCCGCTACGTGCAGACGCCTCGACGATCCCGCCGATCGTCACGCGCGGCGTGCTCCTCGACGTCGCGGGCGCTCAAGGCGTGGACGCGCTTCCCGCCCACGAAGCGATCACTGCCGACGACCTGAAGCGGACCGCTGACGGGCAGGGGATCTCGATCGAGGACGGTGACGTCGTCCTGATACGCACGGGCTACCTCCGCTCGTGGCCTGATCGGACGAGGCTCGCGGAGCACGCGGGCGCCGGCATCGACCTCAGCGCGGCCCGCTGGCTCGTGGAGCGCGGTGCTGTCGTCGTCGGTACCGACACCGAGGCGGTCGAGCAGCTGCCGTCGATGGATCTGGCCAACCCGCATCCGGTGCATGCGTTCCTCCTCATCGAGAACGGCGTCCTGCTCCTGGAGCTTGCCGACCTCGAAGGGCTCGCCGCCGATCAGGTGCATGCCTTCATGTTCGTGGGGGCGCCGATCAAGATCAGAGGCGGCACCGCCGGCCTGCTCGATCCGATCGCGATCGTGTGATATGCGCCTACGCGAGCGGGAGGACCTGACATGGGCTCGGTGATTGGCTTCGTCGGCCTCGGCGCGATGGGTGAGCCGATGGCCCGTCGCCTCGTTGCCGCGGGCTTCGACGTCCGCGTGTACGACGTCCGGCCGGAACCGGTGTCGGCGCTCGTCGCCGCCGGCGCCACGTCTGCGTCGTCTGCGGCCGACGCGGTTGGACCCGCCGCCTTCGGCATCACGATGTTGCCGGACACCCCCGAAGTGAGCCAGGCGCTCGAGGGCCCGGAGGGGATCCTCGGAGTCCTGCACGCCGGCCAGGTGTTCATCGACATGAGCACGATCTCCCCAATCGCCACCCGGGAGATGGCCCGCGCGGTCACCCGGACGGGTGCGCTCGCCCTTGATGCGCCCGTCAGCGGCGGGGTCGTGGGCGCGCAAACCGGCACGCTGTCGATCATGGTCGGGGGTTCCCGGGAGGCCTTCGACCGGGCGGCCGAGGTCTTCCAGGCGCTTGGAACGACGATCACCTACCTGGGCGAGAGCGGCTCGGGTCAGGCTGCGAAGCTCTGCAACCAGGTCGTCGTGGCGATGAACATCCAGGCGATGTGCGAGGGGCTCTCGCTCGGCCGGGGGCTTGGGCTCGACCTCGCTGCATTGCAGCAGGTCCTGGCGGCCGGCGCGGCCGGATCCTGGATGATGGACAACCTGGCCCCTATGGTCCTCGCGGGCGACACGTCCGCCGGGTTCCGCATCGACCTGCAGCTCAAGGACCTGCGCCTGGCCCTCGAGGCGAGCCAGTCCGAGGGCATCCCGTTGCCGGGAAGCGCGCTCGCGATGTCGTTGTACGTCGAGGCGCGCGCGCACGGCGAGGGCGGCAACGGTAACCAGGCGCTGTACCGCGTGTACGAACGCCTCGCCAATCGCGCGCTGGGCAGCGTAGGGGAGTCCCCGCCGGTGCGCGGGCAGCGAGGTTAAGGATGAGGCTCGTCGTCGGCGCCGACCATGCCGGGTTCCCGCTCAAGCAGCTGGTGATCGACACCCTCACGGGCTGGGGACATGAGGTCCTCGACGTGGGGACTCACAGCGAAGAGCCCGTCGACTTTCCGGACATCGCCCTTGCCCTGTCGAAGGCCGTTCTCGACGGGCGGGCGGATCGTGGCGTCATCGTCTGCGGCACCGGCATCGGCGCGAGCATCGCCGCGAACAAGATCCGAGGTATCCGGGCAGCACTCGCGCACGACATCTACTCCGCCCACCAGTGCGTCGAGCATGACAATGCGAATGTGCTCTGCCTGGGCGCCCAGATCGTGGGCCCGAAGGTGATGGTGGACCTGCTCCGTACGTACGTCGACGCTCGTTGGCTTCCCGACGAAGAGTTCCATCGGCGGGTAGGGAAGCTGGAGCAGCTGTAGAGACTGCTCACGGAACGGCCCGATGAGGCCGTCGGCGTTGAGCCATCGCCTCTGCAACGTAGCGGCCACCTATCATCCGCGGGTCTGAGTACGTATTCAGAGGGGGGTTCGTGAACACGCGGCTCGCATGGCCGATCTGGATCGGAGTCGTGGTCGACGACTTCGAGGCGCAGCGACGGTTCTACCGCGACACCCTTGGCTTCGTGGAGACCGCCGCGAGCGAGGGCTGGGCCCAGTTCGACGTGGGTGGAGATCTCTTCGAATTGATGCCACGCGGCTCGCTCCCCCCGTACGACGCTCGGTGCTATCAGGTCAGCTTCGCCGTGGAGGACATCGAGGCGGCGCGGATTCAACTGGTTGAGGCAGGCGTGAAGCCGCTCAGTGAGATCGAGGGTGGGCCGGATTCGCCCTACCGCTGGTGCTACTTCCGTGATCCCGAGGGCAACGTCTTTGGGATCACGCAGCGATACCACTAGCGTGCGGCCTCTCCCACACAGTAGGTCGGCACTCGGGGAACGATCGGGCCAGCGGGACTGGATGCGCTGGCAACAAGCGGCTAGTCAATCGTGGGATTGACGTCCACTTGGTCGTATCGAAACGGCGCACTCCCGTGCCCGTGCTGAGCCCAAACGGACGCCCTCCGCTGGCCTCGGCTGGGACACAAAGCACGCCCACGTGCATACTTCGCGTTCTCGCACTGGGTCGGCGTCCCTGCCGCCCACGCGGGATGGAAGGGATCAGAAATGGATACCGCGACTTTCACGAAGTGGATGATCGGCGAGGGGCCAGGTATGGCGGGCGTCGTCGGGGGTGCCGTCGGCGAGGGGGCCTATGTCGGGAAGGTTCTCGACTTCAACCCCGGCCCTACGACGGTCATCGAGGCGACGTACCGGTTCAACGGTTCGAAGCGGGCCTTCACCGCGCTTGTCCATGTCGAGCAGACCGGCCTGCATGCCGTGATCACCGGCGTCGTCACCGACGGCTGGGGGAAAGGCAACCCCGTGAAGGGGGAATACACCGAGATCAAGTGCGACCACGACGGGATCACCACGGATTGCTGGCGAGGTACGCTCGAGATCCCGAGTTGACCCTGAGCGCTGACGTCCGGCCACAGCACTGACGTCGGGCCGGAGCACTACGTCCGGCACAGCACTGACGTCCGGCCACACCGGAGTCACGTGGGATTGACGTCCACCTGATCGTATTCAGACCCGGCCGCCATGCGCTGGTCTGTGCGGCATGGTGACCGGCTGGCAGGCAATCCACTTCACAAAGGAGCGTTCGGGCATGTCGACAGAGCAGAACAAAGCCGTCGTCCGTCGTTTCATCAATGACGTATTGGCCGGAGGCAATCTCGGCCTGGTCGACGAGTTGTGTGCGGCGAACTACGTGAACCGCGCTACGGGGGCCACCGGCCCCGCGGCCTTCAAGGCAATCTTGTCCGCTATGGCGGCCGCCATACCCGGTCGCCGGTTTGAGATCGAGAACCTGGTGGCCGAAGGGGATGCGGTCGTCGCCCGTTTCACCTGGGAGATGACACTCGCCAGTGGGGAGAAGACCGCGGCCCGAGGCCTGACCTACTACGGTCTCGCCAATGGCAGGATCGTGGAGGATGACCCCATCACGACGCCGGATCTGATGCAGGTGCTCGGCCCCCTGATGCCGCCACCCGCCTCCTGACCGGAGGGTACGACCGGGCGCTCGGGTGGGTCCGGCTACTTGGCGGGTCGCTTGACGTTGCGATCAGCGACCCGCGCCCTTGGCCGTTGCGACGATCGCCTCCATCTCCGCTAGCTGTGATTCCCGGACACGTTGTTGACAGGCACCCTCACCGGCGACTGCCCGGCGAGGGAGCCGTGGGCCCGCTCGCGGTTCCCGACCGCCCGACCCCGCCCATGCCAATGGCATTGGCAAACCTTGGCGCTCGCGACCCTCAAGGTCCTCCGCCATCGAGCGCCGGGCCGGTCTGCAGCGGTGCGGCCGGCCTCCCCACGCTCGGGTGGGCCGCCTGGACCGACCTGCGGACGGCCTCTCTACCCCCAGCGAGGGAGCCGGGCACACGAGAGCGCCGCCGACGTGCCGCATTTGCCAATGTGGCTGGCATGATCTGGCTCAAGGCACCCCGCGACCCCGAGGACGGTCAGGCGCGCCCTGCCGCGGGAGGCCCTCCCAGCGGCATGCGGCACGAAGCGCATGAGCGCTCACCCCGACTTGGCCGTGATCGGGGTCAGGGGCGGAAGGGCCAAGTACGCGCGCTAGCTGGGTCGAAGGCACGCATGGTCGTGGTGCGTGCATTCCCAGCCGCGCCCAAACGCTTCGGCTGCCGGGTGGCGATGACCGGCAAGCCCACTCACCAAGGAGAGTGCGAGATGTCGACCGAGCAGAACAAGGCCGTCGTCCGTCGGTTCATCACGGAGGTGCTGGTCGGTGGCCACGTCGACCTGGTCGACGACCTGCTGGCCCCGAACTACGTGAACCGCGGGATGGGGGGCATGGACCGCGCGAGCTTCAAGGCGTGGTTGGCCGCCAACTCGGCCGGTCCCGGGGGCCGGATGGAGATCGAGGACCTGGTCGCCGAAGGTGATGCGGTGGTCGCTCGCTTCACCTACGCGATCACCCTCCCGACCGGGGAGAAGATCACGGCCCGAGGCCTGACCTACTACGGTCTCGCCGACGGCAGGATCGTCGAAGACGACCCCATCACCACGCCGGATCTGAGGCAGGTGTTTGCCGCTCAGATGCCGCCACCTGCCTCCTGACGGGAGGGACCGACCAGGCGCGCGAGGATGGAGCGGATAAGCGAGCCGACCCTTATGGGCGAGCGTGTGGTCCTGCGACCGGTGCGGCCCCAAGACCGCCTCGGCCTTCGGGAGATCCTCGCCCAACCCGAGGTCGCGCGCTGGTGGGGTCCCGGCGGACCAGATCACGCGGTCGATGACTGGCTCGACACGGACGATGGCGCAGTCTTCGCGATCGAGTTCGCCGGCGTCCTCGTGGGGAGCATTCAGTATGCTGAGGAGAATGACGCTGACTATCGTCACGCCGGCCTCGACCTGTTCCTCGACGCGGCGCACCAAGGCCAGGGGCTGGGCACCGACGCCGTCCGGACCCTGGCGCGCTACCTCCTCGACGTTCGCGAGCACCACCGCCTCACGATCGATCCGGCGGCCGCGAACGAACGCGCCATCCGAACGTATCGACGGGTTGGCTTCCGGCCGGTGGGCGTCATGCGAGCCTACGAGCGCGGGCACGATGGCTCGTGGCATGACGGGCTCCTGCTGGACCTACTGGCTGGGGAACTGACCTAGCCCGAGCAGGGGCGGACCGCCCGATGTCCGCATCGTGACCGCTGAGCTCAGCCACCAGTAGTCGGAGGATTGTTCGGTGAAGATCCGCGACGCGAAGCCCGAGGAGTTGGTGCGACCGGCCCGAGCGAAGGAGCTCTCGCCCCGGCAGCAGGCTGCGCAGGAACGCGAGGCCAAGTTCCGCAAGCTGCTCGGGAGCCTCAGTGACCCGGCGCAGATCAAGGCGATTGAGCCCGAAAAGGGCGAGAAGCTGGGCACCTTGCGGGCGTCCCTCACCAAGGTTCTCTCGGGGGACCACCGCGGTACACACATGGCCGTGAAGCGCGGGGTCATCTACCTCTCGCTCGGCCCCATCCCGGGTGCGCGCAGAACGCGCGGACTCCGCCAGGCGTAGCGAGAGAACCGGCGCCGGTCGCTCAGACGGCACTCCGGATGCGCCCGCGATAGCGGGCGCTGAGGGCCGCGTTGTGGGCGTCAGCGCCGTCCACGTTCTGGGACACATACACCGGCGGCTCGATGCCCCGCCGGACGAGCTCCGCTATCGCCTCGACCAAGACCGCGTTGAGCAAGGCCGCCCCGACGACGGTCGATGTCGGTCCCACGGCGGTTGCGAAGCCGTCGATGCAGACGGCGGCGTCGCCGCTGGCGCCGCAGGTGTCGAGCACGACATCGGCGATGTCGAGAAGTCGTTGCCCGGAGGAGTGGCGCGACGTGACACTCCGGGAGAAGTCGGCGGCAGTCACGGCGATCACCGAGAGCCCACGCTCGCGCCCGATCATGGCCATCTCGACCGGCGACGCGTTGCGGCCGGAGTTGCTGATGACGATCAGGCAGTCGCCCTGCTGCAGCTCGTGGTCGAGCAGGAGCGTTCCCGCGTAGCCCTCGAGGGTCTCGGCTCGGCCGCTGCTCGGATCGAAGACCACCTCGATCGCGGCCAGGCCTCCGGCGCGATCGACGAGCTCCATGGCCACGAGTTGTGAGTGGCCGCTGCCGAAGACATGAACGATGCGATCCGCGCTGACGGCATCGGCGATCAGCGATGCAGCGGCGGGGATCGACTCTCGATTGGCGTCGCGAACTCGGCGAAGGATGCCGTCAACGGCATCGAAGTATTCCTCGTACATGAGCTCTCCAGCGTGCGGTTGACCTCGGAGTGGCAGGCCGGCGTGCGCGCCGAGCGGGTGGATCGAATGCGATTCCGTCATTCGGGGGCCCTCGAAGCCTCGGCGGCTGCGCACCACCGACCGCGCTTCATGACGCGCTGGACCTTCAAGGCCCCGTCGAGCTCGACGAGGTCCGCGAGCTGACCCGCGGCGAGCCGGCCGCGGTCGCGGAACCCCAGAAGGTCCGCCGGATTGCGGCTCGCAGCCCCGACCGCGACCGGCAGCGGAATGCCCCGTTCGACAAGGTTGCGGACGGCAGAATCGAGCGCGATCACGCTGCCGGCGAGTCGGCCGTCCGACACCAGGCGGCACCGGCCGTCGCGCACCTCGACCTCTTGGCCGCCGATCGTCGCCCGTCCGTCGCCGGTGCCAGCGAGTGCCACCGCGTCGCTGACCAGGACGATCCGATCGGCCGGCTTGGCGCGCACGATCAGGGGCCACAGCCGCGAGTCGACGTGGAAGCCGTCGGCGATGAGCTCGACCCACGCCGCGTCCTCCGTGAGGGCGATGACCGCCAGGCCGGGAGCGTGATGGTCCACGCCCGACATCGCGTTGAAGAGGTGGGTCGTGGTCCGGGCGCCGGCCTCATAGCCCGCTGCGGCCTCGTCTGCCGTGGCGTTCGAGTGGCCCAGCGAGACCGTGACGCCGGCGCCGGCCAGCCAGCGGATCAGGTCGATGGCACCGTCCAGCTCAGGCGCGACGGTCATGATCTTCAGGCCGTCGAGCAGGGGCGCCAGTCGGGCTCGACCAACCGCTGCGGGTACCTGGATGAAGGCCTCGTTCTGGGCGCCCTTGCGCTCGGACGAGATGAAGGGCCCCTCGAGATTGAACCCGAGGGGCTCTGCCCGGTCGCCGGCCACGGTCGGCGACCAGCGCCGCACGTCCCCCGCGAATCGGACCAGGGTCTCGATGGACGCCGTATCCGCGGTGGGAAGGAACGAGGTCACGCCATGCCGCAGGAGCGCCCGAGCCATCCCGTCGAGGCCCCCCGGGCCGTCCATGGCGTCATGGCCGCCCCAGCCATGCACGTGGACATCGACGAACCCGGGGCACAGGTATGGCCCGCCCGCAGCCCGATCGTCAGGCGCGACCGCCCGGATGCGGTCGCCCGCCACCTCGACCCGGCCGGGCATGACGCGGTCTTCGAGCACGAGGCGGCCCAACGTCCCGGGCATCAGTCGTCCCCTCGCTCGGCTCGCCGCTTCTGGTCGGCTGCCCTGGAGCGGTAGACGTCGCGCAGCGCCAGGCGTCCGCGGACATACACGCCGTAGTCACGCTCATATGCGTCGATGGCCTCTGCCTCAGGTTCGACAGGCTCCTCGGTCTTGACCAACGCGTCTTGCGGCAGCCGGCACGTCGGCGAAGGCCCCCATCCCGACGGCCGCCAACGCTGCGGCTCCCAGCGGCGACGCATCGCGCACGCGAGTCGGATGGACCTGCAGGCCCAGGACTCCGGCCACGATGCCGCGCCACGCCGGGCTCGCGGCGCCTCCACCGGCGAGGTGGACACGCTGCACCGGGATCCCGAGCTCGCGCAGCACGTCGACGCACTCGCGGATGTTGTAGGCGACGCCCTCGAGGACTGCTCGTACCAGTTGGGGCCGGCCGGTCGCGAGGGACAGGCCCAGGAAGCTTGCCTGCACGACCGGATCGAAGTCAGGGCTGCCGCTGCCAACCAGGAAGGGCAGGAAGATGGCGCCCTCGCTGCCGGCGGTGCTCAGCGCAGCTTGCTTCGAGAGCTTGTCGAAGTAGCGATCCCCAAGCCTCCCGAGTTCGCGCTCTTCACCGAAGGCCCCCGCGAGCCAGCGCAGGGCGATACCGCCGCCGAAGATCGAGCCCATCACGTAGAGCAGGTTGGGCGCTGCATGGGGATGGAAGCTGATGCGCCCGCGGGCACCCGGCAGCAGCCCTTGGACTGACGTCGTCACCTGCGCGGACGTGCCGATCGTGACCGCAACGACACCGGATGCCACTGCGGCCGTGCCGGTGACACTGGTCGCCATGTCCGCCCCGCCCGCGACCACGGGGGTACCGGCAACCAGCCCTGTCGCAGCGGCGGCTGCCGGCGTCACCCCGCCGACCACGTCTGTCGTGCCCACCAGCGGTGGCAGTTTCGCCGGGTCGAGGCCCATGTCGACATACAGATCGACGTCCCACTGCCGGCGCTGAAGATCGAGGAACAGGGTGTTGCCTGCGTCGGTGGGCTCGGTCGCGAGGTGACCCGAAAGCAGGAGCCGGACGTAGTCCTTGGCCGCCACGAACGTGGCCATGCGGGCGTAGACAGCGGGCTCGTGTGCTTTGAGCCAGAGCAGCTTGGGGGCCACATCCGAGGTGCCCGGCGGGCCTCCCACCAGGCGTTCGATCCGTGGTCCGAAGTGGGCGGCCAGCCACTCGGACTCCTCCGCTCCGCGCCCGTCTGCCACGGTGATGCAGGGGCGAAGTGGGCTGCCGCCATGGTCAAGGGCCACGAGGCTGGACATGTGTCCCGACAGGCCGACGGCTGCCACACTCCCGGCTCCTCCCGGGAGGTGGTCGGTGACATCCCGCACGGTGCTGCACACGGCCCGCCACCAGTCGGCGGGGTCCTGCTCCACCCAGCCCCGACGCGGTGTCTGCAGCGGGTAGGCCGCGGACGAGGACGCCAGGACCTGCCCATCGGCGTCGATGGCAATCGTCTTCGTGCCCGACGTGCCGACGTCGATCCCCAGGAAGGAGGAGCTGCGACCGGGGCTCATTGAACCGCCCCAGCCGTCAGTCCGCGGACGAAGTAACGGCCCACCGCCGCGAACAGGAGCGCGCCTGGCACCATGGTCAGGGACGCGCCCGCCATGAGCAGGCCCCAGTCGATGTTGTACTGACCCATGATCGCGGCCAGGCCGATCGGAAGCGTCTTGCGCTCATCGCTGAGGATCAGCTGCGAGGCAAACACGACCTCGGTCCACGAGAAGATGAACGAGTACAGGCCGACCGTGCCGATGCCCGGCGCCAGAAGGGGCAGGTGGACGCGCCAGAGCATCGTGAGTGGGCCTGAGCCATCGACGAGGGCCGCGTCGTCAAGTTCACGTGGGATCGAGTCAAAGAACCCCCGCAACAGCCACACGCAGAACGGGGAGGCGAACGCCACGTTGACGATCACCAGGGCCGCCGGTGTGTTGATCAGCCCAACGACCGCGAAGGACTGGTAGATAGGGACGAGAAGAAGCGTGCCCGGAATCAGGTAGCCCAGGAGAACCGCGGTTCCGACGATGCTGGCTCCGCGGACCCTCAGGCGGTACATCGCAAAGGACGCCATTACGGACACCACGACCGTGACCACCATGGTCGCCGCCGAGATGATGGTGCTGTTGGCCAGATAGGTCACGTACGGCGTGCTGGCGAACAGCTTCTCGTAGTGGCCCAGGTACAGGCCTTTGGGCCACAGCGTCGGCTCCGTACTGATGATCTCGTGGGGATCCTTGAACGACGAGGCGACGATCCAGTAGATCGGACCCAACACCACGATGGCCAGGAGCACCAAGGCTACCGATCGCGCGACCCTGTCGACAACGCTGATCCTCATCGCCTAGTCCCCGCGTGGCGCGAACAGTTTGACGTAGACGACAGACGCGATCGTCACGAATACGAGGACGACAAGGGTCATCGCGGCGGCCTCGCCGATCCGCCAGGCCTTGAAGGCCGTGTAGTAGAGCTCAACCGGCATGGTCAACGTCGCGTCTGCCGGCCCACCTCGAGTGATGAAGAAGATGACGTCGAGGACGTTGAACGTCCAAAGGTTGCCGACCAGCTCGAGGACGAACAGGGTCTTTGCGATCCCCGGCAGAGTGATGTAGCGAAACTGAGCGAAACTGCCGGCGCCATCGACTTTGGCGGCTTCATAGAGCTCGACTGGAATGGTCTGCATGGCGCCGAAGATCACGACGGCGGGCAGCGGGAACCAATGCCATGAGTTCGTGATGATCAGCCCAATGAGCGCGCTGTCAGGACTGCCGAAGACGTTCAACGGCGAACTGATCAGTCCGCCAGCCTGGAGAACGTGGCCGATGATCCCGTAGTTGGAGTTGAACATCCACTGCCAGATGACAGCGACGGCGACCGTGGGAACGACCCACGGCAGCATGACCCAGATTCTGCGCCTGCCTGGCGAATCTCCAGGACTGCCGCAGGAGCAATGCGGCAGAGAACGCCGCGATCGTCTGGACGATGCCGTTCCCGACGAGCCAGGCGATCGAGAGGATCACGCCTTGCCAGAATCGCGTGGACTCGAGGACCGTCTCGTAGTTGCCCAGGCCGATCAACTTGGACGGGGCCCCGATGATCCTGGTGTCCGTCAGACTCAGGTACACCGTGTTGAACACCGGGTACACGAGAATCAGGAGGATCCAGAGCGCGAGTGGCGCCAGGAGCACATACCCGACGAGGGCCGGATAGTGATCTGCCCCACGACAGCCCAAAGCGGCGCTCGTAACCGTCCGGGCCTAGCCGCTGCCTTCTTAAGAGCACCGCTCCATCCTTATCGTGGGCACCACGCGTTGCGGCGTCGTCGCGCAACGCGTGGTGCGATCACGCCGAAGGCAGGCTCGCTACTTGATTGCCGCCTCCATCTCCTTCTGCCCCCAGCTCACGGCAGCTTGCGGTGCTCATCTTGTCGACCCACATCTTCTGGACCGTCTGCGCGATCAGGCTTTGACCAGTGAGGGTCCCGATACTCATCGTGTACTGCCCGTGCGTGAACCCGAACAGCTGGCCGGACTCCGCCTGCTTCAGCATCAGGTCGACGCAGTCCTTGTACTCGGCGATGATCGGATTGCCCAGCCAGGAGCTGGCCGTCATGCTGTCTTCGGTCACCGGCAGGAAGAGTCCTGGCTCGGCGTTCAGGAAGACGCCGTACACCTCAGGCTGCAAGATGTACTTGATGAACTCCCCAGCGGCCGCCTGCTTGGCTGGGTCCTTCGTCATGATCTGGATGCCCTCGGCGTAGTAGATGCTGCCCGGCTGCCCGTTGTCCTTGGGCTGCGGGATCATGGCGCAACCGAGATCAGAGGACGGCCGCCCGGACTCAGCCGTGAACGGCGTCAGATACTGCCCCTTTTCGATGGCCATCGCGGCCGCGCCGGTGTTGAATGCCGCCTGCGGCTCACCCCACGAGTAGTTCGTGCTGTCAGGCGGTGAGTACTGCAGGAGCTTGTTGTAGAAATCGAACGCCCGAACGGTATTCGGGTTGTCGAACGTCACATTCCCTTGGGCGTCGTACAGGTCCTCCGCATGTGCGGTGATCATGAGGCTGTAGACGTTCTGATCCGTGGCCATGTTCTTGCCGGCTGGCAGCGCGAAGCCATACTGCGTTCCGGTCGTTAGCTTGGCCGCGTCTGCGAGCATCTCCTCCCAGGTCGCCGGCGGTGCGGCGATCCCGGCCTTCGCAAAGAGGTCCTTGCGGTACCACAGCACCTGGATCATGCCGTAGAGCGGAACTGCCCACATCTCGCCCTTGTCGCGGTACAGGGCGGTCGCCGCCGGGTTGAAGTGGTGCAGCTTGTCGAGTTCGTCCACGAGCGCGGTCACGGGCTCGACGACGTCGCCCATCTGCCTGACGTAGGGTGTGAAATCGCCCGAGGCATGCATGATGTCAGGCTGGGTGCCGCTACTGACGGCAGCTCCGATCTTGCTGAAGATCGTGTTCCAGTCCTGCACCTGCTGCGTGACGTGGATGCCCGGATGCGAGTTGTTGAACCCGTCGATGACCTGCTGGAACACCGCCACTCGGTTCGGCGGTTGCTCCATGTGCCAGAACACCAACTCGACGGTTGCGCCAGTTCCCTGACTGGCACCGGTGGTCGGTGCGGGTGTGGTAGCTGCTCCGCCCGTACATCCCGAGAACGCGATCGCCGCGGCGGCCAAGACTGCTGCTAGGACTCGGACTTGCGACTTCATTCGTACACCTACTCCTTGTCGAAGCACTGCACTGCAGCGCTCGGAGGTCCCGACGCTGGCGCGGGCAAGGTCCTCTCCTATCCATCCTCCCTGGGACGCGCCCTCATACGCTGCGGGGCGTGGGCTCGGTAGGCGATCAATGAACAGGCCGGCGTCCATCAGAGTGCTGGGCGCCGGCCTAGGTGAAATGCGGTGCGAGGAACTGTCGGGCTTCTACCGCAACACGATCCATGTCGGCCAGCCCAGCTTCCGGAATGTCGCCGCAGCCCTCAGCGCCGCCCTTGAACCAGCCTTCCCACTCCACGCAGACATAGCCTTCGTAGCCGACTTCGCGCAGCGCGGCGGCATACGCCGGGAAGTCAACCAGTCCACCTCCGAACCAACACATGTTCCACCGCCCGATCACGCCCGCGATGTCCTTGGCGTGAACGTGGTTGATCAGGCTGCCAAACGCCTTGAGCGCCTCGACTACCGGCATGTGGGGCTTCATGCCCAGCTCCACACCGCCGAAATCGATCGTGACCCGGACGTTGTCGAGCCCCACTCGGTCGATCACGTCCAGCGTCACCTCGGGCGTGTTGATGAGCGTTTCCTGGTGCGGCTCGATGCTGAAGGTCAGCCCACGTTCGCCTGAGTACTCGGCGCATTCCTTGACCATGTCCACGAGGACGTCGGTGGCCTCGTTCCGGGACATGAGCTTGTAGGTGGGTGGGTTGTAGTACCCGGCGATGTAGGCCACCACCGTCCGGGCCTTGATGTCTGCCGCGAGGTCGATGGCCTTCTTCATGACCTCGATCTGGGCCGCGCGATCCCGGGCCCGCGGCGTCACCGCGAGGTGGTGCGCGCCAATCGACGCGATCTCCATGCCCTTGCCGAGGACGTAGCCGCCCAGGGTGTCGGAGAGTCGACGGTACTCGGGGTCGGGTAGCTCGAGGAGCCTGTCGAAGAAGAAGTCGATCCCCTGGTAGCCATGCTCGGCGACGCGGTCGACGCACCATTCGATCGGCTTGTCGCCCCACGAGTTCTGGCAGACGCCGACGGTCAGGTCCTCGGGGTACGGATTGTTCGGCCACACCTCAAAGGAGAGTCTCACGGCTCAACCCTCTTCGAACCGCCGAGCGCGGTCGCCCAGCTTCCCTCGACCAATGCGGCTAACGTGTACGTGCCCTGCCCGCTGCGGTGGGGCTGGGCCGGGCCTCCAATGGACGCCGCAGATCGTCACGGCATCATGCAGGATACTGCACGAATGTTCGGGTAGAGTTAGGTGACGGCCAAGAGCCATTTGGCACTATTTGCCACGGGCAAGGGGAGACTAGGCTGAAGCCATGCGGAATCCTGCATTCTCGGAGGCAGCATCGTCGCCACTGGCAGCGATCGCGCGCGACCTGCTCACAAGACAGCCAGGCGACCGCCTTCCGACCGTGGGCCAGTATCAGGAGCGGCTTGGCATCGGTTCGGGCACTGTCCAAGCCAGGCTGCGGACCCTGACGAGCATCGGCGCTGTCACGCTGCAGGCTCGGGGTCACCAGGGGACGTCCGTCGTCGAGCTCGATCTATCGAAGTTGTGGTCGGTCGCCCGTTTCGGCTCGGTGCGTGGAATCCTCCCGCTGCCGGAGGCGTTTGAGCCCGTGGGCCTGGCGATCCTCCTTCGGCGGAGGTTCCAGCAGCTCGAGATCCCGCTCGAGCTTCTCTACCTCCATGGCTCGGGAAAGCGGATCGACCTCGTCCGCGAAGGCCGGGCGCATTTCGCTGTCGCCTCCAAGCCAGCGGCCGTAGAAGCGACGAGCACCAGCCCGGCCCGCTGGCTGACGCTGGACTTCGGGCCAGACAGCTACCACCGCGAAGACTCGATGGTCGTCCTGCTGCGCTCGCATCTGGGCTCCGACGACCGGATCACCAAGATCGGCATCGATCCCGAATGCCACGATCACGTGGCGCTCACCCACGCGGAGTTTCCCGTTGAGCAGGGTTACACCTACTCGGCGTACTCACATGCGCGGCTGCCCGCCGCGGTGGCCGAGGGGATCATCGACGCAGCGATCTGGCTGAGGACCACGCCGGTCATCCCATTGGCAACCGTTGGGATAGCGGTCAGACCCCTGCATCGCCCGGAAGCGATCGCGGTGAACCGCGCCTTGAGCTGCGCCGTCCTCCTTGCGGATGCCGACTACCCGGAAGTCGCCGGCGTCCTCCGGAGCATCGAGCTTTCGGCTGTTCGGCCGATCCAGGAGGAGATCCTGCGAAGCGAGGATCTTCCGCTGTACTGAGGGCCCGTAGCCGAGTTCGTAGCGAGCATGGGGATCGGTGAGGCGACAAGGCAGCCCCGTCAGCCGATGGGACAATCCTTAGGTATGGAACGCCGGCCAGGTACCTTGACCCTGAGCGAGGACGACCGGCGAGTGCTGGCCGTGTGGGCCGCCGACTGTGCCGAGCGGACGCTCTCGCTGTTCGAGGCGCAGGCCCCGAGCGACACCCGCCCTCGTGAAGCCATCGACGGCCTCCGAGCCTTCGCCCGCGGCGAGCTGCGGATCGGAAAGCTCCGCGCCCTTCGGCCCGGGCGCACGCGGCGGCTCGGGAGGTCGGCGACCCGGCGGCCGTAGCCGCAGCCCGGGCCGCAGGTCACGCGGCCGCAGTCGCCCACATGGCGGCCCATGCGCGCGGCGCAGCAGCCTACGCCGCAGTAGCCGCCGGGCTGGCCGCGCCCGATGACCCGACCGCCGTCGCCGACGAGGTCCGGTGGGCGCTGAGCCACGCTTCGCCAGCAGTTCGGAACGTCCTGCGGAAACTACCGCCCCCGACCCGCTCCGCGGGCGTGCTCGGCACCCTGATCAACGACATGTACAGGAAGCTCGCAGAGGGCGGATGACGCTCGTCCGGGGAGGTTCAAGGCGCCAGCTCGTCCCGGCCCGTGAAACGATCCGCCAGCCGTCCACGCGGTTCCTGCCCAGATACTACGGGTCGCTATTGTGGTGGCCGGCATCAGTACGGCGTCCTGCTCCGGAACGAGGTGAAGACGGTGCTCGCCGATGCGATGGTGGTGACGACGGTCGCGGTGACCGACCTCGACCGCGCGAAGCGTTTCTTCCAGGAGCAGCTCGGCCTGCCGCTGCTCGACGAGACGCCGTTCGCGCTTCCGGTGCGGTGCCGGGAAGGGAACGCAGATCGGGGTTCGGCGCGGGCAGCCGAACGTCGGTCAGACGGTGGTCCACTTCGAGGTCGACGACATCGAGACCGTCATCCGCGACCTCACCTCGCGGGGGGTCACCTTCGAGGAATACGAGACTCCGAAGACGGTCAACTTCATCGCCCAAGTCGGCCCGGCTCGGGGGGCCTGGTTCAAGGACCCCGACGGCAACGTGTTCGGCGTGCGCGAGGGCCCAGTCCCCGGCCCAAGGTAGGGTCGCCCCCGAGGTAGCCGTGCCGGGGTTATGAGCCCGACGAGATGGCTTGCTCGTAGCGCTCGAGCAGCGCGAACAACTCGTCGGCAGCGTACTGCTGGCCCCACGGGGTATCCGAGATCCGACGGACGATCCCGGCCGCCGCGAGGACCTTGAGTCCCTCAAGGGCCCGCTGGTGCCGGACGTTGATCGCGGCGCGGACGATGGCCGCGGAGGTGATGGGCTGGGAGGGCAACACGGGAATGATCCGGGCCGCTGCTGAATCGCGCCTCGGCCGGTTGGCCCTCACGTGCCATTCTCGCTGAAGGCGCACGACATCTTCCGCGAGCTCCGCCGAGAGACGGGCGGACCGTTCGGCGGCACCGGCGAACGAGGCGACCCAGGTCGCAACCCGGCCCTCTCGAAAGCCGACCAGCCCCTCGATGTAGGCGTTCGCCCGGGCGGCGAGGACGATCGACACGGGAGGCACGAAGTGGGGGGCGACCCCGCGCCGGCGCAGCACGACATGGATCAGGCACCGTCCCACCCGTCCGTTGCCGTCGATGAAGGGATGGATGGTCTCGAACTGCGCGTGCGCGATAGCGGCCTGCGCGACGGCTGGGAGGTCATCGCGGTTGAGGAACGTCAGGAGATCGCCGACGAGCCTCTCGACCTCGGTCTCGGGTGGCGGGACGTAGCGGGCGTCGATCGGGCTGTTGAGGCGGCCCCCGATCCAGTTCTGCTCGGTCCGGAAGTCGCCGGGCCGCGCCTTCGGCTCGGCGGCCATCAGCGTCTGGTGGATCGCGCGGATGTCATCGCCGCTGAACGGTCGGTCGAGATCGCCTAGCGCGATTGCCTCCTCCATGGCGACGACATTGGCGGCGACGGTCTTGGCTAAGCCGCGCGCTGCCCTTGGGTCGATAAGGGCCCGGGCAAGGTTGCGCTGCGAGACGTCATAGCCTTCGATGCGGGATGAGGCGATGGCTTCTGATCGCAGTAGGAGGGGGCCGATCGCTTCGAGGCCGGTGACCCGGACGTCGCTGTTCAGCGAACGAATCGCGGCCTCTGCCCCCGTGACCAGCTCGTGCGTCTCGAACGGAACCGCCGGGTCGATCATGGCGATCGGGTCCGGGACGAATGCCTGGTACGGGAATGACGTCCTGGCTCGTCGCGGTCCGTACGCGCCGGGGTCACCCTCCCACGTGCGTTCGACGAACCTGCTCACGGCACCGGTCTCCTGCCCACTTTGCCGGATTAGTACCATCGTGGATACCTAACCCGTCAAAGTCAAGCCCACTCTGACGTCATGCAGAGGCGCAGCAGGGTTGCGCAGGTGGCCGGCGTTTTGACAACTTCGCCGTATTCTTTATAGTCCGTGATAGATAACAAGACGAAGTTGCTCTGACGGACGATCCAGGGAGTCGCTCGAGAGATGGCACTGGCAAACGCACCATCGGCCTCATCTGCGGAGGTCCTTGAGCTCCTTCCCAAGGCCTTCTATTCCCCGCGCGAAGTTGCCGAACTGGCGTCCTTGTCCAGCTCGACGATCCTCAACTACATCCGCGAGGGTCGGTTGGCCGCGGTGCACCTCTCGGAGCGGACCTACCGGATCCCGCGCAAGGCTGTGATCAGGCTCCTTGGGCTCGACTCGCCGGCGCCGACCTTGGTTGAGGATCCCACCGGATCAGTGGACTCCTGACCAGAGCGGTCGGCCAGGCCATGAGGGGACAGGTCAGCCTCGTAGAGCTCACGGACGGCCAGCTGAGTACCCGCATCGAGCGACTCACGGCCTTCCTCGACGCTTGGGGCGACTTGCAGATTTACGATACTGGCCGTGACAGAGCCCGCCGTCTTCTCGAGTTCGCCCTCGAAGCCCCAGGCGTTGCGCTGCCAACCGAGGTCAAGGTGCGGTACCGCGAGTACTACCGTCGGGGGCGTGACGGCAATTGGAACATCGCCAAGTACCACTACGAATACCTCGACGTCGCGCCCTCGAGGCGGTTGGCCTACCACCTCCACGGCATTGGCCCGCGCAGGCTCGTGCCTCACGCACATTGCGAGGATGCCGACGAGCTGGCGCAGGACGAAGGCCCGCATCACCTTCGCGCGGTCGAGCTCGACCTTCGCGAGGCTCACATGGAGTTCATGAGGCTCTGGGCTTCTGATGGAAGCCCAGACCGCTCCAGCTTCCGCCCGCTAGAGGTCCCGCGGGACCCCTAGCGCCGAGGGATGGCGCCCTATCCCGTCAGGGTGCTCGTCAGCTCGGCGGCGCCGCCCAGGAGTGGAGCGTCTGCATGTAGTTGGCGCGCTCGAACGCGGACGGGTCCTCCGCCGTGGCCTGGCTGGCGCTGCCCCGCAGCTGGTCGACCGACTCGTACTCGTGCTCGGCCATCCAGGCCCGCAGCTCGGCCTCGACCGTGCGCGACGTGCTCGGGGCCGTGGCGCAGCAGGGCCGAGGTCATCATCACGACGTCGGCGCCGACCATGAGGCCCTTGACCACGTCGGTCCCGGCGTGGACGCCGGAGGTCGCCGCGAGCGACACGCCGGGCCCGAGCTGGGGTCGCAGGATCGCGATCCAGCGCACCGGCAGCCGCAGCTCCCAGGGCTGGCTCAGCTCGAGCCGCGGCGACGACCTCGAGCGTCTCGAGGTCGAGGTCGGGCTGGTAGAAGCGGTTGAACAGCACGAGCCCGTCGGCGCCGGCGCCGACGGCCGCGCGCGGCGAAGTTGGCGAGCGCCGAGTAGTACGGGCTGAGCTTGACCGCGAGCGGGATCGTGACCGCGGCGCGGACGGCGGCGATCAGCTCGAGGTCGGCCGCCTCCATGTCGGCGGCGGTCCGGCGCGGGTCGGCGGCGACGTGGTAGAGGTTGAGCTCGAGCGCGTCGGCGCCGGCGTCCTGCATGAGCCGCGGCGTAGCGGACCCAGCCGCCGGGCGTGGTCGCGTTGAGGCTGGCGATGACCGGCACCGTCGACTGCGGCCTTGACCCGCTCGAGCGCGGCGAGGTAGCGGTCGGCCGCGCCGGCGAACGTCGTCGATCGCCGGGAAGTAGTCGAGCGCCTCGGCGAAGTGCTCGGTGCCCTGCTCGAGCGAGCGGTTGAGCTCGATCTCCTCGGCGAGGATCTCCTCCTCGAACAGCGAGGGCAGGACGATCGCGCCGACGCCGGCGTCGCTCGAGCGCGCCGGGCCGTGTCCGGCTCGCCGTTGTGCGGGGCGGCCGAGGCGACGATCGGCGAGCGGAGCTCGAGGCCGAGGTAGCGGGTGCGCAGGTCGACGGTCATGCCTCGTCCCCCTCGCCGTCGTAGCGGTAGCCGGCGTCGCTCTCGACCTCGGGCACGATCGTCGGGGTCGGGTCGATGGACGTGCGGCACGCGTGCGCTCGATGCCGGCCAGCTGCTCGTAGTAGCGCCAGCGCTCGTCGACGTCGGCCTGGGCCAGCGCCGCGAGCTCGGCGGCCCGCTCGGGATGCGTCCGCTGCGAGGATCGGCGAAGCGCGTCTCGGTCGCCACGAAGTCGCGCGATCGGGATCGACGGCGTGCTGCGAGTCGAGCTTGAACGGCTGGCCGCCCTCGATCTCGCTGGGCTGGAAGCGGTACAGCGGCCAGTAGCCGCTCTTGACCGCGTCCTTCTGGTGGGTCATCGACTTGCGACATGTCGATGCCGTGGGCGATGCAGGTGCTGTAGGCGATGACCAGCGACGGCCCCGGCCAGGCATCGGCCTCGAGCAGCGCCTTGGTCGTCTGGAGGTCGTTGGCGCCCATCGAGATCTGGGCGACGTAGACGTTGCCGTAGGCGCGGGCGATCGCGCCGAGGTCCTTCTTGGCCGGTGCCCTTGCCGGCCGCCGCGAACTTGGCCACGGCGCCGCGCGGGGTCGCCTTCGAGGCCTGGCCGCCGGTGTTCGAGTAGACCTCGGTGTCGAGGACGAGGATGTTGACGTTGCGACCGGACGCGCAGGACCTGGTCGAGGCCGCCGAAGCCGATGTCGTAGGCCCAGCCGTCGCCGCCGATGATCCAGACGCCCTTGCGGACGAGGTCGCCGGCGAGGGCGAGCAGGTGCCGGGCGTCGGACGCCGGTCGGCCCGTCGACCCGGGCGAGCGCGTCGCGCAGCCGGTCGACCCGCTCGCGCTGGAGCGACGATCTCGGCCTCGGTGTCCTGGCGGCCGTCGAGCAGCTCGCGGACGAGCTCCTCGCCGAGCTCCGGGGCGAGGCCGCTCGAGCAGCCGGCGGGCCTGGTCGGTCTGGGCGTCGAGCGCGAGGCGCATCCCGAGCCCGAACTCGGCGTTGTCCTCGAACAGCGAGTTGTTCCAGGCCGGGCCGCGGCCCGGCGGCGTTGACCGTCCACGGCGTCGTCGGCAGGTTGGCGCCGTAGATCGACGAGCAGCCGGTCGCGTTGGCCACGATCATCCGGTCGCCGAAGAGCTGGCTGACGAGCCTGATGTACGGCGTCTCGCCGCAGCCGCCGCAGGCGCCCGAGAACTCGAAGAGCGGCTCGAGGACCTGGGCTGCCCTTGACCGTGTCGTGCGGCGATGAGGCTCGCGGTCGAGCGGCGGGATCGACTGGAAGAAGTCCCAGCGCGGCCGCTCGACGTCGCGGTGCTCCGGCGACCGGCTCCATGTTGATCGCCTTGTGGCTCGACGTCGGTCTTGCTCTTGGCCGGGCAGACGTCGACGCAGACGCCGCAGCCGGTGCAGTCGTCGGGCGCGACCTGGATCGTGAGCCGGTGGTCGAGCAGGTCGCGCGAGCGGAACTCCTTGTGCAGGAAGTCGGCCGGCGCCGCCTCGACGCGCCGCGGCCGGGAAGACCTTCATCCGGATCGTCGCGTGCGGGCAGACGATCGCGCACTTGCCGCAGTCGATGCAGATCGACGGGATCCCAGATCGGGATCTTCTGGGCGATCGCCCGCTTCTCGTACTTCGTCGTGCCGGTCGGGAACGTGCCGTCGACCGGGAGCGCGCTGACCGGCAGCAGGTCGCCGTCGCCGGCCATCAGCCGCGCCGTGACCCGCGCGACGAAGTCGGGCACGTCGTCGGGCACCGGCGGGGTCGTCGGCACGGTCGCTGGTGACGCCGCCGAGCGGGACGTGGCCGAGGCGCTCGAGCGAGCGGTCGATCGCCGCGAAGTTGCGCTCGACGACCGCCTCGCCGCGCTTCGCGTAGGTCTTCTCGACGAAGCCCTTGATCCGGGCGATCGCCTCGTCCGGCGGGCAGGACGCCGGCGAGCTGGAAGAAGCACGGCTGCATGACCGTGTTGATCCGGTTGCCCATGCCGGCCTCGTCGGCGACGGCGAAGCGCGTCGATCACCCAGAAGTCGATCTCCTTGTCGATGAGCAGCTGCTGGACGCCGCCGGGCAGGTGGTCCCAGACCTCGTCGGGCCCGTACGGGCGCGTTGAGCAGGAACGTCGCCCCGTGCTTGGCGTACTCGAGGACCTTCATCTTGCCGAGCAGCCCGAACTGGTGGCAGGCGACGAAGTCGGCGTCCTCGATGAGGTAGGTCGAGCGGATCGGCTCGGGCCCGAAGCGCAGGTGCGACACGGTGACCGAGCCCGACTTCTTGGAGTCGTAGACGAAGTAGCCCTGGGCGAACAGGTCGGTGCTCTCGCCGATGATCTTGACCGACGCCTTGTTGGCGCCGACGGTGCCGTCCGAGCCGAGCCCGAAGAACATCGCCTGGACCTCGCCGGCCGGGCGCGGGTCGCCGGAACTCGGCGTCGATCGGCAGGCTGAGGTGGGTGACGTCGTCGTAGATGCCGACCGTGAAGTGCCGCTTCGGCCGCGTCGCGCGCGAGCTCGTCGAAGATCGGCTTGATCATCGACGGGCGTCATCTCCTTGGACGACAGGCCGTAGCGGCCGCCGATGACCCGCGGCGCCGCCGCGAACGGCGGCTCGTCGCGCGTCCATCGCCTCGGCGAGCGCCGCGACGACCTCCAGGTAGAGCGGCTCGCCGACCGCGCCCGGCTCCTTCGTCCGGTCGAGGACCGCGATCGCCCGGACCGTGGACGGCAGCGCGGCCACGATCTGCGTCGGCCGGGAACGGCTGGAAGAGGCGGACCCGGAGCATCCCGACCCGCTCGCCCGGCCGCGACGAGCGCGTCGACGGTCTCCTCGACCGCGCCGGCCGCCGAGCCCATCACGACGACGACCCGGTCGGCGTCGGGGGCGCCGTGGTAGTCGACCAGCCCGTAGCGGCGGCCGGTCCGCGCGGCGAGCTCGTCCATGACCTCCTGGACGATGCCGGGCACGGCGAGGTGGAACGGGTTGGACGCCTCGCGCGCCTGGAAGAAGACGTCGGGGTTCTGGGCCGTGCCGCGCACGACCGGGCGCGTCGGGCGTCATGCCCCGGGCGCGGAAGGCGAGCACGTCGTCGTCGCGGACCAGCGCCCGCAGGTCGTCGTCGTCGAGGACGGCGATCTTGTTGATCTCGTGCGAGGTGCGGAAGCCGTCGAAGAAGTGGAGGAACGGCACCCGCGCCCGCAGCGTCGCGGCATGGGCCACGAGGGCGAAGTCGTGCGCCTCCTGGACCGAGCCCGCCGCGAGCATCGCCCAGCCGGTCGTGCGGGCGTGCATGACGTCGCTGTGGTCGCCGAAGATCGACAGGGCATGGGTCGCGACCGTGCGGGCCGCGACGTGGATGACCGCGGGCGTCAGCTCGCCGGCGATCTTGAACATGTTGGGGATCATCAGCAGCAGGCCCTGGGACGCCGTGAACGTCGTCGCCGAGCGCGCCCTTCTGGAGCGCGCCGTGCAGCGCGCCGGCCGCGCCCGCCTCGGACTGCATCTCGACGACGTCGGGGACCTTGCCCCACAGGTTCGGCCGGCCGGCCGCCGCCCAGTCGTCGCAGTGCTCGGCCATCGGCGAGGCCGGGGTGATCGGGTAGATCGAGATCACCTCGCTGACGGCGTAGGCGACGCGCGCGGCCGCCTCGTTGCCGTCGAGGCACTCGTAGCGCTGGTCCATACCGTCGAGCCTCCCTGGGTCGCGCCGTCCTCATGGCCGGGGTCCCGCCCGACATGACACGAGCTCACGCGCTGGCCGGCGTCCGCTCGCGCGGATACCAACCGGCCGAACGCATCATGGCAACGGTGCCGGGGGCCCGATAGGGCCTTCGGACCGGTCCGCTCGGGTCAGACGGCCCGCTCGCGCGGCGGTCGCTATCATCGACACGTTCCCCGGTAGAGGCGAGGGTAGGCCGGGTCAGGCCATGCGCTGCGGAAGATGAGATCGAACCAGCCCCTCCGAGACCCGCCCGGTCGCGATCGCCGGCGGGTTCGCCCGCAGGCCGAGCTCGAGGAGCCGATCCTCGCGGAGCTCTTCAGCGTGGAGCGGCTGGAGCAGCACGCGCAGACGCTTGCCGCCGCCCAGACGGTCACCGACGCGCCCCGTCGGGGACACGCCGTCCGGCCCCGCATCGCCGAGAACGGCCGCGTCCTGCTGGAGTCGTACCGCGTCCTGGCCCGGGCGATCAAGGACGAACGGTCGATCACGCCGGCCGCCGAGTGGCTCGTCGACAACTTCCACATCGTCGACGAGCAGCTCCGCGAGATCCGCGACGACCTGCCGCCGGACTACTACCGCGAGCTCCCCAAGCTGGCCGAGGGCCATCTCGCGGGCTACCCGCGGGTCCTGGGTCTCGCCTGGGCCTACATCGCACACACGGACAGCCGCTTCGACCCGGAGAGCCTGCGGCGCATGGTGCGCGCCTACCAGGGGGTGGAGCCGCTGACGATCGGCGAGCTCTGGGCGATCGCGATCAGCCTGCGGATCCTCCTCGTCGAGAACCTCCGCCGCCTCGCCGAGCAGATCGTGCGCAGCCGGGCAGCGCGCCAGAAGGCGGACGAGCTCGCCGACGGCCTGCTCGGCCTCGGCACGGACAGCCCGGAGGTCGCGGCGGCATCGCTGCGCCGGCTCTCGCGTGCGGCGCTCCCGACGGCGGCCCGCGTCCAGCTCTTCCAGCGCCTGCGCGATCAGGACCCGGCGGTCACCCCCGCCCTCCGCTGGCTGGAGGAGCTCCTCGCGGCCCAGGGGACCACCGCCGAGGAGATGGTCCGCCTCGAGCACCAGCGCCAGGCGACGATGAACGTGACGGTCCGAAACGTGATCACGAGCATGCGCCTCATCTCGTGGTTCGACTGGGCCCAGTTCGTCGAGAGCGTCAGCCTGGTCGACGAGGTCCTTCGGGCGCGGAGTTCGTTCGGCGAGATGGACTTCGCGACTCGAGATCGCTACCGGCACGCCATCGAGGAGCTGGCCCGGGGTTCGGGCCGGACCGAGGTCGAGGTCGCCCGGCGGGCCGCGGCGATGGCGGACGCCGCGCCGTCGGCCGACGACGTCGAACCGTCCCCGGCGGCTCGGCGCCGCGATCCCGGCTACTACCTGATCTCCGACGGCCGCGCCGGCGTTCGAGCGCGCGCTCCACGTCCGGGTGCCGCTGGCGGACCGGCTGCGGCGCGCCTATGTCCGGGCCGCCACGGCGGCTACCTCGGGACGCTGGCGCTGGTCACGGCGCTCATCCTCGCCGTGCCGCTCCTGCTGTCCGGGGACGCAGGCGCGGCGGGTGCCGGCACTCTCGTCGTCGCGATCCTCGCGCTCGCCCCGGCCTCCGACCTCGCGGTCGCCCTCGTCAACCGGGCGGTCACCAACGTGCTGGGCCCCGAGACCGCTGCCCCGGCTCGATCTCGACGACGGCGTGCCGTCCGGGCTGCGGACGCTCGTCGTCGTGCCGACGCTCCTGACCAGCGAGGCGGATGTCGAGGCCCAGGTCGGCGGCCTGGAGGTCCACTACCTGGGGAACCGCGAGGGCGATCTTCGGTTCGCCCTGCTGTCGGACTGGCTCGACGCCCCGACCGAGCACGTCCCCGGCGACGACGAGCTCCTCTCGGCGGCGGCGGCGGCCATCGACCGGCTCAACGAGCGCCACGGCGAGGCCCCCGGCGGAGGCGCCCGGTTCCTGCTCTTCCACCGGCAGCGACGCTGGAACGAGGCCGAGGGCTGCTGGATGGGCTGGGAGCGCAAGCGCGGCAAGCTCCACGAGCTGAATGCCCTGCTGCGCGGCTCGACGACGACCGGCATCCTGACCACCGGGCGGGCCGCGTCGACCCCGCCGACGGACGTGCGCTACGTGGTCACGCTCGACGCCGACACGCGGCTGCCCCGGGGCGCGGTGGGGCGCCTCGTCGGGACGATCGCCCATCCGCTCAACCGGCCGACCTTCGATCCGCGGGCCGGCCGGGTGACCCAGGGCTACGGCATGCTCCAGCCACGGATCACCTCGACGCTCCCGGCCGAGCACGAGGCATCGATCTTCCAGCGGATCTTCTCCGGATCGGCCGGGATCGACCCGTACGCCTCCGCCGTCTCCGACGTCTACCAGGACCTGTTCGGGGAGGGGAGCTACACCGGCAAGGGGATCTACGACCTCGACGCCTTCGAGCGCGGCGATGGCGGACCGGGTACCCGAGAACGCGCTCCTGAGCCACGACCTGTTCGAGGGCATCTTCGCCCGGGCCGGGCTGGTGACCGACGTCGAGCTGTTCGACGAGTTCCCGTCGAACTACCTGGTCTCGGCGGCCCGCCAGCACCGCTGGGCGCGGGGCGACTGGCAGCTCCTGCCCTGGATCCTCGGCCGGGCCCGCGACGCCACGGGCCGGCGGAGCCGGAGCTCCATCCCCGCGCATCGCCCGCTGGAAGATGGTCGACAACCTGCGCCGGACGCTGTCCGCCCCGCTCACGCTGGCCACGCTCGTCGCGGCCTGGACGCTCCCGTCGGTCTCGGCCGGCCTGTGGACCGCGTTCGTCCTGGCCGCGGTGATCGTCCCCGCGGCGCTGCCCGTCCTGGCGGGACTGCTGCCGCGACGGCAGGGCATCTCCAAGCGCAGCCACCTGCGAGCCGTGGGCGCGGACGTCGCCCTCGCCGCGGCCCACGTGGGCCTCGGCTTCACGTTCCTCGCCCACCAGGCGTGGCTGATGGTCGACGCGATCCTGCGAACCCTGGCGCGGCTGTACGTCACCCGGCGGAACCTCCTCGAATGGACGACCGCCGCGCAGGCCAAGGCCAGCCACGACCTCGACCTCGCGGGGTTCTACCGGCAGATGGCGGGCGGCGTCGCGATCGCGGCCGCCACCGGCGGTCCTCGTCCTCGCCGTGAAGCCGAGCGCGGCCTGGATCGCCGCGCCGTTCGTCGTCCTCTGGCTGCTCTCGCCCCTCGTCGCCCGATGGGTCAGCCTGCCACCCCCCGAATCGGCCGCGGAGCAGCTCTCGGCCGCCGACGTCGGGGCACTCCGCCTGATCGCCCGCCGGACCTGGCGGTTCTTCGAGACCTTCGTCGGTCCGGAGGACCACGGGCTGCCGCCCGACAACTTCCAGGACGATCCCGGGCCGGTCGTCGCGCATCGCACGTCGCCGACGAACATCGGGATGTACCTGCTGGCGACCGTGACGGCTCGCGACTTCGGTTGGATCGGGACGCTCGAGATGGTGGAGCGCCTGGAGGCGACGCTCGCGACCATCGGCAGCCTCGAGCGCTTCCGCGGGCACCTCTACAACTGGTACGACACGCGCGACCTGCACCGGCTCGAGCCGGCGTACGTGTCGTCGGTCGACAGCGGCAATCTCGCCGGCCACCTGCTCGCGCTGTCCAACGCCTGCCGCCAGATGATCGACCAGCCGCTCCCGGTCGCGGCCGCGCTGGCCGGGATCGGCGACGCGATCGCGCTGACCCGCGAGGCCGCCGGCGCGATCGGCGACGACCGGCGAAGCCAGACGCTCACCCGGCGGCACCTCGACGAGGCCCTCGAGCTGCCCGCCGGGGCCGCGTCGACGTCCCCGCGACGCCCGAGGCCTGGGCGGCCCGCCTGGGCGAGCTCTCCGCGCACGCCCGGACGCTGTCGCGACGTTGCCGCGGCCCTCACCGCAGAGCGCGGAGAGGGCCCGGACGGCGAGCTGGTGACCTGGGCCGAGGCGGCTCGGCTGGCCGTCGAGCAGCCATGTCCGGGACCTCGCGCTGCTCCGACCCTCGCCGGCAGGTGACCGCCTTCCCGACGATCGCCGAGCTGTCCGATCCGCCGGTCGGCGACGCCGGCGACGGATCGCCGGCCGCGGCGACGCTCGTTCGACGACTCGCAGGCGATCGCCGACCAGGCCCAGCAGCTCTTCCGGGAGACGGACTTCAGCTTCCTGTTCGACCCGACCCGCAAGCTCTTCTCGATCGGGTTCCGGGTCCGGGACGGCACGCTGGATCCGAGCTACTACGACCTGCTCGCCTCCGAGGCCCGCCTCGCCAGCTTCCTCGCGATCGCCAAGGGCGATGTCGACCCCGGACCACTGGTTCCGGCTCGGCCGCGCGCTGACGCCCGTCGGTCGTGGCTCGGCCCTCATCTCGTGGTCCGGGTCGATGTTCGAGTACCTGATGCCCGCCCTCGTGATGCGCGCGCCCGCCGCTCAGCCTGCTCGACCACACCTACCGGCTGGTCGTGGCCCGCCAGATGAGCTACGCGGCCGAGCGCGGCGTGCCCTGGGGCATCTCCGAATCGGCGTTCAACGCGCGCGACCTCGAGCAGACCTACCAGTACTCGAGCTTCGGCGTGCCCGGCCTCGGCCTGAAGCGGGGCCTGAGCGAGGACGTCGTCGTGGCCCCGTACGCGACCGCCCTCGGGGCGATGATCCAGCCCGAGGCCGCGGTCCGGAACTTCGCCCGGTTGAGCGCATGCCGGAGCCGGCGGGCGCGTACGGCTTCCGGGAGGCGCTCGACTACACGGCGCGCCGGCTCCCCGAGGGGGCGTCGGTCGCGATCGTGAAGAGCTACATGGCCCATCACCAGGGGATGGCGCTGGTGGCCCTCGGCAACGTCCTCAACGACCGCGCGATGGTCGAGCGCTTCCATGCCGACCCGATCGTCGAGGCGACGGAGCTGCTGCTCCAGGAGCGGATGCCGCGCGACGTGCTCGTGGCCCGGCCGCGGGCCGAGGAGGTGAAGAGCGCCGCCGACGTGCGCGATCTCGTGCCGCCGGTCCTGCGTCGTTTCACCTCGCCCCACGACGCGATCCCGCGGACGCACCTGCTGTCGAACGGGCGGTACGCGGTCATGGTGACGGCCGCGGGATCCGGCTACAGCCGCTGGGGCGACATCGCGGTGACCCGCTGGCGCGAGGACGTGACCCGCGACTCGTGGGGCAGCTATCTCTTCCTGCGCGACATGCACACCGGCGCGGTGTGGTCGGCGGGTCACCAGCCGAGCGGCGCGGAGGCCGACAGCTACGAGGTCGACCTACTCGGAGGATCACGCCGAGTTCTCCCGTCGCGACGGCTCGATCGCGACCGGCCTGACCATCGTCGTGTCGGCGGAGCACGACGCGGAGATCCGCCGCGTGTCGCTGACCAATCTCGGCTCCGCAGCGCGCGAGATCGAGCTGACGTCGTACGCGGAGATCGTGCTCGCGCCGCAGGCGGCCGACGTCGCTCACCCGGCCTTCCAGAACCTGTTCGTGCAGACCGAGTTCGCCCCCGATATCGGCGCCCTGCTGGCGACCCGCCGTCCGAGATCCAGGGACGAGCAGCCGATCTGGGCCGCGCACGTCGCGGCGGTCGAGGAGGAGACCGGCGGGGTCATCCAGTACGAGACGGATCGCGCCCGCTTCCTCGGCCGGGGCCGGTCGGTCCGCTCGCCGGTCTCGGTCATCGACGGGCGTCCGCTCTCGAACACGGTCGGCGCGGTGCTGGATCCGATCTTCAGCCTCCGCTGCCGGGTCAGGCTCGCCCCCGGCGCGACCGCCCACGCGATCTTCTCCACGGTCGTCGCCGAGTCACGCGAGGAGGTCCTGGACCTGGCCGACAAGTACCGCGAGTCGGCCACCTTCGAACGGGCGGCGACCCTGGCCTGGACGCAGGCCCAGGTCCAGCTCCATCACCTGGGGATCGAGGCCGACGAGGCCCACCTCTTCCAGCGCCTGGCCAACCGGATCCTCTACTCGGACCCGTCGCTGCGGCCGTCGGCCGGCCTGCTGGCCCGCAACGAACGCGGAGCGCCCGGCCTGTGGGCCCACGGCATCTCGGGCGACCTGCCCGATCGTCCTGGTGCGGATCGACGAGGCCGAGGACCTCGACATCGTCCGGCAGCTGCTCCGCGCGCACGAGTACTGGCGGCTGAAGCTGCTCGACGTCGACCTCGTGATCCTCAACGAGCACGGCGCCACCTACGCCCAGGACCTCCAGGACGCGCTCGAGACCCTCGTGCGGACGAGCCAGTCCGTCCTGGTCCACGAGGGCCATCCGGGCCACGGCGGCGTGTACATCCTGCGCGGCGACCAGCTCTCCAGCCGAGGACCGGACGCTCCTCCAGACGGCCGCCCGGGCCGTCCTGCTGAGCCGACGGGGCAGCCTCGCCGACCAGGTCATCCGCCTGGAGCGTCCCGAGCGGATCGCTCCGCCCGCCGGCGCCGCCGCCCGGCTCGAGGCAGACCAGGAGCGAGGCCGCCGCGCCGCGTCCGGAGCTGGAGTTCTTCAACGGGCTCGGTGGCTTCGCCGACGGCGGGCGGGAGTACGTCACCGTCCTCGGGCCCGGGACAGTCCACCCCGGCGCCGTGGCTGAACGTGATCGCCAACGCGTCGTTCGGGTTCCAGGTCTCCGAGTCCGGGTCGGGCTACACCTGGTCCGGGAACAGCCGCGAGAACCAGCTCACCCCGTGGTCCAACGACCCCGTCAGCGACCCGGTGAGCGAGGCGATCTACGTCCGCGACGACGACAGCGGCGAGCTGTGGGGTCCGACGGCCCAGCCGATCCGCTGCGAGGAATCGACGTACGTCGCCCGTCACGGCGCCGGATACAGCCGGTTCGAGCACCTCCACGACGGCATCGAGCTCGACCTCGTCCAGTTCGTCCCGCTCGACGACCCGCCTGAAGATCTCGGTGCTGACCATCGAGAACCGATCCGGGCGCTCCAGGCGCCTGTCGGTGACCGCCTACGCCGAGTGGGCGCTGGGCACCTCGCGCGGGGCCAGCGCCCCCCGGATCGTCACGACGCTGGAGCCGGAGACGCAGGGCGCTCCTCGTGCGCAACCCGTGGAACACCGAGTTCGGCGGCCGGGTCGCCTTCCTCGACCTCGGCGGGCGGCAGACGGCGTGGACGGCCGATCGGACCGAGTTCCTCGGCCGCAACGGCGCGTCCGGACCGGCCCGCCGGCCTGGACCGCGGGCTACCGGCTGCAGGGAGCCGTCGGCGCCGGCCTGGATCCGTGCGCCGCCCTGCAGACCAGCTTCGAGCTCGCCGACGGGGCGCGGACCCAGGTCCTCGTGCTGCTCGGCGAGGCGGACGGGGCCACGGCGGCGGCCGACCTCATCCGGCGCGGGCGAACGGCCGACCACGAGGCGACGCTGCGCGGCGTGGCGAGCCACTGGGACGACACCCAGGGCACGGTCCAGGTGCGGACGCCCGACCGCTCGATGGACATCATGCTCAACCGCTGGCTCCTCTACCAGACGCTGGCGTGCCGGCTGTGGGCGAGGACGGCGTTCTACCAGGCCGGCGGCGCCTACGGGTTCCGCGACCAGCTCCAGGACGTCATCGCCCTGGTGACCTCGAGGCGCGAGCTCGCCCGGGAGCATCTCCTGCGGGCCGCGGCGCATCAGTTCGCCGAGGGAGACGTCCAGCACTGGTGGCATCCGCCGTCGGGTCGGGGCGTCCGGACCCGGATCTCGGACGATCGCCTCTGGCTGCCGTACGCGGTCGATCGCTACCTCGCGGTCACGGGCGACACGGCGGTCCTCGACGAGACCGTCCCGTATCTCGAGGGACCGGCGCTGCGGCCCGACCAGACGGACGCCTACTTCCAGCCGGAACGCTCAGCGGAGTCGGCTTCGCTGTTCGAGCACTGTGCGGCGGCGATCGACCGGAGCCTCGCGGTCGGCGCGCACGGGCTGCCGCTCATCGGGTCGGGCGACTGGAACGACGGCATGAACCGGGTGGGTCACGAGGGCCGGGGCGAGAGCGTCTGGCTGGGCTGGTTCCTGCACACCGTCCTGGCCGCCTTCGCGCCGATCGCGGAGGCCCGCGGCGAGCGTCCTCGCGCGGAGCGCTGGCGAGCCCACATGAAGGCGCTCCGGCGGGCGCTCGAGCGCCACGGCTGGGACGGCGACTGGTACCGCCGAGCCTTCTTCGACGACGGCACCCCGCTCGGCTCCGCCATGAACGCCGAGTGCCGGATCGACTCGATCGCCCAGTCGTGGAGCGTCCTGTCGGGAGCCGCCAATCCGTCCCCACGCGGAGCGGGCGATGGCCGCGGTGGAGGAGTACCTCGTCCGACGCGGCGACGGTCTCGTCCTGCTGTTCACCCCGCCGTTCGACCATTCCGACGTCGATCCGGGCTACGTCAAGGGCTATCTGCCGGGCATCCGGGAGAACGGCGGCCAGTACACCCACGGAGCCATCTGGTCGGTCCTCGCCTTCGCGGCGCTGGGCGACGGCGACAAGGCGGGCGAGCTGTTCTCCATCCTGAACCCGATCAACCATGCCAGCACCCGGGCCGGGGTCCATCGCTACAAGGTGGAGCCGTACGTCATGGCGGCCGACGTCTACACCGAACCGCCGCACGTCGGCCGCGGCGGCTGGACCTGGTACACCGGGTCGGCGGGCTGGATGTACCAGGCCGGCGTCGAGTGGATCCTGGGATTCCGCCTGCGCGGAACGACGCTCCTGATCGATCCCTGCATCCCCCGCGCCTGGCCGGGCTACGAGATCGACTTCCGCTATCACTCCGCCAGGTACGAGATCGTCGTGGAGAACCCGCAGGGGGTCAGTCGCGGGGTGGCATCGGCGGAGCTCGACGGACAGGCGCTGGCGGGCGGCGACGCCGCGATCCCGCTCGCCGACGACGGCGCCACGCACCGGGTCCGGGTCGTCCTCGGCTAGCTCTGGGGTGCGGTCGCCTCGTTGTGCCAGAAGCCTTCGAGGGCGTCGGCCACCGCCTTCTGCTGATCCGGCGTCAGCCGGCGGCCGAACTCACGCTCGATGACGTGAAGGTGCTCCACGAACGCTTCGTCGTGACGGCGGCGTCCCTCGGACGTCATGACCACGCGGACGCCGCGTCGATCGCCGGGGACCGGTTCGCGCCGCACCAATCCGGCCGCCTCGATGCGGTCCACGAGCCGCGTCAGCCCGCTCCTTGTGAAGAGGGAGCGCTCCTCGAGTTCCTGCATCCGGAGCCCGTTGCCCGGGGCGTCGTAGAGCTGGGCGAGGACGTCGAGCCAGGTGAGCGGGAACCCCTCTCGCTCGATGAGATCGAGCTCGGCGGTCCGCAATACGCGCGAGCTCGCGAAGAGGACGCCGCGCCATGCATCGTTCCAGAGCGCCGCGGGTCGGGTGGGATCCTCGTCTGGCTCCATGCCCCCAGCATAGGCGATTGCCCTGTATGGCAACAACTGCTGAATGAGTAGTTGACAAGACAGTGTCTGTCTCTACACTGTCCGCATGGGACCAACGGCGAGAAGTCCGAGCCGTGGCCCTCGGTGACAGGAGACAGAACCATGGCAACCATGTTCATCCGACACCAGGTGGCCGACTATTCGGCATGGCGTCAGGTCTACGACGGGACCGCACCGACCAGAAGGCCGGTGGCGTGACGGCCGAGGCGGTCTACCAGGCGGCCGACGACCCGAACGACGTCACCGTGACCCACGAGTTCCCAACGCTCGAGGCGGCCAAGGCTTTCGCCGGGAGCGCCGACCTGCGGGCCGCGATGCACGATGCCGGCGTCCAGGGCGCACCGACGATCTGGTTCGCCCGTCGCAGCTAGACTCGCATCCGCCGGCGGAGGAGAGACGGGCGCCGAACGGCGCCCGTCTCGTGCGTCCGGGGCGACGAGCTCTGCAGTCTCCACAAAGCGCCGAAACGGCTCCGGCGCGGGGACTATCGGTCCTTCGGCACTAGCGGAACCCATCCGGGGGCGGGAACCTGTACCGACGGCGGCGCCCCTCTTGCTGCTGCCGCGATCGGGGTGGGGAGGTGGCGATGCGCACCGTGTTCCGGCTGCTGTCCGTCTCGCTGCTCGTGGGCGGGGCCGCGTATTTCCTGCGTATCCGGCCGTGGATCACTCGATGGGGCGCGACGGACGAGGAAGTCGCTGCCCGACTGCCGGGGGACGAGCTGGTCCTGATGCCGGACCTTCAGACGACCCGTGCTATCACGATTCGCGCGCCGGCCGAGCTGGTCTTCCCATGGCTGGCGCAGCTCGGTCAGGGTCGGGGCGGGTTCTACAGCTACGACTGGCTCGAGAATGCCCCGGGTCTCGACTTAGGCATCCGCAGCGCGGACCGGATCCTGCCCGAGTTCCAAGACATCGCGCCCGGCGATCGGATCCCCATCGCCCCGGGGCCGCCGTTCTACGGCTACGTCGTCGAGGAGGTGCGGCCGCCGACCGCGCTCGTCCTTCGGACCCGGATGCATCCGTTCTCGGGTGTCCAGCTGGACCCCAAGAGCTCCACGGAGAGCGTGCTGATCGACTCGACCTGGGCATTCGCGCTCGAGCCGGTAGGCGCCGACTCGACGCGGCTCATCGCCCGGAATCGGGCCGCCATCCGGGTGCCGCCGGGCAGGGGCCTGGCGTATCGCCTTGCGCTCGAGGCCGTCTACTTCGCGATGGAGCGAAAGATGCTGCTGGGGATCCGGGACCGTGCCGAGCGCATGGACGCGTCGGCTCCGGGAGGGCTCGCGACCGACCCGGCGTGACATCGCCCCTCGACCCCAGGCGCCGCTCGACCGGCGAGTTCGAGTCTGTCGACCAGGACCAGTCCGTGGACAAGGAGGCAATCTCATGAGCGCAATCGGAACCGGCTTCACCACGAGGACCGAGGCCAAGGCTGCGGCCGCCGAGCTGGTCGAGCGAGCCAAGGCCGAGCTGAAGGGGACGCCGACCCTGGCCCTCCTCTTCGCGACGACGCAGTACGACACGGAGGGCCTCGTCTCCAGCGTCTCCGGGCTGCTGGGCAACGTACCCCTGTGGGGTGGATCGTCGTCCACGGGCGTGTTCCATGACAGCGGCTGGATCACGAGCGAGGGCGGCGCGGCCAGCCTGATGCTGATCGCCGACCGGCGGGCCGGAGTCGGCGTGGCCGCCGTCGGCGAGGACGCTTTCGCGGCCGGCAGAGAGGCTGCCCAGCAGGCTCTGAAGCAGCTCGGTGGCCCGGCCAGCGCGCTGCTCACCATCGCCTTCATGGGGCCCGAGGAGGAGATCCTGAGGGGGATCGCCGAGGTGGCTCCGGGCGTTCCGGTGGTCGGCGGCACGTCGTCGGACCATTCTCCGGACGGCAAGTTCCAGCAGTTCGCGAACGGCCATGCCTACAAGAACCACTTCGCCATCGCGGCCCTGGGCGGGCCGGTCGGCTACGCGTTCTCGAACGGCTACCGGCTGACCGGCAAGAAGATCGACCGTCACCAAGGCCTCGGGGCGCACGGTGTCTGAGCTGGACGGCCGCCGAGCCATGGACGTCTACTCGGAGTGGGTCGGCGAAGCCCGAAGCCGAGATCGGCGGCGGCGCCCTCGTGGCCTTCAGCGTGCAGTACCCGCTGCTCTTCCACAAGGACGGGATCACCTATGCAGCCCACCCGGTCAACAGCAACGCCGACGGCTCCATGGACTTCGGGGCGGCCATGAGCCCCGGCATGGTGCTGGAGCTGGGCGAGAGCTCCGTGAACGGATTGATCGCCGAGGCGGGAAACGCGGTTCACAAGGCCGCCGAGGGAGTGAAGCAACCGCAGGCCGTCGTGCTCGCCTACTGCGGTGGCCGCGCGATCGCCCTCGGTGACCGGATCCGGGAGATCCCCGGCGAGCTCGAGCACACCGTTGGCCGCCTGCCGTGGGTCGGCTACCTTGCGTTCGGCGAGCAGGGCTGCTCGGTGACGGGCATTCCCACCCACGCCGACCTGAGCGTCGCCGCGCTCGTCCTCGGCTAGGCGTCCGCTGCCTACGGTGGCGTACGGCGGACGCGGGGCCGATCAGCGGCTGACGGCGCTCGCGTCCTGCCATCTCCGATCATGCCGCGACCACGGCCGCGGCGCGCTCACCCGGAGGATCACGATGGCTGTCGCAGCTTCGCCACTACCAGAACTACGTCGAACGGGCGGCTCGTGGACGCCGCAGGGGGGCAAGACGCTGACGGTCGAGAACCCGGCCACCGGACAGGTCGTGGCCGAGGTCCCCGACTCCTCGGTCGAAGACGCCCGTGAGGCGATCGCGCTACGCGGACAAGGCCCAGCGCGCCTGGGAGAAGCTCGCGCCGATCGAGCGGGCCGGCTACCTGCGCCGCATCGCGGCGGGGATCCGGAACGATGCCGAGCACCTCGCCCGCGTGCTCTCCGAGGAGCAGGGCAAGCCACTCGACCAGGCCCGCGGCGAGGTCAACGGCACGGCCGACTACTTCGACTACACGGCCGAGTGGGCTCGCCGGGTCGAGGGCGAGGTCATCCCCAGCGACCGGCCCGAACGAGATGCAGCTGCTGCTCCGGCAGCCGATCGGCGTCATCGGCGGCATCGTGCCCTGGAACTTCCCCCTCTACGTGCTCGCGCGGAAGGTGGCGCCGGCCCTCCTGACGGGCAACACGATCGTCGTGAAGCCGAGCGAGATCACGCCCAACAGCACGCTCGAGCTCGCGCCGCATCTTCGCCGACAGCCGAGGTGCCGGCCGGCGTCGTCAACCTCGTGTGCGGCTACGGGCCGATCGTCGGCGAGGAGCTCGCCTCGAACCCGCCCATCGGCATGGTCAGCGTGACCGGGCAGCATCCGGACCGGCGCCCGGGTCATGGAGCTCGCTGCCAAGAACATCACCAAGGTCAGCCTGGAGCTCGGCGGCAGCGCGCCGGCCATCGTCATGCCCGACGCCGACCTCGACCTCGCGGTCACGTCGATCAAGGCCTCCCGCCTCCTCAACACCGGGCAGGTGTGCGGCGCGCCGACCGGATCTACGTGGATCGGACGCGTCGCCGACGAGTTCACCGACCGGTTCGCCACGGCGATGGGCGAGACGACGCTACGGCGACGCCCTCGTCGATGAGGGACTCGACCTCGGGCCGCTCGTCAGCGCGCGGCAGCTCGAGGCGGTCAGCGGACGTGTCGAGCGGGCGATCGCTGACGGCGGCCAGATCGTCGTCGGCGGCAAGCGGGCCGACGACCGGCCCGAGGGCAACTTCTACCCGGCGACCGTCATCGCCGACTGCCGCCAGGACATGGCGATCGTCCGCGAGGAGATCTTCGGGCCGGTCATGCCCATCGTGACGTTCCACGACCTCGACGAGGCGATCGCCTGGGCCAACGACTCGATCTACGGCCTCGCGTCGTCGATCTTCACCAAGGACGTCGACGTCGCCATGCGCGCCTGCAGGAGCTCAGGTTCGGCGAGACGTACGTCAACCGCGAGAACATGGAGAACATGCAGGGCTTCCACGCCGGCTGGCGCAAGTCGGGCATCGGCGGCGCCGACGGCAAGCACGGCGTGCTCGAGTACACCCGCACCCACGTGGTCTACCTCCAGTACGACATGGCGGCCGGCCGGGCGTAGCCTCCCGGCGCCGGGTCGCCCCGGCGCAACCGGGTGGTCCGATCGGGCAGCGAGCCCGGCCCGGCCGGACGCCCAAACGCTTCTTCTTGGCTGGGGTCCGCTGGCCGTAGCCTGCGCAGCGTGGCGGCTCGTCGGCGGCGCGGCGTGGAAGCCGCGCCCCTGAGAGGCCCAGTGGTGGCCGCCGCCAAGCAGACCGGGAAGCGCGCCATGAGCATCGAGTCAGGGAGCAGGCGTCGTCCGGCCGGACGCGCGTCGAGGCTGGTGGCCCTCCTCCTGGGTGCGGCCGTCCTCGCCGCCGGTTGCAGCGGGGCCGCGGCACCGGGCGGGGCTGGGGCGACGGGCGGCCCGAGTGCGGCGCCGAACCCGTCGGCGAGTTCGCCGGCCGGAGCCACGTACGAGCCTCCGTACGGCGGAGGCGGCCAGGCCGGTGGCGGTGCCACGGGCGGTTCCGTCCAGGCCGGTGGCGACCTGTGCGACCTGCTCGGTCCGGGTGACTTCGGAGCCGTGGGAGTAGCGGGCGCCGGCGCTCCCAAAGAGAACCCGTCCGGGAATGCCGCCTACTGTATCTATGCGGGGTTGTCTGCGGCGTCCGGCGGCATCGAGCTCGACGCCTTCGTCCTCGGCTCGGCAGACGAGGCCTCAACCGATTTTGGAGAGGTCGGCCTCTATGCCCTCGATCCGGCGGCGGTCACGGCACTTGGTGCGGCCAAGGCCGGCTACTACCCCGATCAGCCCGGCAACGACCCCGGCACCACCTTCGACGAGCTGCGCTTCCTGAAGGGCCGGATCTGGTTCGTGCTCTCGATCCCGTCCAGCTCGCAAGCCGAGGACCAGCTGCTGGCGCTGGCGAAGCTCGTCCTGGAGCGCGCCGCAGCGTTGCTTTGAGGCTTCGCCGACGGAGAGCACGCAGGTGGCGCTCATGATGCAGGCCATCGCGCTGCCCTAGCGGGCGTCGCGGGGAGGCGCGCCCGCGGTCAGCGCAGGAACTGCTCCGGCGCGACGACCCAGTCGAGATTCACAAGCGTCTCCCGAAGGGTCGAGTCGGCCGTGATGAGCTGCGTGCGGTGCCGTTCGGCGAGGGCGACGTAGAGCAGGTCGTAGATCGGGCGGTTGTCGTATCGACGAGCGAGATCCCAGGCGCGGTCCAGGTCGCGTGGCTCGTCGAGCAGGCGCACGGGCAGCTGGCGCAGGAGGGCGTGCCCGGCATCGGCCGCGGCACCGCTCCAGCGTCCGCGACGGACTCCAGTGAGCAGTGCGTTGGAGACCTCCTCCATCAAGAGCCGCGGCCCTAGGAGCTCCGCACGGTCGGCCGCCAGGCGCGCCAGCAACGCGACGGCCGGAAGCTCTGGATCGACGCCCGGGGCGACCCAGTCCACTACGACGCTGGCGTCAACGACGGGCACGGGGGTCGGCCCCGAGCGACCGGCGCGCCCGGTCCTCGATCACGAGATCGGCTGCACTGCGCCCTCTGCTCTTCGCACGTGCGGCGACGCGCGCCCTCCATGCGCGATCGGCCCACTCGGTGAGGCTGGTTAGCGGTCGTCCCTCGCTCTGCGCCACCGCCTCGACATCGGCCCGGGCGACGAGCAGGCGATTGCCCTGCCGGCGGGCAGCAAGGCGGCCCGACCATACCCAGCGCCGAACCGTCTCGGGGTGCCGACCGACGAGCGTCGCCGCCCGTCGCACGTCGAGCAGGTCTTCGGTGGCCACGGGCTGCCTGGATCCAGTCATGACCCATGCTACTACAACGCCCGTCGACGATGTAGTAGACATGCCGAACGGCGCGGTGCCCACCACGCGGACATTGGCCCGATCGCCGCATGCTCACCGGGTGACTGGCTCCGCCCCGCGATCTCGGCGCCCGACCAGGAGGTACGGACCGCGAGTGGATTCCCGTATGTTGCCGGGCCTGTCACGTAGAGCCCGGCGGGCTTGCGATCGCGCCCGTCACTCCATGGCGGCCCGGGCGAACCACCCTGCGGCGCCCTCTCGGGCGGCGGTCTTGGCTATCCAGTACTCTCGTGACCACAAGAGCCTCGAGGGAGCGTCCCCAGTGATCTGCTCGAGCTGCGGGACCGAGAACAAGCCGGGCCGGAAGTTCTGCGTCCGCTGCGCGACGCCGCTCGCGGCCGCCTGCCCCTCCTGCGGCGCTCCGTACGACCCGGGCGAGGCGTTCTGCGGCGAGTGCGCGACGCCGCTTGCCAACGCCGCCGGACCGGCACGTCCAGCCGCCACTCGGCTCGGCGCCGCTCCGGCGCCGGCGCCGGCTGCCCGCCGCAGGCGCCGTCGCCGAGCGCCGCCTCGTCAGCGTCCTGTTCGCCGACCTCGTCGGCTTCACGCCGTTCGCCGAGGAGCGCGACGCGGAGGACGTCCGCGAGCACGCTGACCCGCTACTTCGACCTCGCGACGCGACGTCATCGAGCGCTACGGCGGCACGGTCGAGAAGTTCATCGGCGACGCGGTCATGGCCGTCTGGGGCGCCCCGACGGCGCAGCGAGGACGACGCGGAGCGGCGCCGTCCGGGCCGCGCTCGACCTGGTCGATGCGGTCCGCGTCGCTGGGCCCGACGATCCAGGCCCGCGCCGGCGTCCTGACCGGCGAGGCGGCCGTCACGCTCGGCGCCACGAACCAGGGCATGGTCGCCGGCGACCTCGTCAACACCGCGGCCCGGCTCCAGTCGGTCGCGCCGCCGGGCACGGTGCTCGTCGGCGAGGCGACGATGCGCGCGGCCAGCGCGGCGATCGCCTTCGAGGAGGCCGGCGAGCAGATGCTCAAGGGCAAGACCGCGCCGGTCCCGGCCTGGCGGGCGCTGCGCGTCGTGGCCGCAGCGCGGCGGCCGAGGGCCGCTCGGACCTGCCCGAGCCGCCGTTCGTCGGCCGCGACGAGGAGCTGCGCCTGCTCAAGGACCTGATCGCCTCCACCGGGCGCGACCGGCGGACCCGGCTCGTCTCGATCACCGGGCCCGGCGGGATCGGCAAGAGCCGCCTCGCCTGGGAGCTCGAGAAGTACATCGACGGGATCACGCGAGACGATCTACTGGCATCGCGGCCGCTCGCCGTCCTACGGCGAGGGCATCACGCTTCTGGGCGCTGGGCGAGATGGTCCGCCGGCGCGCCGGCCTGGCCGAGACCGACGACGAGGCGACGACCCGCGAGCGCATCGCGGCGACGGTGGCCGAGTACGTGCCCGACCGACGAGGACCGGCGCTGGGTCGAGCCGGCGCTGCTCACCCTGCTCGGGCTCGAGCCGGCGCCGGCCGGCGGGCGCGACGTCCTCTTCGCGGCCTGGCGGATCTTCTTCGAGCGGATCGCCGAGCAGGGCACGACGGTCCTCCTGTTCGAGGACCTCCAGTGGGCCGACTCCGGGCCTGCTCGACTTCATCGAGCACCTCCTCGAGTGGTCGAAGAGCGTCGCCGCTCCTCGTCGTCACCCTGGCCCGACCCGAGCTGTTCGACCGGCGGCCCGACTGGGGCGCGGCAGACGCGCAACCTGACGACGCTGGCCCTCGAGCCGCTGACGCGACGAGGCGATGCGCGAGCTGCTCGACGGCTTCGTGCCGGGCCTGCCCGAGGCCGCGGTCCGGCGATCCTCGCGCCGGGCCGACGGCATCCCGCTCTACGCGGTCGAGACGGTCCGCACGCTCGTCGCCGACGGCCGGCTCGAACGCCACGGCGACGCCTACCGCCCGGTCGGCGAGCTCGGCGACGCTGGCCATCCCCGACACGCTCCGCTCGCTGATCGCCAGCCGGCTCGATGCGCTCGAGCCGGCCGACCGGAGCCTCGTCGCCGACGCGTCGGTCCTGGGCCAGACCTTCACCCTGGCCGGGCTCGCCGCCGTCACCGGCCAGGACCGCGGAGGCGCTCGAGCCCCGGCTCAAGGCCCTGGTCCGGCGCGAGCTGTTCGACGCTCGAGATCGACCCGCGCTCCCCCGAGCGCGGCCAGTACCGCTTCGTCCAGTCGCTCATCCGCGAGGTCGCCTACGGCACGCTGGCCAGGCGCGAGCGGCGCGCCCGCCACCTGGCCGCCGCCCGCTACTTCGAGTCGCTCGGCGACGACGAGCTGGCCGGCGCCCTGGCCTCCCACTACCTCGCCGCGCACGAGGCGTCGCGCCGCGGGCGCCGAGGCCGACGCGGTCGCGATCCAGGCCCGCCTCGCCCTCTCGCGGCGCGGCCGAGCGGGCCGCCACGCTCGGCGCCCACGACCAGGCCGTCTCGTACCTCCGCCAGGCGATCGCGATCACCGCCGACCCCGGGCGAGCGCGCCGGGCTGCACCTCCGGGCGGCCGACATCGGCCAACGCCGCGGCGCGGCACGCCGATGCCCAGGCACTCGTCCGGGCCGGGATCGACCTCGCCCGGGCTGCCGGCGATCCGCAGGCGCGTCGGCGCCGGCGAGGCCCTCCTGGGCGAGGTCCTCATCGACGCCGGTCAACCGCGGGAGGCCGTCGGAGGTCCTCGAGGCTGCTGTGGCACGGCTTCCCGAGACGGGTGATGAGGAGGTCCGGGCCGGGTTGCTCGCAACCTCTCGCGAGCCTACATGCGATCCGGCCGAGCCGGCCAGCTCCGTCGAGACCGCCGATCGGGCGCTGGCGCTCGCGGAGCGCCGCCACCTCGACCTGGTCATCGCCGAGACGTTCAACAACAAGGGCTCGTCGCTCGGCGTATCTCGGTCGACAACGCGAAGGGCATCGCCCTGCTCGAGGCCGCCGTGGACCTGGCCCACACGCGGGGCTTCGTCGCGGCCGAGATCCGGGCGCTGAACAATCTCGCCGTCTCGATGGACGACGACCCGCGGCGTGCCCTAGAAACACTCGAGCTGTCGGTGAGCCTGGCGCGCCGAGTGGGGAACCGGTCGTTGGCGAACTGGGCGGCGATCAGCAGGCTCTACACGACCTTCCTGATGGGTGAGGGATGGGACGAAGCCCTGGCCGAGGCCGAGCAGGATCTCGCCGACGCGCTTGCCCACGCTGTCGCGAGTCCTCTGGACGAGATCCGCAGTCTGTCGGTCCAGGGGACGATGCGGGTCGCCAGGGGCGAGTCGACGGATGCGACGCTGGCCCGCCTCGAGGCCCTGGCCGAACAGACGTCCGACGCTTACGGCGCCGCGGCGGTGCACTTCCTACGGGGCGATCGGGCGCTGCTCGCGGGCGAGCACGCCGATGCCTGCCGCGAGATGCTGCTCGCAGCGGACGAACCCAACGTCGGCGACACGTTCCTCGTATTCGCCGTTCGTGCGGCCATGTGGGGCCGCGATGTCGTGAAGGCGCGCGAGATCGCCGATCGGCTCGACGCGCATCCGAGCTCCGCCGCCCCGACCGCGACCGGTCGGATTGCCGCCCGAGCCGGGATCGCCGCTCTCGAGGGCCGACGAGGCGACGCGATCGCCGGCTATGGCGACGCGCTCGCCCGCTATCGCGCCACGGGCCAGGACTTCGCCCTGGCATGCGCGGGTCTCGACTGCGTGCTCCTCGTCGGTGCGGAGGAACCGTCGGCTCGCGCCGCGGGCAAGGAGGCGCGGACGATCTTCGAGCGGGTGGAGGCGCGGCCGTACCTGCGGCTGCTTGAGTCGGCCGTGGCGCGGGATATGACCGACGCCCGGCCGGCCAGAGCCGGGGATCGCCAGGCCGTGTCGGGGCCTCCCGCCTGACGGGCGCGATGCGCCGCCTCGCCGCCCTGATGACCATCACGATCCTCATCGGCGCGTGCGCTACAACGGCCCCGACCTCGCCGCCCACCCCGACCCCATCCGCGCCCCCCACTCCCGCTGCGCCGACCCCGACCCTGATGCCCACGCCGACCCTGATGCCCACGCCGAGCCTGCCGCCCCCGCCGAGCCCGACACCCACCTTCAGCAACGGCGTCCCGGTCGGCGACATCCCGGCCGGCTCCTACACCGCGACGGGTTTCGCGCCGGCCATCCGGTTCACGATCGTCGAGGGCTGGCAGCAGATCGTCGATGGCGAATCCCGGCCAGACAAGGCGCTTCTGCTGGTCTGGACGCCGGAGCCGGGCGACGAGGCCATCTACTTCGACTCGAAGGCGCCCTCGATCCCACCCACCGACAGCCTCCAGGCGACGTTCGGGCGACTGAACGGGATCACCATCGGCGAGCCCGTGGCGGCGACGATCGGGGGAGCCGAGGGGATGTCGGTGGATGGCCAGGTGGACCCCGAGCTCAGCGTCCCCGAGATCCAGATCTTCGGGCTGTCGGAGTTCTACTTCATGCGCCGCGGCGACCGCTTCCGGGCCTTCCACGTCGTCGTCGGGGAGAAGCCCCTTTACGTCATCGTCGAATCGACGGACGAGGGGTTCGAGGCCTTTCTCGAACTGGCGAACGAGATTCTCGCGACGGTCGAGTTTCCCTAGGGCCGGGCAGCCGCCCGAGGGTGGCCGGCGAGGCCGACCCGTCCTCGCTCCGTTCAGACGTTGACGCGCCGGACGCTCGAGGTGTCGGTCTGCGTGCCCGGCGCCGGGTCCTTCGTGACCGGTGTGGGGTCCGCCGTGACCACCGACAGCGACTCCAGTCGGGCAAGGAACGGCCGCGCCCCGATCCGGGTCAGCGTCGCGCGGGCGTCTTCGAGAAGCGAGGCCGCCTCGGGCATCTCGCGCTCGGTCGGGGCCAGGAGGACGGCCATATCGAGGGCGGCCATCGCCTCGTCGAACGCGACCCCGAGCTGTCGCCAGCCGCGCAGCGCCTCGCGATAGCCGGAGATCGCCTCGGCCCGCCGACCCTCCAGCGCGGCGACCCCCGCCCGCAGGGTCAACAGATCGAGCCCGAAGGCCTGGCCGCGGATAACCGACGCCTCGATCCGGGCGACGACGGCACGGGCGCCCGCGGCGTCACCGGCCCACAGGGCGGCCCGCACCGCCACCGGCAGGCTGATCGGGACGAAGTACTCGGTCACCTGCGCAGCCGCCTCGGCTTCGTGGAGCGCGTCGGCAAGACGACCAGCCGCGAAGGCCGCCCACGCCCGACCCCAGTGACAGTACGACGTGTACTGGGAGTCCTTCATGCCCGGTAGCAGCCGCTCCGCCTCGGCCAGATCGTCGGCCGGGTCGCCGCCCCGAAGCGAGGTCAGGACCGCCCGGTCGACGTAGAGCTCGAGATAGAAGGCCCCGGTGATCTCGTTGGTGAGCCACTCTTCGAGCAGGGCCGATGCCCACGCCCACTCGCCGACCCGGATCGCGCAGGAGACCGCGTTGCCGACCATCAGGAAGCCGTAACCGGCCGAGCCTCGTCGGCTGGCGATCTCCAGGCCCTCCCGGGCCATCGCCAGACCGGCACCGGCTCGGCGAATTGCTCGTAGAACGTCAACGTGGTCCGTGACAGTCGGTCCACATCTACGAGGTCGTTCGCGACGGCTAGCTCGTGGGTCCCGCGCAGGAGGATCAGAGCCTCCCTGGGGCGGCCCAGGCGAGTGAGCGCCGAGCTCAGGCGAAACAAACCGGTGGCGGTCTGTGGCAGGAGGTCGAGGCGCTCCGCGACCGGGAGCGCGCGCTCGACCCAGGCAACGGCGGTGAGATCGTCGCTATGCACGTAGCCGCGTGCGATCTCCAGCATCAGGGCGACGCCCGCCGCGGTCGCCTCGAGGTCGGCGAACTCCTCCCAGGCGGGCAGCAGGATCTCGAGCGACCGATCGCCGAATGTCCCGAACGACCCCATCACATCGGCGTGGGCTGCGACTGCGAGGGCGATCCTCTCCCGGTCGCCGAGCTCGCGGCGGGCCTCCAGCGCGCCGAGCGCGTGCCGCTCGGCGACCTCGGGCACGAGGCCCTCCATGGCCGAGGCGAGCGCACGCTCGAGGAGGTCGGCCCGCTCGGCGGCCGCCGGGTGACGGCGAGGGCCTGCTCGAGGAAGGCGACCGCCTGGTCGTGCGAGCCGAGGGCGGCCGCCCGCTCGGCGGCGCCGCGGAGCGCGATCCGGGCCTGGGCCGCGAGGGCGTCGGCCTCCGGGCCCTCCGCCGCGTTCCCATGCGCCGCGAGGTAGTGGCCGGCGAGCGCGCCGGCGAGCTCGTCGGTGCCGAGCGCCTCGAAGAAGCGGGCCGCGGCGAGGTGGCGGACCTTGCGGTCGCGCTTGCGCGAGCGTGTTGTAGGCGACCTCGCGGATGAGCGCCTGGACGAAGGCGTACTGGCCGCGCTCCGGGCGAGCGCGGGTCGGCCTCGAGGGTCGAGGAGCTCGCGGCGGACGAGGCGCGCGGAGGCGCGGCTCGAGCTCGGCCTCGGCGATGCCCGCTCACCGCGGCGAGCGCCGGCGAGCGTGAAGCTCTGGCCGAGCACGGCGGCGTCGGAGACGAGGGCCCGGTCGTCGGGCGCGAGGCCGTCGAGGCGGGACGCGATGAGCGCGGTGAGCGTCTCGGGCACGGCGAGGTCGGTGAGGTCGCCGACCGGGCGGTAGGCGCCGTCCTCGAGCGCCAGCCGGCCCTCGGCGAGGAGCATCCGGACCGTCTCGACCGCGTAGAGCGGGATGCCGTCGGCGCGGGCGACGATCGCCCGGACGGCCGGCTCCGGGCAGGCCCGGGCACGAGCCCGGCGAGGAGCTCGCGCATCGCCGGCTCCGGCAGCGGCTCGAGGTAGAGCGAGGTGAAGTTGCGCTTGCCGGCGCCCCAGTCCGGCCGCCGCTCGAGCAGCTCCGGCCGGGCGAGCGTGACGACGTAGATCGGGACGTTCCGGCTCCACTCGAGCAGGTGGTCGACGAAGTCGAGCAGGCCCGAGTCGGCGCAGTGGAGGTCCTCGAAGACCATGACCACCGGCGCCGTCGCGGCGAGCCGCTCGAAGAACGTCCGCCAGGCGCCGAACAGCTGCTCGGAGCCCGACGCCCGGTCTCGATGCCCGAGCAGGGCGAGGAGCGCCGGCTCGATCCAGCGCCGCTCCGTCCGCGTCGGGGACGTGCTCGGCGAGCGTCTCGGCGACCTTCGCCCGGGTCGTCGCCTCGTCGTCGGTCTCGAGCGAGGCCGGCCCGGCCGCGGACCATCTCGCCGAGCGCCCAGAAGCGTGATCCCCTCGCCGTAGGCCGGGCTGAGCGGCCGTCGTGCCACCAGACGGTCTCGACGAGGCCGTCGACGTACTTGAGGAACTCCCAGGCGAGGCGGCGTCTTGCCGATGCCCGGCCGGGCCGATGACGCGACACGAGCCGGGCCCGCCGCTCGCGGCCGGTCGCGTGGAAGAGGTCCTTGAGCAGGCGCAGCTCGTCGTCGCGGCCGACGAACGGCGCCTCGAGCGCGTCCGACCGGCCGCGGCCGCCGACGCTCGGCGACGACGCGGAGCGGCCCGCCAGGCCGGGACCGGGGCGGCCTTGCCCTTGAGGGTCTGCTCGCCGGCCGGCTCGAAGGCGATCGCCCGCGCGGCCGCCCGCTGGGTCGCCTCGCCGACGAGGACGGTGCCCGGGGCGGCGCGCCGACTGGAGCCGGCTGGCGGTGTTGACGAGGTCGCCGGCGACCATGCCCTGGTTCGTCGCGCCGAGGGTGACCGCGGCCTCGCCGGTCAGGACGCCGGCCCGGGCCTGGATCGCCGGGCCCGAGCGACGCGGACCGCGTCGACGAGCTCGAGGCCGGCCCGGACGGCCCGCTCGGCGTCGTCCTCGTGGGCGGTCGGCGCGCCCCAGACCGCCATGACCGCGTCGCCGATGAACTTCTCGACCGTGCCGCCGTAGCGGCCGATGACGTCGCGCGGCGAGGTCGAAGTAGCGGGTCAGGAGCTCGCGGATGTCCTCCGCGTCGCGGCCCTCGGCGAGCGTCGTGAAGCCGACGAGGTCGGCGAACAGGACCGAGACGAGCCGGCGCTCGGCGACCGGAGCCGGCCGCGCCGTGGGCCGGGACCGGCGGGCCGGTGCCGCGGACGGTGCCGGCGGTCCGGCGCCGCCAGCGGGGTCGCGCACTCGCCGCAGAACTTCGCCGTCGGCGGGTTCGGCGGCGCCGCAGCGTCGGGCAGCCGGTCGCGAGTCGCGCGGCGCACTCGACGCAGAACTTGCGCCCGGCGTCGTTCTCGGTCCCGCAGTTCGAGCAGATCACCCGGCGCTCCGATGCGACGTAGGGACCGAGGGTACCGCAGGCGGCCCGCAACCGATAGGTTGTTTCCGACGTTAACCGGTCTTCGGATCCGCAACCCGCCCGATGAACAGGACCGTCCCGCTCGGGACGTCGGTCAGGACGAACAGGAAGGGACGATCGGCGCGTACCACGATCGGCGTCCGCTGGTCGCCCGGGCCGGCGGTTGCCATGACGACGGCCGTCGCGGCGGCCGCCTCGGTGCCCCTCTCGTCCACGTCGATGTTCGCCTGGTGGATGACCTTGGCGATGTACAGTCCCGGCTCCCCGGTCCGATCGGGGTTGGCGATCCCCGTGAAATCCGCGCGACCCGGCTCGAACGCGCTCGGCATCCCCATCGCCGCCAGTACCTCGGCCAGGTCGGTTTCGGTTGCGAGCGAGAACCGCGGCAACGTGAGGTCGACCCGGTTGTCCTCCAGCAGTCCCCGGTTGCGTTGCGCTCCCAGCTCAGCTGGGTCAGCTCCTGGAGCAGTCCGGCATCGAGCTGCGTCTCGAAGGCCGGGAGGTCGTCGGGCACGATGATCGTCATCGCCAGCTGCTCACCGAGGTAGGGCAGGCGGACCGCCACCCAGCCGTCGCCGGCGGCGGCCGGGAAGGTCGGCCCCACGTTGCTGCTGACGAGGTGCATCAGCGGGACCGTCACCGTCGACCCGTCCGCCCGGGTGAACCGGCCCGACTTCGTGTCGTCGGGGTCGAACGGGTCGCGCCAGGGCGCCTTGAGGTAGATCGCGTTGACGAGGACGAGGCGGGTCAGGCGTCGTGACGTCCGGCACCTTCAGGAGCTCCTCGATCCGCCGTTCCGTTCGGTCGCCACCCAGGCGTTGATGAGCCGCCGGGCGCCGTCGGGGTCGGCCCGGTAGTCGACCAGGCGCAGGCCGGCGCCGAACCGGGCGGCGAGCGCGTCAGGTAGTCGGCCTCGATCGGGTAGCCCGCCTGCGCGAACGGCGCGTTCACGCTCCGCAGGGTGACCTCGAGTGGCGTCGGGCGGGTCGGCGTTCGGATCCAGCACCCAGCCGCTGCGGCCCGCGAGCGCCTGGTCGAGCGCGTTCATCGCCCCGAGCAGGGCGTCGAGCCCGCCGGCAGTGGAGCACGCCGTCCATCTCGGCGGCGGTCTCGCCGCGTGCGCCTGCCCGGGCCATGGCGAGCGCGGTGACGATGCTCGTCGGCGAGAACACGAGGTTCTTCCCGTCGGCGTCGTGGTGCAGGAGATCGACCGCGAAGCGGTTGACGAGCGCTGTCGCGCGTCGTCGAGGTCGTCCGGTCCTGTCGGCGCACGGGGCATGTCGGCCATCGCCAGGACGATCCCCGCGGGCGGTGCGGGCGCGGTGGCGGTCGGCCTGGCGGTCGGGGTGGCGATGGGGGAGGCCGACCCGGGCGGCGGGGCGCTGGGTGCCGAAGGCGACGCCATCGACGAGGGGCTGGTGGACGGGATGGCCGGCGGTGAGGCCGTCGTGCCGCAGGCGCTCACGATGAAGACCAGGAGGACGAGGATGACCGCGAAGCGGCCCCGCCCGTGAGTTGGGACGGTGGCCCGCGGAGCGACCCACTGCGCATGTGACGTGTTACGCATCGCCGCTACTCCCGTTCGGGCGGGTCGGTCTCCCCAGTGGCTTCGCGCGGTCCCGGCGGCCGTGATCTGGACAGCGCTTCGGTGCCCCCGCTCACCTGAAGACGCGCTGAGCCCATCGGCGCGTGACGGCCACCCCCTCACGGGAGATGGGACTCGAACCCGATCGGAGCGCGGGCGGCGGTGCTACGTGTCGGCCGACGTCGTCAGCTGGCGCATCATGCCCATCTGGTCGAACTGGTGCCAGTGGGCGCTGACCTTGCCGTCGCGGATCCGGAAGATGTGGATCTCGCCGATCGAGTACCGCCTGAACCCGCGATCTCACGACCGGATCGGTCGCCCTCAGAACACCAGGCTCCGGTCGGCCTCGAGAGTCCAGGCGGCGAGCTCGGCCATCGAGGAGCGGTCGGACACCGTCGGCCAAGTCCGCCTCGCCGTAGCCGCGAGCCTCGAGACACGAGCCGCAGGCTCCGACGACGACCCCGCGGCTAGTCAACCCCTTGAGCATGCGGCCGATGTTGTAGGCGCCCTGGGGCGTCGTCTGGCCCGGCTTGGCACAGGCGATGGCATCGGCCATCAGGAAGACGCGGACCTCGGTCCCCTCGGTCTTGGCCAGGGCCAGGGCCAGCCGCAGGCCGTTGTACGAGCGCTCGGTCCCATAGGGTCCGTCATTGAGGATGAGCAGAACGTTCACCGCCCCATGGTGAGCCGTGGCGGTGGCCGGCGCAACAGGCCGGACGCCTCCGCAGCCTGGTCAGTCTGGCACGGGCTCGAGCGGCAGACCCGCCGCCGCCCACGCGGCGAAGCCGCCGACCACGTCAGTGACGTGGGCGAAGCCCAGGTCCTGGAGCGTCGCTGCGGCCAGGCTCGACGAGTATCCGTCGGCGCAGAGAAGCACGAACTGCCGCGTGGGGTCGGACAGCCGCGGGTCGTCGTAACCCGATGTCGGATCGAGGCGCCAGAAGACAACCGACAGGGGGATATGGACCGAGCCCGGGATGATCCCGCCCTCACGTCGCTGGTCCCCGCGGCGAAGGTCGATGAGGATCGCGCCCTTCCTCCTGGGCCGCCAGGGCAGCCTCAGGCTCCAGGCGGCGGAGACGAGCCCGAGCTTCCGCAGGAGCTGGTCGACGGTCTGGCGCTCCGACATCCGCGGTCCTCTACTGGATGAAGCCGATCGTGACATCGTCGTCGACGGCTCACCCTCGCCGTCGGGACCGGCGGCCCGTCGCCGACGACCCGAGCCGCGGGGGTCCGCTGCCTGGGGCGCGGGTCGGCCGGTATAGTCGGAGGTCGAACTGCATCGTCCTCGTCAAGCAGGTTCCTGACGTCTCGAACATCCCCGAGGATGCCTGGGACCGGGAGAAGGGCACGCTCCGGCGGGCCATGCTCGACAGCATCCTCAACCCCCTCGACCTCCACGCCCTGACGTTCGCCGACCGGCTGACGCCGCGGCGACCCGGACGCCCGGACGGTCTTCCTGAGCATGGGCCCGCCCATGGCCCGCGAGGTCCTCGTCGACTGCCTCTCCCGCGGTGCCGGGCGAGGCGATCCTCCTGACCGACAACGCCTTCGCCGGGGCCGACACCGGGCGCCACGGCCTACTCGCTGGCCTGCGCGATCCGGCGGATCGAGCGCGAGCTGTTCGGCGGCAGCCGCGACTACGCGATCGTCACCGGGATGCAGTCGGTCGACGGCGACACCGCCCAGGTGCCGCCGCAGATCGCCGAGGAGCTCGGGATCGACCACATCGCCTACGCCAAGGGCCTGCGTGACCGAGCCGCAGCTGGCCATCCGCCGCATCGCCTCCGAGGGCGTCGAGGACGTCCACCCCTCCGCTGGCCGGTCCTCGTCGACGGTCACCGCCTGCACCGACCCGCTCTACCGCTCCTTCGAGCGGACGCGCGAGGCGCACGACGCCGAGATCCACGAGTGGAACTCGAAGTCGGTCGACGCCGACCCGACGCGCATCGGCCTCAAGGGCTCCTGGACCCAGGTCTACCGCCTCTTCTCGCCCAGCGAGGATCGTCCCGAAGACCTGCGAGTACATCCGCAACCCGGCGGAGCTGATCGGGAAGATCGCGGCCCGCTACCAGCGGCAGCGCCCGGCGCCGAGCTCGGACGTCGAGCGACGGCTACGCGCTCGACGGTCGCGAGCCGACCTATCGCGGCGAGTTCTGGGTCTTCGCCGAGCGTCGAGGGCGACGGCGTCCGCTCGTCTCGCTCGAGCTCCTGGGCAAGGCGCGGCGGCTCGGCCGACAGCCTCGGCGAGCAGGTCGGCGCGGTGCTCCCCTGCGACGCGGCCGGCGATCGGCCGGCACAGCTCGTCGCGGCCGGCGCCGACACGGTCTACGTCCTCGAGCACCCCCTCCTCGCCTCGTTCGACCCCCTCGCCCACAAGAAGGCGATCGCCGACCTCGTCCGGGAGCGGCGCCCCCAGGTGATGCTCTTCG